>JAILXX010000016.1:0-25940 GCA_045430295.1 Cellvibrionaceae bacterium | reverse complement strand
ACCAGTAGCCGGAAAGAGCGTGCTTTAATGGTTCCGGCTTCCCTATCCCAGCAAAGGGGTCGCGAGTTACGTCCTTTACGAGGGTATTTATTCGCTTTAGTATTTGTTTGTCTGTCTTTTGCCAGTACAAGTAGTCCTCCCAGGCTTGTTCTGCAAAAATTAACTTCATTCTATAAGTTCCTTTTCGTTGCCTCTTCCTTGATCCAGATCGGCGATGGCGCTGATAAGCCTCCGTGTATTCTTTGGGCTTCGGAGCAAATACGCTGTTTCTTCCAGGGATTGGTAGTCATCCATCGAGATCATAACGACGGCACCTTCGCCCTTGCGGGTAATGGCTACGGGGGCGTGGTCCTGGCAAACTTGCTCCATGGTTTTCGCAAGGTTGCTTCGGGCTGCGGTATAGCTTATGCTTTGCATAGTCTTTTCCTGTACATGTACGTAAATATGTACGTAATTCTAACAAGGCATAACAAGCCGGTCAACATCGCCAGCAAGCTGGCTAGGACCTCCACGGCGTCGCCCGTTTTGTGCTTTATCGCTACGCTCGCACAAAAGGATCAACACCGTTCCGGCCTGTTACCGGGGCGATATACATACAAGGCAATGCCTACTATTAAAGCATAGCTAGAATCTGGAAAAACCATGAAATTATTAGTACGTAATCTAGATCGATCAACTACCGAAGAAGAGTTGAAAGTTTTATTTGAAGACTTTGGGGCAGTTCAATCTTGTAACTTGGTAGTGGATCAGAGTAGTGGGCTATCAAAAGGTTTTGGTTTTATTGAAATGCCAAAGCCTGGTGAGGCAAAAGCCGCAATGAAAAACCTAAATAACAAAATTGTTGGCAGTAATAAAATACGCGTTAAAAGACAGAAGATAAAAATACTATCTCAAGAGAAAGATCTTAAAAAACAAAGAAAAAGTAGCGCAGAAGGTTCGTTATAAACCTCTAAGTCATAGTGAGATATGGAAATTCTAGAATATAGAGATGAGTTTAAGGAAGAGATCATATCGCTCATCCTAAATATTCAGAACAACGAGTTTAATATGCGTATATCCGAATCAGACCAGCCGGATTTACAAAATATAGGCGACTACTACCAGAAAGCGGCAGGTAATTTCTGGATGGCAATTTCCGAAGGGAAGGTTGTTGGTACAATATCCATTCTAGATATTGGTGATAGAATCGGCGCCTTACGAAAGATGTTTGTCGTATCCGAGTTCCGTGGTAAAGAAAAGGCCGTTTCATGCAGCCTGATTAAAACCGCTTTTAATTGGTGCGAAGCGAATAGCTATAGACGAATTTTTCTTGGCACAACTGACAAGTTTAGAGCGGCACACAGATTCTACGAAAAATCGGGGTTTAAAGAAGTGCATAAAATAGATCTAGCAACTGCTTTTCCTGTAATGCAGGTAGATACGAAGTTTTATGCGTACAGTTTCTAACAAGTGCGTCATGGTTACAGATAAAAATGCGTCTGGGATGGCTTATGCGTCGCTTCAGCCGCCCCATACACAGGCGTTAAGCATTAAGAAAAGGAATTTATATGGTCGCATTTATCCAAGCACTTTTATCGGGTGTAATTTTAATTGGTATCTATAAGTATATTGATCGTAATCGGGAGGCAGAGGATTTCGATCCAGTTGTAGATTGGAAAATGGCGGCTTTGTTTGTATTTTCCCCTACGGTATTAATTTGGCTTGCCAATATTGGTATCGCAATAGCTCAAATATCATGGGGTTTTATACTTATAGCTTACACTCTGTACTTCATTATTCCATTCGCAATGCTTAAATTCATGCTGGAATTTAAGCAAGAGCGGGCTGTGGCTTATGCCGCGTGGGTTCCTGTTATTGCTATTTCAACAGAGCTTCTTATTTATTTGCCATTACAATCTGTGCTAAATACTTAATAAGGCTATCAATATGAGGGATACAATTTCTAGTTACCTGAATATCACAGGGCTAATTATTCCCTTTTGGTTAATTCTAGGTGTAATTATTACGTCTAATTTTTATCCAGGGTATAGCCACTTTCATTATGCAATGAGCCAGTTGGGGGCTTCAGGCTCACCAACAGAATTCTTTTCCCGCTTTATAAATAACTATCCACTGGGTGTTTTATTTATTGCATTCGGTATCGGGGTTATCAAGACATTATCTGAATCAAGATTATCAGAATTTTCAGGTTTCCTGTTGATAGCCCATGGTATTGGCAGTATTGGTGCGGGTTATTTCCCTTGCGATGCCGGCTGTAATCCATCTGATCCATCGTTTAACCAAAATATGCATAATCTTTTTGGTTTGATCATGGCACTTTCACTACTCATAGCTAATGCCATTTGGATCTACTTATCTCATCGATTGCTCAATAAAAAGTGGTTTACGCTGTTTTCTTTGGCTTGTTGTTTTATTGCTATTGCGGCGTTGCCTGCGATGGGCATGGCCATAGAGAAAGGTGAAGGATTTGGGTTGTATCAGCGAATCAACTACGGGATATCGGTTATATGGGTAAGTGTATTAGCCTTTATTCTACTGAAAAGGAGTTAAATAAATGGGCACGGATAGAAAGCTTGAATACTTAACTTCTCTGGGAATGATTGCTTTTCCATGGTTGGTGTTAAACGTAATTATTTTTGCCGCACTACAGGATAGTTATTCCCATATTAATAATTATGTAAGTGAGCTGGGAGCCATAAAAGCGAACTACAGTGAATTTATGAATGTCTTTGGCTTTATAGGAACTGGATTGCTCATTATATTATTCGGAGTTGGAATTTTTCTCACGCTACGGAGATTAGAGCAGAAAAATTATGTCGGGATTTTTGTAGTGGCCTTTGGGACTATGTTTTGCTTGATTGCGATTCCTATGGATTATCCCGGTAGATATCATTTCTTTTTTGCACTCTATGCGCTGGTTCCATTTTATTTGACGGTTGTATTTGGTTTGTTTGTCATTTATCGATTAAATGTCAGCACGAAATTAAAGTACTTATTATATTTTTGGGGGATGATGGTTTTTCTTGATGCAATTATTCCACTTTCGTTACCGGTGGGGTTGTATCAACGCATGACGCTAACGTTGGTATTTGGTTGGTTTTGCTTGTTTTCACTGATTATTTTCATGGCAAGCAAAGCGCCCTACCAAAAACTTGAGCGGAAAAATTGCTCTAATGCCCATGTATAATAAGGCGCTTTAATAAAAGCCTATGGTAAAAATACAGGCTGGATTTTCTTACGTACCACTCGATATAATGCTGAAAGCTGTAAATAATAGGCTTTAGGCAATGATTTATAACCTTTTCTTTAATTTAAAAGATTCTACGGATGAGCCAGAGATTATTGGCTTGGCCGCTGAGTTCGCAGAATTATTAAAAGGCCAGGGGGATATCGACGGTTATATGATCGAGAAAACTACACCTAATCAGTCATTGCCTGACTTACCGGAATATCATATGGCGGTTTATTTTAAGTCTAAATCTGCAATGGATGAGGCTTTTCAATTAATCCGCGAGAAATATATGAATATTTATCAGCATGCAAAGCTGATGTCCTCGGTATCCGAATTTAAAGTCACCTTTTCTGAGATTATTAAAGACTCTCATTCCTCTCATTAGCATTTCTATTAGGCTATAAATCGCACTCATTTAGTGCATTTTTCGTGGGCATCTTCCGCTTTCAATTGCGCTAATTCAGTGCACCATTTTTTACTTTCAAATTAAAAAACTAATTTTTTCCTCTGAATTACAAGGATTTAGGGGCTTTTTGGTGGCTGGCATAGTCCTTGCTCTGCTCACTTTATTGCGTGATATCCGTGTGCAATCACAAATGAGTAATACGAGCGATCTATGAGCGCAACAGAGCAGAACACAGCGGTTAATCAAAATATTGATACAGCAGCGATCGATGAGACATCGCCTTTAATACCAGGAGAGCGGAGAGCCTCGGGGGAGCAGAGTGATGGAAAAAGAGAAAGCCGAGGCGTTGAGCATTTTATTCCGGATGCAGAAAACGTGTCGGGTGCGTTTGCCAGTAAAGCCTTTGTTAACTCGGGGCGGCAGCTAAAAATTTTAGTGGTGGGCAGTGGGCCTGTTGGGGTTCGCTTTGCTCAAGAAATGTTAAAGCGGGAGCCTTTTGCGAAGCTCACATTATTTGGTGATGAGCCTTATGCACCCTACAACCGAGTGATGTTGTCATCCCTGTTGGCGGGGGATGCCAGTGTAGGTGATATTGCAACGCCACTTCCCAATGAGCAGGAACATCCGGGCTTTCAATATCAAGTTGCCTATATCACTAAAATCGATACTCGAAAAAAACAGGTGTTTGATCATCTCGACCAAAGTTACGAGTACGACAGATTAATTATCGCTACAGGCTCAAGACCACACATTCCCAATATTGAAGGGGTAAAGCAAGACGGCGTATTTACCTTTCGTGATATTCGCGAAGCTCAGGCACTTTCTGCGCGTATTTCGAGGGCGAGGCATTTGGTAGTGGTCGGTGGCGGATTGCTGGGGTTGGAAGCCGCACGGGCTATGTGTCGTCACAGCACTCGAGTGACTTTGGTACAACAGGCTACACGACTGATGAACCGCCAGTTGGATGATAAGGCCGCAACCTTGTTGCAAGAGAAAGTGGAGGCTTTAGGTATTCGAGTGATCACGGAATCCGGTGTACGAAAAATCACGGGTAAAGGTCGAGTGGAATCTGTGGTGACTCGCAGTGGTGAAATTATTCCCTGCGATACGGTGCTGTTCTGTGCGGGCATTACCCCCAATATTCAACTTGCTCAGGATGCAAAGCTGAAGTGGGCCCATGGCATTTTGGTGAACGACCAACTGCAAACCTCAGACTCAGATATTTACGCCATTGGGGAATGCTGTGAACACCGAGGAAAAACCTACGGTTTGGTGAATCCGGGTATGGAGCAGGCTGCGGTGGCCGCTGCCACCATTCACGAAGAAAGTGCTCAATATCTTGGTTCACTGGAAGTGAGCCGCTTAAAAGTGGTTGGGGAGAGTGTTTGTAGTATGGGGCAGGTAGCGGATTTAGGCAGCCACCCACTGCAGCGCGAATTGAGTTTTTACGATAAAAAAACCGGCATCTACCGCAAGCTTGTGGTGTTGAAAGGCAAGCTACTGGGTACCGTGGGTTTGGGGGATTGGCCGGAAGCACGGCGGGTGCAAGAAGCCTTTCAGAATCAACGGGCATTTTCTGCCTTACAGCTTTGGCGCTTTCGTTTAACCGGCTCCCTGTGGGGTAGCGGCAATAACGACGAAATTATCAATTGGCCCGCATCAGTAGTGGTGTGTCAGTGCAGCAACATCACCAAGGGCACATTAGAAAGTGCCCTAGAAGCGGGCTATACCAGCATTAGCCAACTGCAGGCTGAAACCACGGCCGCGACAACCTGTGGCTCGTGCAAACCCTTATTAGAACAACTCACAGAAGCCTATACCGGTGAAGAAACGGAAAAGGAAAAAGAAGTGGGTTGGAAAACGCTTTTAATCAGCAGTGTAGTGGCAGCGGTGTTGGCCTGTGCCTTGGTGTTTATTCCGGGCTTAGAGGTGGCGAACAGTGTTCAAACGCAACCCGCGTTTGAAAAAGTGTGGAACGACAGTTTTTGGAAGCAAGTCAGTGGCTTCACTTTGTTGGGCTTATCGCTGCTGGGGTTAGTGATGTCACTGCGTAAGCGACTGCAGTGGAAGTGGTTGGGAGGCTTTGCTTACTGGCGGTTACTACATTCCATTGTGGGGGTTGCCTGCATTGGCCTGCTGATTATGCATACGGGTTTTCACCTTGGCAGTAATTTGAATCGCATTTTGATGGTGGATTTCCTCTCTATTATCGCCTGTGGTGTGTTGGCGGGTATCTCTATTGCGCTAAGTCATCATGTTGCGGCGCGTTATACACGGCAGGTTCGGAAGTTTTGGTCGTGGGCACATGTGCTGGTTACTTGGCCGCTGCCGTTGTTGTTAAGCCTGCATATTCTCACCGTGTATTACTTTTAAGATGCCATTTTTATAGGGCGTGGACTTTTAATGAGGCGTGGCTGAAACGTGTAAAGCCATTGCTCGAATGTAGTTTGGGTATGACAATGAAACGATTAACTTGGCTGCTCTGGGTTGTGGTCACACTGGTATTAGCAGGCTATTACGGCAATACCTTATTTCTCAGTGAAGATAAAAGTGAGCTGTTGATTGGCGATGCTAGTCACGGTCACTATCAAATTGAAATGGCCTGCACCAGTTGCCATACAGAAGCGTTTGGCGGAACCGAAATTTTGCAAAATGCCTGTACCGGCTGTCACCAAGAAGATTTGGATAACGCTCACGATTCACATCCGAAGAAAAAATTTACCGATCCGCGAGAAGCGTATCGCTTAGAAATTCTCGATGCCCGCTATTGCATTAGTTGCCATACTGAGCACCAAGATGAACAAACCCGCGCAATGGGTGTGACCTTGCCCGATGACTTCTGTTGGCACTGTCATAAAGATGTGGCAGATACCCGTAAGAGTCATGAAGATCTAGCCTTTGATAGCTGTGCCAGTGCGGGGTGTCATAACTACCACGATAACCGTGCGTTGTTTGAAAACTTCTTGGTAGCGAATGCTAATCAACCTTGGTTAAACGTGATTGCGCAAATCCCCAATGCGACTCATGCATCTTTAACGGCTAAGCGGGATGTGATTACCAAAGTTAAAACACCGGAAGCACGACAAGTCATTGAAGATAATCCAGAGATCCTTGCCCACTGGCCTGATACGGTGCACGGTGCTGCCAACATTGACTGTGGCGGCTGTCATATAGGTAGCAATACAGAAGCAGAAACCTGGATTGCAAAACCTAATTTAGCGCAGTGTCAGACTTGCCACCAACAAGAAGCGAAAGGCTTTACGGAAGGTAAACACGGTATGCGTTTAGCCGGTGCTATTGCCACGGTGGATGCGGCCAAGCCAGAGTTAGAACCGATGTCTCCTGCACTAAATCGGGGCGCACTGAAATTTCACAAAAATTCTGAACATGCCCAGCAGGGGTGCAACAGTTGTCATAAAGCTCACGACTATGATCGCAATTTTGCGAAAGTTGAGGCCTGTTTATCTTGTCATACGGATGATCATTCCGTGAATTTCAAAGAATCTCCACACGGAAAATTGTGGTTAGCGGGTATAGAAAATATTGCTGTTGAAGCAGACGCGCAACAAAAAGAAGTGACTTGCGCCACTTGTCATTTACCTAAAATCACCAGTAAACATGGGGGTTTAGAGACAACCCGCGTGGATCACAATCAAAATAATAACTTGCGACCGAATGAAAAAATGATTCGCCCCGTGTGTATGAATTGCCACAGTTTGGAATTTTCCATTGATGCCTTGGCGGATCCAAATCTTATTGAAAATAACTTTAATGAGAAACCTGGCATACATATTGAATCGATGGATTGGGCACTGGAGAGAGCTAGAAAGTAGCTAAAAAAGTAATACGCGAATAATCACGGGAGTGAACGCATCATGAACAAAACTTTTGCTGTAACTGCGATCGCATTATCAGTAGCCGGTATTTCTGGTTGTGGGGAAGAGAAGGCTGCAGGCATTGCACCAGAAAAATATACGGATTCTCTATTTGCGGTAATGAAAGCCGACCGCACCAACTACACCAAATACATTATTAAACGCTTAGGCCCAAAAGGTGCTGGTGCTATTAAGCCTGATGAGCATTGGAAAGAGTATGATAATGGTGCGCTATTGCCTGCGCAGATGTTCCGCGCCGGTGCTGAAGCGGTGCAGGAAATGACTGACGACTTCACTTATTCGTTACAGTCCAACTGGCCTATTAATAGTCAGAACGCACCGAAAACGCCGATGGAGAAAGAAGGCCTAGATTTTATTGCGGCAAATCCCGGTGAAAATTTCTACGGAACAGAAACCTTGGGTGATCAGAAATACTTTACGGCGGTTTATCCAGACGTAGCCGTGTCTGATGCCTGCACCACTTGCCATAACGACCACAAAGATTCACCCCGTACGGATTTCGCGGTAGGTGAAGTGATGGGTGGTGTGGTTATTCGGGTTCCTCTATAAACAACCATTAGCGATAGGCATGCCATGTTAGCGAGATGTTTTACAATTTTTATTTTTGCGCTTGGATTCACGATTCTGCAGGGGTGTTCACAGGAATCGTCTGAATCTGAAACGCCAAAGAAAACTCAGGGAGTTTCTTTTGAAGTTGCAATTGGCGAATCAATTGTGAATAAAAATTGTAAAGTTTGTCACGCGCAAGGCATTAATGGTGCGCCCATATTAGGAAATAAAAAAATGTGGGGGAAACGTGTTCCTCAAGGTGTTGATACCTTGGTGGAACACGCCATAGAGGGTTACGGATTGATGCCGCCGAAAGGCGGCAATCAAGCGCTGACAAAGGAGGAAATCCATGCAGCAGTCGAGTACATGGTTTCAAGGGTTGCTGAGTAAACTCCTTGGAAAAAAGACAGAAACGAAAAAAGAATCAAAAACGCCAGAAAAAATGGAGAAAGCCATGAGTTTATTTGAAGAATTAGGTGGAGCAGCAGCCATTGATGCCGCCGTGGATATTTTTTATCGAAAAGTATTAGCAGATGACCGCATCAATGAGTTTTTCGATACCGTGGATATGGAATCACAACACGCCAAGCAAAAAGCCTTTTTAACCATGGCTTTTGGTGGGCCAAATAATTACAGCGGTAAAGATTTACGTGAAGGTCATAAGCACTTAAATCTAAACGAAGGTCATTTTAATGCGGTGGCAGAAAATTTAGTGGCGACTCTGCAAGAGCTCTCGGTGCCGCAAGAAAAAATTGATGAAGTGGTCAATATTTGTGTCTCTGTGAAAGACGACGTGCTCAACGCGTAATCGATACAGTGATACACCCCAAATTTCGATTGCCCTTGATTTCCTAACTGATAAAACAGCAAGGGCAATCGAAATCTTTTTAGTCCCCTCATTCCTCAGAAATATAGCGAAGGATACCGTGGTACAAGTTTATTACGCGGATGATGAAATAACTCTAGAAGATAACGAAAGTGTGCTCGATGGATTATTGCGCAGTGGTCATCAGGTGCCCAATAGTTGTCGTGCCGGTGCTTGTCAGTCTTGTTTAATGGTCAGTGAAGACCAGGTTCCACCTCAGTCTCAGGTGGGTTTGAGTGAAGCTCAAAAATCCATGGGCTATTTTCTCAGTTGCAGTTGTAAACCCGCGGACCCTATCCGTGTGAGTTTCGATCGTGCCGCCCATAAAAGTGTGGCAGGTACGGTGCTGCAGAAAACCAGCTTAGCCAAAGACATCGTTAGACTTCGGCTCAAAATGCCAGACAGTTTTGTGTATGAGCCCGGGCAGTTTGTGACCTTGTTTAAAAGTCCTGAGCTTTCTCGAAGCTATTCTCTCGCCAGTGTCCCAGGCTGTGAGGATTTTATTGAACTGCATATCAAGCGTTACCCCGACGGAGCGTTTTCTCCTTGGGTGAGTGACGACCTGGAAGTGGGAACAGTATTACAAGTGCAGGGGCCGAAAGGTGTGTGCTTTTATGCGTTACCAGATAATGAAAAGGATAAGCCGCTGTTGCTTGTAGGGCTTAGCACAGGATTAGCGCCCTTGTATGGCATTGTCCGTTCTGCCTTGCAGCAAGGCCATACAGGCCCCATCAACTTGATTGTGGGCAGTAAACATAGCGATAGCTTGTATCTGTTACCTGAGCTAGTGGAACTTATGCAGCAGGTGCCCAATGTATCAGTATATTTTCTTGCTCAAGACGTGGATGAAAGTGATGAGCGAGTTAAGCAATTTGGCGTGCAGCAGGGAGATATTTATGAATTTACCCAAGAGATGTGTTCTGATCTGAAAGAGGCAAAAGTCTTCTTGTGTGGGGCTGAGAGCTTTGTGAAAAAGATGAAGCGACAGTGCTTTATGGCGGGAGCCGGCATGAAGGCCATTTTTGCGGATGCCTTTTTGCCAACCTGAGTGAGGCGTTCGGTTGTTGCATCGCAGCTAATCACGAGTGGCTAGCGAGCATAAAAAATCCCCCGTGATGAATATCAGCGGGGGATTTTTTTAGCCGTAGCTACTGAGAGCAGCAGACGTAGTGATAAATAAAATTATTTATCCATGCTGGTAGCGGCAATTTTATGAACGCTCAGGTCAGCACCATCGAATTCGTTTTCTTGGCTCAGACGGATACCAGATACTTTATCGACTACACCGTAAGCGATAAAGCCGCCAATCAGTGCTACCGCAATACCGGCCACAGAACCGATCAACTGAGACATAAAGCTCACGCCACCCAGGCCGCCTAGGGCTTCTGCACCGAAGATACCGCAAGCCAGTGCGCCCCATAGGCCACAGATACCGTGCAGTGGCCATACACCGAGAACGTCATCGATTTTTGGATGCTTGTTTTGGATAGTGGTGAAGGCGTACACGAAGATAGCACCGGCGATAAAACCAATCACGATGGCGCCCATTGGGTGTACCACATCAGAACCGGCACAAATAGCTACCAGGCCAGCCAGTGGACCATTGTGGATAAAGCCAGGGTCGTTTTTACCAATGGCCATTGCGCCTACAATGCCACCCACCATGGCCATCAAAGAGTTAACGGCAACTAGGCCCGAAATGCCGTCCAAGGTTTGGGCAGACATAACGTTGAAGCCGAACCAGCCAATACACAGAATCCACGCACCCAATGCTAAGAAAGGAATATTAGACGGTGCGAAGGCAACAACCTTACCGTCGCGAACTCGGCCATCACGGGTGCCCAAAACAATCACAGCTGCTAGGGCGATCCAGCCACCTACACCGTGAACCACAATGGAACCGGCGAAGTCGTGGAAGCCCGCACCGAAGGTGCTTTCTAACCAGCCTTGGAAACCGTAGTTGCCGTTCCAGATAATGCCTTCGAAGAAGGGGTATACAAAACCCACTACCAAAGCGGCGCTAATGAGCATGGGGTAGAACTTGGCGCGCTCTGCAACACCACCAGAGATAATGGCTGGGATAGCGGCAGCAAAGGTCATGAGGAAGAAGAACTTCACTAACTCATAACCATTATTTTGGGACAGCTCTGAGGCTGGGGCGAAGAAATCAACGCCGTAAGCAACCCAGTAACCCACAAAGAAGTACACCAAACAAGACACACCAAAATCGGTGAGGATCTTAACCAAGGCGTTTACTTGGTTCTTGTGACGCACGGTACCTACTTCCAAAAAAGCAAAGCCGGCATGCATGGCGAAAACCATGATGGCGCCAAGAAGAATAAAGAGCGTATTGGAGCTCTGAACAAGGGTGTCTACAGCACTAGTTATATTTTCCATTATGGGCTCCTGAGCCTGAACAGAGGTTAAAAAGGAGGCGAAAGTTCTCGCCCGAAAAAGGGGCAAAAAAATCGCGTGAAAAAAAACAGGTCCGGAGTTTGTACCGTTCTAGCGCAATTTACAATGGTTCGATGGGGTGTTGAGAGGAATGCACGAGAGTGGTGCGCCAGGCGGCACCAAGCTTGTGCAGAAGTCAGGTTTGTCAGGGTTTAAAAGTAGTTGTGGCTATGATGAAATCACATTCACAAACTATTAATAACCATAAAAATTATAGGAGAACTCCACATGCAAAAGTTGTTTGCTGCGATTGTTTTTATGTTGCTTTCACATTCATCGGGGGTGATGGCTACGCCAGCGTTGATTGAGGCTAAAGAGATAAAGCGGGTAGATCTTACAGGGGCTTCGGGAATGGAAGTGGTTTCTACCATTACAACCTACCAACCTGGCGCGGTATTGCGGCGTCACTTTCACCACGGTGTGGAAGCGTTATTAGTGGTACAGGGGGGAATGATTCAATATCCAGGAAAGAAACCTCAAGCCATTCCAACAGGGTTTTCATTGGTGAATGAAAGGGGTGTCCCACATGCCGGTTTTAAAGTAGTGGGCGAGACATCATTAAAATTGTTTACGGTGCATTCGGTAGATAAAGGTAAGCCGTTATATGATTGGTTGGATGACCATAAGCCTATGTCGAAATAAAGGGATTCTTCGCGGAGCTCAGAATGACATTGTTTTAGTTATTTTAAGTCTCTTCCTGCGTGCCGCTGCGCTCTTGCCCTTCAGGAAAGCCAGCTCGGTCTTGTCATCCTGACGAACAGCGTGAGGAAGGATCTTTTCTAGGTAGGCGTGTATTTTAAAAAGATTCTTCACTACGTTCAGAATGACATAATTTTCCAACGTCCAACGTCCAACGTCCAACGTCCAACGTCCAACGTCCAACGTCCAACGTCCAACGTCCAACGTCCAACGTCCAACGTCCAACGTCCAACGTCCAACATTTTAAAACAACTCCACATCACCACCGGTAGGCTGGTCTTTGTCCAGCTTGCCGTCATCACGTAACCATTCATAACAGTGTGTCTGGTTGCGGCCGTTATTCTTCGAGTAATACAGCGCTTTATCGGCGTGCTCTAAATTGTCGTTCATGGGGAGTGAATGTTCGAGTTCACTAAAACCTATACTGACAGTAACACCCTCTAATGCCGGAAAATGTAAGTCTTCGATAGCTTTGCGAAAGCGCTCTAGAATGCTATGGGCGCTAGTGAGATTGACATCGTGAAGAATAATAATAAATTCTTCACCGCCATAGCGAAAAAGCCAGTCGTCTACACGGAACATTTTCTCTGCGGTTTGCGCAACCCGCAGTAAAACTTCATCACCATATAAATGCCCAAGAGAATCGTTCACTTTTTTAAAGTGGTCGATATCAAAAATCACAATAATGCGTTCAATGGCGTGACTGCGACATTCGTGGGGAGCTTGCTGCAAGATTCGGCTGAGTTTTCGCTCCAAGGATTGACGATTAAGTAGAGACGTAAGTCGATCTGTATTGGCGCGTTCTAGATTGTTATATAAATTCCGGTACGCCGTTGTAATGAAATTCCAGAGTTCAGGGGGAAAGGCTTGTACCGGTTGCTCTAAGGAGAGTTCAATAGAGCGCTCATCATCCACCGTAATGCGGTAAGTGGATGAGGTATTTTTGTCAGGCTGGTTATTCAGTTGAATTTTTGGGGCTTGAGTAACTTGCTTGGTAATCGTGGTGAGTATTTGGTTGAGCTGTTGTACATCCTCAGCCTCTGTCAGTTCCAGTAGGTACTGACAGATTTGTAAATCTTGGCTGTCGGGCTGTTTTTCTGCCATAACAAGTTGTCAATGTACATTCGTGTCTTGGATGTTCTAGCGTCTAGAAATTTGCATTAAAAGCGCTAACTAGGAACGCCAGAACATAGGAGTGAACAGAACGAGTAAGGTGAATACCTCCAGTCGTCCTAGTAGCATTGCAAAACAGAGAATCCATTTCGCTGTGTCATTGATATCGCCGTAGTGCGCAGCGACATCACCAAGGCCTGGGCCTAGATTATTAATTGTAGCACCTACCGCAGAAAATGCTGTCACGAAGTCTAAGCCTGTCATTAGCAGCATCAAAAACATTAAGGCAAATGCGACAATATAGACGGAGAAAAATCCCCATACCGCTTCTAGAACTTTGTCGGGAACAACTCGGTTACCGACTTTTACGGGGAACAAGGCGCTGGGGTGAATCAAACGGTACAGCTCACGGACACCCTGCTTCATAATCAGCATTACCCGTACCACCTTCATTCCGCCGCCAGTAGAACCAGCACAGCCGCCCATAAAGGCCAAGTAAAACAGGAAGAAGGGTAAGAAGCTTGGCCACACGGTGAAGTCTGCAGTACCAAAGCCGGTTGTGGTTAAAATGGAAACCGTCTCAAAAATGCCGTGGCGAATACTGTCGTAAGTATCGTAGGTGCCGGAGTAAA
The DNA here is from genome assembly GCA_045430295.1 of Cellvibrionaceae bacterium. Lineage (GTDB taxonomy): Bacteria > Pseudomonadota > Gammaproteobacteria > Pseudomonadales > JAILXX01 > JAILXX01. The sequence goes on along the minus strand of JAILXX010000016.1, from coordinate 12,094 downwards.
TCAGATAACCACTACAGAGTGCTGCGGCTATCACAATCCAAGTGAAATAAAACCGAGCTTCGGGATCTTTAAAATAGTGCTTCACACTTTTTACATTCCAGGCGTGAAAATGCAGCGCAAAATTCAAACCGGCGAGAATCATAAAGAAGACAGTTACCGCCATAATGGGGGTGCTATCGAAATGGCCAATACTGGCATCGTGAGTAGAGAAGCCGCCAATGGCTACAGTAGCAAAGGAATGGCAAATTGCATCGAACACATCCATGCCAGCCAGCCAAAAGCTGAAGCCACAAATGGCGGTCAGGCCTAAATAAATTAAGAACAAGGCTTTTGCGGTTTCGGTAATCCTTGGCGTTAGCTTTGAATCTTTCACAGGGCCGGGTGTTTCTGCGCGGTACAACTGCATACCACCAATACCCAGCATCGGCAAAATCGCCACGGCGATAACCACAATACCGATGCCACCAAACCACTGTAATTGCTGGCGGTAATAAAGAATGGATTTCGGTAGCGCATCGAGGCCTGTAATCACTGTTGCTCCGGTTGTGGTTAAACCGGAGATGGATTCAAACAGGGCGTCGGTAAAAGAGAGTTGCAGTTGCTCTGCCAACATAAAGGGCAAGCAACCGAACAAACTGAGAATAAACCAGAACAAGGCGGTAATTAAAAAGCCGTCTCGGGTATGCAGCTCCCGCTTCATATGGCGCACAGGAATCCAGCAAAAGGTGCCGGTACACAGGGTGATGGCAAAGGCTGCAAGAAAAGCCAGTACTGCACCGTCGTCGTAAAACAGCGACACCATAATAGGCGGCATCAGCGTAAAGCTGAAGAGGGTTAGCAAGATGCCGAAAACGCGAAAGATAATGGAGAAGTGCATTTAGTGTTGGACGTTGAAAGTTAGACGTTGGATGATTTTTTGTGAGCTTAGATCAATGAGTTGCTCACGAGGTAACTCAAAAATATTCTTCGCGGCGCTCAGAATGACAGACGTTGGAGGAACCTCATATATTATGGCTCGGGATGACATTCGTGGTGTGATAGTAAGCATCAAACTTCCAACGTTTATTAAAAGAAAGAAAAACCAACTTGGAAAAGTTGTTCGATATTTCGAATGTGGCGCTTGTCCAACAGGAACACGATGACGTGATCGCCAGATTCAATAACAATATCGTCGTGGGCAATAATCACTTCCGAGCTGCCGTTTTCGTGTTCACGGACCAATGCGCCAATGGTGGCACCACCAGGCAGGTCGATATCTTCCAGTGCGCGTCCTACAACTTTTGACGTATTTTTATCACCGTGGGCGATGACTTCGATGGCTTCCGCGGCACCGCGGCGCAAGGAGTGAACATTCACCATATCGCCGCGACGAACATGGGTCAGTAAGCTGCCTAAGGTGGTGAGCTGTGGCGAAATAGCAACATCAATATCGCCACCTTGAACCAGATCGATATAGGCACTGTTATTAATCAGCGTCATTACCTTGCTAGCGCCGAGACGTTTTGCCAGCATGGACGACATAATATTAATTTCGTCATCGTTGGTAAGTGAAAGAAATACGTCGGTCTCTTCAATATTTTCTTCCAATAATAAATCGCGGTCAGCAGCACTGCCATGCAACACAATGGTGTTGTGCAGTTGTTCCGAAATCCATTGGGCGCGATTTTTATTAAATTCAATGAGCTTAATTTTGTAACGGTTTTCCAAGGCCTGAGCTAAACGGAAACCAATGTTGCCACCGCCGGCAATGACGATGCGATGATAAGCGTGCTCCAACTTACGCATTTCACTCATCACCGAGCGAATGTTTCTGTCTGCTGCGATGAAAAATACTTCATCGCCTTCTTCGATCACGGTGGAGCCTTCCGGCATAATGGAGTGGTCTTTACGGAAAATAGCCGCTACGCGGGTGTCCACATTGGGCATGTGTTGGCGGAGATAACGTAATTCATGGCCAACCAGCGGGCCGCCTTTTAAGGCTTTCACGCCCACCAAGCGCACCTTGCCGTCGGCAAAATCCAGTACCTGCAGTGCTCCAGGATGCTCAACTAAGCGGCGCACATGGTTGGTAACCAATTGCTCCGGGCTGATCAATACATCAATGGGAATGGCTTTATCACAGAAAAGCGCCGGGTGGTTTAGGTAAGCGGAAGAACGCACCCGAGCAATTTTCGTCGGCGTATGAAACAAGCTGTGGGCGATCTGGCAGGCGATCATATTAATTTCGTCGCTGTTGGTTACGGCCACCAACAGATCGGCGTCTTCAATGCCTGCTTGTAAAAGTACATCCGGTTGCGACGCTGGGCCTTGGACCACACCAATATCCACACGGTCCTGTAATTCACGGAGTCGCGTTGTGTCGGTGTCGACAATGGTGATGTCGTTGTCTTCGTTGGCCAGGCTGATTGCCAGTGTGCCGCCAACTTGTCCCGCTCCAGCAATTAAGATCTTCATTGACTGATTCTTTTTCTAAGGGCTTTGTTGCAAGCCTCGTTATCCGTGCTTTTGAATGAGGGCGTAATAGAAGCCGTCGTGATTTGCGGATGTATCGCCCTTATTATCGCCCGCTTTTTCGGATTGTGGAAATAATTGGCGGCCAAAGGTTTGGCTTTCGCCCCAGGAGGCTTCAATGGGTAGGTGTTCCGCATCGGGATGTTGTTGCAGAAAGGCTGCGACAACATCGCTGTTTTCTTCTGGCATGACAGAGCAGGTGGCGTAGAGCATGCGGCCGCCGGGTTTTAATTTCTGCCATAGGTTATGAGCAATGGCTTGTTGTAGCTTGGCCAGATTTTGAATGTCTTCCGGGGTGCGCAGGCATTTAATATCTGGGTGGCGACGAATTACGCCAGTAGCTGAGCAGGGGGCATCTAATAAGATGCCATCGAAATCCTCTTGGCCTTGCAGTGTCGCAGGGTCTGCAGCATCGCCGCACACAAGCTCTGCGGAAAGCTGCAGGCGATCGAGATTTTCTTGCACACGAGCCAAGCGAGTTTCATCCACATCTAACGCCACCATGTGGATGTCAGGTTGAGATTCCAGTAAGTGACAGGTTTTCCCGCCGGGAGCACAGCAGGCGTCTAAAATGCGCTCGCCAGCTTGGGGAGCGAGTAAGGCGGCACTGAGCTGTGCGGCCTGGTCTTGCACGCTAACCCAACCCTCGCGAAAGCCTGGTAGGGCATCCACATCGCAAGGAGTGGTTAAGGTGATGCCATCACTGCTGTACAAACAAGCTTGGGCAGATATACCGGCTTCTGTCAGTTGCTCAAGGTAGGCAGTGCGATTGGTTTTCTGGGTATTGATACGCAAGGTAAAGGGCGGTTTTTCATTACTGCCGCTGGCGAGCTGCTGCCACTGCTGTGGCCAGGCTTGTTGCCAGTGTTTGAGAATCCAATCCGGCTGCTTGTATTGAGCAGCGGGGTTGCTCTCGCAAGCTTCGAGTAGTGTTTCCTTGTTGCGCAAAAAATTTCGCAGTACGCCGTTGGTGAGTTTTCCCAGAGACACTTTCTTCAGCTTCTTACAGACATTTACGGTGGCGCTAATCGCGGCGTATTCCGGAATGCGGGTGTAAAGCAGTTGGTAAAGGCCGCAGAGTAAATTGGCGGTGACATCCAGATCTTTGTTTTTCAGGGGCTTTTGCAGTAACTGTTTTAGGATAAATGCCAGCTGGGGGTGGTAGCGCAGGGTACCGTAGCTGAGTTCTTGCAGTAGAGGCCAGTCTTTGTCGGAAACCTGTGATTGGTACTCCGGCAGTAAACTGGCCAGGGATGCCTGTTCTTTGAGTACCTTGGTAAGGATGCGATTGGCAGCTAGGCGTATGTCCATATTCATATCTAGCTCTTTAACCCAGCACAGTGCCGGGGGCGAAACGCTCGGCGCGGGCTTTTAAGACCTCGCTCACTGCCATGGCTTTCTTTCCGGGGATTTGAATTTGGGTCAGCAATATGGCGCCGTTGCCACAGGCAATTAACAAGCCGGTGTTATCGGCTTTTAAAATAGTGCCGGGTGTGGCGGATTCGTTGATGTTTTCACTAACCCATTCTGAACCCACCAGCTCTGCAGCCCACAGGCGAACCTTTTCGCCATTGGAAAGGCTGAAAGCCACAGGGAAGGGAATAAAGGCGCGGATTTTATTGAATACCGCTTGAGCGGGTTTGCTCCAATCCACCTGCATTTCTTCTTTGCTGAACTTGGAGGCATAGGTACTTAAGGCATCGTCTTGAACGTCTGGATTGGCTTTGCCATCAGCTAAAAGCGAAACGGTTTCCAAAAGCGCTTGTTGGCCTAGAGGAATCAATTTGTCATGCAGCTCGCCGCCAGTTTCATTGGCTTCAATAGGACAGGCAGCTTTCAAAATCATAGGGCCGGTATCCAGGCCTGCTTCCATTTGCATAATGGTGATGCCGGTTTCCGTATCGCCTTCTTCAATCGCTCGTTGAATGGGGGCAGCACCTCGCCAGCGAGGGAGCAATGAACCGTGAACATTGATGCAACCCAAGGTTGGAATATCCAAAACGCTCTGGGGCAATAGGAGACCGTAAGCCACCACAATCATTAAATCCGGATTGAGATCCGCCAGGGCTTGGCGGTCTTCTTCCGCCTTAAAGTTCAGCGGTTGGTAGACCGGTAGCTCGTGATCCAGTGCCAGTTGCTTTACAGGGCTTGGAGTGAGCTTCTTACCGCGTCCGGCCGGGCGATCCGGCTGGCTGTATACGGCCACAAGCTCATACTGCTCACTGCTGTTTTCCAGTAGGGCTTGTAAGTGGGCGGCGGCAAAATCAGGGGTGCCGGCGAAGACAATGCGCAGGGGTTTACTCATGATGGCTCATTCAGTGATTAATTATGGAACTGCACTGGCGAATGCATGCCCCGATGTTAAGATATTTATGGCTAGGAGAGAAAAAACAGAGGGTTCTATTTCTGTTTTTTCGCTTTGCCATGAGAGGCGTTTTTGGCCATGGGGTGACTCTTCTCGATGCCTATATAGTGTAAAAAGATAGTTATCGTTTTCGTAGATGAGCTCATTGCGGCGAAGATTTATTTCGTTGGTAGTGGTCTTGGAAAAGCTGAGGGAGTCTATTTCCTTGTCTGCTTCATATAAAGTAAAGCTCCGCCAAAAAAATAGCCCTTTAGAAACAAGCTTGTACTGAAGATTGTCACTAGATGTGGCGGTGAAGCTTAGCCCAAGAATACCATGTGTAATACTCCAGTGAATGTCTCCATCTCGAAGGATCACAATTTTGCCGATGTCTTTATGTATTTCATAAAAATGCATTCGAAGTAAGTACTTACGCTTTGGCTTTCTTTTGCTTTTCGAGCTTCTTACGAATGCGATCGCGCTTCATAGCAGAGATATGATCCACAAACAGCTTGCCGTTAAGGTGATCAATTTCATGTTGAATACACACGGCTAACAGGCCATCGGGCTCCAGGGTGAAGATTTCACCGTCGCGGTTTAAGGCGGTGACCCGTACATTGGTGGGGCGCTGAACAGGTTCATAAAAACCGGGAACAGACAGGCAGCCTTCATCGTAGGGGGACGTCTCGTCATCTAACACCTTTACCTCTGGATTAATAAACACCAGTGGATGATCCTGATCTTCCGATACGTCGATGACCACTACCCGCTTGTGTACATTTACCTGAGTTGCCGCTAAGCCGATACCTGGGGCGGCGTACATGGCTTCAAACATGGCATCTACCAAGGTGCGGATTTCGTCGGTAACTTCGGCCACAGGTTTGGCAACGGTACGCAAACGAGGGTCGGGAAAAGACAGGATTTCTAGCTGTGACATGGATTAATGGGGCCTTACAAGTAATTTACTGTTAACAGGTTCTAGTAATAGGCTAAAAACAGCTGCTAACATTATGAAGATAAAGCAAAAACTTTCTACTTTCGTAGCTCTGCGCTATCTTTGTCTGATAGACGTATTATACGCTGCTATGGCTTTGGGGTCGAAATCTGAGCCGGCAGCGAATAGAGAAGAGTCATTCGAGTGCTCGATTAACCATAAGAAGGAAGCACGCCATGAAGAAATTCGCCGCTGGCCTACTGGGAATTGCCCTAAGCTTTTCGCCAATGGCTGCCATCCAGGCTGATGAAATTGCCCTGAAAGATGGCCATCCAAATAAATATATCGTGAAAAAAGGCGATACTCTGTGGGATATCTCCAGCGTCTTTCTCACAACACCATGGCGCTGGACGGAGATCTGGCAGGTTAACCCCCAGATTATGAATCCCCATCTCATTTACCCTGGGGATACGGTCTATCTGCGATTCGTGAATGGCCAACCGCAACTACATGTGACCCGCGGTGCTGATGGCCGCACTATGAAGTTGTCTCCGAGCAAGCGAATTTCTCCTCTAACAGAAGCTATCCCGTCTATTCCTCTGGATGAAATCGCAGCGTTTTTGTCAGAAAGCCGGATCGTTGATGAAGAAGACTTTGAAGATACCCCTCACGTACTGGCAGGCGGCGAAAATCGTTTGATCGTAGGTGCAGGGGATCGCCTCTATGCCCGCGGTATGTTTACCGAAGGGGTGAAGGTTTACGGTGTGTATCGCCCTGGTGACGCTTATCGTGATCCAGAGTCCGGTAATATCCTTGGCTATTCTGCCCAAGATATTGGTGCCGTGAAAATGATAGCCACAAAACCTATCGATGAAGATGACCTCGAAGATGGTTATGTAGGCACCTTTTCCGTGATTCGCACGAACCAAGAAATTCGCGTTGAAGACCGCTTATTACCTAGTGAAGAGCGGGAAGTGGATTCTATTTTTTACCCCAGCGCTCCCGAAGCCGATGTCAACGGCGTGATTATGTCGGTGGAAGGTGGCGTAAGTCAGATTGGCACTCTCGATGTGGTTTCCATCAACCGCGGTTTACGTGACGGTTTGGATGTGGGTAATGTGCTAACCATTTACAAGCGTGGTGGAAAAGTAAAAGACCGTTTGGAAGGTGGCACGATCGAATTACCAGATGAGCGTGCGGGGATGCTGATTATTTTCCGAAGCTTTAAGAAAATGAGCTTTGGTTTGGTGTTGGAAGCATCCCGCCCATTGTCAGTGAATGACAAAGTGAAAAACCCTTAACAAAAGCGTCTTCTCTTTTTGGATTTATTTGTTTTAAACTAAATACGGTGGGTCTTATAAGATCCACCGTATTTTTTTGGAATCTACATTTTTATATTCAAGGAAGAAATTCATGTACATGGATGATTTACCGAGCCCTTGGCTTATTCTTCATTACCTTCCCTACCTGGGACCTTCACGCCTTAAAGAATTATTAACGTATTATGAAAAGCCGGAAGCCATTCTCAAGGCTAAACCGGAGCAGTTGCGTGATGTTTTACACCCAAAAACCTATCCAACGCTGTTAGATTTTTACCGCCATCGTATCCATAGCCAAGTTGTGAAAACTATTCAGGCAGATCTGCAAAAATTAGATAAGGTCGGTGGTTGGCTGCTGACGCTGGGCGACGAAAATTACCCTCAGCTACTAAAAAATATCGATGACCCTCCCGCAGTGATTTTCGGCCGAGGAAATTTACAGGCTTTACATTTACCGCAAGTTGCTTTGATTGGCAGTCGTAACAGTACTCGCCAGGGGCTGACCATTGCCTATGACTATGCGTCTGAGCTTTCAACCAATGGCTTTGCCATTACTAGTGGTTTGGCATATGGCATTGATGCCGCGAGTCATAGCGGTTGTTTATCGGCGAGTGGTAAAACAATCGCCGTTTTAGGGTCAGGTGTCGATAATATTTATCCGGCGGGTAATCGCAAATTGGCTTCGCAGATTTTGCAGCAAGGAGGAGCGATTATTTCAGAGTATCCACCAGGTACAGCTCCTAGGCCGGGAAATTTCCCTAGACGCAACCGTATTATTAGCGGATTAAGTCTGGGAGTGTTAGTTGTTGAGGCAGCAATGAAATCAGGCTCGCTTATCACAGCACGAGTAGCCGCAGAGCAAAATAGGGAAGTGTTTGCGCTACCTGGATCGATTCATAATCCCCTCAGTAAAGGTTGTCATCAATTAATTAAGAACGGCGCTACCTTAGTAGAAACCGCCGGTGACGTTGTTGAGCAACTTGGCGGGATTTTAGCGTTTAAAAAAGAAGAACTAACGGTTACTAAAAAAGAAGGCGAACAAAAAGGTGAGCAAGAACACAAACAAGCAGATATTGAACTCACAGGATTGATGAAGATCTTAGGTTTTTCACCGTGTTCTATGGACGAATTGATTAGCATTAGTGGCCAAAGCGCAGCAGACGTCGCTTCAGAGTTATTGGATTTAGAGTTAGAAGGGGTAGTGGAGCAGGTTCCCGGTGGTTATCAGAGAATTAGTTAAAAAAGCAGATATTGCGGTATTAAGAATTGATGAGTTTTAAAACTTCTTGATGAAGCTCTTGAGTCGCAGCGGCAACCACAAAACCACCGTTTAAAGGTGCATTACCTTCACGGTCGGTGACGACACCGCCAGCCCCTTCAATCAAGCTGACCAAAGGCAAAATATCGTAAGGTTGCAGGCTGCTTTCTATCACCAAATCTACAAAACCATTGGCGAGCATGCAGTAGGCATAACCGTCGGCGCCGTAGCGTACCAATTGTGCTTTTTCTGCAACGGTGTCGAAAGCCGTTCTCTCGTCGCCCAGGGTAAACATAATGTTGGGGTCGGTGCAGAATAGGGTAGCGTTCTTCAATGTTGTGGTACTGCGGGTTTGCAGTGTTTGCTTTTCGTCTCCCCGAAATAAAAAGCTTCCATCAGGGCCACCAACAAAAGTTTCTTGCAGGTAAGGTTGGTGGATGATGCTGCCTACCGGCTTTCCGTTTTCCAACAGTCCTAGGAGTGACATCCACAGAGGAATGCCGCTAATAAAAGAGCGAGTACCGTCAATGGGGTCGATGATCCAACCGTAGTCACTGCTTCCAGTGGTTGAGCCAGTTTCTTCGCCGAGAATACTGTGGTTGGGAAATTGTGTGCTGAGTTTTTCACGGATAACGGCTTCAACTGCTTTATCGGCTTCTGTCACTGGGTCGAAATCCGCGGCCAGTTTATTCTCGACAGCCATCGGTTGTCGAAACGCCTGACGGGAGATTTGTCCTGCCTCTTCTACAACATCACGTGCAAAGTTAAGAATATGGGAAAGAGAGGCTGAATTTGGCATAACGTTTTGGCTAGTGTGGGAAATGAAATTAATGTGGCTAATAGATTTCGGAGCAGTATGGGGGTGGGACTGTCTTGAGGTCAAACCCCAAGCCCTCCCTGGCCATAAAAATAGCTCGCATCTTGCTCATATAGATTGCTTTCGATAGGATTGCCAACATTCTCTAAGCCCTTGTGTGGTAAGGCGTTTAAGCACTTTTTGTAAGGTTTAATTATGAGTGATACGGTTACTGGAAATCCTTGGCTGCAACATTTGAGCATTGTTCAGGCTGCCAGTGTTATTCGCGCAGGGGGGCTGGTGGCTTACCCTACTGAGGGTGTTTGGGGTTTGGGGTGTGATCCTTTTTCTGAAGATGCCCTGCAGCGTGTTCTTAAGCTAAAGCGACGCAAAATGGGCATGGGCGTGATTTTAGTGGCCGCAAATCTACAGCAGCTTCAGCCCTATCTTGCGGGTTTAAAGCCCTCTCAAATTCAAGTATTGAAAGATTCTTGGCCGGGGCCTGTTACCTGGTTGATACCCAATAATGGCTATGCACCCGAGTGGATAACCGGAGGCCGGGAAACCTTGGCGGTGCGGGTCACAGATCATCCCTTGGTGCAGGCTTTATGTGTACGGGCCGATAGCCCTATTGTTTCAACGTCGGCCAATCCCCATAAGATCCCTTCAGCAAAAACCGCCTTAAAAGTGCGCTGTTATTTTGGGGATCAGGTAGACTATGTCACTGCAGGAAAAACGGGCGGTCGTACAAAGCCTTCCGCCATTTTTGATCTTATTTCCGGTAAGCAAATTCGTTAACGTTGCGGTTTCGGCTGAGTTTCAGTTCTTTCCCAGCACAACCTATTTTGATAACAGGACATCCTATGGCTATCGATATCGAGGCGGTAAAGCAGTACCTGCTGCAACTGCAAGACAACATTTGTAATGCCCTCGCTGAAGAAGATGGCGGTGCAACCTTCGACGAAGACAGCTGGGATCGCCCTGGCGGCGGCGGTGGCCGTACGCGGGTAATTACCGATGGCAATGTGATCGAAAAAGGCGGTGTGAATTTTTCCCATGTGTTTGGCGATGCCTTACCGCCTTCAGCCTCTGCACATCGTCCCGAATTAGCGGGGAGAAGTTTTCAGGCAATGGGCGTGTCTTTAGTGATTCATCCCCATAATCCTTGGGTGCCCACCAGTCACGCTAATGTGCGCTTTTTTATCGCCGAAAAAGAGGGCGAAGACCCCGTGTGGTGGTTTGGGGGTGGTTATGACCTCACACCGTACTACGGTTTCGATGAAGACTGTATTCATTGGCATCAAACCGCAAAAGATGCCTGTGAGCCTTTTGGTGAAGAGATTTATCCACGCTTTAAGAAATGGTGCGACGACTATTTTTATCTAAAACATCGCGACGAGCCTCGTGGTGTTGGCGGTTTATTTTTCGATGATTTTAATGAGCTAGGTTTTGATGAAACCTTTGAGTTTATGCAAGCCGTTGGCGATAGCTATATCGATGCCTATGTGCCCATTATTCAAAAGCGTAAGGAAATTGCTTACGGTGAAGATGAACGAGAATTTCAGCTTTACCGCCGTGGCCGCTATGTTGAGTTTAATTTAGTGTTTGATCGCGGTACTCTATTTGGGCTGCAATCCGGTGGTCGCACGGAATCTATTTTAATGTCGCTGCCGCCACTGGTGCGTTGGGGTTACGATTGGAAGCCTGAGCCAGAATCGAAAGAAGAAAAGCTGTATACGGATTATTTACGCCATAGGGAGTGGGTATAAATCCATCAATAAAATTGTAGCCCGCGTAGAGCGCAACGTCACGCGGGAATGACTAATTCAATAAAACCCCGCGTGCCGTTGCGCTCTACGCGGGCTACGTAGTTGCCAGTGATATGACCGACAAATATGCCGTCTTCGGCAATCCCATTGCCCATTCAAAATCCCCACAAATTCACACATTATTTGCTGAGCAAACGCAGCAAGATTTAACGTATGAAAAGCAATTAGTGGATGAGGATAAATTCCAACAGGCCGCAGATGACTTTTTTAATGCTGAGGGTAAAGGCTTAAATATTACAGTACCTTTTAAGCTAGATGCTTATAGCTATGCGGCGAAAACTACTGAACGTGCACGCAAAGCCGGTGCGGTGAATACTTTAATTAAAAAAGAAGACGGCACCGTAGTAGGTGACAATACCGATGGCTTTGGTATGGTCAGTGATATTATCGACAACGCAGGTTGGGATATTGCTAACAAGCGAGTGTTGATTCTCGGTGCGGGCGGCGCTGTGCGAGGGGTTTTACAGCCTGTATTAGAGAAAAAGCCATCGCAATTAGTGATTGCCAATCGTACGGTGGCAAAAGCTCTACAATTAGCCCGAGGTTTTGCGGATCTTGGAAAAATTCAAAGCTGCGGTTTTGAAGATCTAAAAGATCTGAAATTTGATCTAGTGATTAATGGTACTTCGGCTAGCCTGTCGGGTGATTTGCCTCCACTGCCTGAAAACCTGTTAGCGGAAAATGCCTGTTGTTACGACATGATGTATGGCGCTGAGCCTACGGTATTTTTGCAGTGGGCAAAGGAACATGGCGCGAAAGCTTTGCGCGACGGCTTGGGAATGCTCGTAGGGCAGGCGGGAGAGAGCTTTTATCAGTGGCGAGGCGTTAGGCCAAATACGGAAGCTGTGATTAAAGCGCTGCGGGAAGAGTTATAGTTTATTCTCCCCGGAGGTAGCGCAGCGAAGTCCGGGATTGAAGCGAAATGCTAGATTCCAGCATACGCTGGAGTGACGATAGCAACATCTAACATCTAACATCTAACATCTAACATCTAACATCTAACATCTAACATCTAACATCTAACATCTAACATCTAACATCTAACATCTAACATCTAACATCTAACATCTAACATCTAACATCTAACATCTAACATCTAACAT
>JAILXX010000015.1:0-55671 GCA_045430295.1 Cellvibrionaceae bacterium | reverse complement strand
GACTAACTCAACAACAATGTGACCGTATTGCTGAAAAGCTAAACTCACGCCCTAGAAAAAGACACAACTACAAAACACCAGCGGAGATACTTTATGCCTAAGTCGATTTGTCGCACTTACTGGTTGATACTAAGCATTTAGCCAACCCACACGAAACAAGCAACTGCAACACTAAAAAGAGCTGCGACATACCTTGGCTTTACCCTACGCATTAAGTAACAACCACAAATTGAGCAAATAACCGGAAATGCAAAAAATAGAATATTTACATACCAATTGAGCCAGTCTGGACTTATTAGTGCACTACCTATAAGCCATTCTGACCGATCAATTAACCTAGCAATGCACCAACCTAAAATACCAAATACCCAGGCAACAAAACCAAGCCTGACTCCAACACTAACTATTTGCCCGAGACGTTGATTTAATTCCTGAAGCTTACTCATTTCTAGCTTATGCATAACGCCGCTATAACCGGCGAATTGTAGTTGATTTGTTTTTGTGCCATTCAAGCACAAAAACGAAGCGACGGAAATGGAGTCCGTGTTGATAGCTTTGTTAAGTGCGACTCTCAGCCATAGAGCATAGAAATAAAATAGCTTCTTCAACATTCGCGCGGTACGATCTATGAAGATCTGAGAACACATAGTCACCACTAAGTTTTGCTTCAACTCTGACTCCGCCTCGCCACAATCCCCACGGTGTATTTAAGTGGTGCTTATATTCCTTTATTAAATAATCATTTGTTTCAGCTTCGCAGACTGAACAAGGGAAAATACTAACGAGTTTTAAATTGGATTTTTCTATCTGGGACTGAATATCAATAAATGGAAGTGGAATTTTTAAATCCATAAATTGATTTTCAATCGCTTCCTTAGCCCTACCTTCCGAAATCAACTCCCACCTATGCTCACTAAAATTCAGTGATCGAGCAACATCATGCGCCATCATGATTCTATCTACGTCAACAGATCTATCACTGTCCAATTGAAATCTAAGGTACGTTTGGTCGCTCATAGTACTTAACGCCGCTATAAAGGGCGATTTTTACGGAGTATAGCTTTGGGTAACGTGCGCAGCACCCAAAGCGGCGCGGAGTAAAAAGCGTCCATTTTGATAGCCTTGTTATACCGTTGAATACCCGAATTTACCATTAGATAATTTATCAATTTTTCTTGCGAAAGAATGTGATAATACAATTTCAGAAAACATATGGTTAACATACATATCACTAGACGTGACGCGAATTTGCGTACCAATAAATGCTTTTTTATGCTCTAAGTTTAACTCATTTATATTAAGTATTAGGCCAATACTCGGAAAATGCCCCTTAAACGCTAACTGTTGCTCCGTCACATAACAAGTAACAAAACGATACAAACCATCAATTTCAACATGGCCTCTTAATTTTGGCCCCTCAAACCCGTCCACGACACTTCCATCTGGAAATGGGCTCGATGCTTTAAAATGAGCTAATAGCATTAAGATGCCTGACACTAGCCCAAATATAATTGGTAAATTTTCCATACTAGGTATAACGCCTGTATAACTGGCGAATTGTAGTTGATTGGGTTTTTGTGCTATTCAAGCACAAAAACCAAGCGACGGAAATGGAGTCCAGTTGATACATTTGTTAAGCATTCAACTGGGATTTCAAATATTTTAATAGCGTATCCCGCTCCAAGCCTGAAGAAAAGTCTCTTTTAGGAAGAATATGCCACTGCATACCTGACACCTGAATATAAACACTACCGAATCTAGTGAAGATCTTTCCGATAGCTGGGTACTTATGAGTCGTTTCGTTATATTCAGTGCTTTCAGTTATACCATTTGAATTAAACGTAAATTCATGTTTGCCTAGCACTCCTTTCTTAATCATCGGCGTGAATACCGATATTGCTACACCAAAAAAGAAAACGAATGCAAGAATTAAAATAAAATAGAAGATTACTAAAAAACCAGCAACGAAATATTCGTTTAGCCCCATGTAATTCGATATGCCTCGCCACTCTCCATACGCGAAAAATATTGCAAAGAATAAATATAAGGCCTTATTTATTCCCATGCTAAGCTGCGTAAAAAATGTTCCAAATATTAAATCTCTTATCAGTAAATTCGATTGATGGCGAATTTCGTTTGGCTCAATTTCTGACAGCTCTGATTGTGGAGGGTCATAAATTTGACTCATATGTGTCCTTGATGCTTAACGTCGCAATTAGCGGCAAACGAAACGTAGTGTAGTTTGTCCGACTACATTGCCTTGTTATGTTTTACTAACTATTACAGATGAAATGGAAACTATAATACCTATGATGCTAAATATTGTACTGATAAGTATTGCAACTATGGCTATATTATTGGCAGTTTTAGCTTTAGTAGTTGCATCTCTCGCCTCTCGTTCTGCTGATTCAGCTTTAGAGAGGAGTTCAGAAATTAAAAGACTTTGTTTGACAGATTCTTCTGCTGCTACTGAAATACTTACATCACGTTTAGCAGAACGGCTAACTTCAGATAATAAAGATTTGGATGGACCTGTTTCAAACATGAGAACTATCCATTAAGAACATAACGCCGCAATAAAGGGCTGTTTTTACGGAGCAGCGCGTAGTAAAAACTGTCCCGTTTGATTGCCTGGTTATGTGACGAACCACCTTTGTACAAAAAGATACGTTGTCACGTTACTGCAGGTTAACCATTTAGAAACCTAAACTTTAACCTGCCACGATATTTATTAAGAACCTACCTTACTGAAAGCAGGCAATTTGAGCCTTTGCGATGCTTCCGAATTGTACAAACGAACGAAGCCACGTTAACGCCGACTTTTAAGGTTGAATACTCAGCTATAACTCCCAACCTTTTCAATTAAAACTCAAAAATTCTTTTGAGACACATAACGCCTAGCTCAGCGGAATTTGGTATGGAGTGGCTTTTGTGTAATTTACACAAAA
Organism: Cellvibrionaceae bacterium; assembly: GCA_045430295.1. GTDB lineage: Bacteria > Pseudomonadota > Gammaproteobacteria > Pseudomonadales > JAILXX01 > JAILXX01. Next base: position 52,723 of record JAILXX010000015.1, on the reverse strand, counting down.
GGCGCGGAGTACCAAATGTCCGATGGAGCTACTTGTTATGTTTTTCACCTAAATGCATCTCAATAAGTTCTTCAATGTTAAAAGGGGCTCTAATATGCCAATAAACTACTCCAGCAATTATAGCGGCGACATTTATTATAATTACAAGCCATATAACTTGAGAAAAGAAATTTAATGTATCTGAATACTCTGAAATTGGCATGAAGAATTTATTAATCTCTCTAACATGAAGCAAAATTTGAGATTCAATAAAGTACGCAATCAAAAACAAGCAAAAAGCGATGATAAGCTTTCTAGCTGAATAGAGTATTGGCCCCCATGGATGTGGGTTTTCCTTAAGTTTTTTTGCTACGCCAGCCACTAAGAATATAAAACTGAAGCTTGATACTACGAACAAAATGCCTAAGCAATAAAAAATCACGATTGCAGTAGCCCATACATACTTAGATATACCCCATAGTGAAACATCACCAATTACTACCGTATCAGCAAAATTCAAGTAATATGCAGCAGCCATAGCCGCGAAACCAAACAGGGCTAAAGGCAGCATCTTCAACTGCTCTAACTTTTCTTTTCTTCTATAATATTCTAGGTCATCCATTAATTTCACACTCTAAACATAACGCCGCAATAAAGGGCGGTTTTTACGGAGCAGCGCGTAGTAAAAACTGTCCCGTTTGATTGCCTGGTTATGTGACGAACCACCTTTGTACAATAAGACACGTTGTCACGTTACTGCAGGTTAACCATTTAGAACCCTAAACTTTAACCTGCCACAATATTCATTAAGAACCTACCTTTTGAAAGCAGGTAACTTAAGCCTTTGCGATGTTTCCGAATTGTACAAACGAACGAAGCCACGTTAACACCGACTTTTAAGGTTGAATACTCAGCTACAACTCCCAGCCTTTTCAATTAAAACTCAAAAATTCTTTTGAGACACATAACGCCTAAAGCAGCGGCGAGCGAAGCGAGTCCAGCCACGAAGTGGCGTTGCTGGCTTTAATTGTTATGCATTTTTTTGAAGCTACGGATTGCTTTATCCGGGTTCTTTTTCCATTTTCCATGTACATAGGTCATAAACCAGTGGTATGGGTTAGACTCAGTATTCTCGCGCCTTAGACATAAGAGAATACAGTTCATATGTTCAGTGTTCCAAGCCCACGTATCTAGCTCACCGGCCGAGTAGAATAAACCCGGTAAATCTTTGTAAGCTAGACCAGAAATTCTTTTGGGGCAGGAAGTACAAACCACCTCCCAATCGTTGAGAGAGTTTGTAGGAGATAAATCACCAACAACCTCACTCTTAAATTCTCGCTCAGATGGTTTTGAAGCAGAAGCCAAAGCCCCACAAGAAGGGCACACAACCTCAATTACTCTTGGCCTAGAAAAATGGCCATATCTCACATGAGTAAGACCTCCGTTTTTCTTAGCGCTCATACTTTGCTCCTGATGCATAACGCCTTTGTAAGGGGCGACTTTGTAGTTGATTTGCTTTTGTGCTATCCAAGCACAAAAGTGAAGCGACGTAAAAGTTGTCCCGCTTAACAAACTTGTTATGCGTATCGGTCATAGCTGCACTTCCAACAATAACCACTACCTTTTGGATAATAATTAGATCCGCATTTTGGACACGGTTCAGCTTCACCCTCAGGTTTGTATGGAGCCCAGCCTTGCCTAAGATAATATATTGACATTGCTTCTTCGTATGTCTCAGCTTCAAATGAATAAAGCATTACTTCTGCTTCAGGATCCTTGGTACCATCATTGAATCGTAAAGGTTCTACGCCTTCCATTAGTGTGTGGCCAATTAGATCGCCTTTAGTTGCCCAAACAGAATATTTCGTCATTTTCTCAGTTTTTACGCATAACGCCTAGCTCAGTTGACCTTGGTACGGAGCGGCTTTTGGGTTAATTTGCGTAGCAAAACCCAAAAGGTGCGTAGTACCAAGGGTCAACTGCAGCTAATTGTTAAATGTTTACTCACTAATTTTTACAAGCCACTTATTATACTCTTGGCAACTCTTGAGCTTAAACACTGACATGCCAACAGCCGTAAAGATAATTATAGCTACCAGCCCTATGGCCATACCAAATAACCCAAACACTAAAACCATATAAGCGACTAAAGCAACGATAAAGGTGTAACTATACCCTTTTTGCTCCATGGCTAGTTGGTAGCTAAACACAAGCATTGGAAGATTGCTAAGCGCAATTAATACTGGCACTAACTCTACTTTTGGTGCATTAAAAATTAACAAACCACAAACGATAATTGAGCCAAGCGCTATAACACCAAATATTACTTCATACGCTCTCAGAATTAATGGCTTACGCTGAAACCGCTCAGGTATCTGAGGTGTTTCAGCGTGCATTCTGTGCCTGCCATTAAAGTTGGTGAATTTCATAGACATTTAACGCCGCTATAAAGGGCGTTTTTTATGGAGCTGGTTTTTGGGTAAAGTGCGTAGCACCCAAAAAGCAGTGGAATAAAAAACGTCCATTTTGATAGCCTTGTTATGATGGCGAACCGTGATACTGAATAAGACGCGATGCCACCATAGTTAAAAGTTTAACCTGAAAGAACACTGCCTTTTCAGATTAGCTAAATTTCACTAAGAACTACCCACAGCCGAAATAGATAAACTAGGCAAGTGAACAAACTCTCAGATTGGCAACAGGAACGGATGGTTTTAGATAGGAATTAGCACATTCCCTGTTGCTTAGACTGCTTACTACAAGCAATTTATTATTGTTTGATTATGCGCCAACTACGGGCACTTTGGCTACAGCCAATTTATAGGACATTTGTAAGAGTTACTTACAAATTTGGCAGAGCCTCATAACAGCTTATTATACGTCACAGTGACGTGTTTAATTACGTCATTGTGACGTATATCCACAGGGTGGAAAACTTGAAGGAGAAAATTCCTTTTAATTTCAGAAAGTTAACAACCCTACCATCGTTTGACGTGTTTAAACACGTCAATTCATGGCCCATTGTTAATAATCCCGCCACCAACTGCAATACTGTATAAAACATCAGACAAATAGAATCTTATTTCTAATTTATACCGCACTCCCATAAAAAAACCGCAAGCCTTTCGACCTGCGGTTTTACTCTCAACTTTTGCAGCCCACATTCCTTGTGCAGCTGTTTTCCTCTTAAGGTTAATCCGACGATTAACCCTGCAGCAGCTGTAGTACCTGCTGGGTAGAGGCGTTGGCCTGGGCCAACATGGCTTGCGAAGCCTGTTGCAGTACCTGAGCACGGGACAGGTTCGCAGTTTCGGCGGCGAAGTCTGCGTCCATAATACGTGAACGGGATGCCGAGGTGTTTTCGGATACGTTCATCAGGTTACTGATGGTGTGTTCAAGGCGGTTGTTTACCGCACCCATGTCGGCACGGGTAGCGTTAATGGCTTCTAACGCTCGGTCGATCACGGAGATTGCACCTTGGGCACCGTTGTAGGTTGAAATATCAATGTTGGCGACGGTTTCACCGAAGGTTTCAACATTGTTCGTTTCAATCAAGCCGGTGAAGGCGGTTACGGAGCCCGTTAGGCCTGACAATGCATCATCCAACTCTAATTTAATTTCAGAGCCGTCAATACTGTTCAGTACTAGCTGATCACCCGCACCTACAGAGGCAACCACACCGGTTTCATCGCTCTTGTTGTTGATGGCAGTGACAATATTTGCCGCTTGGGTTGCCGGTGCAGCATCACCAAAGATTGAGGCAATCACAACGCCATTAACTTTCAGGGCACCTTCCAGCATGGTTTCCGCCACACCGGTCACTGCAGCACCGGTGATGTCGCTAGCGGTACGATTCTGAACACCCACGTTGGCAACGGCGTCGGCAGTGAAGCCTGCCCCCGTGTAAGCTACATCCACATTATCAACGTTTTCGTCGGTAATGGTGAAGGTAAGCTGTGGCTCTTGAGTGAGTGGCGTTGCACTTGGTGCAGCCACAAGACCTACGGCACTTGCCGCATTAAAAGCAGGGCCTGCAGTCGCTGTAATTTGTACCTGAGCACCGTAGGTATTCGCGAGAATTAACCGACCTTCATCATTTAGGCTTGCCGAAATCAAACCCGATGCTTGGGTGTTAATCTTTTCAACCACTTCTTGCATACTGCCCGTGTCGGAGATCTGCAAGATGTCGGTAGTGCCGTCTGGGTTGTTTAGCGTGAGTTCCAGGTAGTTCGCACCGCGAATAATACCCGTGCCGTCATTAGCCGCTACCAGCTCAGTGAGTGCCCCTACTTCCACACCAGAGATATTCTCATTGATCTCATCCAGTGCTTCTTGAAGGTTAGCTGCAGCGCTTAGGTCACCGACACTCTGATTGTTTATCAGCATGTCGTTAGTCACGCCACCATCAGCAACCTGTAGAGCCGCTAACAGTGTTGTACCACCGGCTGCTTGGCCTGCTTCAGTACCAATCAGATCGCCACCTTTAGCACCGCCTAGTTCGTCGATGTTAGTAGCACCGACTTCCATAGTGATGGTTTGGTTCGCCATGGCACCCACTTGCAACTGGGTAGACCCCAGCGAGCCATCTAACAGCAACTGGCCGTTAAAGGTTGTGGTTGTGGCAATACGATCAATTTCCTGCTTCAGTTGCTGTACTTCCGCATCCAAGGTGGCGCGGTCGGCGTCTGAATAAATGCCGTTAGCAGACTGAATGGCCAATTGGCGCATACGTTGAAGAATGTTGGTAGTCTCATCCAAAGCACCTTCGGCGGTTTGAATCAGAGAGATACCATCGTTCGCATTTCTCACCGCTTGGTCCAAACCTCGAACCTGCGATGTCATGCGGTTGGCAATTGCGAGGCCTGCTGCGTCATCGGCGGCGGTATTAATCCGCTTACCTGATGACAGACGCTCCATTGCCTGACTCATTTCATGACCTGATTTTACTAGCTGACGCTGAGCATTAATCGAGGCCACGTTGGTGTTGATATACAGTGGCATTGTTCTTCTCCTTTAAGCGTTGAGAGCTTTGCCAGTTATTTCATATCGAAGCGTGTTGACATTGCCGCTTTTACTGCAGATCAAATAAAACGCGCTTTGATTACTAAAAAGCAGCATCTGTGCCAACATGAAAACAACAATCTAAGGCATTGTTTTTGTTATGTTTTTTATAATAGAAGCTATAGAAAGTGATGTTTCACCCGGCAAGTGGCAAAAAAATGCCGCTAACGCGGCGGCAAGAAATACGTGTAGAATTGCCTGTCTAAAAACAGTCATTGGCAGCAATACCGCTTAGAAACAACAACACGGCTACAACACAGCCACAGCGCTAACCAAATCAAGAACAAGGCAATAACAATGAGTGACGCTCCACAGCTAACAGACCAAATTCTGATTCTCACAAAAGACATCCTGCTTCAAGCCAGTAACAGTGAGTGGGAGAAAATGATGGACACACAGAAGCAGCGTATTGAGCTACTCGTTGAGCTAAACGGTGAAGAGATCACCCCAGAAGAAGGCGCCACCTTACAAGACAAAATTTTGGAAATTCAGAGACTGGATGAGGAAATTTCTAAAATCGCTGAGGAAAAAAAAAACAGAGTCTCTGAGGAGCTGAGAAACAGTAACCAGTCTGAAAAGAAAGACTGTAAGGTTTCTCAGGCTTATAACTCGAAGGATTAATACCCTACTCCCGCCACACTCAGGTGTTGCGGGATATTGCTCGCCTTACAACCTACTTACAGTCGGCTAAACAACGACAACTGACTGATTCTCACAAAGCTCGCCTGGGCAGCTTCCAATACTAATTGCTGTGCTGCTAACCGGCTGGCGGCTTCCGCGTAATCCAAATCCTGTAATTCCGATAAAATTTCACGACTCACAAAATCTGTATCTAAATGCAGGTTCTTTGTGCTTTCCAGAGTATTGAAGCGAGCACCAATAGTGCTGGTGGTTTCAATGACCCTCACTTGGGCATTAGTAAGATTACTTAACGTATCTGCCACTAACTCTGCCAATATGGCTTTACTGTCTGGGTTATCTTCCACATTTTTCATAGCATCCGAAAAGCGCGCTAAAGTGGAAAGCAACCCTTGAGAGTCTGAAGAATCAATAAAAATTTTATCGCCAGTGCGGGTAGGATCACCGTTGGTGGTAATGGCCGAGCCTATGCCGCCAAATAAGGCGATATCTAAAACTGGGGATGCTGTCGCATCTAAGGTGAAGTTTTCCCCTTCGGGCATACTTAACCGGAGATCACCGGTTATTGGATGAGGCTCTAAGCGAATACCTAAGCGCTGCAGTGCAACCGCATTAGCCCCGGATGTGATTTCTACATCGGCTGGCTGAACACCAGCTAGGGTAATAGTTTCCGTTACGCCATTAACGGTTAAATCAAAGCTCCCTGGAATCGTAACAACACCAGGAGCAACACCGGGGAAAAAATCTAACATGGCCGGAAAAGCGGAAACAGGGTCCCCTTTCATTTGAAAACTAACACCTTTCACAATGACTTCATTCCCGGGAACATAGGGCTGGTTTGCTAACAACACCTCACCGGATGATTTTGCGGTGATGGTAAAGTTTTTTCCAGGGGGCGCAATGTCTCCATCGGGGTTGAAGGTAACCACCATGTCTTCGGGGTAGAACTCATCGTAAACTTCTTGATCTACCACCTGACCAATATTGATGGTAACGGTGGAACCTTTTGCATTCCCCGGATCAACATAAGTGCTAATCGTATTACTTGCACTGGGCACATCCATAAAGATGTTTTTCCCAGAATCGGTTACTGGAATTTTTACGCTATCAGAGACTTTGATGTTCTTTTGCCCCTGATCGCCTTCGTAATGGAAAATCCCTTCGCCTTCACGCACAAAAGGAGGTTGTGTCGATTTGTAGCCAGCAAAAATGTAATCACCATTGGCTGATTGGGTATTAACCAAATTCATTAGCTCGTTAATACGAGCATCGACCTCTGTGGCCAACGCTTTGTATTCATTCGTGGTTAACACGCCGGTATTACCCGCTTGAACCGCCAACTCCTGCATACGCAAGATTAAATTATTCACGGAGTTCAACGTAGTTTCTTCTAGCTGCAGGTCATTTTCTGCCAAACTCACGTTTTTCCCGTATTGTTCAATACGAGATAGCGTTTCGTTCAGCTGCATAATTTTCGTTGCAGCCACAGGGTCATCTGCCGGTGTTAATACCCGCTGGCCCGTCGACATTTGCTCCTGTGTTTTGCTAATCGCCACATTCGCGTCATTAATGCCTTTATTGGCAATGTTATAGATTTGAGATGTAGAAATACGCATGATCTATTTCGCTCTAAAATTCACTTAACTAATCTGTACTTAACCAAAATACACTTAACTGCCATGTACTTAACTAGAACACACTTAACAATCTATCAAACAAATCTCGTGCCACTCTGATCACTTGGGAGTTAGCATTGTAGAGCTGTTCAAATTTAATAAGCTGAGCGGCTTCCTCATCGAGGTTTACACCGGATTTGGAATCTCTCAGCGCTTTCGTTTGTGCGAGAATTTCTTCTGCAGCATTGCGGTCAATTTCAGAGGCACTGGTATTGGTACCAACAACTTCCACCAGCTTACTGTAGCTGTCTGAATAGCTGCTGAATCCCCCGTCCATGGTTTTTTCAGTTTCCAGATTCGCCATTTTTAGTGCGTTACGATTATCTAGAGCAGCATCTGAGTTAAAGTCGAGGGTAAAAGTATCCCCCGCCTCAGGATGGCCATTAATAGACGCCTGAATGCCGTAAAATTTTGATCGGGCAAAATTGGGATCCGTAGAGTCTCCAAACAACTGGCTGTCTACCGGGGAAGTATCCATGGTGACATTGCTGTCGAGGGTTACGTCGATAGAACCACCCACAACAATGGCGGCAGTATTAGCACCAGCACCGGCCATTGTTACCAGGGGATTTTTTCCATCGCCAACGCCCATGGAATCTGTACCCAAGGCATTTAAACGAATATCAATGTTATCGCCGTACTTAGAGAAAATACGCAGTTCTTCTTGCCCCGACAAGCTATCGTAAGCAACGGCCGCGTAAATACCACGGCCTTTAAGCGTCGTATTCTCGTTAATGGAATCTGCTAAGTAGCGCTTAAACCCTAAAGGATCTGTACTGGGGTCTGGGAGATTTGTATCCAATGCACCGGAGGGGTAATCCAGAAGGTCTTCACCATTCACCGTAAATTGGAACTGTCCTGCACCACCTAATGTGGGGTCAGCAAAGCTGTCATTAAAATCGAATTGAGCAAGCTCCACATAAGTGCTAGCACGGGCAGTGGCACCCGCAATGTTGCTGATGGCATCCGCCGTAGTACGTGCGCTATCGCTGTAACCGGTGGTTAAATTTTGTGTAGTGACCGTACCCGTTTCTGGGTCTGTGGTACGAAACCACAAGATCTCTGGCGGGTATTTATTTTGCGGGGTAACCAATGCAGGGTTCACCGCAACGGAACCCACAGGTAAACCAATAGAGGTACCCTGGGAAGTTACCTGTGTTACACCCACGTCTTCAGAGAACAATTGATTATCTACACCGGGGATGAAGATCTGATTACGAATAGGCGGATTGAGATCTACAGGGTTACCGGGACTGGAATTGTCTAAAATGTCATAGGTGTTTTCAGAGGTGAAGCGTACCAACAATGGCGGCGAAAATTTACCTTGATCGGCAAAGAGAGGCAAAATATTGCCATCGTTATCGTATACCTGAAGGGTTTCACCCGCGTTAATATCACCATCACCGACATTGCCAATATTTGTATCGGTTACCACCGGGGATGCATAAGCCAACTCTTCAGGCCGGGAAATATCCGATGCAAAATCTCTTGCTGCCGTAAAATTTGGGCGAATTAAAAAGCTGTCCCCTCCGGCAAAAGTACCCTGCTCAATGGTTAGCTTTAAACCATCAAACTCTAGTTCGCTAGGAAATACTCCGGGGAGAATCGATTTTTCAAGCTGTACGCCATCGGAAAGACGTGTAATGGTATACACTCCAGCGCCACCAATATTGAAGGCGTAATCTGAAGCTTGCATATCTTCAATATTTTCAATTTCCAGCGACATTATTCGGTCATTGGGTCTAGAGTTATCCCCATCACCGATAACTCGTGAGCGAGCAATTTCTGGTTCGTTAATATCACGAAAAATATTGCGACCAAACTCACTGTTCAGCGTTAATCCATTTTTATTGGCTGTATTAAAGGTATCTGCAATCGTTAGCGCTAAACGGCCCAACTCATTAAACGCATCACCCAGCACTTCATCGCGAAAACGCAAAGCCCCACCGATCTGACCACCGGTGAGAAAAGCAGTAACATCCTGATTACCACTTTTATCCACCACAAAAATGCCTTTCTGGGTGAAATCTCGGGTGCTTTGATCAAGCACTAATTCGTTATACTCATTACCGATAACCAAAGGCTGACCATTACCGATGAGTACGTTCACCTTGCCCTGGCCTTCATTAAATGTCGTAATTGATACTAACTCTGATAATTGACGTAAAGCTTCATCCCGCTGATCCAATAGATCATTAGGGCTCGCATTTGTGCCCAAACCGACGGCTTCATGAATTTTGCTGTTTAATCCTGAAATGGCTGAAGCCAAAGAATTAATTTGCTCAACTGAAGACGACAATTTCTGGTCAATACCATTACTCAAACTCGACAAACGATCGTGCATGGTATTAAAACGCACTTCCAGGTTCTTGACTTCACTCACAACCAATTCACGAGCTGGAATCGAACTGGGTTCATCGGAAGAACTTTGTAGTGCAGAGAAGAAAGTTTGCATTGCCTTGGATAAACCGGTATCGGGGTCTGACAGTAGCGTATCTAGCTCACGAATATTCTCATTGAAAATTTCAAGATCACTAAATGTTGTGTGGTCTTTACGCAATTGCGAGGTTAAGAAATCATCAGCAACTCGCTTAACGGACGCAACCGTAGCACCATTGCCCACATAACCAACGCCCTCGTATTGGCTGCCTCGGGTATTCACATCAACAATCTGACGAGAGTAGCCTTCCGTATTCGCATTGGTAATATTATGACCTGCCGTACGCAACGCGGCCTGACTAACACTTAGCCCGCTGATACTGATTCCTAATAAATCGGCCATGATTCTTTACCTACATTAACCTTAATTAACAGTAAAAAGTTATCGTAAAAGGTTGCATTCAAAAATTATCGTAAAAATTTACAGTAGCTTTTTAAACGCAGGATTATCCAAAACTTGTTTAATTTTATTGGCGTACTGTGGATCTGTCGCATAACCCGCAGCCTGAAGCTCTTTCACAAAAGCGACGGGATCACTCACGGCATCCAGTGCTTTCTTATAGCGAGGGTTGTCTTGCAAAAAATCCACGTAATCGTCAAAGCTTTCCGAAAAGCTTTGATAAGCACGAAAGAACGCATTTTCTCGCTTTGCCACATTGCCATCGTATTCCAAGGTTGAAACCTTAACCTTGTCACCATCCCATCGAGCATCCGCTTTAATATTAAACAGATTAAAACTGCTACCACCTTGTTGATCTTGAGTGATGTATTTACCCCAACCTGTCTCTAAAGCTGCCTGAGCAAGGATAGCTTTCACATCTACGCCTAGTTTTTCTGCAGCACCTTTGGCCATATCCATGAGCTTATCGACAAAATCTTCCGGGCCAGCCATAGGCTCAACTTTTTCCCGTTTTTCAACACTGGATACAGGAGCAAAGCGTTCTCTGCCTGGGAGGTCGCCGTTAATCTCAGCGCCCTTCTCAATTTCTTCATCAGTGAGATACTGTTTACTCATATGAGTATAAAAAGCATCTGCCAAACCTAACCCACGGCCACTCACCAAATGTTGCGACATTTGGGTGTCCATCATGTCGCGATGAAACTTGATTTCACTACTATCGAAATAACTACCCTCGCCAAATACTTCATTGGCACTGCGCATCGACTTCAGCATTTGCTGAACAAATAAAGACTCAAACTGCTTTGCCATTTGTTGCAGAGCAGCGGCTTTATCTGTTTTCCCCATGCCTTTCACAGATTGCAGACTGGTTAAATCCAGTACCGACTTCTGTGTTAAATCAATGGGTGGCAGTGAAGGGTTCATAATGTTTTCTTTTAATCAAATAACAATCATTTAAATAACAACTAACTAAATACCTATCAACTAAATAACCACAAGGTCGGCTTTTAGCGCACCCGCCTGACGAAGAGCTTCTAGAATGGCCATTAAGTCCGAAGGCGATGCCCCCACCTGATTAACGGCTCGAACAATATCATCTAGCGTTGGCCCAGGGGCAAACTTGAACATAGGATTATTTTCTTCGTTAGCAGTAATATTCTGTGTTTGCGGCAAAACCACAGTCTGGCCACCAGTCAAGCCTGCCGCAGGCTGACTCACTTGCACTTCTTCTGCAACCGTCACCATTAAACTGCCATGGGTAACTGCAACTGGTGAAATCTTCACATGCTGCCCTACCACAATGGTTCCTGTTCTAGAGTTAATCACTACTTTGGCTTTATCTTCACCAGGTTCTACTTCCAGGTTCTCAAGAAACGCCATAAAGTTTACTCGCTTGGCAGGATCAAGAGGTGCTGTTACTTGAATAGAGGCAGCATCCATAGGCATAGCCACATCAGGGCCAAGTAAGTCGTTAATTTTCTCCGCCATACGTTTAGCGGTTGTAAAGTCAGGGGCATTCAAATTAAAAATAATCGGCCCACTACTCGCAAAAGCGTTGGGAGATGCGCGCTCAACGGTTGCACCGCCGGGGATACGACCTACGGTAGGAATATTCACTGTTAAACGAGACTTATCAGCACCTTCAACACCAAAGCCACCTACAACTAGATTTCCTTGAGCAAGGGCGTACACGTTATTATCAGCACCTTTTAAGGGAGTCATAAGTAAGGTACCCCCCCTTAGACTGGTGGCTGTAGCCAAGGTAGAAACGGTTATATCAATATCTTGCCCAGGTTTTGCAAAAGCCGGTAAATCTGCATGAATAACAACCGCCGCAACATTTTTTAGATCCATTCGTGCGCCATCTGGCATATTGATGCCAAACTTCTTCAACATACTTTTAAAAGATTGCAGTGCAAAAGGTGCCTGATTAGTTTTATCACCAGTACCATCTAACCCCACCACTAAACCATAACCAATCAACTGGTTTTTTCTGACGCCAGAAATAGAAGTTATATCCTTAATACGGGCGGCATTAGCCGTGGATATAAAAATCGAAAACACCAAAAAACCAACCAATGGCTTAATTGACTGCTTGATCAATTTGCTCATGAAAGTTTTCAACATGTGTTCTCCAATATTAACGCTAATGGACTTTTAAAATTTACGGCCATTTAGAATGGCCAGTACACACTGTGGAAGAACCGGCTCAAGAAACCTTGTTTCTGGGTTGAAGCCAGCTCGCCAGTTTCACTATACGTAATTCTTGCATTAGCCATTTTGAAAGACTCAACGGTATTTTCAGGGCTAACATCTTGAGGGCGAATAATGCCACTAATACGAATAAACTCATCACCGCGATTCAGGGTAATCCATTTTTCGCCACGAACCACCAAATTACCATTTGGCATTAAGTCCGAAACCGTTACGGTAATACTGCCGTTTAAGCTATTACTTTGATCTGCATCCGCACTACCATCAAAAGCCCGAGTTTGGCCTACATCGAGTAAACTACCTAACCCCATACCGCCAATATCTTTACCCAATAACACAGTACCTAGATTAGTATCGTCTTCAAATTTCACTTCAGAATCTTTTGCCGTAGAAACTGAAGAGGATTTACTAGAACTGGTTCGTTCCTGAAGATTCACCGTAATAATATCGCCAACACGGTGCGCACGCTGATCAGTAAACAAACCTAGCCCCTGCCCTGCTTGGTAAATCGAACCATTATTGGATTGGACTTGAGGATTTACCGAGGGAATAACAGGCGCATAATGAGGATCATTTGGCTTAGGTTCTGGCGCCATAACACAAGCAGTTAATTGGCTTATTGCCAAAATAACCATTGTCTTTTTCATTATGTTAATCATCGCGATCACCTGTTAAAGATTTACGGTATTAAACTAGCCTGTCGACTTACAAATTCTGAGTAATGAACTGCAACATTTGGTCAGATGTAGAGACAACTTTTGAATTCATTTCGTAAGCACGCTGAGTTGTGATCATATTTACCATCTCTTCCACAATCTCAACGTTGGCACCTTCTAGCATGCCTTGCTTAACGTTACCTAAGCCATCTAAACCTGGTGTACCCGTTACAGGATCACCACTTGCAGCACTTTGCATAAACAGATTACCGCCAACGGCTTGTAAGCCTGCAGGGTTAATAAAATCAGCTAATTCAATATTGCCTAATTGCTGCGGCCCTGGAGTGCCTGGAACAAATGCACTGACAATTCCATCATCACTGATAGTCACACGGTCAGCATCTTGTGGAATCGAAATTTGCGGCACCATCGGCAAACCGTTTGAGTTCACTACAATACCTTCTTGATTCAAATGAAATTGACCATTACGGGTGTAAGCCGTATCACCGGTTGGCAATTGAATCTGGAAAAAACCGCGATTATTAATGGCAACGTCCAAAGGCTGCTCTGTGACTTGTAAATTACCTTGAGTAAATTCTTTTTGTGTCGCAACAACACGTACACCAGTACCGAGCTGTAACCCCGAAGGCAACTGACTGTTGTCTGTGGTTTGCGCACCGGGCTGACGTTGGATTTGATAAAGCAAATCTTCAAACATAGCGCGGTCACGTTTAAATCCCACCGTGGCAACGTTAGCTAAATTATTAGAGATCGTTGTAAGCTGACGATCCTGTGCCGCCAAACCGGTTTTACTGACATAGAGTGCTGCGTGCATAACTCTTCTCCACTGTTTGTTCGTTAAAACGAACTGTCAAAATCTTGCCTGTTGTTGAGTGAGTTTTTTACTCACTCAACCAATAACCTTCTCGTTAACCTTGCATCTGCAATAATCTTGCCGAGGACTGATTATTCTCTTCTACCGTCTTCATCATCTTCACTTGAATCTCGTATTGGCGAGAAAGGCTGAGAATATCGGTAAATTCACTCATCATGTTCACGTTGCTGGTTTCTAAAAAACCAGACACCATCCGCACATTTAAATCAGGGTCTGCTTCTTCACCATCACGTAGACGAACCAAACCATCTTCAAACTTATCTAATTGATTTACATCGGGATTTACAAAACGCAGACGATCAACTTGAACCAAGTTCGCCGCCACATCCCCTGCGGGGATAATGCTAATGGTACCGTCGGTACCGATATCGATAGATTGGGAGGGCGGAATAATAATGGGGCCACCGTTACCCAGAACCGGATGACGACCCGCGTGAACCACACCTTCAGCATCAATGCTTAAACTGGCCGTTCGTACATAGGCTTCAGTACCGTCAGGAGACTGAACCGCTAAAAAACCGTCACCTTTAATGGCGATATCCAAATCGCTACCAGTCTCTTCGAGGGTTCCCGGGGTAAAATCAGTGGCAGGATTTTCTGTTAACGCATAGGCTCGTGTGGGGTGCCCATCGCCGTGATAGATAGGCATACTGCGGGCTTGAGCGAAATCCGCTCTAAAGCCATGAGTATTCACATTGGCCAAATTGTTCGAATGGTTGGTCTGGGCCATCATGTTGTGTTTGGCCCCGGTCATTGCGATATATAACGCCCTGTCCATACTAATTCTGCCTGTAAAATGACTGTTTAAATGGTCTTATTACAGAGAATTGCAAGATATGTGCCACGGGAGACGGGAGACGGGAGACGGGAGACGGGAGACGGGAGACGGGAGACGGGAGACGAAAACATCGTCACTCCAACGTACGCTGGAGTCTAGCAATAACTTTGAAAAGGTATCCTTGCGCAAGCACGGTCATCCTGAGCGTCAGTGACTCGAAGAACAGCGAAGCTAACGATCTTTTCCGGAGCATCCCTATCTCAAAAAGATTGTGAGCTGCGCTGCTCTAGCGAGCCCTCCCTTACGGCCGTCAGAATGACAAAATAGGTCATTCAACGTCAGCGCCAATAAAGAGCTTAATAACCCCCTTAATCACAAACCCAAATACCCCTACTCCTAAGGCTACAAAAATCATAATACTGCCGAATTTACCGGCTTTAGACTCCTGACCCAGTTTAAACATGATGTAGCACATCCAGCCAATCAATAGGGTTAAGCCAACATACAGGCCGATTTCGGCAAATAGCTCTTCACTCATAATTCTGTCACGCAAGTTAAAGTGCGGTGGATTATAATAGCGCTCGCGCGGCGTTTCACCGCCAATCAAGGTTTTATTGTGGATAATCAAAAAATGCAGCTATTCGTCGAGCAACTCACCAATGTAGATTTCAGCTACCTTCACCCAGAGCGTGGCATTCTGGGAGAAACCTGGCTAGCCGATGTCGTTCTCGACGGCGCACTGGACGACCAAGGTATGGTCTGTGATTTTGGTATTGTGAAGAAAACTCTCAGAGATTGGCTCGATACTGAACTAGACCACCGCTTACTGGTCCCCACTCTCAACCCAGGCATCACCATCGATGCAGTAGGCACCCGCCAGCAAGATAAAATCAACATCCACTGGCAGCTTACCTCAGGAGAATACCTCAAGGTCACCAGCCCCCGAGAAGCCATCGCCTTGGTGGAAGCTGAAGAGATCACCGAAGAGTCTGTGGCGCAATGGAGTATTCAACAACTTAAAGCCCTATTCCCGAATACCATCGAGCAAATCGAGCTGACCTTCGAAACAGAGGCTATTGACGGTGCCTACTACCACTACAGTCATGGTCTGAAAAAACACCAAGGCAACTGCCAGCGGATTGCCCACGGCCATCGCTCCAAAATTCTTATTTGGAAAGACAACCTGCCACACGAAGAACTTGAACGCCAGTGGGCAGACCACTGGCGTGACATCTACCTAGGCACAGAGGGAGATCTGACCGACACCCTCTCGGACAATGGTACGGACTACTATCACTTCGCCTACACCGCCCCCCAGGGAGATTTCTCAATCACCCTACCCAAACAGCGATGCGATCTACTCAGTACCGACACCACTGTGGAATATATCGCCCAACATATTGCCAAGGTACTAAAGCAAGAAAGCCCGCAATCAAACTTCAAAGTGCGTGCTTTTGAGGGTAAGGGAAAAGGGGCTGTGGCGTTGAGTTAGGGTTGGACGTTGGACGTTGGACGCTGGACGCTGGACGCTGGACGCTGGACGTTGGACGTTGGACGTTGGACGTTGGACGTTGGACAAATTCTGTCATTCTGAACGTAGTGAAGAATCTTTTTTTCAATACGAGACTGTCGAGAGAAGATCCTTCCTCACGCTGTTCGTCAGGATGACAGGACCGAGAGAGCAACCGCATGCAATCCCTCATATCACTTTGTAAGTTTTAAGCCCCATTAGCAACTAAATATAAAACAGACCAATACACGTAAACCTTAGCTAAAAGCTGAAGTTAAACACTAATGGGGATATTTGGTGCTGCCCGAATTCGAAAAATTCATTGCCGAGCATAGCGGGCGTATTCGTGCCATAGCCAAACGCTATGCCGACGAGGGTCATACAGACGATCTCGCTCAGGAAATCCTCGAGCAACTCTGGCGTAGTTTTGGCAACTTCCGAGGGGACTCAAAACCAGAAACCTGGATATATCGTATTGGCTTTAATACCGCCATGATGCGTTTGCGGAAAGTGACAAAGCAGAGACAAGGCGAAAAAAGCCTGCTGCACCTCAAGCGAACTGAAGCCATTAGTCATGAACGCTGCCAAGGTGACATACTTGAAGACTTCTTAAACTCTCTTAGCGATATTGATGCATCCGTCCTTATGATGTATCTCGACGGTTTGAATGGACAAGAAATCAGCACTGTACTCGGTGTTAAACCCAATACTGCTCAAGTTCGAATAAGCCGTTTAAAAAAGGCTTTTACTGATCGTTATATGGAAGGAGTTTAAAAGTGCAATTAGATGATTTAAAACTCGCCTGGAAAAAAGAAATATCAATCACTAATTCAATTCCTAATTTTGAAGGTATTTGTGACAACGCAGAAAAATTCGATCGAAAATCTCAAATAGCCTGGGCAATTGAAATCATTACTTGCGCTGTAATAATAATATTCATTGCAGCTATGATATTTATGAGACCTGAACCTGCCCACCCTTTGTTTTACATCGGCACAGGATCAATGATTATCTGCAGTATTTACGTTGCATGGAAAATCTATCATTCCCGTCGTATATCAACTAAAGAAGATTGGACCTTATCCACAAAATTAAATATACACATAGAAAAACGAGAAAAAGAAGCCAAGCTATTGCGCTCTATAACCTCTTGGTACATAGCCCCTATACTCATAGCTATTTTTCTTGCATCGTACGGAGGATATCGAGAACGAACAGGTAGCTACACTCCAGATATAGGACTATTGATCTATTGGGCTATATGCATAGGGTTTGCATTTGTAATTTATGCCCTTAATCAATACAAATTAAAGACAAAAATAGAGCCTATCCTTAAGAGTCTCTACGTTCTTAAAAAAGAATTAGAACAAATATAAACATGTAGCTATAGAGAGAATTAGCTTCAGCACATCGAACGTCTAACATCTAACATCTAACATTATTTCATCAATGCATCATCGGCGAAGATGAAGGACCTGCACTGCTTTCTACCGGCTCCTCCCCTTCTGGCGGTGCAATCAAATCAGCACATTGCTTGATGACGTCGATAGTGGCTGGCACGTATACATCCATAAAGAAGGTAAACTGCTCCTGGCTCACGCCTGCACCCGCCAGTAGATGGTCACAGATAATTAATTTTGGAAGGTCTTGATCCTGAATATCTACAAAGATTTTTAAGTGAGCAAAATCCATATTGAGTCGGCCAAGATCCGCCATCAACGGCAGTAAACCTGTGGGCCGAATTGAGATTTCCGTAGAAGCCATAACACCTTCAGCTTCCACAAAAAGACGGCTATCCATAACGCCCTCCATGGTTTGAATATCACTAATATGGATACCATGACACTGGGCGCAGATATAGTTATCAAGCTTGATATCATCAAGCCACTTAATCACTAAATCGGTATCTGGAGTTATGTTGGCCATAGGAAAACCGTTTGAGGTTCGATGTTAGACGTTCGATGAAGCCTGCCAGGGATATTCGTCAAACTTCAAACATCCAACGTCTAACATCTATTACCACATCAAATCATCTGGAATTTGGAAATCCGCATACGGATCATCTTCATCCATATCTGTAGACACAGCCTGCTGAGACAGAATGTAACTTTCATCCCGTTGCTTGATCTTGTCTGCCACCACAGAGGGAACCACTTCGTAACGATCACCTAGCTTAGCGATTGCTAAACGGCCATTAGCCAGTTGTTCTTGAATTAGAGGCGATACATAGATGGACTTAACTTTCTTACCATCGGTAAAGTTGTAAGACACATCTTCATCTGAACCCAAGGCCTTCTTTTGGGCATTCATTTCGATCAGTTGTTTAATCTGAGCGCGAATAGCTTTTTGCTCTGCTTTCGCTTCACGCTCTTTATTCAACTGGCGATCGCGCTCCGCACGCTCCTGCATTGCCTGCGCTGCAGCCACCTTATTTTCATCAACAGAAACGTCCTTGCTCTTGTGCTGAATTTTTGTGGCTTTGCGCTTTTCTTTGCTCACCTGTTTGGCTTTCTTTTCGTTTACCAAACCGGCTTTTAGTAACTGGTCCTGCAGTGATGCCATTGAAACCTCCTACAAATCAAACTCTAGCGACGAATACGATTAAGGCCATCCAACGCAGCTAAACGATACGCTTCTGCCATTGTTGGATAGTTAAAGGTGTTTTTCACAAAAAACTTGATGGTATTCGCCTCGCCGTCTTGCTTCATAATGGCCTGACCAATGTGAATAATCTCTGAGGCTTCGGCACCAAAACAATGGATACCGAGAATTGCGAAAGTTTCTGAATGGAACAGGATCTTAAGTACACCCACATCCTCACCAGAAATCTGCGCGCGAGCCGTATTCTTAAAGAAAGCACGTCCTACTTCGTAAGGCACTTTGGCTTCGGTCAACTCTTTCTCAGTTTTACCAATAGAAGAGATTTCTGGCAGGGTATAAATGCCGGTAGGAACATCTTCTACAAAACGGCTATTTAAACCGACTAAACCGTTGATGACTGCACGGCCCTGATCGTAAGAGGCACTGGCCAGGCTCGGCCAACCCACCACATCACCCACGGCGTAAATATTCTCAACATCGGTTTGATAGTTTTCATCAATTTTTAATTGACCACGGTGATCTACTTCCAGCCCTGCATTTTCCAGCCCTAGGCTGTCTGTATTACCCGAACGACCGTTACACCATAATAGAGCGTGGCCGCGAATACGCTTACCGGATTTTAGGTGCATAGTTACACCATTAGCATCGGCCTCAATTTTTTCGTATTCTTCCAGGTGACGAACCAAAACACCACTATCACGAAGGTGATAACTCAGAGCATCAGAAATTTCATCATCAAGGAATGACAGTAGGTTTTCACGACTATTAATCAGATCGACTTTCACACCCAATCCCGCAAAAATTGAGGCGTACTCACAACCAATCACACCGGCACCATAGATCAACAAGCTGCGAGGGGTATGTTCCATTTCCAAGATAGAGTCACTGTCGTAGACGCGCGGATGATTGAAATCAACATCGGCTGGCTGATATGGACGTGAGCCGGTGGCGATAATAATCTTTTCACCGTGTAGTACATCTTTCCCGCCATCTACGTGGCGTACTTGAACAGACGTTGAATCAATAAATTCTGCATTGCCTTTATGCAAGGTAATACGATTACGGGCAATAAAAGCACCGTGCATCTCAACTTGCTTAGGGATTACTTTCTTCGCGGAAGCTAATACTTGTGGATAGCTCAACCAGCGAGGCTCACCAATTTCACGAAACACAGGGTTGTTATTAAAACGCATTAACTGCTTCACGCTTTGACGTAAAGACTTCGATGGAATCGTCCCTTTGTGAGCGCAACCACCACCGATCATACCGTAGCGTTCTACCATGCCGACTTTTTTACCGGATTTTGCAGCCATAATTGCCGCAGACTCACCTGCAGGGCCAGATCCAATCACCAGAATTTCGTACTTATGGTCAGCCATAGTTTCTTAGATTCCTTACAACAGTTTAGTGAAACAAGCACCCTGCAAAAGCAGAGTTTTTTAAACAGTTTTTAATACAAATCACTACTTGGAAGCGTCGTAAAATCCAGTTTCCGATTTATTAGCCTCCAGAGCAGCCTTTGCAGATTCTTCCTCACACTTATTAGGGTCATTTCCACAAAGGTCACAAACATATTCTTTTTCACCCAAGGCAGCACCCACGCCACCGCAGGAGCCTTTAATGGGTTTACGCCCCATCAGAACACCAACAGACATAATGACGATTACTGTGAGTAATAACCCGAAAGCAAATAAAAATTGAGTCATGATATAAACCTCTTTCTTCACACAATCAATTGGACCAAGGTGGTAACCCACCATAACCCAAGTTTGATTGCTTACAACAAAACGCTACCCCAAATTTTCTCATGTTTTCAAAACTATTGAGTTAAATAAGGAGTAAAAGCTGAACTATGCAACTCCTTAAAACCGCTCTCGGTTTTAAGGATTAAATACACGGCTAAATCCGTTTTCTCCGCCAGGGCCAATGCCGCCTCTGGCCCCATTACATTGAGACCTGTCGCTAGCGCATCAGCCATAGCCGTATTATCCGCAATTACCGTAATTGACGCCAATATATGGGTTATTGGCATGCCGGTAATCGGACTAATGGTATGGGAATAACGCTGACCACCTTGTTCAAAGTAATTGCGGTAATCGCCACTGGTAGCCACTGCTACATCCGTAATAGCGATAGCGCGCTGTGCTTGCCCTACCTCACCCGATGGAGCTTCTACCCCCAATCGCCAATCATCCCCCCGAGGGCTTTTTCCGGCAACCTTCACCTCCCCGCCAATTTCGGCCAAGAAGTTATCAAACTTGTGTTGCTTCATAACCTCAGCAACTTTATCCACCGCATAGCCTTTTGCCACCGCGGAAAGATCAACCTCAATCTCAGCCGTTTTTTGAATACGATTTTCGCTAATCTCTAAGGCTCGATAGTTTACCCGCTTCAATGCTGCTTCTAGCTCACTACCTGGAGGAACTTCCAGGGTTTTGATTTCAGGACCAAAGCCCCACAAATCAACCAAGGGGGAAATCGTAATATCGAATGCGCCGTCAGTTTTTTCTGAAACCTTTTGGGCAATCAATAGGCATTGTATTAAATCGTTACTGGCTTCAAACCAGGTATTTATTTGTGCCTTGTTAAACTGATTCAGTTCAGAGTTTGGCAAATACGTACTCATACTCTGATTGATACTGTCCAATTGCTGATTAATGGCAGCAATCAGTTTTTTCTCTCTTCGCTGGGTAATCTTTTTCTGACTATAAGTGGTGATATGCCAAGTGGTTCCAAAAACATGACCTGAAAGCTTAATAACCTCCCGTTTCGGACCACTGCACCCAGTCAGTGCAAAACCAACTGTAAAAAAACAGAGTAATAAAAAAAGCAAAAGCGAGCCCCTTTCGGGACTCGCTTTTTTGGTGCATTTCTCAAAGCAAATCGAACTCACGTAACGATTAGCCTCCGAAATCATCCAAGTAGATGTTTTCGCGCTCAACACCTAGGTCAAGCAGCATCTTGATAACCGCCTGGTTCATCATAGGAGGACCACACATGTAGTACTCACAATCTTCCGGCGCTTCGTGATCCTTCAGGTACTGTTCGTACAGTACGTTATGGATAAAGCCCGTGAGACCGTCCCAGTTATCTTCTGGCTGGGGATCAGACAATGCAATATGCCAATCGAAGTTATCGTTTTCGTTCGCTAGCATGTCGTATTCGTCTTGATAGAACATTTCACGCAATGAACGAGCACCGTACCAGAAAGACAACTTACGGTCGGTTTTAATACGCTTCAACTGATCGAAGATGTGAGAGCGCATTGGCGCCATACCAGCACCACCACCGATAAATACCATCTCACTATCGTTTTCAGTTGCAAAGAACTCACCGAATGGACCGTATACCTTAACCTTGTCGCCTGGCTTCAGGTTGAATACCCAAGAAGACATCTTACCGGCAGGAATGCCTTGAGAACCTGGAGGCGGCGTCGCAATACGGATATTGAACTTAACCACCCCTCTCTCTTCTGGGTAATTCGCCATGGAGTAAGCGCGAATAGTTGGCTCATCGGTTTTTGCTTCAACGTTGAAGAAACCGAAACGCTCCCAGTCACCACGATATTCTTCTTCAATATCAAAGTCAGAGTACTTAATTTCGTATGGAGGGCACTCAAGCTGAACGTAGCCACCCGCACGGAAGTCTACACTCTCGCCTTCTGGCAGTTTCAGCGTCAGCTCTTTAATGAAGGTTGCAACATTCGGGTTAGACTCAACAGCACATTCCCACTGTTTAACACCGAATACCTCTTCTTCAACTTCAACTTCCATATCTTGCTTAACAGGAACCTGACAAGATAAACGCCAACCTTCACCAGCTTCACGCTTGGTGAAGTGCGCTTCTTCTGTTGGCAGCATAGAGCCACCACCAGATTCAACAACACACTTACACTGGGCACAAGAACCGCCACCACCACAAGCAGATGGCAGGAACAAGCCTGCACTCGCCAAGGTTTGCATAAGCTTGTCACCGGCAGGAACGGTGATTTTCTTCTCATGGTTAATGGTAATTGTTACGTCACCGCTGTTAACCAGCTGAGCACGTGCACCAAGAATGATAAACACGAGTGCCAGCACAACGACGGTAAACATAACAACGCCGAGAATAATTTCTGGATTCATATCGAATACTCCTCGCGATTACAGATCGATACCACCGAAAGACATGAAGCCAAGAGACATCAGTCCAACGGTGATAAAGGTAATGCCCAAGCCTTGCAAGCCAGCAGGTACATCACTGTATTTCATCTTCTCGCGCAGACCAGCCAAAGCAACGATTGCCAAAGCCCAACCTACACCAGAGCCCAAACCAAACACTACGGACTCGCCAAAGTTGTAGTCGCGCTCAACCATAAACAGAGAGGCACCCAAGATGGCACAGTTCACAGTGATCAACGGTAGGAATACACCCAGAGCGTTGTATAGTGCAGGGACGTATTTATCCAAAACCATTTCCATGATTTGAACAATCGCCGCGATAACACCAATGTAGGTGATCAAGCCCAAGAAGCTCAAATCAACTTCTGGGAAACCAGCCCAAGCAAGCGCACCATCGGCCAGTAAGTAGTTGTACAGCATGTTGTTCACAGGAACAGTGATACCCAATACAACGATTACCGCGATACCCAAACCTAGAGCAGCTTGAACCTTCTTAGAAATCGCAATAAAGGTACACATGCCCAAGAAGAACGCCAGGGCCATGTTCTCGATAAATACCGAGCGAATAAACAGACTCAGATAATGTTCCATGATTAGTGGCCTCCCGAGTTCACAGTATTAGGTGCAATCTTGAATTCAGGGGCTTCTTGTTGACCCGGTTTCCACTCACGGATAACCCAAATCAATAAGCCGATCAAGAAGAACGCACTTGGTGGCAGCAGCAACATACCGTTGTTCACGTACCAACCACCTTCGGTAGCTAATGGCAGAATTTCAATGCCGAACAATTTGCCCGCACCGAACAGCTCACGAATTACACCCACAATAATCAGTACAACAGAGTAACCCAAGCCGTTGCCAATGCCGTCCATAAAGCTAATGCCCGGAGGGTTTTTCATGGCGAAGGCTTCTGCACGACCCATTACGATACAGTTGGTAATAATCAAACCAACGAATACCGATAACTGCTTGCTGATGTCGTAAGCCACCGCTTTTAGGATCTGATCAACCAAAATTACCAGCGAGGCAATAATGGTCATCTGACAGATAATACGAATATTGCCTGGAATGTGATTGCGAATCAGCGACACAAACAGATTTGAAAAGGCTGTTACTGCGGTCAACGCAACACACATCACCATTGTTACATTCATGCTGGTTGTTACTGCCAGAGCAGAACAAATACCCAGAATTTGAAGTACAACAGGGTTGTTGTCGAAAACCGGCCTGAACAGGGCTTCTTTCACTGGATTAGCCATGATTATGCACCCCCTGCTTTCAGATTACGTAGGAATGGAGCGAAACCATTTTCGCCCAACCAGAAGTTAACCAAGTTGCTCACACCACGGCTGGTCAAGGTCGCACCCGCCAAGCCATCGATTTCGTGATCAGAGCCAACCGCTGCAGTACCTTTAACAACTTCCACTGCAACAGAACCGTCTTCACCGTAAGCCAACTTACCGGGCCACTTCGCTTTCCAATTCGGGTTATCTACCTCACCACCCAAGCCAGGCGTTTCCGCGTGAGCGTAGAAACCAAAGCCTGCAACGGTATTGGCATCGCTCTCAAGGGCCATAAAGCCGTAAAGGGTAGACCACAGACCATAGCCGTGCACCGGCAAAATAATCTTGTCGTAGCCAGCATCACCTTTCACCAAGTAAACCAATGCAAGGTTTTCACGGCGAATGATTTTGGCAGTATCGTCAATGCCCAGCTCTTTAAAGTTCTTAGACTGTTTAGGGTCTTTAGAAGCTGCACGCTGATCGTATGTTGCAAGATCAACAGCATCAGAGAACTTACCAGTCGCCAGATCAACAGCACGAGTTTCTACTTTGGTGAACAGGTCGTTAACCACACCTGCATCACGGGCAGAGCCCTCTTCCATCAGACCAGCAGCCAATAGAATGTTGTATTTACGATCCAGCTCTTTGTTTGCCAGCTGTGCAGGCTTGAGTACAACTGCTGCGGTAGAAACAATCACCGAACAGACAATACACAACGCAAGCGCAACAATTAGCGTCTTAGAAATAGAATCTTTATTAGCCACGTGCGATCCTCCGTTTGATGTTGGACTCAACCACAAAGTGATCAATTAACGGCGCAAACAGGTTAGCAAACAAAATAGCCAGCATCATACCTTCCGGGAAGGCCGGGTTAACCACACGGATCAACACCACCATCACACCAATGAGCGCACCGAACCAGAACTTACCAGTATTGGTCATAGAGGCCGATACTGGGTCAGTGGCCATAAAGATAGTACCGAAAGCAAAACCACCAATTACCCAGTGCCAGTAGAAAGGCAGGCCGAACATTGGGTTCGCTTCGGAACCAACAGAATTAAATAACAGTGCCAGTGCAGCAGAACCTGCCAACACACCAGCAACAATACGCCAGGAAGCAATACCCATTACCAGTAGCACCGCACCACCTAGCAGAATCGCCAGAGTAGATACTTCACCGATAGAGCCTTGCATGTTACCCACAAAGGCATCCATCCAAGTTAGCTGGTTAATCAGGCCAGTTACGCCTTCGCTTGCCGCAACAGACAACGCAGTTGCACCGGTGTAACCGTCAACCGCGGTCCACACAGCGTCACCAGACATTTCAGCAGGATAAGCAAAGAACAAGAATGCACGGCCGGTCAGTGCTGGGTTCAAGAAGTTTTTACCGGTTCCACCAAACACTTCTTTACCAATTACGATACCGAAGCTGATACCCAAGGCAACTTGCCACAATGGCATGTCTGGTGGGCAGATCAAAGCAAACAGCACAGAAGTTACGAAGAAACCTTCGTTAACTTCGTGGCCACGCTTCATGGCAAACAGAATTTCCCAGAAGCCACCCACAATAAAGGTCACAGCGTAAATAGGAATAAAATACATTGCACCATGGATGAAGCAGTCCCAAACAGAGTCGGCACTGTAACCGGCGAGCAGCTCAATTAAGCCACCGCGCCAACCTTCAACGGCTGCGATACCCATATCTGCCATAATGGCGTTAGCTTGAGCACCAACATTCCACATACCGAATAACATGGCAGGGAAAGTACACGCCCACACGGTAATCATGATGCGCTTCAGGTCGATACCGTCACGCACGTGAGCAGAGTTATTGGTTACCTGATTTGGCTGAAAAAGGCCAGTATCCACTGCTTCGTACAAGGCATACCAGTTTTCGTATTTGCCGCCCTTAAGAAAGTGCGGCTCGATCTTATCGAAGAAATTACGTAAAGCCTTCACTCTTAACCCTCCTTCTCAATGCGAGTCAGGTTGTCGCGCAGAATAGGACCGTACTCGTATTTGCCTGCACACACATAGGTGCACAATGCCAAATCTTCTTCGTCCAGTTCCAGACAACCCAGTTTTTGAGCGGTGTCGGTATCACCAACGATCAGTGCGCGAAGCAGCTGAGTTGGCAGGATATCCAGCGGCATTACTTTCTCGTACTGCCCCACTGGTACCATGGCACGCTCAGAGCCGTTGGTGCTGGTGGTGAAGTTGAACAATTTGTTCGACAACGCAGAGATATAAATTGGCAACGCAGAGTGACGGTTTGCACCAGGCTGCATGTAGTGGATAAATGGACGCTCGCGCCCCTCTTCCAAAACACTTACTTGGTTAGCGTAACGACCAACAAAGCCCGTAGGGCCTGAAGCAGTCGTACCACCCCAAACAGAACCAGAGATCAAACGGTTTTCGCCATCTTTCAACTGACCTGCCATTAACTCGTCTAAGTTTGCACCTTGGCGAGTACGTAGCAAACGTGGCTGCTGAACCTGAGGACCAGCCAAAGCAACAACACGAGTGAAGTTCAAAGCACCAGTGGTAAACAACTGGCCTACCGCTACAACATCTTGATAGCCAATAGTCCAAACGGTTTTGTTAACGCTAACAGGGTCCAAGCTGTGGATGTGAGTACCCGCATTACCCGCAGGGTGAACACCGGAGAACTCCGCTACTTGGGCAGAGCCGTCCGCAGGAATCTCAGCACCTGCTGCTTTACACAGGAATACCTTACCTTCAGTAAGGTTACTCAATACTTGAAGGCCATTTTTAAAGTCATCTTCCTGACCTTGCAGAACTACCGCTGGGTCAGCTGCTAGAGGATTGGTATCAATAGCAGTAACAAAAATGGAATTAGGCGTGGAGTCTAACGCTGGCACCTTGCTGTAAGGGCGAGTGCGCAGAGCAGTCCACAAACCGGATTCAACCAGGTTTTCCTGAACTTTCTCGCGACCGATAGAAGCCAACTGAGTTGCATCGTATTTAGCGAAGGTTTCTGCTTCATCACCTTCAATCTGAATAACAACAGATTGGAAAACACGACGTTCTCCGCGATTAATGGCAGTTACTGTGCCTGCAGCAGGTGCAGTGTACTTAACGCCTTCTGTTTTCTTGTCGGTGAACAGCAGTTGCCCTGCTTTCACCTTGTCACCCACCTTGACGGCCATGGTGGGCTTCATACCGTGATAATCTGACCCGATCACCGCAACTGAGCTAACCTGAGAGCCATCTGAAATGGCCTGCTCCGGTGCTCCGGCAATCGGGAGATCTAAGCCCCGACGAATTTGGATCATGGTATATACCTGATTGTCCAAGTTAATGGCAAAGACCAGCGATTAACGCCAACCCCGTGAATAAATTTTTATGCCGTTGTGCAGTAAAACAGGACCAAAAAACAATCCCACGCACCACCCACAGGCAAATCGGCGAGATTATACGGAGGTCGCCGAAGAAGTGCCAGTTAAAACACTGTTTTTACTCGTATTTTCTCTATTCAGAGGCTGTATAAGGCAGATAAACCAGCAATGGCGTACACACTCTGATCACAGGGTTACGAGGCCCTACTCTCTTGTGCGTAGTACAGATGAAAGAACAAAGAAAAACCCCTTACCGAAGATTTCGATAAAGGGTTTTCAGAATAGACCACTGGTTAATATTCAACCAGTAGATACACCTTCGTATCTACACGACTGAGCCAATCCTAAGTCTAATTCAAACGCTGCCCCAAGAGGAAGTTCCGAAGATCTCTTTCCTCACGCAATACATGAAGTACAAAAACAGAGTTAGCATCTAGCTTATAAAATATTCGCAACGGCTCTACGACCACTTCTCTGTAATTGAATCCTTCTAGCTCAGCTGGCACTTTCCCAGACTCGGGAAACTCCTCCAGTCGACCTATCTTATCGAAAACACTCTGAACCAGACTCGCAGCGGCATCCGGATTAGAAAGAGCTATGTATTCTGCGATTCCTTTCAAATCTTCCAGCGCAGGCTCAGTCCATATTATCTGAACCATTTAGCCACTCTCTCCTTTGCCTCTGCATGGATCACGGTACGCCCTTCTTGAATCGCCCTCTCCCCTCTAGCGATAGCCTCCAGCAATTCCATGCGCTTGCACATAAATTCATAATCGGCGACGTCCAATAAATACGCAGAAGGCTGGCCGTGCTCGGTAATGAGTACAGGCTCTTTGGATTCATGCAACTCAGCCAAAATCTTTGTGGCTTGGCGCTTTAGAGTAGTAACAAGTTCAGTTTTCATGGTTTTACTCAGCTCGACAAAAGTATCACTATAGTATCACCCCTATTGACCAAATTGAAACCGCCACGCGCACCACACCTAGCAACTAACAAAAAGAAATTGAACTCGAGAAATAACGGTCTATTGGCATAGATTAATACCTTTCCAGTAATCGCAAAAAATCCCAGGCACTTTATTCATCAAGCTTATTTCAGGCATGCCTGCCTACTTTGTTTCCCTTCCCATCAAACCCCTAGCAGTTTTCGAAGATAACATTATCGATAAAACACAAACTGGGATTCTATTCTCACTCAGTGACTACCTGCAGCTTGTTGATTGGACGGGGAAAATTATCCGAGATGACAAACGCGGGCATCTCAGTAATCAACTCCCTCCCATACTTACCCGACTCAATACCCCCATTGACGAATGGCTGACCAACAGCCAGCAAAAAAACCAGCTTTCACTCAACGAAAACTAGCTTCTTTCTCAGATATGCCTGTCTACTTTGTTTCTTGTTTTTTTATGCCTGTCTACTTTGTTTTCGTGTCTACTTTGTTTTCGGCATTGCCATTGACGTCGTAGGTGAAGCGGGTGGTGCCTTTGCCTTTTTTCGGGCCGTAGGCACGGATTTCACGCTCGTTGCCACTGGTGTTGTAGAAGTAGTCGTAACGGAACTTGTCGCCGTCGGAGTCCAGCTTCATTTCCGTGACACGACCACTGCGATCCAGGGTCATCACGGTTTCACTGCAACAAACCAAAGTCGAAGAAGCCGAACTCACTGTAGGCGCCGCTAGAAGGACCACCCAGATTGAGGTTTTCCAAACCGGGAATACGGAACGCCACTTCTTGTGCTTCGCGGTATTCGCGGATCACATTGTCGAAGCTGTCGCATTCAAACTCGGTGCGCTTACCGCCGTGATCGATTTCAGCCGTTTTGCGACCGAACGGGCGTACTCTTACGGGAAATAAAAAATCCCCCACCGGCATCACCGCTGAGGGATTTTTAGAATAGAGAGATGATTAATATTTGATCAATCAACTGATATTTGGACTAATATACCTACTTTCTGGCCTATTGGCCTGAAGGCCACTGCTGAGAATCATGCAGCACACGCAAGACTTCAACTCTGCCAGCCGCTTGATTTTCTCGATACACCACAACAAACGGAATCCCATCTACCACCAACTCACGTGTATCCTTTACTCTCCCCTGCCGACCGGCGGTTGGGTGCCGAGGGAGGACCAACTCAACACTATCGATGATATTCATCACCACATTAATAGCCGCTTTAGCGCTATTTTCTTCGGTGATATGAGCTTCTATTTTCTCTAAATCACTATCGGCCAGTTCAGTCCATTTGAGCTGCACGCTTTGCCTCCCACTTGGCTTTGATGTCTGCGTGATCCATCAAACGCCCTTCAGCGGCGGCTTTTACACCTTTTTCCACTTCGTGGATAAACCATTCTTCTCGGGCGACATACTGCTTAATGGCTTCCGCCATCAACCATGCCCGCGGCCTATCCAAGGCTTCAGCCATCTGACCAATACGCTGCAGGGTGTCATCGTCCAATCTTACGGAGGTAGCTTTTAAAGGCATAGATGCGCTCCAAGGTTCTTTAGGATTCTTTGGGGTTCTTGTCGATTACAAGAGGATCTTTGAGAACCTCTATCATACTCAATCCCAAGACATAAAAAAATCCCCTCCCGAGGCTACTCGAAAGGGGATTTTTAGGAAGTGTGTTCAGGCTATTAACCTGCTTCCAACTTACGCCTCAACAGGAAAGCGCTTCCACTGGATACCGGCCATGTCTTCCAAGCAGCGAACGACCTGACAGCTGTAGCCGAACTCGTTGTCGTACCAGCAGTACAGTACCGCACTGTCACCTTGTACGATGGTGGCTTTGGCGTCGAACACACATGCGTGACGAGAACCAACGATATCTGTTGATACCACTTCAGGGCTTACCGAGTAGTCGATCTGCTGTTGCAGCTCTGAGTGAAGCGCTTTTTCACGCATATAGGCATTAAGCTCTTCAACGGTGGTTTCTTTACCCAGCTTCAAGTTCAGAATCGCCATAGAAACATTCGGGGTTGGAACACGGATCGCATTACCGGTGAGCTTACCTTCCAGCTCAGGCAGTGCTTTTGAAACCGCTTTTGCTGCGCCAGTTTCAGTGATTACCATGTTCAACGGCGCGGAACGACCACGACGCTCACCACTGTGGTAGTTGTCGATCAGGTTCTGGTCATTGGTGTAAGAGTGAACAGTCTCAACGTGACCGTGCTCAACACCAAAGCCATCCATTAGCGCTTTTAGCGGAGGAACGATAGCGTTAGTCGTACAAGACGCAGCAGAGATGATCTTATCTTCTGCTTTAATGTCACCATTATTGATACCGTAAACAATGTTTTTCAGGTCACCTTTACCCGGCGCGGTCAGAATCACTTTACCGACACCTTTGGCTTCCAAGTGCTGAGCCAAGCCAGCTTCATC
Source organism: Cellvibrionaceae bacterium (assembly GCA_045430295.1). Taxonomy (GTDB): domain Bacteria; phylum Pseudomonadota; class Gammaproteobacteria; order Pseudomonadales; family JAILXX01; genus JAILXX01. The sequence continues at coordinate 21,692 of JAILXX010000015.1, read as the reverse complement.
ACGCCATACGCCCGTGTTGTCTACGATAATCGCATTGTTGATACCGTATTGGGTATAGTCGATTTCAGAAGGGCTGTTGGCGTAGATAACCTTAATTGGGTTACCGTTACATACGATCTGGCTGTTTTCTTCATCAACGCGAATAGTGCCTTTGAAAGAGCCGTGAACGGAGTCGCGACGTAGCAGGCTAGCACGCTTCACCAAATCGTTTGGCGCTTTACCCTTACGCACAACAATCGCCTTAAGGCGCATAACATCGCCAGAGCCGGCCTTTTCAACCAGTAGGCGCGCTACCAAGCGACCAATACGACCGAAGCCGTACAGAACGATATCTTGACTTTCTTCTGCAGGCTGGCTTTGACCACCAATAGCCTCTGCTAATTGTTCCGCCACATATTCCTCTACGGACTTACCTGATGTTTCCTGGGCCATTGCAATTTTGCCCAAATCGATATGGCAGGCACCCAGATCCATTTCGGAGATAGCTTTCAGAACAGGATAGGTTTCAAACTCAGACAGCTCGTTTTGCTCTGTCTGACGCACAGCGCGATGCGCCTTCATGATGTCGATCACAGAGCGGTTTACCAGAGGACGGCCGTACATGTAGATGCCGACATTACGCTCACGGTAAAGCTTGCCAATTAGGGGGATCATGGCTTCAGCCAAGGCTTCGCGGTCTTTCCAGTCCTTGAAAAAGTCTTCGGGCTTGGGTCTTGTATCACTCACTGTGGGTTACCTATCTAGTAGAGGGAAATTTGAGGCGCGTATTATCCGGATTTCATCATTTACGTGCAAACCCAATTCAGGCTTTCTACCTACCCAGTTCGGCTATGAATACCCGGTATTTAATCGCTGAATAATACTACGTCACGTATTGCTGCTTTTCACACCCTTCCTTTACGAGAAAAAACTGCTAGTTTGTAAGCATGAGTATTGATACCCAACCTCAAGAAATCTCTCCGTCACAGCTCAACAACAGCCCCGCTGACAGCTACAGAGGATTTAACCTAATCTATCTCAGCCTGCTCTATGGCTGTGGCGCATTCACCCTCAACTTAGCCCCAGTGATTTTGGGTAGCTTAATGGAGCACCTAGAACTCAGTAAGGCCAACGCAGGCCTTATCATCACCCTGGAAATTGTCAGCATGGGCATTGCCAGTGTCTTCCTGGCTAATCACCTACGCCGTATTTCATTACATAGGTTGCTGCTTTGGGTACTCAGTGGGCTTATTTGCTTTAACTTGCTCAGCGCCGCCATAGAAAACCTTTATGCCCTAGGAGTACTGCGCAGCCTTGCTGGACTATGTTCAGGCGCGCTTCTGGCTATTACTCTTTATCTCATTGCCCACTCAACCGACCACGTACGCTTACTTGGCCTAGCCCTCACCGGCTCACTACTGTCGGGCAGCGCCTTCCTTGCATTCACCCCTACCGCCGTTGAGCAATGGCAACTACCAGGGTTATTTGTCACTGCAGCATTCTTACCTTTCGTATTGCTTGTACTGCTTAGTCGCTTCCAATTAATCAAGGAATCGACAACAGGAGGCGATGAGGTAAAAGAAAATAACCTACCTAGACTTACCGCAGTAGGATATCTCTTTATTGCAGCGGTACTCGCCATCCACATCGCTCAAGGAGGGTATTACAGTTTTATCGAAGTCCTAGGTACTGAAATTGCGCTAGAAAAAACAACCATTGGCTTCACCCTATCACTGTCTTACCTACTCGCTTTAACAGGTTCTTTAACCGCAAGCGCTGTGGGTAATCGATTTGGACTAACCCTACCTTTACTAATCGGTATGGTTGGACAATCCACCGCCGTAGCCACTGCCGTTTTCACTAGCGACCATAACTACTTTATGGCTGCGGTCTGCCTGCAATCATTTTTCTATTTCTTATTCACACCCTATTTACTTGGGGCAGCCAATAAAATTGACCCAAGTGGTAAACTTTCTGCCGTGGGTATGGGAGTTATTATCACCGGGCTCGGCTTTGCTCCTCTCATTTATGGCCTTATTCTTAGCCACTTTTCTTCTTTGTTCATCGCCTGGGCCATGGTCAGTAGTGCCATTTTTTCCTTTATTGCACTACAAATCACGCTTAAATCAGAGTAAATCACTAGGTCTTTCCTGCACCCCCTTAGAGCAAAACAACTTTTTTTTGCGCCTGCATGACGCAGCGCACCATTATGGGTTGCACCGCCTATAATGCAGGCGCGCCAGGCCTGTGCAGCCCCCTCTCCTGATTTGCACCGAAGAAAAACATTTTTTCCCCTCGCCCCTCTTAACAAAAAAAATATCCTTATAAATCAACATTTTAAAAAAACAGTAAAAATTCTTGGCACACCCTTCGCAATAACCCTAGCGAGTTTTACAGACGTGCATCAAAAAACCTCTCTGGAAAGGCTCAAAAAATTCTTCACTTTTTTGATTTTAATTTTGTACAGAGGAAACAACATGGGCAGTAACGTTCAAAACAAAACCCAACAGTTGAGTCGACGCAGCTGGCTGAAGAAAGCGGTAAAAACAACATTAGCAGCAGGCATTGCAGTTGCAACGTTAGGTTCTTCAACTTTCTCTGTAGCAGCACCAGGCGAACTGGAAAAAGAAGATTTAAAATTTGGTTTTATTAAACTTACTGACATGGCACCACTTGCGGTTGCCTATGAAAAAGGTTTTTTTGAAGACGAGGGTTTATACGTAACACTAGAAGCTCAAGCAAACTGGAAAGTGCTATTAGACCGAGTTATTACCGGCGAGCTAGATGGTGCACACATGCTTGCAGGGCAACCTCTTGGCGCGACCATCGGCTTCGGAACACAATCACACATCATTACTGCTTTTAGCATGGACTTAAACGGTAACGCTATCACCGTTTCCAACGACATTTGGAAACAAATGAAACCACACGTTCCACAAAAAGATGGTAAACCCGTTCATCCAATTAGCGCTGAATCTCTAAAACCAGTTGTTGATAAATATAAAGACGAAGGTAAAGCCTTCAAAATGGGAATGGTATTCCCAGTATCAACTCACAATTATGAACTGCGTTATTGGTTAGCGGCCGGTGGTTTAAATCCTGGTTATTACGCCCCGCATAAAGGCGATACTTCAGGCACCATTGATGCAGACGTATTGCTTTCTGTAACACCTCCCCCACAAATGCCTGCCACCATGGAAGCCGGAACTATTTACGGTTACTGCGTGGGCGAACCGTGGAATCAACAAGCGGTATTTAAAGGCATTGGTGTTCCTGTAATTACTGACTACGAGCTATGGAAGAACAACCCAGAAAAAGTATTTGGTGTAAGTAAAGGTTGGGCTGATAAAAACCCGAACACACATATTGCTGTTGTAAAAGCCATGATTCGTGCAGCGCAATGGTTGGATGCAAACAACAATGCAAACCGCCCGGAAGCTGTAAAAATCTTGTCGCAACCTAACTACGTAGGCGCAGACTACGATGTCATTGCGAACTCCATGACGGGTACTTTTGAATACGAGAAAGGTGACAAGCGCTCCGTGCCTGACTTCAACGTATTCTTCCGCTATCACGCAACCTACCCGTACTACAGCGATGCGATTTGGTACCTCACGCAAATGCGCCGCTGGGGCCAGATTCCTGAAGCCAAACCAGATTCTTGGTACATGGATATTGCGAAGAAAGTTTACCGCCCAGATATCTACATGGTCGCAGCTAAAGAGTTGATCAAAGAAGGAAAAATCAAGTCTGAAGACATTCCAACCACTGACGGCTTCCGCCCACCAGTAGGTGACTTTATCGATGGCGTAACCTATGACGGCAAGAAACCTAACGACTATTTGAAGCAATTCAAAATTGGTCTAAAAGGCGACGACAAAGTTAAGTAAATATTAATCATAACCTTCCGGTTGGAGGGGCGCGGGCACGCCCCTTCAACGTTGCAGGACTCGTTACAGAAAAGAGAGGACGACAGCATGAACGCAAAAGTACTCAACACCTTAGAAGCAACAGGCTTTAATTGGTTAATTCCAATTTTGCGCTTAGGCTCAGGTGAAAACCCAAAAGCACAAATTCAAGAAATTTTTAAAACCCTGATTGTTCCTATTATTGCCTTTGTTATCTTTTTAGGCCTATGGGAATTTGGAGCAGGCAAAGTACAAACTAGCCTTGGCCAAGTACCCGGGCCAGCACAAGTAAAAGAGCAATGGGACAACCTTGTTAAAGAACATGTTGCGGAACGCGAGAAAGAAGCCGCTTTCTATGACCGCCAGGAAAAGCGCAACGCCAAGAAGTTGGAAAAAAATCCAGACGCAAAAGTGAAAATTCGCCCCTACCCCGGCGCGCCGACTTTCTTTGACCAAATTATCACTAGCTTAATCACCGTATTTACAGGTTTTATATTAGCAACTCTGATTGCCGTCCCCATCGGCATCATATGCGGCTTGAACGATACTATGTACACAGCGCTGAACCCGCTAATTCAAATATTTAAGCCGATTTCTCCATTAGCCTGGCTACCTATTGTCACCATGGTAGTGAGTGCGGTTTACGTCAGCAACGACCCCACCTTTGATAAGTCTTTTGTTAACTCCGCCATTACCGTAACCCTTTGCTCTCTTTGGCCAACCTTGATTAACACCACCCTAGGGGTAAGTAGCGTTGACAAAGACTTGATTAATGTTTCAAAGGTGTTGCGCTTAGGTTGGCTCACAAAAGTTTATAAGATCATTATCCCTTCATCCATACCCCTTATCTTTACCGGTTTACGTTTAAGCTTGGGTGTAGGTTGGATGGTATTGATTGCTGCTGAAATGCTGGCACAGAATCCAGGCCTTGGTAAGTTTGTTTGGGATGAATTCCAGAACGGTAGTTCGCAATCCTTAGGCCGCATTATGGTAGCTGTATTAGTGATTGGTTTTATCGGCTTTGTACTTGACCGCATCATGCTGACACTGCAGAAATCTGTGTCATACGACAAAAATGCCGTTATTCGATAAACCTGAATTACGAACTGGAGAATTATTATGTCTACAACGAAGCCCTACTTAAGCATTGAACAGGTTTACATGGATTTTGAAACCAAAAACGGTAACTTCCGCGCACTGGACAATGTAAACCTAAAAATTGAAAAAGGTGAGTTTATTTCACTGATCGGCCACTCTGGCTGCGGTAAGTCTACGGTACTGAACATTGTTGGAGGCCTTCTCGAGGCTTCTTCCGGAGGTGTTATTCTCGACGGCAAAGAAGTAAACGACCCCGGCCCCGACCGCGCCATTGTTTTCCAAAACCATTCACTGCTACCTTGGTTAACCGCCTATCAAAATGTAGAACTAGCCGTCGAACAGGTTTTTAAAGGTAAAAAATCAAAAGCTGAAATGAAAGAATGGATTGAACACAACATGGAATTGGTTCATATGAGCCATGCTCTGCACAAGCGCCCATCAGAAATTTCTGGCGGCATGAAGCAGCGTGTTGGCATTGCTCGCGCACTAGCGATGGAGCCCAAAGTTTTGTTAATGGATGAGCCTTTCGGCGCACTTGACGCCCTAACCCGTGCTCACCTGCAAGATTCATTAATGGAAATTCAAGCGGATCTGAACAACACCGTGATCATGATTACACACGATGTTGATGAAGCTGTATTACTGTCAGATCGCATTGTAATGATGACTAACGGCCCAGAGGCCACTATTGGTGAAGTGTTACACGTTGAACTGGAGCGCCCACGTAAGCGTCTAGATCTTGCGGATGATGCTACCTATAACCATTACCGCGCAGAAGTTTTAGGCTTCTTGCATGATAGACACGCGAAACCAGAAGCTGCTTAGCAGCGCTGGACTCGCTAACGTTTTTCATCATCCCGCAATGACAAAGGAGCAAAGAATTTTAAAGTGTTATCAAAGATAACCTTTAATCCAGAATAGCTGCCACCGGCTCACCTTGAGCGTCTCTGTGCAGCCCAGAGAGTTGTGAACTTACCCAGAGAGTGATCAACTTGCGCAGAGACGTTCATCCTAGTCCTCTATGCCCGCCTCGAGCCGGTGGCGGCTTTTTTTACAGATCCCTCTCTGAACAACACAGTAAAAACATATCCAATCACTGAATACAGTTATCAAACTTGTTATAAATTGTACGGATTTTGTCGTTGGTTTCTTTCAACTGGTACTTAAACTGCTCGTAAGCAACTTCATTATATTTTTTATTGTACTTGGCATAGAAAGGGCTTTCACAACCGTGGGTCATACAGGCCAGAATAATTTCGACTTTCTCTTTACTATCTTTCAACACGTTTAAATCTTGGGTAAAAGATAGGTTGGTTTGAAGCTTTTCGTAGCGGCTTTTTAACTCCTCATAACCGTCCTTGTAATCATTGTATCCGGCCTCGTACTCTCGCACTTCAATCTCTAGCTCTTTTTTCTTAGCGCGAACTTTGGAAAACGAAGCCACTTCTTTCATCGCCATTTCACTACGGGCTTTCTCCTGTAGATAGCGCTCGTTAAGTGCCTGATACTCTGCAGATAGCTTGACACTTTCACTGCCCGATGCGGCCTTAGCCAGCTCTCTTTCCAGAGGGATTACCTGAAAGAATTGCACAGCACCAAATACAATGGCCCCTGCAATAAGCGCGCTTGGAATAGGCTTGAGTGTTGGTGTATTTCCCATGATGTACCGCCTCCTGAGTTTTTAACGAGGTTCATACTGGCTAGGTTCGTTAATAGCGATACCCGCCAAAATAGCGACATAATGAGATATAGATGCTAATTTCGCGCCAATCTAGAGGCCTGGCTAAGCCTTTCCTAGCTTTTTGAATGCCTTAGAAAAGACTGAGCCGCTTACAGATTAAGGCGCTGATATACCGAGAGAGCCCGACTCCCAAGGTTTGTACTTTTTCATAATGGATTTGAACAAGTCCCCCTCTAGAAAGCCATTCAGCCAAGCCTGAACCTTGGGGAAATCCGCCTGAAAGAACCAGTCTTTATCAACATGGGCAAACTGCCGAATAAAAGGAAAAATCGCCATATCCACCAAGGTGACATTTTGCCCTTGAAGATAGGGAGAATCTTGTAAAGCCTGCTCTAGTTTTTGGATAAAGCTCACGCCCTTCTCCCGGTAATATTCTTCGGTTTCGGGGTGCCTATCACTGTATTTGTAGCGGTCTAACCACTGCTTAAAGTCGCCATCATTCTCAATAATCAGAGCCTCCCCTGCTGGGGATATTTGCAACCAAGCATCCGGGTCATTCTTCTCGAGAGCCCAACGCATAATATCCACGCTTTCGTCGATCACTTGCTCATCACCGGTATACAACACGGGTACGGTTGCCTTCGGTGAGAGCGCAATCATTTCAGCAGGTTTATTCTTCAACACCACTTCCCGAAGCTCTATGGGAATTTCTGCATACCAAAGGGCCATTCGAGCCCGCATAGCGTATGGACAACGGCGAAAGCTGTAGAGAATATGAGACATTACGATTCCTGATCTTTTGAGACCGGTTTTATGAAGCCGGTTATTTTATAAAATTTCCCTCACTAAAAATATCTCCCATAAAAAAAGCCCTCCATCAGGAGGGCTTTGAAGTTTCTGCTCGAGGAGCAGAGGCTTACTCTGGGTAGAAACTCACTAGCTGCAGCATCTAAATACAGTATCTAAGTACTACTCACTGTTACTACGCACTGTTACTACGCACTAAGTAAAACACACTCTTAGCGACAACAGTCCTTAGTTACTGCAACATCTTAGTTACTGCAACATCTTAGTTACAGCAGTTCCCTAGCGACAACAGCTTCTTAGTTACAACCACCTACCAACCAAGTTGATCCATCGTTGGTGTGTAGAGTGTTGTAACCCCAGGTTGAACCACTCATTGGCTGACCACTGTTGGTAAAGTAGTCTGGCGCAAAGAACATACCCTGGCTGTACGCGCGGCCATACAGCTTGTGGTAGTAATTAGATGCAGAGGCTTCGGTACAGGTTTCTTCCGGCTCAGGTTCTGGCTTAGCCTCAACCGTTACAGTGCGAGTAACGGTCGTTGCGGCGTTACCGGCATTGTCTGATACGTTATAGCGCAGCGTGTAAGTGCCCGGCGCATTAGCGTTTACAGAACCGCTCACAGAGATCTTAGACGTAATATTGCCATCGACGTTATCCGTAGCCGTCGCACCTTGATCTGCATAGCTATCACCCTCAGTAATGGTTACAGAAGCGCTGCCATTCAAAGTAATCACTGGCTTCACCGTATCTTCAGGCTCCACTGGATCTGGATCCACAGGATCTACTGGGTCAGGGTCAACTGGGTCCACCGGATCAGGATCAACAACATCATCAGTCGTCGCCTGAACAGTTGTTGAGCGAGCAGATTCATTACCACTGGCGTCTACGGCAGACACGCGAATACCGTGAGTCGTGCCAGCACCTAAACCGTTAACGGTGAAAGAGGTAGCCGTGGTTACGGCGTACTGAGAGCCATCAACATACACAACATATTGGGCCAGATCGCTATCTGCTACGGCATTCCAGCTAACACTGATGGTACTGGTGCTAGTTGCCGTTACCTGAAGGCCAACAGGGACTGCAGGAGACGTTGTATCGCTGTTAGCAAAGTTTGCTCGACGATTGTTTTCGAACAACCACTTGGTCAGGAAGGCTGGGTAATCCACCGTACCGTGGTCAGTATAAGAACCGCCCGAGCTGTCGTTACCGGCAGGCCATGCGTGCCCTAAACCAGAGACGATCAACTTAGAAACACGCTCACCCTCACTATCACTCCAAGTGGTTTCAGTACCACCACCAGCGACAGAATTAGTACCAGCATCTTTGTTTACGCCGTAGATAGACGCCCAAGCATCGGCATCAACGTCTGCATAACCCTGAGCTACGGTGTAATCACTTGTACCGTGAACCACTGCAGTGATTTGGGTTTCAAATGCGTCTTGATTGCCATTATCGGCAAAGCTCAAACAAGCATTCTTGGCAGAGGTTGCAGACGCATTTACCGAACCAATTTGGCTAGAAGAAGTACCCACTGCAGGGCCTGCACTAATACCAATACCGGCAAAGATTTCTGGTGCAATACAGCCCATTGCGAAGGTTTGACCACCACCGGAAGACAAACCAGAAATGTACACTTGATCCGGGTCGATGTTCAGCTTGCTGTCGTTCATCATAGTCTGTGCTAACTGAATCAAGTTGTCGTCATGTCGACTTGGATTCTTACGGCTGTGATTATTGTCGTAGTAGTCCCAGCAACCAGCAATTACACCACCGTTAGGTGCCATAGGTGCGGCAACTACCATACCGTATTGATCGGCCTCGTCAGCCCAACTCCAGTTATCACGAACAATTTCGTTTGCCTGCGCACAACCGTGCAATGAAATCATCAAAGCACGCTTACCATTTGTCGTTGCGGTAGTCGGGGTGTAAATGTGAACTTCCATACCCGCAAGACTAGCGTTAGTAGTCCAACTACCTGGCGTTACATTGCCAGCGTCATCGCCGCCAATGTTGTCATCGCCTGTGTTGTCATTGCCGCCAGTATTGTCGTTGCCACCGGTAGAACCATTAAGGTCCTGATCAGTCCAACTACCATCTTTACGCTGCCATAGCGTAACGCTAGCGGTGTAGCCATGAGTGGTACCACAAGCTGTATAGCCAGAAGTATCCAAGCGATTAGCAAGGTAATGATCAGTACAAGTACCAGATGCTGTTGGCGCAACATATTCCGCAGCCGTTGTGGTAAAGCTCACAACATTAGAAGCCGCAGACTCGTTACCACACTGGTCTACCGCAGTGGCATACACGGTGTAGTCTTGGCTGGCGCTTAAACCGGAAACAATAATGTCTTCGCTGCCGTATGGAGAGTTGGTTAAAGCAACACCGTTGGTTTTATAAACCTTGTAACCTTTCAGATCTGGTTCTGCATTAGGATTAACCATCAGCTCAGCGTAAGTATCGCCAGGAGAAACCACTGACAAACCAGTTGGAGCCACAGGCGCTTGGCTGTCGTTCTCACAACCATAATTCACAGCACCCTCTAAGGTTACACCCTCAAAGAAAGACCAAATGTACTGAGATGCACTCGGGCCCTGCGCTTTTGCCCACTTGCTCTCGTATTCGTCATCACCTGTCCAGTAGTGGCCCTGACCGTACGTAGCCGATTTAGCCGCTACACCGTTGTAGACCAAGGTTTGGACCAACGGGTTACCATCAACACCGTTGTAAGTGGTCAACGTGCAACTAATACCTTCGTTAGAGCAGCTCTCGGTAGCATCCGCCTGAGAGTCATTGGCCCATACCGCCAAGTGAGAGTCACGAATCAACTCCATGGCTTTTGGTAATACGGTAGTGTCGTTGGAAGACTGAACCAACAAAGTTGGAACTGCGCGAACATAGTCCAGCTCATTGTTAATAGAATTCACGTGATGCTGAAGGCTCTGGAAAACCTCAGCGGTCACAGAAGAGGATTCGTCATTGTAAGGGAGGCCTGCTACAGGCGCGGCCGCAGCCCAGTACTCGTTGTACGCAATGGCAGCCGCTTCCGCCATGGCACCACCGGAAGAAATACCAGTAATGTAGCGACGAGATGAATCAATGTTGTAATCGCTTTCGATAACCTGGGCTAGGCCGTAAATATCATCGACTTCACCACCACCGCCTTGGGTAATGTGGTTATCGAACCAGTAACCCCAGCACTCATCGTTACGCATCTCTGTAAAGCTTGTGACATAGGGGAACACAACAATCACGTTGTTCTGATCAGCAATCACGTCAAAGTTCCATAGCTCCAATGCGTCGGTGTGGTTCATCACACAGCCGTGAAGTGCAAAGATCATAGGAACTGCGGTGCTGCCGTCATAAGACTTAGGCACATAGACCTTGTATTGACGGTCGCGAGAGCCTTTGTAGACATCGCTATACACATCACCGGAACCGGTCAGCTGAGCATAAGCAGCTGATGAAGAGTACAAGGCTGCAGCAGCCAAATAAGTCACAAGCTTTTTCATAAGATTTCAACTCCAGAGTTATTTTTATCGCCGTCTTTATCAATCGCCTTGGTTTATATTATTAATAGCGAATTGGAATTATTTTTACCCAAACGGTTCTACCAGGTTATAAAACAACAGAAAAACCTGACCAGATAATCACTCATGAAAATAGTTTGCATAACTCTAAAAAATACCAATCTGGGGTTATTGGGGCACAAGGGGCGTTAGTGATTTTGACGCCATACATGAATTATGCGTCAGTCAACTGCCAGTTACAGAAGGGAACAAAAAACGGGTAGATTGGGATCAGGTAACACAAAAAGAGTAGAATCGGCCTTTACGCGATATTTACAAGCTTCAGACTGAGCAGAAGGTAAAACTTCCCTACATTTCCTCAGCCAGCTCGCTACAATACGCCCCTTTTAAACTAGCACTTTTAATCAAGCACTCGGCTCTCATGACCCAGCACAGCGTCTTTTCCCCTCCTTCACCCAGCGGAGCTGGCAACCGCCAAACCTGGAGTGGTTTAAATCACGCTTCAGCGGCGCTCACTATCGCCAATCTTGCCCAAGCCAAGACCGAACAGCGCTTAATTATGGCGATAACTGCCGATACCCGAGGGGCACTTCAACTACAAGAAGAACTGGCGTTCTTCCTAAAAGGTACGGACTGCCCGGTACTACACCTACCGGACTGGGAGACACTGCCCTACGACACCTTCTCTCCCCACCAAGACATTATTTCAGAGCGTATCTCTACCCTCTATCAGCTCCCTCGCTTAACCAGCGGCGTACTAGTGGTGCCCGCTACCACACTGATGATGCGCATCGCGCCGCCTGAATATGTAAGCAGCCAAAGTTTGGTGGTAAATACAGGGGAACAACTTCCCCCCAATAAACTGAGAAAGCAGCTGGAAGACGCAGGCTATCGTTTGGTCGACACCGTATACGAACACGGTGAATACGCAGTTCGTGGTGCCCTTATCGACTTATACCCTATGGGAGCAGATCTCCCCTACCGAATTGACTGGTTCGATGATGAAATCGAAACCCTGCGCACTTTCGACCCAGAAACACAGCTGACTATCGACCAGGTAGAAGCTATCCACCTACTGCCAGCACAAGAATTTCCACTCACCGACAGTGCCATTCACCAGTTCTTAAATCGCTGGCATGAACGCTTCGACGTGAACCATAAAGAGTGCCCGGTTTATCAAGACATCAGCAGCGGCTTAGCTGCAGCGGGTATTGAGTATTATTTGCCATTATTTTTCGAGCAATGTGCATCCTTATTTGACTATTTACCTGAAAACACCCATATCTGCACCCTAGCCAATGCAGACGGTAGTAATATTGAAGCAAGTGTTGAGCATTTCTGGCGAGACACCGCAGAGCGTTATGAAAACCGCTGCGTTGACCCCACTCGCCCGATTCTTCCGCCAAAAGATTTACTGCTTTCAGTAAGTGATTTATTCGCTGGTTGCAAACAATTCAGCCGCAGTGATTTTCAAACAGCCTCACTACCCTCTGGCCATTGTGAATTTACCACCGCCGAACTCCCACAAGTTACTGTAAATGAAACACTCCAAGAGCCCTTAAATGCACTGGACGTTTTCTTAATGGAAAGCGACCACAAGATTTTATTTTGTGCAGAATCCGCAGGACGCCGAGAAGCTTTATTAGAGTTGTTACAACGCATTCGTGTTACGCCACAGGAAGTAAATAACTGGCAGGCTTTCGTTGCCAGTAACGACACCCCCGGAATTACCGTTGCACCATTGGATCAAGGCCTGCACTTACCCAATGATAAGGTAACACTGATCACTGAAAATATGCTTTTCGGTGGCCGAGTCATGCAACGGCGTCGCCGCCAGAAAAAAGAAGCAGACAGTGAAGCGGTTATTCGCAACCTCACTGAATTAAAAGTCGGCGCTCCAGTTGTTCATGAAGAACACGGCGTAGGTCGCTATCAAGGTTTAGAAACCATCGATATTGATGGCCAAGCCAATGAATTTTTAAATCTGTCGTATGCCAACGATGCCAAACTTTATGTACCCGTCGCGAGCTTACATTTAATCAGTCGCTACAGTGGTGCCGATGATGAGCTTGCTCCACTTCATAAACTGGGATCAGACCAATGGGAGAAAACCCGCCGTAAAGCGGCTGAGAAAATCCGTGATGTCGCCGCAGAACTATTAGATATTTACGCACGCCGCGCAGCACGAAAAGGCTTTCAGTATGCAGACCCCGACGAAGCCTATCGCACTTTTTCTGCAGGCTTCCCTTTCGAGGAAACCCCTGACCAAGAAACTGCCATTGCCGCAGTTAAAGACGATATGGAATCGGAACAGCCCATGGATCGACTGGTCTGTGGTGATGTAGGCTTTGGCAAAACAGAAGTAGCCATGCGCGCAGCCTTTATTGCCGTGCATAACAGCAAGCAAGTGGCCATGCTAGTGCCTACCACCCTGCTTGCTCAGCAACACTACCAATCCTTTAAAGATCGGTTTGCCGACTGGCCAGTGACCGTTGAAGTACTTTCTCGTTTCCGCAGCAACAAAGAACAAGAGGCCGTATTAGAAAAAATTACCAACGGCAAAGTGGATATCGTAATAGGCACCCACAAACTCTTACAAAGTGATCTGAATTTTAAAAACCTGGGTTTGTTGATGATCGACGAGGAGCACCGCTTTGGTGTTCGCCAAAAAGAAAAACTCAAAGCTCTGCGTTCGGAAGTGGATATTCTCACCCTGACCGCCACACCGATTCCGCGTACCTTGAATATGGCCATGGCCAATATTCGCGATCTTTCCATTATCGCCACACCGCCTGCCCGACGCTTAGCGGTAAAAACCTTTGTTCGCCATCGCGATAACGGCTTGATTAAAGAAGCCGTCATGCGGGAAATTTTGCGTGGCGGTCAAGTGTATTTTTTACACAACGAAGTGAAAAGTATTGAAAAAGCTGCCAGGGAACTGCAAGAATTAATCCCCGAAGCTCGAATCGGTATTGGTCACGGCCAAATGCGCGAGCGTGAGTTGGAACAAGTCATGTCCGACTTCTACCATCAACGCTTTAATATTTTGCTGTGTACCACCATTATCGAAACCGGTATCGACGTACCCAACGCCAACACCATCATCATCGAACGTGCTGATAAATTTGGTTTGGCACAACTGCATCAACTTCGTGGGCGTGTAGGCCGTTCACATCACCAGGCTTATGCTTACCTGCTAACGCCTGGTAAGCGCGATATGACGTCCGATGCAGTAAAGCGTTTGGATGCTATCGCTTCTGCAGACGATTTGGGGGCAGGCTTTACTCTAGCAACCCACGATATGGAAATTCGTGGTGCCGGTGAACTTCTCGGTGATGAGCAAAGCGGGCAAATTCATAGTATTGGTTTTACCTTGTATATGGATATGCTGGAACGCGCTGTGAAAGCTATTCAAAAAGGTGAAACGCCCAATATTGAAGAAAGCCTTCATGCTGGGTTTGAGATCAATTTACGCATACCAGCACTCATCCCAGAAGATTATCTGCCGGATGTCCATACCCGTTTGATCATGTACAAGCGTCTGTCTAACGCCAAAAACGATACTGAACTGCAACAGCTGCAGATTGAAATGATCGACCGTTTCGGCCTATTACCTGACGCCACCAAAAACCTTATTCGGGTGAATAAATTGAAACTTACTGCTGAGAGCATCGGTCTACAAAAACTCGAAGCCAGCGACAGTGCCATTCGCTTAGAATTCACCCAAAACACCAGCGTGAATCCACTTACCCTCGTACAAATGGTGCAACAGCAACCTCAGAAATATAGGCTGGACGGCGCCACTACCCTACGGTGTAATATTGAGACCCAGGGCGCAGACAAACGCCTGAAAAACATAGAACAATTGCTCACCCAATTAACCGCAGAAACCTAATGATGATTAGATCTCTAAAATCGGCCTTACTGGTAACCACTTCACTACTCGCCTCATTGGGCCAGCAAGCCTTTGCACAAAATTCTGCGGATGAAGATGCCCCGAGCTGGTACGAAGTAGAGTTAATTATTTACGCGAACCGTACCCCTACGGTTGAAGATCAACCAGAACTTTGGTCTCGCAAAGTAAACCTCAGCTACCCCGAGCGCTGGGTAGCCCTGACTGAAGAGCAGCCTGAGAATACGCTTTCTGATTTATCAGAAGAAACACCCCTTGAACAACAAGCATTAGCCCAAGAACGCCCCGAAGAAATACTGCAAAAAAAATCTGAAGCAGAGCTCGTAAATACAGAACCAGAAGCCTTCGAAGTTCTTCCTGAGGAAAGCCTACAGCTACAAAAAACAAAAGAACGTATGGAAAGAAGCCGCCGCTATCAGGTGCTATTCCACAAGAACTGGCGACAAATCATTTCCGACAAAAAAGAAATGCCCAGTATATTGATTGAAGGCGGAGGTGAATTCGGTGGTCTAAGAGAGCTCAGTGGCTATATCACGCTTCACAGAAGTCGCTATCTACACATTGAATCTAACTTATGGCTAAGCCACTTTATTGCTAACACCGGAGAACAAACCGGCGAGGAATGGCCCTACCTTCCACTTGCCCCCAATAAAATCGACTTGGATAAACTGGAGCTTTTGCAAATCGATGACGTCGTAGAAGGAGATTTACCTCTATCGACTAACGGTGATCACACCGTTACCACTGCAACCTCTTCATCATTTGAAAACACACTCCCAGAACCGGCTATAGACACAAACAACTGGAGCCTTCTTGGCTATGACGACCTAGCACAGTCAACATTTGTTCCAGAGCGAATTGTGACACTACAGCAACGCAGAAAGATGCGCAGTAGCGAGCTGCATAACCTTGATCACCCCTTGTTCGGCCTGCTTATCAAACTCACGCCTTACGAGCTAGTGTCACCAGAAAGCACAAATGAAAGTGTTGACTGAAAGGCCATAAATTTTTAGGATTCCCACACCTAATAACTTGATTGTTATTATCGACCAGACCGTGGTATTACGGATGACACCTGCATTTTAGTGGTTTGAGGAACCCCCTCTCTTTGCGCACCTCATCGTTATATCTGGATATTCATTAAATACTTGCTCAATTTCTTACAAGGGAATGATCTCGCATGCAAAAAAGTTACTCAAAACTGGTTAAGTCGCTAATTGGAGCTTTAGCTATCACTTCTCTTATTAGTTGTGGCGGCGGCGGAGGTGGCAACTCATCACCTCCACCAGACTCAACACCTTCTACTTTCATCTTTGCCGACCAAGAAAGTGTTGAGCTCGGAACCGATATTATTTCTTCATCAATAACCGTATCTGGCATAAATATGTCCACTGATATCTCTATTGAAAATGGGGAATATTCAATTAATGGTGGAGCATATACAAGCGATGAAGGAACAGTAACAAATGGTCAACAGGTAACGATCAAGCATACGTCTGCAGAAGCACTTGAAACCACAATTGAATCCACCCTAACCATTGGGGGCGTAAGTGATAGTTTCAGCTCCACAACGAAAACAACTGCAGACACAACTCCAGATCCATTTTCATTTAACGATCAAGTAGAAGTGGAACTAGATAGCGAGATCACATCAAGCCCTATCACTGTTACAGGTTTTGACTTCTCATTAGAGGTTAGCGTTAGTAATGGTGAATACTCTATCGATGGCGGGGATTTCACAACATCACCAAGCTCTGTCAGCAAAGGGCAACAAATTAGAGTACGACACACCTCATCAGATGACTTATCTACAACAACGAGTACAACCCTAAACATTGGCGACGTTAGTGATACATTCAATGCCACCAGTCGGAGCACTAACCCACTTAGTTATATTTTAGGCTGTACTGAGATCTATGGCGTTGAGTGTCCTAATTCTGATGATTGGTTTATCACACTATGGGAAGATGATTTGTCTGCAGAAAAAGAAACCCATTTTTTCCGTGACAATGAGATCATTCGCCTACCTCAAGCAGGAGATGACACCGTTGCTAATGTTACCCGCGGCGGCACCTCAAGCTATGATAGTGATGGCCGTCGACTCATTACAATTACCACAACTCTCGGCCTACCTACTAATTACGTTTATATCGCTGCATCAATCCCTTCTCTTCCCTTTTCCACAGCAGAATCCGCCCCCGAAACCAGTAGTTGTAAAACATTCACCCTCACTATCAATGACATGATAGCTTCCATTCGCCCTCTCAAAATGCACTCCCCGAACAATCCGGCAGTGCCTGTAATTTTCTCTGCCAACGACTACGATAATCTGAATACGTCCAGAGACTATACAGTGACTTCATGCGATGACGCCCATATAGTTATAAGCCAAGACAATCAAAAATACGTAGAATACGATTCCAGCCTTGTTGTTGACGGTGGCAGTGATTCCACATCATTAATATCGCCAATCGACATTACTCTCAATAATGTAACAGAGTCATTTCTTTTCAGAAGTCGCTCTAACTTCGCATTAGAAAACAAACTGCGGAACTACACGCTCTTCGACTCAAATAGCCATGGTAGTTCTTATGTCACCCAATCTGACACTAATATTTTCCCCGTCAACACCCAAACGGCTGAAAGAACGACCTTCTCACACTCATCAGCTGCGTACTGTGATGGAGACACAACCTGTTTTCACTTTGTAGAAAGTTTTAACCACACTGAAAGCGAAACGGATATCACCTTGACCTACCCTGATTTCAACGTAGATACGTATACCTATGACTCTGGGGACAACACAATGAGTGTCACACTAGCAGGCAGCACACCCTCATCAGCAGTTACTGTGAGAAAGTTTTATCAAGGAACTGTGAATAGCGAGCCTGTACAGGTCACATATAATATCATTTACGACTCTTCACTAACCGACGTTAAACTGCCACCGCTACCTTCAGCCTATCAAGCTTGGATAGATAATGGTGATATAACCGCTTCATCTCAGCAAATTATGCTATTTAGCGATAGCCGCTATACTGGACTTAGCTATACCGACGCCCTAATACAAAGAAATTCTCAAGAGGGTCTAATCAATTCAGTGCCACAAAACACCAATTACACTTGGAATTATTTATTTAAATACTTTTAATATGACTGGTATCAATACAAAGAAAAAGAGGGCTTGAATTATCAAGCCCCCTTTTTTACTGCGAACTCTATCGATTAAACAATCTTAAAAAACTAATATTTTGATAAAACACCAAGGCAACCATTACTAATCCTCCACCCAGTAACATCACCATTGAAAATGCTTCGTTGGCAAAAAGGCTACCAAAGGCCAACGCCAGCACAGGTGTTATCAAGGTAATTAGCGACACTGACTGCGCCGTAAACTTCTTTACGATGTAAAAATACAATGTAAATCCAAATACTGAGCCAACAATCGCCAGATAAGCAATACTCATCATGGACTTCTCTTCCACTTGCTCGGGCAATGAACTTCCTACAAGCAACCAAAGTAATGCAAAACTTGGAAGGCTAAAACCCAAAGCCCCCACGGTTTGAGGCAAAGCACCAACTTGAGCACCTATTTGCTTGGTCCACAGCGCACTAATTGCAAAAAACGCCGTCGATAACAAAACTCCAGCAATACCATACACACTATCTGCACTTACAGTTAACTGGTCGCTAAAAATAATTCCTATCCCAACAACTGCAAGAACAAGCGCCAGAGTTTTACGGCGGGTAAAAATATTCTCTCGATACAATATGTAAGAAAAAACACCTACCGCAAATGGCATTACCCCAAACAGCACCGCCACAAGCCCTGAAGAAATATATTGTGCCGCCCAATACACCAAAGGCATTGCCGGAAATATACCTAAACTTGCAGCAAAGTAACTTTTTATGGCTTGGCCATTTAATGGCATAGAGAATCGAAAAAGCCCTAGCGCTGCAAACGCAACGACAAAGGCAATAATCATCCGCAGTGATACTGCAGTTGCAAAATCAAAACTGCTATTACTAAATTGAATAGCCAATGGGGTTGTCGACCACAAAAGGACTACCGCCCCGTAAGCAATATAGTGTTGCATTACAAGCTCCTGATTCCTTCCTTGAGGAATAATGTTATGCCGTAGCATTCTCTGAGCTTGCTTTGCTTCTAGTTACTTATGAGTGATAAAAGTTTATAGAAACAAAAAAGCCGCAG
Source organism: Cellvibrionaceae bacterium (assembly GCA_045430295.1). Taxonomy (GTDB): domain Bacteria; phylum Pseudomonadota; class Gammaproteobacteria; order Pseudomonadales; family JAILXX01; genus JAILXX01. Next base: position 2,566 of record JAILXX010000015.1, on the reverse strand, counting down.
TGAATGCTGCGGCTTTTTGAATTTGGTAATGGTTTCGATATTTAATAATCAATCACTATCCTCTTCTTCGGCACGCAGCGGGCATCGCTTTGCCTAGCCAGGCTAGACCTAGCCCTGCAAAACAGGTTGCCTTCATTCGTTTAGTTGCGACCGAGTAAAGATTCATGGGTTAATATCCAATAATAAAAAATTCAGCACAAAAAAATTAGGTGCTTTGATTAACGTGTAAGGAGTGTGTACGAAGAATGATCACTTCGTCAATAAGAAATTTGATTTTTCTTGCGATTGATGTTCTGAGCGAAGAGCTTCACCAAAGCAGCGAAGCTCACAACCTCATAAATTCCACTCTAAGCCAGAGAGATTCTTCACTTCGCTCAGAATGACTAGATGTCGTCAAACGTCTAATATTTGTTAGGCTGCGCCCTTGTGACGAGCCATCAAGGATAAGAGCGAGGCTTCGGTACGAGACAAGCCACAATTGGTTGCCACCTCATTTACAGAGTCGCCACTCTCCAACATTTTTGTCGCTTGACGATATTGCGTAGGGAAAGCTGTTAACTGCTGCGATTCAGAAATTTCTTCCTGACGCTCGGATGTTTTACGAAGGCGACCTTCCAATGCGAGAACACGACGTCCCATTCCTACGGAGCCACTCTGACCAGCACGAAGTTCCTTCGCCAGCTTATTGATCATTTGGCTCACTTCTTTGTGTTGGCGTTTAGATTTCGCCAAACAAACTAAAGCAACCACCAAAGCAAACCAGCTACTGGCAACGGCACCAATCAAAATCATCGTGTTCAATTCCACAAGAATTTCCTCTTATCTAATTGGAAAATGCCTTACAGATCCTAGGGCTGCGACCTATCAACTACAGATCTTGTAGTTATAAATCTTGAACTTCGGCCCACTCATCTTCTGTCAGCATTTTCTCTAGTTCAACCAGAATCAGCAGCTCGTCGTTTTTGTGACAAACACCCTGAATGAACTTCGCACTTTCTTCATTACCCACATTCGGTGCAGTTTCAATTTCTGACTGACGCAAGTAAACCACTTCGGCTACGCTATCAACCAGAATACCCACTACATGACTGTCGGCTTCAATAATCACAATACGGGTGTTATCCGTAATTTCACCAGGCTCCAAACCAAAGCGGTGACGGGTATCGATAACCGTTACCACATTACCCCGCAGGTTAATAATGCCCAGCACATACATTGGCGCACCTGGCACAGGGGCAATCTCTGAATAGCGCAGAACCTCTTGAACCTGCATTACATTAATGCCGTAGGTTTCGCCCGCCAATTTGAAGGTAACCCACTGTAAAACGGGATCTTCGGTTGTCTTGTTCTTGGCAGCATTGTTGCTCATGGATACTCCCCTTACCGGCTCCCCTCGGGAACCTGTCAAAAAAGAAACATTTCTGTCTCTTTACTATAGATCACTGCAGCATTCATGCCACAGCCAGATTACAATAATTTACGCTGTCCGGTTGCTATCAGATTCCAACAGCTGCTTGCCCAGGGCGTATACGTCTAGCAAAGCACACATATGCTCTACGACCGTTCCTCCCAACCAAGCACGCTTGGATCGCTCTGTTCGCCACTTTACCTCCTCTGGTAGCAAAGTGATGGGCTGAGTCACTGAATCAACCGCCAACGCCCAAGGCAATCCATGAATAGAAATAGCAAAGTTAGCACTTTTCTCAAACTCCGGATTATATTTTTCCGGCATAACTAATTTAGCGGTATTCACCACGCGAACTTTACCTAAAGGTGTAGGTAAAAGCCCCATAAACCAGTCCGCTTGCCCAAATAACGGGGTTAAATCGTCGGTAATATTATGAATATTACCCAGCGCCACTAAAGGCACTGCCAGTTTTAACCCCGACACACTAAAGAGTAAGCACTCAAAACGCTCCTGCCCCCAGGCTGGGCGGCCATTATCTAACCACTCTAGGTAACTTAAGAACTCGGCCTCATTAACCGCTGTGGTATTCACTGCAGCGGTAGTCGACTGATCCGTAGAGAGATCCACGCCCATTTTCCGGGCCATCTCCGCTTCGGCGTCGGAAATAGGAGATTCCACAGCTTCTTGAATATCAGCTTGAGGTTGAACCTCAGCGGGCGCCGCCTCAGGAGCAACAACCGCTTCTTCAATAGTTGTATCAACAACAGGCGCCGGCTGAACCTCATTAACACTCTCATCCAGCTGACGAAGCTCTTCGGCTTTCTTAAGCAACTTGGCCACAAGTGGTGATTGCTGCGGGGCAACGGGAGTTTCTGGCTCACTGACTCTAGCCATAGGCTCTGGTCTGGCCTGGACCCGAGGTTGAACTTGTGGCTGAGATTGTGCTGGTACTGATTGCTGCACCGGAGGCTCAACATGCCTGGCCTCAGGCTTGAGGGAAACAGGCGTCTCTGCTTGAGGTGCTGGTGCTGGTGCTGGCTCTGGCTCTGGCTCTGGCTCTGGCTCTGGCTCTGGCTCTGGCTCTGGCTCTGGCTCTGGCTCTGGCTCTGGCTCTGGCTCTGGCTCTGGCTCTGGCTCTGGCTCTGGCTCTGGCTCTGG
>JAILXX010000014.1:0-64385 GCA_045430295.1 Cellvibrionaceae bacterium | reverse complement strand
AACATCTAACATCTAACATCTAACATCTAACATCTAACATCTAACATCTAACATCTAACATCTAACATCTAACATCTAACATCTAACATCTAACATCTAACATCTAACATCTAACATCTAACATCTAACATCTAACATCTAACATCTAACATCTAACCCATTACTCCGCCAAATACTCATCCTTTAACTTCACATAATTATTCGACGTATAGGGGAAGAATTTTTTCTCAGATTCTTTCAATGGACGCGCTTGCTTGGCAGGATTGCCGGTATACACGTAACCACCTTCCAATTTTTTCCCCGGTGGCACCATGCAGCCCGCGCCAATAATCACTTCTGATTCCACCACGGCACCATCCATAATAATTGCACCGTTGCCCACTAAAACACGGTCGTGAATGGTACAGCCGTGAAGCACTACACGATGGCCGATGGTGACCTGGTCGCCAATGGTAAGAGGCCAGCCACCGGGATTGAAATCACTGGCGTGGGTGATGTGGAGTACGGCTCCGTCTTGAACGCTGGTGCGGCTGCCAATGCGAATCGTGTGCATATCGCCACGAATAACGGCGGTAGGCCATACAGAGCTGTCATCTCCCATTTCCACATCGCCAATCACGGTGGAAGCTGTGTCCACGTATACCCGCTCGCCAAGTTTTGGGGTAATACCTTTGTGGCTGCGGATCGCGGGATTGTTTTCGTGGTCAATACTCATAGTCGGCCTCGTTAGCGTATTATGGGATAATACGCAGTTACTGATTTTTACAAAGACCAGAAGTTTACCCTATGACGAATTCTCAGTTAAATCCTTTACTCGCGGATACTACCCTCCCAGCCTTTAATAGCATTCAGGCTGAGCATATTGTGCCGGCCATTGAGTCCATCATCGCAGACAATCGAGCAGCCCTGGAGCAGCAGTTGAATGAATTGTCAGGCGCTGATGCAGTAGGTATTAGCTGGGCGAACTTGGTAGAGCCTTTGGAAGCGAGAGAAGACCGCTTAAGCAAGGCCTGGTCGCCCATCAGCCATTTGCACGGGGTAAAGAACAGCGAAGCTCTGAGAGAGGCTTATGGTAAGGCGCTTACACTGCTAACCGAGTATGGTACTGAAATGAGTCAGCATCAGGGCTTATATGAGGCCTATCAACAGTTGAGAGGCAGTGCTGAATTTTCAACGCTCTCTCAAGCGCAACAAAAATCCATCGACAATGCACTGCGAGATTTTCGTTTAGGGGGGGTGGCACTGCCGGATGCAGAGCGTGCGCGCTTTAAAGACATTAAACAGCGTTTGTCTGAATTGTCTACGACCTTTTCTAATCATGTACTAGACGCGACTCAGGGCTGGTATTTTCAAACAGACAATGAAGCTGAGCTTGCGGGTTTACCGAAATCGGCTTTGGCGGGTGCAAAGCGAGCCGCTGAAAGCCGTGAGCTTTCCGGTTGGGTAATTACCTTGGATATTCCCGCGTATTTAGCGGTGATGACACACTGCGAGAATCGTGAACTGCGTGAAAAAATGCACCGCGCTTATGTAGCCCGTGCTTCTGAATTGGGTGAACGCTTAGATGGTGATAGCAGTGAGTGGGATAACAGCGAGATTATCCGCGAAACCTTAGCGCTTCGTCATGAGTTAGCAGGGCTATTGGGTTTTGCGAATTATGCGGAGCGTTCTCTTGCTCCGAAAATGGCGGAAACCACGGAGCAGGTATTAACATTTTTAACGGAGCTGGGTGAGAAATCTAAATCACAGGCTGAGCGTGAATTTTCCGAACTTCAGGCTTTTGCGAAAGCGGATTTGGAGTTGGAAGATTTACAACCGTGGGATACTGCTTATGCCAGTGAAAAATTAAGACAAGAAAAATACGCGATCTCCCAAGAAGAACTAAAGCCTTATTTTCCTGCTGATAAAGTTATCGATGGTATGTTTACAGTGGTGGAAAAACTGTTCGGCGTACATTTTGAAAAAGATGAAACTGTTGAAACCTGGCATGAGGATGCGCAGTTTTTTAATGTGCTTCGAAATAATGAGAATGGCGAAGCACAGAAGATTGCGAGCTTTTATTTAGATATCTACGCCCGTGAAAATAAGCGGGGCGGCGCCTGGATGGCGGATTGTGTCGCCAGACGAAAAACGGATGCAGGCTTACAATTACCGGTGGCTTTTCTTACCTGCAATTTTACTCCGCCAGTGGGTGATGCTCCTTCGTTGTTAACCCACGATGAAGTAACAACCTTGTTCCATGAATTCGGTCATGGTTTGCACCATATGCTCACAGATATTGATGTGGCGGCGGTGAGTGGCATCAGTGGCGTAGAGTGGGATGCGGTGGAACTACCAAGTCAGTTTTTGGAAAACTGGTGCTGGGAGCCAGACGCCATTCCTATGATTTCTGCACATCACGAAACCGGTGAGCCCCTGCCGCAGGAATTGTTAGATAAAATGCTAGCGGCGAAGCATTTCCAAAGTGCCATGTTTATGGTTCGTCAGCTGGAATTTGCCTTGTTCGATTTCAAATTACATAAAGAATACGATCCGAATAACCCACAGGATCCTCAAGCGGTTTTGAACGAAGTGCGTGAGAAGGTGGCGGTAGTAAAACCCGCGTCTTTCAACCGTTTTCAGCATAGCTTTGGGCATATTTTTGCAGGCGGTTATGCGGCGGGTTACTACAGTTATAAATGGGCTGAAGTACTTTCTGCCGATGCCTTTTCCCGTTTTGAAGACGACGGTATTTTTAATACGCAAACCGGCCAAGATTTTTGGACTTGTATCTTGAGTAAGGGGGGATCAGATACAGCGATGACCCTGTTTAAAAATTTCCGTGGTCGTGAGCCCAGTATCGAGCCGTTATTACGCCATTCCGGAATTGATGTCAGTGAGGTAGCCTGAGGATGTTTAGTAAAACTCGACGTTTTATTGCTGGTGCAGTTTGCCCCAAGTGTGCAGTAATGGATAAGTTGGTGGCCTATAACGATGATGATGGAAAAGATTATCGTGAATGTGTGGCCTGTGGTTTTAAAGATGAAATGCGTTTTCAACAACAGCAAAAAGAAATGATCACCCGTGTGAATCAAGCGGAAGAACCTGAGCCAGAAGAACAGGTGGTTCAAGTGATTCAGTTTCCGCCTAAGGATTAATAATAAATTTGTCATCCTGAACGTAGTGAAGGATGACAGATATAAGAGAAGTATGACGATGACCGAAGATAGTAAAAAACCAACCTACGGTAACTATTTCGAATTGTTAGATCGCACTTTTGTGAGTGCAGAAAATTTAGCGGCCAATATTGGCGAACACCCGGTAATGGCATTTCACCCGGAACTAAAAGCTCACTACGAAAAAGCGGCGGAAGCGCTGGGAGAGTTGTACCAGGCGTTGAATGAAAAGATGGAAGAGATTGGCTAAACGTAGGTTGGCCTTCAGGCCAACAAGGTGCTTGCCAAATGTAATGTGTTTGCCGATTAGTTGCGTGTCGGCCTAAAGGCCGACCTACAGGATTTATCAGGCAAAATCAGAAAAAAAGCCCGAGAAATTTTCTCGGGCTTTTTGTGTTACTTAAGGCTGGGCTCCAGCGCTCGCTGGAGTGACGATACTCACATCAAACATCAAACATCAAACATCAAACATCAAACATCTTTTAAATCCCTTCAAGGAAAGACTTAATAGCCTCAACCGTGTCAGGCTCATCCAGCATAGGTGCGTGACCAATACCTTTGATTTGTGCAAACACCATCGTTGGGTTTTCTTCCTGCATTTTTGCAGCACAGTCTGAATGCAAAATATCGGAAGTTTCACCGCGAATCAGCAGGGTAGGCAGAGCGTTAGTTAAGCGGAATAGGCCCCATAGATCAGGTGGAACAGCATTTTCAGAGGCATTGGCAATAGCCGTGAAGATGTCTTGGTCGTAAGCCATTTTCGGTACGCCATTTTCATCTTCTACGTAAAGCTGGCTGGCGAACTCCATCCACTTTTCTTTGGTGTAATGTGGGAAAGCAATTTCATTGAGAATGCGAGTTTGCTCTGCCGCGTCGTCCCAGTTATTGATGGTGATATATTTGTCTGAGTAGCCTTTAATGCGGTCTAGACCCGCTTGGTCTACTTCTGGGCCGATGTCGTTCATGATAACACCGGCAAATTTTGAGGCGTCTAAGGAGATCATCAGCATGGACATCAGGCCGCCCATGGATGTACCCATCATTACCACTTTCTTCAGGTCGTCACCGCGCTCTTCTAGAGTTTTCAAAAGGGTAAACATATCGCCCACGTATGTAGGTGGCTGATAGTTATCGATATTTGGATCGCGATCAGATTTACCGCGGCCGCGAACGTCCACAGAAATCAGGCGGTAGTCTTTGTGAAGAATGTTACAAATATTGGTGAAGTCTGCAGAGTTACGGGTTAGGCCGTGCATGCACAAGATAGTGATGTCGGAACTCTCGTTTTTGTAATCTCTGGCGTACAATTTCAATCCATCTTCGCTTTCGTACCAGATGTCCTCGTAATTACTCATGCTTTACCTCGTTGTTACTATCTCTGTGTTTCTACACCGTAAGTGACTATGTTCGGTGGCTTGATTAGGTGACTATGGTTAAGTCGCTATGCAATATGCAGTGCGAAAGCCTCGGCTACAAATTTTATTCTTACTTTTGCCTTGCTTGGCCTGCCGTTGGCGTTTGCTGGCGGCATTAATGGCTTTGGAGTCTACCAGCTGAGGGGGCAGAAGCCAATTAAAGGCCCTTGCCTTTATAAGGGAAAGCCCAATTTTCGCGGTAGATCAGTGCCTTTTACCGGATTTTCTAGCCTGTTTTCGCGCTTCTTCTTTAGCGGCTTTTTCAGCCAGGGCTCGGGCCACTTCTTCTTGCTCTTTTTCCATCATGGCTGGGATTTCTAGGGTTATACGTCCCAGCATGCCACTTCGGAGCTCATTAATTAAAATTTCGGAGACCTTGTGTAAATCCGCCATGCCACCACTGCGGAGGCAGCCACGGCGAGCGGCAATGGCGTCCATCAGCTCGATATCGCTATTGGGTAGCTCTGCCAGTTCAAATCGACTTTGTAACAGCTTGGGGTAGGCGTGCAATAGGTATTCTGCAGTAAAAAATGCCACGTCTTCATATTCCATGGCGGTATCTTTGATGGCTCCGGTAGCCGCCAGGCGGTAACTACTCTTGGGGTTATCTACCTTAGGCCAGAGGATACCGGGGGTGTCTCGCAACATAATGCCATTGCCCAGGTTAATTTTCTGTTGGCTCTTGGTGACCGCGGGCTCGTTTCCAGTTTTGGCTATGGTACGGCCAGCGAGATTATTGATGAGGGTGGATTTCCCCACATTGGGGATGCCCACAATCATGGTATTGATGGCTTTTACACTGGCATCTTTTTCTGGGAGCATTTTACGACACAGATCTAACACCAGCTTCATGCGGGAAGGTTCTTCTGTGGAGATGGCCAGGGTTTTTACGCCCTTTTCCCGCTCTAGGTATTCTTGCCACTGTTGGGTGAGCTCTGGATCTGCCAGGTCCGACTTGCTGAGTACCTTAATGCAAGGTTTATCGCCTCGTAGGGAGGCAATGGCAGGGTTTTCGCTACTGAAGGGAATTCGGGCGTCCAGTACCTCAATAATCAAATCTACCTGGGGTAGTACTTCTTTGATTTCTTTTTGGGCCTTGTGCATATGGCCCGGATACCATTGAACTGCCATAAGTGGCCCTGCCTCAAGGTCGGCTGAATACGTGGAGCGCGCAGTTTATCAGAGATGGGTTTGAGGGGTTAAGGCTGAAGGCCTGTGGGTAGACTAATGTAGAGTGGTTAGTGCAACACCCGAGCTGCTTTTGGTGTCATGAGGCCGATATCCAGGTCGCTGACCAAGCAAGGCCATTCATCTAGCTCTTGCCAGCCATAGCGCTGGTGTTGGTAGATGTACTCGTTGAAGGCGATGCTGTTAAAGGCTTCATCTAAGGCATTTAAATGACTCGCTGCAGCCTCTACGGCCATATCCAGCTCGTTGGCAAAGGGTTCACCAATCAAGTGATGGGCAATCAGGTTTGCACGGGTCATATTCATGGGCACCAGAGGAATACCACAGCGATACATAAAGCGATCGTTGAGTTCTTCCATGAGTCTGTGCGCCAAATAGGCTTCATCCAGCAAAGCATCTAATCCCACGTGGCCATCCAGCTCCTTGGGCGGCGTAATGAAATAATCTTCAGCGACTCGCAGCAGAGGTGCAATTTGCTGGTGAATTCCTGCTTGATGGGCAATGTGATCAATGGCTTCAAGAAATTCTGGCGCGTGCTCGATGTAGCGCTCTACAAATTGATGAAGGGCGTCAACGGGCCGGTCGACAGGTAATTCAATGGCTTGGTGAAGAATATCCAAATGTGCACACAACAGTTGAGACAGTTGCTGTGTTTGGGTTTCATGTTGTTGAGCCAGCTTGATAATGTCGCGTATTTGTTTAATGGGATGAAGCGTCATGAATAAAAGCATAGTTCATGAATCGCTAATACCGTAAGAACGAGTTTTTATAAGGCTATGAACAATTATTACAGCTTAGGCGTAACGAGAGAGGATTGATTGGTGAAAGAAATTAAGAGATGAAAAAGTCATCAGGTTTTTGATTTTAGCCAACTCTCTTTTTGAGACTTTCGTACAAAGTCGGCGCCTTGCAAAATTCCGCGGCTAATAAAAAGCGCACATAAACAAAGCCAGAGCCCATGATTTTGCCAGTGGGACGTTAACCACCATAAAGGTAAGTACACGGCAAGAACACTGATTAACATAATGATGGCCATGGTTTTTCCATCGCCTGCTCCCACGTAAATACCATCAAGATGAAACGCACTTACGCCGATGACGGGAATGATCACAAGCCACCACCAGTACTCAGCTAATAAATTTTTAATGATCAAATTATCGGTGTACAAATAAATAATAGGCGTTTTAAGTAGAGCGATACTAAGAGAATAGGCCAGTGCTAAAGCGAAGGCGAGAATAAAGGTTCGGCGACAAGCACTGTAAAAAAGGGCTCGATTTTTTGCACCCATTGCGCTTCCAACAAGGGCTTCGGCAGCGTGAGCAAAGCCATCTAAACCAAAAGAAACCAGTAACAATAAATTTAATAAAATGGCATTGGCGGCAACAATATCATCTCCCATTCTTGCACCTTGAGCGGTGAAAAAAGTAAAAGCCAGTAGTAAAGCCGCACTGCGAATAAATAAATATTTGTTCACGTTTAATAGGGCAGAAAAACTTTGTTTGAATGTTAATAGCTGTTCATTTGCTGTTGTTGATAATGCCGCTGTTAATGCTTTCCAGCGGAACTTACACAGTAATAATCCTAATAAAAAACCACTGTATTCTGCGCAAACTGAGGCCCAGGCAGCGCCCTTGCTGTTTAATCCCAAGCCTTGAATAAACCAAAAATCTAGCAGCACGTTTGTGCTGTTTGTAAAAAGTAAGAGTATGAGTATTGCTCGTGGTCGCTGTTGGCCAATAAGCCAGCCGGCAATAGCATAGTTAGCCAATGCGGCCGGGGCGCTGAGAATTCGAATTTCACAGTATTCTGCAGCAAGAAGCTGCACACTTTCGGATGGTTGCATTAAAAATATTCCCAGCGGAATATAGAGCGGGCTTAATGCTAATAATAAAAAGGCTACCGAAAAGGCCATTAACAGCGATACTTGCAGCACGCGTTTAATGTTTTGTGATTCATTGGCGCCGTAAGCGCGAGCGGATAAGCTGGTAGCGCCCATGCGTAAAAACGCAAATAGCCAAAACACAATACTGAGCAGGCTGCTACCAACCGCGACGGCACTTAAATAGCGAGCATTTTCTAGATGGCCAAGAATGGCGGTATCGATAGCACCCAACAACGGGGTGGATAAGCCGGAGAGCATGACCGGCCAAGTGAGAGCCCATATTTTTCCGTAACGGATGGTTGGGCTATCTTGTGATTTGTTGTGTAAATGATCTTGTGCTGAAAAAGGCATAAAAAGCGACAATTTTACTCTGCTTGGACCGTTAGGGTATATCAGGGATTTTTTTAATTCTTATTGTTCATTTATTAGACGAAAAAAAACATACTAGTATAGGTTTTTACGACCTGGAGTTAGAAGTCGCGTGTTTGGGCTATTTCTTAACGGCTATTGCTGTTAAGAAATTGCAGTAACGCTCAGTAGTAGCGCCAACATCTAATAACAGATCAGCATACACATAAAAAAAATAACTGTGTGGGGATCACAAGCGATGTTAAGACCAACAGCGAGCCTTAAATGGGGCTCACTTTTGTCCGCGCTTGCCTGTTTCATGTCGTCAGGGGCTTGGGCGTCAGGAACAATAGGTAACGGGGAGCGTTGGCAGTTGAATATGCCGGTCGGTGTAACTTCTGTCAGTAGCGAAATTTACGATTTGCATATGACCATTTTCTGGATCTGCGTTGTCATTGGCATCGTGGTATTCGGCATTATGTTCTACAGCATGATCGCCCACCGCAAGTCTCCTGATCGGGAGCCGTCAAAATTTCACGAGCATCTCGGTTTGGAAATTACTTGGACGCTGGCGGCCATCCTCATACTGGTTGCTATGGCATTTCCCGCCACCAGCACCCTCATCAAAATTTATGACACGAGCGAATCGGAAGTCGATATTAAGATCACCGGTTGGCAGTGGAAGTGGCATTACGAATATATGGGCGAAGAGGTAGGTTTCTTCTCTAACCTCGCTACCCCAGATGCTGCTATCAAAAACAAAGCTGAGAAAGGCGAGAGCTATTTATTAGAGGTGGATAACCCTCTGGTAATCCCTGCCGGTAAAAAAGTCCGCTTCTTAGTGACGGCAGAAGATGTGATCCACTCCTGGTGGGTACCGGATTTCGCCGTTAAGCGTGATGCCATCCCCGGCTTTATTCGCGAAGCTTGGACCAAGGTTGACGAGCCTGGCATTTACCGCGGCCAGTGTGCTGAGCTTTGCGGTGCCTTGCATGGCTTTATGCCCATTGTGGTAGAAGTGAAAGAACCTGCGGAATACGACGCTTGGTTGGCTGAGAAAAAAGCCATTGCGGCGAAAGAACGTGAATTGGCGAACAAAACCTTCACATTGGATGAGCTGATGGAGCGGGGTGAGCAAGTGTATGCCACTGCTTGTGCTGGCTGTCACGGTGTGAACGGCGAAGGTGGCGTGGGTACCAAGCTGAAAGGCAGCCCAATCGCCCTTGGCCCTGTTGAAGCGCATTTGGACATGGTGATTAACGGTTCTGCCGCTAACCCAATGATGTCTGCGTTCGGTTCTCAATTGTCTGAAGTTGATAGTGCTGCAGTGATTACCTACGAGCGTAATGCTTGGGGTAACAACACTGGTGATACGGTACAGCCTATCGATGTTCTCAACTACAAGAATAAATAAGGGAGGATCGATCAATGGCACACGGTCCCGCTAAGGGTATTACCCGCTGGTTGTTTACGACCAACCACAAAGACATTGGCAGTATGTATCTCTGGTTCAGTTTCCTGATGTTCCTATTGGGTGGCTGCATGGCGTTGGTAATTCGCGCCGAGTTATTTGAACCTGGTTTACAGATTGTCGATCCGAATTTCTTTAACCAAATGACCACCATGCACGGTTTGATCATGGTGTTCGGTGCAGTGATGCCAGCCTTCGTAGGCTTGGCCAACTGGATGGTGCCCATGATGATTGGGGCACCGGATATGGCATTGCCCCGAATGAATAACTGGAGTTTTTGGATTTTGCCGTTCGCCTTTGCCATGCTGGCAGGCACCTTGTTTATGGAGGGCGGCGCCCCTAACTTTGGTTGGACCTTCTACGCACCGCTTTCCACTACCTATGCACCGCCGTCGGTAACCTTCTTTATCTTTGCGGTTCATATTATGGGTGCCTCGTCGATTATGGGGGCGATCAATATCATCGCTACCATTCTCAATATGCGCGCGCCTGGTATGACCATGATGAAGATGCCACTGTTTGTGTGGACTTGGTTGATTACTGCTTACTTACTGATTGCGGTAATGCCGGTTCTGGCGGGTGTGGTGACCATGATGCTCATGGATATCCACTTCGGTACCAGCTTCTTTGATGCCGCCGGTGGTGGTGATCCGGTATTGTTCCAGCACATATTCTGGTTCTTCGGGCACCCTGAGGTATACATTATGATTCTCCCCGCCTTCGGTGTGGTGAGTCAGATTATTCCCACCTTCTCCCGCAAACCGTTGTTTGGTTACGCCTCAATGGTTTATGCAACCGCATCCATCGCGATCCTGTCATTCGTGGTGTGGGCGCACCATATGTTTACGGTGGGTATGCCGCTCATGGGTGAGTTGATCTTTATGTATCTCACCATGGCCATTGCAGTCCCCACCGGTGTGAAAGTGTTTAACTGGGTGGCTACCATGTTCCGTGGTGCCATGACGTTTGAAACCCCCATGTTGTTCTCAATCGCCTTTGTGATTTTGTTCACCATCGGTGGTTTCTCTGGTTTGATGCTGGCGATTGCGCCGTCTGATTTCCAATATCACGATACTTACTTTGTAGTGGCTCACTTCCACTATGTATTGGTACCGGGTGCTATCTTCTCCATTACCGCTGCGGTGTATTACTGGTTGCCAAAATGGTGTGGCCGTATGTACAACGAAACCATGGGTAAAACCCATTTCTGGTTGGCGTTCTTGGGTTTGAATCTCACCTTCTTCCCTATGCACTTTGTAGGGCTGGCAGGCATGCCTCGTCGTATTCCCGATTACTCGTTGCAGTTTGCAGACTTCAATATGATTGCATCAGTGGGTGCATTCTTGTTCGGTGCGGCGCAGGTGTTGTTCCTGTTTATCGTGATTCAAACCATTGTGAGTGGTCGTAAAGCCACTGACAAAGTTTGGGAAGAGCCGGAAGGGTTGGAGTGGACAGTGCCGTCGCCTGCGCCGTATCACACCTTTACGACGCCGCCTGAGGTTAAGTGACACCGCGAATAGTGGTGTCATCCTGAGCGAATGCGAAGGATCTTCTGCAGGTTCGTACCTGATTTAAAAGATCGTGAGCTTCGCTGCTCTAACGAGTCGATTCGCTCAGAATGACAGAGACTTGAGATAAGAAAATGGCACTACTCCCACAAGACCCAATAAAACGCACGCTATCCATTAGCGGCTTGGTGATTGTGGGAATGTTTGCCTTCGGTTTTTTACTGGTACCCCTTTACGATGTGTTCTGTGAGATTACTGGCTTAAACGGTAAGACCGCAGGGAAATACGAAGAACCCATCGAGATGGTTGTCGATGACAGCCGCATGGTGACTGTGCAGTTTATCTCTCATATTGAAAATGGCATGGCATGGGAATTTAAACCCGCTGTGCACGAGGTAAAGGTTCACCCAGGTGAACCCATGGTGATCAGCTACAAGGCTAAAAATAATACCGGTAAGCATATGATTGGGCAGGCTATTCCAAGTCTGGTTCCCAATGCCGCTGTGGCAATGTTCCATAAAACCGAATGTTTTTGTTTTGAAGAACAACCGCTGGATGGTGGTGAAGAAGCAGAGTTGGCTTTGCAGTTTATTGTCGACCCAGAACTACCTGAGAGCGTAAAGCAAATAACCTTGTCGTACACACTGTATGACAGGACTGATGAACAAGTGGCTGCTCGTTAATTGTTTGATGATTGTAAAAAAATTGTTAGCAATGATTAACGTGGCAGAAGATAACAGAATAATAAAAATCCTAATGACAGGAGAAGACAATGGCTGAATCCAGTGCAACTCCAAGCTATTTTGTTCCAGATCAAAGTAAGCTGCCTATCTTTGCCAGTATTGGTTTATTTCTCACCGTTTTCGGTGCGGCTAACTGGCTGAATGGTTCCGAATCAGGGCCAACTATTTTTATTCTTGGCGCATTTTCCATGGCATTTGTGCTGTGGAGTTGGTTCGCCACAGTTATTAATGAAAATATGCGAGGCATGAACAGTGAGCAGCTTAAACGATCCTATGTGTGGGGCATGGGGTGGTTTATTTTCTCAGAGGTGATGTTCTTTGCGGCCTTTTTTGGAACCTTATTTTATGTCCGTGTATTTGCAGTGCCTTGGCTTGAAGTGGATCAAATTCTTTGGCCGGGCTTCGTCGCAGAATGGCCGTTATTTGTAACGCCGGATATGGCGGCCAATGGTGATGCCGCAAAATTTACAGGGCCTAATGACATTATCGATCCATGGCATTTACCGCTGTATAACACGATTATTCTGATGGCCTCTTCGGTAACCGTACATATTGCTCATGTGGCGCTGAAGAATGGTAATCGCAAGCAGTTTAATATCTGGTTGGGGCTGACAGTTGCGCTGGGGATCTTGTTCCTAGGATTCCAAATCGAAGAATACTATGTCGCTTACAACGAGCTGGGATTAACCCTGAAGTCTGGAATTTACGGCGCAACCTTCTTTATGCTCACTGGCTTCCACGGTGCTCACGTCACCATGGGTACCATCATGTTGCTAATTATGCTGTTGCGGTCTGTCTTGAAAGGCCACTTCAAGCCTGATGATCATTTTGGATTTGAAGCTGCCAGTTGGTACTGGCACTTTGTTGACGTTGTTTGGGTAGGGCTGTTTATTTTTGTTTACGTTTTGGGTTCATAACAGCGTGTGTCATTCTGACGACCGAAGGGGAGGAAGAATCTTTTCGAGTTATTGCTCTACCCAAGAAGATTCTTCGCTTCGCTCAGAATGACATGAGTTTCACTTACCGATTCCAAGGCGCGTTGCCGGTAAGAATGCCGGAATCGTAGCCATACCAAACACAGAACATCATTAAGGCCGCTATGGATACGCGAGCTCCCAGTAAATACACTGTTCGCTTACCTTGAGCCATGTCCTTCATCAGAAAAACAAAAGCACCTGTTAAGCTAAGAAGCATCAAGAAAAATAAAACAAGAATGATTATTTTTAGCCACATAGCAATTTCTCAGCAGTATCAGTAGTACGGGAATATGTCAGAGTCTAGCAAAAATCACAAAGCAGAAACGGCAGATAAGAAGAAAATATCTGATCGTAAAACCCTGCGAGTGCTAGATCGCTTATCTCACAATCATCGAATAACGGTTTTTACGACGGTTTTCTTTTTTATCTTTTGTGGTTTGGGTACTTGGCAAATGCAAAGGGCTGAAGAAAAACGTCAGTTACTAGAAGCCAGTGAAATTCAGAAAGTCCAAATCCCCAAAACATTGGTTCAACTATCCGCTGAAAAATTTGGTGAATCGACCATTTTGCAGGGAAAATTTTATAAACCTTATACGGTATTTTTAGATAACCGAACACGGGATGGCCGGGTAGGCTATGAAGTGGTCCAGCTGTTTTGTGATGCCCAGCGTTGCGCTTGGGTGAATCGTGGCTGGCTTGCCCATAAAGGCCGTGATTTTCCTGATATTCCAACGCCCTCGAGAGGGATTTATACCTCGGGTTTGAGTCATCACCCTGTGGCCCACGGTGGTATAGTCGATAATGTTGGCCAAACAGAAAATTCAGCAGAAACAAAGAAACAATGGCCGGGGTTGTTACAGTGGCTGGATATTAAAGCCCTGAATACAAAGATTAGCGGACGAATCAGTAAGCCGATTATTTCTCAATCTATCCGGCTGTTGCCTGAAAGTGAATATGCCTTTCATGCAAAGTGGCCCGATAGTGGAATGACAGTGGAAAAACATCTGGGTTACGCTGGGCAGTGGTTTGCACTGGCGTTGGCGGCAATATTATTACAATTTTTTGCTAACAGTGATGGTATGTATCATTGGAGGCATTGGCGCATGCGAATGAAATGGTGGCGCTATAACGAAGACATGGGGAAGAAAAAGTGAGTGCGGAGCAAGTGGAATTGGTAGAGCAAGAGAATACGTCTGTACGGCGGAGTCAGTGGCAGATGTTAGGTGTTTTGAGTGCAGTTTTCGTTCCCATGGTAATTGCGTATACCTTATTTAAAACTCAGCTTGGTATTCCAGACGGCACCATTAACAAAGGTGAATTGTTACCGGTTCCTCAACAAATGTCCGAATTAATGATGTCTAATTTGGATGGTACGCCTTGGTCTGCCAATGAAATGAAAGATAAATGGTGGATGGTGATTCCGGTAACTGCTGACTGCGGAGAGAGTTGCCAGCAAAGCTTGTGGGTCACCCGTCAAGTGCGTACCCGTTTAAATGAAAAGCGGATTAGGGTAAAACGCTTAGCCTTGCTGCTTGATGGTGCAAATGTGCCAGAGGCGTTAGTCGAAGAGCACCCGGATTTGGCCTGGAAGCGAGCCGATGATTACCAGCAGTGGAGTCGCCCACAACTCCGGCCTACCTCCGGGCCAGCGCTACTTGAAACTGCGCCGCAACGGGGGTACTTTGTTGTAGATCAGCAAGGTTGGGCTATGATGACTTATGACAGTCGTCAGAGTGGTAATGACCTGTTGAAAGATATTAAACGGCTGCTGAGATATTCCTACGAGAAGGAGTAATCGCCGTTGTGATAAGCGTTATAAAAATAATAATAACGGCCTTTAGGGCTCAAATAATTTAAGCATGAAATCGTTTCCAGGATATCGCATTGCGCAATTTGGAACCTTGCTCACCTTCTGTGTGATCTTGCTTGGGGCCTTTACTCGGCTTGTGGATGCAGGGTTAGGATGTCCGGATTGGCCCACTTGCTATGGCCATTTATGGGTACCCAATACGGCGGAAGAAATTCAGCAAGCCAATGAAAAGTTTGCGGATACACCCGTTGAAACCGATAAAACCTGGCCGGAGCAAATTCATCGAATCTTTGCCAGTATGCTGGGTCTGGTTGTTTTATGCCTCACCTTTATTTGCTGGAGAAAAAGCAATGAAGGCTTAGATATGCCACTAGGGCAAGCCCTATTTATGACAGTATTTGTCATTCTGCAGGGTTTGTTCGGTATGTGGACGGTGACGCTGAAACTCTGGCCGCAAGTGGTGACGGCCCATCTTCTGGGTGGCTTCACCATGTTGGCACTGTTCTGGTTAATGACGTTACGCTTATCCAACAGTGTTCAATATGCTTTATTACCGAAATACTTGTGGCGATTATCCTGTGTGGTGATGGTAATTGTAATTGCACAAATTGCATTGGGTGGTTGGACCAGCAGTAACTACGCGGCATTGGCCTGTACTGAATTACCAACTTGTCATGGCAGTTGGTGGCCAGCCATGGATTTAGCAAAAGGTTTTAATTTATTCCAAGAAATTGGCCCCAATTATTTATACGGCGTGTTGGACAGTGACGCACGTACCGCCATTCACGTGATGCATCGCGCTGGGGCAATCGCCACTGTTTGCGCAGTGCTATTACTCGCTTGGCATATGATTCCCCATGCAACCTTAAATGGCTTAGCCTCGGTAATCTTGATAGTGCTAGCTGGGCAAGTTGCCCTTGGGGTCAGCAATGTATTGTACAGCTTACCCTTAGCTGTGGCCGTTGCTCACAACGCGGTGGGTGCGCTATTACTACTGACCATTGTCACGGCCATGTACCGTATTTATCGTGGCACCAAACATATGGGCTAGATGAAGCCCGTTAAACAAATTATAAAACAAAAAGATTGAGGGATTAACATGAGTCAAATTCAAGCAGCCAGTAATCCCATTAGCTGGAAAGATTATTACGAGCTCTGTAAGCCCAATGTGGTTTTCTTAATGCTATTAACATCGGTTATTGGGATGTTATTGGCAACACCGGTCATGGTGCCCCTAGAGATTTTAATTTTTGGCAATGTAGGTATTGGTTTGTGTGCCGGTGCTGCCGCTGCTGTTAATCATTTGGTGGATCGCCATATTGATACCAAGATGGCGCGAACGTTTAACCGCCCGGTAGCCACAGGTCGTGTGGATGTTAAACACGCACTACTGTTTGCATTTGTTATTGGTAGTCTCGGGATGGCAATTTTGTTAGCGGTGACCAATCCGTTAACGGCTTGGTTAACTTTGGCGTCCCTACTGGGTTATGCGGTGGTCTACACTATGTTCTTAAAACGCGCTACACCGCAAAACATTGTGATCGGCGGTATCGCTGGTGCCGCGCCGCCATTATTGGGATGGGTTGCTGTTACGGGTAGTGTGGATGCCTATGCGCTGCTGCTGGTGTTAATTATTTTTGCTTGGACACCGCCACACTTCTGGGCGCTAGCAGTACATCGCAAAGCGGAATATGCCAATGCAGAAATTCCTATGCTGCCGGTTACCCACGGTGATCAATACACCCGCCTGCATATTTTACTCTATACCCTCATTCTAACGGCAGTAACTTTACTGCCTTTTGCAACGGGTATGAGCGGATATATCTATCTTGCCGGAGCCGTATTGTTGAATATTGGTTTCCTCTATTGGGCCGTGGTTTTATACATGGGTAAGCCAGTAGGAATGAAAACGTTTAAATATTCTATTTGGTATTTGATGGCCCTATTTATTTTTATGCTGACGGATCATTATATTTAACGTTTTCATGTCATCCTGAGCGCAAGCGAAGGATCTTTTCTCGGTATTGTTAATTCTGATAGAGGATCCTTCACTGCGTTCAGGATGACAAGGTCTGCGTCTCCCGCCTGTTTCTTGCGTCATTCCCGCGTAGGCGGGAATCTACAGGAAGAAATGACAACATTAAAAATAGATTCCCGCCTACGCGGGAATGACAGAGGAAGGAAATGACCGAACAAGCCTTCGATATCGAATCCCGCAAACCGGCCATTCACCGTACCGTTACCGTACTGGTATTGATTGTATTGGGTGTGATGTTTCTCGCCTATAACAAATACACCAAGCCTCGCGTATTAAGCGAAGCCGAGTTGCAAGATCGAGGAGCCTTGTTATTTGAACGTTCGAGAGTGGTTCAGCCTTTTGAAATGTTGGATAAAAACGGTAAAGCTGTGGGCAATAGCTTTCTTGAGGGTCGCTGGACCATTATGTTTTTCGGTTTTACCCAGTGCCCGGATGTTTGCCCCACAACACTGGCAACGCTCAATAAAATTTACGACAAGCTATCGCCTATTGAGCAAAGAAATTTTCAAGTTGTTTTATTGAGCCTCGATCCGTTGCGAGATACGCCAGATAAGCTACAGCCTTATATGGATTACTTTAATAGTGAGTTTCAGGCGCTAACCGCTACTGATGAAAATACCATAGCGCGAGTGGCTCGCAATTTTAATATTGCTCATATGAAGCAAACCCTAGGTGATAGCTATACCATTGACCACTCTTCTCATCTCGCCTTGATTAACCCGAGAGGTCATTATCAGGGTTTAATTAAGCCCCCATTCGATATTCAGAAAACCGTTGAAGTTTTACGATCTATTCAGCACTTATAAACTGAATTTTCGATCAAACTTCACTTAGGACTTTCAAGAGTCTTTTAAATAAAGGATAAGATTATGTCTATTGCAAAAGAGCTGGTTGCTGAACTTAATTTATTGATGCAATTCGATCTCAGTACCACGCAAGCTGGTATTAAAGTACATAGCGACGCTGATGCAGAGAATATCGCGGCTATCGAGCGACTGCACGAAAAAGGATTGGTCTCTCAAGTCGATGGTGGCTATTTAACGGGGCTTGGTCATGATGCGGCTGAGCATATACAATCGGCTATTGGTATTTTAAAAAGAAAAAGTTAAGTCAGTCTTTAAAGGAGAATATGGCTTATGGAAAAGTATTTACAGCACAGCACTTATATTAACTGGCGGCATCCAAGTATTGTTGAAAAAGCCTGTATCTTAGCCGAAGGAAAGAATACAGACACGGACATTGCTAAAGCCTGCTTTGAGTTTGTGCGAGATGAGATCAAGCACAGTTGGGATTATCAGTTAAATCCTGTGACCTGTGTTGCCTCTGATGTTCTGGAGCACGGTACTGGCTATTGCTACGCCAAAAGCCACTTACTGGCATCACTGCTGCGGGCGAATAAGATTCCTACAGGTCTTTGCTATCAGCGCCTGACCATTTCTAATAATCAGCCCCCTTTTAGTTTACACGGTTTAAATGCAGTGTACTTAAAAGACTATGGTTGGTATCGAATCGACCCCCGAGGAAATAAAGAGGGAGTTGATTCACAATTTACACCGCCTAATGAGAAATTGGCTTTTTCAATTTTGACCGAAGGAGAGGCCGACTTACCTGAAATTTGGAGCCAGCCACATCCTGAAGTTGTCAGAATATTGGAAAAATATTCCACTATTCAGGAAGTTGCTGAAGATCTTCCAGATATAATGTTGGCAACTGGCTAAGTATATTTCAGTTTTATTTCTCCTATTTATCTTGTATATTTCCGTCGCGCAAATTAACTGCGCATTTGAATGACAATTTCTTAAGGAGAAAAGAAATGAAAAAAGCTATTTTAATCGCCGGTCTTTCCTTGGTTAGCTGCTTTGCTAGTGCAGAAGGAAAGCCATTTTTAAATCTTGAGGCCGGTATAGCTGATACTGATTATGATAATGGATTCATAATTGCTGCGGGTTTGGGTTATCAATTCAACGACAATTTTGAATTTGAAGTTAACTATAATAATTTTGGTGATGTTGGCCCATTTGGGCTTGAGATAACATCGTTTTCTTATGCGCTAAATATTGGCGGGCAGATCTCTGAAAAAACTCGGCTATTTGGTATTTTAGGATCTGAGCGATTAGAGGCCGATGACTCAGTGAGTATTGGCCCCTATACCATTGATGTTAATGAATCTAGTACTGAGGCATTTTTTGGTCTTGGAACAGCATACGAAAATAAAGATAACGTAGAAGTAAGAACCAAGTTAATCAGCCATGATTCTGGTGAAATATTGACCTTCAGCGTTGGCGTAGCAGTTGGATTTTAAACTCCTATAAGTGACGTTTTATCTTTAAGGCCTTCTAATTTAGAAGGCCTTTTTTAAGGCTTTATAAGCTAGTAATATTTTTATTAAATTCAGATATCTTTCTGAATATCTCTTCTTGTAGTTCTCCTCGATTTGTTCCTTCCCTATCCGTACATAGCGGAATGTCAAATATGTCAAAATTGTGATCACACTGATCAATAAAAATAAAATGGCCAGCGCCTTTGCCAATAGGGTGTAGTTCTGAATCATGTATATTTTTTGCAAAATATTCTGCATGTACTGAAAAAGGTAAGAAGTCATTATTCTCTGCTCCAAACACAGCAACAGGAATATCAATATTGTCTAAACTCTCTTTGGTTGCGCCGTGGCCTAGCGCCGGATCGAGGGCAATTACGGCGGTAATACGATTATCTTTAAAGTCGGACAGCTCTTGCGGTAGTGCTTTTGATAAGTCAGAAGAGGAGTCTGATTGTAAGCCTAGCCATGTTAATAACTTAGCCCAAAGTGGTTGCTTGATATAGTTACAGCCCAAGTCCATTTCGGCTTTTGAAGATTGACAATAGTCTCGCACTTTTTTTACGCTGATCTTCGCTCCAGCCAAGCTTAAGGCGGTAAATCCACCGGCTGAATGCCCAGCCGCGAGCACCTTGTCAGTTTTAATTTGCTGATTGAATACGCCTTCTTGATTGATATTGTTCAGCAGAAATTGAATATCTTGAGCTCGCTGCCAAGGGCGAGCAACAGAGCGGTAGTCAATGGAATCTCGCCCGTATACCCAGGATTCTTCATAGTGAGCAACCCCCGCTACGAGCCAGCCTTGAGCTGCGAGATTAGAACCCAGCCAATTTAAGGAACGAGGTGAGCCAAAAGCACCATGAGATAAAACTGCAAGTTTTTCAGGGTTGTGTGAAGTCGGTAAACAGATTTGTGCATCACACTTTTTGTTAGCGGGAGAGTACCAAAAGCGTACTTTTACCGGACGTTGATGGGTGTCGTTGTAAAAATCGATTTCCTGAATCGCAATGTCAGGTTTTTCGTTTGTATTAGCGTGAAGCAGAGCGGGTGATAGCAGCGCAATTAGCCATAACACGGTTAGTTGGTTCATTTCGCAGTCCTTGTTGATGAATAAAGTGTGTGGCTGAAGTATGGCGGTAGCTAGCAGTGGTTGCTGTGCAGAAAGTGCGAATTAGGTGTTTTCAATCCCAAAATAAAGTTCTGAGACTAACTCTTCCGGTGGTGTGGTATACACATCATGAAAATAGCGCTGCACCATCGCGGTATCCATCAACACAATATTATTTGGAATGGCCCACTGGGCATAAATTTTCATGATGGTTTGCCACATGGTGCTGTAAGGGCCGACGTGAGTAAACTTGGCCCAAGTGCCTGCGGGCCAGGTGTAGCTTTCCAGGTGCTCACAATGCGCTTCTAGGCCTAAGCCCAGCCCGGCAAAAAAGCGGCTTTGAGATTGATCCCCTGTCCAGGGGTTATCCAGAGAAACACCAATAGGCTGAAGTTGTTCGTAAGGCTGGTCAGCCAAGGTTACCAGTTTTTCATACAGGCCTTCGGCCATGGCTTGATAGCTTTGATCGGTGAAGCCTTTGCCATAGAATCCGTAAATGGTTCTTTGCGGCAAGGTCAAAATTTCAGGCTGTAGATTTTGTTGCTCATCTTCCGGCATGGTGTACTTTGGAAGTTTTCGCTGGCCGGAAGAGGCGAGGCGCTTACCGCTGGCAATATCCGTGGGTGTAAGGCTGAAATGTTTTTGAAAGGCACGAGAGAAAGCGGAGTGGGAGTCGTAACCCACTGCTAGGGCGATATCGATCATTTTTACCGGTTCGGATTGCGCTGCGGCGGAGTTTTTTTCGTAGGCCTGTTGTAATAAGAAAAAGGCTTTGTCCAGCTTTCGCCGTTGAACAAACTCTCCCAATTGATAACCTGTGGCCGCTGCGAAAATGCGATTTAAATGATACTTAGAAATGGCAACCAGGTGAGAAAGCTCATCCAGTGTGATGGCTTTATCACTGTGGTCGTAAACATACTGGCCAATGCGATTAACTGCGTCGAGATAGCGAGAGTGAATTGTCGTTGCCATGGCTAGCGAGTGTTACGTGGGCTACTAAGGAATAAAAGGGGTAACCAGGAGTTATCAGGAATTACCCTTTTAGTCCATCAACTGACACAGTTCCTGGGCGGTACAGGCAATGGCAGTGACATCGGTATAGCCCAGTCGCTTGAGTTGTTCCGCGGCTAAGGTGGCGCGGCCGCCAGAAGCGCAATGAATATAAATGGCAGCCTCTTCATTTGGGCAGAGTTCGGTGATTTTCATCTCCAGTACGCCGCGAGGAATGTTAATGGTGCCGGGTGTGGGCAGTTGGGAGACTTCACCGGGCTCGCGAACATCAATAATTAATCCCTGTTTTTCTTGGTACTCGGCCAATGCAGTTTGAGCATCTAAGCGGCGAATGCCACCGGCGGCTTGTTGAACGAGTTCGGGAACTGAAAGGGGCATAGGAAACTCCTTGAAGGTGGGAAGAGGAGGTTAGTTGTTAAGGGGTGGCTTGTTAAAAAGTTACTTTTTAATAAGCCTTGCCATTAATAATAGCAGTGTTGAAGCCACCACTATGGCGGGGCCTGCGGGAACATCGTAAAACCAAGACGCGGCTAACCCTAAACAAACCGAGAGCCCGCCAATGACACTGGCCAGGATAGCCATCTGCTCCGGGTTATGGGAGGGGGGCCTGGCGGCAGCGGCGGGAATAATCAGTAAAGCGGTCACCAAGAGCACCCCCACCGCTTGCATGGCTACAGCAATGGTCAGTGCCAAAGCCAGTGTGAGCCCCAGTTGTACTAGGTGAACATTGACGCCTTCTACCGCCGCTAATTCCGGTTGCACGGTAATGGAGAGGAGCGGGCGCCACAGCTTGATCAATAACAGTAAGGTCGCGATGCCGAGGCCCCAGATGCTCAGTACTTGCTGAGTGGAAACCGCCAGTACATCCCCGAACAGTAGCGCTTCAATATCCACTGGAGTGTCTACGACACTGATGGCGATAATACCGAGGGCGAGGGTGCTGTGAGACAGAATTCCCAGCAGGGTGTCGTTTCCAATTTGGCGCTTTGTTTGTAGCCAGGCCAGTGCCAAGCCCAAAGACATGGCGGCAATCACGATGCCCAATGTATTTGAGAATTGGAAGAACAGAGATAAAGCGATGCCCAGCAATGCGCCGTGGGCCAGGGTATCCCCGAAAAATGCCATGCGCCGCCAAACCAGTAAGCTGCCCAATGGCCCACTTACCAGGGTGATGCCTAAGCCTGCTGCCAGCGCCAGCCAGAGAAACTCCATCATGATTCATCCCCTTTCTTATGCGTCGTGAGGGAGTGGTCGTGGTTACAGCCATGATTGTGGTTATGACTGTTGCTATGAGTCTGGCTATGATCATGGGGGTGATCTCCCACAATATCGCCATGAATGTCGTGGGCGTGATCGTGCTGGTGGGTATAGAGCGCCAAGCCGCTCTCTGCCGGGGCGCCAAATAATTCCAGGTAGGCGGGGTTAGTTTGAATGTGTTTGGGCTCGCCTTGGCAGCAGATATGCTGGTTAAGGCAGATCACGCGATCCGTGGAGGCCATCACCAGATGAAGTTCGTGAGAGATCAGCAGTACGCCACAATTCAGGTCGTCTCGCAGCTCGGCGATTAGCTTGTAGAGTGCCGACTGGCCGGTAACATCCATACCTTGTTCAGGTTCGTCCAATACCAAGAGCTGTGGTTTGCGAATCAGTGCGCGAGCCAGTAGTAGCCTTTGTGTTTCGCCGCCGGAAAGCTCGGCCACCTGTGCTTTACTCAAGAGGTTGATGCCGGCGCGCTCCATAGCCTGTAAGGCTTCGGAACGGTTGCCTCCTCCTAGGCGGATAAAACGTTCAACCGTAATGGGTAGGCTGGCGTCCACATGAAGTTTTTGCGGCATATAACCAATGCGCAATTTATTCTGACGCGTTACAGACCCATGGGTAGGGGTCACTAATCCTAATAAGGTTTTTGCGAGGGTGGATTTACCGGCACCATTGGGGCCGATAACGGTAACAATTTCACCCGTGTGCAGGCTGGTATTCACATGGTTAAGCACCTGGCGATCGCCAAAATGTACGCAGAGGTCATTTGCCTGAATAAGTGGCATTGGCGATGTGGCTGGATTCACAGGGAAAATCTTTTTAATGGAGGAGTGGGAGCAGTATTATAAGCGCGGATTTAATAGAGCGTAATGATAAGAGTAAAACAATGGTAGAAGTATTGGTAAAGCGCTTTGCAAAAAGCTTTGTAAGAAGCCGTGGGATATTGGTTTTCAGTGCGCTGGCCTTTGTGACTACTGGTGTTACTGCGGCAAGCTCAGCCGATGTTAAGCCAGGGTCTGTAAACGTCACGCCTGTAAAATCAGCCCCCTTAAAAATCGTTACCAGTATTGAACCGCTGGCTTTGATAGCGCGGGACATTGGTGGGGAGCAGGTGGCCGTCACTCGGCTGTTACCGAAGAATGGCAATCCCCATCAATTTCAGCTTAAACCCTCAGCACGCAAAGCGCTGCTGCAAGCAGATTTACTGTTGTGGGTTGGCCCCGAGCTGGAAGCTACCTTGGTAAAAGCGGTTGCGGGCCTGCCCATCGAGAAGCGACTTGCTTGGCTTGAAAATGAGAGCCAAAGCGAGGAAGAGGCCGACCACCATCATCACAGTCACCACCATCACCGCAGTCATAGCCCAGGCGACGATGACGAGGGCAATCACGAGGAGCATGATGAAGGCCATCAAGGCATGCACCCCTGGATTGATGTGAAAAGCGTGAGTCAGTATGCGATGGCACTTCGTCAACAGTTGGTGGCCCGTTTTCCAGCATCTGCACAAGTGTTTCGAGAGCGGGAGGCGCGGTTGCAGCAGCGGCTGAGAGCCGTAGATCAAAATACCCGTAAGGCACTTAAAGAGAGCGAAAAACTATCGATTGTCGTCGATCATGATGGCTACGATGGGTTTGTTAGCCATTATGGCATTACGCAGCTGGGGAGTCTTCGAGGCCGAGGGCACGGAAGTGTTAGTGCGGGCCACTTAGGAAACCTGTACAAGCTGCAGCCTATGGCGGTAGTGACTTCAGTGGGCAATGACACGCTGGCCAGTAAGTTGGCTGTGAATAAAGGCGTACCCTTGGTGGTGGTGGATTTGTTGGCCAGCGAAAAGGCTTATTCGAGTTTTATTCACTACTTTACTGAGTTTTCCCAGGCGTTCACTGCCGTTCACCCTAAGAAGTAGCTGGGGGTTGTCGGTTTCACGCATGGACGATGAATGGGGGCGGTAGCGTTTGGGTAAAAGTTTTTGGGCAAAAAAAAACCGCTTAGATAGGCTAAGCGGTATTAAGGGAGATAATAAGAGGTAAAGCCAAGATGTCTTCCGCAGCTTCCCGGAGCAAAGTGTGCGTCCCAGAAGCTTAAATCTTGTCTCAAACCAGCGTTGCCGCTGACCTGTTACCTAATGTAACCAAGTGTTACCTATGTTGCAAGTGAAATTTTGCTTTTCTGTTCTTTTTGTTGATATAGGCGACTCCTGCCGGTTAGCTGTTCCTTTATAGGTATCAATACGTAACACATGATGCTTGATTCACATTTTAGAGGTGTTTTCTTGACGATGCGAGTGAAGAGGATTTGGATCTCACTTGGAGCCTTCTGGCGAGACAATGTGTATCCTTAGCGGCTATTTCCGTTGATCGCCTTTACTTTGTCTATTTGCAATAAGAAAACACTATGACCCAGCAAGCCCCTCTGATTCTCGTTGATGGTTCTTCCTATCTGTATCGCGCCTTCCATGCCATGTTCAAAGCGGACTTGCGTACCAGTGGTGGTGAGCCTGTGGGTGCGGTGAGAGGGGTAGCCAATATGCTGCGGCGTTTGCGCAAGGATTACCCAGAGAGCCATGCCGCCGTCATCTTCGATGCCAAGGGCAAAACCTTCCGGGATGAGATCTATTCAGACTACAAAGCCAATCGCCCGCCTATGCCAGATGATTTGCGCAGCCAAATCGAACCCACTCACGCCATTATCCGCGCTATGGGGTTTCCGCTGTTAATCATTGACGGTGTGGAAGCGGATGATGTGATTGGTACTCTGGCCCGCCAAGCCACTGAGCTGGGCATGGATGTGATTGTCTCTACGGGGGACAAAGACATGGCTCAGTTGGTGAATCAGCATGTGACCCTGGAAAATACCATGACAGAAACCACCATGGATGTAGCAGGGGTAACAGAAAAATTCGGAATTCCTCCAGAGCTGATCATCGACTTCCTTGCCCTGATGGGTGACAAGGTGGATAACATCCCGGGGGTGCCGGGGGTGGGCGAGAAAACAGCATTGGGTTTACTGCAAGGCTTAGGGGGCTTGGACAGCGTCTATAGCAACCTGGATAAAGTGAAAGACTTGGCGTTTCGCGGCGCCAAAACCATGGCCAAGAAGTTGGAGGAGAACAAGGATCAGGCTTACCTTTCCTATGAGCTGGCTACCATTAAAACCGACGTTGCTTTAGAAGAGGGCCCGGCAGATTTGGTGATGGTGCCTCAAGATAACGAAGCCCTGTTAGCCCTGTACCAGGAAATGGAATTTAAAACCTGGATTGCCGAGCTGGAATCGGGAAGTGAATCGGGAGCTGAATCCGGTGACAGTACTGTACCAGCGAAAGTGATTGAGACCCATTACGAAACCCTGCTGACGGAAGCAGATCTTGATCGCTGGCTAGACAAGTTAGCCAGCGCTGACTTATTCGCCTTTGATACTGAAACTACCAGCTTGAACTACATGGAAGCTCGTGTGGTGGGGGTGTCCTTCGCCGTGGAAGAGGGCGAGGCGGCCTATCTGCCTTTTGCTCATGACTATATGGGTGCGCCAGAACAGCTCAGTGAAGAACTGGTGTGGCAAAAGCTCAAGCCCATTCTCGAAGATGAGAACCGTAGAAAAGTCGGTCAAAACCTGAAATACGATCGCAGCGTGTTACTCAACCACGGTATTGAATTAAAGGGTATCGCCTACGACACCATGCTGGAGTCCTACGTGTTGGACAGCACCGCTACCCGTCACGATATGGATTCACTGGCCCAGAAGTATCTGGGGGTGGAAACCATTAAGTTTGAAGCTATCGCCGGCAAGGGGAAAAAGCAGCTCACCTTTAATCAGATCGACCTGGAGCAGGCGGGCCCCTATGCGGCGGAAGATGCAGATATCACCTTGCGTTTGCACAATACCCTAGAGCCGCAATTGAGGCAGGATGAAGCTCTATCCAAGGTGTTCGACACCATCGAAATGCCCTTGCTCACGGTACTTTCCACCATTGAGCGCAATGGTGCCCTAGTGGATGCTAACGCTCTAGGGTTGCAAAGCCAGCAAATCACCCAGCGTTTGGGTGAGCTAGAAAAGCAGGCCTTTGATATTGCCGGGGAAGAATTTAATTTGGCGTCCACCAAGCAGCTGGGGGCTATCCTGTTTGAAAAGCTGGAACTGCCGGTGATTAAGAAAACCCCCAAGGGTGCGCCTTCTACGGCGGAAGAAGTGCTGCAGGAGCTTGCTTTAGATTATGAGTTGCCACGTATCTTGATCGAGCACCGAAGCTTGTCGAAATTGAAATCTACCTATACCGACAAGTTGCCGCAGATGATTAACCCGGCCACAGGCCGTGTGCACACCAGCTACCACCAGGCGGTAACAGCCACGGGGCGCCTGTCCTCTTCAGACCCCAATTTACAGAATATTCCTGTGCGCACAGAAGAAGGCCGTCGAATTCGCCAGGCCTTTGTGGCCCGTGAAGGCTACAAGGTGGTAGCTGCGGATTACTCCCAGATTGAATTGCGTATTATGGCTCACCTTTCCGGTGACGAGGGTTTGTTAACGGCTTTCCAGCAAGGAGAAGACGTGCACAGAGCGACTGCTGCAGAAGTTTTTGGTGTGACTCGCGATGCGGTGAGCGACGAGCAGCGCCGCAGCGCCAAAGCCATTAACTTTGGCTTGATCTACGGTATGTCTGCTTTTGGCTTGGCGAAGCAGTTAGGTTTGGGGCGCAACGAAGCTCAGGAGTATATTGACCTGTATTTCGAGCGCTACCCGGGTGTGTTGGATTATATGGAGCGTACCCGTGCGCAGGCCCACGATCAGGGCTATGTGGAAACCCTCTTTGGTCGCCGCTTACATCTGCCTGAAATCAATGTCAGCAACAAGATGCGTCAACAGGCCGCTGAGCGCACGGCTATTAATGCCCCTATGCAAGGAACCGCTGCAGACATTATCAAGCGGGCTATGATTTCCGTTGATCGTTGGCTGGGGGAAAGTGGCGAAGATGCTCGTCTAATAATGCAGGTGCATGATGAATTGGTACTGGAAGTTGCCGAGAATCGTGTGGATGCCGTGGTGGAAGCGTTAGAGCAGCTCATGGGGGATGCTGCAGAGTTGGCGGTTCCGCTGGTGGTGGATGCAGGGGTAGGATTTTCTTGGGAAGAAGCCCATTAATCTGTTTTATAGCTACCTGCGCACCCAAGGCACTCGCTTGGCTCGCGGGGTGAACTTTTGCCTCTGCGGCGATAAACCCCTTCTCAAAATGCTCACTTACTAATTGTAAGCTCCGCTTTTTCGAAGGTATTTATCACCACAGAGCCTGCCTCGCCTACGCTTTAAAATTCGATTAACCCTTAGTTTAGGGGTTCTTGAATTGTCATTCTGATGAGTGGAGCGAAGAAGAATCTCTTGGAAATTTGGGGTTCCTAGAGAGTTTTAGCCGGCGGCATTAGGGAAACCAGAAAAAAATTAAAATAATTTAATTTTTTGGGGAACTAACGTATCAGCACCTAGTCTTACCTATCGCATGGCATGCGATTTTATTTATTACTTTTGGCGAAGTACGAAAACTAAGTGTGACTAGACATTGATTGTCGAAACAACGTATTAGGTATTTCCCCTCCTCACCGCCTAATACAAACCCAGCGCCCCGCTTTCGCGGGGCGTTTTTTTTGGTCAGTTTTTTCCTGTAATTGTTTTATGTAACCCTAGGCTGAACAGCAGGTCACAAAAAAGGCCCCGTGGTATGCGGAGCCTTTAATGTGGGGTAACTTTTAGGAAATAGCTATATGCTTAATGCCTAATGTGTGCCTCGTTTAGCTGTTATCAGCGTTGTCGTCGACAGGCCCGCTTTCAGCAGGCTTGCTATCAAATAAGGAACCACTGTCTTGCTTAGGCTGAGATTGCAGTAAGGCTTGAGCGAGTGTTGCCGCCTGAGGTGGCTGATTGGTTTTGATCGGCGTTTCAGGGGGGGCAGTAGGTTTAGGTGGCTCTTGCTTGGTTTCTGCTTCCACTCGTACCTTGGGCTTTGGCGTTGCCTTAGGTTTTACCACTGGCTTTGCCGCGGTTGGTTTAGCCGGGGTTTTCTTAGGGGCAGCAGCTTTTTTCGGGGCTGCCTTCTTAGTAACGGTTTTAGGCGCTGCTTTTTTTGCCGCAGGCTTTGCAGTGGCCTTTTTCTGGGTCGCTTTCTTGGTTGCAGGTTTTGCAGCAGCTTTCTTAGGGGCGGCTTTTTTGGCTGCAGGCTTTTTCGTCACTGCCTTTTTAGCTGGGGCTTTCTTCTTCGCAGCTGCGGCCTTTTTCTTCTCAGCGGCTGCTTTCTTTTTGGCTATAGCGGCGGCTTTTTTCTCAGCAGCTTTTTTCTTTGCAGCTGCGGCTTTCTCTTGGGCCTTTTGCTTTGCTTCCGCTTTCTTAGCAGCAATTGCGGCCTTCTTCGCGGCAGCGGCAGCTTTCTTGGCCTCGGCAGCAGCTTTTAGCTTGGCAGCTTTCTCGAATTTACCCGTAAGCTCTTTACTGGCTTTCGTAGATGCTTTGGCAATGTCGTCGCGAAGTTTTTGCTCAGCTTTGATATTTACTAATGCAGACTTAGCTGAAGTGGCTTCGGCCTTGGTGCTATCAGCAATTTTTTGCACTGCAGCGATTGCTTTTTTAGCATCGGCAACGCGCTTTTCATTAGCTGCCGTTTTCTTTTTCTTTAAGGCAGCAGTAGCTTTAGACTGCTTGTCTTTTGCGGCTTTCAGTTTTTTCTGGGCGGAATCCGAAGCGCTTTGTGCCTTTTTAGCTGCTTTTTCGGCGTCACTCAGTTGTTTGGCTCGTGCCTTATCAACCTGAGATTGCAGTTGTGTTAGCTGTTTTTCTAGCTTGGCGATGGGGTCTGCGGTTTTTGCCTTAGTTGTCGCTTTCGCTTTGGCTTTTTTCGGTGCGCGCTTTGCAGCCATGGGGTCTTCCTCTTGTTCGGATTATGTTCAGAAAGAATGTGTGATGTTATAGCAGTAAATAAACCACTGTTGCCAATGTTTTGCACAAATAATAGTCGGGTTACGGAGAAAGGGGTACGTTTTGTTCGTCATTTTGTGCATATAATCGTGTTTTTATTGCAGAGGGGAGCCTAGGGAATGAAGTTATTTGTAAAATTTATCTGCTTTGTGTTGATGCTGGGGGTAGCAGGGATGTTTTTTATTAAAAATCCTGATGGTCAGCCGTGGTTAAAGCCCAGTGACTTCCTACCGGATTTTGATGGCTGGGGGCGCAAGCTTGGTCAGACTGTTGAGCAAACCACTGGTGAAGACGTTGAAGGCCTGAACAAAATGGGTAAGACTCGGGTCTTTAAGTGGAAGGATAAGTACGGTAAAAGCCAGTTCTCTGATAGGCCACCGTTTAATACGGCAGATATTTCAGATTTGAAAGAAGTGTGGATTGATCCAAATGTTAACCTGATGGAAGGCATTAAAATGTTGGAAGAAGAGGAAAGCCAGGCTGGGGTTAGCTCGTCACTTCCGGTACCATTGCCCACCACAGTGCCTTTAGATCAGGTGCCTAAGTTGGTGGAAGATGCCAAGAAGGTTCAGGACTTGATGAGCCAGCGGGCAAAAGAGCTAGAAAAGCATTAATTAGAACAGCTCCAATGCCACTAAATAATTGTAAAACCATATTGTAAAACAACAGGTGTAAGACACATGAAAAATGTACTTAAGGGGGCAGTGCTAAAGAGTACTGTAATTGCCACAGCAGTATTATTGGCAGCTTGTAATAAAGAAGCGGCTGCACCACAGCCGATTACTTTGGAAACCGTTGAGCAGAAGGCTAGTTACGCTATCGGTGTACAGTTTGCGACTCAATTTAAAGCACAGAATATTGAGATCGATGTGGATGCGCTTAAGCTGGGCTTGAGTGATCGCATGTCTGGTGCAGAGATTAAGCTGGATGAGCAGCAGCAAGAAGATGCCATGCAAGCTTTCCAGAAGACACAGATGAAAAAACAAGCTGAAGCCTTTAAGACGGTTTCAGAAAACAACCTAAAAGAAGGTGCAGCCTTCCTTGCTGAAAATGCCAAAAAAGAAGGTGTTCAGGCTACAGAAAGTGGCTTGCAGTATAAAGTTGTGACTGAAGGTGCCGGCTCTAAGCCAACGGCTGAAGATACGGTTACCGTTCATTACCGTGGAACACTAACAGACGGTACAGAATTTGATAGCTCCTATGGCCGTGGTGAGCCTGCAACCTTCCCTGTGCAGGGTGTGATTCCTGGTTGGACCGAAGCGCTTCAACTGATGCCAGAAGGCAGTAAGTGGGAATTGTATATTCCAGCGGCGTTGGCATACGGTGAGCGTGGTGCCGGTGCGCAAATTGGCCCGAACCAAGTGCTGATTTTCGAAGTGGAATTGTTGAAGGCGAAAGCTGAGGGTTAATTCCCTACTTTCGGTTTTCTCAGAAACCGCCTGCTCAGTGATGGGTAGGCGGTTTTTTTTATGACCAGGGATGGTCTGTATCCTGAAAATGCAGGAGCAATTTTCGGGGCTGGCAGGGATGGTCTGTATCCTGATAATCAATGTTAGATGTTAGACGAAAGATGTGTAGGTCGCCCTTTAGGGCGATATGGGAGAAGTTTAGCTCTAAAAAATAAGATTATTCCGTGGCCCACATAGAGCGCTAGCGGTATGAGTGAAAACGTTACTGCTTCAAATCCTCGCAAGCCATTTCACTCTTTCCCTGCATCCCGGCAGTTCATAGTTTTGCCTACGTTCTCTTCCTGCGTGCCGCTGCACTCTACGCAGGCTACGCAAGTTTTCGGGGATTTCGCTGGAGTGACGATAATTTTGTCTAACGTCTAACGTCTAACGTTCCAGTCGATGCACATACCCATTGGAACCCACCGCAAAGTATTCACCATTACTGCCGAAACCAACAGCTGCGGCCGCGGAGCTAGTAGGCTGCCAGGCGTCGCGTTTGGGAAGCTCCCAGCGGTGAAGGCGTTCGAGGTTTCGGGTGTCCCACAGTTCGATGATTTGATCCGGGCGGCCGGTGAGTAATTGGCGGCCATCGTTGGAGAACTTGGCGGTAGTGTAAGTCATGCCTCGGCGCAATTTCTCTGCATTGAGTTTTGTGCTGCCAATGGCTTTTCCGGTGTCTACATCCCAGAGTACGGCACGGTCGTATTTGGCCACGGAAAAAGCCTGCTTGCCGTTAGGTGAAAGTGAAACCAAGTGCACTTCATCATTATGCTTAAAGCTATTAATGGCTTTTCCGCTGGCAACATTCCAAACGCTTGCGGTGTAGTCTTCTGAGCCGGAAATGGCTCTGCGAGCATCGTTACTAAAGGCCACGGAGCGAACACGGTTTGCGTGATGGAAGGTGCGCTTAATGCCGCCGCGTTTCACATCGAAAATGGTGGCGGTGTGATCATCCAATCCCAGTAATGCCAACTCACCTTCTGGCGCTAAGGAAATCGAAAGTATTTCTCCAGGGGCCGTCCAAAAGCGAAAGGAACTGCCGTCTTTCATAGACCACAGTACCATGGTGTGCGGGTCGGCAGTGATTGCCCAATTACCTTCGGGAGAAAAGTCTGCATTTAAAATGGTGGTGAAGGCGTTGGCTTTGTGATTCCAGTTATACAGTCGTTCGCCGTCTTTGATTCGCCACAAGCTGCCACCATGATTGATCGAGCCAATCGCAGCGAAGCGACCGTTGTCGGATAGTGCTGCGCCGTGGATGCCTTGAACGGCAGCTTCAAGGGTGGTGGCTGGTGGCGTGCCGCGATCGCAGGCGCTTAGTGTTAACAGCGTAAGAGTCAGCGTGGCCAGCGAAGGCATTTTTATTATCGAAAAGGAAACAGGCATCTTGGCTTTCCAGTGTTAAAAGTACTGAAAAGTATACGCCAAGGTTTGGGAAGTTGCTCGGCACCGATCGTGGATCAGTGCCGGTAAGGGGAGAATTTAAACTGCGGGCTTAGGCTACGAGATCGCGGTGTGCCATATGTAGTACTTCGATCATGGCGTCTTCTGCTTTGAAGCGACTCTCTAGGGCTACGCCGAGCTTACTCAGATCTTCCGTCAGGGTTTCCAAGTCGTCAGTTTCGGTGTATTTATCGTTGGTGTCGAGAACCACTTCGGTGGTGGCATCAATAGTAGTGAAGAGTTTGCTGGCGGTTTTTAGGCCTTCGTCATCTTCGAATTCCTGACCTTCTTTAATGAGCTGGTCATACACTTCGAAGTGGCCTGCAGACACATAGTCCACCATCACTTGGCAAAGCTCGCGAAGCTTTTCGCCATGGGCTTCGTTTTCGCCATCGAATTCTTTGATTTCACTAAGCTGGCAGAAAAGAACCAGCAGTTCTTGGCGCTCTTGCAGCCAGCGGTCGATGATGTCGCTGACACCACCCCATCGTTCTTTTGCGTTCTTACAATTTTCAAGCATGGTTTTGCGTCCCGTTAGCTTGTACTGCGGTTGCGTACGTCTTTTTATTGTTAGTGCTTCAAAGCGTTTGCCTTGAGGTGTTTCCAGAATAAGGGAATGTTTACGCCATCTCAATACTTAGATTGAACATTCCTGACAGGTAGGTGGTGTTGGAGGTTTGATGTTCGAGGTTGGATGAATAGGTAGCCCGGAGGCAGCGAGGCGGAGTCCGGGAATTAATCTAACCAGTCCCGGACTCCACTGCGTTCCCTCCGGGCTACGCACATAGTCAGGAATTAGGGTGAAACCAGCGGTAATACCGCCGGTGCCACATACGGCAAGCAAATCGCTGTAATCAGGCCCGTTAAGCCAAGGCCTAGGCTGGCGAAAGCACCGCACTGATTGCTGATCTCGAAGGCTCTGGCGGTACCCATGGCATGGGCCGCAACGCCCATGGTGAAGCCTTGGATACGGTGGTCGGTAATATTCAGCAGTTTGAATAGGGGGCTGGCAACGAGTGCGCCGAACACGCCAGTAGCGGCAACCACGCCTGCGGCTAGAACCGGCAGACCGCCTAACTCTTCTGCGAGATCCATGGCAATGGGGGTGGTCACAGATTTGGGGCTTAAGGAGAGCAGCACATCCATTTCAGCCCCTAAGCCTGACGCTAACAAGATGGCGCTGGCGAAGGCCGTCAGGGCACCGATAGGTAGGGTGATCAACAGAGGTACCAGTAATAAGCGTAAGTTGGCCATCTGTTGTTGTAGAGGGATGGCCAGGGCAACCGTGGCGGGGCCCAGTAGGAACTGAATCCACTGGTTAGCCTCAAAGTAATCACTGTAGGGTACCTTGGTAATGGCCAAAATCACGGCGATGGCTCCACAGCCCACAATGGTGGGGTGTAGATAAATAGGCTGATTGAGGTGGCGATACAGCATCAGACTGAGTTGATAGGCCACTAAGGTGAGCAGTAGTAGAGATAAGGCGAGCATAGTCATAAGGTGTTCTGTTATTCCTTGTGCCTACGTTGGTGTTGCCACTGCATCACTAGACCCGTCACCAATAAAGTAATAAAGGTACTGAGGGTAATGGCCGCTAATATAGGTAACCATTGCTGATTTATCTTCTCTGAGAGAAAGAAGATGCCCACTGCTGTGGGTAAAAATAGCAAGGCCAGGTTTTGAGTTAATGTGGTGCTCACCACTGGTAGCGCCTCGGGGCGGGGCAGGCCGCCTTGTAGATACACCACTAGCAGAGCCATGCCAATGACCGCACCGGGAATCGGTAGGTCGAACAGCCAGGCGGAGGCTTCGCCGATAAACTGAAAGAGAACGAGAAAGATAAAACCTGCGAGCATGATTAAGTAGATACGTCCTGGGCTGGGCTAATTCTGGCGAATGCGCGGAGTGTACACGAAGTGAATACTGGGCACAGCACCACTGTAAGGAAGGCTCTACTCATTAAGGAAACTACTGCTGGCAGGCGAGCCAAGCCAGTTCAGAGACTTTCTCTGAGAGTGCCAGGTGTTGAGGCCGGTGTTAACGGCGTCAGAACGAGTAAATTAGTTTTTCACCTGCTAGGCTGGCTTGCGCAGCATCTGCCAGATATTGATCAGAATCAGGCCGATAAAAGCCACTAGGGTCCAGCCGGGAATACTGAGCCCTAAGAAGGTCCAAACGACTTCGGCGCAGTTGCCGTCCCCTTGAAGCAGAACTGATAGCGCTTCAGACAGTGGGAAATTGCTGATCATATACTCGATGCTGGGGCCGCAGGCAGGAACCTGGTCTTCAGGGAGGCTTTGCAGCCATAATTGGCGGCTAGCCAAGGCAGCACCGCCTGCGAGAATCAGCGCACTGAGGCCAGCATATACTCGGTGGCCCCATTGTTTTGGGGCGTGAAGAAAGGCGATAAAACAAAAGGTGCCTGCAGTAATAAAGGCAACCCGCTGGCTAATGCAAAGTGGGCAAGGCGGAAGGTCCATTTGATACTGCATAAACAGGGCAATAAGAATCAGGACTAAACTGGCGGAGGCCAGTAATAGATTTGTTAGTCGAATAGAAGGCAGTGTCATAGAGAGTCCGCTTTGTTTGGGCTGCTGCATATGCAGAAGCGAAGTGTAAGTGAATAAATAAGGCTATGCTATAGCCTGAAATGTGACCTTGGCGGAACGAGAAAGTTTGCCTGGGTTATTTGATAAGGAAACAGAATGAAGTCAGTTATGAAAAACCGTGTGATCAGTACCGGGTTAACGTGGGCATTGGTCTTGGTATGTACCATGAGCGCAGGCCAGGTTTTTGCGCAGGAAGAGGGTGGAGAAGAACCCGCCATGGACGAAAGTGGTGAGCTTATTGGCCCCAGTCGTGTGGATTACGAGTTCAGTCCATTCGTGGTGAATTACGATGGTGAAAGCGGTCGGCTTCACTACATGCGTGTGTATATCACTTTGCGCTGTGCCAACAGCGCTGTGCAACAAGCGGTACGAGCTCACCGCCACCTACTTCGTAACAACATTCTCCTAGCACTGACGGCGCAAACCCGTGAGGGAATCAATAGTGCGGAAGGTCGTGAACTATTGCGCGGGCAGCTTTTACAAGAAGTGCGCTCTGCCATTGAAAAAGAAGAAGGCTTAACGGAAGGCATTGAGGATTTACTGTTTTTGCAGTTCTTGGTTCAGTAAGAGTGACTCCCTTGTGAGTGGGGGAGCATCGTATGGCGTGAAACTCGTTGTAGATGTACTGTTGTGATAAGATGACAAGTGGAAGTCAAAAGTTTAAAAAGGAATACAAAATGGAGCTTGATTATCTTATCCAGGGGTTGGGAGTTTTATTAGTATGTCTTGGAATTTACAACCTTCGTAAAATTAAGTTGCGCGTTCATTGGCCATCAACGGAGGCTAGAATTACCACAGCAACAGCAGAGGTAGATTCTAGCGAACATATATTTATTAACCCTTTTAATAAATATAAGCCTGTCACGAAAAAAACCATCACCGCTTACCATCCGAAGCTACGTTATCAGTATGAAGTAGGTGAGCTGACAATCATTGGTTCCAATCTATTTTCAGCTCCTTTGTGGGCAACAAGCTTTAGCGATATTCTTCCTTATACTGATGGTTCGACTCATACCGTCTGGTATAACCCAGAGAATTCGGTGTATAGCTATCTTAAATCTTCGAGTAGATTTGCTTCATGTTTTTGGGGCGTTGTTGGTGTGTTATTGATTATATATCCCTGGCTGCCTTTAGAGTTGCTAATGGATCTTGTGAAATAATTCAAAATGCTATTTTTTCCTTATCAGCTAGATGTCGAGCTTAAAGGTAAACCTTTCATTACATACTTGATTTGTCTAGTGTGTGTTTTGGTGTTTCTATATCAATATAAATCACAAATTGATTTTGAGCATGCTATGTCTGACTTTTGTAAAACAGATTATGCATTAACATTCTTGGAAATGGATTTTGATAAGAACGAAGCTGAAATTGAACAGTGTGTCGATCTAATGAAAGGTTTACGGCAGATTCCTGACTCAAAATCTTTTTTGGAAAGGTCGCTCGGTGAAGACGATAATTCGGGAAATATGATTCAAGATATTTTAGAAATTGTTGAGGAGTCTAAAAAAACCGTTGCAGATGAAGTTACAGTATCTTTAATGTATTACCCGCAAGAATATGGCATTAAGAGAATGTTCTCTTCTGCGTTTAGTCATGCAGATTGGGAGCATTTGATATTTAATTTAGTGTTCTTCTTGGCGTTTTCAATTGCGGTTGAGCTTTCTTTAGGCTCTTTTCTTTTTGCAGTCTTTATCGCATTCACCTGTGTAGTTAAGTCACTTGTTTATAGCTACGGTGGATTTGGGTTGAATAATTCACTGCCATCATTGGGTTTATCAGGTGTTGTTTTTGGTGTGATGGCATTTTCCGCATTGGTATATCCATTAAAGTTTTCGAGATGCTTTTATTGGATAATTATTGTAATGGGGGTGGTGCGGGTGCCGGCATTACTGTTGGTTGGGGCATACATCGGTGTGAATTATTACGACGTTTTAGGTGGGTCTGAAACAAATACAAACTATTTGGCTCACCTGGGGGGAGCTGCTGCAGGTTTCTTGGCAGCAATATTTTATATACTTGTAAAAGCACTAAAAAGGATGTTCCGGAATGGAAGAGTTATTGAAAATACCTGAGTTAAAGCAAGACTTCGAGATCATTGTTGCTGATCCTGTAAGTATAGGGATTTTAGTAGGATCGCTCGTTGTATTCTATATTCTGTTATCTAAACTTATTTGGACGGTTGATAGAGAAAATTGGTACAAAGAATCAAAAATTAAAGCGAAGAAGGCATCGGGAACGGCAACTGATCAAGAGATTAATTTCTATCGAAGCCAGAAAATAAAGAGATGGGTTCTAAAGCTAGGAACGTTAGCATATTGTGCCGCTATTCCCTATTTAGCCCTTGATTTAATTGCAATTTTCCATAAGTACTCTCCAATAGTACTAGATAATTGGCTCTTTTTACTGGCCGCATTCTTGATCTATAAGGTCATTAAGTTGCTAAATGCATTTATTAATATTGAGTTATTAGCTAAGAAAGTGGAGTCTAGCCGCAATGAAGGGTCTGAGAGTTAGTTATTCTCATTTCTAGGCTAGGTACACCAAATTTATGATAAAGTGGCCCATTGCTTTATAGGGCCACTACAGTGAATCAACCGTCTTCCCATCTCTCTTTTTCTAGTCTCCAGTTGCATACTGAATTGCTAGAGAACTTATCTTCTTTGCAATATCACACCATGACGCCTATTCAGGCGGAGAGTTTGCCTAGTATTTTGCATGGCAAAGATGTCATTGCCCAGGCCAAAACAGGTTCGGGGAAAACCGCTGCCTTTGGTTTGGGTTTGCTACAGAAGCTGAAGGTAAAGCAGTTTCGGGTGCAGTCTTTGGTATTGTGTCCTACTCGTGAACTTGCAGATCAGGTGGCAAAAGAAATACGCAAGTTGGCGCGGACGATTCACAATATTAAGGTGTTAACGCTCTGTGGCGGTATGCCATTTGGGCCGCAGGTGGGTTCCCTAGAGCATGGAGCCCATATTGTGGTGGGTACGCCTGGGCGAGTTGAAGAGCACTTGCGGAAAAATAATCTTAATCTGGACCATTTAACTACATTGGTTTTGGATGAAGCCGATCGCATGTTGGATATGGGGTTTCAGGCATCCCTGGATGCCATTATTGAAAAAACACCTCGCAAGCGGCAGACACTTTTATTTAGCGCTACCTATCCAGAAAAAATTCAAGCAATTGCTTCTCGTATCATGATTCAACCGAAGATGGTGAAGGTTGAGTCAACACATGAAACAACAAGTATTCAGCAGTTTTTTTACGATGTGAGTTCAATCAACGATGCTGAGCCGCGGTTATTGGCGTTACGATTATTACTGCAGCAATTTCGCCCTGAATCCACGGTAGTGTTTTGTAATACCAAGAAAGAAACACAGGAAGTGGCCGACGGCTTAGTAGCCAGTGGTTTCAGTGCGCTGGCATTGCACGGTGACTTAGAACAAAAACAACGTGATCAGATATTGATACGTTTTGCCAATAAAAGCGCGTCAATTTTGGTGGCGACCGATGTGGCTGCAAGAGGATTGGATATAGAGGCCTTAGATGCAGTGGTGAACTACCATATTGCCCGAGAGCCTGAAGTGCACGTGCATCGCATTGGTCGTACGGGGAGAGCGGGTAACAAAGGAATTGCCTGTTCTCTTTTTAGTGAAAAAGAAAGTTATAAAGTTACACGGCTGGAAGATTTTTTGGGGCAAGCCATCGTTCCTGAATCTTTACCTTCCGGATCAGTGCTTAATAAATCGTTTCCGAAGCCAGCCATGGCGACTTTACAGATTGATGGCGGTAAAAAGCAAAAAGTTCGACCTGGGGATATTCTTGGGGCGTTAACAGGAAAAGACGGTATCGACGGTAGTGCTGTGGGTAAAATTAACGTGTTCGATAATTGTGCTTATGTGGCAGTGACGCGAGATGTCGCTAAAACGGCCTTAAAAAAGATTGAACACGGAAAACTCAAGGGGCGATCTTTCCGGGTGCGGCGAATTCGCTAGAGTGGCGTTAGGCCTGTGTTAACAGGCCCTAGGATTATTTTAGCGTTTCCAAGGCGATACGAATTTTTCTTTCGGGGTGGCCGATTGCTTCTTTGGTTTCTTGCTTGTCTTTTTGACACTGCCTTTTGCCTGTTGAGTTTTATTACTGTTTATAGAATTGCCGTCTCTAGTGCTGCTGTCGTTAGTACTACTATCACTAGGCTTACGGTGACGCTTATTCTTTCCTGCAGGTTTATGGCTTCGTGTATTTTCACTAGAACGCTGCCCATCATGGTGCTCGGTTTTAGACTTTTTGGGTTTTTTCGGTTTAATAGGGCGTTTATCTAAGCGTGATTCAGGCAGGATATTAATGGGTTCAAATCCGGCGATGGTTTTGCGCTCAAGGACTTGTTGTATTAATCGCTCAATACCGGCTAAATCTTTAAACTCATCGGCGCAAACTAAGGAAACCGCTTGCCCGGATGAGCCTGCGCGGCCAGTGCGTCCAATACGGTGTACATAATCTTCCGAAACATTGGGTAAGTCGAAATTAACAACCTGGGGTAGCTGGTCAATATCGATACCACGGGCGGCAATATCTGTTGCAACTAATACCTGAGTTTTACCTTTTTTAAATTCATCCAAGGCTTTTGTGCGAGCCCCT
The DNA here is from genome assembly GCA_045430295.1 of Cellvibrionaceae bacterium. GTDB lineage: Bacteria > Pseudomonadota > Gammaproteobacteria > Pseudomonadales > JAILXX01 > JAILXX01. The sequence goes on along the minus strand of JAILXX010000014.1, from coordinate 25,065 downwards.
TGGCTCTTATTACCGTGAATAGCAGCGGCAGGAATATTTTGAGAAACCAATTTTTTTACAATACGGTTAGCGCCGTGTTTGGTGCGGCTAAACACTAAAACTTGATGCCAATTATTGTCTTTAATTAATTTGATGAGCAGAGGTGTTTTCTTATTCTTATCAACAGGGTAAATGGTTTGCTCAACCGTTTTGGCCGTAGCATTGCGAGGTGTTACCGAAATTTCGATGGGATTTTTTACCAAACTCTTGGCTAGAGAGCGAATGTCATCGGAAAAGGTTGCGCTGAATAATAAATTTTGTCGCTGCTTGGGGAGTAAGGCGATAATTTTTTTGATGTCGCGGATAAAGCCCATATCTAACATGCGGTCGGCTTCATCTAATACCAATATTTCAAGTTGCTTAAACTTTACAGCGTTTTGATTGTAGAGATCCATCAAGCGCCCAGGCGTGGCGACTAAGATGTCTGCGCCTTTGCGTAGCTTCATCATTTGTGGATTAATTTTTACCCCACCAAATACAACCGTGGAGCGTAGAGGCAGGTTTTTGCCGTAGGCTTCTACACTGTCGCCGACTTGGGCTGCCAACTCTCGAGTAGGGGTTAATACCAAGGCCCGTACCTGGTTGGCTTGGGCTTTTTCACCTTTGCTCAGGCGTTGGAGCAAGGGGAGAGTAAAGCCAGCTGTTTTTCCGGTGCCTGTTTGAGCCGCAGCCATTACATCTTTGCCGTCGATGATGGCCGGAATTGCTTGTGCCTGAATGGGTGTGGGGGAATCGTAACCCTGCTCGGCAATGGCGTCGAGAATTTGGGGGGAGAGGGCAAGATCGGAAAAATTCATAAATACTCGGAAAGTGCCCTGTTGGGCAGGTGTGAGGGGGTAAGGCCTTTGTGGGCCCAGGGAGGTCGCGGAGCTTACAGCAAGTTGGGTGTTGGTGCTACGTTGGTATCGTCTTGCAGGATAGGCGGTATCTGGCAAGTGCTACTGAAACCGCTTATGATTGCGGCTTTCCAGCACGAATTTCATCAGTAATAGTCATAAGTAAAACTAAAACCATGAGCCACTTTTACCGTTTAACCATTTCTTGCCCTGACCGCACCGGTGTTGTTGCGGCAGTGAGTTCTTATATTACTTCTGTGAGCGGTTGGATTACCGAGGCTGATCAGTACTCCGATGAGGATAGTGGTTGGTTTTATATGCGCAATGAGATCAAGGCGGAGTCCTTGTCGGTATCTTTGGGTGAATTCAAAGCCGGTATCGAAAAGATTGCCGCTGAGTTCAAGATGGAGTGGAATATTTCGGATACTGCTGAACGCAAGCGAGTGGTGTTGTTGGCCAGTAAAGAGCAGCATTGCTTGTCGGATTTGCTGCACCGCTGGCGTACAGGAGACATGGCGTTTGATGTAGTGTGTGTGATTTCCAATCACAACGATGCCCGTGAGTTGGTGGAGTGGAACAATATTCCTTATCACCATGTACCTGTTGATCCTGACAATAAAACACCGCACTTTGAGCGTGTTAAAGCGTTGGTGAGCGAAGCTAATGCGGATGCAATCGTGCTGGCGCGCTATATGCAAATTTTTCCTTCAGAACTTTGTCAGCAGTTTATGGGCAAGGTGATCAATATCCACCACAGTTTCTTGCCCGCGTTTATTGGTGCTAAACCGTACCATCAAGCCTACAAGCGGGGTGTGAAGTTGATTGGTGCCACTTGTCACTACGTCACCGAAGACTTAGATGCGGGGCCAATTATTTCCCAAGATATTGCCCGTGTTCAGCATCGCCACAGCGTGGAAGACTTGGTGCGCATGGGGCGTGACGTGGAAAGTCAGACGCTGTCTCGCGGTTTGCGTGCGCACTTGGAAGACCGTGTGTTAATTCACGGAAATAAGACGATTGTTTTTGAGTGATTGGAAGTCTTTGTCATCCTGAGTGCAAGCGAAGGATCTCCCTTGGCAGTTTCTGTAATTTAAAAGAGATCCTTCACTGCGTTCAGGATGACAACATCGTGGAAGTGCTTGAAAGCTTTGAAACTAAATTGATTTTAAAAACAACAAATTCTTAATTGCTGCGCCTATTTCCTCGTCTGTTAGTTCGCCACTGTTCACCATCGACGTACACAGATTAGCACCCGCAAAAGGCGCGTTTGCTTTTTTCTTCATCAACTCTAATGCGGGTCCGCCACCATCGATAATATCTTTGATGGTGAGAGGGCTAAACATACCTGCGCTTTCAATGATGGGTAATTGCGTTGCGTTGTGAAGCGCAGTCAGCAACTTAGGGCCAATAAACTGTGGAGGAACACTCTGCAAACTATTGTTGGCAATAACCTGTTTTAATAAGTTTTCGGTACGATCAATATAAAAATCTAAAAATGCATTGTTGCGATGAAAAACCATAAATGCATTGTGCACTTGGGTGTAGGATTTAAGCTTATTTTTATTGCTGCTATTAAGATTGTTGTTGTCTGTTTGAATCCAAATTTCTCGCCCTAATCCATAGTTTCCTTCCGGAAGGGTTAATTGTTCAGGATTGAAAACAAGAAAATCCGCATCAGCCCATACCACACGGCTATAGCCTTCAGCTAAAAAGTCTTGAATCGCTTTTAGGCGCGCGATATCGGTAGCAATTACCGTGCGTGATGAAAGCTGTTCATAAAAATCACGCTTTAAGTAAGCAAACAACTCATCGCCGATAAATTGATAATCAAAACCTCTATATTCTGCCCAAGATTCAACAGAATCCAAGCACTCCTTTAACCAAGGTGAAGGAAGAGGTGAACGGTGTGATTGTAAGACGAGTGTTTTTGCCATAATGTTTTATTAATGCCGGTATCAATACCAGTAATGAAAGCCCACAATAAAGGCATTTTTCCCAAGACTTTCACTATCGCGGCGAAGCAAGTCCGCAGTGTTGCTATGATGGCGCTGCCATAGGCCGCCAATATAGGGGTAAAACTTCAATCCTGCACGGTATTTTAAACGCAGGCTGAATTCAGATTCTGCAAGGCCGGTGCTGTGGTGAAAGTGGTGGTCGTTGTTGCCGTAAAAACGCAGCTCCAGCTCAGGTTGTAAAATCCATTTTTGAGTAAGCATCCATTCTTTTTCTAATTCGATATGAAGAGCGGTATTAGCGCGATCATTAACAAGCAGTGAAAATTCGCTTTCTATAAACCAGGGGATCAGACCTTCAAAACCGATGGATAACCAATCTCTTGATTGTGTTTTGTCGTTTTTGTCGCTGTATTGAAAATCCCGTTGCCAGCCTAGTTGTGCATCCCAATAGGGTGAGATGGCATGGCTATAGTTAATGCGAAGATTAGCTTCTTCAATTTCTTGCTTATCCGTTTCTGTATTTTTACTGCGATGGCCTTCTGTACTGACTTGCCATTGAGAATAATCTCTTGCTGCAGATGCGCTTAAATTCCAATTAATGGCTGAATGATGATTGTCATTGGTTTCCAGTTTATGCACGCTGGCAGAATAGACCCAAGGTTCTGCACCCATTGCTAAAGCGTTTAAAGGAAGTGCTATGAAGCAGAGAGATAAGATTTTTTTCATCGGGATGCGCTCCTTTAAACCACTCGAACTTCACGGAACATGCCGATCATGTGATACATAAGGTGGCAGTGGTAAGCCCAGCGGCCGATGGTGTCTGCAGAAACCAGGTAACTAATTTTTGCGCCGGGTTGAACGACTATGGTGTGTTTGCGAGGTATATTTTCACTGTTGCCGGTTTCCAAGTCACTCCATAAACCATGAAGATGGATGGGATGATTCATCATGGTGTCGTTCACCAGAGTAACGCGTACACGTTCACCTTGCTTCAAAATAATGGGCTCGGCTTTGCTATAGGGAATGCCGTTAAAGGACCATAAATAGCGATGCATATTGCCTGTAAGGTGTAACTGAATTTCGCGGCTGGGTTCACGAGGGTCAGGTGTGGGATAAAGATTGCGTAAATCCGCATAGGTCAGCACACGGCGGTCGTATAGTTTTTGATGATCACGAAGACCAATACCTGGATCGTCTAATTGATATTGTGGTGACTCCGCGCGCATATCCACATGGGGCCCCAATTCCGTTTTATGGTGGATAATTTTGTGGCTGCTACCAAAGCCCGCTTTACCTGCTCCCATGGAAAGTTTTTTGGGTTGATGCATCTTGTGATGATTATGGTGGTGATGGCTGTGATCCATCATCATTTTGCTTTCGGAGGTTTGGGTGCTGTGTTGAGAGTGAGTACTGTGCTGATGATGCGCCATGCCCATATCGCGATGAGTCAGTATAGGGCGAGGGTCCATGGGCGGGATAATAGCTTGCACTGAAGGATCCGGTGTTAAGGTGCCTCTGGCATAACCACTGCGATCAATGGCTTGTGCAAAAACGGTGTAGGCCGTGTCGCTTTCAGGCTCCACAATCACATCGTAAGTTTCAGCAACACCAATACGAAAATCATCAACACTGACAGGCTCTAGATATTGTCCGTCAGAGGCAATAACTTTCATTTTTAGGCCTGGTATTCCCACATCAAAAAATGTCATGGCTGCCGCGTTAATAAAACGCAGGCGAATTTTTTCTCCTTTTTTAAATAATCCGGTCCAGCCATCTGCAGGATTTTTACCATTCATTAAAAAGGTGTAAGCCGCACCAGTGACATCCGAAATATCCCGATCGCTCATGCGCATATCATTCCACATGACACGATCATTAAAAGTTGTACGTATGCCTTTATTTTTTATATCGCGATATAAATCTGCCACGGTGCGTTCGTGGGTATTGTAAATATGGCCTTCTTTTTTCAGGTTGGCATAAATGCTCTTAGGGCTTTCGTCACTCCAATCGGAAAGCATCACCACGTAATCGCGATCGTAAGCAAAAGGTTCAGGTTCTTTGGGGTCGATAATAATCGCACCGAATAAACCAGTTTGTTCTTGAAAGCCGGAGTGACTGTGATACCAGTAAGTACCGTTTTGTTGCAGCTTGAATTGATATTGAAACGTGTTGCCTGGCTGAATGCCTTTAAAACTTAAACCGGGCACGCCATCCATACCCGTTGGCAAAATAATGCCATGCCAGTGAATAGAGGAATCTACCGCGAGATTATTTTTAACATTGATGGTGACGGTTTCACCTTCCTTCCAGCGCAAGATGGGTGCAGGAAAACTATTGTTAACCGTCGTGGCAATGCGTTCGGCGCCAGTAAAGTTTACGGTTTGGTAACCAATGGAAAGTTGGGTGGAGTTACCTTGAAGGGTGGTTTGTGGCGGAATATTTTTTTTATTAGGAGCGCTTGCTGAAGTATTCAAGCTAAGTAGTGCAGAGGAGGCGAGAGCACCCGTCACAAATTGTCGGCGATTCACATTGTTAATGGACATGATGTTCTTTATCTCTGCTAAAAACGGAAAGTCTACAGGGAGTAAAGACAATCTTGTAGGGATTAGGTTTCAGAGCGGTGTAAGAATTGTCGAAAGCTAGCAGTCTGCGACTTGCACTTCAAATAGAGGGGGAGTCGTGGCGTTGGCGGCTTGTGTGTAGCGAAAATAACATTGGGTATCGCGAATATTGGGATTGCCGTCCAAGCGGTAGCCAAAGTAGGTTCGCTCGATGCCTTGGTATTCAATTTCAATTTCGTCGGAAAGGTACATCCATTTTTCTACATCAGTGTTGTCGAGATAACCCCACTTTAACCGAGTTTCAAAACTGCCATCACCGTCTACATCCACGTCCAGCAGGTCGTCACGACCAGGAACTTCCTGAGTAGCCCAGCCCATTAATCCGCGGGCGCGAACAGTGTCGCTGGTTGCTTTTGCAGAGCCTAGAACTCCCTGTATCACCGCTTCACGACTGGCACTTTGCAGATTCACAAAGCGAGGCAGGGCCACGGCGGCTAAAGCACCGATAATGATGATTACGGCAATCAGCTCTATCAGGGTGAAGCCCGATGAGCGAAGCCTTACTGGGTGAGACCCAAATGAACGAATCATATTTTGAAAGAATATAGACTGTGGCGTGTTTTGCCACACATGTTAGTTTAGGTGCCACTAATTCGCAATGGCACCTTCTCTTTCAAAGGGTTACGGCGCTTTTTGAAAGTAAGCTTGAGACTGGCGTGCCAAATAGGCTTGGGGAAGTGGATGTGCCGGTCTTTACTGGCAGAGATCTTCCGTTGCCTGGGTGCGCTCACGAATTTGATCGTATTGGGCGTAGTAGTTGGCCAGGTAGTCTTCAAAGCTGCCATTACTGGTGGCTTCCATGGCGACTTGATCTTCCAGGGAGGCCTTGGCTTCTTCAGTAAATACCTGCTGCAGGGGGCTCTCGAGGGGTTCGCTCAGGCTGTGTTGAGCCTGTTTTGCTAATAGCAGCCCCAGCTGGAAGTAGGTGATATCCATTTCTTTCATGGTGTCTAGCAGCCGGGCAGAAGGGGTTAGGCTGCTGTCAGTAAGTTTCGCCTGTTGTATGGCAAGGCTTTCACTGTACTGCTGAGTGTCGTTCGCTTGATCTAGCAATTCAGCGATGGGCTGCATTTCACCCAGTAATTCCTGAGACCACTGGGCAAAGCTGTATTCACCGTCGGAGGCTTGCGGGTGCCCACTACGGCGAAGCGTAAGATCAGGTTTACGGCCCTCGGTCACCATGCGTTTTTGGTTCTCTTGGATATCGCGGTATTCGTCGATGCCGGCCATGGGGCTGTCGCTGAGGGCGCAATGCAAAAGGAAAATATCGAGAAACGCCAGGGTGTTTTTCGTGATGCCCTCTGGGGCGAAGGGATCGAGGTCAATGCAACGAACCTCAATGTACTCCACGCCGCCATTGTCTAAAGCGGTAAGTGCGGTTTCACCGCTTTTTGCGGTGCGCTTGGGGCGAATAGTGCTGTAGAACTCGTTTTCGATTTGCAGCAGGGCGGTGTTGAGTTGTTGATAGTCGCCTTCGGCATCTTGAATGCCGGTGGCGGCATAACCGGGGTAATCCGTGGAAATGGCTTGAACCAGGGTTTGCAGATAATTTTCCAGGTGGTTGTAACACACCACCAAAGATTCTTGAGCCGAGCTTTGATAGCCCAAGTTACCCATGCGCAGGGAGGTAGCGTAGGGCAGGTGTAGGCTGTGGTCGTCGTGACCAAAAGGCTGCAGTTGGTGATCACGATTTTTGACGAAGCTCTTGCACACCGCTGGTGAGGCACCAAACAAATACAACAGCAACCAGAAATGGCGGCGGAAGTTACGGATAAGGCCGAAGTAGGCCTCGGTTCGATCTTTCTGGGTATTCACACCAAGCTGCTGCCACAGGGTATTGGGCAGGGAAAAATTAAAATGAATACCGGCGATGGTTTGCATGGCGCGACCATAGCGATGGCCCAGGCCCAGGCGGTAAACCGTCTTCATTTGGCCGCTATTGGAATTGCCGTAATGGGCAACGGGAATATCGCTGTCTTGCTGTAGGGCGCAAGGCATACTGGCTACCCAGAGGCGCTCGTCGTTTTGCAATTGGCTATAGGTGAAGCGGTGTATGTCTTGCAGCTGCTGGAGTAGGGTGTCGTGGTCGCTAATGGCGGGTGTAATAAACTCCAGTAGCGCTTCGGAATAATCCGTTGTGATACGGGAATGGGTGAGCGCCGAACCCAAGCCCTGTGGGTGAGGGCTTGGGGCCAGTTGCCCCTCTGGTGTAACTCTCAAGCTTTCTTTTTCGATGCCACGAAGAATGTTGCGTAGTGCATCGTGGCCATCAGCTGTGTCGATGGCCTGTAACCGCTGGGTGAGTGTTGTCACAGAGGGGGTCCTTTTGTGGGGGCTCTCTTTTTCGAAACGTCGGAGCCTCGGCTTTGTAGCGCCTTATCTTTATGCCATGCTCAATTCAGGCTGAGGACGGGTGTCGTCTTCAGCAGAGAGGGCTTCGTCCTGTTTTTCGGCGTTTGGTTCAGAGCTCAGTTCAGCGTCCGCTGCGCCATTTTGATCAGCTAGTTCGCTGCTGCCTTCAGTATCACCTTCCGCTACAGGCTCTTCCTTCGGCGCTGGTGGTGGCAGGTCTTCTTCATCAATGAGCGGATGATTTCGACTGTTCACATCGCACTCCATAATACGAATGCGCTGGGTGACGTCTTTTGAGTTCACCTCAATCATTTCATTTAAGGCAATATCTCTGTGAGGGGTGCGGAATACTAGGCCGGCATCGTGGCCGTCTACCCATTCACGGTGTTTGTTGAGGAAATACTTGTTTTGGTTTTGGAGGATAAAAACCTGACTCATGGAGATACTGCCCTGCTGTTTTTCGTGCCCTTATGGGGTCAAAAGTTGGAGCAGAGTGTACCGATTTTCCGCTGGAAAGTCTCTCTTGTAAGACGTTGGAAAATGATTAAGCTGTGCGTTCCCTGATTGCTTTTCATCGAAAGGAAAACCCCTGTGATGACTGAAAATATTCCTACAAATATCGTCGACCTAACCCCTGAAAACTTTCAGGAAGTACTCGGCGCCAGCACACAGGGAAAGGTGGTGGTGGTCTGCTTCTGGACGGTATGGGATGAGCCCAGTAAGCCGGTAGTCACTGCCCTTGAAACCCTTGCCGGTGAGCAGGCGGATATCTTGTTGCTAGCACGGGTGAATTGCGATGAGCAGCAACAGATTGCCATGCAGTTTCAGGTTCGCGAGTTGCCCACGGTGGTGGTGTTCAAGAATGGTCAGCCAGTAGATGGTTTCAGTGGTTCTCACGACGAAGCCAAGGTGCGGGAGCTTATGCAAAAGCATTTGCCAGCCCCAGAAGATGATTTACTGGCACAGGCACAGCAGTTTCTACAGTCAGGAAAGGCGCCGGAAGCCTTTAGCGCAGCAAAGCAGGCGCGAGATTTGAACAACAAGCGTTCTGATATTGCCCTGACCTTGGCGCAAGCCCATATCGAGCTGGGGCAGCTAACGGAGGCTGAGGCACTGCTCGGTGGCATCCCCATGGTGGATCAAGACCACTACTACAGTGAGTTGCAAGCCAAGTTAGAGCTGGCCAAAAAAGCTGCGGATACCCCCGAAATTCAGTCGCTTCAGCAGCAGGTGGCAGAAAGCCCGACGGATTTTGAGCTGCAAGTGAAGCTCAGTGTGGCTCTGGATCAGGCCAACCGAAAAGAGGAGGCCTTGGAAATCCTTTTTGCGGTGTTAAAGAAGGATTTGGCCTTTGGTGATGCCAAGAAACTTTATCTCGATATGCTGAAAGTCCTTCCTAATGATTCTGAGTTAGGCAACCGCTACCGCAACCGCTTTTATACCTTAATGTATTGAGACTGATGTATTGATTGGGGCTGCTTACAGGTGCAGGCCTCCTTTCTAACCAGCTTGGCAATTACCGACTACACTGATTAAAGGCTCGCCCATTCTGGGCGGGGCGTACAGGTGTTTCTCGATGTTGGCGTTTCGCGCTTAAGGAGCTGGCCTATGGATTCCATTACGATTCTCCCTCGCTATCGCGGTCCAGACGATTCTGGCAATGGCGGTTATGTGGCCGGGCTTCTGGCGAGCCATATCGATGGCCCCGCTCAAGTGCGCCTACAGAGCCCGCCACCCCTAGAAGCTGAGCTGGCGATTGAAGAACGCGATGGCAGTTGGGTGATGCTAGAAGATGGTCACGCGGTGGTCACCGGTGTGCCTTGTAAGCCGTTGGCATCGCCACCGCCACCGCCAAGTTTGGCGCAGGCAGAAAAGGCGCGCACAGCCTACAACCCCCAAGGGCACCCTTACGGGACTTGTTTTGTTTGTGGCCCTGATCGAGATCAGGGCGATGGCCTGCAAATTTTTGCAGGCGCTGTAGAAGGCACAGAGCTGGTGGCCTGCAACTGGCGGCCAACTCGCGATTTGCTGGATGTAATGGGTTTTATTGAGCCTGAATTTGTGTGGGCGGCTATGGACTGCCCGGGGTATTTTGCCATGAAGTTTGATGGTTGGACTCAATGCCTGCTGGGTGAAATCAGTGGCTGTATCCATGAAGATATTCCCGGTAATCAAGATTTAATTGTGTATGCCTGGCGCCGAGGCAGTGAAGGCCGCAAGCATTTTGCAGGTTCAGCGATTGCAAATGGAGATGGAAAAATTTATGCCCAGTGCGAGCAAATCTGGATCGAGCTACCAAACGGCACATAACTTGTGAAATCGCTAAATCAGACATTACTCTTCCCTATATTAGTTGCATGCCTTTTACTGCTGCTTTTTTCTTTTGGTGTTACCGATTACGTTTCCAAAAAGAATCGCTATGGCAAGATGAGAGATCAAGCTGAGATGTTTCATCAGAATGCCTATTACTTTATGAATGCGGCTAATGATGAAGTATTGCTGAAGAAATATATCGCGGGTGTTAGCTCTGAAGAGAATATTGCCCTGTCGGCTGTTCTGAATGGCGATGGCGTTGTCATGGCGTCGTCGGTGCCGGTGTTAGATGGACGTGATTTTAGGGGCTTATTTAATTATCCAGAAATAAAAAATATAGCGTCCATTAAAGTCCTTAACGAGATGGAAGCATTGTCTAGTGATAGGAATTACTTTCTGAGTATTAAAAAGTTAGATTTTTCAAATCATGAAACGGCAAGCGACTCCTGGGTTTTAGTCTCTATTGATTTAAGAGGGCTGAACAAAAAGCATAATATCCTCAAAAATATTCTCACATTTGGGCAGTTGGTGGTTTTTTTAGGTTGTTTAATCGTTGTGTTGATTTTGATCAATAGGCGGGTTATTGCACCTCTAGATGATGTATTAGAGACGATTCATGGTTTTAAAGATGGTGAGGTTAAAGAGTTTAAATTTAAGAGTGTTGAAGTTAACTCTATTTACGATGCAATTTGTAAGATGTTTAGTCGTGTTAAACGGCAGGAGTCTAATTTGGTTGCGCTTAATACGGAGTTAACGCAATCAAAAGTAAATCTGGAGAGCAAGATACAAGAGCGAACCAAAGAATTAGAGTCTGCTATGTTGATTATGGAGCGGGAACGCAAGCTAGCGGAGGCCGCAAATAAAGAAAAAAGTGTATTTTTGGCAAATATGTCTCATGAAATACGCACGCCAATGAATGGTGTATTGGGCATGGCTAAATTGTTGTCGATGACGGATATGACGGATACCCAAAGGGAGTATACCGACATCATTATGAAATCGGGGAAAACACTACTTTCTATTATTAACGACATATTAGATTTTTCAAAGATGGAATCTGGAAAGTTTGTTCTTGATAATCGTGAGTTTAGTATCAAAGAATTAGTTGTTGAAACACTGACGCCATTTAGAATAATTGCCAGCGATCATGTGATTCTTGAGGAGGATATAGCAGATAGCATCCCTAATTTGGTTTTTGGTGATGAAGTTAGATTGCAGCAGGTTCTTTTAAATCTATTAGGCAATGCATTCAAGTTTACGGAAAAAGGCCGTGTAGGATTGGAAGTGCGTTTGCTAGGAGAAACGGATAAAAAATATATTATTGAATTTGTGGTAGGGGATGAGGGTGTGGGAATTCCTCAGGAAAAATTAAAAGAGTTATTTGAGCCTTTTACCCAAGTGGATCAATCCATTACTAGAAAATATGGTGGTACTGGGTTGGGTCTCGGAATATGCCAGCATTTAATCGATTTAATGGATGGGGAAATACATGTTGATAGCGAAGAGGGAAAAGGCTCCAGGTTTGTGTTTAAAATCCCCTTCGCAAAAGCTATTAGTGCTGGCGAAGAAAAAGAATATGATATTGCGCCAGAAGATTTTATTACTGCGGAGAGAAAGAAAATTGGGTATAGCAAGCTAAAAGTTCTCGTTGCAGAAGATAATCATGTCAATCGTTTAGTGGTGAAGGGCTATTTAGAAAAGCTGGGGATATCTCCAGAATTTGTTGAGAATGGCCAGGAAGCGGTTGATGCGGTGTGTCAGAGAAATAACGTTTACGACCTTATTCTAATGGACTGTGAGATGCCGGTGATGGATGGTTATACCGCGTCACGAAAAATTCGACAGTGGGAGCAGGAGAGTAACCAGCTGTGTCCATTAAATATTTATGCGTTAAGTGCCCATGCGCTGCAAGAGCATGAGGAGAAAAGTCGTGAAAGTGGTATGGATGGCCATGTTGCTAAGCCGGTGAGTTTGGAAAAAATCCAAGAGATTCTAGATGTGATTTCAATCAAAACGTCCTAACCACAAACAGATGAGGTTCCTATCGGTCTCTTTTATCAAAAGGAGATTGATATTAAGTTAAAGCTCTATATCTAAAGTGTTTAACTTGTCCTCATATCCAGGAGCTGGATAGTGATACCAATACTCAGCCTGATAAGAAAGCGTTTCCACTTCCCCTGAAAGCCATGCTCGATACTCTGAGAAATATGGGTAGACAGTCTCTATCGACGTATTCTCAGTAGGCCATTGCCATTGGTCAGGGATTAAAACTCCAAAGGGATATCCGTCACTGGATATCATATTGTCACCAGTATTAACTTCATATAAATCAATATCACTGTTGGTGTTATTTACATGAAGGTAGGGGCGGTAATTGAAGTCGCCCGTAATTAAACCGGCGCTTGTGGAGTCATTAACGTTACTTAAACTGATATCAACGGATGTTATCCATTGAGGCATTTCTTCTTCAATTCCGTCATAAACGTTAAAGAATTTTGACCCAGATGAAACCAGTGTGCTATCGAAAATGGTTAAATCTTTGCCAGATTGGTAGTAGCGGGTGTAAGAATTTAGGGTGTCAAGATTTGTGGTGGTGACAGAAATTTCAGCATCACCGGTAAAAACAGCTTGAGTTAGCTGGGATACGTTTTTACTCTGATCGATTTCGCCATCCAGTGAAAGATTAAAGGAGTGATTGTAGCCGGCTCCTCTAGCGGCAGGAATAAAGTCCATATGGATAGTTTCAAGTTGATTATTTGAATTGTAGTTTTCAGTGATGCGAAAATTTACAACAAAGTCATTGTAGTCAGCGTCGCCAGCATTGGGGTATAAATCTTCAAAGGCAATGGTTCCCCACTCTGAAGCCTGAGGGTAATTGTAAGTACTTGAGCCACACCCTTCTGCACCACCAAGAGCTGGAGTGATAATGAGATTTACAGTGCCGGTATAATTACCTGCCTTTTGTGCAGAAATATTTTTGAGTGTTGCGGTGATATCCAGCCGATGTTGTTGATTATGATTTTCATCAGGGCTGGTTGTGTATGTCCCTGTGCTGCCGTCAATGGCTGTGTCCATGGCGATTGGTGGAGAGTTACTGTCATTGATGAGTGTTAGCCCTGAACTATCCACAAGAATGAGAACTTGCCCATTACTTTCCAAATTAAAATCGTCATGGCCTTTATAGTGTGCACCCGCGGCGCCACTGACCTGTTGAGTGGTGAGAGTAATATCATCAAGATCAGTAAGACTGGCTCTTAATCCGATAGACATACAGATGCGGGCTGAGTCTTTTATCTCTCCGACTTTCCCCCGGCTGTCTGCAAGAACTGGTTTTAAGTAGGTAAGCAATATAGCCAAAGATAGATAGGGAGTAATAGATTTCATGTCTGTCTCTCCTGTTCAGCCAATATGCGGGGGCGAATCATGATGAGAACTTCCATTTCTTCAAATTGATTGTTGTCTTGACCAAAAGCCTTGCCTGCCAAAGGAATATCTTTCAGCCCGGGTAAGCCACTATTTATTTTTCTCTTTTTGGTTTGTAAAAGCCCGCCGAGAACAAGGTAGTCGCCGTTTTGAACATTAACGGAGCTGGATATTTTGTGGGAGACAATATGGGGTAAGCCCTGTTGATTGTGTGTTAGATCGCTAACGCTGGCATTAATAATGTTTAAGGTTATTTCTCCATTATTTGACACTCTAGGAATAATTTTCATATCGATGCCATAAGTAATTTCTTGCCCTCTATTGGCGGTTGAACTTTGTATATCTGAGGATAGCCACTCGACATGGGTTGTAGCGAACTCAGCTTCATTACCGTCGAGAGTGACGATGGCTGGAATTGCTTTTAGATTGGCTTCTCCTTCCTGACGAAGAAACTGGATGGAGTCTGCCAGTGTTCGCTGAGGTAGGGCTCCAATGGTGAATGCATCCAAAATATCATTGCTCTTTTGCGCTTTAAGGCCTTGCCACTCCCCTAAGCCAAGTTGTCTTTGCTTTAATGTATTTGCATCTCTTCCAAAACGATTCCAACTAACACCTAAAATATCAAGAGCACTTCTAGAAACTTCTATAATTGTCATTTCTAATAGCACTTGATTGGGTTTCTTATCGAATACGTCAATATTGGCTTTAATTTTCTGCTGAACATTTAAAGGTGCCGTGATGGATAAGAAGTCGGCATCCTTGGGTACCCGCACAAACTGCTGGTAATAAGGAGTAAGAGAAGTGGCCAGATCAAATGGCGTGGTATAAACAGGCTTATAGCGACAGGTACTGGAAAGCTTAGAAAAGGAGGGTGAGTCAGGCTGGCTGGAGCCAACCAATATATAGCTGTGGAAAAAACGGTAGCTGTAATTGCCTGGGGATAAGATGATATCCAGTGCGTTTTCAAGTGGAGTGTTTTCCAAATTAACGGTTATGAGCCCTTCGATAGTGTCATCGATAATAATAGGGGTTTTTGAGGCAACGCTGAGTTCAACCAGAATTTCTCGAATATCGGTATCGAAAAAGCTGATGCTAATAGGTTTTTTTTTCAGTAGAGAATTACGCGATTCAGAGCTTGTGCAAAGGTAACTACTTTTCTGGATACTAGTCGCCATTGGCGTGCGGTTAATGAGCGTTTCCCTGTGAAAATCTTGAGCTTTATTTTTCCAATATTCTGCAGCCCTGAATTCCAGGGAGTTTTTGTGCTGCGCGGTTGAATATTGGTTGTTAGGCTCAGATTGGGTGGCGCAGCCGAATAGCATCAAGATTAATATGCTGATGAGCATATTGTGAACAATCGTTTTCATGACGTATCTCCTGATCAGCTAGATTAGGGTCTTGATTTGGATAAGTTCTTCCTTGTTGTTTTTGATTAACTTGGCATTAAACTCGGATGCTTTCACGTCGGAGTTTAAAAAGCGTTGACGAATAATTACCATTTGAGATTGCTTAGGCTGTAATGTGAATGTCGATGGGGTGAACGTAAAGTCTATTCCATCCCTTACGCCGGATTCTGGAAGTTCAATAACTACTTCATTTTCAAGGGGATTTTTAATAGTAATTGCCGCAAATCCCTGATTACTTTTCACTTTGAGAGCAATAGTATCTGGCAGTATGGAATCTGATTTTGAAGAATCCTCTTTTGTGGCTAAGATTTTTGTGGTTTTAAAGTTTACAGTGGCTTTCTTCAGTGGTTGCATTCTGCCGCCAAAGCGGTTTCTGGCTGATAGCTCCAGAGCGCCATTGGGAATATCACTTTTAATAATTCCATAAACCTTTACCTTTGCCTTCGGAAAAACACGAGATAACTTGTCATTTCGTTGCCAGGCTGATTTTGTTTTAAGTTCAACTTTTTCAAGTAATTTTCTGTCGGCAGATCTTATATAGGCTACAGATTGTAGTTTCGAATCAATAATAGAGTTATTGCTAAACCAGGCGCTGACGAAATAATTTCCATTTTGCTCTTCAATAGTGAGTCCTTCATATGCTGTTGAAATTCGACTTTTCTTTCCGTCGATATTTACCGCGATAATAATTGCGTATCTTACATTTAGGTTGATGCCGCTAGATTCACCGGTTTTTTCTTCCTCTACCATGATTGCTGCAACATGGCTTCCCGTTGTTCTTCTTGGAATGTTGATAACACCATCAATAGTAACCGTTTCATCTTGTTTTACTTTAACTGAGTTTTTTTCTAATGTTATCCAGCTAACCAGGTTATTGCTTTTAGTGTCTTTAAATTCACTAAAAGACATATGGCCTGATGCCTCTTGCTGTAAATCGCTCATAAATATTCTTGCGATACCGGCTTTTTTGCCGTGTATTTGGAAACTGAATTTTTCATTGATGCCTGGCGATGAATCCAATTCGATCATCATGGGTGAAATGGCAAACTCAGCAGCCATAATAATTACGGAAGCCAAGGAAAGCGTAATAGTGGTTATCAGCTGAGTCAGAAATTTCATAGCTCACTCCATCTTATCTATGCGTGGGATCTAAGGCTGGGAAAGGTAGGGAAGGGGATTTCATGGCAGCCCGTAGGCTGCCATGCGGGGCTTGCTTATAGAGCAGACACAGTGAGTGTGATCTCTGAAGAGTAAGCACCGGCTTTTTGTGCTGAGATAGCACCAAGAGTGGCTTCTGCGGATACGGTATGACTATTGTTATGTACGGAGTCCGCAGCGGTTTCCATAATCAGGCCACCACCGTCAATGTCGTAGCTGGTTGATACGCTATCTGAGCCATTGCTTAAGTCGCCACCCGTCAGGCTTACGCGTACTTGTGTGTTCGATTCCAGCGCAAAGTCATCACTGCCACTGTATACAGCACCTGCTGAACCATCGACATCGCTAGTGCTCAGTACAAAGTCATCAAGGCCTGTGAGGGCTGCAAATTGCGCTACGCTCATGGAAACAGTGGCGCTATCACTATCAAGATCTGCATAAGCAGCATTGCTTAAAATAACAGCGGCTAGGGCGGTAGGAACGATTTTAGTTAAGTTTTTCATGGTGTTTTACCTCGGTTAAGTGTTTGAAGTGACAAACTTCACTAGAGGTATTTCAAGGATGGTGCCAGTTGTTGAATGTAGTGCCATTAAAGTTAATTTTACTTTAAAAACAGTGAGTTAGAGGGGTGTGAATTTAATCCTAGTTATGGGGGCGGAGTGTGAAGGGGTTTGGCCTGTAACAGCAGCTGTAACAAGGTATGTATCATAGGGTGTAACTGTTACAGCGAGTAGTGCAGGCAGGGTAAAGGGTAGTAGGAAAGAGATAGTAGGGCAGTTGGCTGGGCAGTGGCTGGCAGGGTGAGCTTTATTGGGTATCCGAGGGTATACCAAGTGTTTTCATATGGCGCCACAAGGTCATGCGGCTAACGCCTAGCCTGCGTGCGGTTTCAGAGCGGTTGTTATCACAATCTACAAGTAGCGCTTCAAGCTCGGGTTTCGCAAGGGTCTTCAGCGTGTGTGAGTGTTTGTTGGTCTGAGTGGTGGTGTGAGTGTGGGGCTGCTGGGTGATTTCATGAGGTAGTTCACTTGCCGTAACCAAGGGGTTTTCGGCCATTGCACAGGCATACTCGGCAGCATTTTCTAATTGGCGAACATTTCCCGGCCAGTGGTAATGCGTCAGGATCTGTTCAGCTTCAGGCGAGAGTTGCCAATCGCTTTGCGGCTGCCTGCTGTTTAAAAATTCCTTAAACAGCCAGACGGCATCACCGTCGCGTTCTCTCAGAGGGGGAACTGAAATGGGAATGACTTCCAGTCGGTATTTTAAATCCGGGCGGAATATGCCTTTTTCAATGGCGTTATCAAGGCTTTGGCTAGAGGCAGAAATAACTTGGCCTTCAAAGGGCAATAATTTATGGCTGCCTAACGGGTTGTATTCTCTCTCTTGCAGTACACGTAATAGTTTCGCCTGAAGGTCGTAACCGAGGGTTGTTACCTCGTCTAAAAATAAGGTTCCCTTGCCTGTGGCATGAAATAAACCGGGATGATCTTTATGGGCATTGGTGAAGGCGCCTTTCACGTGGCCAAATAGTTGAGAATCCATCAAATTTTCGGAAAAATTCGCACAATTAAACGCAACAAAAGGCTCGCTAGAGCGGAAGCTTTCTTTGTGGATTGCTGAAGCGATAAGCTCTTTCCCCGTTCCTGTCTCGCCATAAATAAAAACAGGTGCGTTACTTTTCGCAGCCTTTATGATTTGTTGTGTTAAAAAATTCATCTGTGGTGATTGTGACTTTATGCCATAAAAACTTAGATGATTTTCAGGAGCTGGATTCTGATCGCACTGAATTTGTTGTATTAAGTAGTGAAGCTCTTTTTCATCCCAAGGCTTGGGCAAAAAATGGTGGATAGTCTTTCTGTTGAAAGCCTCAATAATTTCATCGAAATCACTGTGAGCACTTAAAATAACCCGAATGCTATCGGGGGAGAGTTTGAGGGATTTTTCCAGTACCTCGGTGCCTTTCATATGAGGCATTCTTTGGTCTGAAATAATGATATGAGGCTGCCAGCTTTCAATAATAAGCAGTGCTTCTTCCGGCTGGGTGGTAGAGCGAATATCCACGTCAAGCCCACTTAACGACCGCGATACCGAATTCAGGATCGACTGTTCGTCATCAACTAGCAGGCAGCGAATGGTATTGTTGCTCATATCGCTAATTTTTTATACTGAGCTGCAGGGACTGGCCACCGTTACGCTCTAGCTTCACAATATGATTGATTAATGACTCGTCCAGTTCTGTACCCCTGCTCAGTAATAATACCCCGGCAGGGGAATAGAGATCTTTGCTTAAGATCATTCCCTCTTGTAAGCCACAGCAGCTAACCAGTGCATCATCGGCTTTTGTAGACGCAGTATCTTCGAGCTCTTCCGTAAGAATACCGATAGCGATATCCACAACATCCCGAGAGTAGCGTTGATTTTTATTTTCCCTGAGCCAGGAAATAGCTTGCTCGAAGGTTAGTCGCTTCTGAAGAAGGTGGCCGTCTATGGCGTCATAGAAATCACTGGCCACGGATAATATTTTTGCTGTTAGGGGGATTTTTTCATCCAGAATTCCAGAGGGAAAACCTGTTCCATCAAAATTTTCACAATAAGTCGACAAGATTTCTGCCGTTTCTTTCAGGGGTTTAATGGCTGAAATAGCAACTGCGGCTAAGTCAGGGTGGGTTTTATAGACTTTGAGTTGGCTTTGAGTTTGGGCAAAATAGGGTGTTTCCAAGAGGTCATCAGGGAAACCAAGTTTTCCGATATTTCTGAGCAGCGCAGCATATTTGAGTGACTGAATGGAAAAACTGTTTACATCGAGTTTTTTGGCAATTTTTAAGCACAGAGACATCACATCTCGGCTGCTACTCTGATGTTCATGCATTCTTGTTTCTACAAGGCTGGCAAAAGTGGTTACAGTACTGGTATAGGACTCATTTAATTGATTAGTACGTTTAGTAACTTGCTCTTCTAGGTCTTTATTCCAGCGTTGTAATTTCAGATTCTGCTGCTTGGTAAGTGATTCCAGAGCTTTATTACGCTTGCGTAACTGAGACAACTCCAGGCATTTATCAACCACCTCAAGTAGGCGGTCGGTATCCCAGGGTTTTTCAAGGTAGTAGTGAATCCGGCCGCGGTTAATAGCAGAAATGACGGAATCAATTTCAGTGTAGCCGGTCAAGACCACCCGCTGTAATGCAGGCTGTATTTGAGAGGCTCGCTCCATGAGTTCAATGCCGTCAATTTGGGGCATTCGCACATCAGAAATCAGTAAATCAGCATTGTTTGATTGTATATATTCAAGGGCTTTAAGGGGGTCGGAAAAAGCAATAACGTCAGTCGCCAAATGGCCCAGTTCCCTTGTGAGAGAGCGAAGTACAAGGTCTTCATCGTCAACAATGAGAATCTTAGGTGGGTGCTTATTACCGTCAATTTGTAGGTCCATACCTGCTCAATCCCAATACCATCACCAGATATATACTATAGTCTATTTACTATACTTGGGTGCGGTAACAATCTTTATGCTGTATGGGTAGAAAAAAGTGCTATGACCACAGGCAACTCCACAAGTAACCCCTACCAAAAGGCCTATGAGAGAGAGAAAAAAGCCCGCATAGAAGCTGAGGGAATTCTTGAGCGCAAATCCCTGGAATTATTCACAGCGGTTGAGAAGCTGAAAGAGGCAAACGAGGCATTAAATCGACAGCGCTCAAGCCTTGTGCAAACAGAAAAGCTGGCGGCAATCGGCCAGTTGTCTGCGGGTATCGCACATGAAATCAATAACCCGCTGGCGTTTGTGATCAGTAATTTCAATACGCTGCACAAGTACTACCAATTATATTTAGATGTTTCTAATATGCTTGCTCACTCGGACGAAGCGGACTTCGGTGCAGTGAAACAAATACTGCTAAATAACGATTTTAAATTTATTAGCATGGATACCGATCTCATTTTCAGTGAGACCAACGAAGGCTTAATGAGAATTCAGGAGATAATCAAGAACCTGAAAAACTTCTCGCATTCCAAACCGGAAGCGCGAGAAAGTGTGGATGTTAATGAAGCCGTTATCTCGGCGTTAAGCATCGTTAAAAATCAAATTAAATACCATTGCTCAGTAGTTACTGAACTCGAAAAAATTCCCAGTATTCATGCCAATAAAAACGAGTTGATGCAGGTCATCATCAATATAGTGATGAATGCCAGCCAGGCAATCCTTGAAAGTGGAGAAATATCCATTAAAACATATGTCAAAGATAAAAATGCTTGTATCACGATAACGGATAATGGCAGAGGAATACCCAAAGAAAATCTGGGAAGAATTTTTGACCCTTTTTACACCTCCAAGCCTGTTGGCGAGGGGACAGGCTTAGGGCTGTCAGTCTCTTACGGCATTATTCAAGAGTTCGGAGGTGGTATTTCGGCGACGAGCGTAGAGGGGAAAGGAACTACGATGAAAATTTGTTTGCCGATAGAGCAAAGGTCTGAAGCGCGGGCTAAATAAATAATTTGCAAAACATTGTAAGGTGGGTAAAAGCACTATGCCTGCGTTAGCAGGCATAGACAAGGCAGTAGCCAGGTTAGCTAGAGTTTAAAGCCGAGCAAAAATATTAGCGCCCGGTTTTCTTCATGGCCTGTTGTAACAAGGCGCCCATAGAGCCCATTCCCTGTCCCTGTTGGTCTTGAGGCTTTCGCTGGCCGCTACCTCGGTTGTTGTGATTACGGTTTCCACCGCCGCCGCTCTTGCGTTCCACTTTTTCACCGGGCTGATCGTCCAAACGTAGCGATAAGCCAATGCGCTTGCGCGGTACATCCACTTCCATCACTTTGGCTTTCACAATATCACCGGCTTTTACCACTTCACGTGGATCTTTCACAAAGGTATTGGAAAGTGCGGAAATATGTACCAAGCCATCTTGGTGAACACCAACATCCACAAAGGCGCCAAAGTTGGTGACGTTAGTTACGGTGCCTTCCAAAATCATACCCGGCTCTAGATCGGTAATTTTTTCAATGCCTTCCTGGAACTGTGCGGTTTTAAATTCTGGACGAGGGTCTCGGCCAGGCTTGTCTAACTCGCGAATAATATCGGTTACTGTTGGTAGACCAAATTGTTCGCAAGTGTAATCTTGCGCATTTAAGCCTCGCAAAAATTGTGAATCCCCCACAAGGCCGGAAATATTTTTATCGTTCTTTGTCGCAATGGTTTCAACCACAGAGTAAGACTCTGGGTGAACAGCGGAAGCATCCAGTGGGTTATCGCCATTGGCAACACGCAAGAATCCTGCTGCTTGCTCGAAGGTTTTGTCGCCGAGGCGAGGTACCTTCTTGAGTTGAGCGCGGGTATTAAATGCGCCGTTTTCATCGCGGAAGGCCACAATATTGTTGGCAATGGTTTGGTTTAATCCCGACACTCGCGCTAGCAATGGGGCAGAGGCCGTATTCACTTCTACACCAACAGCGTTTACACAGTCTTCAACAACCGCATCAAGCTGTCGTGCCAGTTGGGTTTGAGAAACGTCGTGTTGATATTGGCCAACACCGATGGATTTGGGTTCGATTTTTACCAGTTCTGCGAGAGGATCTTGCAGGCGGCGAGCGATAGAAATAGCGCCGCGAATGGTTACATCTAAATCCGGGAATTCGCGGGCGGCAAATTCAGAGGCCGAGTAAACCGACGCACCTGCTTCATTAACTACCACTGCTTGGGCTGAAATATCGCTGTGCGCTTTTAAAACATCGTTTACAAATTTTTCGGTTTCGCGGCTGGCCGTACCGTTACCAATGGCAATCAAACCAACGTCGTGCTTTTGGCAAAGGTGTACCAAGGTGGCTTCTGCTTCGCGAATTTTGTTTTGCGGCGGGGTGGGGAAGATTGCGCCGTGGTCTAACACTTTACCGGTAGCATCAATCACGGCCACTTTAACACCGGTACGCAAGCCAGGGTCTAAGCCGATGGTGGATTTCTGGCCTGCCGGAGCGGCGAGCAATAAATCTTTTAGATTATCCGCAAAAACATTAATCGCACCTTCTTCGGCGTGCTCTCGCAAATTGCCTAGCAAATCGGTCTCAAGATGCGTGAGAAGCTTAATTCGCCAAGTCCAGCGAACCACTTCTTGTAACCAACGATCTGCGGCACGATTGTTATCTTCAATTTGCCAGTGTTCAGCTACCATGGCTTCACCAGGGTGAGTCGCGGTTTTATCTTCAGGATCTCCCACGACTAATGACAGTGAAAGAATCCCTTCGTTGCGACCACGGAACATGGCCAGTGCGCGGTGGGAAGGGGTTTTATTGAAAGGCTCGTCGTGCTCGAAATAATCTCGAAACTTTGCCCCTTCATTCTCTTTGCCGTCTAAAACCCGAGCGCTTAAGGTGGATTCACTGTTCAAGAAATCGCGAAGCTTGGCCAGTAAGTCTGCATCTTCGGCAAATTTTTCCATCAGAATATATTTGGCACCATCCAGGGCAGCCTTGGTATCAGTGATCTTCTGTGCCTCTTCGCTGCCGTCATTATGCTCTGCGCCCACAATGTACTTGGCTGCTTCGGTGTCAGGCATGAGGGTTGGATCTGCCAATAAACTTTCAGCCAAGGGTTCAAGGCCGGCTTCGCGGGCGATCTGCCCCTTGGTGCGGCGCTTAGGTTTGTAGGGAAGATATAAGTCTTCTAAGCGGTTCTTGGTATCGGCACTCTCGATCTGGGCTTTCAGCTCGTCGGTGAGTTTTCCCTGCTCGTCAATGCTTTTTAAGATGGCGCCGCGGCGCTCTTCCATCTCGCGCAGGTAGCGCAGGCGCTCTTCAAGGGTACGCAGCTGGGTGTCGTCCAGGCCGCCGGTCACCTCTTTACGGTAACGGGAGATAAAAGGCACGGTGGCGCCTTCATCTAACAATTCAACGGAGGCGGTAACTTGTTTGAGCTGCACACCGAGTTCGTCGGCTATGCGCTGGGGAATGCTTGAGATCATAAAATAAACAGAGACGTTGTCGTGGGGTTTATAGGAAAAGAGGGCGGATTATGGGTGAAATCACGCAGGGGGAACAGCTTGTTTTTAGGTGGGATTTGTGGCTGTGGATTGGGGTTGGTAGCCTGTAGAGATTACTAATATGCAAAGGTCTAAGAGGTATTCGTTATTGGTGCTGGATTGGAACTGGAGGGAGTGTGATATTACAGAGACATCGGCAAGTAACAGCGAAAAAAGCAGCAATTGATCGTAAATTGCGCAAGCAGAATAATACTGATAGCCTAGCGGCAGCATTGATTAAAGGGAGGTTTTCAATTGTCCCTCCTCTTTAATCTTTCCAAAAAAAAGCGACAAGAAATATACGACTAAAAGCCGTTGAATAAGCTGCTATTTGCCCTCAGTAGATGAAACTTGGAGGTAACATGATTTTTGGATCAAAAGAAAAGAAACTTGATACACACAAGGTGGTATCACAAATGCTATCAATGATGACGCGTTATCGATGCCTGTGTATTTGCCTTACATAATGAACGAGCAGCAAGCCGATAAGCTAGGATTGGACCAGTAGTTTATATCTGGAATGAGAACCGTGCATTAGGTACTTTCTCCGTATTAGTAAATGGCAAAGCTGTCGCACACTTGCTTGAAGCGATGATTCCAAGAACGCATAGCAAATTTAATGAAATTAGGGATGAGGTGATGACAGTACTATCTCAAACGTCCCAGGCAAATATAGTAAAATTTTGCGAAGAGAGTGGTGTATTTCCAAGTGAAATGTTCAGCATATAACAAGCCAAGCCAAGCCAAGCCAAGCCAAGCCAAGCCAGTAGGGTTTATTTCTCATCACAGTTTAAAACAATGGAGTAAAGCAAAGAGCTTACGAAAAAGGAAAAGAAAGAATTTCAGGATAAAATACAATCAAATAAGCATGAAGTGTATGTGATTTCATTTGAGGAAATGGAAGCCATTATCAAATCTTCACCTAAAGGGAATAAACTTAGCGTTAAAGCTGCTTGGCAAAAGATAAAGGGGAAAGTTGGAGTTGGCGCAAGCTACTATGCTTCTGCGGATGATGCTGTAACGATGACCAAGCTAGTGGGCGATTTAGGCGGGATAGGAGCAAGAGCATATATTAAAAAATATGGAGGAAAACCCTATATTATTTTAAAGGGCCACGCAGGTTTAAGAACTATAGTCACCGGCACAAAGTACGGAATTAAAAACCCTAAGGTAATTTCGATGGGGTTGGGTAAAGCAGGAGCTGTAGCGGCAGCCAAGCAAGGTGGAATACTCACGGTTGTTATTCTTTCTACGTACAGAGTTGTTGATTTCTTTTTAACTGACCAATCTACACTAAGCCAACTTATCGGAACACTAGCTACGGATGTTGTAAAAGTAGGTATTGCGACAGCCGCTTCCATAGGTGCTGCTGTTGTGATGGGTGGGTTCACGTTGGCTGTCGGACCGATTCTAGCGGTAGTTGCAGTCGGATTCGGCGTGTCAATGCTTCTTGAATGCGCGGATAACAGTCTAGGAATTACAAAACGGGTAATTGCCGGTTTAGATGAGCTCGGCGAAAGCGCGAACAACTACATAAGCAACCAAAAGCAGAGAGTTTTTACTGCGGCAGGAGAGGCTGCGGGCCAAATCATTGATCATGCAATTGGGTCTGTGCAAGTCCTAGCAATAAAATGGGTTCGAAATAAATTAAGGGAGTATTTGTCTCCATCAAGGAGAGTATGGTAAATGGATGACCGAGAAAAGCCATCATTGGGTACCCGTATTCTTGCCCGAGCCTGTAAATAATTCTGTGTAACTGCCTGAGTTAGATGTAATCCGTTAAACGGTCTTCGAACTCGATAATAAACCGGTTGAGGGGGTAGTGTTCAGAATTCTGTGTCATTTCTTTAAACTTAACCTAAAAGAGATGATATATGAAAGACAAAATCACATTCGATACAGAAGCTATCCTCGAAGCAATCCGTAACGGCACAGGCCTCAGCGGTAAGGACGGCGCC
>JAILXX010000013.1:0-73890 GCA_045430295.1 Cellvibrionaceae bacterium | reverse complement strand
GACTTGCGCTGCGTAACTTTTGCCCTGAATGATGCTGTGCGGCCAAAGCCTCAAATTCATGTCTAAGAACGGGTTTTAGTCGTTGGTGGAGTGCGGTGTTAGAATGTGACAAAGCCTGATCCTCTTGGTTTGATTGAAGTCTCGCAACTCCATTCTACCAATTGAATCAGGCTTTTCTTATGAACGGTCCAAAACTATGGGACAGCAATGCCATTGAGGCCCGTTTTTTTATGGGTATAATAAAGCGCAATTAACAGGGATGTGGCTTATGGATAGCTATGGCAGGGATTTAGTTCGCGCGTTGATTCGGATAAGAATCCGAGCATTCGACTGTGTGATGAGTAAGGCTTTCTACAAAAACTTACTCTCTCAAATTCTTTATATTCAGTTTGGTATTCGCAGCGTTTTTTTCTTTTACGTGCTGTGTATGATCGCGGCAGTTTATTTATCTGAGCCTCTGTCACCTTTTCTTTGCATTTTCCCCTTAATTATCGGTTTGAAGTATTGGCGATTCCCCATGATAGGGGTTGCTGTTGCCTTGTTGTATTTTGGATTCTATGCCCAGTCAGTTTTAGAATCTAGATTGCCCAAAGCTTATGAGGGCGTGGATGTTTTAGTGATAGGGCAGGTTAGTGATTTGCCTCAAGGAGATCACAGGCGCACTAGTTTTACCTTTAATGTTTTTGAGAGTTTTTTGCCTACTGAAGATGGTCATGTTAAAAAATCATTGCCATTAAAGAAATTACGTTTGAGTTGGTTTCGCCCGCCAGAAGCTGTAGAGCCAGGTCAATACTGGGAATTCACTGTTCGCTTAAAAAGGCCAAGGGGTTTTGCTAATCCCACTGGCTTTGATTATGAAAAATGGTTAGTTTCTCAAGGTTATGATGCAACAGGCTATGTTCGTAGCAAGCCTATTTCACGTCTTGTGAAGACAGGCACCTCTATCGATAGTCTTCGTACCAGAATCAGCGAGTTTTTTAGAACGAAAATTGAAGGGCAGTGGAGTTCCGTATTGCCTGCCTTAGTTGTTGCGGATAAACAATCTATTAGTTATTCACAGTGGCAGTTGGTGACTTCACTTGGGCTGAATCATTTGTTAGCCATATCGGGGTTACATGTTGGGTTTGTCGCCTGGGCTGGTTTTCTCATCGGTACTATTTTTCAGAGAACGATGCAGTTGGCTTCAAACTTTCGAATAGCATTACAGGCACTACCAGCTTTCATTGGTCTGCTCGCTGCGCTTGGGTATAGTGCGTTGGCAGGTTTTTCATTACCCACCGTTAGAGCGTTTGTGATGGTGGCGGTTGTGGTGTTTTTTACCGTTTGTCGCCGTAAAATCAGTTTGGATCTTCTCTTTTTACTTGCACTGGCTACGGTGTTAACGGTAGATCCTCTGGCGCCTTTGGCTGTGGGGTTTTGGCTTTCTTTCACAGCGGTAGGTGTGTTGTTGTGGAGTTTGAGTGGTCGTCGTAAATCTTCAGATGGCCCTCTTGCCGAGAGAAAAGAAAAAATAAAGCAGCTTTGCTGGGCGCAATTAATTCTGTGGCTGGGTATGTTAGTACCTCTTGCTGCAACCCTTGGAAAAGTCTCTCTGTTGTCTCCGGCTGCTAATTTGGTCGCTGTGCCTGTGGTGACCGTTTTGGTGGTGCCGTTAGCGTTATTGGCGGCATTTTTATTTCCAATTCTTCCAGGGCTCGCTATTTGGTTAGGGCAATTAGCCGGGGACACTCTGGACATCCTGTTTTCCTTGTTGGGGTGGATAGTGCAAGTGTCCCTGCTGCCTATGATGCCACTGGCTGATTTGTCTCTGATCTCTTGTATGTTGGCAGTTGTTGGTGCCGGTTTGTTGTTATTGCCAAGATTCCAAGGGAGCTACTTTTTAGCGGTGGCGTTAATGCTGCCGTTGATTGCCCCTGTAGTATTTTCCAGCCATCAACAAAAAGAGAGAGCAATGTTAACACTGCTGGACGTGGGGCAAGGAACCGCTCTTGTATATCAGGATGCCGGCTTTCAGTTGGTGTACGATTTGGGTAAGGCCTTTTCGCCGCAATTTGATGCTGGCAGGGATATTGTAGCGGAGCATTTATGGCGGCAAGGTATTGAGCAAATCGATATGCTAGTGCTCAGCCATGGTGATGCCGATCACAGTGGTGGATATGCTGGGTTTAAAGAAAGAATACAGTCTGAGGTCGTCATCGCTGGTGAGCCTGAGCGTTCAGTGAATCACCAATTTTCAGCGTGGCCTTCCCCGATGAGAACAACCTCAGGCCTTGAGTCGGTGAAAAGTTGTCAGGCAGGTATGAGATGGGGCCAGGAGAACACCCGTGTTGAAGTACTCTGGCCAACTTCTGATCATTCAGTCATTAAGAAGTCCAATAATCGCTCCTGCGTATTACTGCTCTCATCCTATGGCAAGCGAATCCTTCTGGTGGGGGATATTGAAAAATCGGTAGAACTGAAATTGCTCAAGCACCCAAGTTTAGCTGAGCCAGTAGATATCCTATTGGTTCCTCATCATGGAAGCCGAACATCGTCGTCTTCCATTTTTATACGTCAGCTACAGCCACAGTATGGCTTAGTATCTAGCGGCTATCGCAACCCTCACGGTCATCCGCACTACAAGGTAGTTGAGCGCTACCAGCAGCAGGGGGTGACATTGCTCAATACCAGTGAGGAGGGGGCGTTAACCTTTTCTTGGTTAGAAAATGACCCACTTCAAGTGAGCGGCCAGCGGTCGACTTATCGTCAGTGGTGGCGCAGCCTGTAGCCCGTGGGAATAGGCCTTAGGCAGTTATTGGTTCCCTTCACTCGGTATGCTAAAGTTACCGCCAGCTGGTAGGTTGTTGCCGTGTTTTTGTTAACTGTGATTTTTCATAGTTCTTATTTGTAGCGCTGATTTTAGCTACAGGTTCAACATTGCTGTGCAACATAAGCCATTCAACGCGTTTTAAATGATAATAAAAGGAGCGCTCAGTGCTGGAGCTGGTTACAGCCGGGGGATGGTTAATGATCCCCATCATTTTATGTTCTCTTGCCGTGATTGCTATCTGCATTCAACGATTCCTTGTTCTGGTACCCCATAAGGTTGCCCCCCCTCAGCTCCTGAGCCAAGTGTGGAGCTGGATCCGTAAAAACCAGTTAGATGGCGATAAGTTACGCCAGCTTCGTGAAGACTCTCCGTTAGGCCAAATTCTTGCGGCGGGCTTATCCAATTCACGCTACGGTCGTGAAGTGATGAAGGACAGTATTCAAGAGTCTGCCAATTTGGTGATTCATGAGCTTGAGCGTTATGTGGGAGCTCTCGGTACTATCGCTGCTGTAGCTCCTTTGTTGGGCCTCTTGGGTACTGTTATTGGTATGATCAAGGTATTTACCGCCATTATGCTGGAAGGTACCGGTAATGCGGGCGTGTTGGCCGGGGGAATTTCTGAAGCCTTGATTACAACCGCTGCAGGTTTGTGTGTAGCGATTCCAGCTATGATTGCCCATCGCTTTTTTCAGCGTCGTATCGATACCATTTCGGTCTCCATGGAGCAGCAAGCGGTGAAACTGGTTGATGCCTTACATAGTGATCGTCGGGTAGAGGCAAAGAACTAATGCATTTTCGCCGGCAAAAAATCGGTGAAGAAGGGGTGAATTTAACTCCGCTTATCGATGTTGTTTTTCTGCTGCTTATTTTCTTTATGGTATCCACTACCTTCACCAAAGAAAGCCATTTAAAGCTGGATTTGCCTGAAGCCAGTGGCGAAAAAGTAGAAGCTCAAAAACAAGAACTGGAAATACTGATTCAGAAAGACGGCAGCTATGCGGTAAACGGCAAGGTGCTAGTGAATAGCAAGCGAGAGACCTTGAGTGCTGCCATTGAAAAAGAGAGTGCAGGTAATACTAAGATTCCTGTGATTCTTACTGCAGATGCCAATGCGGCTCACCAATCTGTTGTTACAGCTATGGATGTGGCTGGCAAGCTGGGTTTAACGCATTTACGGATTACGACTCGGCAGCCGAAAGCAAAGCCGTAGCTCTGCTTTCTAGTCCTGATTTGAAAACCCTAATTTCTAAATTTTATTCATAAAGCTGAATTGTAAAAATCTAGCGGTAAATTCAAAACACTTTCTATGTCAGCCAATATCAATTCAGCGTCTCAAGACAATAGCCCTAAAGCTTCCGATAGCAAAATATATTTGCGGCTGCTCAGCTATGTGAAGCCCCTGTGGTGGGTATTCCTTTTAAGCATTGTTGGCTTTTGGATCTTCTCGATTATCGAGGTGGGTCTTATTGCAGTGACTGAGCTTCTCATTGGCTTAGTCGGTGGGGAATTGCCCGCAGAGAAAGGCTTTCTTTCAAAGTGGGTTGTTGCGGAATTTGGCGAGCCGAATATGGAAGTTGCCCGTTGGGCAATTCCAGCAATTATGCTGTTTATGATGCTGGTTCGTGGCTTTGGTCTTTTTATGGGAACCTACTGCCTCACGTATGTGAGTCGCAAGGTTATTCATGGTCTGAGATCTCAGCTTTTTAACCATATCGTTGAGCTACCTTGCTCTTATTATGATAGCCAATCCTCTGGCCATATTATTTCCAAAATTTCCTATAACGTAGAGCAAGTGACAGGTGCCATTACTGAGGCGCTTAAGGTCGTTTTGCGTGAGTCCATTAAGATTGTTGCCTTGCTGGTGTATATGTTCAGCGTGGATTGGCGACTTACTTTGATGTTTTTTGCGTTAATTCCTCTTATCGGTTTGGTGGTGAATCGCATCGGTAAGCGCTTTCGTATTCTCAGCCGCAATATTCAAACATCCATGGGTAATATCACCCATGTAACATCTGAAGCGATTAATGGCCACCATGATATGCGTATTTACGGTGCTGTTGATTACGAGCAAAAGCGTTTCTCTAAGGCGAGTGAAAACAACCGTCGCCAGAGTATGAAGCTAATGGTGGCCAACACCTTAGGTTCTATCATTATTCAAATGCTGATTGGCTCTGTTATGGCGCTGATTATCTGGATTTGTTTAGACCCGCTTTTCTTGGAAAACATGACTGCAGGGCTTTTTATTGCCTACATTGGTGCTGCAGGTTCACTGGCTAAACCTGCTCGCCAATTGAGTGAGGTTTACAGCACAATCCAAAAAGGTTTGGCCGCATCAGAAAGTATTTTTGAAATACTGGATAGCCCTAAAGAGCAGAGTGTTGAGCAATCGAAAACACCTCTTGATAAAGAAGCGGTGAAAGGCACAGTTGAATTTCGCAATGTGAGCTTTTGGTATGAAAGCCCGGAACAAAAAGCATTAAATTCGGTGAGTTTTACCGCAAACCCCGGTGAAACCATTGCTCTTGTGGGATCTTCTGGTAGTGGTAAATCCACATTGGTAAGTTTGCTTGCAGGCTTTTATCGCGCTCAAGAGGGTGGGGTTTATATCGATAATCACAACCTGGAAGAGACGTCTCTACAAGAACTCCGCCAGCAAATATCCTATGTCTCCCAGAAAGTTACTCTGTTTAACGATACCGTGTTCAATAATATTGCCTATGGCGAATTATCTAACAGTTCAAAAGAAGATGTTGAGCGGGCTGTGAAATTAGCCTACGCGGATATGTTTATCGAACAATTGCCAGGCGGTTTTGAAACTGAGCTGGGTGATGATGCTATGCGCTTGTCAGGCGGGCAGCGTCAACGATTAGCGATCGCTCGTGCGATTTTAAAAAACGCGCCTATTTTAGTCTTGGATGAGGCAACTTCTGCCTTAGATAACGAATCCGAACGTTATATTCAAGCAGCCATGGAAGAAGTCATGAAAGGGCGTACGACCTTTGTGATTGCTCATCGCTTGAGTACGATTGAAGGTGCTGATCGAATTCTCGTCTTAGAAAATGGTCGTATTGTAGAAGAAGGCAATCACGATTCTCTGATTGCTAAAAGTGGTCGTTATGCGTTGCTTCATAGTCAGCAGTTTGCTGATATTTAGCTTGCTTGATATGTTGTCTGGTTCACAATAATGAATCCCGCCTCAAAGTCATTATCTCAACGCCTTCGTGAGAATATTCTTCACCAATGGTATGGAAAGCCCAGCTGGCTGTATTTTCTGTTGCCCTTAGAGCTATTTTTTCGTTGGGTTGGTTTTCGAAGACGTCAGCAGAAAAATGTATCTTCAAGATCGATTAAAACCCCATTGATTGTTGTCGGCAATATTAGTGTGGGTGGAACAGGCAAGTCTCCACTTATTGGCGGGATTACTCAGTATTTTCAAGAGAGGGGTGAGCGAGTTGCCTTGATTAGCCGTGGGTATCGGCTCGATGGCTGTACAATTGATACCCCAGTAAAGCTTACCGACTCCCATTGCCCCAGTGAGGTAGGGGATGAACCGGTGATGTTAAAGCGCAGGCTTAAAGCGCCGGTGGTTGTTTGTAAAAACCGACTAGCCGCGGCAAAAACAGCTGAAGAAGCTTATGCTCCAAGTGTGATTCTTTCCGATGATGGTATGCAGCATTACCAATTACCTCGCGATATTGAAATTGCAGTGATTGACGAGCGACGTAAGTTTGGTAATGGTCATTGTCTCCCGGTAGGGCCTTTGCGCGAACCGGTTACTCGTTTACAAAGTGTTGATGCTATTGTGCTCAATGGCGCAGAAGATCATATTGAAAACTCGGAGAAAATCTTTCTTCAAATTTTGAAAGAGACTTTTGATGTACCTGTGTTTGATATGCACTTGCTAGCCAGTAAAATTGTTAACTTAGTGACGGGCGAGGTGCAGTCTTTAGCGGACTGGAAGGGAGAATCTGTGACCGCTATTGCTGGAATTGGCAATCCGGAGCGTTTCTTTCATACCTTGGAAGAAAAAGCACTTAGCGTGAAAGGTATCAAGTTTCCTGATCACCATAATTATCAATTGGATGACCTCGTTTTTGAGGGCGCTGCCCCTGTGGTTATGACAGAAAAGGATGTTGTGAAGTGCAGAGAGCTTGCAGCACAGTTACCACATAACAATTACTGGTATGTACCTGTAGAAACAGAAATTGAACCGGCTTTTTGGCCGTGGCTAGAGCAGCAAGTACAAAAGGTACAGCAAGTTCAGCAGGCCGCAGCTGTTAAGTCTTAAATACTGATTGAGAACATATATGACTGCTTTTACCGTAATTATTCCTGCTCGTTATGCCAGCAGCCGTTTGCCGGGTAAGCCGTTGTCGGATATTGCTGGCAAACCCATGATTCAATGGGTATATGAGCAAGCTTGTCAGTCATCGGCGCAACGAGTGGTGATCGCCACGGATGATGAGCGTATTTTGGAGGCCTGTAAATTTTTCGGCGCTGAAGTAGTGATGACTGCGGAAGATCATCAGTCGGGCACAGATCGTTTGCAAGAAGTGGTTGAGACATTAGGTTTGCCTGCCGATGATATTGTGGTGAATGTGCAAGGGGATGAACCCTTGATTCCTCCCGCAGTCATTGATCAAGTGGCTGAGAATCTTGCTTCTCATGATAAGGCTTCAGTGTCTACTTTGAGTGAAACTATTGAATCTGCGGAAACGTTTTTTGACCCGAATGCGGTGAAGGTGGTGAGTGATACCAATGGTATTGCCTTGTACTTTTCACGAGCGCCAATTCCTTGGGCGCGGGACGAGTTTACAAAAGATAAAAGCCAGCTTCCAGAGGGCCTTAAGCCTCAACGCCATATTGGCATCTATGGCTATCGAGTATCATTGCTTCATGAATTTGTGACTTGGCCTGCCGCTCCTCTAGAAACCATCGAGTGCCTTGAGCAATTGCGGGTGATGTGGAATGGGAAATCCATTCACGTGGCCGAAGCTTGTGAAGCGGTTCCTGGTGGGGTTGATACGCCACAAGACCTTGAAGCCGTTAATCAGCTGTTAAAAAGCTAAGGGTAGAAAAAATAGAAGGCTCTATGGCTAAACCAAAAGTTAAAGTGCTGTTTGTTTGCTTGGGTAATATTTGTCGTTCACCAACGGCCCACGGTGTGTTTGAGAAAATGGTGGTCGATGCCGACCTGAGTGATGTTATCGACGTGGATTCCTGTGGAACGGCAGGTTATCACGTAGGGTCATCACCAGACTCGAGAAGTGCTGCTGCGGCAAAGCAACGAGGGTATGATTTAAGCTTACAGCGAGCCCGTCAGTTTTCAGCAACTGATTTTGAAAACTTCGACTTTATTTTAACCATGGACGAGAACAATCTGTCAGATGTGAAAAGTCTGCAACCCCTTGATCACCGCAAACACGTGGGATTGTTTTTAGAGTTTTGTAGTAATGCTTCTTATAGAGAAGTGCCTGATCCCTACTATGGCGGTACTCGTGGGTTTGAGCTGGTACTGGATTTAGTGGAAGACGCCAGTAAGAACCTGCTAGCCCATATTCAAAAAACATTATAGTTTCGATGGTATCCATTTTAAATTTCACTGAATAACTTATGTCTCCCGATTTTAATCTCACAAGCTACAACACTTTAGCGCTAACCTCTGTTGCGTCTTTTGGTATTGAGGTTAAATCGGTAGATGAACTCAAAGACGCCTTTCGTTTCTCTCATGAAAAACAATTGCCTTTCCTGCCTTTAGGGCAAGGCAGTAATGTAGTGTTGCCCGGTAAATTAGATGCTGTTGTAGCTGTAAATCGAATACTGGGGCGGGAAGTGGTCTATGAAGACGATACCCAGGTTCATATTAAAGTGGGGTCTGGAGAGAATTGGCATCAGTTTGTGGCTTACGCTTTAGAGCAGGGGTGGTTTGGCTTAGAAAACTTAGCATTAATTCCCGGTTGTATAGGCGCGGCTCCGGTACAAAATATTGGCGCTTATGGTGTCGAGCTAAAAGACCGTTTTGTGGAGCTGGAAGCGCTAGAATATGTTTCAGGTAAGCTTCGGGTTTTCTCTTTGGATGACTGTCAGTTTGCCTATCGGGATAGTGTGTTTAAACGCGAGTGCCGAAACAAGGTAGTTATTACCTCTGTGACTGTAAAGCTAACAAAGCAGCCTCAGTTAGTTTTAGATTATCCTGCATTGCGAAATACTTTTGTCGCGAGTGAGTTACCAACGGTATCGCCACAGCAGGTGTTTGAGGCGGTTTGTGATATTCGCAGCAGTAAATTACCAAACCCTATTGATCTTCCCAATGCCGGTAGCTTTTTTAAAAATCCGATTATCACAAAAGCGCAATGGGAAGGCGTGTCTGAAAAATACCCTGATGTGATTTTTTATCCGGCAGGTGATCAATACAAATTGGCAGCAGGTTGGTTGATTGAAAAGTTGGGTTGGAAAGGGAAGCGGCTGGGTCCGGTTGGTATGCACGAACAACAGGCCTTGGTGTTAATCAACTATGAGTCGGCTACTCAGAGTGATGTTCGAAAATTAGCAGGGCGGGTTGCAGAGGATGTTAAAACGCATTTCGGTGTGGCGTTAGAAATTGAGCCGCCGGTTTATAACACTGATTGTACGCTTGCTTAATTTTTCTGTGACAAAGAATTCCCATAAATCACCTTGGCAGAAATTACCATTACAACATGCAGAGGTTTACTACTGCCCGATTTTTTTATCACAAGAGCAGTCTTTGGAGCTTTGTAATCAGTTAACCGCATCAGTGTTCTGGCATCAAGAATCCCTCACTCTCTACGGTAAAACTCATCTAGTACCCCGATTGGTTGCTTGGTATGGAGACCCAGAAGCGGTGTATCGATATTCGGGCGTTACACATGAGCCGTTGCCTTGGTTGTCAGTATTGCAGTCACTGCGGGAAGATCTTGAGGAAGCCACTGGTTGTGGATTTAACAGTGTGTTGTTGAATCGTTATCGCGATGGCAGTGACAGTATGGGGTGGCACAGTGATAACGAGCCTGAGTTAGGCAGTAACCCTGTGATTGCTTCGATTTCTCTCGGGGCCGAAAGGCCCTTCAAGTTTCGAAGGGTGTCGGATCACAAGCAAAGCTTCTCTCAAGTACTGGGAAACGGATCCTTATTGTTGATGGGAAAGGGCAGTCAAGAGCACTGGCAACACAGTGTTGCGAAAACGAAAAAGCCTGTGGGCGAGCGTATTAACCTGACATTCCGTTATATCCAGCCTGAAACGTCCATTTGATGTACAACAAAGTTACGGAGTGTGGTGCAGCTTTTACCTGAAAGTGTTATTCTCGTTTTTCTCAATTCTCATATTTTATTGGCTTCTCTAGGGGCATTCGTTAGTGATCAGAATTCTTGTGGTTGACGACCACGACCTTGTCAGAACGGGACTCAGCACCATGCTACAGGACGTTGAAGACTTTGAGGTTGTCGCCCAAGGTGCAGATGGAGAAGAAGGCATTAAGTTGGCTCGTGAACTAGAGCCTGATGTCGTGTTGATGGATGTAAAAATGCCCGGTATGGGCGGCCTTGAAGCCACCAGTAAAATTCTTCATTACCTCCCAGATATCAGTGTTATTGGCGTTAGCGCTTGTGACGAAGCGGTTTTTGCCAAGCAGCTAATGGAAGGTGGTGCGAAAGGCTATGTCACCAAAGGTGCTGCCATTGATGAAGTGATTGAAGCGGTTCGCAGTGTGAAAACCGGCAAGCCCTATATGAGCTCAAAAATTGCACAAGAGCTGGCCTTACTGCAAGTTTCCAAAGGCGCTGACAGTAGTCCTTTTGCTAAATTGTCTCAGCGAGAAATGCAAACTGCGATGATGATTGCGAACGGCAAAAGAGCCCAAGAAATTGCAGACACCTTCAACGTCAGCTCAAAAACCGTTAATAGTTACCGCTATCGTATTTTCGATAAGTTGAAAATCAACAGCGATGTTGAGCTAACCTTGATGATGGTGAAGCACAATATCCTTGATCCGGAATCAATGATTTAGCCGGATTGGCTGATATTGTCATCCCGAGCGTAGAGAGGGATCTTTGGTTAGCATAACTTTCCTTTCCTTTTGGCCGCTAGTACGACCTAGTACGACATAGCCATATGTCCTCATCCTTCGATTCAAAAAACTTTCTCAAGTCTCTCTGCTCCCAACCTGGTGTATACCAAATGTATGGGGAAGGGGAGAGTTTGCTTTACGTGGGTAAGGCTAAGAATCTAAAAAAGCGCTTGTCTTCTTATTTTCGGAAAACGGGTTTATCCCCTAAAACCCAAGCGCTAGTCAGTCGCATTGTTGATATTCAAATTACGGTGAGCTCCAGTGAAATGGAGGCGCTAATTCTTGAGCAAAGTTTAATCAAGGAGCACCGTCCCCCGTATAACATTTTATTGAGAGACGATAAGTCTTACCCCTATATCCTCGCTACTTCTGGAGAAGACTACCCTCGATTAGCGTTTCATCGTGGGCGTAAGCGTTTCAAGGGGCGCTATTTTGGCCCGTTTCCCAATTCCAGCAGTGTGCGTGAAACCCTCAGTTTTTTGCAGAAAGTATTTCGAGTACGCCAGTGTGAAGACAGCTTCTATCGCAACAGAACACGCCCGTGTTTACAGTTTCAGATTCAGCGCTGTAGTGGCCCTTGCACCGAAGAAATCTCGGTTGAAGATTATGCTCGCGATGTAGAGCACACCTTGCAGTTTTTGGATGGCAAAGGGGAGCACCTCATTCAAGAGCTCGGGCAGGAAATGGAGCAGGCATCGGAAACCCTAGCGTTTGAACGTGCGGCACTATTACGAGATCAGATTGCAGACTTGAGGAAGATTCAAGCTCAGCAGGTGGCTGAAAGCGGGGAAGGGGATGCGGATGTGTTAGCTGCTTCTCTTAAAGCGGGCTCGGTGTGTGTACATGCACTCTTTGTTCGTCAGGGTCGCATTTTGGGAAGCCGGAGTTATTTCCCGAAAGAACAATTAGCGGAAACCCAGGCAGAGGTGCTTGGGGCATTTATCCCGCAGTTTTACCTTGGTAGTGATTTACACGATATTCCTCGTGAAGTGATTGTGGGTTGTGATATCGAAGATAAATCACTGCTGCAACAAGCCTTGGCTGATAAATCCGGGCGTCAGGTGTCACTGGCCAATAATGTACGAACCCATCGATCACAATGGCTCCAGTTAGCGCAATCCACAGCGGATCAAAACTTGGAATCCCGATTGGCAAATCGCCGGAATTTATTCCAGCGTTTTGAAGCCCTGCAAGAGGCTCTGGGTTTAGAAGAGTTACCACAGCGTTTAGAGTGTTTCGATATTAGCCACAGCAGTGGCGAGTTGCCGGTGGCTTCTTGTGTGGTCTTCGACCACAGTGGCCCCGCAAAATCCGATTACCGTAAATTCAATATTGAGGGCATAACCCCCGGTGACGACTACGGGGCCATGGAGCAGGCTCTTACCCGTCGATACACTCGCTTGAAAAAGGGGGAAGCCAAATTGCCGGATATTCTATTTATCGATGGTGGAAAAGGGCAGCTTGGCAAAGCGCGAGACGTGATGAATGAGTTGGGCATATCCGGTGTGAACCTTATCGGAGTATCCAAGGGGCCAAGGCGCAAAGCGGGGGAGGAGATTCTTCACATTTTGGAAACCGGTGAAGAGCTTCAGTTAGGGGTCGATTCCAGTGCGCTTCATTTGGTGCAGCATATTCGCGATGAAGCTCACCGATTTGCCGTCAGTTCCCATCAAATGCGCCGGGATAAAAAGCGTAGTCGCTCGATATTGGAAGATATTCCTGGAGTGGGCCCTAGTCGAAGGCGAGAGCTTTTGAAACATTTTGGAGGCTTGCAGGAGGTGATGAAGGCCAGCGAAGCCGATTTAGCGAAAGTGCCCGGTATCAGTAAGGCCATGGCAGCGCAGATCTATGGTGTACTGCACTAGGCACTAGGTACGAGGCCGAGCATTAGCAAGTTCAGGTTAATGTGACAAAAGTATCATAAGTGTTTGATGTTCTAGGTATGATAGGTGATGATAGATCGTTAAACAGCGGTTCTGTTACCGTTTAATAGCCCTAGTAAAACGACACAGCCAAACGGCGAATAAATAACATCGAACAAAAAGAAGCAGTAAAAAGCATGATGACTCTACCCAATCAACTGACGCTGTTGCGCATTGCGTTAATTCCGTTGTTTGTGGCTGTGTTCTACGCGCCGTTCGATTGGCGTTTTCCAGTATCTGCTTTCATCTTCACCCTGGCTTCGGTAACCGACTGGCTCGATGGTTACTTGGCCCGCAAGCTCAATCAAACCTCATCCTTTGGTGCTTTTCTCGACCCGGTGGCAGACAAGCTTATGGTGGCTGTCGCTCTCGTGCTGCTTGTAGAAGTTCACGCAAGCGCTTGGTTTGCTATACCGGCGGTCGTGATAGTGGGGCGGGAGATTGTGATCTCTGCTTTGCGGGAGTGGATGGCCGAGTTGGGTAAGCGTGCTAGTGTGGCAGTTTCCTATGTGGGTAAGTTAAAAACGGCTGTGCAAATGGTGTCTATTATTGTGTTATTGGCCTACAACCCGTCAGATAACTCCATAATGACCACCGTCGGCTACGTACTGCTTTATATAGCGGCATTGCTCACTTTATGGTCAATGATTGTCTACCTACGGGCTGCCTGGCCTCACTTGATGGGTGAAGACTAAATTTCTAGTTATTTCTCCCCTTTATCCTTGGCTTTCTCTTGACTCCCTGCGAGCAGCCCCTAGAATGACGCGCTCTCGACGCAAACTCACCAAAAGTGATTAGCCGACGGAACTGATTGAAAGTGCTGGATTTTTTCTCCCTCTAAGGTAGAATTCCACACCCGATCAAGGCACTAAGTGACGCACCGCAAACCTCTGGTTGCGACTACCTGGTGCCAATCGATTAAAGGCGCGGTGGCAGAGTGGCCATGCAGCTGACTGCAACTCAGTGTACGCCGGTTCGATTCCGACCCGCGCCTCCATTTTTCAATAACCGGAACTAAACCGGTTATTTTTGTCAGTAACCCAATCGCTGGCAAACTCAGCCACATCTACCGGCTGACTAAAGAGCCCCCTCAATATGCCCGGGTGGTGGAATTGGTAGACACAAGGGATTTAAAATCCCTCGCTCGTTAGAGCGTGCCGGTTCAAGTCCGGCCCCGGGCACCACTCTACTCTCCGATAACATTCGATAAACTCCAAAAAGCCAATAAAAACAAGAATTGGCTCTACCCCATTAACGGGGGATAGGCATTCGTCTGACTCGATTGATAATACCATCCCACCCGCAGTGGGCTAGCACTCTCAAACGATAGTTTTCAAAATAAAGCCGTTAGAAATCCTGCAGTGTCGATTAATTTAACACTAAATATTAATCTGTTTACAAAATCCTTATAAATCAACTAGTTATGTTTGTGGCTTGGATTTTGCTTTCTGTGTGGCACTAATAAATATTATGGAGTTTAGCTTTGAAAAAGATTCTTGGAATTTTGTGTTTTGCTTTTGCTAGTGTTGCAAATGCTGGTTTGATACAAATAACTGCAGACTCTGCATCGTCTGGTGAGTTAGGGTGGTTTGCTGTTGATGAAGCTGTGCTTGCTGCGGACACTTCGTTGGTTGCCTCTCAATTTTATGATTACAGCTGGCTAGATCCAATTGGTGGGGTATCAATTACACCGTCGGATGTTTTGGTTGACACTGGTGTGACTTACTTTGGTTTAGTGGGCGGTACTTGGACTGTGACTGGAGGGGGTGGTGATTCACTTACTGACGATATTGGTGATGCCGTATGGGTTGCTGGTACTTCTTTTGTGTGGTTCAAAGGAGGTAGTCAATACAATGATGTTACTTGGACTACAACGGCATATTCTGTTCCTGAGCCTAGTTCGATAGCGCTTATGGGGCTTGGTTTATTTGGCCTGGGCTTCTTGCGTAGTAAGAAAAAAATTAGTTGATCGTTAATAATATGCTTGAAAAAAGGCTAGCCTTCAATAATGGAGGCTGGCCTTTTTTAATTTTGCAGTTTAAGAAAAATGTTGAGATTTTGCCGAGAAGCCAAAATTCTCTTCCCATACAAGTAGAGTACAGGCCTTGGTTAACATACCTTCATAAAACATTTTTTCACATGTCTACGTTAGAAGTTGTTCGTATAGGATTAACAGAATAGTCTTTCTAATAGTAATGATTAACCCAAATATTATTCGAGAGTTGAGGTTGGGTTACTTTTTGAAATTGTTGAGTGATAATTTTTTGCAAATTTTTGGCTGTTGATAATCCATTCTTCGATAGGAATATGGGGCTGGATAGAATGGGGGGTACTTGTTGGAAATGTCTCTGCGTTTCTTGTCGCTAATAATATGTCCTGCCCGATCGACTAGTTGTAGATAGTAACTAAGAGAGAATAAAATTCCAGTTTTTTCTTGATTAGTTAGGTTGTCTTCAAAAGCCGATAATAGCTTCTTCGGGATAGAATTTATGTGCAGCTATTCTTCTTCGATAATTCGGACTAGAAAGGTTGTTAAGATATGTTGGCTTTCTGTCGCTTATTCGCTCACTTAAAATTAGTCAACTATAGAATATTAATTTCAGATCGGTATCCCATAGTGGTGTTACACCCCTTATACGCTAACTGCCGGTGTATTTTTCTCTTGAATGACTGTTGATAGGTAGCTATCGCGGCGAAGTAAAAAATCTTCTAATTGGATAGGGTAATCTTTTGCGACAGCCTGTTGGATTGAAGGCCTAGAGGCTAAATTGCTCCTCCAAGCTTTTACCTTTGGAAGGTTATTAAAGATATCGAAGGGTAGATAGGTATCCAGCACATCGAAATAACGAAAGACGGGGCCGTATGCTGCGTCCACCATAGAGAACTGCTCTCCATTAAAATACGGCCCTGTAATTTCTGGTTCTATTCGAGAAAAGCGATCGGTGAGAGCTGTACAGGCTTCATCGAATAAGGTTTTACTTTTAGCGTTGTACAGTCGGCCGATGTCATTCAGTGTATTCGATGCAAATTCATTCCAGGCTCGATGCTTTGCCTTCTGGGTAGGATCTTGAGGGTGCAGTGTGCCTGGTGTGACCTCGTCTAAAAATTCACAAATCACAGCGCTTTCAAATAGAATAGATTCATTGTTTACTTTCAATAGTGGCACTTTTCCTGTGGGCGATATTTCTTTGAACCAGGAGGGCTTATTACTTAGGTCGATATAAGTACGCTTGTGCACAATCGATTTCTCAAGGAGGGTGATCACTGAGCGTTGTACGTAGGGACACAAATGATGACTGACAAGTTCCAGTTGTAGATTTTTCATGGCGTTCACTATGATACTATTAAAATAAGTGCATAAAATTGCATGATTAAACGTCCGCTAATAAATTCACTGGTGTGAAGAATCTTAGCCGGTGATTTTAGTGACAAGGAAGTTGCCTTCCTCGTCAATTATAAAATTCAAATCAAAGAGAAAAAAACCACCAGAGCACGACAATATAGCAATCGGCATTTGCATTTTTGCAGAAGGAGGGGGAATGGCAGACATCAAGGGGTTAAACTGGAACGATCTTAAATTTTTCCATATGGTC
Source organism: Cellvibrionaceae bacterium (assembly GCA_045430295.1). GTDB lineage: Bacteria > Pseudomonadota > Gammaproteobacteria > Pseudomonadales > JAILXX01 > JAILXX01. Next base: position 57,482 of record JAILXX010000013.1, on the reverse strand, counting down.
GCCAGGTATGGAGCATTGATGGAGGCTTCCGATAGGCTCAATGTTAATCATTCGACAGTTTTTCGGAGAATCAATACCTTAGAAAAGGTGTTGGGGGTTAAGTTATTTGATCGCACCTCGGATGGGTATCAGTTATCTAAGACGGGGCTTGAAGCTCATGAATATGTTGAACGTATTGCTGATGCGATTAGCGATATTCATCGCTTGGTGGATAATACGAATAATAAGCTGCAGGGTGATATTAATCTGACGGCGCCTCACAACTTTGCTTATCGCTATTTGCCAAACATTATTAGTCGCTTTCAGCAGGAATACCCGGATATTCATGTTAATTTGCTTGTTACAAATAAAGATTGCGATCTTTCAAAGAGGGAAGCGGATTTAGCTATTCGTGCATCTTCTTCTCCCCCAGAGCACTTGATAGGAGTGAAGCTCTTTTCATTTCGTTGGTCTGTGTATGCCTCTGAGGCTTATATCAGTGCCCACGGGCGACCGAATGATGAAAGTGATCTTCAGGAACATAGGGTTATTTCTGTTCATCAAGACTTAGAGTATTTACCGGCATTTCGTTGGGTTCATCGCAATATCCCGGATGATAATATTGTGTCTCGGTGTAATGATCTTATGTCTATCTCTGCTTTGGCCTTAGAAGGAGTCGGGTTAGCAATATTGCCTGATGACCAAAATAAGCCGGGGTTAGAGAAATTATTTGAAGTGGATTTTGCAAAGCAAAGTGATATCTGGGTGCTACACCATCCTAATTTACGTGATTGCCTTCGACTTAAGACTTTTAAGCGTTACTTAATTGATTCTTTGAATAGTGATCCAGATATTCTCTCGAATGTCACTGTGGATATTGATGGCTGAGTAATACCTGGAAACTAAAAATGATTTTGGTTTAACACCTCTAATATGGATATGTAGAGAAGGGGGGCTTCCGAAATACTCCCTAAAATAATTATCTATTATCTTCTTTTATGCCGATAATCTTTATAGGTTATGAGGCTCGCAGCGTCATGGCCAAGAGTAATGTGTCAGGAAATGGTTGTGGTGAGGAAGTTTTAGCTATTGTTATCTATTAGTAGTTAGTACGTTTAATCGTATTATGCTTTCCATTTTATAGAGGCTGCTAAGTTTAGTCGCCTATTTATTCTTTAAATCTATATTTTCAGCCATAGTTTCTTTAATGTTTTGTGAAAATTGATATTTAAAAATTGATTTCTAGAGGGTCATATTTGCAAAAGTGATTTGCATAAATATATGAGCTAAGGAGAATAATATAAAGTTAGTATGTTCACCACTTTCAAACAGTGAAAGAACTTTTATCAGGAGGATACAAGTGTTGAATGTACAAGCGTTGAATAAGTTAACTATAAAACAAATAACAAAAATCTCATTAATAAGTCTTTTGGCTGTGAATGCGTTTGCCGATGATGCTCAGCTGTTAGATGACTATGAATCTTTTCAACTCTTTCCTGCAATAAAGGGAAACCCCTGGAAAGAGCCGCAAAATACAAAACAAGCCGTAAATAACTCAGATCACTATGCTTGGCGCTTGTTTGTGGCGTTAAACTGGCCTGCAAATACAGATAACTGTAAAGCAGATACCTCTAAGCGTTTGGGGGATGATGGTGTACTGACCTGGGAAACCTGGCAGTCAAGAGAAGAAACTTTTCTTGAGGGTGCTGCCGAACCACCACGCTGGGCTCAAGGCTGCGAAGATGGAAACTTTGGCTCACTGCCTGTAGGGGAAGTGAGTACTGTTGATGATGAAGCGATTCGCTTAAATAAAAAAGCTTATAACTATATTCGAAATAATCATCTCTACAGTTTAGATGAGCAGGAGCGCCTTGCTGCTGCAGGCGTTCGTGACATTGATTTCCCTCTGGGGGCTAAAGAAGTTAAGGCCGCCTGGGTGAAGATTACCGAGGCCGATAAGCCTCGCTACCATTGGGTTGAGCGGGAAGTTGAAGGCGCTGTAGAAATATTTGGCTTGTCTGCCTTTCACTTTGTTTCGAAAGATTTACCTACCTGGTTCTGGTCTACTTTCGAACATGTCGATAATGAATACCGTTGGCCTGGCGTGTATCCCGATTCATTCCAAGGTTGGGTGGTTCCTTCCGTCGATAGTGCTGCATGTCCAGAAGATAATCTTCAGTGTAATGATATTCCAGAAGGGTATGGGCTAGAAGGTACTAAGTGGGCTAACTACCGCTTGCGGGGAACACAAACGGAGTTTGTTGATAACCGCGGCAATCCAGGAATTCTCGTTAACTCTCAGTTAGAAGGCTTCCTTGATCAAGAATCTATGTCTTGCGTGACCTGTCATGCGCTAGCCGTTAAAGGCACAGAGGGTGATTCTATGCCCATTAGTATTGTGACCGGCGAGGTGAATATGGGTGGCCTACCCATTGGGCATATTGGAGCGTTAAATCCAGAGATGTTCCTGGATGATCAAGGGTTACCGGTGCCATACGTAGGCTTGGATTATGTTTGGACCCTAAGAAATGCAAAGCGTGAGCAGTAATTGCTGTCATTGAAGGATTAGAAATTTACGAAATCTACAGGAGTGTTTTGTCATGAGTGAAGTGAGTTCAGTAGTTATTGAAAAAACAAGTGTAAATGCGTTGGTTGATATTACTCAACACGAAGTTGAAGCGTTAAAAACAGAATACAACTTGGCTGATGCCCATACCCATCAAAGCCAAAGCTCGAAACAACGGGAAATTGTGAGCAGTCTTCCAGATATTTGGTATGAATCTGAAAATAAGACGCAATATGAGAGCGAGCAGAACTTTATTGAAAAATTCTACACCTTGCATGGACAGTATACGGCTTTAAAAAGAAAAGATGAGATTTATCTGGTCTATGCTGCCTCCATTGCGATGAATATCACTGCAACCTATTTGTCCCAGAATGATATGAGAGTGGGTTTGATCGAACCATGTTTCGACAACCTTCATGATCTTATGCATCATGCTCGGGTTCCGATGACTCCTCTTGATGAATCCTTATTTCAAGACTCTAAATCCATTTATCAAAATTTGATGGACAATGCTTTACCGCTCAATGCCATTTTTGTAGTGGACCCAAACAATCCGACAGGGTTTAGCTTGTTTAGTGATGGAAAAGAGAGCTTCTTGGAGCTTGTGCGTTTTTGTTGTGAGTATAACAAGTTACTGATCATGGATACTTGCTTCAGTGCTTTTGTGCTGGCATCTGGTGGTGAGCGATACGATATTTACGAAATTCTAGAAAATAGTGGTGTTTCTTATATTGTGATGGAAGATACAGGTAAAACCTGGCCATTGCAGGATGCTAAATGTGCAACGCTACATGCTAGTAAAGATATCAATGATGATATCTACAATATCTTTACCAGTGTTCTTCTGAATGTTTCCCCGTTTATTCTGAATTTGGTCTCTCGGTATATCGAAGATAGTCAGGAAGATGACTTCCGTTCTGTGGGTGAGTTATTGGATCGAAATAGGGAATTATCTCAGCATTATCTTGACGGTGATCAATTGCGATACTGTGAGCCACAAATCAAAACCAGCGTTGCTTGGTTTGAAATTAAAGATCCCACAATAAACGCAGATCAGCTGCAGGAATTGATGCTATCTAAAAATGTTTACGTACTGCCGGGTAAATATTTTTATTGGGCTAATCCAGAACGTGGCCAGCGTTATATCCGTATTGCACTTGCACGTGATACCGATGTTTTTGAGCGTGCAATGCAGGTGGCTGCTGAGGTGCTTAATGACATTCGCTAGCCCTAAGTACTTTATTGATGCATCGGTCTTTATGGGCATGCACGCGGTTGACAGCCGTGTGCGTGAACAATCGCTCGGGCTTATGTCTCGCTTATTCAATAGTACGGTTTATATGAATTATGAGCAGGTGGGGGCCTGTGATGACTTGGTGTGGACCTTCTCGCGGGAGATACAAGATCAATATTACCCTTTTATGGATTGCTTGCACTCACAGATGGATATTCAGCGAATTCCCTATGATCGAGATGACTTGCTGCAAATGGCCAATCACAAAATTAAAACTGCGGATTTGTCTTGTATTCAGGCCTTGTTGATTGCTCAAGTGATTCGGTACAACGGTATTCTTTTTACCCATGACCCGGCGATTCAGCAATTAGAATGGCTGCATAAGTACTTAGGGGCGATTGAACTGGAGACGGACGATCACGAGGAGCTCATGTTTACGGCTGACCTTGATCGACTTTATAAAACCTCTGAATGTCTCAAAGTAAGCCAACTCTCATTTAGCTGAGTGTTAACTGAAAAAGGAAGTATAAATGGACGCTAAAATATTTGTCCCGCTGATTACCCCATTGAATGACCGCGGCCAAGTTTGTAAAGCGAGTGTAGCCTCAATTATTTCAAGTGTTGAAAGCTTTGCTAGCGGTTATATACCTTGTTTAACCTCAGGAGAGGGCTGGTTGTTATCAGATACACAATGGAAGGCGATGGTTAGTGCTTGTGTCGATTTTTCTAATGGACGAAAAGTGATTGCGGGTATCGAGAAACCATTGTCAAAAGATGTTGTTTCTTTAGCAAAACTGGCGGAAAGCCTTGGTGCTGACGGCGTGATGATTACCACGCCCTTTGGTAAAGATGTTACTCAGCAGGCAATGTATGAGCATTTTTCTGATGTTCATGATGCGATCTCCATCGAGATTTATATCTATAACGAGAATTCTCTCTCTAATAACACTGTTGATAAAAAGACTCTTGTGGAAGTTGCAAAATTACCAAGGGTAGTGGGTATTAAAGAGTCTATGAATAAAGATTTTGATGCTGATTTGATCAATAGCCTAAAAAATGAGGATATTGAGGTATATCAAGGCTGGGAGAACCGAATTGTTAACGACGAATTGTCGGATGGAAATATCTGTTCGTTGAGCAATCTCTTTCCGGAACTTTGTCTGAATGCAGCAAATTCTGAGAATAATGAGCTAGCTGAAAAGGTTGAAGAGCTGTGCCAAGAGTACGGTATATATGAAGAAAGTTGGTATGAGCATATTAAATCGCATTTGTTCGAGAAAAAACTCATATCAACAAAGTTAGTTGTTTCTTGATTATAGATTTACTGGAGTAAGCGATGATGGTGACATTTACACAAAAGGAGTTATATCTGTATAACAAGGAGCGTATTCAGGATACGGTTCATCATAACTTGCGTGTCCTCAATTTTGAAAACCAATGGATAAAGCAATGGTTTTCAGATTTCGAACAGGATATCGAGTTTCAAGATTATCGACACTTTATCAAGCACTTTGATCAATTTATCGCTGATGAGTCTAAGCTGGCGTCTCCAACAGGAGATTATGTTAGTGATGAAATGACAAAGGAAGAATTCCGTCGAATGATTCAGGAGTTTGCTGTTGATGGACTAACTGAGGCTCAGGTTTTCTACTATGTAATACCTCGATTGCACCTGAAGGCACAAATGCCAATGCTGAGAATCATGATTGATGAATTCGGCTCAGCAAACCCTCAAAGAATGCATACCGCATTATTTATGAATCTATTGCGAGAGCTAAATCTGCCTGTTGAAGAGTCGTATTACATCAACAGGGTAAGTGATACGAGTTATGAATTCGTCAATATGTATTTTTGGCTGACCCTTAGAGCCAATGATCCTTCATTTTTTGTAGGGGCCTTGACTTACTTGGAGACCATTATTCCAGTGGTGTTCCCAAGCTTGGTTAATGCTTGTAAGCGGCTCAATATTGAGGCTCATGCTTATTACAGCGAGCATTGTCATATCGATGAATTCCATGCTCTAGAAGGAAAGAAAATCCTTAAGGCAATGTGGGAAACCAATACTCTCGATTTGCAAAAAGCTTGGCTAGGTGTACAGCTATCCAGCGCGGTGACGAATAAGGTTTTCGATCATGCGGTTGAAGTAGCCAGAAGAGAGGGGGCTACCGCTTATTCTGTTGTTACTGAAGGAGATGTTAGCTCACAGAAAGACAGAGGTCAGGCGATTGCTGATAGCGAGGTGATCGCATGAGTGAGCTACCAGAGTACTTTACTGTGCGTTTAGGAGACGAAGAGAGGGAAGTCTCTCGATTTTGTCCTCATCGTGCAGGTCGACTTGATCATGGATATATCAATGTGAAAAGTCGAACTGTGAGCTGCCCACTTCACCGTTCAGTATTTTCGTTGGACAGTGGAGAGCAAATTTCTGGACCCGCCTGTGGTTCCATAGAGGTTAAGCCTCTGAAGGCTACCTCTTAAAACTCATTATTTCTCAATAAATCTATCAATTGTAAGGAGTTGTATTATGAAAAATCACAATGTTTTTGGTCCCTTGGTGCTTCGAGTGTCTCTCGGTGTCGTGTTAATAGCCCATAGTCTGTACTTAAAAATGATGGTGTTTGGTTTGTCGGGTACGGCAGGTTATTTTGAAAGTATTGGTTTACCGGCTTTTATGGCCTATGTTGTATTTCTAGTCGAAGCGGTGACGGGCGTGATGCTCATTATCGGCTATAAAGCCAAAATTGCCTCGTTAATTGTTGCCCCCATTTTACTTGGCGCGACGCTGGTGCATGTACCGAATGGTTGGTTATTTACCGCTGAAAATGGAGGGTGGGAGTATCCTTTGTTTTTAACCTTAGTTGCCATTGCTGTTGCCTTGATGGGTTCTGGTGGTTATTCATTGGATGAGCGTCAGTCTATTGCTACAGCGTTAGATTGATAATTTATTTAGCTGTTGAAAAGCGAAGGGATATAGCGATGACAGATAAACCGTACACTTCATATTTGGTTGAGCAGCCTTGGTTGCCATTTTCAGAGGCATTATTTGATTGGGACGAAGATTTTCATCAATTAATGCTCAATGATCACATTCGCATGCAGTGTTATGAAAAAGCTATCAAGGAAACCGTTAATCCTGGTGATGTTGTTGTAGATCTTGGTACGGGTACAGGTGTGCTTAGCCTCTGGGCCTTAGAGGCTGGGGCTAGTAGGGTTTACGGTATCGATATGGATCAAGACATCCTAGCGGTGGCGACGGCAAAGATGAAAGAACATGGTTTTGGTAATCGCTTTATTCCGGTTAATCAGTTGTCGTATCTTGTTGAGCTTCCCCATAAACCAGATGTATTGATTTCTGAAATCATGGGGAACATTCTCGATAATGAAGATTTTCAGCCAATACTCGCTGACGCTATTCAGCGATTATTAAAGCCAGAAGGAAAGAAGATTCCACTTTCTGCCAGCTCGTATATTGTTCCTGTTACCGCAGAGAAGGCACAGGAAGCCGTTCTCAGTGGGAATGTTTGCACAATGGGTAATCACTATAGTTTGGATCGTATGTTGGCTGATAAGGGTGTGACGGACCCTTGTAACCTTTATTACGATACGATTATTCCGTTGTCTTCATATTTGTCATCACCGCAGCAGTTGCGACAATACAGCGATAACTGGGATCAACTGTCTACTTACGAACGAGAATTACGATTCGAGATGAGTTGTGCAGGGGAATTTACAGGTTTTAAAACCTATTTTATTGCGCAATTGAGTGATCATACGATACTCGATATCTCGTCGGATGATATCTCAGGAAGGCAGTCTTCAGATAGCTGGAAGCATGCCTACCTACCGTTGTCCAAATCAATATCGGTTCAACCAGGTGATACCATCTATTTATTATTCGCTCGCTTTTATCAGCGGGATCACAATTTAGAGAATGAGTCTCTTAAGCAAGTGTATCGTTGGCAAGGGCACTTGGTTAGGGATGGCGATGTTATTAGTAGTTTTTACCAGAGTATGGAAGATACGCGCATACTCGCAAATACGGCGTAGACTTTCTGGTTAGCGGCTTCATTAAATGAAGTAAAAGACTAGGCTTGTTTATCAGGCCTAGTCTTTATTAGGTGTTATTGCTTCTAGCTTTACTAAGCGGCAATAGCGTTTTTAGGAATTTGATAGTCGATATTTTCCTTTTGAATTGCGGCTTTAAATTCCGGTAGGTCAGTCACTCGATTGACTAAATTCAATACATTCTGGCCAATTGAAATGGTGGTCTTTGGAAAGAAATTCCCCCACTGCACATAAATAGCAATCAGGTAATCCACGATGGATGCTTGATCGTTATGCATGTACTCATGACTTTCTAGATGCCCATCAACAATGCTCCAATATTCGGATAGGCGATTGGCTAGGGTTTGAAGTAATAGGGCTTTTTCAGGGCCGTCCTCCATGGTTTGATTAACCGCGAATAACTTACTGTAAGCAGGGTGAAGTGTTGCGTAATTGAACATCAACCATTGAATGAAATCAGTATCATTGGCCAAATCGCTATTGCCATACTTTTTAAGTAAGTGCAGTGCAATCGCAGCCCCCTCAGTGAGTAGTTTGTCGTCGGTTTGCAAGGCTGGTACCTGGTTGGTAGCAACTAAGTCTTTATAGTTTTGAACCTCGTCACGCAGGCGGATTTCTACGGGAATCTTCAGTTTCTGTAGCAATACATGAATTCCGGTAGAGCAGCTACCTGGTATTGAATAAAGCTGGTACATAAAAATCTCCTTATATGGTTACTGATGCTTTTTACGGTTTCGGTAGGCTTCTACAGGAAGCCCTCCAATACCCCAGTTTTGTAGTGGCACTTCTTCGATGATCACAAAGGTTGTGGCTGGATCTTTATCGAGCACTGTGGAAAGAGCGTCTGTTGTTTTCTCAATCAGCTGGCTCTTTTGTTCCTCAGTGACGCCTTCATCGGTGATGCGTATATGCACATATGGCATGGTTAACCTCCTTTTTGGTTGTTAAATTTGGTGTCAATGTTTTAGCGAAATTAGTGTTCTGTATTAGTGTTCAGTAATAACTTCATAATGAAAGACTTTGCCAATAATCTTCCAGCGGTTGCCTTGCTTAATAAGGCTTAAAAAGTCGGTGCACAGCTTTTCATGAATGGCGCACTTAACTTTCGCCAGCGCTACGCTGGGGCCTGCAGCATCGATAGAAAAAATCTCATCCTGACGGAGTTGTGTGTGTTCAAAAGGGTGAGTGCGTTTTTGAAAGGCATCGAAATAGGTGGACATATCCCAATGCACCAGCTGCTGATTTTGTAGGTAGCAATAGTAGGCTTTGTTATGAAAGACCTGGCTTAGGGATTGGAGATCTCCTCTATATAAGGCATCAAAGTATTGCTTAAGCAGCTGCTGAATCTCCTCTCTGGCTGTAAGGGGGCTTGTTAGTCGTTCCGTCATCGCCGTGTGTCTCTTTGCTGTTGATGTAGTTGTTGTGTAAATCAACCAATCCATGGACAGGGAGTCTAGGAAAAAATACACTGCTGATAAATTCACATTTATTGCATTAAGGATTTGCAAAAATGCACAACTGGGATGATTTTCGGTATTTTTATACGGTTGCCACTCAGGGAAGCTTTTCTGCGGCGGCCCAGGTATTAGGGGTCAATCACAGTACAGTCTCTCGTCGTATTCAGTTTTTGGAAGAAAAACATGGAGTGCGCTTGTTCGACAGAACATCGTCGGGGTATACCATGACAGAGGCGGGGGCAGGTATCTTCGATATTATTGAAGAGATACATGAGCGTAGCTTTAAAGCTTCTCGGGTATTGTTAGGGCAAGATGCTCGCCTTGAAGGGCGTTTAAATTTAACAATGCCTCATGATTTATTTGAATGCTGTATGGCTGCTCCGATCAAAGTGTTTTGTGAACAAAACCCGAATATCGATTTGCATTTATTGGTGCGTCATGGATTGCGCAACTTGGCCGATAGAGAAGCCGATTTGGCGGTGAGGTTAACCCCAAATCCCCCAGATTATTTAATCGGGAAACGAATCACCTACATGCAACACGGAATTTATCGTAGTCCTTCTGTGGATATCACAAACGCTACGCCTATCGTTTGCTGGGGAGGAGAGGACGATGTTCCTGGCTGGGCGAAGGATCATTTTCCGAATCCCCATATTGTTTTACGGGTTGATGATTTAGTGAGTATGTATGCTGCGGTCAAAGCCGGTATCGGGTTAGCGAGAATGCCGTGTTTCTATCCTGATGGTGTACAAGCAAGTTGTGTGAATCGAATGCCTATAGACTTGCCTCGATCAGATTGGGGGGTGTGGTTACTAAACCATGTAGACCTAAGGCGTACCGCCAGAGTGAATCACTGTAAAGAATTTTTGAGTAAGGCGTTGACGGAGAATATTCCTTTGTTTGAAGGTAAATTATCTCGTTTTGAAGCAGCTTAATGAAAGATAACAACTAGATGGAGTTTTATATGTCTGACCAATTTATTAAATCCCGCGCAGCTATTGCCTGGGGGCCTAAACAACCGCTATCTATTGAAGAAGTGGATGTCATGATGCCGAAGGCCGGTGAAGTGCTGGTAAAGATTGTGGCAACGGGCGTTTGCCATACCGATGCATTTACCTTGTCAGGTGAAGATCCCGAAGGCATTTTCCCTGCGATTTTGGGGCATGAAGGTGGTGGTATTGTTGAAGCCGTAGGTGAGGGGGTTACCAGTGTTTCGGTGGGGGATCACGTTATTCCTCTCTACACCCCTGAGTGTGGTGAGTGTAAGTTCTGTAAGTCTGGTAAAACCAACTTGTGTCAGAAAATTCGTGAAACTCAGGGTAAAGGTCTGATGCCTGATGGCACTACACGATTTTTTAAAGACGGCGAACCGATTTATCACTATATGGGAACGTCTACCTTTTCGGAGTACACCGTATTACCCGAGATTTCTCTGGCTAAGGTTAATAAAGACGCTCCCCTCGAAGAAGTGTGTTTATTGGGCTGTGGCGTAACCACGGGTATGGGGGCTGTGTTGAATACCGCCAAGGTGCAAGCCGGTGATATCGTGGCTATTTTTGGATTGGGTGGTATTGGTTTGTCTGCGGTTATTGGTGCAGTAATGGCTGGTGCTAGCCGTATTCTGGCCATTGATATTAATGAATCTAAATTTGAGCTGGCGAAAAAACTGGGTGCGACTGACTGCATTAACCCCAATAATCACGACAAGCCTATTCAAGAAGTGATTGTTGAAATGACCGATGGCGGTGTGGATTTCTCTTTTGAGTGCATTGGAAATGTTGATGTGATGCGTTCGGCCTTAGAGTGTTGTCATAAAGGGTGGGGTGAATCCGTGATTATCGGTGTGGCCGGAGCAGGGCAAGAAATTTCAACTCGTCCATTCCAGCTGGTAACGGGCCGTGTATGGCGGGGAACAGCCTTTGGTGGAGTGAAAGGTCGCAGTGAATTGCCGGGCATTGTTGAGGATTACCTCAATGGTAAATTCAAATTGAATGACTTTATTACGCACACCATGGGCTTGGATGATATCAATGATGCGTTTGACCTGATGCACGAAGGCAAGAGCATTCGCTCAGTGGTGCATTATTAAGGTCTAAATACACGATAAAAGCCTGAAAATATTTCTATCTATACAGCAGTTTTGAGAAAGCCTATATGGAACTTGTGAGCGAAAACAAAGTGTATGGTGGGCGCCATCAGCGCTATCGACATCTTTCCGATTGTTTGAATTGCGAAATGACCTTTGCCATCTTCTTGCCTCCTCAACTTGAAGGAGGAGAGAAGGCTGTTCCGGTTCTGTATTGGCTTTCTGGGCTCACGTGTACGGATGAAAACTTTATGCAGAAAGCTGGGGCCTTCCGAGTTGCGGCTGAATTAGGTATTGCCATTGTTGCACCAGATACCAGCCCTCGCGGGGAGGATGTGCCAGATGACCCCGATGGGGCCTATGACTTTGGGTTAGGGGCAGGGTTTTATTTGAATGCCACTCAAACGCCTTGGGACAAGCACTACCATATGTACGATTACATTGTGAGAGAGCTTCCAGAGCTGCTAGAAAAGCATTTTCCCGTTTCGGATAGGCGCGCCATTAGTGGCCACTCTATGGGTGGCCATGGGGCTTTGAGTATTGCATTGAAAAATCCGGATTGTTACAGCTCGGTATCGGCTTTTAGTCCGATTTGCCACCCGTCTTCTTGCCCATGGGGTGAAAAAGCATTTTCACAATACCTTGGCGAAGATAAATCTACTTGGGCTGAATATGACAGTGCGCTGTTGATGGAAAGATGCTCGCCAGAAGCGCATTTGCCGATGTTGGTTGATCAAGGGGATGCTGATAATTTTTTGAATGATCAGCTTCTCCCCGGTGAATTACAGGGTTCTGCAAATAAAGTAGGTTACCCACTAACCCTGCGTATGCAGCCGGGTTATGACCATAGCTACTTTTTTATTAGCAGCTTTATTGAAGATCATTTAAATTTTCATCATAAAAATTTATTCCCTAAATAGATTTTTAGGGGTTAATAGCCGTCACTGAAGGGTGGGGCGGGGTAGTATTCAATATATTTTTGAACTTTTTTAGAAAATTCAATATTGGTAATTTCAGCCAATATCCAGAGTGCCATATCAATGCCGGCAGAAACACCTGCCGATGTGACGTATTTTCCGGATTGCACGTAGCGTTTATCTTTTACAATATTTCCCAGTGATTCAAACTTTTCTAGTTCTTCAAAGCATAAATGGTGGGTGGTGCAGTCGTGGCCATCGAGTAAGCCCATATGAGCATAGACAAGAGAGCCGCTGCAAACACTGGTAACCAATGCTGCGTTAGAGGCTATTTCGCTTAGGCACGTTAAAAATGCTGTGTCTTTCATTAGAGCACGTGTGCCTGTCCCGCCGGGTAGTAGTAGAACATCGTAGCGAGTATCTGTCTTCATTCGTCCGTGGACGCCAAAGTACATGCCTTTGGCGGCATTTACCCCCAGGCCATCCATCGAAATGACTTCGCAGGTTATCTCTTCACTCATCGATTGGGCGCTACTAAACACCTCCCATGGGCCTACTAGATCAAGTTCTTCAACATCGTTGAAAGCGATAATGCCTATTTTCTTTACTCTAGAGTCAGTCATCTTGTGATTCCTTTGTTTTGTGATGTTGGGTAAATACTAGCTTTCTAAAGATTTGGCATATATGACATAATTGCCACTATTTAGGACGTTCTCCGACTGAGGAGGTATTCAAATGCGTAAGCTAGCCTTTGTGTGTTTTCCGGGCTTTCAAAGCCTGGATTTGAGTGGGCCGATGGAAGTGTTTGACTATGCTAGGGAGGCTGGAAAGCCTTGCTATCAATCCTATGTATTTTCAAAAAACGGCGGGACGGTAAAGTCTTCTTCTGGACTAGAAGTTCAAACACAGAAATTTAGAGCACTGAAAAATATTGATACCTTGATTGCTATCGGTGGAAGTGGTGTTTATGAGGCAGTAAAAGACAAGGCACTGATTCGCTATATTCAGAAACAGTCCACGAAGGTTAGGCGTGTTGTTTCCATTTGTAGTGGTAGTTTTCTTTTGGCAGAGGCAGGCTTACTTACGGGAAAACAAGCAACCACACACTGGAGCTCTGCTGATCTACTTTCTCAGACGTATCCAGATATTAAAGTAGAGCCAGATGCGATCTATACCCGCGATGGAAAAATTGCGACTTCGGCGGGTGTTACAGCAGGTATGGATTTGAGCTTAGCATTGGTTGAAGAAGATCAAGGGCGAGAGAAAGCAATGTCTATCGCCCGAATGCTTGTTATTTACTATCGGCGTTCAGGAGGGCAGTCTCAGTTTTCAGAGCCTCTCAAAGCACAAAGCATTGATGATGAGCGTTTTTCGAACTTATGCACATATATTCAAAAGCACCTGCAAGAAGATCTGAGTGTGTCTGCATTGGCGAACAAACTGTCGATGAGTGATAGAAATTTCTCCCGTTGCTTTACGGAAGTAGTGGGGGAGTCTCCAGGGAAGTATGTGGAGAGTATTCGCCTTACAGCGGCTAAAAGCCATCTAGAAGACTCGGCGATGAGTATCCAAGAGGTTGCCTATGCCTGTGGTTTTAAGAGTGTGGAAATTTTGCGCCGATTATTCCAGCGACGTTATGAGATAAACCCTAAAGAATATCGTAGTCGTTTTGGGTGTAATCCATAATTCGTGAACTGAATAAATAAGTGGCCGACTGCTTGAATTTGCCCTCTTTTACTCACTTTCAGTGGATGAAAAACGTTAAGCAGGCTCTGGGCGCGTCGCTAAACCAATGATTCTCTCTGGAATCCTCATCGGCAATGGATTATCCTTCGCGCGCATTGAACAGCCCTGTATTGCAGTACGTACAGCCCGTTTGTTTTGTAAGCCCCATATGAGAGATTCCCTATGTTTTCACTGGCCCAGAAAGTCCTATTTGCACTAGATCCTGAAGTGAGCCACGAGTTGGCGTTGGATGCCATTGGCGCAGCGGAACGCTTGAACCTGAGTCGTTTCTTGGCGGAAGAACGAGTGAGTTCCCCAGTAGACGTGATGGGGCTGAAATTTCCAAATCGTGTGGGCTTGGCTGCGGGCCTGGATAAGAATGCAGATTACTTTAATGGGCTTGGCAAGCTGGGCTTTGGTTTTATTGAGGTGGGTACCATTACCCCTCGTGCGCAGCACGGCAACCCCAAACCGCGTCTGTTCCGTCTGCCTGAAGCTAACGCCATCATTAATCGTTTGGGCTTCAATAACAAAGGCATCGATCACCTCATTGAGAATGTTAAGCACCGTCGTTATGACGGTGTTTTGGGTATTAACATTGGTAAGAACCGCGATACACCGGTTGAGAAAGCTGTAGATGACTATGTTTGTTGCTTTAACCGTGCCTATGAATATGCGGATTACATTACGGTAAATCTGTCCTCCCCAAATACACCTGGCCTGCGAGACCTGCAATTTGGTGAGGCCTTAGAGCGTTTATTGGGGACGTTGAAAACGACCCAAAAAGCTAATGAGCAAAAGTTTGGCCGTTATGTCCCGCTTGCGGTGAAGATTGCGCCGGATATGGAGCCTGAAGAAGTAGAGCAGCTGGCTGAAGCCTTGCTGGCTAATGAAATGGATGGTGTGATTGCTACTAATACTACTATCGACCGCGACCAGGTAGAAAATTTGAAGCATGGCGATGAAGCAGGGGGCTTGTCTGGTGCGCCGGTATTTGAGAAATCTACCCAGATGATTCGTATGCTGAGTAAAGCCCTAGATGGTCAGTTACCCATTATTGGTGTGGGTGGTATTACGTCGGGAGACGACGCGAAGGCGAAGATCGAGGCCGGTGCCTCATTGGTGCAGATTTACAGTGGATTTATTTATCGTGGGCCGAAATTGATCAGGGAAGCGGCGGAGGCTTTACGCTAATAGCTGGTTCCTTTGCATCCGTTGACTATCCCAGTCGCCGCTTGGCCCTCATCAAAGCCCGTTAATCGAGCTTGGTATGTGCTACAAAAGCACTGAGGATTTGGCCTGTTATCAGGCCTTAGTTGTATGCACAGCGGTTTGATTGGGTTTCGCTGTGCGGGCAGAAGCTGTTCTTGTTGGTTACATGTTTACGAGTTTTTGCGCTCCTGCTGCGCCAGAGAATCCGTTCCAGTGATCTTCCCTACCTTCACGCCATCCTACCATCCACTGATCTCGATTAACCCCCGATTCGTGAGGACAACCACTTTTAGAGCGGCCGCTGAGTCCAGCTTCATAACCTTTCGAGTAGGCTCGTACTGAGGTTCGGCGTTTTTGTCTTTTCATAAATACTGTGCCTCTGGCTGAGTATGGTTGGTGATAGAGTGTGCTGTTTCTTTCCTTCCTATTTGGTCAATGGTTATTGTTGAGGCCATCGCTGGCCGGTTTAGAGAACTGCACGTTTGGCCGACGGGTAGCAGGCACTTAGCCTGGCCTGTCGAGAGGAGACATGAAATACTTTTGTCCAACCGAGGAGGCTCGAATAAGGTGATAAAACGACGGCCGAGTCGAGTTCGAGCGGGTTGGTCAGCTCCCCAAACGCTGACTTATAGTGAAGCAGAAAAAGTGTAAAGAATCGAAGATCAAAGAATTATTAAGGTATTCCCAAGAGGTCTATCAAAAGCATAACGCCGATGGTAAATGGGTTTAAAACATTACAATTGAGTAGACAATAGTTGTGAAAGTAGATTATTTCATAAGTTGCCCATTGGGCGTTGAGTCATTACTGGCAGTTGAGCTTAATGAGTTCGGCGCGGAAAGCATCAAAGAGAGCCGTGGTGGTTGTTATTGCCAGGGCGATCTGGGGCTGGGGTACAAATTGTGTTTATGGAGCCGAATTGCCAACCGCGTGTTAACCACCATCGGCAAATTTACGGCAGAAAATATCGACGAGCTTTATGAAGGGCTACTGAAGTTTGATTGGGAAGAACACTTCTCGGTGGAGCAAACCTTTGCCATTCAATTTTCCGGCAGCATTGAAGGTTTGCACAATTCCAAGTTTGGTGTGCTTCGTTGCAAAGACGCGATCGCCGATGCCTTTATGGCGAAAGAAGACCGCCGGCCCTCCATCGATACCAAGTACCCCGATGTGCTGTTTAACATCCGTGCTCGCCGTGGAGAGATCACGGTGTCTTTAGATATGTCAGGGGAAAGTTTACATCGCCGAGGTTATCGCCTTCGAAGTGTTGCTGCGCCCCTCAAAGAAAACCTGGCTGCTGCGATTCTGATGCGTATGGGTTGGGATGGTAAAAAGAGCAGCGAAACTCAATGGTTCGTAGACCCTTGCTCTGGCTCAGGTACTTTTTTGGTAGAAGCCTGTTTGATAGCCATGGATATAGCCCCAGGATTGAGTCGCGAGCGCTTTGGCTTTCACGGTTGGAAGCACCATGTAAAAGCCCTGTGGCGGTCGTTGCTGCAAGAGGCGCGGGAGCGAGAAGAGAAGGGTCGTGAAAGTTGTAAGGTCAAGTTTCGAGGCTTCGACCTGGAAGAGCGAGCGGTACACGCCGCTCAGCGCAATATCGCCAGTCTGGATCTTGAAGACTGGATTCAGGTAGAACAGGCCGACCTCGAAGAATTAGATCTAGGGGATAAGCTGGGTTCTTTAGAGTCTACCAACGGAGTCTTGCTAACCAACCCCCCTTACGGTGAACGCTTGGGTGAAGAAACTGCGCTGCAGTCGTTATACCGTGCGGTGGGGCAGCAGCTGAAAGCCCACTGTGGAGGTTGGCAAGCGGGTGTTTTTACTGGCAACCCTGGGTTGTGTGTCTTTACCGGTCTGAAAGCGAACAAGAAATACGCTTTCGATAACGGTGGTATCGCCAGTCAGTTGTTGGTGTTTGAGGTATCTGCGGATAGCGTGATGCAGCCCTCCCGAAAATCCGGTGAGTTAAGTGAAGGCGGGCGGATGTTTGCCAACCGCCTAAAGAAGAACCTACGCACCCTGGGTAAGTGGGCCAAACAGCAGAATATTGAATGTTATCGCCTCTATGATGCGGATATCCCTGAGTATGCGGTTGCGGTGGATATTTACGGTGAGCGAGTACATGTGCAGGAGTATGCGGCTCCGAAATCCGTCGATCACGGTTTGGCTCGCCGTCGTATGCGGGATGTACGAGATGCGATTCCCCAGGTATTGGGTTTGCCAGAAGAAAACTGCTTCTACAAAGAACGCAAACGCCAGAAGGGCACAGAACAGTATCAGAAGCTTTCCCAACGCGGTGCTGTTGAGCGCTTTGTGGTGAACGAAGGCCCTGCCAAATTCTGGATCAATTTAAAGGATTATCTAGATTCAGGGTTATTTCTGGATCACCGCCCCCTACGAAAAACCGTGCGAGAAACCGCCAAAGGCAAACGGGTGCTGAACCTGTTTTGCTACACCGGTAGCTTGTCGGTAAATGCAGCCCTGGGTGGTGCCACGAGCGTGACCAGTGTAGACATGAGCCGTACGTATCTAGAGTGGGGCGAAGAAAACTTTACCCTCAATAAGCTCAAAGGGAATCAGTATCAATTCTTGAGGGCAGACTGCCGAGAGTGGCTGCAGCGTTGTACCGAGGAATACGATATGATCCTGCTGGACCCACCGAGCTTCTCTAACTCCAAACGTATGGATGGCACGCTGGATATTCAGCGTGACCAAGTGGAGCTGGTGCAAAATTGTATGGCGCGATTGAGTGATGACGGAGTGCTGTATTTCTCGAACAACCTTCGTAGTTTTAAGCTGGCAAAAGAGTTGTTCGAAGAGTACCAAGTAGAAGACATCACCCAGAAAACCCTGGATAAAGATTTTCAGCGTAAAGGTAAAATTCACCGATGTTGGCAAATTAAAAAATAAAGATAAGCCCTATGGAAAAGAAAGGACGTTTTACTTTTACTCTTATGATGTGTCTCTTAAGTGTGAGTATTAATACTGATGCTTGGGCAGAGACCATAGATCCGTTAGCGCCAAAACCTCGTGATTCTAAGCCCCGAGAATCAATGTCTCGTGATTCCAAAGCGTTCAATTCCCAGCAATTACAAAAACTCGCCCAGCCTATGAATATTGGTGGCGAGCCACCTTTCATGAATAAACACTGCCAGCAAACAAAAGGCTTCGCCAAACGCATGGCCAAGCAAGGTTACTGGCGAGATAGCACCCTGTATTTACACAAAGACGGATACAAAGCCGAAGATATGACCGTTCACTACGGCGGCTCTGTAGAAAATATCACACTGTGGAAACGAGGCCGCTTAGCCCTCTATGTAAATAACAAACACCACTGGCAGCTAGTGCAAAGCGTAAAACAGCAAAATAAAGAATCCGGAAAAGTGGATGAGATGATTTGTACGGTGTTGAGTGGGACTAGTTTTGTGGAGCATTGAGAGCTTTGTGGGATTTTTAAGGGGCTAGAAATGCAAAGATATATTTTAGTTTTGGTTGTGTTTATTTTTGGGTGTAGCGCAATGGATAAAAAGGAAATTTATCTAGAATCATTTCTAAGCGGCCTTAAGTCTCCAGTTAAGAATGTAATTAAAGAGAATGGCATTACTACTGTTATTGTGAGAGAGATAGAAGAGGACTCTAACTCAATGGCACTTGTTGATTTTGAACCTACTGCTGGAATTGGTAGTAGCCATATACCCGTTATAAGGGAATATGAAACAGGTCTACGTCAGTATTGTGACGTTAAGTATATTTTCTCAACAACTGATAAGTTAATTAAAAAAGAGCTGTTAGTGGAAAGTTGCTCAATGAGTGCAAAGTAATTATTTAACCAGCATCAACAGTAATGTGGATCTTGTTAATACCCATGTAAGCCTTAATACAAATCAACCGCAACCCGAAGACCAATAAAATCTTTACGGGTATCAGCTGAAGCGCCATCGCGGCTGTAGCTGGCAATATCTTTGGAGTTTGAACGGAAGGAGCCGCCGCGAATAACTCGCTGGGTACAATTTTTCTGTTGCACTGCCGAGCCGTCTCTTGGGGCGTTTAGGTAGTGGTCTTGATAACAGTCTGCTGTCCATTCTGCTACGTTGCCTGAAGTGTCGAATACTTTAAATGGGTTGGCGCTGTAGCTGCCCACAGGGGCAGTTTTGGCGTTAAAGAAACCAGAATAAGAGCTGTCGCAGCCTTTACGGCAGTTGGCGTAGCCAGAGGCTGTGCCGGTCCACGAGAATTGTTTTTTAGATTTAGCCCGGGCCACATATTCCCATTCAGCTTCTGTGAGTAAGCGGTATTTGCGGCCAGTTTGGCGTTTTAGCCAGGCTACGTAATCTTTTGCATCTTGCCAGCTGATATTGGTAATTGGGCGTGAACCTCGGCCCCAGCCGTTGTCGTTAGCGCGTTTTCTGTCGGTATCTCGAGTGAATTTATCAAAATCGGCGTAGGTGATTTCGTAGCGGCTCACGGCGAAGGGTTGAGCGATGCGAATAGAGCGGGTAGGGCTGGTTTTACTTGAGGATTTATCCCCCATGGTAAAGGAGCCTTTAGGCACAATTACCATTTCTGGTCCGGCGCTGCCATCGGTGAGCTCGTTGCTGAACAAGCTGCCGGGGACAGGCTTCTTGCGCAGATTGATTTGCGCGGTGAGGTCTGCGTTGCTCACTTCAATCCATTCTTCTTTGCTGTCGTACCCGTCTGCGGTAACACGGACGTGATATTTACCGGGAATCAGTGGAATGCCAGGATAGTAGCGAGGCTTGATGTTAAGAATTTGAACCTTGGCCCCTAAAGGCTGAGTTTCTACTTTGACACTGTATTCCGGTGGTCCCTCTGGCACTGGCGCTGGTTTTTTCACGGTTTTAAAGCTGGTGGCCTGAGCTTCTGGTGGGATGTCTACTTCTGCTACGAGTGTAGTTTCTGCGTTGATCTCTTCGGTGCTTTCATCTTCATTATCATTGGAGGTAAGTGCATAGCCCCAAGCGCCGATTTGTTCTTGTGCCCCTCGGCTGGCGTGAGTTAACCAGCTATCCACTGGCTTAGGTACCAAGGGTTGAATCTTGTTTTTTAGGGGGAAGTCATTACTCCACCAGAGCAGTGAGCTAGATAAGAAGAACAGAATTAAGGCGGCAAAAGTGCGCAGTTTTACCCAAATGCTGCGTTTGTTTTTGAGAGCCAGGGCTTCTTGTTGTAGCCGTGGAGCGATTATCGTCTCCTGGGCGGCTATCTGAGTATCGATCCGGGTATTAAAAAAAGTGGTTTTACTGTTGTTGTAAAAGCCTTGGCCTTTACGCCAGCGCCAGCTGAAGAGCCAGTTGAGCCCCATGGCAACTTTTAATGCTAACGCCCCGTAGAGGGTTGCTAATAGCGCTTTGAAAAGGGAGTAAACCTGCACTGCCGTGGGTTCTGTGTGGCTGAGGTAGCCGCCTCCTTGGGTATTACCTGGGAGGGTGGTGTCCATGGCGTCGATGGCATCGATAATATCCTGACCACGCTGGAAACGCTCCTCAGGGTCTTTGGCCAGCATTTGGTTTATTAATCCTTGGTAGCGACCGAATTGTGGCGGTAGCTTAGGGATAGGGGCCGTGAGGTGCTTAATGGCAATGGCGACAGCTTCATCCGCTTGGTAAGGCACACTGCCTGTGAGCATTTCGTAGAGCACAACCCCAAGGCTGTAGATATCGGCACGGCCATCCGTGCTTTTGCCACGCGCCTGCTCGGGGCTCATATAGTGGGGAGTGCCCACCACCGTGCCGGCATTGGTCATCTTCGAGGCGGTACTCACCGTTTTGGCAACACCAAAATCGGAAAGTACGGCAGAGTTATCTTCCCGGAATAGGATGTTTTCGGTTTTGATGTCTCGGTGGATGTAGCCCTTTTCGTGGGCGTAATCCAAGGCAGCTGCAATTTCTTTAATGATGCGAAGGGCTTCACCAGGGGTGATGCCGATGGCCATTTTGTCGTGAACTGAGCCGCCGGGGAGGTAATCCATGGCGATATAGTTGAGGCTTTTATAGCGGCCAATATCGTAAATAGAGACGATATTGGGGTGGCTCAATTGACCAACAATGTTGGCTTCACGCTGGAAACGTTCGCTGAAAACGGGGTCGGCATTTAGCGCGGGGGACATCACCTTGAGGGCAACTTCCCGGCCCACACTTTGCTGAATGGCCAGATAGACGGTGGACATGCCGCCTTGATTAATCTTGCGAATGATTTGATAGCCGGGTATCTGCATACGGTCAGTCGGTTCCGAATATCAAATAAAGCACAGACAGTAAGATGATGATGATGGGGATCAAGGTCTCAGGCACTTGCAGCCAGCGGCGAACGTCTTTGCTGATCTTGTCGGGCAGTACGTGCCGAGGTTTGGGGGCTTCGATCACCTGAATGGTGACATTATCGCGGCCTCCATTGGCCAGTGCTTTTTCCAGTAGCTGTTCTGCAGCAATTTGAGGACTGGCGGCGTTGGTAAGGATGTCGCTGATTTCCAGGTTGTCTAATTCGTCGGTAAGACCATCGCTACAGAGAATCACCCACTGCTTTTCTTCCCATTGGCGAAAGAGGTTGTCCACCACCACATCTTTGAGTTCTCTAGCGCCCAGGCACTGGGTGATGATGTTTTTGTCTGGGTGAGTGTCCATGTCTTCTTCGTTGAGAACCCCTGAGTCCACCAGCATTTGCACGTAGGAGTGATCGGTGGTGAGTTGCTCAAGGTGGCCTGTGTCGGCTTCGTCGGGAGTCCAGAGGTAGGCACGGCTGTCGCCGACCCAGCAGATTTCGTAGGTGTTGTCATGGTTGATAAGGGCAACAACCGTGGAGCCCATACCTGAGGCGCCTTCACCCATTTCAGCTGCGCGAATAACTGCGCGGTGGGAGGCGTGGACGGCATCGCTGAGAGATTCTCCTGCAGTCACTTTTTGTGACACAGTATCCCGGACTATAGCGCTGGCGATTTCACCCGCTTCGTGACCGCCCATGCCGTCGGCAACCAACCAAAGGTTGTGCCTAACATCGCTCAGAAGGCTGTCTTCATTGTTGTCTCGAACGTTGCCTTTATCGGTGGCAGCGCCGAAGAGAAGTGGGGGCATTAAATACTGTCCAGTTTATTCTTATACGCTAACTATAGCGTGTCTAAAACTTCTATCAATATCAAAGGCTACAGGGTTGTGAAGGGTTGTTGATAAATTTTTAGTATCAACCGTTTTTCGCCGTAGGCCTTGTCGTCCATTTTCGCACTTATGACGGGCGCCCCAAGTATAGTGACAGTTTTGAGCTTTTGAAGAATATTTATGGGAAGCAGTGTGAAATATGCCACATCTGGACTAACTTTATAGCTGCAATCTGTTTATAAGCATTGCAAAATTTACAGAGTTTAGCGATTCTGTGGGCAAGCTTTTGAGTTATTACTGACCCTGTCAGTAGCAGTACATAAGAATAATAGGTGGGGGTTCGGGGCGTTCATGCTCAAGATTCAATTTAAAAACAACGCAAAAAGCGCTGTCTGGCTAGTGGAACCTAAAATTGTAGTGGGTTCTGAGCGAGGCTGTAATCTGTTGGTTTTACAGCCAGGTGTTGCAGGGCAACACTTTGAGATTGCTGTAGAGGGCAATGATCTCACCATGTGCCCAATAGAGGGCAATGAAGTTAAGGTAAATGGTGAGGTTGTTGAGAGTCAGCGGCACCTGAACCTCAGTGATGAAATTTCTTTTTGTGGCGTAGAGCTGGAAGTTATCGATCCGAAAAGCCAGGAGCGTGTAAAACCCAAAGCACACAGCTCCACAGGTTGGGCGTTAAAAGCGAATCACGCCTCTCTTGAAAATAAAATGTTTACGTTGAGTGACCGCAATATGCTGGGCCGTTCCGCGGATTGTGATATCACCATTTCCGCAGCCCATCTATCTCGCCGTCACGCAGAGCTCATTGTGAAAGATGGCCAGCTGTTCGTGCAGGATTTGCAGTCCGCTAATGGTACCTTCCTAAATGGTGAGCGTATTACCCAAGGTCGAGTTCGTCGTGGCGATGAGCTGCGCTTTGATACCTTATCCTTTGGTGTTGTTGGCCCTGCGGATGATATGGATCGTACGACCGTGCGAACTGTGAAAAAAACAGCACCGGTAAAACCCAAGGTGGCTTCCAGTCAGAAAGCCGCTGCACGGGTTGAAGAGGCAAAAGCTAAAGCGGTGAAGAATGAACATAAACGCCGCGTTCAAGAAGCGATGCCAAAAGATAACAGTGCAGAAGAGTGGGAAGAAACGTCCAGCGTTTTCAGTTGGTTGATGGCTGGGGGTGTTCTGATTGCGGCAGTGGTCGGGGCACTGTTCTACTTTGGCCACATCTAGTACTTGTTTGAATCATTCTCAATTTGTTCTCTATGGCACCAGTGCGTGCCATCTTTGTGAAGAGGCCAAAGCGGTGCTTTGGTCTCTGCCTGAAAGCATTCCTTTTATCGAAGAAGATATTGCTAACGACGATGCGTTATTTGAGCGTTATGGCGTTCGTATTCCCGTATTGGGTTACAAGGTGAATGCCGGTGATGCAATACCAGCCCAAGAGCTGGGTTGGCCTTTCGATGTCGATAGTGTGATGGCGTTTCTTAAACGTGTTGAAACAGAATGTTGAAACAGGGCATTGAAAGCGGCACTTAGCCGAAAACAGAAGCCTCTAAACTTTTTGTTACCCACTCCATGCTCTTGCTGTAAGCATCTGCCAGTACGCTCTCGCTTTTAGCGCCAAGTAGGCTGCTATCTTCGTGCCATTCGCCCTGTTCAAAGGCAATCACATCCGCCAGTATTTTTCCCATAGGGCCTTTTTTCTCCAGTAGCGCGTCTTTGGCTGGGTTAGTGAAAGGCAACTGCTCAACAATAAACTCCAGTGGCGCCCCAAGGCTGATGTGTAGGGTTGAAAATAGGCCGATGGTGAAACAGCTGTTGCCGTATTTTTCTCCCAATAGGGATGTGCCTACTAGCTGGCACATGCGAGCGCGGGTGAGGGTGGTGGTGGAAAGCTCTAAGGGTTTCTCTGTTTGGCTTGCCAGGGACAGTAGCGTCGCCCAGCGGCGGATACGCTCCATGCCCAGAATATTGATGCCTTCGTGAAGTGAATTCACCTTCTTTGCATTGGCGATGGAGTTCGAATTGATCAATCGCAGCATCTTGTAGCCAATGATAGGGTCGTGGGCAATGATGCTTTCCAAATCGCTGGGGGAGGCATCTGGGTTGTTCAATGTGGCTAGCATTTGCATGAGCACGTTTTTATTCACTTCTACATCGTTGCCAACCACGTTCTTGGGCTTGGAGAGGTAGTAGCCTTGGTAGAGCTCAAAGCCTAGGTCTTTACAGAAATCCATCATGGATTTGTCTTCGACCTTCTCTGCGAGCAGTGTCACTCCCAGGGGTTTGAGTTGCTCTACGTGAGAGGCAATCTCGTCGCGAGTCAACGCCAGTACGTCGATCTTCACAATTTGTGCATATTCAAGCAGCGGTGCGGAATTTTGAGAGAGCTCAAAATCATCCAGCGCAACCGTGTAGCCCTGAGCTCGAAGCTGGCCAATGGCCGCCATGGCTTTGGGGTTGGCGATTACCGATTCCAGGACCTCAATAACTAGCTGGTCTTTACCGAACAGAGGGGGGGCGTGGAGTAAGTTCTCTGTGAAATTAATGAAAGCCTTGTGGCGGCCGACAACCTGATGGATAGATAGATTGTTAAAGGCTTGCATTAGAACCCCTGAGGAGGCTGCGTCCTGGCCATCGGGGGTTCGTAGATCGATATTTGGGTCGCGGCACAGTAGCTCGTAGCCTGCAACTTCAAGTTGTCGGTTGAATATTGGTTGGCGAGCAAACAGGGTTTTGTTTTCCATAAAAACGATAGAAGTCTGTTTAGTAGTGTCACAAGGGTGTTAGGAGCTGGTTTTCACGCCGACTCTTCAGCTGGCATACAACAATCATAGGGAAGCTTTTGCTGTCGCGCTACTTTTCAGTTGTTTGCTGGTCTACACTTGAGGGAGTGGTATATCCACGCCCCATGTGGGTTTTATTGTCTGGGTAACGTTTTATGTCATTGTTGGATTCCGTAGATCAGAGAACGCAGTTGGTGGGAGAGAACCGCCTGGAGTTGCTGCTATTTCGGCTGGGCGGACGCCAGCAATTTGCGCTGAATGTGTTCAAGATCCAAGAGGTCTTGAAAGTACCTCCGCTCACAGAGGTACCTCATCGTCACCCTGTGGTGCGTGGGGTAACCCATATGCGAGGGCAAACCATCCCTGTTGTGGACTTGAGTCAAGCTATTGGCCGGCGGCCGTTGCCTATGGATGAGCACTGTAATTTGATTGTGACGGAATACAACCGAACCATTCAGGGCTTCTTGGTGGGCGAGGTTGAGCATATCGTAAATATGAACTGGGACCAGATCCTTCCTCCGCCATCTGGTACAGGTCGTCACCACTACTTAACGGCCTTGACCAAGGTTAACGACAATATTGTCGAAATCCTGGATGTGGAGCGGGTACTGGCAGAAATTGTGCCTTATGACACCAGTGTCCCTGATGGGGTGCTTGATGATGAAATTCAGGCGGAGGCGGTGAACTATAAGATTCTTATGGTGGATGATTCTTCTACTGCTCGTGCTCAGGGTCGAGAGACCATGGAAGAAATCGGTGTGGAAGTGATTACCCGCAACGACGGTAAAAGTGGCTGGGATACCTTGCTGCAGTGGGTGGATGAAGGCATGGATTTCGATAAGCTGCTTATGGTGGTCACCGATGCAGAAATGCCTGAGATGGATGGCTATACCTTGACCACCCATATTCGCAATCACCCGGTGCTCCAAGATCTCCACGTAGTATTACATACCTCCCTTAGCGGTAGCTTTAATGAGGCGATGGTGGAGAAGGTGGGTTGCGATAACTTTCTATCAAAGTTTAACCCTGAAGACCTAGCGGTCACCATCCAGGATCGTATTCGGGCGAAAATGCAGGGCGAGTAAAGAGCGTCGCTGTGTGTTTAGGTTGACCTTAAACCTTAGGGTTTAATTTAAAACAACTCAATGTCATCGCCGGTATCATCCGGGGTTTTATCTTCCTCTGAAAACTGATGTTTGTACACTTCCAAGGCTTCTTGTACAGAAGCTCCGCGGCTTAAGTGTTCGAACATTAGCCGTTCGCAATCCATGGTGTAGGTAGCGCTAAGCTCGTTAAAGATACTCTCCCAGGCTTCGGGGGTGTGAAGCTGATCCGAGTCGTCCATCAGGGTAGTGGTTTGCTCAAGCCCATGGGAGACGTGCTCTAGGCGTTGAGATAAGCGATCATAGAACTGGAAGGCGCAGATGGCTTCGTTTAAGTGATCGTTAAATAACTGTGTGGTTCTTAGAAACTCTTCTGGCACATTTTCAGTTTCTGCTGAATTTTTTAGCTTCACCGTGTGCTGACCGATTTCAGTGAATACCTTGGTGAGGGTATCCATGGAGCGGCCACTGTCTTCTAGGGTGGTTTGGATTTGCGCGATGGCCAGATTAAGCATACGGACGGTGTCCTTCACATGACTCCAGTCCTGCGCGTTGGGCTGAATTTCTTGGGGGTTAGAAACCGTTTCTGTCATCAGCTGCTTAAAACCTTAATTTTTGTAATGAAACTGTATGTCTACAAGGGAGTGTAGCAGTAATTTTATTGCCTGCATGAGATCAATATCAGTACTTATCATTAGAGGCGCTGAGAGGCTTCTAGTTTCGAAATCAAGTTGGCGGGTTTGCCTAACCGGTGGCTGTAAATGACAGCATAGGACAGCACTCTCTGGACGTATTTGCGGGTCTCAGAGAAAGGAATGGTCTCGATCCAGATATCGAAAGGCACTTGCTGTCTCTGTTGCTGAAGCCAGGAGTTGACTCTGTGCGGGCCAGCATTATAGGCAGCCGTGGCCAGAATACGGTTGCCATTGAAGCGGGTTAGGAGTTGGGTGAAGTAGGTGCTGCCCAGGCGAATATTGCTGTCAGGGGAGAGCAGATCCGCGCGACGGTAACGTAGGCCGAGTTTGCGTGCGGTATCTTTGGCTGTGCCTGGCATCAGTTGCATCAGGCCCAGTGCCCCTGCGCTAGACCGGGCATCGTGCAGGAAGGCGCTTTCCTGGCGAGCAATGGCCATCAGGAAGGAAGAGTCTACATTGGTTTTTGTAGCGGCTTTATGGAAGCTGTCGCTATAGGCTACAGGGAACCGTACCTGCAGGTCATTCCAAAATTCAGCATTAGAAAGGGATTCAATAGCTTTGAAGTGCCAACCCCAGTTCTTGGCCATTTTACCTGCAGCTGCCAACTCTTCGTTGTTTAGTTGTTCGGCGGCGTAGGTCCATTCCCTGTGAGCATCTCGACGCTGATTCAGCAGGAACAGTTCTTTGGCTCGTACTAGCTCAGGCAACTGACTCAATTGGCGGATAAGCGTGTTGTTAGGGTCGACAGGCTCGTGACTCAGATTGTATTCCTGGCCGACCTTGTCTGCCGCTAGAAAGCCGTAAAAACTACGCTCTTGTGCCAGTGATTTATAGACTTGGAATGGCTGTAGGGCTGGTGCGTTATCAGGGGTTAAGGCTTCAATGGTGCGAGCATACCAGTAGCGCCATTTGGTTTTCTGGCGTTCTTCTACGCTGAGTTTCAGCAGCCAGCGGTAAACCTCTGGCCAGCTTTCTTGTTGTAGCGCATCGCGAATTTCCCACTCCACTAATTTTTGAGAGGTGAAGCTGCTGTTGCTAGCCAGCATTTGCTTAAGCAGCTGGTTGTGGTCCTGGCGGGCTAAACCCATCAAGATGCTTTTTTGAACATCAAATTGCTGCTCGTCATTGAACAGGTGGCGAGCTTGATAGTGATTCCACTGTTTGTGTGCTGCTTCAGCATCTTTTCTGGCAAGGCGTTTTAAGCCATGACTGATGATGGTGGTAAGTTTGTCGCTGGTGCCTTTGAACAAGTGGTGTTTGGCTAGGGTTTGTGGCTTGCGGTGAACTGAATAGAGCAGGTTGGCTTCGGCGCGTAAGCTGTCTGGCATAATGCGGCGAAGATAGCTGATCAGCGAACGGCTGTTTTTCTGGATGGCTAGCTCATAGCGGGCCCACACCATATCGGGGGTGAGTTCACCGGCGGCAATCCAGTGTTTGAACGCAGGGTCGCACGCTTTAGGGCGAGACTTTTCTGAAATCCACAGGGGTGGGATTTGTACATAGGCTTCGTTGGTGCGGCCTGTGTTAATGAGCGCGCGCATTTTGTGACAACTCAGTTTCTCTGAGCTCATTTCCGGAGAGTAGGAGTGTAGGAAATCCGACCACATTTTGTGCTTAGCAGTATGGTGCAACCACCGGTAATAGATTTTTTCGCCCAGGGCGGTACCTTGGTGTTTTGTAATGAAGCTGCGCACATACTCAGGGCTGTAGCCATTGAAGTTATCAATGAGGGCGTAGTAATCCAGATAATCTTGGAGAGGGTAGCCGTCCAACTGGTTTTTTAGCCGGCGGAATTCCCGTATGCGTTTTTCTCGTAGGGCCTTTCTGGCGGCCAGATAGGTGTCGCGCTGTTCAAGCCGTGTTTGTGGTGTAGTTTCTGGGTGTTTCAGTGGGGCTATGGCTGTGCCTAGTGTGGATTCATGAACCAGCATGGAGGCTTGGGTATGGAGGCTGCTCACAGATAATAGGGTTACAGAGGCAACGGTGAGAGTTGTCGACAGAATTCGCTTAAAGCGAAATTGCGATTGGGTAGAGTGTGTTTTCACAGGGGCTTTGTCGGCTCTCTTTTTTCTGTTGAATACTTGTTTGAGCTCCCAGTTTATGACGAGGCGCTCTTATTTAAATTAGTCCTTATAGGACAGCAGCTTAGGCAATAAAATTCAAGTTCTTTTTAAGAACGAATTGTCGCATCTGTCAGGTTAAACCCGCACTGCGAGCATATCGCACTCAGCGCCGTGCAGAACGGAATTTGCTGTAGATCCTAAAAGCAGCGCTAATCCATGCCTACCGTGGCTTCCCACAACAATGAGCTCAGCATCATTTTCTTTTGCAATTCGATGAAGTTCGGTAGCGGGCTGGCCGATAATCACTTGCGAATCAACATTGTCTAATTGTTTATCGGCAGCGATTTGTTTCAGCTTAATTTCTCCCTGGGCCACCATTTGGTTTTGTACCTCGGAAAGATCCATGGGGATGTCTCCACCGTAGGCAAAGGTGAGAGGCTCTAGTACGTGGATGAGTGAAATATGTGCTGATGAATCGTTACGAAGGCTTAGAGCTTGCTCCAAAACAGTGTCGGATTCGTCTGATAAATCTAGGCCGATGATGATGGTGTTGTAACCCATACGCTGTAACCTCATGTGGTTGGCTTCAGGTAACCAGCGGTTTATAGCCCAGCTATAAAAGTGACCGCCAGTCATCATGATTGCTCACGCAATTAAAGGATTATCTTTTTTTATAGTAGACACGCTTATATGATTTGCCACCCTAGAGAGCGTTCGGAGCAGATTTCTTGTGAATACAGCACTTATTGTCATCTTACTCGTCCTTGTGGCTGCGGGACCTATTATGTGGCTGCGGCCAACCCCGGCTCAGAAAAAACAGATTCGCTTGCGACAGCTGGCTATGAGTAAGGGGATGAAAGTAGAGCTTCGGGCTCCTCCGGGAGAGGCGAATACCGATGATTCTACTTTTGGTTGGGTGGCGTATACCTTATGCCGTGATCCCGGGTCCATAAAAGGTCGAAAGCCTCGACAGTGGACGCTGTTTCGTAGTGGCTATGAGCATGAATTGAATTACTACGGGGTTTGGCGGTGGTTGGGAGGCAAGAATGTTTCACTTGGGGGAGGGGTACCTAAATTGTTAGATGCATTGCCTGAATGTGTATCAGCAGTAAGTGTTAATCCCGGTGGTGGTACTGTGTTTTGGCGAGAGCAGGGTGATGAAGCAGAAGTATTGGCTATTGAATCAGCTTTAGCAGCAGTGCTGCAGCAAGAGCTCGACCAAGGATATTAATAGGGGTGCTAGATTGGTGCGCTCGGCGTACGTTTACTGGTGGAAAAAATTAGCCCTGAGATAGGAAATCCTCTGCAGAAGGCATTTCGCCTTCTCCTTGTGCCATAGCTTCCTCCAGCTCCTCTTCCGTTGGGGGGGCGACTTGTTCCCTTGGTGGGGGGTTGTACTGGGTTTCCGGCATTAAGTCCACACTGAGCGTTGTTCGCTGATTACTGAGCATCTCTGATAGTTGTTTGATCTGATCGTGGCGGCGAGTGTCGGTGTGTTGATGAGAAATCAAATGCTGCTGAGCCTTCTTATAAAAAGTGTAGGCTTTCAGGACATCTTGCCGTTGCATGCAACGGTGCCCTTGGGCTACAAGGCTTAAGGCTTCTACTTGCAAGCGCTGCCAGCTTAATTCCTGCAGGAAGGTTTCTAGTTCTTGCCGAGAAATATCCCCTTTATTGTACAGAGATCGGAGCGCCGCGCCTGATGCTTCCAGGGCTTTCTTCGCGCGATTGATTTGTGCATCGCTTTGCATAACTCGGTTAATGGCGATGTCGTCGCTGTCGATATCAATAAGTTTATTGCTTCTAATTTCTGCTGCTTGCAGGGAGCTGGCGATATAGGTGAGCTTAGGGTCGGTTTGACGAATCTCTTGCAAAAGCGAGATCGCCTCATCATTGATCAGCTTGGCTATCATCGGTGTTTCAATGAGTGTGCTGATGGAGATGGCTAATTCTTCTAGCTCAGACACGCGCATTTTTAGCGTACGCACCTTTAGGCGTTTCTCGTTGCGTTTTTCTTGAATGTGGTTGATGTAGCTCACCAAAACCAACGAGCAAACAACAACGGCTAAGAGCGATAAAAGTGGTAGCAAGGTGTTTGACCTTAAATCAATGTGACGGCTAAAGCGGGGGAAAGTCCTTCCTTTTATATCTTTCTTTAGCGGCTTATAGACTCATAAATTTAGCGAATTTAGGCTGGGGGTGGAAGCATTTTGGCAGTGCAGTCATGAATAAATTTAATTAAATTTCCTGACAAAAGCTTGACCGAACCCGGGGGCATTCCTATATATTCCGCAAACTTTCGGGATTTTTATTAGCCAATCCTGACGGGGAAGATTGAATAAACAGCTGAATTACGAGCCTTACTTTAGGATTTCCTTACTCTAAGAGTGGCTTGTAACTAATTGATAAATTTACCTTTTTTGATTCAGGTTTAAGTAAAATCAAAGAGAGGTATGAAATACGATAGAGGCAACCTATGGGCAAAGCCCTTGTGATTGTGGAGTCTCCTGCGAAAGCGAAGACCATCAATAAATACCTTGGTAAAGACTATGTGGTGAAGTCCAGTGTGGGCCATATCCGTGATTTGCCTACTAGCGGGGGTAAGAAAGCCCCAGTGGATGCCAAAGAGCGCGCCCGTCAGGCAGCTATTACCAGAAAACTATCGCCAGAAGATAAGATCATCCACAAGCAGAAAAAAGCCAAAGCGCAGCTGATCAAGCGTATGGGGATTGACCCTGAAGACGGTTGGAATGCCCAATACGAGATCCTTCCTGGGAAAGAGAAGGTTGTGGATGAGCTTCGTGCCTTGGCAAAAAATGCCGACACTATCTATCTCGCAACGGATTTGGACCGTGAGGGAGAGGCCATTGCTTGGCATTTACAAGAAGCCATTGGGGGGGACGAATCCCGTTATCGCCGGGTGGTGTTTAACGAAATCACCAAGAACGCCATTCAAGAAGCGTTTGAGGAGCCAGGCCCGCTGGATATGAACCGGGTAAATGCTCAGCAGGCTCGCCGTTTCCTCGACCGCGTGGTGGGATATATGGTGTCGCCACTATTGTGGGAGAAAGTTGCCCGTGGTTTGTCTGCCGGTCGAGTCCAGTCCGTTGCTGTGAAATTACTGGTTGAGCGCGAGCGTGAGATTCGCGCCTTTATCCCCGAAGAGTACTGGGACTTGTTTGCTCAGCTACTGGCTGTAGGCGATGCACAACTGCGCTGCGAAGTTAAGAGATGTAAGGGAGAAGCTTTTAAGCCTACCAATGAAGCCGAAACCATGGCCGCGGTTGAAGCCCTTAAACAATCTAGTTTCACCATCAGCAGCCGAGAAGATAAGCCCACCAGTTCAAAACCTTCGGCACCTTATATCACGTCAACCCTACAGCAGGCAGCTAGCTCCCGCTTGGGCTTCAGTGTAAAGAAAACCATGATGCTGGCTCAGCGTTTGTACGAGGCGGGTTTCATTACCTATATGCGTACAGACTCTACCAACTTGAGTAAGGAAGCGGTGGATACTTGCCGTGAATACATCGATGAAAATTACGGCAACAAGTACCTGCCGAAAGAGCCGCTGACCTATAGCAGTAAAGAGGGCGCGCAAGAGGCTCACGAAGCGATTCGCCCCTCGGAAGTGACTCGTAAGCCAACCCAGTTGACGGGTATGGAGCGCGATGCAGAGCGTCTATATCACCTGATTTGGTCTCAGTTTGTGGCTTGCCAGATGACTCCAGCCAAGTACAACTCCACATCGATTGTGATTACTGCGGGTGACTACGAGTTGCGTACCCGTGGTCGTGTGATGTTGTTTGACGGTTATCTGAAGGTTGCGCCGTCTTCGTCTAAAAAAGATGAAGATTTGGAATTACCCGATGTAAAAGTTGGGGATACCTTGACCTTGAAAGACCTAGAGCCCAACCAGCATTTCACCAAACCTCCTGCGCGCTTCAGTGAAGCCGCCTTGGTTCGGGAGCTAGAGAAGCAGGGCATCGGTCGCCCTTCGACTTATGCGTCTATTATCTCCACTATTCAAGATCGTGGTTATGTACGCTTAGAAAACCGCCGTTTCTACGCGGAGAAAATGGGCGATATTGTGACGGATCGTCTCAGTGAAAGCTTCGAGAACCTGATGGATTACTCCTTCACCGCGGACATGGAGGAAACTCTCGATGAGATCGCTGAAGGGGATAAGAAGTGGAAAAACGTACTCGATGACTTCTATACAGATTTCAGCGGTCGCTTAGGTAAGGCTCAGCAGGCGGAAGATGGTATGCGCCGCAATGAGCCAACAGAAACCGATATTGTTTGTGATAAGTGCGGTCGCAATATGCAGATTCGCACTGCCAGCACCGGGGTGTTTTTGGGCTGCTCAGGCTATGCGTTGCCGCCAAAAGAGCGCTGCACGAATACCATGAATTTGGTTGCAGGGGAGGAGGCCATCAGTGCAGATGCTGATGAGGAAGCTGAAACCCGTCAGCTTCGCGATAAGCGCCGTTGTACGAAATGTAATACAGCAATGGACAGTTACCTCGTGGATGAAGGCCGCAAACTTCATGTCTGTGGTAATGGCCCTGATTGTGATGGCTTCGAGGTGGAGAAAGGTCAGTTCAAGATCAAAGGCTATGAAGGCCCTGTTATTGAATGTGATAAATGTGGCGCCGATATGCAGCTGAAAACTGGTCGATTCGGTAAGTACTTTGGTTGTACCGCAGAAGAGTGTAAGAACACTCGTAAGTTGCTTAAAAGCGGCGAAGCCGCTCCCCCGAAAATGGATCCAGTGCCTATGCCGGAACTAGCCTGTCAGAAAGTGGAGGATCACTATGTGCTTCGCGACGGTGCGTCGGGTATTTTCCTGGCAGCCAGTCAGTTCCCGAAGCATCGTGAAACCCGTGCGCCGTATATTGATGAACTTTTGCCTCACAAAGATGAGATTGACCCGAAATATACCTTCCTGTTTGATGCGCCAACCACGGACTCAGACGGTAACCGGGTATTGATTCGCTATAGCCGGAAAACTAAGCAGCAATATGTTCAAACGGAAACCGAAGAAGGCAAGCCTACAGGTTGGAAGGCCTTCTATGAGAACGGTAAATGGGTAGCCCAAGAAAAGCCAAAACCTAAAGCTAAGGCCAAGCCGAAAGCGAAGGCAAAAGCCAAAGCGAAACCCAAGGCTAAAGCCAAGCCCAAAACCAAAGAATAAGGCGGGTTAGCATTGAGTAAATACCTAGCCCCAATAAACCGGCGGGTGATGATGGCTAAGCAAGAGCTACAGGCCTCCTTGGGGGATGGCTTGCTGCCTTGGCAGCAGGAAGGTCATCTTGATCAGGCGGTTTTTCAGCTCTGGTTTTCTTGCCTTTACTATGTGCAGGAGCTGGCGGATCACCATAAGGTAAAGCTGGCGGCTAACCAGGGTTTGTCATTGAAGGCGTATTTGGGTGAATCGCTAGATCAATTTCAACAGCAAGATGCCGCTTCCGGTGAATTGCAGGAATTGAAAGGCTTGGTTGAGGATACAAGCAGTTGGCTGTCGGGTCTTGATAAGGCCTTTTCCAATTTCGCTGAGCCTAAGCTGGACTCTCCGGCATCTCAGCCTCAGGCGAGTAGCTCAAATAATCTTGGGATTCCTGTTGTTGATCTCTCCACTGATACTGGCTTATCACCTAGAACACTGGATAGCTGGATCAAGAGCTTTCAGCAGTTGGCGGAGCGCCATCGAAACGGAATGCAGGAGTATTAGTCTTACTATAAGGCCTGCATTGGCTTTGGGATTCCCTGGTTGGTGGGGGTGAAATCTTTCCTGTCCTCACATCTGTCAGCCTGATAACATATCTTCAGCTTTACGCTATTGGATTTATTTCCACACCCATACCCACATCTATATCTACACTAAAAGGGCGGATTATCACCATGCCACATGAGCTTTTTGAATTGATCGAACTGGCCGACGGTGAAATTGTATTACAGCGCGCAGACGACGCTGAAAGTGAGCCTTTGTTTCGTATCCAAATCAGTGATGAAATCCTCCATGCAGACAGTACCAAGGGTGAACTGGCCAAAGCGATGATTGAGGCGGCCATGGAATTAGTCCAGCAGGAGAGAATTGAGGTAGAGGAGGTCGATTTCGAAACCTTAACCCCTGATGCTGACGATCCTATTCATTAATTATCTAATTATCGTGTACTAATTCTTTCTGGCTTTTCTATTCACTAATCTCGACAATGTGCAGAACGGTGTTTTGTCGAATAGAGTGTCATCCCTCTGTCATAATTATCTTACAAAATCTGTTTCGATCGATGGAAAAGTAAACAGATATGTGAGGCACATACCATGGAAGAATACACAGAGGAATTATTAGAATTACATCAGTTGGAAGAAGAGGCATCTTTTGAAGAGGACTATGTCGAAAGTTGCGATTGGGTTGATTGTTAATCAGCTTGTGAGGCCCTTCTAATATACGGAGTCTTCTTTCCCTTTCCCTTCTTCTTTTCTAGAGCAACAAACCGTAAAAAGCAGATTTTGGCGCCCTTTATTCCTATAGGGAGTCAGCCTGCTAACTTGATCACAAAGTTCTCTCAACGGCGTATGGGTTCCCGCTTATTCGGTGCTATTCTTAAGGGATAGAAACCTCTAGGGCCTGTTAACATTAATTGAATCACTTCTGCTGGGGCAAAAAATAGACCCAGCCCTTCGGGTTGCGTCTGAAAAGCGCTATTTGGCGTTACTCGGACCCAAAGCACTCGCTTTGCTCGCGGGGTCAGCTTTCGTTCATTTGGAATGACCACTAAAACGCCAGGAGCGTTTTTGCGCTTTAGCCCCGAAGGGGTGAAGCATAGGGATATGCTGAACAAACTTCTCTTCTCGTGCCTTGTATTGCATTTTTCAGGTGCAACAGAAGCGGTTCGATTAGTGTTAACAGGCCCTAGTTACCAATCAATTTACCCGTCTTATCTGAAATACGCCTTATGTTTAGTAGTAGTGAAAAAGGGGACAATCAGGAAGCCGTCATTATTTTTCAAAATGGTGCGCCTTCCCGGGAAATGCTTTACACCGAATTTGAAGCCATTTTAGATGGCTATGTGCCGCTGCCTGAGTTGGTGGGCGAGCGTGTTCAGTCGGTTTATCTCATTATTAATCCACAGCTCATTATCACTTCCTGTGTTTTCTTTTATCTCGATTTTGATAGCGAAGGCTTTGTTGCTCGAAACTGGAATGTGCCGTTACGGCAGTTGGAATTTAGTGGCAGTAAAGGCCCGGATTTAGGTGCGGGGGCTGTTCGGCTGGTTTGTCGCAGTAAGTGCCCCATTGAATGGCACCAGCAGAGTCTTTGGGACCCTGTGTTGCCGCCTAAGGGCAATTCCTTTGCGCAATTGGTTGATTGTGTAGAGCGTAATAATCTTGGCTTAACCTACTACGAGCTTGACACTCCTAACGAAGAAGAACTGCCAGTTTTAACCGCTCAGCCTGCGGTTACCGCTGAGCCTTCTCCCGAAGCGATGGCGCAGTTGGCAGAAACAGTTCGTAAAGAATTGGAAGGTGGCTATGAAGATCGGATTAAAGCGGAGCTGAAAGCGGAAGAGTTAAAACGAGCGACCTTAAAAAGCCGTTACGAAGATCAGTTAAAAGCCCTGAAACATGATCACCAGGAAAGGGTAAAACATTTTACAGAGCAGCAAGATGAATCTGCTTTGGAAGTCAGTGGTCTGCAGGAAAAAAATGAGCATTTGGAACAGCAGCTTAATAAGCAAGTGCAAAAGATTGCCTATTTAAAAGAGCAATTTGAAAAGCAGTTATTAGCGGCAGAGCAAACGGAAGATAAACAACTGGAAGCGTTAAGAGAGCATTACGAAGCTGAATTTTCAGCGCGTATGGAAAATGAAACCAGTGAATTAAAAGAAATGCTCCACATGCGAGAAGTAGAATTGCATTATCGCAATGAGCAAGAAGCCAGTCTGCGTGATCAGGTAGCGAAGTTGCGCCGAGAGAGGGACGATTTGCTTTCTTATGCCGGTGATCATCTATTAGAGCGAGTGGCAAAAAGTGGTGTGAGTTTTGTGGCTTTCTTCAGTGGTGCGGGTCACTTAACTATTCCGGCTGCGGATATGGCTCGCTATCTCGATGATCCTGTGGCATATGCCGCAGAAAAATGTGATGTGGATATTCAAACCTATCAACAATGGCTTGAACATTATCAGCTGCCTATCTGTCAGTGTGTTTTGGATAATGGCGATATTTGTGGTGAACCTATTGAGCGCGTTGAAGACCCAGCAGATTTTATTAATGGTGAATCTAACCGCTGCTCTGAGCATCAGCATCAATACAACCGAAGTCAGGATATAGAGTCAGCGTCTGAGAATACGCTTTCAGGAACGGGTGATTAACCTTAATGCATGATGTTGATCAGCCGCTATGCAATATTCCTTGGCATAGGCTAGAGCGCTGTGTGGCTCAAACACCTTGTGATCCAGTATCCCTTGATTGGTTAGAGAAAGCTGGGGTGCAGGCCTGGGTACACCGAGCCGATGAACTTTTACCTGAGGTTGCTGGGAATAAGCTTTACAAATTATTCGGCAATTTATGGTTAGCCAAAGCGGAAAAAACAGGAGTGGTTTCCTTGGGTGGTGCTTGGTCAAACCATCTTCATGCGCTTGCTCAAGCTTGTTCAGTGTTAAATATTCCTGTGGCTGCTTTGGTGAGGCAGTGGGGGTCAGGTGAAAACGCCGATAAAACGGCAACGCTGTTAGATTGTGAAAAAGCCGGTATGGATTTACGCTCCATAAGTCGCGGAGAATATCGAGAGCTTCGTCATATGTCAGCTGGCGATGTATTTGGTTGTTACGGTTTCTCAGAAAACAATGTGTTTGTTCCTGAAGGAGGTTCTAGCCTTGCTGGATTATTGGGCTGTTATCACTGGGGAAAAGGCTTAGCAGGTGAGGTCATTAGCAAGCAACTTGAAGACGTTTGGGTTGCCTGCGGTACGGGAGCCACCTTGGCTGGTCTTATGTGCGGGTTAAGTGCCGAACTGAAAGCTAGAGGTTTTCCGAAAGATCAGTTGCCAAAAGTTGTTGGGGTTGCGGCTTTAAAAACATTGCGTGATGGAGAGAGTTTCTTACAGCGAGATATTCAAGGGCAAATCGAAAAGCTTCAAAGATTTTTGCCAACGCTGAAAACGCTTCCTTTCGTAGATTGGCAACTGGTGAGTGATGGTTATGACCGAGGTTTTGGTCAGGCATCTCCAGAGCTTCTGGAGTTTATGCAAGAGACGGAGGGGCAGCTAAGGTTTCAGTTGGAGCCTGTTTATACTGCGAAGGTGTTATTTGCCCTTTCTCATTCTGTGGCACAGAATAAACATTCAGGTAAGCGAATTTTGGTGGTTCACACTGGAGGCTTGCAGGGTAGGAGGGGTTGGCCTGAATTACAGATGGCAGATCAGGTTATGCCGGGTTTGACTAAAGCGGGTCAAGCCACGTCCGGTCAGAATGTCACTCTGGGGTGCAGTGCCAATAAAAGCTCAATATTCACAGAGTTATACTCTGATGAGTATGTAGATGTTGATAATGGGGAATGGACTTAAGGAATGGAAAAGCAACCTTGTTTAGATATTGATGCGGCAAAGACATTGGCACCGCTCAATGTGATGGGGCAGGCTCATTTGGAGGAGCTGTTGATGAACTCGAGCGTTATGCCGCTATTTGCCGGGCAAACGTTGTTTCGACAGGGGGATGTTGATCATCAATATCTCTATCTTCTCTATGGTGAATTGGAAATAAAATACCCTGACGGCACCACTCGAATTCTCGAAGGTAGTCAATCAAGGCTACCCATAGCTCCTCAGCAACCGCGAAACTGCACTGTAAAAGCACTGGGTGATTGCAGTGTTCTTCATATCGATAGTAATCGCTTAAATAAATTATTGTCTTGGAGTCAAATTGCGGACTATATGGCCGTTGAAATGGCTTACGACCCCAACCGCGATGAAGATGCCGCTTGGATTGATACCGTGCTGCATTCAAATTTATTCTACAAGGTGCCGCCTACCAATATTGGTTGTTTACTGAGCAGAATGAAGCCTATGGTGGTGGATGCAGGTGAGGTGATTTTACGCCAAGGAGAAATTGGCGATGGTTGTTATTTCATCAAAGAGGGCGAGGCAAAAGTCACTCGGGCAGAAGCCCCAAATCAACCTTCTGAGTTGTTGGCCATCATTGATCATGGTCGTTGCTTTGGTGAGGACGCATTGATTCAAGAAACAGTTCGCAATGCCACCGTTACCATGCTTAATGCTGGCGTCCTTATGTTTATGGACAAGAAAGATTTTGTCGAGCTGCTGAAAGAACCCGGGGTGCCAGGTTTAAATGGTGCTGAGCTCATGGGTGTTGTCAGTCAGGGAGCAACCCTGATTGATGTTCGAACTCAGGATGAATATGAAGCCGGCTGTTTGGAAGGCGCTTTAAATTTTCCTCTGCATCTTTTGCGCAGTAAGCAGCGGATGCTAGAGAAAGACATTCACTATGTGATCTATTGTGACAGTGGTCGCCGCAGTCAGGCCGCGGTGTATCTGTTACGAGAGCAGGGTTATAACGTCACTTGGTTGTCTGGGGGTATGCAAGAGTTATCGGCGGCTCTATTGAAAACCTGGTTTAAAGTGGGTGGGGATGAGCAAAGTACTGCCATGGCTCATAGTTTTTTGTAGTGGCTAACCCGGTTTATTTTTGAAAAGAACTGCATAGATTTTGATCAGTTCGTTGATCTGTTTGCTAGGTCATTTGTTGGGCTTTTTGTTTGGCCATTTGTTTGATTGCACCCAAGTTGACTATACTGGTGTTCATCTAAAGATTTACGAGTCAAATTATGGGGCAGGGTGGTCGTTTTCACACCATTGGTATTATCGGTCGGCTGGGTAGCCAGCGGGTTGTCTACAGTATCAAACGCCTGATCCGTTTCCTGGAAAAAGGCAATTACACCGTTATTTTAGAAGAGCACACCGCAGGGGTGGTCAGTGGCCATCAATGCCAAGTGAGCTCTCGTACTGTGATGGGAGAAACTTGCGACCTTGTGGTTGTGATCGGTGGTGATGGCAGTACCTTGTCTGCTGCCCGTATCATGGCCAAATATAAGGTGCCTTTGCTGGGCATTAACCGGGGCCGTTTGGGATTCCTCAACGATATCACGCCAGAAGAAATCGAAACAAAAGTCGAAGAAGTCCTTTCCGGTAATTACATTACAGAACGCCGCTTCCTGCTGGATATGCACTTGATGCGGGACAACGATTTAATCGGAACCAGCGCGGCGTTGAATGATGTGGTGTTACATCCCGGTAAGTCGATTCGGATGTTGAGTTTCGAAGTGTATATCGATGGGGAATTTGTTCAGAGTCAGCGCTCTGATGGCTTAATCGTTTCAACGCCCACTGGTTCTACCGCGTATGCATTGTCTGCTGGTGGCCCCATTATGCACCCCAAGCTAGATGCCATTGTTATCGTGCCCATGAACCCTCATGCGTTGAGTAGTCGACCCATTGTTGTGAATGGGGATTGTGAGATTAAATTAGTGATTGCAGATCGCAATGATATTGATCCTCATGTGACCTGCGATGGTCATGAGCATTTTGTGACGGCGCCTGGAGATGTTATTCGTATCCATAAAAAATCCCAGCAAATCGAGTTGATCCACCCCGTTGAACATAATTTCTTTGAAACTTGTCGTTCAAAGTTGGGGTGGGGAAGTAGTTTTGTGGAGTGATAGTGTTTTTAGCTCCTATTATTTAGAGTGTGTCGCTTAGGGCATGTTATTTAGTTAGTGTTATTTAATTAGTGTCAGTATGAAACCAATAGAGCAGTCAGTTTCGGGTTACGACATTATCGGCGACGTTCACGGTTGCGCTGATGCTCTCACTGCGCTTTTTGAAAAACTGGGCTACAGCAAAAAAGAGGGTGTTTACCATCACCCGGATCGACAAGCTGTGTTTTTAGGGGATATTGTGGACCGTGGTCCTCATATTCGTGAAGCCTTGCACATGGTAAGAGATATGGTGGATCGTGGTTATGCCCATATCGTATTGGGCAACCATGAATACAATGCCATCACCTACACCACTCCCGCGCCGGATGATTTTGAGACAGAATTTTTACGTCCTCACACCACCCGACAAAATAAAGTGATTCAACAAACCTTGGATCAATTCGCCAATTACCCTCAAGAGTGGCAAGCATTCTTAGAGTGGTTTCATGACATTCCGGTGTTTTTGGAATTTGAAAAATTCCGTACGGTTCATGCTTGCTGGGATGATTACTTAATTCAGCAATACAAAGACGACTACAACACTAATACTGTTTCTAAAGGCTTTATTGTTGAGTCTTGTATTCGTGGTACTTTTGCTCACCGCTTTTTAGATCGCCTAACCCGTGGTACCGATATGCCTCTTCCTGGTGGTGCTACTATGGTGAGCGCCGATGGTTATGAACGCCGTCATTTCCGAACCAAGTTTTGGTCGGGCCATCCTTTAAGTTATGGCGATGTGGTATTTCAGCCTGATCCTCTGCCGCAATACATCATCGAGATGCCGATTTCCGATGAAAATCGGTTGCGCCTTGTTCACTACGGTTTGGAAGAACCGCCAGTGTTTGTCGGCCACTATTGGTTAGAAGGCGTACCTCGGCCTTTAACCCCTAATGTAGCGTGTCTTGATTTCAGCGCAGTGAAGCGTGGGCGATTAACGGCCTACCGGTTCGATGGAGAATCTACGTTGGAAAACGATAAATTTGTATGGGTCTACAATGACCTGTATGAGTAATTCCCAGTTGGAAAATCTGTTTACTTATCTTTCTGTGGCCAGGTTTTGTTGCTATGGCTGAAGCCTGGTTCCCCATTGTTTCTGCGCCGCAAGAGGTAGATCTAACGGAAATAAGCGCGGCACTTTGGAAGCATCAAATACCCCATCGCATTGTTCAGGAAGCTGAAGGGCAAGTGATTTTTGGAGCTAGAGAAAATCAAGAGCGCATCGTTCAGGTTATTCAAGCTTGGGAGCGGGGCGAGCTTCAGCAGCTAGAAACACCGAAAGCCCCTTTCCCTCAATGGCTGCGAATCTTATTGCTGCCTCCAGTTGTTCTCTCTCTGATCGTGTTATCTGTCCTAGGGTATTTGCTGGGTGTGGAAATCCTTCCTGGTGAGTGGGGTGGCCCATTCTATTTTCAGGTTTATGGTCATATCGGTAAGCACACTTATATAGACTCCTCTGTGTTGCCTTGGACCAGCGGGGAGTGGTGGAGGCTTGTCACGCCCATTTTTCTTCACTTTAGCTTGATGCATGTGGCTTTTAACTGCCTCTGGTTGTGGGAGTTTGGCCGAAAAATAGAACGTTATGAGAATGGCCTGTATTTACTGTTTCTTGTGATATTTATCGGTATTTTTTCCAATCTGGCGCAATATGTTCACACTCCGAATAACCCTTTCGGCGGCATGTCGGGTGTGGTTTATGGGCTTTTGGGGTATTTGTGGCTACGGTGTAAATTAGCCCCTGTTCCTGAGTTGGCTTTACCGCCCGCACTGGTGGGCATTCTCTTGTTTTTCCTGGCTTTGGGCTTTACGGGTGGTATGGATGTTCTGGCTGGTGGAGCCATTGCCAATGCGGCTCATTTAGGTGGCTTTGTCGCTGGAGGATTGTTGGGAATAGTTGACGGTTTTCGTTTCAAGGGGGGGGCCGGCAGGGTATAATTTTGGCCAGTTTATGGGCTTCGATATGAGCCTTTTATCAGTAGTGAGTAGTAGTCAGATCTTATGGATTTTCAAACACTTATCGAAAATATTACCCCTGAAATATACGAGAACCTCAAGCGTGCTGTGGAGTTAGGCAAGTGGCCTGATGGCAATAAGCTAAGCAAAGAGCAGTTAGATCACTGTATGCAGGCGATTATGGCATACGATTTAAAAAATAAATCGGAAGAAGAGCGAGTGGGTTTTATCCACACCAAAAAACATACCCACTGTGGTAGTGATGGTGAGGAAGATGATTCTAGTGAGAAGCCTATTAAGTGGCAGTAATTGCCGCTTATAAACTTGCTGTTAATTTTCATAAGCTCCCTTAATAAGAATAAAACACATATGGCAGATATTTTGGCCGCAGGTGGCCTCAAAAAAATGCAGGCGACAGCCGAAACCCCAATCAATTATTCCTTACCTATTGGTGAGGAATATCTCCCTCTCAATTCACTTATCGGTAAAAAACTCACGTTAAGCTTTTCTGGCAGCATCAATTGTATTGCCTGTGGTCGAAAAACCAACAAAAGCTTTAATCAAGGCCATTGTTATCCTTGCTTTAAAAAGCTGGCTAGCTGCGATATTTGTATGGTGAGTCCTGAGAAATGCCATTTCGATAATGGCACTTGTCGAGAGCCCGATTGGGCGCAAGATTTTTGCATGACAGATCATATTGTCTATTTAGCAAATTCGTCAGGCTTGAAAGTAGGGATTACACGGATTAATCAAATTCCAACCCGGTGGCTTGATCAAGGTGCTCGCCAGGCATTGCCTATTTTTCGAGTGAAAACACGCATGCAGTCTGGTTTAGTGGAAGATTGTTTAAAGCAGTTTGTGGCAGATAAAACCAACTGGCGTGCTCTGTTAAAAGGGGATGCGGACATTATTGATATGGTTGCCGCTAGGGATAAGCTCCTTGAGGAAGCTAAAGAAGCACTCGCCCCGCTTGTAGATCAATATGGGGTAGAGCAAATTCAGCCGATTGTGGATGTGGAGGTATCTCAGTTTGATTACCCCGTTGAGAAATATCCTGAAAAGATTAAAAGTTTCAATTTCGATAAAACACCAGAAGTCTCTGGTGTGCTTCAAGGTATAAAAGGGCAGTATCTGATCTTTGATACTGGCGTGATTAATATTCGTAAATTTACTGCTTACAGTATTGAGGTAGGGCATGAGTAACGTACCAAGTGCAACCGATAACGCAGTCGATAGTGTAGATAAAAGCTTAGACGAACCAAAAACGATATACTTAAAAGATTATCAAGTTCCCAATTTTCTTATTCATAA
This sequence comes from Cellvibrionaceae bacterium, assembly GCA_045430295.1. Lineage (GTDB taxonomy): Bacteria > Pseudomonadota > Gammaproteobacteria > Pseudomonadales > JAILXX01 > JAILXX01. The sequence continues at coordinate 13,451 of JAILXX010000013.1, read as the reverse complement.
AACACATCTAACGTTTGAACTCTCTGAAGAGCAAACTCGGGTAACCTCCACGCTAACCCTTGAACGAAATCCACAGTCAGAAAATTTATCCCCCTTGGTTCTGCTGGGTCAAGATATGGTTTTGGAATCTGTGGCGATTAATGGGCGTGTAATTCGTCGCGATGATTATCAAGTGACTGACAACGATTTAACACTGGTTAATGTTCCAGATGCTTTTGAACTGACTTGCGTTACGCTTCTAAAACCTCAAGAGAATACTTCACTAGAGGGGCTATATAAGTCCCACACTATGTTCTGTACACAGTGCGAAGCAGAGGGTTTCAGGAAAATCACTTATTACTTGGATCGCCCCGATGCAATGAGTGAATTCACCACAAAAATTATTGCGGATAAAGAAAAGTATCCCATTCTGTTGTCCAATGGAAACCCTGTTGAAGAAGGTGATCTAGAAGATAATCGCCATTACGCTGTTTGGCATGATCCCTTTATGAAGCCCTGTTACTTATTTGCACTGGTGGCGGGTGACTTGCAGTACGTGGAAGATTATTTCACCACCATGAATAACCGTAGTATTCGCTTGCGTATTTATGTCGAACCCAAGGATTTGAATAAATGTGATCATGCGATGCTGTCACTGAAAAACTCCATGAAGTGGGATGAAGACGTATATGGTCGCGAGTACGACCTGGATATCTTCAATATTGTGGCGGTGGATGATTTCAATATGGGGGCCATGGAAAACAAGGGTCTTAATATTTTTAACACTTCATGCGTGTTAGCGAATCCTGCAACAACTACCGACGCCGCATTTCAGCGTGTTGAAGGAGTGGTCGCTCACGAATACTTCCATAATTGGTCTGGAAACCGAGTTACTTGTCGCGACTGGTTCCAGTTAAGCTTGAAAGAAGGTTTTACTGTTTTTCGTGATGCTGAATTCTCTGCGGATATGAACTCTGCAACCGTAAAGCGGGTTGAAGACGTTATTCTTCTAAAAACGCTACAGTTTGCAGAAGATGCGGGCCCTATGGCTCATGCGGTGCAGCCTGATTCCTATATCGAAATCAATAACTTCTACACCCTTACTATTTATGAAAAAGGTGCGGAAGTTGTGCGTATGATTCACACCTTATTAGGCCCCGAATTGTTTAGAGAGGGGAGTGACGAATACTTCGCACGTAACGATGGAAAAGCGGCTACTATTGAAGATTTTGTTGCTTGCATGGAAGATGTGTCGGGTCGAGATCTTACCCAGTTTAAACGTTGGTATAAGCAAGCGGGTACGCCGTATTTAAAAGTAGAAGACGATTACAATCCTATCGATGAAACCTATACCCTGAGCTTTAAGCAATCTTGTAGAGTCACTCCAGAATGCGACGAGAAGAAACCTTATGTGATTCCTGTGGCAGTGGGCTTGTTAGGCGATGGCGGTGACTTACCGTTAACGATTAAAGGTGAAGAGCCCCAAGTTGAATCTTCCGATAACACCCATCGAGTTATTGAACTTACCAAGCCAGAAGAGCGAATTACCTTTACCAATATTAAAGAAAAACCGGTTCCATCTTTACTGCGAGGTTTTTCCGCTCCAGTAAATCTGCACTTTCAATATAACCGGGAAGAGTTGGCATTCTTGATGGCTAGAGACACCGACGGCTTTAATCGTTGGGATGCCAGTCAGAAGTTGGCGACGGATATTTTGTTAGAGCTGGTAAAAAAAGGGAAATCCAGAAAATCTGCAGTATTAGATTCTATCTTGGCCGATGCTTATAAAGCGATTTTGTCAGATCCTTCACTAGATAAAGCCATGGTTGCCTTAATGTTGAAATTGCCTTCTGAGGCAGCGTTGCATCAAGAAATGGATGTAGTGGATATTGAGGCAATTCATGAGTCTCGAAATATTCTTCGTCAATCCTTAGCCGATACATTAGAAGAAGAATTTAAAACCGTTTATTTGAAAAACCAAACGGATGCGGCTTTTGAGGCGTCTGCAGAGCAGGTTGCTCAGCGTAGCCTGAAAAATTTGGCGCTGTCATATCTCTGCTTAACAGGGAAAGATGAATATTTGTTTATGGCTCAAGAGCAGTTTAAAGGCAATCACAATATGACCGATGTGATGGCTGCTCTTAACTGCTTAGTGAATTCTGGTGCAGAGCAAGCATTGCCCATGAAACAATCAGCGCTGGCAGATTTCTACGATCATTGGCAGGTGGAGGCGTTAGTGGTTAATCAATGGCTAACGGTTCAAGCAACTTGTGAGTTGGAAGGCGGTCTCGACCGTGTTAAAGAACTACTGCAGCATGCCAGTTTCTCTATGACAAACCCCAACAAGATTCGCGCAGTAATCGGCGCTTTCTGTATGAATAACCATGTTAACTTCCATCGTGCTGATGGCGCTGGTTATGAATTCTTAGCCGATCAGGTTATTGCGCTAAATGAAACGAATCCACAAATTGCTTCTCGACTGCTAACACCTCTAACCAAATGGAGGCGTTTTGATAGCACCCGGCAGGGAAAAATATGCGATGCTTTGAAGCGTATTAAAGATGCTCCAAATCTTTCTCCCGATGTCTTTGAGGTTGTGAATAAATCTCTCGTGTAGCGTTATTGAAATAAAGAACATGAACCATTGGCCTCTCAATTTTTGTTTTCTCTTATTGCTGTTTCCTGCTGTGGTACAAGCTCAATGGCATGCAGAGCGGGCAAGTATTATGGGGACTGAAATCCGGGTTGAATTGTGGTCGGAAAGTGAAGCTCATGCGCAGCAGGCTATTGCGGCTGTATTTGAGGATATGCGAGCCATTGATAACTTGATGAGCCCTTATAAGCCCAAGAGTGAACTGTCTCAAATCAATCAGTCAGGCACTGCAGGGAGGGTTGTTGATAGAGATTTATTTGGTCTTATACAGAAAGCTCAAGATTATAGTGATCTTACCCAAGGGGCTTTCGACATCACTTTTGCCGCAGCTGGTAAACACTACGATTACCGCAAAGCAATATCCCCTGATAACAATACCCTCTCTAAATCAGTTCAGAAGATTAATTTTCGGGATCTCGAATTGGAGCCTGAACGATCTTTCGTGCGCTTCAAGAAGCCTGATATGTCCATAGATTTAGGAGGCATTGCCAAGGGTTATGCAGTGGATCGTAGTGTAGCTTTACTCCAGGCCAGAGGTATTGAACATGGGGTTGTGACTGCTGGTGGAGATAGTCGCCTTATCGGAGATAGGCGAGGGCGCCCTTGGATGATGGGGGTACGGCATCCTCGCCAGAGTGATGCTTTTATTGCGGCCTTACCTCTGGCAGATATGTCTATTTCTACTTCTGGTGATTATGAGCGTTACTTTATAGATGAAAAGTCCGGCAAGCGCGTCCACCATATTATTAATCCCAAAACCGGTTTGTCCGCTAGCAGGGTACGAAGTGCCACCATTATTGGGGCTACCGCGCTGGAAACGGATGCACTCTCTACGGCAGTTTTCATTCTAGGGGTAAAGAAAGGGTTAATTTTGTTGAATAAGCTGCCAAATATAGATGGAGTTATTGTTCATAGCAGCGGGACCCTGCATTATTCCAAGGGCTTGGAACCTCCTGATTCAAAAGAATAAAGTTGTGTCACGGTACGCATTGCCAGGATCAAAAAAAACGTAGAATAACGACAAAATCATCATGCTGAAGAGGTTAATTTGAGTGCCTCTTCAGTTTTTCCTTTGGAGAGAATTATGGTGCGCAACGATTTATTGCGACGACTGACTAGCTTGTCATTTATTTTCTGTTTGCTGGCATCTCCGCTAGCCACATCTGAAACGGAGCTTTCGGATGATATCCAAAGCTTGAAAGAATCCGTGCTCGAGCTGAATCGAGACCTATTGATCCTGGAAGAAGAGCTGTTGTTTCCGGCCAATACACAAATTGCGGTCTATTTGTCGGTGGATGTGGGTGAGTTCTTCAAGTTAGATTCTGTCACCCTGAAAATCGATGGTGACGAAGTGACTCATTATCTCTATACCGACCGCCAAGTTAGTGCTCTACAGCGGGGTGGCGTCCAGCGTTTATATCTGGGCAACCTTAAAACCGGTGAGCATGAGATTACCGCTGTCTACACTGGCTGGGGGCCTCACAACCGGGCCTACAAACGAGGTGTGAGCACAAAGATTGTGAAGGAGTTGGATCCCGCATGGATTGAGTTACAAATAAAAGACTCTCCTGGGAAGCAACAACCGGAATTTTTTGTCAGTCGTTGGGATAGCTAGGCTTTTTTCATGGCTCTACATTGGGGTTCTTTACAAATCCAAAGGCTGCGTAAAGCCTCCATAGGCTTTGGGTTCTTACTCGCTTCTAGCACTTCATTCGCTTCTTGGGATGGGTTGCGGGAGCGGTATGCGCTTTATGAGTACTATCAGGGGAACTATTTTTCAGCATTAACTCAGATGCAAATCGTCAATGAGCTGGCTGAGCGTTCCAGACAAGAAACTCAGGGCGAACAAACCTCACAAGCTGAAACTGCTTCTATCCCTGCGTCTGCCAAATTACTAGAGGGCGGCATTAGCTTAGCCTTTGGTTTAGAAAATAAAGCCGACACCATTTTTAATTCGCTACTGAAAAGTGAAAATGAAGGGGAGGGTAGCGAGAAAGTTACTCTTAAAACCCGCTCTACCGCTTGGTTTTATCTTGGCAAACTGCAGTATCAGCAGGGGGATTTTGAAGGCGCAAAGGCTAGTTTGGCTCAAGTGCTTGGAAATTTACCTCTAGATAAAATTCTAGAGCTGGAATATTTGCAAACGAATCTTTCCCTGTACGGTAATAACATACCCATGGCGGATTCCTACGCTCGTAGAATTCCGCAAGAATCAGTGTGGCGTTACTACGCAGACTACAATATTGCTGCGAAAAAATTTGAAGCGAATGAGTGGGAGTTCGGGGGTAAGAGCGGAAATTTACAGGCGCTAATCGATTATTTTCCTGATGAAGAAACACCAGAACTTTCCGATGAATTATCACTGCTTCGTGAAAAAGCCCTGATCGCACAGGGTTATGCATTGTTGCAGCAAGAAAAACCTATTCTCGCCATGAAGTACCTTGGTCAGGTAGAGCAGTTGCACCCAAGAGCCTTACTCGGTTATGGCTGGGGCGCGGCGCAAATAGAAAACTTCCCATTGGCTTTAACACCTTGGCTGGCTCTCGATGAACGTGGCATTCTTGATGCCAACGGTTTAGAGGCCGTTGTGGCGATTCCTTTTGCTTACGAGCGTTTGGATCGCCCCGGCAAAGCACTGTCCTCTTATGAATCAGCGATCAATAAGCTACTTCAAGAAGAAAAATTTATTCAAGCTTTTGAATCTCGAGTGCAGGGCGAATCCTTAGTGGATTTACTGCAGTTGGAATCGTCTTCTGGAGAATCGTTGTTAACGTTAAAAGAGCATGAGCAAGCCAATGAAAAGTGGCTTTCCGATCCTGAGTTAGTTCGAGTTATTCATGTGTTGGAGCGCGAACAGGTTCAGCGAACTCTCAACGATTATCGCGGCTTGTTGCGCATTAAAGATTACTTAGTGAATTGGCAAAAGCGCTTGCAAGCCTATGAACAGCTGATTATTGAAAGGAAAACGGCGCGGGCGAATAAAGAACAGCAGATTGTTCAGCTAAAAACCGAAGACAAGATTAATGAACTTATCCAACAGCGTAATGCGTTAGCCCAAAAGCTTCACGTTGTAGAGAATAATGGAACTGGGGTTGAGTTTCTTGTCGGTGACGATTTGGAATACTGGGAAATGGTGGTGTCTGCCTTAGCAAGTGCTAGGAGGCTGCATGATAATGGAGAGGATATTATTGAATATGCCGATGCTCTTCGCCGCTATAAAGGTATGATGCTGTGGCAGGCTAATGAGAACTTCGTGCCGCAAATACGCCATCATAAGAAGCTATTGGCCGAAATGGATGAAGCCATCGATTCTCTCAAACAATCACACCGCCAGCTTTCAAATTCCATGAAAGAAAAGCGAGATATTGTTCCTTATGAAAATCGCCTAGGAAACCTGCAGGCACGGATTCAGGAACAATACAGCAATATTGATTCCCAGTTGGCGGGAATGGAAAAGAAATTCAAAGCGGTTTTCTTGGATGAACTGGATATTCAAAAGCAGCGCCTTAACTATTATCTAAGTTATGCACGCCTAGGGGCTGCACGTTTATACGACAAAGCTACCGATGAATTAGCTCCAGTATCTCGTGTGATTATCCCCAAAAACCTTAACTCGGAAAGTGGTGAATAGTATGAATATACTACGCCATCTTTCTTTTATTGTGTTGACGTTATCTTTGGCGGGTTGTTCGGTTTTGTCTGTGATGGACGTGATAATACCTGAGAAAAAGCAAAGGCCAATTGAGAATCTGATTTCCCAGTTGGAGCCAATAGAGCTGCCAGAACCTGAATTAGAAAGGTCAAAGCCAACGTTGGAGTTTGTGGTGTCTCAGTATAAGAAGGCTTTGGATATCACCAAAGACCCTAAAACACGTCATCAAATCCTTACTCGTTTAGCTGGCCTGGAAATGCTTAAGAGTGAAGCACAGCAGGTGGAAGGGGGTGGCACTGGACCGTTCTATCGAGAGGCTAGTGAATTCTATAAAGAGTTATTGGCGTTAGAGTTGCCAGGTATCAATAATGACGAGCTGCAATATCAATTAGCTAAGTCTTACGCAATGGATGGCATGGGTGATAAGGCCCGTAGTGAATTACAGACTTTTGCTCAGGGGTATCAGTATTCTGCTTTCTACACTGAAGTGCAGTTCCGCCGTGGGGAAGATTTTTTCAGCCGCTCAAAATATGCATCTGCGCAGCGAGCTTATGAAGCCGTTTTAGAAGATCAAGCCTCACCTTACTACCTTCACGCCATGTATATGCATGGCTGGTCTGTATTCAAGCAAGGAAAACACAAGCAAGCATTGCCGTCTTTTGTACAGGTAATGGATTACTTGTTGGCAGATGGCAAACCGCTTGATGCTTTAGGTAAGGGACCACGCTCTTTAGTGGAAGATACACTGCGGGTGATGAGTATCGTTTTTTCCTATAACGATGGGGCGAATACGGTACTGGAATTTTATCCGGTGGCAGAAGATAAGCCCTACGTTAATATGATCTACAACCACTTGTCGGCCTTTTATCTCGAGCAAAATCGTATCCGTCGAGGTATTGATACTCTACAAGCTTATGCCAGCCATTACCCTGATTCTGATAAAGCCCCGGGCTTTGTGGTTGAGAAAATTAATGTTTTGGGAAAAAGCCCTTACATTGATGAAATTATTCCTGCCAAAGAAGGCTACGTGAATAGTTATGGCATTTATAGCGATTACTGGAAAGTTCGTGGTAATTATCAGAGGCAGGAAATTTCCAAAAACCTAAAACCCTACTTGGAAACCCTGGCGCAGTATTATCACGCCTTGGCCACAACGGAGAATAAAACGCGGGATAAAAGTAAGCCCAAGGCAGATAAGTTGAAACTTGCCTATGTGGTTGCAGCATCTTGGTATGAGCAATTGTTGGCGAGTTTCCCCAATCATGAAAAACTCGATCATTATACTTTTCTTCAAGCCGAGTCCTATTTCGAAGGTGACGTTTGGCAGAAAGCAATTCCCCTCTACGAGCGAGTGGCCTATAACCTTGGGCCAAGCACTTACCGAGATACCGCAGGCTATGGTGCCTTGTTGAGCTACGATGCCTTGTTAGAGGTATATCGCAAACAAGCGAATACAACAGGGGATAAAAAGCCAGCTAATGAGCTGCTAAAAGAAAAAATTGCCAGCGCTCAGCGTTTTTATGCAAACTTCCCTCAGCATAAGGAGGCATTAGCGGTATTGACCCAAGCAACCAATGAGCTGTTTTCTCTTCAGGATTATCCTCTTGCCATCAAGCTTGCTACAGATGTATTGCTAGCGGAGAAACCTTCTGCCACAACAGCGCAAAAGCGTAGTGTGTTGCTGGTGAAGGCACACAGTGAGTTTGAATTGTTGGAATATATTCAAGCGGAAGCGACCTATCAGCATCTTTTACCTCTGGTGAAAAACGATAAGAAGCTGCATGGAAAAATTTTAGAGAAGATTGCCGCCAGTATTTATAAGCAAGCAGAAGAACTTGCGGCGGTACCGGCAGAAGGGGAGCTAACCCTTGAGCAAAGGCAAATTTTGCAAGAAGCCATTGGTCACTATTTACGGATAGAAAAAATCGTCCCCTCGAGCCCAATTCGAATCACCGCTCATTTCGATGCGGCTAATGCATACATGCGATTGGAAAATTGGTCCCAAGCCTCTGCTCAATTAGTGCGTTTTAGAAGTCTTTACCCTAAAAATGCCCTGACGAAAACGATTCCTGCCAAGCTGGTATTTATTTATGAAACTATGGGGGCCTTCACCTTGGCGGGTGAGGAAATGCTGGGTATTTCTCAGCGTGCCACTGTTGCTGAAGATAAGCGCGAAGCCCTATACCAAGCTGCTGAGTTTTTCGAGAAGGGTAAATCCATTGATCAGGCGATTTTGACTTATCGCCGTTATGCCAATACCTATAAAACCAGCCATTTCGACACACTGATTGAAGCGCAATATAAGTTGACGAAACTTTATGGGATTCAAGGAAAAGATAAGAAAAGGCGTTTCTGGCTGAAGAAGCAGATAGCTTTGGATAAATCCCTTGCTAAAGCGAGAACTGATCGCTCTCGTACTTTAGCTGCAGAGGCGACGTTATTTTTCGCTGAGGACGACTTTAAACGTTTTGCTCGAGTGAAATTATCTCAGCCTCTTAAGCGTAGCCTGAAGAAAAAGAAAAAAGCCATGGAGATTGCCCTTAAGTCTTACAAGAAGGTTATGGATTATGGTATTGCCGACTATGTGGCGACCGCTAATCACCGTGTCGGGGAAATCTATAGCCTATTGGCACAAGACCTGATGGATTCGGATCGCCCTAAAAACCTCGATGAGCTGGCAATGGAACAATACGAAGTGTTGTTGGAGGAGCAAGTTTTCCCGTTTGAAGAAAAGGCCATTGAGATTCTTGAAGCCAATGCCCAGCGAGCCTGGGGAGGGCAATACGACGATTGGGTGAAGCGCAGCTTTGAACAACTTGCCAAGCTGTTGCCGGCCCGTTATGCAAAACCTGAACTGGTGGAGGCTGTGAATAATGAGATTTATTAAACACAGCGTTTGCTTGTTGGTTTGCCTATTGGTGGTGGGGTGTGCATCGAATACCCAACAACAAAAAGTGAGCGTAAATCCTTATTTAGAGGGGAGAGCCGCGTTACCCAATGATGTGAAGTTGGTGTTCTTTGAGGCTGCTGCTGCCATGGATGCCAAGCAGTGGGGTAAAGCAGAATCCCTATTGAATCCTCTTTGGCAAGAGAATCGGCATTTGTCGGGCATCGCTGTGAATCTTGGATTAATTTCTCAGGCGAAAAAAGACCTACCAGGTGCTGCGTCTTGGTTTGAAAAAGCCATCAAGGCAAATAAAAACAACCTGAACGCCTATAACTATCTTGCAGTATTACACCGGCAGCAGGGTGATTTTGCTCAAGCTGAAGCACAGTACCAGCAAGCGTTGGATATTTGGGATAGGCACCCGCAAAGTCACTACAACTTAGCCGTGCTTTATGAATTGTATATGGGCAAGCTTCCGGAGGCTCTCGATCATTATCGTCGTTACCGAGAACTTCTAGAGGAGCCTAACCGCAGAGTGGATGGTTGGATTAAAGATTTGGAACGCCGTATCGCTGAGGGCGTGGGTGCCGCTCAAGAACAGGGGCAAGAGGAAGGCCAAGGGGCGGGTAGTCGTAGCAAGGTAACCAATACCGAGGGGGCCTCATCATGATGCGTAGTTTGCTCGCCATTATGACGCTTGTGTTACTCATCAATACTTCTTATGCCCAAGAAGGGGCTGTATTGGAAATTGACGACACCATTGTGGGTAACCAAGAGCAGCCACGGGTGATGAATATCATTCCTTGGCAGCCGCCATCGGGGCCTGATCATCTTTACTCGCCGTTGCGTATGAGTGACTTGGAATTGTTTCAAACTATCGAGCGAAGTGAATTTTTGCGCTATATTGAACGCAAAAAAATAAGCAGTGAGCAGCCGGGTGCTGAGGCGCAGGCTGATTCACCGTCGGAAATACAAGAATAAACGCCAGAAAATATAACCTAGTACACAGAAAGGCTGCTAAGATTCTGCCACTATTGTGCTAAATAAGCGTAACTGAAATGACTTAACGATTTGTGAGTATTCAATTTAAACCTATTCACATTACCAGTATCCAATTTACCCTAGCGAGTTAACACTATGGACGCGATCAATACCATTATTCGTTTCTTTCAAACCGGTGGGCCATTTATGTATCCCATCGCGATTGTTTTGATGGTTGGTGTGGCCATCGCGATTGAGCGTTGGATTTATCTCACGGCGGTGAAGGCATCAAACCGCAAAGCTTTTGAAACCATGATGACTTTATTGCGTAAAAAAGATTTCAGTGCCTTATTGAAATTCGCAGGTAGCAATAACAGCGCTGTTTCTAAAGCCATTGCTGCAGGGGTTTCCCGGCACTCCCAAGGTTTCCGCCGTGACGATATCGAGTACGCCATGGAAGAGAGTGTTATGGAGGCTATCCCGCGTCTAGAGAAGCGCACCATGTACTTGGGCACCCTCGCGAATGTGGCAACACTTCTGGGTCTATTAGGTACTATTATCGGCTTGATCGCAGCCTTTACTGCCGTAGCCAATGCTAGTCCTGCTGAAAAAGCGACTCTATTGTCGCAAAGTATCTCCGTTGCCATGAATACCACGGCATTCGGCCTGATTTCCGCTATTCCCTTATTGTTAGTCCACTCGGTATTACAAACCAAAACCACTGAAATCGTTGATAGCTTGGAAATGGCTGGGGTGAAATGCCTGAATGTCATGACCGATAAGCCTGAAGCACAGCGCAGCCGCTAATAGTCATAAGTCGAACTTAGAACAAACTATTAGGGCAATCTATGCGAATCAAATTGCGACGCGCCAAAAAAGCCGAGGCAGAGCTGGATATTACATCCTTCATGAACCTGATGATCATTCTGGTTCCTGTGCTGCTTATGAGTATGGTGTTTTCTCATATTACTGTGCACCAGCTGGTATTGCCCAATATCAGTGATGCTTCTGCTGATGATGACAAAAAACCGAAGATTTTAGAGTTGGTGATTCGTAAAGAGTATTTTGATCTCAATTACCCAGCAGGAACGCCACTAAAGCGAATTCCTAAAGTGGTTGATGAATCTACAGAAGATGGAATGGCTTATGATTTCAAGCAACTTTCAACGGTACTGCAAGAAATTAAACGTCAGTTGAAAGATAAGGGTATTGAGAAGAAAGACATTACTCTGCTATCTGAGCAAGATACAGATTATCAAACCATTATTACCACCATGGATACAGTTCGTTCATTCAAAGCGGTGGTGGTAACTTCGGTAGTGGATGCCGAGTTGTTTCCTCAAATTTCCCTCGGCGATGCACCTTTCTTGCCTGTTACAACTGTAAACGGAGCATCAGCAAATGGAGTAGCTTCAGGTGGAATTGCTGAAAAGGGGGCTGCTCAATGAAGGCTTCATTGCATGCACGCCGTATGGCAAGAAACCATAAGCGTTTAGCTAATATTCCCAAGCTAAACCTGGTTTCTTTAATGGATATTTTCACCATTCTGGTTTTCTTCCTGCTATTGAACTCAACAGAAGTGGAAGTACTGCAAACCAGTAAAGACTTTCAGCTTCCCGAATCTGTTGCAGAGCAAAAACCAGAAACTAATCTTTTAGTACAAGTGAATGGCTCGCAGCTCTTAGTAAGTGGCCGCCCTGTAGCAGAGGTCAGCGAAATTGATTACGACTCCGACGAAACCGGCATTCCTGAGCTAGCGAAAGAATTAAAATACCTTGCGGCTCGTGGGCCAAAGCTTACGAAAGAGCAAGAACTCAAAGGTCGACCCATTACAGTGATGGGGGATAAGAATATTCCCTATAAGCTGCTGAAAAAAATCATGAGTACCTGTGCTGAGCATGGTTTCCGTGATATCTCTCTTGCGGTCTCTCAAATTGCAGGGGAAGAAGCCTAATGCCTGCAACTTACAGAGCTTTCGCCAGTATGCAGTTACCGTGGGTAGATGATCACGGTGAAGACCTGCTCTTCAAGAAAGTTCTGCGTATTACCTTTATCGTATTTGTGATTCTGGCCATTGCAGTTCAGTTTATTACGGTACCTGAGTTGTCCCGTGAAGAAAAAGAGACCTTGCCGCCTCAGTTGGCAAAAGTAGTATTAGAGAAGAAGGAAATTCCAAAGCCGCCACCACCTAAACCAAAGCCTAAGAAAGAAAAGCCAAAGCCTGAAAAGAAAAAAGAAGAGCCTAAGCCCGAGAAGAAAAAAGAGAAGCCCAAGCCAAAACCTAAGCCAAAGGTTGAGCCGGTTAAATTAAAGAAAGCTCAGGAGCAGGCTAAGAAGAGTGGGGTATTACAGTTCCAAGATGACCTTATGGCGATGCGTGAGAGCTTTGATCTTGGGGATGTAAAGAATGTATCCAATACCCGCAGTAAAGGCGAAGCCAAGCGAGTTAAGCGGGATATCATCACCTCTGGGGCAAAAGCAGGCAGCGGGGGTATCTCAACAGAACGCTTAAGCCGTGATACTCAAGGCCAGGCTCTATCGGGCCGAGAAACCACAGTGGTCGATGGGCCTACGGTGGGCGGTGAGAACCTTGCCGCAGCGCGTGAAAAAGCCCGTAGAACCAAAGGTCGCAGCGACGCCGATATTCGCCGCATGATGGAGCAACACAAAGACGCCATCTTCGCTATCTACAATCGTGAACTTCGCAAAGATCCAACACTGGAAGGGAAGGTCACTTTCGAAATTGTGATTCAGCCGAATGGCCGTGTATCGTCAGTGAAAGTGGTTAGTAGTGAGCTTGGGAACAAATCCCTTGAGCGTAAGATTGCTGCCCGTATTCGCCTAATCAACTTCGGCGCGAAAGACGCTGCAGTGACTACGTTGAAGTACTCGTTTAACTTCTTACCTTATTGATGGATATAAATTGATAGGCAGAGGCTTTTGCTATCTCTGCTTATCAACCTCCCATTAGGACAGTAGAGCAGCCCACAACAATCTTACCGCCATGGGCTGTGCTATCCCCTAGCCGAGCGGCTGGCTTCCCTTGAATTAATACCGTCCCACTTCCGCTACTGACAGTATCAGGTGGGCCAATGCAAATACACTTACTACCCACTGTTGCTGAAGGCATATGAACCTCCCCCGATAAAGTAGACACCTCCACTAACAAAGGAGGTGGCTTATGCCAAAATATAATAATCCAAGAAAAACCTGGCAATATACAAAAGACTTTAAAGTAAAAGCCGTAAAGCTCAGTTACCAAGATGGCATTCAGGTTCAGCAAGTGGCGAAAGGGCTTG
>JAILXX010000012.1:0-115817 GCA_045430295.1 Cellvibrionaceae bacterium | reverse complement strand
GTAGAAAAGGTATATCTTTCTTCTGAGGTTAGGTGCGTATAGTTCATTATGGTTTCTCACTACTTGGCGGTGGTAAAAAACCTGAATTATCGTACCTAACCTCTCTTAATGGCAGGGGTGTCGCACTTAGTATATGAATTCGGCCTTTGTAACAGGTAAGTGCTTAAGCCGCGAGAGAGAAGAATAACCTGTACCAAAATCATCAATCGAAAGTTCTACACCTAAGGTGGATAAGGCGCTTAACTGAGAGCGTACAATGTCAGAGTTTTGGTTAATCAACTCTTCTACAATTTCGAGTTCAAGGGCTGTCGTAGGAAGCTTAAATTCTTCAAGTAACGATTTGATTTCGGTCGTGAGGTTTTTATTGTAAAGCTGGTCAGCGGCAAGGTTCACTGAAACCCACTGAATATCAATGCCTTGGTTGTGCAGGTCTTTGATATCCTCGCAAGCTTGGCGCAACATAAAAGAACCCAGTTGAGACATAAGCCCAAGCTTTGCCACTACCGGTAAGAATTTAAAAGGAGGGATAAGTCCATTTTCTGGGTGTTGCCAACGGACCAAGGCTTCAATGCCTGCAATGGTTCCTCTATCGCTAGCCATAATGGGTTGATAGTGAGGAATAAATTGCCCTTCTTCAAAAGCAGATAAAATTTCATGCTCTAACTGTTTGGCCGCGCGTAGTTTTTCGAGAGACTTCTCGGAAAAATATTCAACCCCGCCATTTTTATGTTCTTTAGCTTGATGAAGTGCTATTTCTGCGCAGCGAATAGGGTCGTCTTTGATTTCCCCCTCTCGGTCTAATAGCACACCGATAGAACCGGAGATTTCAACTTCAACAGCATTGGTGACACTGATAGGCTTGCTGGCTTCCAACTGAATTTGTTTAATGGCCTGTTCTAGGTGTTCTTGAGATTCAAGTTCTGTAAACCAAAAGCCAAAGGTATCACCGGCCAGCCGACTTAAGCGACAATCATAATGAGTGATAACGCTCACAAAGCGATTTGAAAGTTTGTGGAGAACTTTGTCGGCATTTTTAGGGCCGTAGGCGTCATTGATGCCTTTAAAGAAATCCACATCGTAAATAACTAACGCTCTAACACCATCACCCTCATAAGGCTTGCGTATTTCAGATTCAACATGCTGTTGGAAATAACGACGATTTTCCAAGCCCGTTTGACCGTCAACTTGAGTAAGAAAATTAATTTGTTCTTGGGCTTTTAGCCAGGAATCTTGTTCATTGAGTAGGGAGATGGTGTCGGCAATGGCTGCCGCGTAAGACATCTCACTGATATCCCAGTTTCTTGGTGCTCCAGTCTGCTCAATACAAATCACACCGTATAATTCACTGGCGGAAAAAACAGGCGCATCCAACATGGAGAAAATATTCAGGGGTTTTAGATAAGTTTCATTAAACTCGTTAGTGCGAGAATCATTTTGCGCTTCATGAGCGTCAATCAGTTTACTTTCGGTTAATGCCTCAAAATATCGAGGGAAATCTTTTCGGTAGAGAATGTGATCACGCTCGTAGCGCTTGTTTTCGTGATCGTAAAGTAACTCACACTCTATGCAGGTCTCGTCTAGATTTAAGTGCCACAGGCTAATGCGAGAAACTTTTAATTGTCGAGCTGCAAGCGATAAAATATTTTTGAGTTTCGTCTCTTTATCGCAGTCAATTTGACCCCGGTTGTGAACCAGGTTCATAAGAGATTTATGCAGCGTTTTAAATTTATCGTGCAGTTCCATCAGGGGCAGCTCATTTACTGTTATTACTCTGTCTGCTATAGCTTTTTATTAACTCAATAAAGCATAGACCAGAGTGGGAGGTATGAGTAGGCGATACTGATAGAAACTGTGAAAAAAGGTTGTTAATACAGTGGGTTATACATCCCTAGCGCTAGCCTGGAGCCGTTGCCACAAACACCGCACGAACAGGGGCAGGATGGCCCTCTGCGGTTTTATTAGGATCATCTGGATCAAGAAACTCATTGAGACTGTGGAAGATCATCCAGTCTGTAGAGCGTTGCTCTTCGGTGCTAGTGGGGCAAACATCCACACAGCGTGGCTCTTTGAAGCCACATTTCTCCAGCCAGGCCAGCAGGGTCGGCACGCTGGGTAAGAACCAGACGTTGTTCATCATGGCATAACGGTCAGGAGGTACTAGTACCGAGCCATTAGGACCTTCGATGACCAGTGTTTCTAATACAAGTTCACCGTGCGGCCGAAGGCAGGCTTTAAGTTCCTTCAAATGATCCATTGGGGAGCGCCGGTGATAAAAAACCCCCATTGAGAAAACGGAGTCAAAGCCTTGAAGGTTGTTGGGGAGAGCTTCAATGCCGATAGGGAGGACATTGGCCTGAAGCGACTCACCTAGATACTTCTTCAGTGAATAGAACTGATAAATAAACTTGGGGGAGGGGTCGATACCAATTACCTCTTTGGCACCAGCTCCCAGCATACGCATGCAGTGATATCCATTGCCGCAGCCTACATCAAGAATGGTGCGGCCATGGAGTGGGGATAGATGCGGAAGTACACGATCCCACTTCCAATCGCTGCGCCATTCAGTATCAATGAAAATATCGTGAATATGCCACGGGCCTTTGCGCCAAGGGTGCAATACTCGGAGCTGACGTTCAATTTCTTGTCGTGTTTCATCATCACAAGGGCCTGTTACTCGGACCTCAGTATCGAGAGTTACAGCCTCAGCAGTAACCTCAGGTAACTGCTCATAGGCGGATTCCCAGGTAGGGAGGTCACCCCAGCGCGAGGCATGTAACTGCTCGGCGATTTGCTGGGGAAGAACAGACAGCCAGCTAGCCAGTGGAGAATGGTTTAAACGGTCGAAAAGGGGGGAGTAATCAATCATGCTTTTCACGAAAACTATTATTTTACGGCTACCAGAGAGGCGAAGTTGAAACACTGAAACCAAACCGCACTAGATGCAAAGCCGGCTTTAGCAAGCCTTTCATGGTGTGTTGAAAGTGGTTCAG
This sequence comes from Cellvibrionaceae bacterium, assembly GCA_045430295.1. Classification (GTDB taxonomy): domain Bacteria; phylum Pseudomonadota; class Gammaproteobacteria; order Pseudomonadales; family JAILXX01; genus JAILXX01. The sequence goes on along the minus strand of JAILXX010000012.1, from coordinate 112,827 downwards.
GCACCAGTACATCCTCAATTGCAGCCCGCTTCTGGCTAATTTCTAGGTCAGAATAGCCATTAGCACGCTTGAAGTCGTGGTGTAAATCCGTGAACAAGGACTGTAGGTTGTCATCCTCGAATACTACTTTTTCTGACAATATCAATGCGCCATCAGACCTAAGCCCCTGATAAATCTTGGAAATTAGCTGGTTTCGCTCGTCAGGAGAAATGAATTGCAAAGTAAAATTAAGTACTACAACGGAGGCATTATCGATTCGAGTTTCCAGTATATCCTCTTGTCTTAATTCGACACGACCTGCAGCAGGATGCTTGGATAATAGCTGCTTGCAGTGGCTGATCATGTCTTGGCTGTTATCTACGCCAATGAAGCCAACACTCTGATCCTCGATGCTATCAGCCATCGCGAAGGTAGAGGCCCCCAGTGAACAACCCAGATCCACGCAAAACGTATCTGCTTGAGCGTAGTGTTTTGCGAGCATACCAATGGTTGCCACGATGCTGCTGTAGCCAGGTACAGAACGGTTAATCATATCGGGGAAGACAGAGACAACCGATTCATCAAATTGGAAGCTCCTCACTTTTCCCAGGGGATTGGCGTAAAGGTTGTCGGTTTTTTGATCAGACATATTAGATAGGTGCTCGAACAGGTCGCTTCACTTGCTAAATAACGCTCACAAACCCTAGAAAATGCTTTAATAAAAGCATTCTAACTCCCTGATATCACAGGAACAATATTCGTTTAACAATGGCGAAATCTAAAAAATGGGTTATGCTCAATAATGAACTAACATAAGGGTTCAGTGGTTTCTCTGTTTCCCCAGAGGAAAGACCCTGTTCTGGAGGCGTTGTTTGAAAGCGTTTGATTTTACAGGAAAAGGCGGCAAAGGTGCTTTTTACAAGCAACTAAAAGCGTTAGTAGTTGATGACTTTGATAATTTTAGAATCAATGTCTGTCACATGATGCAGCGCTTTGGGATTGGTCAGGTTAATGATGTCTCTACCGCTGAGGCTGCTCTCGAACGCTGTGAGGGTACGGCCTACGACGTTATCCTCTGTGATTACAACCTTGGGGTAGGGAAGAACGGTCAGCAATTATTGGATGAGCTTCGGGATAAAAAATTACTGAAAAGCTCATCACTTTTTATCTTGGTTTCTGGTGAATCTAGTAAAAGTGTCATCATGGCGGCCTATGATGCTCGGCCCGATGCTTATCTTACCAAGCCACTCAATCAGCAGGGGCTGAATCAACGCTTAGAATCCTTATTAGCGGAAAAGCATGATTTACTGCCTGTATTTCAAGCGATTGACAATAGTGATCTTAAAAAAGCCATTGCCCACTGCTCCGCTATTGCACAGGAAAAGAAACAGCACCGAGTGGCCTGTCAAAAAATACAATTAGAGCTGCTATTTGATTTGGGTGACTACAAAACGGTCGAATCCATTTGTCGAAAGTTTCTGGAGCGCACCAACCTGGAATGGGCAAAGTTAGGGCTTGTCAGGGCGTTATTACACCGAGAAGAATATGATGAAGTAATTACCCTTTGTGATGAAATAATCGCTGAGAATGCTATTTGTATGCAGGCGTTTGATTTCAAAATTAAAGCTTTGGAAGGGAAGGATGATAAAACCGAGCTGCAGAAAGTATTGAAGATGGCAGTAGAGTTATCCCCTTTAACTTACGAAAGACAAGGGGCGCTTGGCTCCATTGCACTGCAAAACAATGATATCGAAATTGCCGCAATCGCATTTCAAAAAGCTTCTCGGCTTGGTGAACACTCCCATTTAGACACGACTGAAACTCAGCTTAATTTTGGCCGCTGCGCAGCCGATATGGCGAAACTCGATAAGCAAAAGTCCAGAAATATGGCTAAGGAGGCTGTTAAGTTTGTGGAGCAGGCGGCCTCTGCAACAGAAGGTATTCTCGATAAAGATATTCAACGCCAGTTGGTGCAAGGGCAATTACAGTTTTGTTCTGGCCATCAGCAGAAAGGGCAGGCAACGGTTGCCACTGCAGAGCAGCGCATAACAGAAGCTGGGGATAGTATTGCTCTAGAAACCATGACTGACCTTGTTAAGGCATTTAGTGGTACAGGGCAGGAAGATAAAGCAGAAGCACTTTTTGAAAAACTTATTGAAGATAACAAAAATAACGAAGACAACCTCAAGAAGCTGGACTTCTTGTCTGAGAAACCTGTCAGTAAAGAGTCCAATGTTCGATTTACCGAGTGCAATAACGAAGGTATTGCAGCATTCGAAGCAAAAGATTACGACAAAGCAAGACGCCTATTTGAAGAGGCAAGAAGCTTATGCCCGAAGCATACAGCTGTCGCTCTGAATTTAGCTCAAGTTTTACTTGGAGCGATCGAGGATAATGGCTATAGCGAAGAATTTATGGCCTCAACGAAGAGGGCGCTTTTAGCAGGCAGAGATCTTGAAGAATCTGATCCTCAGTACGAACGATATAAAGCACTAGTTGATAAATATCAATGGCAGATTCGTAATAAGAAATAGTAAACCTAGAAGTGCTTGGTCATTTTTCACCTGTTTTAAATTGTTTACTCTAAACAGTACATTTTTTGAAAATTAGGGGGCAGTCGTTGTCTTCAGTTAAAACGTTTGATTTCGGTATTGGTGCCAACAAAGAGCAAGAGAGTCGTACAGGCCGTTACAAGCAATTTGCAGCGTTGGTCATCGATGACTTCGATAGCTTTCGATTAACCGTCAGTCGCATGCTATCCCAGTTCGGTATTCGCGATGTAGATGCCGCAGCTAAAGCCACTCACGCTATGAGAAGCTGCCAAGAACGCAGTTATGACATTATCCTCTGCGATTACAATTTAGGTGGTGGTCAAAATGGCCAGCAATTGTTAGAAGAACTTCGTCAGAGGAAAATGCTAAAAAGTTCTTGCCTATTTATTATGGTGTCTGCTGAATCCAGCAAATCGGTCGTGCTTGCGGCCTATGATTACCGCCCCGATGCCTACCTAACAAAGCCCTTAACTCAGCAAACCCTCAATCAGCGATTATCTAAATTGCTCGCTGAGCGACTTGAGCTTGCTCCAGCTTACAAGGCTATGGATATGGGGCATTGGCAAAAAGCCATTGAGCTATGTATGCGCTTAGTGGAGAAAAAGCCTCGCTATAAAAACAATTGCCTCAAGCTCTTAGCCGATATTTATTTTCGTTTAGAAGATTATCAAGGAGCAAAGAAAGTTTGCGAGTCTGTCCAGCAGACTCACCCTGTGGAATGGGCAAAGCTCGGACTTTGTCGTGCCAAAATTAAGTTAGGTGAGGTTAGTGATGTTGTTCCTCATTTAAATGAAGTCATTGCTTCTAATCCTCTTTGTATGGAAGCCTACGATCTGAAGGTCGAGGCACTTTCTCAGCTTAAAAAACACATTGATATGCAAATTACGCTACAAAATGCCGTGGAAGTGTCGCCTCTAGCCATTGTTAGGCAGCGCACTTTGGGGGAGGTAGCTATGGATAATAACGACACATTAGTAGCCAGTAATGCCTTCCATAAAACGGTTCGCCTCAGTGAGAATTCATATTTCGACTCCCCTGAGAACCATATTAACTTTGGTCGCTGTGCTGCGGCTATGTTCGCCATTGATGAAACCCGTGCGCGGGAGATGTCTAAGGAAGCCATAAAATCTCTTGAAACATTAGCCAATAAGTTTGGTCATGAGCCTGAGCGAGACATGCAGGGCGCACTTGCCAGTTGCCAGTTGCATTATAAATCTGGGAATAGGACAAAAGCTGAAGAGCTACTTAAGAATGTAGAAATTCAAATGGATGAATTGGCTTTTGAGCCGTCCATTGATACCTATCTTGATATGGTTAATGCCTATAACGGCACCGAAAAGGTTGATCAGGCTAATCGACTATTAAATCGATTGGTTGAAGAAAACCAACATAACGAAGGCGCACTTAAACAGTTGGATAGGATGCTGGATGAACCAGTGAGTGCTGAAGCTCGCAAAGAGCTCAAAGAAACAAATCGCCGAGGAATCCAGTTATTTGACGATGGCGAATATGATTTAGCAATAAACTGTTTTACCGATGCTAGGCGAATGTTTCCAAAGAATGTCGCTGTTGCACTCAACCTTTCTCAGTGTATGTTGGCGGCGATGGAGGAATTCGGATACCGTCAGGATTATATGGACAATGTAGTAATGATTCTTGAATCCTTGGCGTGGGTGCCAAGTAACCACAAGCAAATTAATCGATTAAAGCAACTAAAGCAAAAAGCACACGAACTATCACGCCGTAAGATTTAAGTATTTACGAGTCTGGGTGACAGCCCGGTAAAGAGAAAATTATGAACGACGAAAATATAGATTTTTCATTGGTTCTTGCATCGAGCATTCACGACATGAAAAATTCACTGGGGCTTCTGCTAAGTTCGGTGGATGAGTTTACGGACGAATATGAAATTGAAGATGGCCACCAAGCCGACATGCTGGCTACGATGAGATACGAGGCCTCCCGCATCAATCGCGACCTTATTCATCTTCTATCTATTTATCGTATTCGAGAGAATCAATTAGCCGTCAGTATCGATGAGTGTAACGTTCTAGAAACTATTGAAGATCAGTTAATGCTTAATGAGATGCTTTTTAGAACAAAGAGCATAGGAGCCGAAATAGATTGTTCTCCAGATTTAATGTGGTATTACGACAATGAGTTCGTTGGCTCTATTTTGAATAACCTGATTGTTAATGGTGTTCGCTACACCAAATCCAAAATTAGAATTAGCGCCGTTCATCATGATGGCGGCTTGCTTATCGAGTTTGCTGACGATGGCATGGGATACCCCAAGAATATGATTGATACCAATAATCGTGTTCTTGATGAGCTCGGCCCTGTTAGCTTTGGCTCGGGCAGTACTGCACTAGGTTTATATTTCGCACAGCAGATTGCCACACACCATCGTCGAGGTAACAAATCAGGTTATGTCGAAATGGAGAATGGGGGAGAGCTCGGGGGAGGCATTTTTAGGTTGTATTTACCGTAGGCATCGACCTGTAATCTACTCTGGAAATTTATTTTCCCTCCTATATACTCACGTCAAATTTCTACCGTCTTGATCTAAGATCGAGATACTTCCTTTCAAGCGGCCATTGGTAGAGGCCGCCACTGAGATATAGGACTAACAATGCCTGTTATTACCCTTCCAGACGGTTCTTCCCGCTCTTTTGATAAGCCTGTTTCTATTTACGATGTAGCTGCTGACATTGGTCCTGGTTTGGCCAAGGCAACCTTAGGTGGTCGCGTTAATGGTATTCGTATGGATGCTTGCGATGTCATTGCAGAGGATTCAGAACTAACTATTTTTACCTCAAGAGATGGCGATGGCTTAGAAATCATTCGTCATTCCTGTGCTCACTTGCTGGGTCATGCCCTGAAGCAAGTATTCCCTGAAGCCAAAATGGCTATTGGACCGACCATCGAGCATGGCTTCTATTATGATATTGATCTAGAGCACATGCTGACGGATGAGGATGTTGCAGCCATAGAAAAGCGTATGCTGGAATTGGCCAAAAAGAATTACACCGTCGAGAAGAAAAAGGTGAGTTGGCAGGAAGCGCGGGATACTTTCAAGTCTCGCGATGAACCGTACAAGATGGAAATTCTTGATCGCGATATCGCTAAAGATGATCAGCCAGGTCTCTATCATCACGAAGAATACGTTGATATGTGTCGCGGCCCTCATGTACCTAACATGAGCTTCTGTCACCATTTCAAATTAATGCGTGTATCTGGCGCTTATTGGCGTGGCGATTCCGATAACAAAATGCTCCAGCGTATTTATGGTGTTGCTTTTGCCGATAAAAAAGCCTTGAAAGCACACCTAAGATTCTTGGAGGAGGCTGTTAAGCGAGACCACCGCAAACTGGGTAAGAAGTTTGACCTGTTCCACCTGCAAGAAGAAGCACCGGGAATGGTGTTTTGGCATCCAAAAGGCTGGTCCATTTATACCGCGATTGAAGAATACATGCGCAATGTTCAGCGCAATAATGGCTATCAAGAGATCAAAACACCACAGGTGGTGGATCGCACCCTGTGGGAGAAATCAGGCCACTGGGATAAATTCCGCGAAAACATGTTCACTGTGGAATCTGAATCCCGTGACTACGCAGTTAAGCCAATGAATTGCCCTTGCCACGTGCAGGTGTTCAATCAGGGGCTGAAATCCCATAAAGACCTCCCGTTGCGCTTGGCTGAGTTTGGTTCGTGTCACCGTAATGAAGCATCAGGTACTTTGCAGGGGATTATGCGTGTTCGTGGCTTTACCCAGGATGACGCCCACATCTTCTGCGCTGAGGATAGTATTCAATCTGAAGTATCCGTATTTACCGACCTCCTATACGACGTATATGCCGATTTCGGCTTTGAAGAGGTAATAATTCGCCTTTCAACCCGCCCTGAAGAGCGCGTTGGAAGCGATGAAGTATGGGATAAGGCTGAAAAAGCCTTGGCTGATGCACTTGATGCAAAAGGGTTGGCTTTCGAGCTACTCCCAGGTGAGGGGGCTTTCTATGGGCCCAAGATCGAATTTTCTCTGAAGGATTGCCTGGGTCGTGTATGGCAGTGCGGTACGATTCAGGTTGACTTCTCAATGCCTGGACGCCTTGATGCACAATACGTTGCGGAAGATGGTTCACGTCAAACACCAGTGATGCTGCACCGTGCAATCTTGGGGTCATTTGAGCGTTTTATCGGTATTCTCATCGAGAACTACGAGGGCTCTTTCCCTGCCTGGTTGGCCCCAGAGCAGGCAGTGATAATGAATATTACCGACAAACAGGCCGATTTCTGCCAAAAAGTTGAAGAAACCTTGAGAAATAAGGGTTTCAGAGTGGTTTCTGACTTGAGAAATGAGAAGATCGGCTTTAAAATCCGCGAGCACACTGTACAGAAGATCCCATATCTTCTGGTAGTGGGTGATAAAGAAGTCGAAAATAATTCGGTGGCCGTGCGAACACGTACTGGTGAAGACCTTGGTCCAATGCCTGTAGAGGCATTTGCTGAGTTGCTCACCAATGACGTTGCTCAGCGCGGTCGTTTGCGTTCTGAAGAGGCTGGGGAAACTGCCGATAGTTAACAGATCGCATATTACGTTTCACTAACAGGGGTAAAGAACCATTAAAAAAGGTAACAGTAAGCGCGCACGGATAAACGACGAAATTACGGTTTCAGAGGTGCGCCTGATTGGGGCTGATGGCGAGCAAGTCGGCATCGTATCAATTGAAGAAGCGTTAAAAACAGCGCAAACAGCATCTCTAGACCTGGTAGAAATGTCTGCAGATGCCAGCCCCCCTGTTTGTAAGGTGATGGATTATGGTAAAGCCATATTCGAAGCCAAGAAGCAAAAAGCCGCTGCTAAGAAAAAGCAGAAACAGCAGCAAGTTAAGGAAATGAAATTCCGCCCTGGTACGGACATTGGGGACTACAACATTAAGCTTAAAAATATCACTCGCTTCTTAGAGGCGGGGGATAAAGCAAAAATTACATTGCGTTTCCGCGGTCGTGAAATGGCTCACCAAGAGTTAGGCATGGAAATGATGAAGCGAATTGAAACAGATCTCGTCGAAATCTGTACCGTAGAAATGTATCCCAAAATGGAAGGTCGCCAATTAACAATGGTATTGGCACCTACCAAGAAAAAGGGATAAAAAATTTACCGTTAGCCGTTAATTCGGCTATCAGTAAAAGCAAAGCTCGCCTAGGCGGTTTTGCGTGGAAGGCACGTGGGGCTGATTGGCTGCCTCCTGCCTCTAAATGAAACCTCAACTGTATTGGAGTTGTATTATGTCTAAAGCCAAAACACATAGTGGCGCTGCCAAGCGCTTCAAAAAGACGAAAGCTGGCTACAAGCACAAGCATGCTTTCAAGAGTCACATCCTTACCAAAATGACTACTAAGCGTAAGCGTCAATTGCGTGGAACTAACGTTCTTAATGCAGCAGATGCTCCAGCAGTAGATCGCATGTTGCGCGTTTAATCGCAATTCACCATTTTTTAAGAGGATATAAGCATGGCTCGAGTAAAGCGTGGTGTTATTGCACGTCGTCGTCACAAGAAAGTTTTAAAGCAAGCTAAAGGTTACTACGGAGCGCGTTCTCGTGTATTCCGCGTAGCGAAGCAGGCTGTAATCAAGGCTGGTCAGTACGCATACCGCGACCGTAAGGTTAAGAAGCGTAATTTCCGCAAGCTGTGGATCACTCGTATTAACGCACAATCTCGTTCTTTGGGCGTTAGCTACAGTCAGTTGATCAACGGCTTGAAAAAAGCAAATATCGAGCTGGATCGCCGCGTTTTGGCTGATCTAGCTGTTCACGATAAAAATGCTTTTGCTGCAGTGGTTGAACAAGCCAAAGCAGCCCTGGCCGCATAAGACGTTTTACTTACTTTAAGTAAAATAGATCTGCCGAAAAGGGAAGGGGCTTTGGCTTCTTCCCTTTTTTATTGAAATTTTGTTGTTCGGTTGATTGCCAGTAGCGCTTGATCGACCGGGAAATTTAAAGACTTCTCCCAATGAGGTCTTGATAGCGGAGCAAACAATGGAAAATCTTGAGGCACTCACAGATGAAGCCCTCAAACTGGTAGATGAAGCCACAGAGCTATCTGCCCTCGATCATGTGCGGGTCGAATACCTGGGTAAAAAAGGTAAGCTAACAGCCTTATTAAAGGGTCTAGGTAAATTATCTGCCGAAGAACGCCCCAAGGCTGGTGCAGAAATCAATAAAGCTAAGCAGCGGGTTGAAGAAAAAATCCGTGAGAATAAAGCAGGCTTAGAAAAAGCAGAGATCGAAGCTAAATTAGCTAGCGAAACAATTGATGTTACCTTACCTGGTCGCGCTCAGAGTAAAGGCGGCTTGCACCCGGTTACTCGTACATTAGAACGTATCGAAGAAATTTTTGCGCAGATTGGCTATAAAGTTGTTGAAGGCCCGGAAATTGAAGACGACTTCCACAATTTTGAGGCACTTAATATTCCTGCGCACCATCCTGCGCGCGCCATGCATGATACTTTTTACGTAACGGATAATACTGTTTTGCGAACTCATACCTCTCCCGTTCAGGTTCGCACCATGGAAAGTGAAGAGCCGCCAATTCGAGTGATTTGTCCTGGCAGGGTTTATCGCTGCGATTCAGACTTAACCCATACCCCGATGTTCCATCAGGTAGAAGGGTTGGTTATCGATAAAGATATTAGTTTCGCGGATTTGAAAGGTACCGTAGATCAGTTTCTAAAGGTATTTTTTGAGAAAGACTTACCTGTACGTTTCCGACCATCCTATTTTCCATTCACTGAACCTTCTGCAGAAGTCGACATTCAGTGTACCAACTGCGGCGGTTCTGGTTGTCGTGTTTGTAGTCACACAGGTTGGCTGGAAGTTATGGGTTGCGGCATGGTGCACCCAAATGTTTTTGATTCCTGCAACGTCGACAAAGAAAAGTTCAGCGGATTCGCCTTCGGTATGGGTGTCGAGCGCTTGGCCATGCTCCGTTACGGCGTAAACGATTTACGACTGTTTTTCGAAAACGATTTGAAGTTCTTAAAACAGTTTTAATCCAGAAATACATGCATGTAGGTTGGCCTTTAGGCCAACATGTCGCCTTAAAGCGCGACCTACCAGAATATTTTCAATCCCGCTAATACGGGAACCTAACCAAAGTGAAATAGAAAATGAAATTCTCTGAATCCTGGTTAAGAGAGTGGGTAAACCCACAAGTAGCAATCAACGAATTATGCGAGCAATTAACAATGGCCGGCCTAGAAGTAGACGGCGTCGAGCTTGCAGCCGCTGAGTTTAGCGGGGTGATTGTAGGTGAGATTGTTGGTTGTGAACAACATCCAGATGCCGACAAGCTTCGCGTGTGTCAGGTTAAAGGCCACCCAGAAGGCGACATGCAAGTTGTTTGTGGTGCTCCGAATGCTCGTATTGGTATCAAAATCCCATTTGCGACCGTAGGCGCAAAACTGCCCGGTGACTTCAAAATTAAAAAAGCCAAACTTCGTGGTGTTGAGTCTTTCGGCATGCTGTGCGCGGAAGAAGAGCTTGGTTTCGCGGAAAAATCTGATGGCTTGTGGGAGCTGGCTGTAGACGCTCCTGTAGGTACAGATATTCGCGACTATCTAATGCTCAACGACACTATTGTTGAAGTTGATCTTACTCCAAATCGCAGTGATTGCTTAGGTATTCGTGGCATCGCTCGTGAAACCGGCGTATTAAACCGTATTGATGTGACTGAACCTGTCATTGATTCAGTTCAAGCAAGCATTGATGATAGCTTTCCTGTAACGCTTGAAGCTGTTGAGCACTGTCCACGCTATGTTGGGCGGGTTATTCGCAATGTAAGTGTCAATGCGCAAACACCACTATGGATGGTTGAGCGACTTCGCCGTTCTGGTGTTCGAAGTATTGACCCAGTTGTTGATGTAACTAACTACGTACTGCTGGAGTTAGGCCAGCCCATGCATGCTTTTGATCTCAATAAGCTAGAGGGCGGGATTACTGTGCGTATGGCGGAAGAGGGAGAGAAATTACAACTCCTCGATGGCCAAGAAGTTGAACTCAATAGCAAAACACTGGTGATAGCAGACGGCACGCAAGCAGTTGCTATGGCCGGCATTATGGGGGGTGAAGCTACTGCTGTGTCAGGTGAAACCAAGGATATCTTCTTGGAAAGCGCCTTCTTTCAGCCGGTTTCTATTGCTGGGCGCGCCCGTGATTATGGTTTACATACGGATTCTTCACACCGTTTTGAGCGTGGCGTTGACCATCAATTACAAGAACTTGCTATCGAAAGGGCGACAGCGCTCTTGCTGGGGATCGTAGGTGGCGAGCCAGGCCCAGTAGTTCTCACTGAGGATATTGATAATAAGCCCGCAGGGCGAAAGGTAGAGCTTAGGAAAGCTCGTATCGAAAGTTATCTCGGTATGCGTTTTACCGACGAAGAGGCGACAGATATTCTGACTCGTATCGGATTAAATGTTATTGATAGCTCCGATAGTAGCTGGACATTTGCCGTTCCAAGTTATCGCTTTGACATCAGCATCGAAGAAGACTTATTGGAAGAGCTGGCTCGCGTGTATGGTTATAACCGCCTTACAACTCGAACCCCTAAGGTTGCTATCAATCTACCAGAAACGCCCGAAACCAAAATTGGTCTTCCTGCTGCCCGCAGCCAGCTTATTGCCCTCGGCTACCAGGAAGCTATTGCCTATAGCTTTATTGAACCTCAGCTGAACAAGTTGTTTGATCCCGATGTTGAGCCTGTAGCCCTTAGGAACCCAATTTCCGCAGATATGGCGGTAATGAGAACAAGCCTATGGCCTGGTTTGATCAGCCTGCTAAAACACAACATCAATCGACAGCAACCTCGCGTACGGTTATTCGAGACTGGTCAGCGCTTTGTTCCCGTTGAGGGTGGCTTGAACCAAGAGCCTGTGATTGCCGGCCTGATATACGGCAGCAAGATGCCTGAGGGCTGGGCAGGGGATGCTGAAGGGGTAGATTTCTACGATCTTAAAGGTGATGTAGAAGCCTTACTTAGCATCGCTGGTAACGATTTCACTTTTACAGCCGATAAGCATAATGCGCTTCACCCAGGGCAAACCGCTTCAGTTTCCCGTAACGGAGAGGTTATTGGTTACTTGGGAGCTTTGCACCCTCAGCTGCAGCAAGAGCTTGGGTTAAACCAACCGGTTTACCTCTTTGAGCTGGTACAAAATGGTTTATTAGAGTCGCGCCTACCTTCCTTTACGGAGCTATCGAAATTCCCTGAAGTGAGGCGGGATATTGCCGTTGTTCTAGATAAAGAAGTTCTTGTGGGGCAGTTGCTAGACAGTGTTTCAGATGCTGCCGGTGAGTACCTTATAGACTTAAAGGTGTTTGACGTTTATGCGGGCAAAGGCATTGATCCACAAAGAAAAAGTGTTGCTTTGGGCTTGACGTTTCAGCATCCATCGCGCACTCTTAATGAAGGTGAAGTCAATGAGGCGGTTGACGCTGTGGTCAGCAAACTGGGAGAGCAATTCCAGGCTTCATTACGCTAGATAATTTGCAAAGGTTAAGGGGAAAACCCCCCTTAACTGATGCTGGCGAAATGCCTGAAATCATCTATAGTAAATCACGCTAGGGGTGTATATGGACGGAGCGCTTACCAAAGCCGATTTGGCTGAACAGCTTTACGAAGAGCTGGGTTTTAACAAGAGAGAGGCCAAAGAGGTTGTTGAACTCTTTTTTGAAGAGATCCGTACCGCCCTTGAAAATAACGAGCAAGTAAAGCTGTCAGGTTTTGGCAACTTTGATCTGCGAGATAAAAAACAACGCCCTGGCCGCAACCCCAAAACCGGGGAAGAAATTCCAATTACCGCCAGAAGGGTTGTCACTTTTCGCCCGGGGCAAAAACTTAAGGCACGTGTAGAAGCATATGCTGGAACCGACGAATAACGACGAGCTACCGGTCATACCGGGGAAACGTTATTTCACCATTGGTGAAGTAAGCGACTTGTGCGCCGTTAAACCCCATGTTTTGCGCTATTGGGAGCAAGAGTTTCCGCAGCTAAAGCCTGTCAAGCGTCGGGGAAATCGCCGCTACTATCAGCGTCAGGACGTTCTTACTATTCGCCAGATTCGCGCACTCCTGTACGACCAAGGTTTTACGATTGGTGGCGCTCGCCAGCAACTATCAGGTGATGGTGCGAAAGAGGATGCAACCCAGTTTAAGCAGCTGGTCACTCAGATGATTTCAGAGCTAGAAGAAGTTTTGGAAGTGTTGAAGAGCTAGTTTGTTGCACTAAAGATTTATCGAAAGCCCGCTAAAAGCGGGCTTTTTTGGGGTTGTATTTGCTTCAGGCAAGAGGGCGCTTACTAATCCAGCAAGGCGAATGCCTATTCCCTGTTTATGGGGTAGAGCACTAAACATCGACCATATAAAAAAGGGCCCTTTTTTATATGGTCGGAATGGCCGGATTTGAACCGACGACCACCACACCCCCAGTGTGGTGCGCTACCAGGCTGCGCTACATTCCGATAGATAAGCTATTGATTCCTAAGCAATATTGAACCAATACCAACGCTTATAGGGCCGGCTATATTACCTCGAAACCTTTCAATTGCAAGCTTATTGGGTAAGTTAATTCATATAGGTTAAATACGTTTCTGTCCACCAGGACGCATGACGGTCAAAAATCCGCACATTTTAATCAAATATTTTGATTATTGATGAAAAGTGTCAATTGCTGTTGCGGTGCAGCATTTTTTCGTTAGAATAGCTTTTAAGGCAGCTAAATAGGCATGGTAAGCCCATTAGGATTTTGTAACAGTCTTGGCTTGGCTGCTTCAGTTATTGCCCTTATTCGCTGCGTTTAGAGCTGCCAAGCAACAAGCGTTACAAGAAAAGCCTGCTATGCTTAGTTGGCGTCTTTTAAACACGCTAATAAGCTGAAATTCAAGCTGGTGTAGCCAATCTTCTTGCGCAATGTTAGTAGGTGAATAAGAGGCAATTTGACTGAAATTAAAAATAATTACGCAGGATGTCTGGGGCGTAAACGGATTGCCGAAATGCAGTTTCTTTGGGGATCAAAATAACTGCAGTAAAATACTTTGTTTTCACTTATTGAAGATTAAATTATTTTTTCAGTTAGCTTGTCCCATTAGATTCCGTGACTCATTCACCCTGTATAACGTTTGTGCTTGAACCTTTGAAGCACATTGGATTTACGTTGGTGGTAACTATTTATGAGTCATCCTGTTGGTCAGTTTAAAACTTTTGTTGAACTACTACAGTACAGAGCAATTCATCAATCAGATGATCTTGCATTTCGCCTTCTTCCTGACGGCGATATTATTTCAAACGCACCTACCGTAAATTTTAAGCAGCTTCACGATAAAGCTCATGACATTGCTGAGTCACTTTTAAAGACTTGCCAGCCGGGTGATAGGGCGCTGCTGATTTATCCCTCTGGTATAGATTTTATTGCCGCATTCTTTGGCTGTTTATATGCTGGAGTTATTGCTGTACCTGCATACCCACCGAAAAGAAATCAGAAACTTGAGCGCCTACAAACATTGGTAGAAGACTGCCAGGCAGCTATTGCACTCACAGACGCCCATAGTTATGAAATTGCTAAGCCTCAATTTGAAGCGGTTGAAGAACTTCAACACTTACCTTGGCTTCGAACAGATATCGACACTCCAGAAACTGACAGTAAAACGCCATCAAAATCGTTAGCCAATGCGGTTGAAGCCATCAGTGAAAATACCATTGCATTTTTGCAATACACCTCAGGTTCAACAGGTAACCCCAAAGGCGTCATGGTATCTCATGGTAATCTTGTCTCTAACTCTGAATCTATCTATGTCGCTTTCGAACACTCAGAAGATACAGTCATGGTGGGCTGGGTACCCTTGTTCCATGATCTCGGTCTTATTGGTAATGTTTTACAACCCGTGTTTGCTGGAATTCCCTGCACCCTTATTCCACCTGCGGCATTTTTACAGCGGCCAATGCGCTGGCTTGAAGCTATACATGAGTATCGGGCCAATACTAGCGGGGGGCCAAACTTCTCCTACGACTTATGCGTGCAAACAGTAAAAGAAGAAGATCTAAAACGCTTTGATCTAAGCTGCTGGAATATCGCCTTCAGTGGTGCAGAACCTATACGCTATGAGTCGGTAAAAGCTTTTAGTGACAAATTTGCCTGCACCGGTTTTGAGGATAAATCGCACTTTCCTTGCTACGGCATGGCAGAAACCACGTTATTGATTACCTGTATCGATGTGCATTCTGGTAATTATGTAAATTGTTTTGATGCAGAGCAGCTCCTCGAAGATACAGCAGTCATTGTTGATGAATCTGTTAAAGATGCGACTCCTTGGATTAATTGTGGTTACCCACGACTCGACCACTCAATAAAAATTGTGACTCCCTCTACGAAGGAGTCTTGCGCTGACAATACGGTTGGCGAAATTTGGGCACAAGGGGGAAGTGTTACTCTAGGATATTGGCAAAAACCTGAGGTTACTAAAGAAACTTTTGCGGCATATACCAGTGATTCCAATGAAGGACCCTTTTTGCGAACTGGCGATCTCGGGTTTATTCATGAGGGTAATCTTTATGTTACTGGTCGTATTAAAGATGTATTAATTATTCGCGGCTTAAATCATTACCCTCAAGATGTCGAGTTAACGGCCTTTGAAAGTCATGAGGCATTAATGCCAAACGGCGCGGCGGCATTCACAATAGAAGAGGGCGGTGAAGAAAAACTGGTCCTGGTACTTGAGGTCAAGCGGACTTTTTTACGCAAGCTTGATGTCAATGATGTTGTGATGGCAATACAAAAAGATATTGCCCTGAATCATGAAATTCAAGCTCACGCTATTGTGCTGATTAAGCCGGGTCGATTATCTAAAACATCTAGTGGTAAGGTTCAACGGCAAAAAAATAAGCTGATGTATCTCAATGATGAGATTGATGGGATTGCTAAGGTGGTGAAATCCGATGCGATACCACTAGATGAATTGCCTGTTCTATCAGCTGCTAGGTATCGTGAGTCTGATCTTGAAAATAAGAAAGAACTTTTAGCCTCATTTCTTCAGACGTTGTCAGCCTGCTTTGCCAAGGTTCCTACTGATCAAGTTGATTTACAAACGCCCTTTGTCAGCCTTGGGTTAGATTCTTTAGCGCTCACTCAAATGAATGCCCATATTAACGATCAACTGGCGGTTAATCTGTCAGTTGAGCAATTGTTTATTTATGAAACTATTGAGCAGCTAGCCACCTATATCATTCAACAGGGTGAAGCTGCCAGTCGCGACAACCAATCCATTCCGGTTCTTTCGAATACCTCAAATACCTACCCGCTATCTTATGCGCAACAGCGTATGTGGTTTTTGGCCCAGTATGAAAATTCATCCCTATACAATATTTCCGGGCTCTTACAGCTGACAGGTGACATAAATTTAGATGCCCTAGGGCGTGCTTTCGAAGAGCTGGTAGAACGGCACGAATCATTGCGGACTCGGTTTGTCACTAAAGGTGAAGAGGTTCTTCAATACGTTCAGCCAAATGCTGAAATTGATTGGAAGTTAAGCTTTATCGATCTTGCTGGGCGTCCAGAGGATGAAATCCACGAAACTGTTACTCAGCAGCTCGATATGCCATTTGATCTAGCCAATCAAAATCTATTCAGGGCTAATTTATATAAAGTGTCTGATGGTGAATACCGATTAGCGCTTTCTATGCACCATATCATTTCTGATGGTTGGTCTGTTTCGGTATTGATGAAAGAGCTATCTTTGCTCTATTCAGGTTTTAGTATTGGGGAAGATATAGAGCTCCCTGAGCTATGTGTCCACTATAAAGACTACGGCCAATGGCAGCGAACTAATCTAGAGCAAAAAGACGAAGATGGAAATAATCTTCTCAAAACACAAGCAAGCTACTGGCAGGATAAGCTAGCAGGACTGGAGCCTCTCGAGCTACCACTTGATTACACGCGGCCTGCACAGATAGATTATGAAGGCGGTAGAGTACCGGTTAGCTTAGATACTTCGTTAACTGAACGTTTAAAGACGTTTTGTAAATGGCATAACGTTACGCCGTATATGGTTCTACTCGCTGGATATGCCTGTTTATTAAGAACCTACTCAGGTCAAGATGATATCGCAATTGGTTCACCTATTGCTGGCAGAAGACGAAAGGATATTGAAAATACTATTGGTTTCTTTGTTAATACCTTAGTACTTAGAAACACTATAGCGGGTAATGAAGATTTTTTAACGCTACTAAAAAGTGTAAAAACTTCCACCATTGAAGCTTTTTCAAATCAAGATATTCCCTTTGAAAAAGTCGTTGATGTTGTACAGCCAGACCGAAATCCCTCTATATCACCTTTATTCCAGGTGATGTTTGTACTCCAAGATAAACTATCCTCTCAGGTAGAGATCTCTGGACTTCACACCTCAGATTTAGAGTCCTACTCAAGCAAATCTAAATTTGATATTACCTTAGAGCTAGTGGATAAGGGCGATCGCTTAGACGGATTTCTGGAATACAAAACGTCTCTACTTGAGCCTGAAACCGTTAATAGAATGGCCAAGCATCTTGTGGTCTTGATTGATAGTTTACTGGCCCGTTCAAAGGCTCCTATTGATTCCCATCAAGTCCTTAGCGATAAAGAGGCATCATTACAGCTAGAACAGTGGAATGATACTCAGTGCCAATTTCCTGAGGGTGAATGCATTCATGAGTTTTTTGAGCAGCAGGCTAATAATTCACCTAGCCATACAGCCTTAGTCTTTGAAGACACAAGCTTAACCTATGCTGAGCTAAATCAAAAAGCTAACCAGCTTGCCCACTATTTGCGCTCAGAAAAAGGGGTTCGTCCCGACAGTTTAGTTGGCATCTGCCTGGAGCGCTCTTTTGATTTGGTGATTGCCATATTGGGTATTGTTAAGGCTGGAGGAGCTTATGTGCCTCTTGATCCGGATTATCCAGAGGCAAGATTGGCGTATATGCTCGGGGACTCTGACTTAACGACCGTTATAACTTCTAAAGAGGTTCTGACCCGTACGCCGGTAACAGATACTCAAGCGTTATGCGTCGATGAGTTAAGCGTGATCAGTATGTTGGAGGGTTTGCCTAAGGATAATCTTCCCAAATCTGATATTGGTTTAACGTCTCGACATTTGGCTTATATCATTTATACCTCTGGCTCTACCGGTAATCCAAAAGGCGTTATGGTAGAGCATGACGGTATTGTTAACCGTATCGACTGGATGCATAAAAAATATGGCGCAACGTCTGAGGATGTTTTTTTACAAAAAACGCCTTTCAGTTTTGATGTGTCGTTGTGGGAGTTTTTCTGGCCACTGATGGCTGGATCTACATTGGCGATCGCCCGGCCAAAAGGCCATATGGATCCAGATTATCTGCTAGAGACCATCAATCAATTAAACGTCACCAAGCTGCATTTTGTACCGTCTATGCTCTCGGCGATGCTGATCGCCTCTGTAGGTAAGTCTTGTCAAAATGTTAAACAAGTATTTTGTAGTGGTGAAGCGCTATCACTTCAACATGTTAATGATTTTCCGAGCGTATTTACTCATAGTGAACTTCATAATCTGTATGGGCCTACAGAAGCTTCTGTTGATGTTAGCTATTGGGACTGTTTAGGTGAAGAGAAACGCTACGCCAGCGTTCCAATTGGTAAGCCCATTAGCAATATTCAATTGCACGTTTTAGATGAGCAGTGCCGCCTTGTTCCTCAAGGTGTAGTGGGTGAATTACATATCGGGGGTGTTGGTTTAGCGCGTGGTTACTTAAATCGTGAAGAATTAACCGCTGAGAAATTTATTCCTTCGCCATTTTCTACCTTGCCCAGTGAGCGCTTGTATAAAACAGGCGACTTGGTTCGTTGGTTGCCCGATGGCAATTTAGAGTACCTTGGTCGTATTGACCATCAAGTAAAGCTTCGCGGATTTCGCATTGAGCTGGGTGAGATTGAAAATACCATCCTTTCTCTCGACGCAATTAAAGAAGCCGTTGTTCTAGTGAAAGAACTCAATAATGAACAGCAACTTATTGCTTATATAGTGATTAATCCAGATTGTTCTGTCGGTACAGATACTGTTCAGCAACAAGTACGAGAGCGGCTCGGAGTCAGCCTCCCTGAGTACATGGTTCCCGCTATCTTTATGGCGATTGATGCTGTTCCTGTCACGCCAAATGGAAAAGTTGATCGTCGAGCATTACCAGAACCAAGCTTTTCAGAGTCTGTGCCTTTTGAGGCTCCACGTACTCAGACTGAAATTACCTTAGCAAATATTTGGATGTCTTTGTTAAATGCAGTGGAGGTTGGCCGAAATAGTAATTTCTTTAATCTTGGCGGACATTCGTTACTTGCTGCACGTTTAAACCTTCAGCTTCAGGAGCATTTCTCGGTCGAGCTTCCACTGAGAGCGCTTTTTGAATATAAAACCCTAGCTGACTTAGGGACGGTTATTGATAGCGAACGTCAAAGTGACGTAAGCGAAGCATCTAGGTTTGCATCTATTAGTGACGCACCCAATCAAGATTATTTACCCTTATCGTTTGCCCAGCAACGCCTTTGGGTAGTTGATCAGATGGAAGAGGGTAGCAGTCAGTACAATATGCCTGCGGCTATACGCATTGCCGGCACCATTGATCTTCAAGCATTAAATACTGCACTGAATAACATTATCCAGCGCCATCAAATTTTACGTACAGTCTATAAACAAAATGATGGCAATCCTTATCAAGAAGTACTGTCTGACTATGATTTCTCTATTAAGGTTATAAAATCTGTTGAAGGCACAGATGAAGCCATTGAGGTTCTCGCTAAAGAAGAAGCAGATATACCTTTTGATTTAGCCAGTGATCTTATGATTCGGGCTAAATTTATTGAGTTCACTTCTTCAGGAAATGCATCTTCAAAAAACACATCTGCTGGTGGCGTACTGCTTATTACCCTCCATCATATTGCCAGTGATGGTTGGTCTACTGCTATTTTAATTAATGAGCTAACTGAGCTCTACAACAGCCAGCTTGGCCATCAACTAAACAACAAACAGCAATCATCTTCTGAAAGTCAGCTAACCGCATTGCCGTGTCAATATAAAGATTACGCGTACTGGCAGCAGAACAATTACTCTGAAGGCTCCCTCTCCAATGAAATAGGCTATTGGACTAAAACCCTTCGCAATCTACCGGCATTGCATAGCTTACCCCTTGATCACCAGCGCCCGGCTGAACCTAGCTTCGAGGGTGCTGTATATCGCCTTAAAGTCAGCAGTAAGATTCAGAAAGGAATAAATCGACTAGCAAAAGAAAACAATGCAACAGCCTTTATGGTGTTACATGCTGCATTTTCTGCCTTTATCGGTCGTTATTCTGGTCAAACCGATGTGGTAATCGGTACGCCAGTTGCTAATCGTGTACCTGCGACTGTAGAGCCTCTAATCGGCTTATTTGTAAATACAATCGTACTTCGCAGTGATCTTGATGATGTTACCAGCTTTGAAGAGTTGATCGCCCAAAGTCGAGATTGCTTACTCTCAGCACATGAAGCATCTCATGTACCTTTTGATATGGTCGTTGATGCGGTAAAACCAGATCGCTCCGCGAGTTATAACCCGTTATTCCAAATTATGCTGGCGATGCAGAACAATGAAGTGGGCGAGCTTTCATTGTCTGGTGCTGAGTCTTGTGAACTTGTTGAGTCTGTCTACAAAACCAAGTTTGACTTAACACTGAATATCAGTGAGGACGAAGAATCATTCGTCTTTGCTTGGGAATATGCCTGCGATCTATTTGGGGCAAGCACAATCAGTGCAATGGCCAGTAATTTTGAAACCCTGTTAGATGCCATGGTGCTGGAGCCGCAGCGAGATCTTAATACCTTGCCATTGCTCGCATTCCATAAGCAAAGTGATTTATTAACACAATATTCTTTTGTTGAGGATACGATTGATCCAGACTTTGATTTATCTAACACCTGCATTCATGAGATTTTTGAAAAGCAGGTAGAGGTTGTCCCCAGTAATGTGGCGCTTGTATACCAAGATACAGAGCTAACCTATGAACAACTCAACCAGCAGGCAAATTTTTTAGCGAATTTCCTGCTTTCTACAGCATCGCCCGTTAAACTTCGTAAAGGGAATCTTATTGGGCTTTGCATGGATCGCTCAGTGGACATGGTGGTATCGCTACTGGCTATTGTGAAAGCCGGTTGCGCCTATGTTCCGGTGGATCCTTCTTATCCTAAGGCACGTATTGATCACATTCTGTCAGACTCCGGTGTGTCTGTTGTTTTAACGCAGAATCATCTGCTTTCGGCGATTGATTTTAGCGGTCAGTTTGTATTGGCTGTAGACAGTACTGCCATGAAAGATGCCGTTGCTACGGCTGAATCAGAAAATATCCCACCGCAATTTATTGTATCGTCAGGAAAAGAACTGGGCGGCTCCGATCTTTCTTACGTTATTTATACCTCAGGTTCTACAGGCTTACCGAAAGGCTCTCTGTTAATGCACGGTGGTTTATGTAACCTGGCAAGAGCACAACAGCAGGCCTTCCATGTAGCATCACATAGCAAGGTTTTACAATTCGCCTCTATTGCTTTTGATGCTGCCACATCAGAAATTTTCATGGCGCTATGTATCGGGGCCAGCGTTCACATTGTGCCAAAGTCTACAACCCAATCCCCCGAGGATTTAACCCGCTATGTGGAATCTCGTGGTATTACTCATATTACCTTGCCGCCAGCATTGCTTCCGTTGTTGGAGAAAAGTCGCTGGAGTTCGGTCACAGATATGGTTGTTGCCGGCGAGCATTGCCCACTACCTGTTGCCAGAGAATGGTCAGAAGGCAGGCGCTTTTATAACGCATACGGCCCATCAGAATGTACCGTATGTGCCAGTATTGGATTAATTTCACCGAATGATGATGTTATCCATATGGGTAAACCCATGGCTGGGGTTCAACTGTATGTGTTGGATGATTCACTGCAGCTAGTACCCGAGGGTGTAGCGGGGCAGTTATATGTGGGTGGCCGTGGTGTTGGTCGAGGCTATTTAAATCGTCCAGAGTTGAACGATGAAAAATTCATCCACAATCCATACAGTTCAAGCAATGAAAAAATCTACGCAACCGGTGATTTAGTTCGCTGGCTTCGTGATGGAAATTTAGAATTCTTAGGCCGTATCGATCACCAAGTGAAGATCCGCGGATTTAGAGTTGAATTAGGTGAGATTGAGACGCTGCTACTGAAGCAATCTGTTGTTAATGATTGTGCCGTTCTTCCAATCACCGATTCACAAGGTAATCAACAACTCGTTGCTTATTTTGTTGCCAATGATGATAACTATCGTATCGAAGCATTACGAGAGCCTCTGGCTGATAAGTTACCAAGCTATATGGTTCCTGCGTTCTTTGTTCCATTGGAATCCTTTCCGTTGACGCCTAATGGGAAACTGGATAGAAAAGCACTGCCATCTCCGGATATATCTTCGACGGTGACCACCGCTTATGTTGCCCCGCGTAATGACCTTGATAAGACCCTAATAGCTATCTGGACAGATGTGCTACGCACAGACGATATTGGTATCGATCACAACTTTTTCGATATTGGTGGGCACTCCTTGCTCGCTATTCAAGTGGCTTCCAGAGTTAAATCTCAGTGTAAGATTGACTTGAAGGTTGCAGATATATTTTCTTCACCAGTTTTATCGTCGCTTTCTGACAAAATCGCCACCTACGAAAAGTCTTCTTCCTCAGCGGTTTACGCAGAAATCGTTCCGCGTACAGATAGTAAAGAGGCATTGCCACTTTCACTTGAACAGCAAGCTTACTGGTTCTTGTATCAATTAGAAGAGGGTAGTTCTACCTATAACACCCCAGCGGCTCTTCGCTTGGTGGGTAACTTACACGTTGATGCCTTAAACAGAGCCCTTAAGGTCATTGTAGAAAGACATGAATCATTAAGAACACAGTTTGATTTTATGGACGGCCAGCCTCTACAACGAGTGTTGCCCATGGAAAAGATAAACTTTGGCCTTGAGATTGTTGCTGAGCAAGATTTCCGCGATCGAAAAAATTTGACCCGTCAAATCGAAGCGGATGCAGATTATGTTTTTGATTTAGAAAATGAATTACCAATACGCGCCCGCCTGTTGGTGGTTAACAATCAAGAATATATTCTCACGCTGGTAATGCACCATACCGTGGCTGATGGTTGGTCAATAGATGTACTGGTTGCTGAAATGGAGTGTCTCTATAAGGCATTCATTCAGGAAAACGTAAATCCCCTTAATAGTCTGCCAATCCAGTATGGTGATTATGTGCTCTGGCAGAAAGATCACCTCAATAGCCAGAGTTATCAAAAACAGCTGTCCTACTGGAAGGATAATCTGCAGGGCCTAGCGTCTATGCTGGATTTGCCGACGGATTATCCTCGCCCACCGGTACAGAGTTATCGCGGTAAAGAAATTCGCTTTACCTTACCCTTTGAATTAACCCAAGGCTTAAACCGTTATGCGAAAGGCCATAACACTAGTCTGTTCAACACCTTGCTAGCTGGGTTAAACATCCTGCTATCTCGCTACGGCAGAACCAATGATATTGCGGTCGGTACCGCTGTGGCTAATCGATCTCAACCCGAGCTTGAGACATTGATTGGTTGTTTTGCCAATACATTAGTGATTCGTTCCAAGTTCGATGGAGAGCAATCGTTTTCGGATTTAACTAAGCAGGTTACCAATCAAGCTTTTGCGGCCTACGAAAACTCAGATGTACCCTTCGATACAGTTGTTGAAACAGTTAACCCTGAACGGAGTTTAGGGGTTCCTCCGCTGTTTCAAGTGATGTTTAGATTGCATAATCATGCTGCGACACAAAATGTATCTTTGCATGAATTAGCTACTGAAAATATCGATATTGAAGCCAATAGCGCAAAACTCGATCTTAATTTTTCATTATTCGAAACCAATGGCTGCCTTGAAGGCGCTATTGAATACGCTACTGATTTATTTTCGGAAACCACTGTTAAGCGTATTGCTCGACATTTCCAAAAAATATTGGAATCAGCGGTCAGCAATAGTGAGAGTCCAATTAACGCTCTAACCATCCTTTCTGAAGATGAAATAAGTCAGGTAACAGAGTGGAATAATACCCGTGTTGAATATTCTGCGGATGAGTGCTTACACCATTTAGTAGAAAAGACCGCAGCCCGTGTACCTAACAAAACGGCTTATGTTTGGGGCGACCAAGCATTAACCTACGAACAGCTGAATCATAAAGCGAATCAACTTGCTCACTTCTTGCAATCAAAAGGGATTGGGCCTGAAAAAACCGTAGGCATGAGCGTACATCGCTCTTACTGGGCAGGTATCAGCGTTCTCGCCACCATGAAAGCAGGGGGTACCTATGTACCGCTAGATGTAAACTATCCCCGCGATAGGGTATTGCACATGTTGGATGTGGCTAAACCGTCCATCATTCTAACGGTGTCTTCCGTTAAAGATAAGCTGTCCGATTTTGACGGTGAAATTATCTGCTTGGATGAGTTGGGAGACGAGTTATCACACTATCCTAAAGAGAATCCAACCCATATTGGCGCCAATCACTCTGCTTATATTTTATTTACTTCTGGATCGACAGGAAAACCCAAAGGTATTTTGGTTTCACATCGCAGCTTCAGGAATATGGCTGTTTCACAAGAAAAACTGCAGCTCCATAATGAAGAAAGCAGGGTACTGCAATTTGCCTCATTGAGTTTCTCCATTTCATTTTGGGGAGCCTTCATGGCCTGGATTCCTGGTGGAACCTTGTATGCGGTTACTGAAGATGAATCACTACCTGGTGATGAACTCTATGATTTGCTGAATCGCGCTCAAATTACTCATGTTACTTGGCCTGTATCTCTATTAACCACTGTGCCCACGGAGAAAATGCCGCTGAGCTTACAGACGGTGATTTCTTCTGCTGAGCCATGTACAGATGCTGTTGTTGAGCGCTGGACCAAACGTGGTTGCCGTTTTATGAATCTCTACGGAAATTCTGAGGTATCACTGGGCTCAACCATGTATGAGTATCATTCCGTTGGACAGAAACTCACCATCGGTAAACCCTTACCCAATACAAAAATGTATTTGCTGGATGAGAACCTAAATCAGGTTCCTGTGGGCGTTATTGCTGAAATTCATACCGCTGGCGTGGGTTTGGCTACTCGTTATGTAGATCGCCCTGAAGAAACGGCTCAATGCTTTATCGATAGCCCATTCGAGGATGACGTTTTCTTTGCGGATGAACCACCAAAACTTTATAAGACAGGGGACCTCGGTCGTTATCTGGCTAACGGTGAAATCGAATTTATTGGTCGAGATGATTACCAGGTGAGTATTCGCGGTTTCCGTGTTGAGCTAACGGAAATTGAATACGTATTACGTGATCACCCATCCATAGAAGAAGTTGTAGTGGTTGATCGCCTCAATGACAACAAGGTTGCAGCACTGGTTTGCTACTATGTAGAGAAAACGGTCGACGGTGATAGTAATACCAATACTAATCAGCAGCTATCTAGCGATGACTTAATTCGCTTTGTTTCTGAGAAATTACCAAGCTACATGATTCCAAGCCTATTTGTGCGCTTAGATGAAATGCCGCTCACGCCCAACAGGAAGATAGATCGCTTGGCGTTGCCGGCAGCAAGTTTCGAGCAAGCCGGCAGTGATGAATTTATTTCACCAGAAGGGGATTTACAAATAGCCCTTGCAGATATTTGGTGTGAAGTTTTAGAGCTCGATACCGTGAGTGCAAGCACCAGTTTCTTCGCCTTGGGCGGTCACTCTCTACTAGCGGTTCAGCTTGTAGCGAGAATCAAAGAAAATCTTCAGCTCCATATCAGTGTTAAGGATATCTTTACCCACAATACTATTATTTCACTAGCGGAGAAACTTAAAGGCAAGCCGCAAAGTATGCTCGGTGCCTTGCCTGCGATCGCCCCTCGTAGCGAATCAGGCTGGGAGAAAGATCACAATTACCTGCCTTTATCCCTTGAACAAGCGCCATATTGGTTCCTTTATCAATTAGAAGGGGGCAGTGCTACCTATAACGTACCACTGGCCATGCAACTCGACGGCAGTCTTGACCGTACGGCCTTAGAAAAGGCTTTCAAGCTACTTATCGAGCGTCATGAATCTTTACGCACGCAATTTGTCACTGTAGATGGCAAGCCGTCTCAACACATCGTTGATGATTGGGCATTTACATTGCCGGTTATTGATTTATCAGAGCTTGAGGCCAATAACACGGTTCATAAGCAAACAAAATTAGATGCCGGGTATATTTTTGATCTTGCAGCCGAAATACCGATTCGTGGAAAATTGTACAGCATCGATGATAGTTCCTATCTTTTAACCCTTGTGGTTCATCACACCGTGATCGATGGATGGTCCCTGGATATTCTGGTTACAGAGCTTGCACATATTTACCAGCTACTTGTATCAAAGAATTCTGATTCACTCGATACTCTAGAAAAACCAGCAATTCAATACGCAGATTATGCGGTGTGGCAACAACAACATGTTCTGGGTCGTTATTACGATCAGCAGGTTGATTACTGGAAGAACAAGCTGTCAGGGGTTCCTCCCGTACTCAACTTACCTACGGATTACACCAGGCCACCGATTCAAAGCTATAAAGGTTCTGAGGTAGCGATTGAAATTCCTTATGCGCTGACAGAAGAAATGAAACTGTTTGCTGCGCAGAACGAAACCACGCTGTTTAATGTATTGCTATCAGGCTTAGCGATTATGCTGGGGCGTTATGGTCGCACTCAGGATATCCCTATTGGAACTGCCATTGCGAACAGAAGCCGCACGGAACTTGAAACATTGATTGGCTGTTTTGCGAACACCCTTGTGCTTCGCTGCGGTGTTGATCCGAAAGAAAACTTCCAGCAACTTGTGCAGAAGGTCGGCGAAACAACCTTAGAAGCATTCGATAATGCCGATGTCCCTTTCGACGGTGTTGTGGAGGCGATTCAGCCCGAGCGTAATTTGAGTATCCCCCCCATCTTCCAAGTCATGTTCCGTCTCCATAATCAAAAAATGGGAGAAACTGCAATATTTCCAGGGGTTAAGCAAACGCTTATTACTCCTGAGACAGACTACGCAAAACTTGACTTAAACTTCTCCCTTGCGGAATCGGATCGCGGTATATCCGGTGCTATTGAATACGCGACAGATTTATTTAGCCCCGACACCATTCAGCGAATGATTGCACATTATTGCAGTATTCTTGAATCCGCTATGGCCTTATACAAGCAGCCAATTGAAGAGCTTGTAATGTTGAGTCCAACGGAAATCAAGCACGTTCAAACTTGGAATGAAACTGACGTTTCGTATCCAAATGACGAATGCATGCATCATTTGTTTGAACAGATGGTCGAACGCTTCCCCAACAAATTGGCCTACGTCTGTGGCGATGATCAATTTACCTACACGGAGCTCAATGTTCGCGCCAATCGCCTCGCTCACTTTTTAATGAGCAGAGGAGTAACCGCTGAAACTCGCGTTGCGGTGAGTGTGGAGCGTTCAACCTGGGCTGGCTTAAGTTGTTTAGGAATCTTTAAGGCAGGGGGCACCTACGTGCCGCTTGATGCGAGCTACCCCAAAGAACGGCTCAATCACATGCTGGAGGTTGCCAAACCAAAAATTATTCTCACCGTTGGCTCGTTAGTAGAGCGTTATGCAGACGCCGACGCAGAAGTCATTTGTCTTGATGAAAATTGGCCTGAGATCAGTAACCAGCCAATTCATAATCCAGCGTCTATTGGTGCGGACCATTCAGCCTACGTGCTCTTTACTTCGGGTACCACTGGTATGCCGAAGGGCATCCTTGTTGGGCATCACAGTTTCAGAAACGTTGTCATTTCGCAGCAATCTCTTGGATTACACGCCAGCGACAGTCGTGTGCTGCAATTTGCCTCCCTTAGCTTTTCCATTGCCCTCTGGGGAACCTTCATGGCATGGACATCTAGCGGAACCCTATACACAGTAACCAAAGAAGAATCTCTACCCGGCGAACCGCTCTACAACGTTTTAAATAGGCATCAAATCACTCACGTGACTTGGCCTGTGTCTCTGCTTTCTACCATTGATATCGATCGCGTTCCCATGAGCTTGCAGACTGTTATTTCATCTGCAGAGCCGTGTAACGATGCTGTGGTGAAGCGTTGGACGCAGCGGGGCTGCCGCTTTATGAATCTCTATGGCAATTCAGAAGTTTGCCTAGGTTCTACCATGTACGAATACCATCAAGTGGGACAGAAGCTCACTATCGGTAAGGCGTTACCAAACACGCAAATGTACCTACTGGATGAAACCTTGCAACAAGTTCCTATTGGTGTAATTGCAGAAATTTACACGGGCGGTGTTGGCCTAGCTCGTGGCTATATCGATAACCCAATCGCTAATGCTGCCAGCTTTATTCCAAGCCCCTTTAGCGATGATCCGAAAGTTCGCCTGTACAAAACTGGAGACCTTGGTCGTTATCTGCCAAATGGCGAAATTGAATTTATTGGCCGTGAAGACTTCCAGGTCAGTATCCGGGGGTTTCGAGTTGAACTTGTGGAAGTTGAGGATGTTATTCGCGATATTCCTGGCATCAGCTCAGTTGTTGTTATTAGTCGAGAAGATAATCAAGGCCTAGCTCGTTTAGTATGCTTCTATGTGGCTGATGATGAAGACACAACCATTAACCGCAGTGTTCTACGAAAAAAGGTTGGTGATAAACTGCCAAGCTACATGGTGCCTTCGGCGTTTATTCGTTTAGATGAAATGCCACTCACACCTAATCGTAAAATTGATCGAATGGCATTGCCTGATGTTGACGATTCTTTGGAGACCTCTACAGAGGATCTCATCGAACCAACAACAGCCTTTGAAAAACAGCTAACAAAAATTTGGTGTGAAATTCTTGAGCGAGACAGTGTAGGGATTACGCAGAACTTCTTCGAGTTAGGTGGCCACTCTTTATTAGCAACCCAGGTTATTTCTCAGATCAAGACAAAGCTATCTGTGGAGGTACCACTTCAGGCGTTATTTAAGCAGCCCACCATTGAAGCGCTGGCCAAGCTCATTGAATCTACAGATCTATCTTATGTTGATGAGCCTATCGAGCCCCTAGTTGTACGCAACAATGTGCCCTTATCCTTTGCTCAGGAACGTTTATGGTTCTTAGACCGTTACGAAGAAAACAGTAACTTCTATCACATGCCCAGTGTTCTAAAAATTCAGGGCGATTTGAATATTGCTGCAATGGAGAAATCCTTCGCGACCATTGTGGAGCGCCACGAAGCTTTACGAACCAATTTTATTAATATCAGCGGTTCGGCACTTCAGAAAATCTCGACAGTAGAAGAGAGCGGTTGGTACTTCGAAACAACAAAGCTTGATGGCTCTATAGAGGCAAATTATCGCCAAGCTGACAAGATTGTTGAAGGGCAACTCCAGATTCCATTCAATCTTGAAACTGATGCGCTATTACGTACAAGCTTGATTCAGTGTGGTGATGAGGACTTTATCCTCTTCATTAACATGCATCATATTGTATCTGATGGCTGGTCTATTTCTGTGCTCGTTAGGGAGATGCAAAGCCTCTACTTGGCATATAGCCAAGGTGAAGATCAGGCCCCACTGGATACGTTAGACGTTCAATACGCAGACTTCTCTGTATGGCAACGAAATTACCTTCAGGGACAAGTATTACAAAAGCAAAGTCAGTATTGGATTGATAATCTTGCAGACCATCACCCACTTGACCTGCCGCTAGATGGAAAACGTCCAGATAACCAAACATTTAATGGCGATCGTTTACATTTTTCCATTGATAAGATTACAAAGAGCAAGTTGGAAGCGGTTAGTGCCCAGGCGGGCACTACATTATTTATGACCATGTTGGCAGCCTTTAATGTGCTGCTTTATCGCCACAGTGGTCAGACCGATATTTGTGTGGGTACGCCCATCGCAAACCGTGTAAAAACCGAAATTGAACCGCTGATTGGTTTCTTTGCGAACACGTTAGTCCTTCGCTCTGATCTCAGTGACAATATTCGTTTTTCACAACTTCTTCAGCAAGTTAAGCAAACGAATCTGTCTGCCCAGGAACATCAAGATATCCCCTTCGAGAAGGTAGTGGATATGGTGTTACCGGCTCGAGATCCGTCGCGCTCGCCACTTTTCCAAGTGTCCTTTGCTTTGCAAACCTTACCGGCAATACCTGAACGACTAGGTGGTATTACCCTCGAGACTCTGGAGCGTGAAAATAAAACCGCCAAGTTTGATATGTCTTTAGAGTTTCTAGATGTTGAAAATGGGCTTGAAGGGTACTTTGAATACAATACAGACCTCTTTAAACGTGAAACCATTGAACGCTATCGCGACCACTTATTAACCCTAGTCAATAGCATTTTGCTTAATGAAGAAGCTACCGTTGATGAACTCACCATTAATCCAATTGGCATTACCGCTACTTCACCGTGGCAGCCATTCGGTAGTGATCACAATGCCTATTCCTTCTTGCATATCTTGTTGCAGGAGTCTCTAAATACAGTAAATCTTGATATCGATAGCCAGGACATTGATTGTCACTATGCGGTGCTGGATGGTTGCTATCAGCTTTCGCCCGCCGGCACAGTGGGGCGGTTATATATACAACTGCCGAAGATTGAGGATAACGTTGCACAAGCCGATATCAATATTCCTGTTGAGCATGTTTCCTCTCGTCGCGGTATTGTCCGTTTAGGTGAGCAGGGTGATATAGTTTTCAATACTGGATTTACAGCCAAGGTGGTTGGTCATGGATTCTGGTTGTTAGAATCAGAAGACCGGGTATCCCTCATCAATAATCAACTGGCCTATCCAGACAGAATCAGCCAGGCACTTATCGCTCACCCAACGGTAAACGATTGTTTTGTCCGGATATTGAAACACCAATCTCTTGGGTTACAGATTGTTGCTTACGTTTCAACTTCAGGAAATTTTAATCCTCAAGAACTCAACGGTTGGCTTCAGCAATCGTTGGGCAACAAGGCTTTACAAGGTCAGTCGTTGCAAGGCAAAACGGATCAAATTCCATTACCTTATGCGTATGTGCCTGTTACTCATATTCCGCATTTAAAACAGGGAGGGGTAGACAAGCGGGCACTATCGGAATTATTTGTACATTCACAAGATGTAGAAAAAACCTGGCAAAACCAACTCTCTGATTCTCTAGGGGTAAAAGAAAGCCACTTAGTGGTGCGTTCAACACCGCCTACATCATCATTGCTTCACTTATCGGACATTCTTCCGGCAATGGATGACGATAATGCTCGAACAGCTTCAGATTCGGCTAACGCAATGGAGGCAAAAGACGCTCGGGTTCTCAATGATGCCAGCTCCAGCGAGCCTGCTATCAGTTTTGGTGGTGATATTATTGAATCCACAGTGGCAGCATCAGTATCAGTGCCAACATCAACTGAAGGATTTATTAGTTGCGATAATCTTGCGCAAGTGATTGAGCGGGCAGCAACCACTTTCGCAAACAAGTCTTGTAACTTCTACTATACCGACGGTAGCACTACCGATATCACCTATGCAGAGCTATACCATAAAGCTAAGCGGGTACAGGCAGGTTTAATTGGATTAGGCTTACAACCACAGCACAAGGTGATATTCCAATTTGACCGCAATGAAGATTTTATTGTGGCTTTCTGGGCTTGTATTCTATCCGGCTTTATTCCGGTTCCTATTGGGGCAAGCCGTGATTATTCAAAATCCAATGCCAACACAGCAAAAGTTGCTCATGCTTTTAGCATGATGGATCGCGCCATTGTGCTTACGAGCGATGTGTTGATTGATGGCGTTCGCAATATCGCAAGTCTTGAGAGTACACCAGGGATTGAAGTTTCTAGCATAACGCCACTGTATCAATGCAATGCCAGTGATGAAAAAGCTGGTTTCTCTGCTTCGCCAGATGATGTAACGCTGATTATGCTTACTTCAGGCAGTACCGGTTTACCTAAAGGAGTGCAATTAAGCCATCGTAATATTATTAGTCGCACAAAAGGCTCCATTCAACATAATGGCTTTAACAGTGATCAAGTCGCTTTAAACTGGATGGCGCTAGATCACGTCGGCGGTATTATTTATTTCCATATTCGCGACACTTATCTTGGCGCCAAGCAGTTACAGGTGGATACGGATTATGTACTCGCCGATCCTTTGCGCTGGTTAGATTTAATTCATGAGCATCGTGTCAATGTTACCTGGGCGCCAAACTTTGCCTTCTCATTGATTGTTGATAGTGCAGAAGCTGTGCGTAACAAAGCTTACGATATGAGCTGCATGACATTTATGCTCAACGGCGCAGAAGCGGTTGTTCCTAAAACAACACAAGCTTTTATTGAGCTCTTAACGCCTTTTGGTCTTCCTGACGATTCCGTGAAGCCCGTATATGGGATGTCGGAAATTTCTTCAGGTATCACATACCCTGAACGGATGACGCTGACATACTCTGGCGATGACTCGGTATTTGTGAGCGTGGGTAAACCTATTCCTGGGGTTAACTTGCGAATTGTTGATGAAGCAGACAACTTACTTCGTGAAGGCGAGTCTGGTCGCTTACAAATTAGCGGCCTTACCGTGACACAAGGCTATTTGGGTGGCGACGAAATCAATAAAGATGCATTTACGGATGATGGCTGGTTTAAAACCGGAGATTTAGCTTTCCTAGAGCAGGGAGCCTTGACCATTACCGGTCGTGAAAAAGATGTCATTATCATCAACGGTGCAAACTACTACAGTCACGAAATTATCTCTGTTATCGAAGAATTAGATACTATCAACGTGTCCTACACCGGTGCCTGTGCTGTTCGAAGAGAAGAGCACCAAGGGGATCAGCTCGCAATCTTCTTCAATACGGATATTACCGACAATAGTAAGCTGCTTGAATTGATTGATCAGATTAAAAAGCAAGTGATGACTCGCATAGGTGTGCAGGCATCATTCATCTTACCCTTGACCAAATCGCAAATTCCAAAAACTGAAATTGGAAAGATTCAATTAACCAAACTTGCAACGAGCTTTAATAAAGGTGAATTCGACGCAGTGGTTAAGCGTCTCGATATCCTTCACGGTAATGCTAATACGTTACCGAATTGGTTCTACGAGCCGCAGTGGGTTGCATCCTCTGTGAATACACGAGCCTTGTCTGGCATCAGGCACCCATTGCGAGATTCTAATGCTCTCTTGGTGTTTGCAGATAATGAAGGTTTGAGTGACAAGATCAACTTGCCCTGTATTAAGGTCTTTGAGGGTGAGGAATTTACTCAGCAATCGGATTCGAAATTTGTAATCAACCCTTCGGAAGCTGCTGATTATCTGTTACTTATAGAGGCTTTGGTGAAGCAGGGGAATTGCCCAACTCACGTAGTCAATCTATGGGGGTACGACAGTTCATCCAATACGGCTAGCGCCAAAGAAACGGCTTCTGTTTCTTCTGTTTTTTACATGGCACAAGCGCTTCAGAAAGTTGAAGAGGCTGATTTACCTACGCAGTGGCTCTATGTGAGTAAAAATTCACAGCGTGTGACTGACGATGATATGGTCAACCCAGAGAAGTCTCTGGTCATACCTCTACTGCATGCCTTTGGTAAAGAGCACGCTGGTGTTCATTGTCAGCATTTAGATTTATCCGGGGAGCTGGATGAGCTTCATGGGCAGCTTGTGCTCCGTGAGCTGACCATTAACTCCGGTGATCGAGAAATTGCCTATCGTGATAACAAGCGCTTTGTCTCTAAATTGGAATCTAGCCGCTTTGACTTGGATAGTGAAAACGCTTTTACCATCAAAAATGATGACACCTTTGTAATCACAGGTGGCCTTGGCGGTATCGGCGTAGAGCTTGCTTCGTATTTACTGAAAACCCATAACTGTAAACTTTTGCTATTGGGCCGTACCCCTGAATTTAATCTCGATGAATCAAAAGAGCAAACCCTAGTCGACTTACGAAAACTGGGTAGCGTTAGTTACAAAGAGGCGGATATTTGTAACGTCGATGAACTGGAAACCATTATCGACCAAGCGGAGCGAGAGTGGCGTACCAAGTTAACCGGTATCTTCCATCTTGCAGGTCTCTCTGATACCACCAGTATCGTTGAGCAAGATTTACAACAGTTCAATGATTTATTGCGCCCGAAGGTTCTGGGTACTCGTGCATTGTACGACGTCATCAATAAGCGAACCAAAGGCCTCTTCGTTAACTTCGCATCTGTAAACGGATATTTCCCTGCGGGTGGTATGGCTGCTTATGCGGCAGCCAATCGTTACCAGGCAAGTTTTGTGGATTCTGTACAATCAAATCGCAATGTCCATAGCTTCTGTATCAATTGGAGTATGTGGGACAACACCGGCATGGGCGTGCGCTACAGCAATCTAAAAGGCGCGTCTCAAGCTATGGGGTTTGAAGCCATTTCCCCTCAGCAGGGAATCTATTCATTGATGGCCTGCTTGAACAAGGGATTAACCAATACCTTGGTGGGGTTAAATATTAGCAAGCCTAATATTTATAGTGACCTTGTGCATATTCCTGCTGTACTAAATAAACCTGCGCTGTGTATCGCCAGTGAAGGCTGCATGGATGCCGAATTAAAATTGGCATCCATGAACTTCAGCGATGGTTTTGGTAATAAGGTTGAACCGCAAATTATTTGTCGCGATCGTTTACCACTAACACCCTCAGGCCAATTAGATACGAATACGTTATTTGCATCCATTAGTGGTGAGTCTAAACCGACTCAAGAGAAAGTAGCACCGCGCAATGAGATTGAAGCAACCTTAATTGAAGTAGCGACGGAAATATTTGAGATTACTCAACCCATAGGGGTGAAAGATAACTTCTTCGATATTGGTGCAAATTCATTGATGGTTGTGAAGTTCCACCATGAAATTCAAGAGCGCCTCGGAGTGCAATTTGAATTGGTTGAACTCTTTAACTCCACCACCGTGGAAAAGGTGGCGAACTTCTTGAGTCAACAGAAGAAGCCAAACGAAGTTGCAAAACAAGCTCGCAGCGTTGCAGATGACCGCAAGGCGGCAATGCAGCGCCGACGTCAGCGGGGCAGGGCACGCCCACGCCGTGGCCGCGACTAACTTTTAACTTATTTAAGCATTCATGTGACTGAGAAATTTCTATGAATCAGAACGGATCTAATGAGAACTACGGCGATAACTACGACGAAGACAGTTACGACGATGGCTATAGCGATGACTACAACGACGACATGGCCAACGATATTGCCATTATCGGTATGGCTGGTCGCTTTCCTATGGCCAAAGATATCGATGAATTCTGGACGAATCTTGTCAGCTCTCAAGACTGCATTACCGAGTTTACGCCTGAGCAGTTACGTGAAATGGGTGTACCTGAAGAAAGCATCAATAACCCCAGCTATGTTCCGCGTTCAGCTTTTCTAGAAAATCAGGAATATTTCGATGCGCACTTTTTTGAGTTTAACCCTCGAGAAGCAGAGCAACTAGATCCACAACATCGTATTGCCTTAGAAGTGGCTTGGCAGTGCATGGAAAATGCCGGGTATTCTCCTTCAAAAAGTACCCATAGCGTTGGGGTATTTGCGGGAGTGAACATGAGCACTTATTTAATGTTCAACCTTTTGCAACAAGGTGAAGATAATAGTGTTCGTGAAGCGGTAGATCTGCAAGTAAATGTCGACAAAGACATGATCGCTACACGTATTTCCTACAAGTTAAATTTACAAGGCCCTAGTGTTTCTTTAGGTACTGCGTGCTCTACCTCTCTTGTGACGCTACATTTGGCATGCCAGAGTCTTCTTAATGGCGAAAGTAAGATGGCGCTAGCGGGTGGTACCCATGTCGCAACGCCAAATACTTCAGGGCATATCTATCGCGAAGGAGGATTCAGTTCACCAGACGGCGTATGCCGTGCCTTTGATGAAAAAGGTAAAGGTACAGTAGGTGGCAACGGTAGTTGTTTTCTTCTTTTAAAACCCCTTGAAGATGCCCTTGCCGACAACGATCACATTTATGCCGTGATCAAAGGCTCTGCCATTAACAATGATGGTTCAGAAAAAATTGGTTACACAGCCCCCAGTATTGAAGGCCAGACTAACATCGTTGCTGAAGCTCAAGCAGTTGCAGGTGTTCATCCCGATACGATTCGTTACATTGAAGCTCACGGCACCGGCACCCCTTTAGGTGATCCCATTGAGTTTGCAGCGCTCAGTCGCGCATTTCGTATTGAAACAGAGCGAAAAAATTACTGCGCTATTGGCTCACTGAAAACCAATATGGGCCATCTAGGTATCGCAGCAGGTGCTGCCGGCGTTGTAAAGGCTGCATTGACACTGAAAAATCGAATTATTCCTGAAAGCTTAAATTACGAAAAACCAAACCCCAAGTTAGATATTGAAAACAGTCCCTTTTATGTGGCGGCAGAACTTGAACGTATTGAAGATTCAGATGAGCCTATCCGTGCGGGTATCAGTTCGTTAGGTATTGGCGGTACAAATGGCCATGTAATTTTGGAAGAACCTCCTACGGTAGAGTCTTCTGATTCACGAGACCATCAATTACTGCTATTAAGCGCAAAAACGCCTCATACTCTAGATGAAATGACCGCAGAACTGGCGGATTACGTGAGTAATCAGGTAGCTCATTATCAGTCCCACAATGGTGAGACCAACAAGCTTGCTGATGTTGCCTATACCTTACAGGTAGGCCGAGGTGAGTACGGTTTTAAACGCGCCTTTGTTGTCCCTAACGATATTGATAACGCTGGGGATATTCACAAGCTGCTTTCTCCTGAAATGGGAATGTCTGCCAAGGTTCCTGAAAAAGAACTTCCCATTACTTTTATGTTTCCCGGTGGCGGCACTCAATATGTGAATATGGCCCGAGATCTGTATCACTCTGAGCCATTCTTTAAAGCCACAATGGATAAATGCGCAGCGCTGTTACAACAAAAAGGCGGTATCGATATTTTTGATCTTCTCTTTGTGGATGATGCATCAAAAATTGATGAGAAAGCTCAAACCCTTAGCCGCCCAAAACTCTTCTTCTCTGTGTTGTTTGCTGTGGAATACAGTTTGGCAAAACTGTGGATGAGCTGGGGTGTTCAACCTAACGCCTTAGTAGGGCATAGCCTTGGTGAGTATGTAGCTGCAACCATTGCCGGTGTCTTTAGCTTAGAAGATGCCATTGGTTTAATTTCCTATCGTGGCGATCTTTTTGATACCAAGGTTATTCAGGGTGGCATGATCAGTGTTTCTTTACCTGAATCACAGTTAAAAGCCTTACTCATTAACGGTGTTTCAATTGCAACCATTAATGACCCGGAGCGCTGTGTTGTTGCGGGACCTACAGAAGCCATTGATGCTTTTGAAAAAGTATTAACTGAGCAAGCAGTAGATTATAAGCGCCTGAATCTCGGTGCTGCGGGTCATAGCTCACTGGTTGAACCTGCAATGCCTGACTTTCGTCAATACATTAATGGCTTAACACTTAATGAACCTACTATTCCTATTGTTTCCAATATCACGGGTACTTGGGTTGATCCTCAGGAAGTCTGCACAGCCGATTACTGGCTCAAACATCTCCGGGAAACCGTGCGATTCGTAGACTGTGTGAATACATTAACCTCACAGGGAAGCTCCATCTTTTTAGAAGTAGGCCCTGGAAACTCTTTAAGTAGTTTTGTCCGTGCTCAAACCGAACCTAAAGATGGCCACGTATTACTCAATTCATTACGTCATATTAAAGAAGAGAAAAATGATCAAAACCATTTACTAGAAACCCTCGGTAAATTATGGGCGAATGGTGCCAATATTGACTGGGATGCTTTCTATGAAGAAGAAACCCGCAAACGGCTTCCTGTACCCACCTATAAATTCAATAGTAAACGCTATTGGATAGAACCGAAAAAATCTAAAGCCAGCGCAGGCGAGAAGCGCCCAGTGGATGAATGGTTCAGTGAACCTAGCTGGCGCTTAGCTCAGGCAACATTACGGCCTTCACTGGACTCCGATAAAGGGCCTGTCGACGAGCAATCTATTAACAAACAATGGCTTGTTTTTGATGATAAGCAGTCTGTCACGTTAAAAGCAGCATTAGCGGCTCAAAAAGCTTCATCCGGATCAAACATTTCAATAGTAAAAGTAGAGCAAGGTGATAGCTTCGAAAAAATCTCAGACAATCATTACCGTATTAACCGTGCGGTAGAGTCTGATTACACATCATTGGCATCCGTGCTCCAAGAAACACAATGTATACCTAATAAAGTCATTCACGGTTGGACCATAGATCAACACAGCACAGCGGTTTCTTGTGAGGATTCAACACCACTGAATTACCATTTGCGTTTCTTGTATCTGGCTCGCGCGCTGGAACCTATCGCACAAGATTCAGGCATTGAAATAATCGCCTTAACTGACCACTTGGAATCCGTATTCCCCACAGATACCGTTAACCCAGATAAATCTTTGATTATCGGCCCAGCAAAAGTTATTCCTTACGAATGCGCACACTTAACCATGCGTGTGGTTGACGTGGATAGCACATCGAACGATGTACTTGCCAGTGAGTTGCTGGCAGCGGCATCAGTAGACGAGGAAACCGTTGCCTTAAGAAATGGCATGCGCTTTGTCAAAAGCTATCACAGTGTGCAGCTCGCCAAGTCTAAGGAAGAAGTGGTTAAGATAAAGAACGGTGGCGTTTATCTGATTACCGGCGGTATTGGCGGTGTTGGTATGGTTCACGCCGAAGCGCTTGCAACATTCAATACTCGATTGGCCTTGATGCAACGCTCAGCATTTCCCGAAAAAAGCGAATGGACGTCGTTATTGGCATCAGGTGAAACAGATCCCGTACTTGCGCAACAAATTGCCACGCTGGAAGAGCTCGAGTCAGCCGGCACTGAAATATTGATTGTCGAAGGTGATGTCTGTGATCCGGGGTCGCTACAAACCGCTGTAAATTCCATTACCTCCCAATGGGGGAACATTGATGGTGTTGTTCATTGTGCTGGCTATGGCGAATTTACCAGTATCGAAGACACTAATGCCGATGTTATTGCTAACGTACTGGCACCCAAAGTACTCGGCACTAAAAATCTACAAGCTGTATTAGGCGATAATCTTGACTTAATGTTGCTTTGCTCATCGCTTTCCAGTGTGACCACCGGCTTTGGTTTAATCGGTTATGTCAGCGCCTGCGCCTATTTGGATGCCGTTGCGCAACAAAACAAAGGGGCAAAAACAAACTATATCAGTATCAATTGGGATGTCTGGAATACACCACAGCAAATCGCAAAAGCGAAATCTGATCCAACATTGCAGACCAAAGAGCTTAAAACGGCTATTTTGGAAAGCGAAGGTATTGATGTTATTCAGCGTGTATTACAGGGTGAGTTGAGTAGCGGGGCACTCCTGTCGAATACTCAAGTGGTTATTTCCACACGGGACCTAAACCAATTATTTAAGCAGAATGAAAAACTCAGTCGCGCACTTATCGATGGAATCAGCGTTGATGAAGAAGACGATGAAGAGAATCTCACCCTCTATGATCGTCCTGCACTATCCACACCTTATGAAGCGCCTAGCAACGATCTTGAAGAGTTGCTGGTGAATATATGGCAGGAGACTTTGGGGATTTCACAAATTGGTGTCTTGGATAACTTTTTTGAACTTGGAGGCGAGTCGCTACTTGGAGTCAAAATTGTTGTTAAGGCCAAGCAGCATGGGCTGAATATTGATCCCAAGCAAATGTTCAGCAAGCCCACCATTCGCGATGCCGCTAATCTCATTGAAGCATCACCTACTGTTGAGGCAGAACAGGGAATTGTTACAGGGGAAGAGGTTTGTACCGGTATTCAAAGCGACTTCCTCAGTCGTGGACTATATAAGCCAGAACACTGGAATGTAGGGGCGCTATTCTCACTCCCCGAAACTATAAACTTGAGTAGTGAACGGCTAAAAGCGATTGCAAAACGTCTGCTAAACCATCATGACGCTCTTCGTACGCAATTCAAACTTGATGATTCCGGGCAGTGGCATCAAATTCTTGTGGATTCGATTCCAGATACCAGCGACTGGTTTGATTTATCGCACCTCAGTGAAAATGACTTCGGCAGTGAAGTGATTGATAACTGTAATGCACTTCAAGAGCAATTCAGCCTAAAACAGGGTTCCGTCTTTAAGCTTGCCTATTTTGCGGGGACTAACAATCAAAAACGGCTGTTGATTTTAGCTCATCACCTAGTGGTCGATGCAATGTCATTGAGCTTTGTGATTGAGGATCTCTCTCAGCTACTACCACTCAGTGATGATGAAATCCTTACTGTGGGACTCCCCATAAAATCCACCTCATTCTTGGATTACAGTCGAATACTTTCTCAATGTGCTGTCAATAATACATTCAGTGGTGAATTTGAATATTGGCAATCCAAACTAGAAGGGGCATCCATTGATTTACCAAAGGATAATGCCACAGGGAAAAATACCGAAGCGGATATTGAACAGCTTTCTTTTGAATTAGATGCATCACTAACAAGTAAACTGAGTGACAAGCCCATAAAGCTAAACGAATTATTACTTGCGTCTCTTGGTCAGGTTATTTCAGGGTGGTCTTCCCATGATTCAGCCTTAATTGATCTCATTGGTCATGGTCGAGAACCAATCACTGATGATGTAGATGTATCACGAACAGTGGGGTGGTTTGGTAATGCAGCGCCTATCAAGCTCGATTACAGTCTTGAGCCTCTAGCGAATCAACTACCTAATTTAATTCAACAAATGGAATCTGTACCTAATGCAGGTATCGGTTTCAATGTTTTAAAATATCTCGCAGATGATCACAAAGTGAGAACATCAGTTGCTCACCTGCCTGCGGCAAAAATATCCCTGAACTACCTTGGTGATCTCTCAAGTTTGATGGAAGCTGGAGCAACGCTAACAGCGGCCCCAGAGCCTTTAAGTAATCTGCGAGCAGATGACAACCAGCGCCAATACGAGCATGATATCGTTGCCTTTGTTGAAGAAGGCTGCCTTAAGTTGAATTGGGTCTACAGCCACGCTCTATACAGTAAGGGAACTATTGAACAACTCCT
This sequence comes from Cellvibrionaceae bacterium, assembly GCA_045430295.1. GTDB lineage: Bacteria > Pseudomonadota > Gammaproteobacteria > Pseudomonadales > JAILXX01 > JAILXX01. The sequence continues at coordinate 72,101 of JAILXX010000012.1, read as the reverse complement.
TACCGCTTTGAGAAAAACCCTTGAAGCGCTAGCTAACGAAGAACTTGGCTTGCAATCTTCGGAAGAAGAGGTAATCCGTAAAGAAGGATATCAAGCTTTAGATGTAGCTCCCATTCCCAGTACAGAAATATTATCTGTCTTAAATTTAAGTGCAGATGATATTGCGGATACTTATCCTGCAACGCCATTCCAAAAAGAACTTTACTGGCTGAATCAAAATAAAAACTCAGCTATTACCAATATTGTTCAGGGTGTTTCTATTGTGGAAGGCATGCTAACAGCCGATATGCTCTCTGCAATTTGGGAGATGCTCTTAGAGCGCCACCCAATTTTACGAACGGCTTTCGCGGAAGATAAAAATGGTGATGTCACTCAGTTGGTATTACACGAAACTGAATTTCCATTACAGGAGTTGGATTGGTCTGACAAAACGGAGGCCGAACAAAAGACGCTCCAAGATCAATTACTCGCGCAAGACCGCCTGACAGATTTCGATCTAACCAAGGCACCAGCCCTTCGAATGACCTTAGTAAAATTAAATGAGGATGAAACCAAGCATTTGATTTTACAAACCAATCATCAAATTATTCTCGATGGTTGGAGTTCTGGTCTGTTAGCAGAAGATTTGGCCACCTGTGTGATGGCCTCGGCGACGATGACACCCGTACCTGAACTGGATACTGCCAAGTACTTCGGTAATTACATTCAATGGCTTAGTCAGCAATCAAAAGATGAAACCAAGGCTTTCTGGCAAGACAAGATGTCGAACTTCGATTGTCGCTATTTGCTATCTAGCTTACGTCGACACAATGTTGATGATAGCCGCACTACGGATCGCTATGCCGAGCATAATACGAATCTCGACTCTGGACTTATCAACACCCTCAAAGAGTCTGCACGGTTATCCCAAACCACCATTAACGCCATTTTCCAAGGTGCATGGGCCTTAACCCTACAGCAGATTAGCGGTAGTGATGAAATCACCTATGGCGTCACCGTGTCTGGTCGCGCCAGTGGTGAAGATCAGGTTGCTCAAACTATAGGGCAGTGTACCAATAGCTTACCCTTACGCTTAAATACCTCGGCAGCTGATGTTTCAAATACAACCACTGCAGAATGGTTGCAAACCATCCATCAAGAGAATTTGGATATTCAACACCATAACCTCATCTCTCTCAGTGAGATCAAGGCATTAGCGGGTTTAACCGCTAACGATCGTCCTTACCTTACCAATGTGATCTTCGAAAATATCCCAATGCCCGCAGATGGTGATAGCGACGCTGAGGATGTTCCGTTGAAAATCACGGATGGTTTCTGGACAGATGGCTGGCAATTCCCGTTGCGCCTCTTTGTGGTACCGGAAGGGGATGGCATGTGGGTTCGCCTTGCTTTTGATAGTGGTGAATTAGATAGTTCTAAGGTACCAGCGCTTACAGAACAGCTTTTCGTTAATCTAGAAAAAATTGCCGTTAGTCTCAATAAGCCGATTGCGAGCTTACTGAAGTGATAGCTTTGCAGTTCTAAGTTTTGGCGTAGGCGCATTGACAGAGAGTTTTATGAGTTTGAGCAACAATCCATGGTTTCAAGTACTTCAACCCTTAGATAAGCCCAAGGCACGTTTATTTTGCGTACCTTATGCCGGTGGTTCAGCGACGGCTTTTGCCACCTGGCAAAATAATTTACCCGATGGCATCGAAGTGGTGGGCATCCAGCTACCAGGCCGTGGTGCTCGGATGGCTGAAACGAATCTATCGTCGTTGGAAAATATCGTTTCCGAGCTACTCACCGCCATTACGCCTTACATTGATGAATGCGATTATTTTATTTATGGCCACAGTATGGGTGCTAGGGTTGCCTATGAATTAACGGTAGGGCTGAATAAGCAATCTGCTGTACTGCCGAAAGAGCTTTTTGTCTCCGGCGCTCGGGGCCCTCGTATTCCAAGCCGTAAAGCGGCAATACACCCATTGCCTCACGACGAGTTTATTAAAGAAATCGAAGCCCTCAATGGCACCCCAAAGGCATTATTAGAAAACAAAGACCTTATGGAATTAGCGCTGCCTATTCTCCGTGCAGATTTTAAAGTGTGTGAAACCTGGAAACACGAAGTGGCACAGGTTCTTGATATACCCCTTCGTGCCTTAGGCGGACTTGATGATCCCGGTGTTCAACTACCGGATCTCGATGCCTGGAAAGAATGCACCAGCGGCGTATTTAAGCGGCACGTATTTCCCGGAGATCACTTCTTTATCAATCCACAACAAGACAAAATGCTAGCACTCATGGGGCGCTACATGATGTCTGCACTAGGTTGAAGCCAGTTATGTGTGAGATAGAAAATCAGTTAACGGAAGCTCTAGCGCAAGTAACGCCACTAGAGGGCGACGCCCATCTGTTTTTCATTGAACTGCAACCCTCTGATTCACGAGTTATTCCAGCTAAAAGCCTAGAGGTTTTATCAGAACACGAAAAACGCCGTGTTCGCCGTTTTCATTTCGATAGCGATCGCTATACCTACTTCGTGTCTCACTACGCCTTGCGCATTATCCTCGCAAAGTATTTGCAGTGCACCGCCGCAGAAATTACTTTCGAAGAAGGGGAGTTCGGTAAACCTGAAATTTCTCACCCTAAAACCTCTCTTCGCTTTAATCTTTCCCATACAGATGGCCTCATCGCCATTGCCCTTTGCGATACCATCGATTGCGGTGTGGATGTTGAATCCACCCACAAGGTGAGAAAATTGCAAGACTTGGCGGAGCACGCCTTCTCAGCACAAGAATATGAGAGCCTTATTGCACTTTCTGATGAAGAGCAGATCACGCGCTTTTATGAGTATTGGACGCTGAAAGAGGCCTATATCAAGGCCGTAGGGCGAGGCATTGGTTTGGGCCTAGGAACCTTTTATTTCGATGTCACTCAACAGCCCATCAATATTTATTACAACGAAAGCTTTGGAGAAAAACCTGAAGACTGGTTGTTTCAGCAGGGCCAAGTGAGTGAGTTAAACAAGCACTGGGCTTTAGCATTGAAAACCTCAGGGGCTGACAAACTCATCAAGCCCCATCATGTAGTTTTGACTTAGGGTAAGGAACTTTTTAAGCAATAATGTCCGGTGGCTCTTCGCCGGCATATTCTTCCTGTAAGAAATTGGCAAATTGTTTACAAGCATCCGTCATCGTAAAAATACCCGCAAGATCGCCATTTTTTAACACAACAACGCTGCCGAGCTTTTGTGCGACCATTCCTTCTAACACCCGATCCAAGGGGTCATTAATATCTGCCACCACAATACGATCCAGGCAGAGATCACTTACCAACAGCTCATTTTCAGTTCCAGCTTCAGACTCGCGGGCGCCATAAAGGTTTAAGTGATGCAGCAGGTCCCGCTCAGTGAGCAAGCCATACATATCACCGCTGGAAAGCACAATCACATGATGAATCCCTAGGTCGGCCATGAGTTGTTTCGCCTCGCCAGCCGTTGCATCTTTTTCAATATGATGAGGGAAGGGGGTTAACACATGTGCCAGAGTAGGCATTTTTTTATGGCTCGCTTTTTGTAACATATGCTGTCTTCCTCATAAAATACAATCAGTTTATCTAGCGAATTTACTTGCTTGTCTCTTTTGAACTGCCTCTTTTGATTGTATGAAGTTTCTCGTCAAAAACCAGTATGAATTGCTGCTTTTATGTGCCAGCTCAACAAAGTAGACAATATGCTAATCCAGGGTCACAATTAAGTAGAGTTAAGCGTCGGCTCTGCTACCAATTTCGCTTACGCATATGGCATGTATTCCATCTGCCTTGCCAGCCATCTTGCTATAAACGGTGAAACGTAAAAATGAGTACATTTCAGCCTTTTACACATGGCCAGCCATTAACACCCGCTGAACTGAGAAAACAAATACGTTCCGGCTCCTTTGCCGGTAATACATCCGGACTGGCGCCGGGCTTTGTACAAGGCAATATTGTGATTTTGCCTAAAGACTGGGCCAGTGAGTTTCTACAGTTTTGCCAATTTAATCCAAAACCCTGCCCACTTATTGGTATGGCAGAAGCCGGTGACTTCACCCTGAGCACCTTGGGTAAAGATATTGATATTCGTACCGACGTGCCCAATTACCGTGTTTTTAGAAATGGCACCCTGGTGGAAGAAATCTCAGACATAACCCATTACTGGAAAGCCGATTTAGTCACCTTTGTATTGGGGTGTTCTTTTTCTTTTGAAGAAGCGCTGCTGGCAGACGGGCTTGAGGTACGCAATATCTCAGAAGGCGCAAACGTGCCCATGTATCGCACCGACATTGCCTGTACAGCAGCAGGGCGCTTTTCCGGAAAGATGGTAGTGAGCATGCGGCCTTTCCTAGCCGGCGATGCCATCCGAGCCATTCAAATCTGCTCCCGCTTTCCCTCTGTACACGGTGCGCCTATTCACCTGGGAAATCCCGCGCAAATTGGTATTCACAATCTTCAGAAACCTGACTTCGGCGATGCTGTCACAGTACATGACGATGAATTACCGGTGTTTTGGGCCTGCGGTGTTACCCCTCAAGTGGCTTTGGAAGATGCCAAGCCACCATTTTGTATCACTCACAGCCCTGGCTCCATGTTGGTGACCGATATTCCCAACAGTCAGTTATCCATTTTTTAGTAAACCCGTTGAAAATGATTATGCCCATTAAACTCAACTGCGATCTTGGCGAAGGTGAGAATGCCTCACTGCTTCATGTCGATAGGGCTGTGATGCCTTATATCGATCAAGCCAATATTGCCTGCGGTTTTCACGCCGGTAATCCAGACGTGATGAGGGCCACACTCAACCTTGCAAAAGAACACGGTGTTCAAGTTGGGGCTCATCCATCTTATAACGACAGAGAAGGCTTTGGTCGCCGCTCCATGAATCTTCACCCCAGTGAGATTAGGCCACTACTGCTCCAGCAAATTTCCGTATTGGATAGCATCGCAAAAGCCCAAGGACAACAACTGACGTATGTAAAACCACACGGCGCCTTATATAACGACATGATGGCTAATAGTGATATTCGTAAAGCCATCATGGACACCATTGCACAGTATCAAGATACCCATCAGCAAGCTTTGGCTTTCATGGCGCAGGCCACACCGGAATTTGAATCACACCTTGGGGAAGCTAAAGCTTCCGGTATTGAACTCTGGTTAGAAGCTTTTGCCGATCGTTGTTATGCCAGTGACGGAAAACTACTTTCTCGCAGTATCGAAGAGGCCGTTCATAATCACGAAAAAATGCTAGAGCAGGTAATGCAGATAACAGAAACTTCCAGCATTACCACAAAAGAGGGCAGCGTTATTGAACTACAAATCGATAGCCTCTGTGTTCATGGTGATAATAAAGCAGGCGTAGAGGCGATTGCACAAATACGTGAGCTTATTCAGTGCGATAACATTAAGAATAAGGACATTCAGGGAGACCACTCTTAATAGTTATGCGTATATCAGTGGCCGGTGAAAATTCATTTATTCTTTATTTTGATGAAAAGCCATCATCAGAACTCACGGCCAGCATTCAACAAACTGTCATAGCCATTGATACAAAGCTCAGCCAATACCTTATAGATCTGGTTCCATCCTATGCCTCTATCCTAGTAATTTACGATCAAACAAAAATTGATTACCGTAGATTCAGGAAAGCCATAGGCGCCCTAATCAATACAACAAACGTAATTCATAGCGAAGGCGCAGAGACTGAAGGAAAGCTTGTAGAGTTGCCCGTTTACTATGGCGAAGATGCAGCGCTAGATTTAAACGCTTTAGCCCAGAGAGCAAAGCTTACTACCAATGAAGTCGTTAACATCCATCAAGCCAAAGAATATCGTGTGTATGCTATTGGTTTTGCTCCTGGATTTGCCTATCTTGGCGAAGTCGATAAACGTATCGCAACACCACGCTTAGAAACACCTCGCTTAAAAGTCCCGAAGGGTGCGGTGGCTATCGCTGATAAACAAACGGCGGTTTATCCTGCAGAATCACCTGGCGGATGGAATATCATCGGCCGTTGTCCATTGTCCATGTTTAATTCCGGCGCGCAAGAAACTATGCCGGTATCCGTAGGGGACAGGGTAAAGTTTACAGCCATCAGTCGGCAGGAATATTTCAATCTTGGAGGCGAGTTATGAATCATTCGCCTTTCGGATTTAAAGTCATTAAGCCGGGAATGCTTTCACAAATTCAAGATGCTGGGCGTTTTGGTAAAAATAGAATTGGCCTGACCACAGGTGGGCCATTAGATCCGCAAACGTTCAATATTGCCAATGCCTTGCTTAATAATTCCGCCACCGAAAGCACATCCATAGAAATCACTATGGGCGGATTAGTATTGGAATCAGGGATTGATACCTTTATTTCTATCTGTGGTGCACCTATGCCTCTTAAGATTAACGGCAAGACAAAAGCATTATGGTGTATCCATCCTGTGAAAGTGGGGGATATTATCGAGGTCGCTTTTACTTCAAGAGGGTTACGAGCTTACCTAGCTGTAAAAGATGGATTTCAAGTCACGCCACAGTTCGGTAGCGCAGCCACAGTTGTGCGAGAAAATATCGGAGGATTAAATGGTGCCGCTTTAGGAACTGGCGATACGTTGTCTTGCAGCTCGAGTAAAGAATGCCTATTGCACAAGCTGCCAGATAACCAAATACCTACTTACAATCGGCATGTGCTACTAAGAACAATCCCATGCTACCAACACAATTTTTTTTCACGGGAACAAAAACAGCGGTTTTTCAGTAGTTATTACCGGGTAAGCGATAAAATTGATCGCATGGGTTACCGCTTTGAGGGCAACAAAATTGAATCATCTCTTAGTGGTATTTTGTCTGAAGGGATATCCCTGGGGGCAATTCAAGTTCCTGCCGACGGTCAGCCCATTGTCTTGTTGCAAGACAGGCAAACCATTGGCGGCTACCCTAAGCTCGGCACAGTTATTTCTTCAGATCTTGCAAAACTGAGTCAACTAACCCCCGGCTGCACCGTGAATTTTCGCCCAGTAACCGTTGAAACGGCTCAACGAATTAACACAGAAGAGAATCAAAAACACATCGACTTAGAGTTTGAGCAATTAAATAGCGTCTAAATACGAAAATTGAGGTTAATGCAATGGCAGCAGCTTCATTAAAACTTGATATCAAGAGCTTTGATACCACTAATCTTGATAAAAACAAACTGAAAAAAATAAGTCAGTCTATAGAAAATCTATTGGTTCAAAAAAACACGCGTGGCATGCGCACACTACAGCAAGCTTTAGCGGCAGGTTATTATTTTCGCGCGGCCTTACTGCTACTGAATGCCATTCAGGCCAACGCTAGCAATTGCACTATTTTTATCGCTACTGGTTTCCCGGTAGGCAGCACGGATGAAACTTCTTATGAAACAGACGGCCCGGCAGGGGCCATATCCCTTTACATGGCACTTAAACAATTAGGTGCATCCCCCATTTTGTTATGCCCTGCAAGCCTATATCAGAGTATTCATTTGGATTACGATGCCGAACCGTACCCCGTCAATATCACCTTAGAAACACAATCCGATTTTGCACGAAGCCTTTTCGATCAATACCAGCCAAAAGTACTTATCGCTATCGAGGCTGCAGGCATGGCCAAAGATGGTGACTACTACAACATGCGTGGTGAAGTTATTTCTGATCACGCACCGGGGTTCGACAAACTGTTTATAGACGCGGGGATTCCCACGATTGCTATCGGTGATGGTGGGAATGAAATCGGCATGGGTAACCTGCACGATTTAATTCAGACGGAACTGTCTATCATTCCTTCCAATACAGGCTGTGACGAACTGCTAATCGCAGATGTATCCAATTGGGGCGGCCACGGCCTTGCTCTTATGCTTGGGGCCTGTGTCGAACAGGATTTCCTTCAAGATTTTGATAACCAAAAATCCCTCAGCTATTTTATACAGAAGGGGAGTCTTGATGGTATTACTGGCACCAGCCAATGCACCGAAGATGGCTTCCCTCCGAATGAAGGCCAACAATTGGTCTCTCAGCTAAAAGCAGCATGTGGATTTAGGATGTAGATCATGAGTATTGTCTATTTGAATGGCGACTATCTCCCCATGAAGGAAGCCAAAATCTCACCTATGGACAGGGGTTTTCTGTTTGGTGATGGCATCTACGAAGTGGTCCCATCCTATAATGGCCGCCTGGTGGGTTTTGGCCCTCATATGCAGCGGATGAAAAACGGCCTTGCCGAAGTCGAAATCTTACTTCACCACAAAGAAGAACAATGGCGTGAAATTGCTGAGCAACTCATTACTCAGAATTCAAAGAGCGGTATAGAAAACAACCTGGGTATTTATTTTCATGTCAGTCGCGGAGCCGATACCAACCGCTTCCACGCCTACCCCCAAGGGGTAGAACCTACGGTTTTTGCCTTTACCTTTGAGATTCCGCCATCACCCACCACAGATAAAAAGGCAGCAAAAGCCTACAAGGTCAGTACAGCACAGGATTTACGCTGGAATCGCTGCCATATCAAATCCACAGCATTGCTGGGTAATGTTATGCACTTCCAGCAAGGGCACGCCCAGGGTAGCGATGAAACCCTATTGTTTAATGAAAACAATGAACTCACAGAGGCTGCGGCCTGTAATGCGTATATTGTGAAGGGTGGGGTAGTTGCTACACCACCACTGGATAACCAGATCTTGCCGGGCATCACGCGGCAAATCCTCCTGGATATCCTGAGCACAGACGGCTCCATCCCCATAGAAGAAAGGGTCATCTCTAAGGAAGAGGTTTTTACCGCTGATGAGGTCTGGATTACCTCATCCACCAAAGACATTGCTCCAGTGATTACGGTGGATGATCAACCTGTCGGCAATGGTCAGGTAGGGCCCGTATGGGAAGCCGCACAAAAGCTATTTTCTCTTCAAAAATTCGATTATTAGTACACCCTCAATTCTCGCTTTGTGACCTGTCGTTAAGAGACAGTTATAGGGTAAATTGCGGCATAGAAATCCCCTCAATCCATCTGAAATATTACTGTCATATTTCTATTCTGGGCGGTATTATGCGCCCGGTTTGTGGCTGGTAATAACAGTCGTTCAAACACGCGTTTTTCCTCCGTCGTCACCAATCAGTATTGGTCCGAGAACCACTATATTCAGGGTACCCCTCTATGGATCTCAAAAACGTTAATCAAATTGAAAATGCCACCTCCAAAGTTCAAATAGAAATGATGCGCTTGGGTGTGGCGCTTCTGTTTTTGGTGGCAGTTGTACTCTTTACCGGCAGCATTGGTGAGTCCCCAAGCTTCTTATTGATCGTTGCGGCAATGATCGGCGGCTACATGGCCATGAACATTGGCGCTAATGATGTTGCCAACAATGTTGGCCCCGCTGTTGGCTCTAAGGCACTATCGTTGATGGGTGCAATTATTATCGCGGCCATATTTGAGGCTGCAGGTGCAATCATTGCAGGCGGAGAAGTGGTTGGCACCATCCGTAAGGGGATTATCGATCCCAGCATGGTAACCGACCTCAACACCTTTATTTGGTTAATGATGGCAGCTCTTCTTGCCGGTGCCATTTGGCTTAATTTAGCTACTGCGGTTGGCGCTCCGGTTTCCACCACACACTCTATTGTCGGTGGTGTCCTCGGCGCTGGTATTGCCGCAGGAGGCTGGGCCATTGCTAACTGGTCCAAGATGGGTGCTATCGCCGCTAGCTGGGTAATTTCACCTGTCATGGGCGGCGCCATTGCTGCGTTCTTCTTGTATGTGATCAAGCGCACCATCACCTACCGTGATGACATGATTGCAGCCTCCAAAAAGATGGTGCCTCTATTGGTGTCTATCATGGCTTGGGCATTCGGCTCTTACTTGGTAATGAAAGGCCTCAAGAAGATCTGGAAAGTCGATATCATCACTGCCCTAGGGGTCGGTTTTGGCATTGCGGTAGCCATATTCTTTATCGTGCGCCCCCTTATCGCCAAGGTGGCTGATAAATACGAAAACTCCAAGGTTAGCGTTAACCGCCTGTTTACCATCCCTCTGATCTTTGCAGCAGCACTGCTTAGTTTTGCTCACGGCGCAAACGATGTGGCTAATGCCATTGGCCCCCTGGCCGCGATTAACGATGCCATTACGACCTTGACTGAAGGCGGTGAAGTCATTAACAAGAAAGCATCCATTCCGCTGTGGGTAATGATCATCGGTGCTGTTGGTATCTCCATTGGTCTGGCGCTATACGGCCCTAAACTAATCCGCACTGTAGGCACAGAGATCACAGAACTGGACCAGATGCGCGCCTTCTGTGTGGCCATGGCCGCAGCCATTACCGTGATTATCGCCTCGCAGCTTGGCTTACCCGTATCATCCACCCATATCGCAGTGGGTGGTGTCTTTGGTATTGGTTTCCTTCGGGAGTACCTCAAAGCCAGTTACGCCCGTATGGTAGATGATATTAAGTCTCATCACCCAGAAGACGATCAGGCTGCTATCGACAAATTTGTAAATGAATTCGAAACCGCGTCTATCGATGAGAAGGGCAAAATGCTACGTCGCCTGAAAGCCAAGGCCAAGGCAGATAAAGACAAAGCTCACTTCACCAAACGTGAGCGGAAGCAGTTACGTAAGGTATACCGACAAGAACTGGTGAAGCGCTCCCACCTGATGAGGATTGCTGCTGCCTGGGTAATTACCGTACCCGCTACCGCAGCCTTATCAGCCATGCTGTTTTTTATGATTCGCGGGATTATGCTTCCTTAAGTATTAGCCCTTACGCTATGAGAGCAGCTTTTGCTAAAGTAGCGAGAAAGGCGGCATCTTAGGGTGCCGCCTTTTTGTTTTGTTTGTCGTAAGCTATCGAATAAACGTCACAATAGGTAAAAGCCATGGCTATAGAGATTGAGCGTAAATTTTTGGTAAAACACCTGCCTGATCACTTACCCGAAGGTGAATCCATTAAGCAGGGGTATCTCCATAGCGATAAAGCCCTCACTGTTCGAGTGAGGACCAAAGGCGAAAAAGCTTTCCTCACTATCAAAGGCGCAACTGAAGGCATTAGTCGGGCTGAGTATGAGTACGAGATACCAGTGGCAGAAGCCGAATCCATGCTATCTAGCTTATGTCGCGGCCCTAAGATTGAAAAAACACGCTACACCTTCCAAGAAAACGGTCACCTCTGGGAACTTGATGTTTTCAGCGGCGACAACGAAGGTTTAACCGTGGCTGAAGTGGAGCTTCAATCTGAACAAGAAACTGTCCGTCCCCCAGCTTGGATCGGGGAGGAGGTCAGTAATGACCCTCGATACTTCAATTCAAACCTCGCCAGAAAGCCTTTCAAAAGCTGGTAACTGGTACTTAACTGCTACAACCGCCTAATCCTCTTACTTTTTCCGTCGCAAACTCACCATTCATACCCATTTCTTTATGATTTGGCCCTCATCTTGCTATTTCAGTGTTAAGAAACAAAATCCGGCAGAAAACTGCCGGCTGATAACACATGACAGCAAGGCTTGGGCTATATCATGCAAGCGAACAATAGTAATAGCTTAAATTTACGGGTCATCCCCCAGGTGGACTGTAAGCGTATTCTGCTGGCAAACAGTAAAGGCGGCTGTGGTAAAACCACACTGGCAACAAACCTAGCCTGTACCTTTGCCAATAACGGTAATAAAACCGCACTTATTGATTACGATCCTCAGGGTTCCAGTTCTCACTGGCTGTATAAACGCCCGGAGAATGTAGCGGAAATTACAGGCATTTCTGCGACAAAGTCTCGAACACCTGGTCAGACTGCCAATTGGCAAATGCGTGTTCCAAGGGAGGTAGAGCGTATTGTTATCGATACACCCGCAGGTCTTCACGGAACCGAACTCTATACGCGAGTCCGTGAGGCTGACGTGGTTATTGTTCCAATATTGCCATCACCCATCGATATTCATGCCGCCACCCAGTTTATTAAAGAACTACAGATGACGGGGTGTTTTCGAAACGGAAAGCGCCACCTGATGGTTGTGGCTAATAGGGTTCGCCAAAACACCATTATGTTCAAGGAACTGAATGATCACCTCCGAAGCATGAGCATGCCAGATGTAGTGTGTTTTAGAGATGGCCAAATCTACGCGCAAACCCAAGGCCGTGGTTACGGCATCGCTGATTTACCTTTTAAGGTTGGAAAGAAGGACCTGTTAGATTGGAAAATTTTCACCACAAGGGTAGAGCAGTGTAGTAAGTCGACGCAATTCGCAACATCGAAAGAAAACGATGCCGTGCATTCAAAGGCAAGTCAAACAATCTAGGGGCTGTTAACATTAATCTATCTCACTCAAACCCCTGGCAAATTTAGCTGCTGTGATCTATAGATTTATTCTTAAATGAATTCACGCTTAGCCGTACCGATCACAGCAGGTGAAAAATGCAGTTTGCCGACTACCTCCGCCTTCTCGCAAAAAACGATGGATCCGATTTATACCTCAGTACGGGAGCACCTCCCTGTGCAAAATTTCACGGCACATTAAAACCCCTCGCGAAAGAGCCGTTAGGTAGTGGTGAAATTGCCGATATCGCAAAAAGCATCATGGATGAACAGCAACTAACAGAGTTCAACGACGAACTTGAAATGAATCTAGCGTACTCCATTCCTAATGTAGGTCGTTTTCGTATCAACATATTCAAACAGCGCAACGAAGTATCTATTGTGGCGCGAAACATCAACACTGAAATTCCTCGTTTCGAAGATCTAGGTCTACCTGAAATTTTAAAAGACGTCATCATGACAAAGCGGGGATTGATTCTTTTTGTAGGCGGAACAGGGTCGGGTAAATCCACGTCACTGGCCTCACTGATCGACCATCGAAACAGTAACTCCGGCGGGCACATCATTACCATTGAAGACCCGGTAGAGTTTATTCACAAACATAAGAAGAGTGTTGTTAATCAGCGAGAAGTCGGTACAGACACGCGAAGCTTCCACAACGCGTTAAAAAATACGTTGCGTCAAGCGCCCGATGTTATTCTTATTGGCGAAATCCGAGACCGGCAGACTATGGAGCACGCACTGGAATTTGCCGAAACAGGGCATCTCGCTATTTCTACATTACACGCCAATAACGCAAACCAAGCTTTAGATCGCATTGTGAATTTATTTCCGGAAGAACGACGCCCGCAATTATTAATGGGGCTAGCTGGTAACTTAAGGGCCTTTGTATCACAACGACTGGTTCCAACGGTTGATAACAAGCGCTGTGCTGCAATCGAAGTGTTATTGGGCACAAAAACCATATCAGAACTCATTCTAAAAGGTGAATTCCATAATATTAAAGAGATTATGGAAAAATCGGAAAACCTAGGGATGCAAACGTTTGATGCCGCTTTATTTAAACTCTATCGCGCCGGGAAAATTTCATTAGATCAAGCCCTTGCCAATGCAGACTCCGCAAACAACCTCCGCTTACGTATCAAACTCGCGGAAAGTGACTCTGGCAATGAAGAAGCCCCGCAAGAAAAATCTGAAAATGCACGAGAGGAGAAGCAAGAAGCAAAAGCCGACAAACCGAGTTTCGGCTCTGGCTTAAGCCTTGAGCTTGAGCTTGAGGCTATCGAAGAAGATAATCCAGAATCCGACGAAGAACAGAATCCAGGCAACTTCATAAGTTAATATTGTCCAGTTTATAGTCATCAGCATTTAAAACCCGTTTCACTTGACCTTTTATTGAGCACACGTCTTAATGTGCTCATACCAACTGTGAGACGCCATGATCCAGCTTGCACAATCTAAAGACTGTCCTCTCTGCCAATCTATCAGTTGTTATTACCTCCAAGATAAACATCGTGAATACTGGCAGTGCGAACGGTGCCATCTAGTTTGGGTGCCTTCCTGTTTTTATCTCAGCCCTACAGATGAGAAAGCCTATTACGATACCCACGAAAATAACCCCAATGATGCAGGTTATCGAAATTTTCTTTCCCGTTTAGCAACGCCGCTCCTGGAAAGGCTTCCCCCGGAAAGCAAAGGTCTCGATTATGGCAGCGGCCCTGGGCCAACACTTTCACGCATGCTATCTGAGGCAGGGCACCCAACAGCCATATACGATCCGTATTACGCAAATATTCCAGCGGTTCTAGAGAAAAAATTCGACTTTATTACTTGCACAGAAGTCATCGAACATATTTATGATCCTATCGATACCATTGAACAATGGCTTCACATGCTTAAACCCAATGGCATTATTGGTTTAATGACGAAATTAGTGATCGACAAAGATCGTTTCGCCAACTGGCATTATAAAAATGACCCCACCCATGTCTGTTTTTATTCCACGCATACCTTTGAGTGGCTGGCGCAGCATTATGATTTCCAGGTAGAGTTTGTTGGTGCCGACGTGATTTTTCTGTATAAAGGTTAAATAAAGGAACCTCTAATTAACTTGGTAATTTCTCAGTGGAGCCTCTGGTGTGACTTGGCAAGACGTATTGTGAAGATCAAGGCTGGTTGTCCTTGATGAGCAATACAACGATGTCCAAGGCGCACCAGAGGCCCACCTTTATGCCCTGGGTGCTACGGGGCTAAACGTCACGCGTGCTGTTGTCGTTGGTCTCGTTTGAAAGGCAACCAGCCTTCCTGTACGAAACCGCCTAAACAGCACGCGTGACGTTAAGCCTGAGAGATCACCAAGTAGATCAGAGGTTCCTAAAATTAATAAGTAATAACTAGAGAGCAGTTCTGTGGATATTGGCCATCAAATTAAAAAGCTTCGTAGCATGAAAGGCTGGTCTCAGCGAGAGCTATCCAAGCATGCAGGCATCCCCAATAGTACGGTTTCCATGATTGAACAAAATAGGGTAAACCCAACACTGGATACCCTAGATAAATTGCTTTCAGCACTCGGGCTCACCAGTGCACAATTTTTCAATCAGCCCGTTTTAACCAATCCCGCCGAAGCCAATAACGTACAACACTTCACACAAACAGCATTGCAAGACGCAGAACTTCCCACTGCAGGTAATGGCGCTCTCGCATTTTTAACCCCAAGCGAAGACGACCCTCAGCTGCAACAAACAGCCAACGATACCTGGCTACTTGCCACCAGTAACTCCTTCGGCATTGCTACCTTGCAGCATACTTATACCTTATCACCAGGAGAGGCGCTCTGGCTTGGTAGGGGGGAGATATTCGCTTTGTTATGGGTGCGGGGCGTAATTACCGATGCTTCCGAGCATAAGCTATTGATGATCGGGGGAGAACCCTCAAAACACACCAAAGACTCCCCACAAATTTCTTTCCCTTTGCGAAGTTAAACCCATCAAATCAAGGACAGCTAGAGGAAAATTAGCTAGTCTTAGTATTTATCCTCATGAACGTTAAAACGTAAAATTTTAAATCTAGTAATGGCGTTTTAAGCGCCAGCACCTAACAGGCACTTTTAAGAGGTTCACCTATGGCATTCCAAGGCCAAACTCTGAGTTTATCAGTAGCCGATAACGGCATCGCTGAACTGGTTTTCGATAACCAAAATGAATCCGTCAATAAGTTTGACACTGCAACCATCAATGAGCTTTCACAAGCACTGGATCATTTAGAAAAAACCAGCAACATCAAAGGCCTGGTTGTTCGCAGTAATAAACCGGTTTTTATTGTCGGCGCCGATATTCTGGAGTTTGTTCCTCAGTTGGGTTCACCCAGTGAATCCATCATTGAATTTCTCAAACTGAACAACACTAATTTCAATCGCATCGAAGATCTTCCATACCCGACCGTCGCAGCTGTTGATGGCTTCGCCTTAGGCGGTGGTTTTGAATGTGCACTTTCCTGTGATTACCGTATCGCTGGAGATAACGCACAAGTAGGCCTTCCAGAAACCAAGCTGGGAATTATTCCAGGCTGGGGCGGTACGGTTCGCTTGCCGCGATTGATCGGCGTTGATAATGCTGCAGAGTGGATTGCTACAGGCAAGAACCAGAAACCTGCAGCCGCTCTAGACGCCGGCGCCATCGACGCGCTAGTTGCAAGCGAAGGTATCCAGCAGGCTGCTATTGATATGGCAGTTAGAGCAGCCAATGGCGAACTGGATTACATGGCTCAACGTAATCAAAAAACATCGCCTCTTATATTAAACAAGGTCGAGGCCGGGCTCGTTTTCCAAACCTGTAAAGCAGCCATCGGAGCCAAAGCATTACCCCATTATCCGGCACCTATCGTCGCTGTAGAAGTGATGGAACAGGGCGCGGGCAAAGGCCGAGACGAAGCGCTACAAGCTGAATCCCAAGGCTTTGCAAAAGTCTTTGCCACACCGCAAGCCATGGCACTTATTGGTGTTTTTTTGGGTGATCAATTCGTTTCCAAGCAAGCTAAATCTTGGGGCAAAAAAGCCTCTAAGTCTAAAGTTGAAAAAGCAGCGGTACTGGGCGCCGGTATCATGGGTGGTGGTATCGCTTATGTATCTGCTCTCAAAGGTACATACACGCTAATGAAAGATATCAATCAAGCAGGTATCGACCTTGGATTGAGTGAAGCTTCAAAGCTGCTGTCAAAACAGGTTGAGCGTGGCCGCATGAAGTCACCAAAAATGGCTGAAGTGCTCAACCAGATTCAAGGCACACTCACCTATGATGGCTTTGAGGATACCGAAGTCATTGTCGAAGCGGTTGTAGAAAACCCAAAAGTGAAGCACGCCGTGTTAGCTGAAGTAGAATCTAAAGTGTCAGAAGACACAATCCTTACTTCCAACACCTCAACCATCAGTATCTCTTATCTGGCGGAGGCGCTAAAACGCCCCGAGAACTTCTGCGGTATGCACTTTTTCAACCCCGTGCACGCCATGCCTTTGGTAGAAGTGATCCGTGGTGAGAAATCCTCTGATGAAGCCATTGCTCGAACGGTTGCTTATGCCAATAGCATGGGTAAAAAAGCCATTGTGGTGGGTGATTGCCCAGGCTTCTTGGTAAACCGCGTGCTCTTCCCATATTTCCTTGCGCTGGAGCTATTGATTCTTGATGGCGCAGACTTCCACAAAGTGGATAAAGTGATGGAGCGCTGGGGATGGCCAATGGGCCCAGCCTATTTGGCGGATGTTGTTGGCTTAGACACCTGCAGTCATTGTATCGACGTCATGGCCGAAGGTTTCCCAGAACGTATGAAGCTTGAAGGAGAGTCGCTGCTAACCACCATGTCTAACGCTCAGCGCTTTGGTCAGAAGAATAACCTCGGCTTCTACGAGTACGAAAAAGATAAGAAGGGCCGCCCTAAGAAGCTTGAAACTGATGCGGCCAGCCAGCTTCTCGCCTCCCGTTGTGCTACTGCCACAGATTTCGATGACGATGAAATTATCATGCGAATGATGCTACCCATGGCCACCGAGATGGTTCGCTGCCTAGAAGAGGGTATTGTCGAAACACCGGCAGAGGCCGACATGGCCTTAATATATGGCTTAGGCTTCCCACCGTTCCGTGGTGGTATTTTCCAGTGGATGGATACTGTCGGTTTAGACAAGCTGGTGGCCAAAGGAGATGAACTTTCGCACTTAGGCGAGCTTTATAAGCCGACCCAAGGCCTAAGAGACCTAGCGGAAGCCGGTAAAAAATACCGCCTACACTTCAAACGTTAAGCGAAAAATGCCAGATTTGTTAATACAAATACAACTCCCAGAGGAGAGAATCACGTGAGTTTAAATCCAAGAGATGCAGTAATCGTGGACTACGCCCGCACTTCTATGGGGCGATCCAAGAATGGACAATTCCGCAACAAACGTGCCGATTCACTGTCAGCAGAGTTAGTCGCAGGCCTACTAGCGCGAAATCCAAAGCTAGATCCAAGCGAAATCAACGACATCATCTGGGGTTGTGTATTACAGCGCATGGAGCAGGGGTTTAACATTGCACGCCAGATTGGCATTTTGGCCGGCATCCCTCACTCCGTCCCAGCGCAAACTGTAAACCGTCTTTGCGGCTCCTCTATGTCTGCTCTACAGACGGCTGCGGCCAATATTATAAGTGGTTTGGGCGATGTCTATTTAGTGGGTGGCGTCGAACATTTGGGCCATCTCCCTATGTACGATAGCGTTGATATGAACCCTCAGCTTAGCCTCTCAACAGCAAAAGCTGCTGGTAATATGGGCATCACGGCTGAATACCTTGGCCAAATTCATGGTATTGGCCGAGAGCAACAAGACGCTTTTGCCGCTCGCTCACATCAACGAGCAGAACAAGCCTGGGGGAATGGTCATTTTGATAACGAAGTAATTGCCGTCAGCGCTCATGATGAATCAGGCGCGGCCATTATGGCCAAGAAAGACGAAACCATTCGACCTGAAACCACGACTGAATCCTTGGCCGAATTGCGCCCCGTATTCGACCCCAAGTACGGCACTGTAACAGCTGGTAGCTCTTCTCAGCTTTCCGATGGAGCATCATCCATACTCATTATGTCTGCAGAAAAAGCACAAGCCCTGGGTATTACACCCATCGCCAAGATACGCGCTATGGCTATTGCGGGCGTAGATCCATCTATCATGGGTTACGGTCCCGTACCAGCAACCAAGGCAGCACTTGAGCGAGTGGGTTTAACCATGGGCGATATAGAAGCTGTTGAGCTTAATGAGGCTTTTGCGGCTCAAGCGTTACCCGTGCTAAAGGACTTAGGTTTGTTAGATTCTATGGATGACAAGGTAAACCTTTACGGTGGTGCCATCGCGCTCGGCCACCCCTTTGGCTGCTCGGGCGCCCGGATTACCGGTACGCTCTTATCCGTCATGCAGCAAAAAGACGTTTCTATCGGCTTAGCCACCATGTGTATAGGTTTGGGGCAGGGTATTAGTACTGTTATTGAGCGTGTTTAAATTCTTGCCTGCGCAATTTGCAGCAAAAAAAGTACAAGGGGCGGTATCAGTGGCTCTCCTCGTACTCTTTTTTCTGCCGCTCAACAGTGTCGCTAGCCCACTACTGTGGCAAATAAAGAACCCCAACACTGGCGGCCAGGCTTGGCTGTTTGGCTCTATCCACCTTGGGCAAAAAGACATGTACCCACTTCCCAAGGTTGTGGAGCAGGCCTTTAGCGAAGCTGAAATACTCGTTTTGGAAGTCGATGTAAGCCTGAGCACCCCAGACGAAATGTCTAATCTTATCTGGCGTCTCGGTAGCTACTCCACAGCCACAACCCTAGAAAAGCAGCTGAACCCTGAAACCTGGAAAAGACTCCAAGCACTAACCGAGCGAGAAGGGCTTTCCATCGAGCAGTTTCAAGTCATGCAGCCCTGGCTAGCCTCCGTGCAGTTAGTACTGTATCAAGCCCAAGCAGCTGGTTACAAAGAAGAGTTCGGCATTGATAGCCACTTCTTCAGCCAAGCCCACGGTAAAAAGCGAATATACCCACTGGAAACCCTTAGACAGCAATTCAGCTTATTCGCAGCGCTGAGTGACCGAGAACAGCAAGCCCTACTGGAGCAAACCCTAAATGACTTTGACCAGGGAGAAGCATTCCTCTCGTCCCTGGTGGCATATTGGAAAACAGGCAATCAAACAAAACTCTCAAACCTAGTTCTAGACCCAGTGAAAGAACACCCAGAAACTCAACGTCTATACGAAATGCTTTTCACTGACCGCAACAAAGCCATGGCAGCCAAGATTGCAGACCTGGTGAGTCAAGGGAAAACCATTTTCGTTGTGGTCGGGGCAGGACACCTCCTCGGAGACGAAAGTATCCAAGTTTATCTAGATGCAATCCATAAACTGCCCGCATTATTAGTATCAAAATAAAATTAAACCCTTCCTACCTGTTGAACACCTTTTATCTCTATGGCAGAATTGCGCACCTTCTGTGAGGAGAGGGGTTTTACAAAGCCTTTCACTCACTAAATTGACTTAAAAACCAACAGGTTATAGTCAGTTATTGAAGTAATACTTCAAGCAGATTTCGCGGACGTGGTGGAATTGGTAGACACGCCAGATTTAGGTTCTGGTGCCGTAAGGTGTGAGAGTTCAAGTCTCTCCGTCCGCACCATTTTTCAAAAGCACAAAATGCCCTCAGGGCAAACAGGGCAATCCATCTGGATTGTTCCTTCACACTATATAGATGATAGATGCGTGAGGTCTCCATGCAGGTTTCTGTTGAAACAATTTCCAATCTTGAACGTCGCCTGACCATTGGTGTTCCTTCTGCCAACATCGACAACGCTGTAAATGCTCGTCTTAAAGATGCCCAGAAGAACATTAAAATGAATGGTTTCCGTAAAGGTAAAGTACCTCTGAAAATCGTTAAGCAGCAGTATGGACCTGGCGTTCGCCAAGAAGTCCTGGGCGACGTAATCAACAAAAGCTTTTACGAAGCCCTAACACAAGAAAACCTGAAGCCTGCCGGCCAGCCAAGCATTGAGCCTAAGCAAGTTGAAGAAGGCAAAGACTTCGAGTTTATCGCTACTTTTGAAGTTTATCCTGAAGTTGAAGTCGGCGATTTGTCAGCCGTTAGCGTACAGAAGCTTGAAGCTGAGGTGACTGACGCAGACCTAGACAGCATGATCGAAGTACTACGCAAGCAACAAGCAACTTTTGAAAGCGCTGACCGCGCAGCGGCCCTGGAAGACCAGGTAGACATCGACTTTGTAGGTACTAAAGACGGCGAAGAATTTGCCGGTGGCAAAGCCGACAGCCAAAAGCTGGTATTGGGCAGCAACAGCATGATCCCTGGTTTTGAAGACGGTATCGTTGGCATGAAAGCAGGCGAGCAAAAGACTCTTCAATTGACCTTCCCTGAAGACTACCACTCAGAAGACCTAAAAGGTGCTGCAGTGGAATTTGCAATCACCTTAAACGGCGTTGAGGAACAGAAACTTCCTGAGCTTAACGAAGAGTTCTTCGTAAAGTACGGCGTAAGTGAGGGCGGTGAAGAAAAATTCCGCGAAGAAGTAAAAGGCAATATGGTTCGCGAGATGACCCATGCAGCCAAGACTAAATTGAAAACCCAGGTAATGAATAACCTGCGTGAAATTCACAACGTTGAACTCCCCAAAGCACTGATTACTAGTGAAATCGATGTAATCCGCAACCAGATGGCTCAGCAGTTTGGCGGCGCACAAAACATGGACATCAAATCACTACTTCCAGACGATATGTTCCGTGAGCAAGCCGAGCAGCGTGTAGCACTGGGTGTAATTGTTGGGGAGCTGATCAAAAAAGCCGACCTAAAACCTGACGCTGATCGTGTTCGCAGCCAAATCGAAGAAATGGCTTCCACTTACGAACAACCAGAAGAAGTTATCGATTATTACTACAATAACCAGCAAATGCTGGCGCAAGTTGAGTCTTTAGTTATCGAAGACCAAGTTGTTGATTATGTGATCGAACAAGGCTCTATTGAGACCGTTAAATCAACTTACGATGAAATCATTAAGCCTGAAGAGCCCGCAGCTCAAGGCTAGTAAGAGGCGCAAGCCAGTTAAAACTGGCGCCTAATCTCACTTTAGGTTGGCATAATCTGCAAGTGAGGTTAAAGTGAAAGGACTGCTTTTTAGCAGTCCTTTTTTTTGCCCGAATTTTGGCTGATTGGCTTAAAAAAGCGACGAATTGCCCACAAATAAACTGATAAGAGTAATAAAAGTCCATGACAGGTTTTATAGATCATTCAACAAGCAGCAGTGAAATTGAAAATGCAGGGGGCTTGGTGCCAATTGTTGTTGAACAATCCGCTAGAGGGGAACGTTCCTACGATATTTACTCCCGCCTGTTAAAAGAACGCGTTATTTTTCTCGTCGGCCCAGTTGAAGACCACATGGCCAACCTGATCGTTGCGCAGTTACTGTTTTTGGAATCTGAAAACCCAGATAAAGACATCCATCTTTACATCAATTCGCCAGGCGGCTCTGTAACTGCCGGCATGTCAATCTATGACACCATGCAGTTTATTAAGCCTGATGTCAGCACCATGTGCATTGGACAAGCTTGCAGCATGGGTGCATTCCTACTTAATGCCGGCGCAGAGGGCAAACGCTATGCACTGCCTAATGCTCGCGTCATGATCCATCAGCCAAGTGGCGGTGCACAGGGGCAGGCGTCAGACATCCATATCCACGCACAGGAAATCCTGAAAATTCGTGAAAAGCTGAATCGCTTAATGGCAGAACACTCTGGCCAAAGCTATGAGCGTATCGCTGAAGACACTGAGCGTGATAACTTCATGAGTGCGGATGAAGCGCTGAATTATGGACTGGTAGACAGTGTTATCACTAAACGTTCTGGTGAATCTGCCGAATAATGCCATACAGGCCCCTTAACAGCCTTAATGGGCCTGCTATACTTGCAAAATGACTCTCTATCCGTCATCTTCAAAAGTGACGGTAATTTGTTTGGAGCCCTTTAATGACCGATAAATCCAAAGACAGCGACGACAACGGTAAACTGCTGTACTGCTCATTCTGCGGAAAGAGCCAGCATGAGGTTCGCAAGCTAATTGCTGGCCCGTCGGTGTTTATTTGTGATGAATGTGTGGACCTGTGTAACGACATCATTCGCGAAGAAATTCAAGAAGCCGCGGGTACAGACACCCCTCAGGACGCACTTCCTACACCACAAGAAATCTCAGCCATTCTAGATCAGTATGTCATTGGTCAAGTAAGAGCTAAGAAGGTACTCGCCGTAGCGGTTTATAATCACTACAAACGCCTCCGCAAAGCCGCCCCGAAGAAAGAGGGCGAAGAAGTTGAATTGGGTAAATCCAACATTCTACTGGTAGGCCCTACCGGCAGCGGTAAAACGCTGCTTGCTGAAACCCTAGCACGACTTCTCAATGTGCCTTTTACCATTGCAGACGCGACCACACTGACTGAAGCAGGCTACGTGGGTGAAGATGTTGAAAACATCATCCAAAAACTACTCCAAAAGTGCGATTACGATGTAGATAAAGCCCAGCAGGGCATCGTCTATATCGATGAAATTGATAAAATCTCACGCAAGTCTGACAACCCGTCAATCACTCGTGACGTGTCTGGCGAAGGCGTACAGCAAGCGCTACTAAAATTAATTGAAGGTACTGTTGCCTCCATTCCACCACAGGGTGGTCGCAAACACCCTCAGCAAGAATTTTTGCAGGTTGATACTGCAAACATTCTATTTATTTGTGGTGGCGCCTTTGCGGGCATCGACAAAGTTATTCGTGATCGCTCTGAAAAAGGCGGCATTGGCTTTGGCGCTGAAGTTAAAACCAAGGATGCAAATAAAAATGTTGGCGACTTATTAAAAGACCTCGAGTCTGATGACCTAGTGAAATACGGATTAATACCAGAGTTCGTGGGCCGACTACCCGTTATTGCTACACTGGAAGAACTTGACGAAGCTGCACTGATGCAGATTTTGAAAGAGCCTAAAAACTCACTTACAAAACAGTACGCTCATCTCTTCGAGATGGAAGGTGTGGATCTGGACTTCCGTGAAGACGCCTTACGCGCGGTTGCAAATCTTGCAATGGAGCGTAAAACAGGTGCTCGTGGCTTACGCTCCATTCTGGAAAATGTGCTTCTCGATACCATGTACCACATCCCATCAGAGGAAAACGTTGGCAAGGTAGTCATTGATGAATCTGTCATTAAAGGTGAGTCTGACCCGCTTATGGTATACAACAGTGAGGCACCTGCCCCTAAAGCCGCTGCTGAAGATTAGGCTCGACGGAAGCGCTTTTAACTAGGCCCCTCATGGGGCCTTTGTTTTTTTCAACCCTTACTATTTTGTTTTGGCCTTTAATTTAAGCCGCGCCTTGTATTTTGGCAGTTTGCCCCCATAAATTTCGTCATATGCCTTATATGGCAGAGAGTTTATTGATTTTGAGGTCTTCATGGTTTCTTCTGACACCCTAGAAATATTCCCAATGCTCCCGCTGCGTGATGTAGTGGTTTATCCACACATGGTAATTCCGTTGTTTGTGGGTCGCGAAAAGTCCATAGCCGCACTAGAGCAAGCGATGGATGACGAAAAACAGATTGTTCTTGTTGCGCAGAGGGATGCTGGAAACGATGACCCAGGCCTTGACGATATCTATAAAGTAGGGTGTCTTGCCAATATCCTTCAACTGTTAAAACTCCCTGATGGAACCGTAAAAGTACTGGCCGAAGGTATTGAGCGCGTATCTATCTCAGAGCTTACCCCTAATGAAGCAGATACCTATCTCAATGCGCACATTACACAACTAAGTACTGACGGCATTGAAGAAGCTGAGGCAGAGATTCTTCACCGCTCTCTGAATGCTCAATTTGAGCAATATGTAAACAAAGGCAAAAAAGTCCCCTCTGAGATACTAGCGTCTCTATCCGGAATCGAGGATATCCATCGGTTAGCTGACACTATTTCGAGTCACATTCCATTAGACCTAGACAAGAAACAAGAAATCCTTGAAATCGTTTCTGTACGTGACCGTATTGAGCATCTAATGGGTTTGATGTCTGTAGAAATAGACTTGGCAGATGTCGAAAAGCGAATTCGCGGCCGGGTCAAAAAACAAATGGAAAAAAGCCAGCGCGAGTACTACTTGAATGAGCAAATGAAAGCCATTCAGAAGGAGCTTGGCGATATTGACGAAGCCCATAATGAGACCGATGAGCTTGAAACCAAGATCAATGAAGCTGGCATGACCAAAGAAGCTTTGGAGAAAGCCAAAGCTGAGCTCAACAAGCTCAAAATGATGTCTCCTATGTCTGCGGAAGCATCCGTTATTCGCTCTTACATTGACTGGATGGTCAATGTCCCTTGGAAAAAGCGTAGTAAAGTTCGCCACGATCTCATTAAAGCAGAAGAGATATTGGAAACGGAACATCATGGCCTAGAGGAAGTAAAAGAAAGGATTCTTGAGTACTTGGCCGTTCAGCAACGGGTTAAAAAACTAAAAGGGCCTGTTCTCTGCCTGGTGGGCCCACCTGGTGTGGGTAAAACATCATTAGGGGAATCAATTGCTCGCGCTACCAACCGTAAGTTTATACGCATGGCCTTGGGTGGCGTACGTGACGAAGCAGAGATTCGCGGCCATCGCAGAACATATATCGGCTCTTTGCCCGGCAAGCTTGTTCAAAAAATGTCGAAGGTAGGTGTACGTAACCCATTATTCCTTCTAGACGAAGTCGATAAAATGGGCATGGATAATCGCGGTGACCCCGCATCAGCACTGTTAGAAGTCTTAGATCCTGAGCAAAATAATACCTTCAATGACCATTATCTAGAGGTGGATTACGACCTTTCAGATGTCATGTTCATTTGCACCTCAAACTCAATGAATATCCCCGGTCCATTGTTAGACCGCATGGAAATTATTCGCATTCCTGGCTACACCGAGGATGAAAAGCTAGCTATCGCCAAAGGTCATTTGGTCTCCAAGCAGCTAAAAGTTAACGGCCTTAAAGAAAGTGAAGTTTCTATCGCCGACGATGCAATCCGCGATGTTATCCGCTACTACACCCGTGAAGCAGGCGTACGTGGCCTCGAACGTCAAATCGCTAAATTATGCCGTAAGGTTGTAACCGAGCATGTTAAGTCTGGGAGTAAAGATACTGTCACCATCGATCCAGATAAACTTGAAGGATACCTCGGTGTTCGTAAATACAACTTTGGCCGTGCAGAAGAGGAAAACCAAGTAGGGCAAGTAACAGGTTTGGCATGGACTCAAGTTGGCGGAGAACTCCTTTCAATCGAAGCCTCTGTAGTGAAGGGGCGTGGTAAAGTAGTCAAAACAGGCTCCCTGGGTGATGTTATGCAGGAGTCCATCCAAGCAGCATTGACGGTGGTCCGCAGTCGCTGCCAGGTTCTCGGTATCGAACCCGACTTCCACGAAAAAACTGACCTCCATATTCACGTACCTGAAGGAGCGACCCCAAAAGATGGGCCTAGTGCAGGTATCGCCATGTGCACAGCGCTTGTGTCGGTTCTTACAGGAATACCAATTAAAGCTAGTGTAGCCATGACTGGTGAAATCACGCTCCGTGGCCAGGTACTGCCTATCGGCGGCTTGAAAGAGAAGTTGCTAGCGGCTCGTCGTGGCGGAATTGAAATTGTGTTAATTCCTAAAGAGAACGAGAGGGACCTCAAAGAAGTCCCTGATAACATTAAGGAAAACTTGGATATCCGCCCGGTAGAGTGGATAGACGAAGTACTTGAAGTGGCATTGCAGCATATGCCGAAGCCATTTACCGACGAAGAGTTTGAAGCGCTGGAAACCAGCGATAAACAATCTGGCGGTGACAAGGCGAGAATAAGTACGCATTGACAGAAATATATCAATAAGTTTTCTTGACCATGGCTGAACCCCTTGGTATAAAAGGCCTCTTGTTGATCTTGGTACATTTGCTTGGGTAAAAGACCGAATTCTTTTTTCTAGAAATTATTTAATAATAAGGGGATTACAACGTGAATAAATCAGAGCTGATCGAAGCAATCGCTGCATCTGCAGATATTCCTAAAGCTGCAGCAGGGCGCGCTCTTGATGCATTTATCGACACAGTAACCAACGCACTTAAAGAAGGTGATCAGGTTTCTCTTGTTGGTTTTGGTACTTACGCGGTTAAAGATCGTGCTGCTCGCACCGGTCGCAACCCAAAAACTAACGAACCTATCGAAATTCCTGCAGCTAAGGTTCCATCTTTCAAAGCTGGTAAGGCATTGAAAGACGCTGTTAACGGTTAATGCTTTAGCAGCTAACGGTTTCCAGGGGCGCACAACAGTACGCCCTTTTCTTTTTTTTAAACCACGAATTTTCAACCACCAAACAACTTTTTTCTGAGGTCGGCCATGCTTCAATCGATGAGAGATAACATCAAGGGTACTGCAGCCTTTATCCTGGTTATCATCATTTGTATCCCATTCGCCTTATTCGGTGTCGATGCCTTATTTACCAGCAACGGTGCTCAAAATGCTGCTGAAATTAATGGCGACAAAATATCTCAGCAAGAGTTACAGCGAGAAATCTACCTCCAAAAACAACAATTGCTCTCTAGAAAATATAAAGGTGACTTGAGTGATGAGGCTCTATCCGGCCCTGTGCTCGACAACCTAATCCGTACTCGCCTTATGCGCCAACTGGCTGAAGATTCAAATATGGCAATTTCTGGTGCGGCCATTGATCAGATTTTAATCAACGAACCCAGCTTTCAATCCGACGGGAAATTTGACCCAAATA
This sequence comes from Cellvibrionaceae bacterium, assembly GCA_045430295.1. Lineage (GTDB taxonomy): Bacteria > Pseudomonadota > Gammaproteobacteria > Pseudomonadales > JAILXX01 > JAILXX01. Next base: position 44,972 of record JAILXX010000012.1, on the reverse strand, counting down.
AATACATCCGCCTAATTGCAAACATTGGTCACTCTCCATCCAGTTACAAGGCAGCACTTGTCCAAGACTTGCTGATCAATCAACTACAAACGGGGTTTGAAACCACTGCCTTTCTGACCGACAAAGAGTCATTTCGAATTGCGGCTCTCCTTGGCCAAAAGCGTGATTTTGGCTATATGGTCATCCCTAAAGCCTCAGTGACTGATATTCAGGTTACCGAAGACGAAATTGCCGCTAACTATGAAGCAAATAAAACTGACCTCAAATCTACGGAGCAAGTTTCAGTAACCTATATAGAGCTTAAACTAGCTGATATCGCTACTCGCACCGACGCCAGTGACGAAGACATTGCTGAACGCTATGAAGCCTTTGTTAAAGAGTTTAAATCACAGGTTGAGCGCCGTGTCGCCCATATATTGATCGAGCTAAAAGATGATGGATCCCACGCTCGAGCATTAGAGCAAATCCAAAGCAAGCTTGATACCGGTGAAGATTTTGCAGCTCTTGCGAAAGAATTCTCTGAAGATGCAGGCTCAAACCAGGAGGGCGGCGACTTGGGTTACACTACAGGCGATACCTTCCCTGAGGCTTTCGAGTCCGCAGCGGCTAAGCTTTCGGTCAACGAAGTATCGACAGCAGTTGAAACCGAAAGCGGCTTCCACTTTATCAAGTTACTTGAAGTGAAGGGTGAAGAAGCGCCGTCTCTGACAGAGATGAAAGAAAAGCTTGGTAATGAAATCAAGCGTGAGAAAGCTGAAATCGAATTTGTCGAAGTTCAAGAAAAGCTACGTGAAGAAAGTTATGACAGCACTGATTTCGAAGAGCTGGCATCATCACTCGACTTAAAAGCGGAAGAAAGCCCATTCTTTAACCGGGATGCAGGCATTGGCGTGGCTCAATATCCAATCGTTCGACGCGCTGCTTTTGGTGAGGACATTCTTGTTGAGCAACAAAATAGCGATCTATTAGAAATCAGTAATGATCATGTCATTGTAATCCGCCTAAAAGAACATCAACCAGAGCGCCAACTGGAACTCGCTGAAGTAAGCAATCAAATCAAGGCTAAATTAGTCGCTGAAAAATCCGGTGTAGCGCTAACCCAAAAGGCGAAAGACCTAGTAACTCAAATCACAGATGAATCTAGTCTTGCCATTATTGCCGAAAAAGAAGGGCTGAAGTTTGAGAGCCATGAAAAGCAGGAACGTAATGGACCGGGTATTCCCAGTGAAATTCGCTCTAGTGCGTTTGGCATATCCCGGATAGGTACCGACATTGTTCCTTTAACGAATGGTGATGTGGCAGTGGTTGAGCTAACCAAGATTCACTCAGACGATGTAGATACTAGTGTTGCGGACGGTATGCGCCAATGGCTTTCACGCCAGGCAGGCCAACGTGACGTGCGTATTCTCGAGGAAAGTAATAAGGACGTAGCAGCTATTGAGATTTTTAACTAAACTTTTCAATGCGCTTGCAAAACATATATCCAAATGCAGATAAAAAAAGAGCAGCTTCTTGAGCTGCTCTTTTTTTATCTATCGACAACATACTAGGGGAATCCCTATCCGTTAATACAGGGTAAGCCCCGTTCCTGCTGATTTACACAATCAAATGAATAGTCTTTCTGAGTGAGCAGATCAATCCCACAATCCAAGTCAGACACCCAGTCTAAGAATTTATTGATGTTTTCCCCCTCAAAGTAGCGCCCATGTTGTGGCACAATTTTCTGTACCTTCATGTTCTTCACCATATTGGCCCACAGTGAAGTTGCTTTTTTTGAACACATGTAACGTTGGTGGAAGGCCTTCATGGAGGGGATGTGGCTGTTAAAGTCAGAAACAGGCAGGGCAAGATCATCGTCACACAGTGAAGCACCCATATCTCCTGAGAACAAGATTCCACTAACCTCATCGTAAAATTGGAAGTTACCTACGGAGTGTAAAAAGTGCGCAGGAATTGCATGAACACGGCTTGTACCGAGGGAAATATACCCTCCGATATCTGGTAGTGGAACAATACGGTTATCAAAAGTGCCTCCTTCCTGGTGCTGCAAATAATTCGGAACAAGATGCGGTAAGAATCGAGACCACAGCTTTGAGCAAACTACTTTTGCATTCGTTTGAATTACCCACCGCCCAAGGGACGAAATGATATCAGGGTCTTGGTGCGAAGCTAAAATATAATCAAGAGATTCAAGGTTTGTGTGCTTACCAATTTCAATACTCAAAGGAGCGTAAGTGAGGTCACCACCTGGATCAATGATCGCTTCATTGTTACCGTCGATGATAAGAAACTGATTTGATTGAATACCTGTACCCTTAACGAGATCACAGTACATTAAGCATTTATGATCGCCATCGTTATATAACTCTATTGCTTTTGAACCAAACACAGTTTTCTCCCCATATAGTGACTTTTGAGGCAATATACTGTTTTTAGGCTGAACCTTAATTGACTAAACGCAATTAACTGACTTTCTGGCACATTTTATACGAAAGGAAAAGTGTGCCAGCAAAAGAAGTAGTCAAAGCAAAGAGATTAATTTACCGAGCGAACATCGACAAATAGCGTAAGTCGCTGGCCTGGCTGGAGGTACTTATTGCGGTTAATGGTATTCCAACGAAGGATGTCATTAACGGACAAATTAAACTTACCTGCAATTTTAGCAAGGGAGTCACCACGACGAACACGATAGGGGACTTTTCTAATAAGAGGGTTATCCCACGCGGCCGCGAGAGCATCAGAGTTCTTTGTCCATACCACTAACTCTTGCCCCACTTGAAGGGTATCTTTTGGAGCCATGGCATTCCACTTAGCTAAAGAGGATACACGTACACCATAGTGCTGAGCGATCTTCCAGAAGCTATCGCCTGCACGAACCACATGAATGACCTTGTGCTTATCTTTACCTGCAGAGCGAGACTGCGTTCGTTTTGTACGCTCACCTGTACTTTGAGCGTAATGACTCGGGGCCTTCATTGCGGTAGGGATCATCAAGCTTTTACCGGCTCGAATCATATTCCCTCTTAATTTATTCGCCTTTTTTAAGCCCTTAACACTGGTATGGAATTTCTTAGCAATACTAATAAGGCTGTCGCCGCTTTTAACCTTATAGCGATGCCAGCCAATGCGCTGCTCTTTAGGTAGTACGGCTAACTGTTGAGAGAATTTGTCTTCTTTCTCCACAGGTACATTTAAGCTATGAGGACCATCTGGATCTGTTGCCCAGCGATTAAAACCAGGATTTAGAGCATATAGCTCATCCATAGTGATATCCGCTAGACGCGATGCTTGAGAGAGATCAATTTGAGATTCGATATCCACAGTAGCGAAGTAGGGTGAGTTTGGAATTTCTTTAAGCTCAATGCCGTATTGCTCTGGATTCTTAACAATCTTTGCCAGCGCAATAAGCTGAGGCACATAGGCTTTGGTTTCTCTCGGTAACTTTAAAGACCAGAAATCCGTACTGCGTCCACGGCGCTTATTGCGGTTAATTGCTTTCTGCAGGTTGCCTTCACCGGTGTTATAAGCCGCAAGAGCTAATAACCAGTCGCCCTTGAAGCGGCGGTTAAGGTACTTTAAATATTTTGTAGCAGCTTGCGTAGATGCAACAACGTCACGACGGCCGTCGTACCACCAATTCTGCTTTAAGCCGTAGAGACGACCCGTTCCAGGAATGAATTGCCACATGCCACTAGCACGGCCATGGGAATAGGCAAAAGGATCAAAGGCACTCTCAACAATAGGGAGCAGCGCTAACTCAAGCGGTAGATCTTTGTCCTCAAGAGTTTCAACGATGTGGTATAGATAACGATTAGCGCGTGTGGATACGCGCTTCATATAGCCCTTATTGCGAGAATACCAATTAAGGTGATTATTGATTCGCTTATGCTGGATGGAATCTACATCAAGAGTAAAACCGCTCCGTAGGCGAGGCCAGATAGAGAGTGTTTTGGCCGCTTGATCTAGTTCTACACTAGCTAATTGCTCATTTGGGCGCTCAGAAACTTCAGGCTGTAGACTATTACTGCCCTTAGCGATGCCTTCAGAGCTACTAGCAGAAACGGGAAGTGACGAGGATTCTCCAGCCTGAGGTTCATCAAGGTCCGTCTTATCGGCCACCTGCTCATTTGAAGAGGAAAAAATAGCAAGCTTGCTTGGTTGGAGTTGACTAAGCGTACACCCTTGAAGGGCCAAAACCCCAGCCAAAATCACCCCAGAAAGTGGGGTATAGCGAGAACCCATACCGTTATTCTTCTCTATATTTATAAGGACGGGGGATTGTAGGTTGAGCCATAACAGGGGTCAACCAAGGTTGCACTGCCTTTGGATACAGGTCACAGCTTAGGCACAAATGTCAGCAAATAAACACGATGCTTGGCTAGAAATTATCCTTCCAGGCTCTCAATGCACGCAAAGTATCGACATCTCCTATTTCTACATCAGGAAACTCAGCTTTAACCGTAGAGAGTACACTCTCTTTATCCCACCGTAAAAAAGGGTTGATAAGCTTTTCCTGAGAAATTGTACTAGGAATACTTGGCAACCCTTTGTTTTGTAATGCTTTCACTTTAGTAAGATAGCTGTTGATTTCGGAATTGTCAGGCTCAACTGTTGAGGCAAATGACAAATTCGCCAAGGTATATTCATGGGCGCAGAAAACCTTGGTGGTATCAGGAAGAGATTTGAAAACAGTCATTGCCTCATAGAGCTGCTTGGCATCACCTTCAAAAAGGCGACCACATCCAGCAGAGAAGAGCGCATCACCACAGAAAAGCACAGGATCCTGCCCCTCAGGCTCGCCATAAAAAGCAATATGCTCACGGGTATGGCCGGGCACCGAAAGAACACGCCACCGAATCCCAGCAAGACTAACCAATTGATTTTCAACGACAATTTCAGTGGCCGGAATTCTCTCAGACACAACACCAAATACGGGAACATTGTTAATTTTCAGCAGGTCAGAAATCCCACCAATATGGTCATTATGGTGATGGGTGATGAGAATACCGGCCAAGCTTAGGCCTTGCTCAGTTAAAGCATTCAACACAGGTTCAGCAGTGCCAGGGTCTACCACATAGGCTTGATCCGAGCCTTCCTCATGAAACAGCCAGATGTAGTTGTCGTTAAATGCCGGAACCGTGATGATGTTAATCATATGAGAATCTGCTTATGCGTTGAGTTTGTAATAGTGGGCTCAGTATCAACCTAAAATTGTAATGGGGCTGTCCATAAATGACTATAATTCCATTACAGCGTTTCAATTAGAGATGGCAGCAATGAAGTGGTTTACACAGCTCACAAATTACGCAAAAAGCTACTGGTGTAAAACCCGAGGCGTAGCAACAAGGGATGATGATAGGCGCACACTTGAGCAGTGGTTTGAACAGCCTTTTGGAAAGCGACTACTCCAGCAAGAGCAAGTGCAACTGAACGATACTTTGCCTGAAATGTTTGGCTTTCACCTTTTGCAAATGAGCGCTATCCCAGGGGGACTCTCTACAGTCAGTAGCACCATAAATCATCGATTTATTTTTACCCCCGAGAAGGAATATAGAACCTCTACTGTCAGTGAATTTGAAGCCTTGCCACTCCCATCTGACACCGTGGACGTTTGTATCCTACACCACGCTTTAGAATTTTCACCTCAACCCCATCAACTACTGCGTGAAGCCGCCAGGGTGACAATCCCCCATGGCTATATGGTGGTCTTTCTCTACAACCCTTGGAGTTTGTGGGGCTGGCTGAAGCACATTCGCCGTCTGTGTTTTGGCAAAGCCGATAGCTGTTATCACGATCTTCACCGACACCGAGTAGAAGACTGGCTGAGACTGCTCGATTTTACACCTGTATCCATAACTCGCATTGCCTACCAACCACCCATTCAATCTGTAAACTGGCTTGAGCGCTTTTCTGCCATAGGCTATTTTATGCAGCGCTACCAAGTTTTCGGTGGCGCAGCAAAAGTACTGGTAGCCAGAAAAGAAGTCAGTGTTGGCAGTCCACTTCACAGTCGCTGGGCAGTATTACGACCCAAAATGGGTTTTGGCGTCGCAAAACCCACAAGCTTCGTGCACAATCCGCCTTCCACTAAGAAACACATCCCTAAAAAAGGCTGCTAATCAATACTGTGTCAAAAACTGTTGAAATTTTCACCGATGGTGCCTGCAAAGGCAATCCAGGGCCAGGAGGTTGGGGCGTATTACTTCGGTACGGAGAGCACGAAAAGTCTATGTGTGGCGGAGAAGCCAACACGACCAATAACCGCATGGAGCTATTAGCGGCTATTTCTGCTCTAGAGGCACTGAAGGAGCCCTGCCAAGTCGTATTAACTACAGATTCTGAATATGTGCGCAAAGGCATAACGGAGTGGATGCCTAATTGGAAGAAACGCCAGTGGAAGACTGCAGCTAAGAAGCCCGTTAAAAACGCTGATCTTTGGCAGCAACTAGATGCCGCTGCAGAAAAACACACCATTGATTGGCGCTGGGTAAAAGGCCACTCAGGGCACAGGGAAAATGACATAGCCGATGCTTTGGCAAACCAAGGCATAGAGACAATTAAACAGTAGGCTACTCATGAAGCAAATAGTATTAGATACAGAGACCACTGGCCTTGCCCCTGAACAAGGGCACAGAATTATTGAAATAGGCTGTGTGGAACTTCTAAACCGTCAGATCACAGGGCGGCATTACCACGTCTATATAAACCCTGATCGAGATGTTCCCGAAGAAGCCATTAGTGTTCACGGCATTACCAATGAATTCCTTGTAGACAAACCTCGCTTTGCACAAATTGCAGAAGAATTTGCCAGCTTCATTGATGGAGCCGAATTAATTATCCATAACGCCCCCTTCGATATTGGCTTTATGGACCACGAATTTGCCTTAGACGGGAAGCGTTTTGGTCCTATTAACGAAATTTGCTCTGTTATAGATACCCTGGTTATGGCGCGAGAGCGCCACCCAGGCCAGCGTAATAATCTAGACGCTCTGTGTAAGCGCTACGATGTAGACAACTCTCAACGAGACCTTCACGGTGCTTTATTAGATTCCGAGATTCTAGCGGACGTTTACTTGGCCATGACCGGCGGCCAAACCGCATTAGCATTAGCAGGGGAGAGTAAAGACTCAGGTTCCTCCGGTGCAGCCAAGATTAGCGAGATTCAACGGCTTAGTGAAAACCGCCAACCTTTACCCGTTATCAGCGCAGATTCAGAAGAGCAAGATGCTCACAATGAGTACATGAAATTACTCGCGAAGAAATGTGGTGACGGCCCAATTTGGGGGAGATGATCGATACCTTATAGCTTCAGTCTATTTTCTTGTAAGCATAAAAAAAGGAGCCATACGGCTCCTTTTTTGTCTCTGTCGCTTTGCATTTACTGGTTAATAATAATCGCCAGAGCTACTGAGCTCATTACAACCATGTAAGGGAAAGCCATTATAACCATACGCCCATAAGACAAACGTAGTAGCGGGGCCAAAGCAGAGGTCAATAAGAACAAGAACGCTGCCTGCCCATTAGGTGTAGCTACACTTGGAATATTAGTGCCTGTGTTAATAGCAACCGCCAATTTCTCATAGTGCTCACGATCAATGGTTCCTTGAACCATTGCTTGATGAACCTCGTTAATGTAAACGGTTGCAACGAATACGTTATCGCTAATCATCGATAAGATACCGTTGGCAACAAACAACATGGCCGGCTGTATTTCTTTTGGCAGGCTCAGTACGTAGTTTGTAACAGGGCTAAACAAGTGTTGCTCATGAATGGCTGACACCACTACAAAGAACACTACCAACAGCGCAGTAAAGGGGAGGGCCTCTTCAAAAGCATGACCAATTTGATGTTCTTCAATAACACCATTAAAGGCTGTTTGCAGAACAATAATCATCAAACCAATAAAGCCAACCTCAGCAATGTGTAGACTTAAGGCAACGCAAAGAATAATGGCAACAATACCCTGAGTGACCAGTTCTGCTTTTTGACGAGTGGTACGTTTCCGGTTTTGCTGGGCTTCAAAATCCTCGAGAACCTCTCTTACTTTTTCAGGAATCTCATAGCCATATCCCAGGATCTTCGTTTTCTCCAATAAAGCACAGCATGCCAAACCTGCAAAAAGTACCGGAATAGTAATAGGGGCCATCACCAAAAAGAACTCAATAAAGTTCCAACCAAGCTTTTCGGCAATCAGCAGGTTTTGTGGTTCACCAACCTGAGTACACACACCACCCAAAGCAGTACCTACAGCTCCGTGCATAATGAGGCTTCTCAAGAAAGCACGAAACTGATCTAGATCCGAACGGTTATATTCATGGATAACAGAATCGTCACTATGATCGTGGTCGTCCTCAATATGGATTTTCTTCCCTGAAGCAACCTTGTGATATACGGCATAGAAACCTACACCCACGCTGATCAGTACGGCCGTTACCGTTAATGCATCTAAGAACGCAGAAAGTACTGCGGCAACGAAGGAGAAGAGTAGGGAGAGGAGAATTTTATTTCGAACCCGAATCAAGATCTTGGTGAAAACAAACAGCAAAAGATCTTTCATGAAATAGATCCCTGCCACCATAAAGATCAGAAGCAGGATCACCGCAAAGTTTTGCTCAACTTCGGACTTTAAACCTTCAGTGGTAGCAATACCTAAAGCAATGGTCTCAATGGCAATCAAGCCACCGGGCTGCAAGGGGTAGCATTTAAGCGCCATCGCCAGGGTGAAAATAAACTCACCAACGATTACCCAGCCGGTAACGAAAGGACCGACTAACATGAGGAGAATAGGGTTAACCACCAGAAAAGCAATAATGACTTGTTTATACCAGTCTGGCGCTTGCCCTAGGAAGTTTTTACCGAATGCAGAAAGAAGAGAATTGTTCATGGATTCCCCAAATAGATGAGATGTACCTGTTAGGATTAGCTCGCCCAGCCTAATAAATCAAAGAAATGATCAAAAAAGACCACTTTAACCCTAAGCTGACGAAATTCTTAATATGATAGTACACATTAGAATTGCTTGCTAACATCTTGCTATATAAGTAAAAAAACTGTTTCATGGAGGTCTAGTATCTCCAGACGGTCTATACTCTGTAATTTGGCTAAATGCTAAGTCTTAAACATCTTTAGCAAACACTAATAAGCAAGCGTCAAAGGCACTGTCGTTTCTAGCTAAGTTATAACAATGGGCTACACTTACAATAATTTTTTAGCTACGAGGATACCCGGTGAGCATTGAGTTTCCAGTCAACATGGCTTCTCTCAATCTGGTTCAGGAAGAGTTAAACGTGACTGTTCAGACAGCCGCCGCTGCTTTAGAAGACTTTTCGCGAAGCGGCAAAGATCACTCAGGCCTTATAGAATCAAGCCGTGAGCACTTAAATCAAATCGCGGGTATTTGCAGTATGCTCCAGCTAAAGGGCGCTGAAACCCTTACAAGAGCCGCAATTCTAGCTCAAGATGCGCTTTCTGAAAGTAGCGAGGAGCAACAACACGTCATTCTCGATAAGCTGGGAGAGTATTTCTTTGTGATCCCCAGGTACATGGATTACGTTTCTCAGCAACGTAAATCTGTACCGAATTTACTTCTTCCACTTATCAATGAATTGCGCGCATTCGCTAAAGCACCTGCGCTACCTGATAGTCATTTCTTTGAATTAAATACCGGTGAAGTTAGCAGAAACTCAAGTGCTGGGAATTCAGCGGTGTATGGCGAGGACCTGAAACCCCTAGCCCGCCGGTTGCGGCATATGTTCCAAGTAGGGCTATTGAATGTCTTTAGAGATCAACAGGTTCGTCCGAGTATTAGTCTGATGCAGCGCGCTGTTCAGCGGCTAGATAAAATCACAGGCAACCATAAACTTGGCAAGCTCTGGTGGCTTACCGATGCTGCTTTGGCAGTTTTAGCCTTCAGCAATACAACTATATCAAAAGAGCGGAAGCTGTTACTTGGCCAAGTAGATCGTCAAATTAAGCAACTTCAGGAAAAAGGCGCAGGAGGCTTGGATGCTGAGCCGGCAGGGGCATTGATTAAAGAGCTTATTTTCATCCTCATTTTATCCGGCGGGAAAAATCCTGAGGCTAACAAAATTCTGTCTGAACTTAGTATTGAGCCCTCTAACTTAACGGCCGCAGATATCGAACAAGAGCGTGAGTCTATGCGAGGCCCAAGTTCCGATACCATTTTATCCTTAATTAATGTACTTCAAGACGAACTTAAACAAGTTAAAGACACTTTGGAGCGCGCCTCGCTTTCAGGGATTAGTGGTATTGAAGATTTCGATGCCTTGGCCTCAGGCTTGAAAAAGATCGTTGAGATCCTCTCGGTTGTCGGGCTTGGCTCTGCCAGTGAAAGCCTTAAAGGGCAAACTGAGTTGCTGGAGAACTGGAAAAAAAGTGGTGAGAGCGTGGACCCAGACCGCATGATGGAGGTAGCCAATACGCTTCTTTATGTTGAGGGCTCAATTGGTAATCTATCGGAAGCTTCTCTTACCCCAGAGCAACTTGAAAAAGCAAATAGCCTCTCTCAAGAAGAGGTTATCGCTACGTCGCAGCTTGCCGATGCCGAAATTAGCGTAATCCGCGAAGCAGAAGCCGGCCTATCACTCATCAAGCGTGCCTTACATGCATTTGCTGAATCTACTTACGATAAAAACCATATCTCCAACGTGCCTTCGACGCTTGAGGGTGTCAAAGGCGCACTGATGATTCTCTCACAGTCTCGAGCTGTTGCCGTTGTTGATAGCTCGAAAAACTTTGTGCAAGAACTGTTAGATCAGGAAGCTCCTGCGGCCATTCAACAGGTTTTAGAAACTTTTGCCGACGCCATTATAGGCTTGGAGTACTATCTGGATACCCTTGCCAGTGATCGCAATGCCGATGATAACGTGCTCACGCTGGCAGAGGAGAGCCTTGAAGCCCTTGGCTTTTCAGTGAGCTAATCGACTCCATGGAGTTTAACTGGCACTCACCTGAAGAACTGTTGATTGAATGGGCCACCAGTGAAAGTGTGCCTAACGCTAACCTCCAGCACTGGATCTTGTGGAAAGAGAATGAGATCTGCGTTCCAAGCAATGCTAAACAACCCACATGGCAGCTCACCACCGATCAGGTTTCTCATCTAAGCCTCTTTGGGGTATCCGTAGGTAAAATTGCCGGCAAACACTACTTCACGGCAGCTCTTTCTCAAGAGCAATTCGACCTGCTATCTGAACTAGAGGCATGTCAATCAGTTCATTTACGGCTGGCCGGCCACGGAAATCCAGAATGGTTCAGTATCCTTAGCCGAGGTAAGCACCTTGTTAATTGGCTAGCCAGTCACGGTTATTGCAATCAATGTGGTGGTGGCACCGCTATATCCACGATAGAGCCTTTCATGCAGTGCACCGCTTGCGACGCACGCCATTACCCACGTATTGCCCCTTGTATTATTGTACTTATCGAAAAGGACGATCATTGTTTACTTGCCCATAACGCCAGCTTCCCAGAAGGCTATTACAGCGCCATCGCAGGCTTTATTGAGGCAGGGGAAAGCGTTGAAGAATGCATTCATCGAGAAGTTCGCGAAGAGGCGGGTATTGAGGTGGAAAACATCCGCTATTTCAATTCTCAACCCTGGCCTTTCCCACAGCAGCTTATGCTGGGTTTTTTCGCAGACTATAAGAGCGGTGATGTCGAGGTTGATGGTATTGAGTTAACAGATGCGCAATGGTATCAATATGATAAACTCCCAGATCATCCACCGCCTTTCAGTCTATCGGGGCAGTTGATTAACGCCTTTATTAAAAAACAACAAAACTAGGACTGGTTTCTTTCTATGCTTTATCAAGGCCTGGCTTACGTCATGGGGTTTATTGCCCTAATTCTTTGCTTTGTTTCACTTAGAATGTTGTTTAAGAATACTTGGTTTATGGGATTTATCCGAGGCACCTTTGGATTATCCCTATTAGCCGCAGTAAGTGGCTTAGGCTTAATCAGCTGGGAATTCTATCAATACAACCAAGCTTCTCACGATCAGGAAATTGCGACCCTAAGTATCACGCAAAAGGGGAACCAGCAATATCAAGTGGAAGTGATTGAACCACTCACTGCCAAAGCTTGGACTTTTAATTTAGCTGGCGATCAATGGCAACTAGACGCACGCATTATCCGCTGGGGGCGAACAGGTATCAGCTCATCATTTCAACCTGGCTACCGTTTAGACCGTATCAGCGGGCGCTACTATTCTTTGGAAGATGAAACCAATGCCCCGCGCACCGTACATAATTTCGCAGATAGCACATGGGACTCTGGAATTTGGAAACTTCTTAACGAATACAAATTGCTAGGCTGGGTGGACGCCCGCTACGGCTCAGCAACTTTTGTCCCTCTGGCTGATGGAGCCATTTATTCCGTTAGCTTGTCCCATACAGGCCTATTGGCCAAACCCGTAAATCCAGCAGCCACCGAAGCTGTGGAACGCTGGAACTAGCGCACTTTCTCTTTATATCTAGATAAATTTACTCGCACACTATTAAGAGGTTCTACGTGGAATTCTTGTCTGAATATGGATTATTTTTAGCCAAAGCTGTTACCTGGGTTATCGCTATCGCAATTATCGTTGGCTTGATTGCTGGAGCAACCATGAAGCCAAAAGGCGAAGCCAAAGGCTCCATTGAAGTTGAAAACATTAATGACAAATACATTGATCTCGAAGAAAACCTTCAAGCCAGCGTATTAAGTGAAGCTGAATTCAAGCAGTGGTTGAAGGACCTAAAAAACAAAGAAAAAGAAGAGCAAAAACAACAAAAAGCCGCACTAAAGCAGGGAAGTGTTTCTCACAAACCACGCGCATTCATCTTGGATTTTGATGGTGATATGCGAGCATCCGACACAGATAATCTTCGCGAAGAAATCACCACAGCGTTAATGATTGCAGAATCAAATGATGAATTTGTTGTTCGTCTTGAGAGTGGCGGAGGGCTTGTGCACAGCTATGGCCTTGCCGCAAGCCAGTTAGACCGCATTAAGCAAGCAGGTATTCCTTTAACCGTTTGTATCGATAAAGTTGCAGCCAGTGGCGGCTACATGATGGCCTGTGTGGCCGATAAAATTATCGCCGCCCCTTTCTCTGTATTAGGTTCAATTGGCGTAGTTGCACAAGTTCCAAATATTCACCGCCTACTAAAACATAATAAGGTTGACGTTGAGCTTCATACCGCCGGTGAGCACAAAAGAACCCTCACCATGCTAGGCGAAAACACCAGTAAGGCCCGCAAAAAATTCCAAGAAGACCTGGAGGACACCCATGTGTTATTCAAAGATTTTGTGGCTAGCCATCGCCCTGCAGTTGATATTCATGAAATTGCTACAGGTGATGTGTGGTACGGCACGCAGGCGCTAGAACATAAACTTGTAGATAAGATTCAAACCAGCGACGACTATATCAGCTCACTGGTGAAAGACTACGATGTATTTGAAGTTCACTACAAAGAAAAGAAAACCCTACTAGACAAACTAGGGCTTACAGCGGAAGCCAGTTTAAGCAGGGCTTTTGATAAGGTTCTTGAGCGCCTGACACTGGAACGCTTTTTCTAAGCATTCGGTTCAGGCCTGTCGTTAATCCCGACGTAAATGGTCTTTAACCGCAATAGGGTTAGGGAAGTAGAAAACAACCAAATAACTTGAAATCAACAGGGTAATAATTGCGGTTCCCTGAATGACCAAACTACCTTTCTCATCTAATAAGCCAACGCTGGTTGCCAGGAATGCAACCAGCAGAGCAAATTCACTGTTTTGCCCTAAGCGAAAGCCCAAATCCCAAGCCAACTTTTTCTTTTCGCTTTGATGCCCCAGCAAGTGTCTAAATACAACGGGCTTACACACCAATACTGCCGCAGAGAGAATTAACACCGGCCAGATCACTTCAGGCAGCAGAGTAATATTCAACTGGGCTCCTGTGGCAAAAAAGAAAATCACCAAGAAAAAATCTCGAAGTGGCTTGAGGCTAATGGCGATATATTGCGCGATAGGACTGGTTGCCAGTGTAATCCCAGCAATAAAGGCACCAATCTCTGCAGACAAGTTAACGTGTTCTGCCAATACCGCTAAACCAATACACCAGCCAATGGCCAATAAGAAAATATACTCATGGAAGCGATCAAACTTATGGATCAGCGGCAACAAAACCCAACGTACAAAAGTGAAGGCTGTGAGTACTAATAGTGGTAAAGCAATAAGTACCATTAAGAATTGATAACTGGTATCACCACCAGGTTTGGCACTCAGCAGGGCAATCAAAAGAAGAATCGCGATAAAGTCCTGCAGCAATAGAATGCCGATCATTAGCTCGCCAGTATGGCGGTGGTGCAAGACCGTGGTGGGTAATAATTTAATCCCAATGATGGTACTGGAGAACATACAGCTACCACCAATCAGAAGGCTTTGATAGAGCCCAAACCCACTGAGATGGGCTACACCGGTCCCGACCAAAGCAAATAGGGCAGAGCTAACCAGAGTTACCGTGAAAGCTTTATTGAGTACCTGCATCAGTGCCTTGGGCTGCATGTCCAACCCTAGGAGGAAGAGCAAAAAGATAATGCCAGTATGGGAGAGGTCTGCCATAGACTGAGTATCAGTGATCATGGCTGTGCCGTAGGGCCCAAGAATGACCCCCAGGGCAATATAGGCAACAAGCAACGGCTGCCTCGCCCACAACGCAAATGTTGCTAGTAGAGCTGCGCCACTGAAAATCAAAAAGAAAGCATCAATGGTGGAGACTTCCAATCCAAACCCCCAATTAATCCATAAGAAAGTTGTAATACAGGTTAGCAGCTAATAGCGCTCTTTTCGACTTTGTCTTCGCTATTACCTTGATTTTATTCATTTATTTTAAGCACAAAAAAGGGGCCAAAGGCCCCATTTTTCGTCAAGCGGCTAACAAACTGAGCCGATTGATTGTGCGGCATCGCTTACCGGCGCAAAAATAAAGGCTTGGGTTGATCGCAAGCAGCTTGATAGCTTTCTGAAAAATCATTCAAAGAAGCCACTGCCACTTCCAAATCCAGAGAATCGGACTGAAAAGCATTCACACCACAACGCTTAAGATAGGTGAGCTGATCACGAATAAAACCACCAATAGCGCGAAGCTCGCCTTTGAATTCATAGCGATCACGAACAATACGAGCGGTAGAGAAGGCGCGGCCATCCATAAAGCCAGGGAAATTCACCGCCAGTAACGGCAGAGTATGAATATCCTCAGCAATAGCCTCAACATCTTCGTCGCTATCGATCCATACACCCAACTGGTTTTTGCTTTTCAAAACCTCACGATTTTCTAGCCAGAAGCTCATAGGCACAATACTTCTAGAACCAATAGCATCCGCAGCTGGGATCTCACACTCTTTTGTAAACAAGTGCCAATCATCAGCTACCAGGGAGCCGTCTTTAATGATTTTTGACATAGATACGCTCCTTGAATGGTTTGATGCCGATGCGGTTTACAGCATCAATAAAGCTTTCTTCTTCGTTGCGGTTCTCAACATACACAGAGAAAATCTTCTCCATGATGTTTGGCATTTCGTCTGCGGTAAATGCAGGGCCTAGAACGGTCGCCAAACGGGTTTCTTCACCGATAGAGCCACCGAGCTGGACTTGGTAAAACTCCTGACCTTTCTTATCGACACCCAAGATGCCGATATTGCCCACATGGTGGTGACCACAGGCATTCATGCAACCTGAGATATTGAGATCGATTTCACCCAAGTCGTAGACATAATCTAGATCGTCAAACTTACGCTGAATAGCCTCGGCGATAGGAATAGACTTTGCGTTGGCCAGCGCACAGAAATCGCCACCAGGGCAGCAAATCATATCTGTGAATGTACCGATATTGGGTGTTGCAAAACCGTTTTCCTTACAAGCCAGCCACAGGTCGAAAAGATCGCTCTTGCGTACATCACCAAAAACAATATTTTGCTGGTGGGTGGTACGAACTTCACCAAAGGTAAATTTCTCACACAGGTCAGCAATAGTTTCCAATTGCTTGTCGGTGAGATCTCCAGGAGGAACACCGGTAGGCTTTAATGAGAGCGAAACGGCAGCATATCCTGGCACCTTATGAGAGTGGATATTGCGCGTTAGCCATTTGCCGAAAGCTGCATTTTCAGTAGATTGACTCTGCAATAATGCTTGTGCTTGGTCATCGTCAAGGCTTTCGTATGCAGGCTCTGTGAAGAAAGACTTAGCACGAGCGATTTCTTCAGCAGTTAAACCTAAATGCTCTTTATTCATAGATTGCCATTCGGCATCTACTTTTTCAGCAAATACTTCAGGCTTCATAGCTTTAACAAGAATCTTAATACGCGCCTTGTACTTGTTATCACGTCGACCGAAGCGGTTGTATACACGCAAAATGGCATCTAAATACGACAGTAAATCAGATTCTGGAACAAACTCATTAATCACACTGCCGATAACCGGTGTACGACCCAAACCACCGCCCACATAAACTTTAAAGCCAATGTCGCCGTTAGCATTCTTGAGTACTTGTAAACCGATGTCATGAACCTTCACTGCAGCGCGGTCGCTATCGGTACCGGTTACAGCAATTTTGAATTTACGTGGCAAGAAGGCAAATTCAGGATGGAAAGTGGACCACTGGCGAATGATTTCACAGTAGGGGCGCGGGTCAATATCTTCGTCCCCAGCAATACCCGCAAATTCATCAGATGTAACGTTACGGATACAGTTACCAGAGCTCTGAACACCGTGCATTTCAACTTCAGCCAGCTCCGCCAGAATATTGGGAACTTCAGCCAAATCAGGCCAGTTGTACTGAATATTCTGACGCGTAGTAACGTGGCAATAGCCTTTATCGTAATGGCGGGCAATATGGGCCAGCTTACGTAATTGCTTAGCATTCAACATACCGTAAGGCACATTGATCCTCAGCATTGGGGCCAAGCGCTGCACATACAAGCCATTTTGTAGGCGTAATGGGAGGAATTCTTCTTCTTTTAACTCACCAGAGAGAAATCGCTCGGTTTGACCGCGAAATTGGGTAACTCGGTCAGCGATAATCTGGTGATCGTACTTGTCGTATACGTACATCTATCTACTCAATAACAAGGTTTACTGGGTGATTTCCCCAATAGATCAATGCTTCCTGCGGGGAAAAAGGTGGCGCAGATAATACAGTAATTACTAATACCTCGCACTTCAGCCCTCTCTATTTGGTGATAGGTTAGACCTCTAGAAAGGGGTTGTTACAGTACAGATAGCGCTATGCGAATAAAAATAAGCTTCTTATATATCAATAAGTTAGTTGCCCAATCAGCAAAACCGGGCTACGTTTACGAAGTGTTTTGAACCGCAGTTTTAGATGCAAAACCGATAAAGAATTACGATAAAAACAATAACTTACAAACTATTTCAAGGTGAAACATGACTGACCAGGATCAAACTCAAGACGAAAACGGTGGAATTGACGCATTTGCAGCGGTCGTAATAGTAACTATTTTCGTTATCACTGCTGTATTCTGGGTTAGCGGCCAATAACCGCTATTCCCTCCAGCTAAAGCCAACGCCTCGGGCAAAAAATCCTTTGAAAACGGTATTTATGACGCTAAATGTATCTACACGTGTTTTAGTTTTAGCCAATAGAGGGCGATTATTGTGAGTGATCCAAATAGCCCTTTTATCATTCATAACAGTTTTTCATTCTGGTTCTGCCGCACCGCTGCCGAACTCCAAGATAAACACAACAAACTTTTCAAAGCCCACGATATTTCTTGGCCGCAATGGCTAGTGCTTTACAGCATTCATTCCCAATCAGCGAAGACACCTGCAGAAGTTGCCGACCAAGTGGGTGTTGATCGATCAGCAGTGACCCGCTTACTTGACCGGTTGGAGAAGAAGCAGCTCATCAATAGAGAGCACGATAAGCTGGATCGTCGAAGTATTAAGCTCGCCTTAACCGTCTCAGGAAAACGACTAATGCCAGACTTAATCAAGCTTGCGAAAGAGTGTGAGGAGGAGGTATTTAAGGGTGTTCCTAGCACCGAACGAAGGGCTTTCAAGAACAACTTAAAGAAAGTGATGCAGGCGCTGGAGATTGAAAATATCTCAAAGTGGATTAGCTAATTTTTAGCTCAACTTCACGATACACCCGCGTTTTTCAATATCGCCTTAACAAGGAATACCACTGTTAATACAAATATTACCGTAAATAGAACGCCCACCAATACATAACTCCACAAGCCACCGCCACTAAAATCCCGCTCTCTATTTTTACTGCTCTGAACACCAAAAGCGGCAGCTAACACACTACCCATAACAGACAAGAGTGGTGGTTTCTCTCTAGTATTATTACTTAATGAATTTTCTTCTTGCTCTTGCTTTATCGGGTCTTTATGAGTCATAAGTTAGTTACTCAAAAAAAGAAAGGGTAGGTAGCTATAAGCAATTATCGGGTTTTGGTAATCCAGCGATTTTCGCAGCGATTTTCGCAGGGCTCTCAGGGAATAACGTCATTAAGTAAATACTAGAGGCCTTCTCAGGGCCCAATTCTTTTTTTATTGCCTTAACGAGCACCCGCATTGCAGGCGATAAATCATAAGTATGATAGAAGTCACGCAATAGGTGGATAATTTCCCAGTGTTCATCATTCAGCGCGATGCCTTCAATTGCTGCAATCTCTATTGCAATATCATCACTCCAGTCAGAGAGATCAATCAAAAAGCCTTCTTTATCTACAGGAACTGAAAGTGTAGTCATTCATCCGCCTAAATACTCTAAATAGCCTAAAACCAGCTTTGAGAAAGAGGGTACTGTACAGTGAGCTGAACAAACTCTTTATCATTGATAACGTTTAGACTAGAGATTAAAGAACTCAACCCTCGACTGTTAACATCAGCCTCTAGCGCATACAGGTTTCCGGCATTGGCAATAGTTTGCATTTTTTCTTTATCATTAAACGAGGTAAGAGCGCCGTAAACACCGTCCTCGAGCAATAATAGAGCATCGCAATCAGCGATTGCATTAAGGCAGTCACCCAAACAGTGATCGTTAAAAGGCGACTTGTTAACCAAATGTAGAATCATAAATTACGCCTACAGCGTGTCTAAAAGCTCAGGATTTTATCTTGAGAGTGAAGCAGTGATTGTAAAGCAGAGCGCTCCATCACTTGAACATTCATACAAAGATCAGCCTGATTAAGGCCTCGCTGTTGAAGGCTTTCTTTGCATGCAAAGATCTTATCCACCCCATAGAGTTCTAGCGCTTGAAGAGTAGCAGAAAGGTTTTTCAGCCCAATTTCAGTAGGGTCTTGCTGTTTCAGCAACTGAAAAACACCATCGTTCATAAACAAATAACTAATGTCTTGCTCATAAGCAGACGCTGCTAAAACAGCATCTAGCGCTTCTCGGGGAAGGGAGTTACCGTAGGGCGCCTGACGTGAAACAAAAAGTAATTTCTTCACGTTAGGCTCCGAAAGTTATCAAACGATCAACTTCTACAGCTGCATCAACCAACTGCCCTAAACCTGAAAGCTCAAATCCTTCAGATAAGTTATGTGATGCTTTGTCATAGCGGCCTGATTCTCGCGCATCAATAACGCCTCGACGTACAGCTGCGGCGATACAAACCACCAAATCAATACCGTGTTTCTCAGCCAAATCTCCCCACAAATTTGGTAGGTTTTGCTCATCTTGAGGCGGGCTTACCAACGAAGAGCCTGCATAGACAGCATCGTGATAGAAAAACACACGATATAGTTCATGACCTTCATCCAGTAACGTTTCAGCAAATCGGAAAGCTGTATGCGCACTTTGGCTGCTGGTTGGGGCTCCGTAAATGGCTAAGGCATATTTCATAAAAGGCGAAGAAATGAATAGTGTTAAGGCAATCACGGCATTATGCTGAAAACAACCGCTAAAAACAAAAAAGCCCCGCACATTGCGGGGCTTTTTTCACTAACTACTCGTTGATCATTAGTCGTCGCTCATCGCGCCGATGATGTGCAGCAAGCTAGTAAACAGGTTATAGATGTTCAGATACAGCGAAACTGTCGCCATAATGTAGTTTGTTTCACCACCATGAATAATCTGGCTGGTGTTGTACAAAATGAAACCTGACATCAGGAACACAATCAAACCACTGAAAGCCAGTGAAGCCGCACTGAAGTGGTAGCCGAACAAGCCAGCAACTAGCAGAACAACCATGCCGATGATCGCCACCATCATACCTACAGCCAAGAAGCCGCCCATAAAGCTGAAGTCTTTACGTGTAGTCAGCACATAGCCAGACAAACCAAAGAATACCAAAGCCGTTCCGCCCAGGGCCTGCATTACAATGCTGCCACCGTTGGACATGGCCAGATAATGGTTAAGTGTTGGACCAAGCGCTGCACCCATTAGAGCGGTGAAGGCGAATACAACACCAATACCCGCACCAGAGTTAGCGGTTTTAGGTAATACGAACCAAACAAGACCAATTGCAGCTAGCATCATGATCAAGCCAAGGCCATGACCAATGCCAATTGCCATTGAAATTCCTGCTGTAACGGCACTAGTGGCCAATGTCATAGCCAGCAGGGTGTAGGTATTACGCAGAAGCTTTGCCGTATCAGCTTGCGTAAGCTGCGCCTGACCGTGCAAAATTTGAGCGTGTTCTTGCATGAGTGTATCTCCATTTGGGGGTAAGTTATGTATATGTCCATAGTAATGGCGAAAGGTTCAAAATCAAGGGGTTAGAAGCATTAATTAAACCATAGAAAAAACAGGGTATAATCATGGGAAAGGCGACAAGCATAGGCTTCACATCAAGTCTAATTTCTTGATAAATCAGTGAGTTATGCCATATTTTGAATGTAATACAATAATATCAAAACGGTAAGATTCGTTTTCCTACAAAATCACACCAGTTAACTAATTTATGTACGCCAAATATTTTGGGCTCAAGGAAGCCCCTTTTTCAATCGCTCCAAATCCTCGCTACCTCTATATGAGTCCTCAGCATAAGGAAGCATTGGCACATCTGTTATATGGAATTGTGGGTGACGGCGGCTTTGTTTTACTTACCGGAGAAGTCGGCACAGGAAAAACTACCGTAAGCCGCTGCTTACTGGAGCAGCTCACTGAACAAACTGATGTGGCTTATATCCTCAACCCTATGCTGAAAGCTACAGAGCTACTGGCGGCAATTTGTGACGAGCTGGGTATCCATTACGAGAAAAAAGCACAGACGCTTCATACACTATCTCAACATTTGTACCGTTTCTTAATTGAAAATCACACTCAAGGACGGAATACAGTACTGATTATCGACGAAGCCCAAAACCTTACAGATAAATCTCTCGAACTGGTTCGCCTCTTAACAAACCTTGAAACCAATACGAAAAAATTATTGAAAATAATTTTCGTTGGTCAGCCAGAGTTAAACGAGAGACTTTCACAACAGAAGTTCAGGCAATTATCTCAGCGTATTACCGCACGCTTCCATATGAATAGCCTGACACTACAAGACACTGAAACCTATATTCAACATCGCCTCAAGGTTGCTGGGCTCCCTGCAGGGCAATCAATTTTCCCAAAGCACATCATCAAGAGTATTCACAAGAAAACTAACGGTATTCCCCGGTTAATTAACGTTTTATGCGACCGTATTTTGCTTGGGGTTTACTCACAAAATCTTCAACAGATTAATGATGATGTTCTACAAAAATCCTGCCTAGAAGTGTTTGGTGAATATGAAAAACCAGCAGCCCTCAATGTTGGCGTATTGTCATTTGAGTTGCCTAAATTCCTATCTAAGCTCCCATCAACGGCTTTTGGAAACAATCTAAAGCCTTGGCATAAAGGGTTTGCCACAGGTTGTATCATTGCCATTTTGGTAGGTATTACCAGCTGGAAACTTGGTCAAAATAAAAACGAACAGCCACAAGAGCAACAAGTTGTAACAAGCAATAGCGTTTCACAATTTGCAAATTTGCCTCAAGTGACGGTATCAAATCCACGAGCACAAACACAACCAACAGATACGCTTGTATTACCCCAATCCATTCCCGCGCCTGAACCACAAATGGAGCTAGGACCCGGCAATCAATCGCCGTTGCAGACAATAAACCCTGGAACATCTCAAATCAGCAATACATCTGTTACTCAAGCTGATATCCAGATTTTAGAAAGCATTCCTTTTAACGCCAAGTTTTTTACTCGAAATCTAGCTTTAGGTGATTTATTGGGAAGGCTGCCAAATTTTAGTATCGCTTCTAACAAAGTAAGCAAACCTTGCTCTTATATTGTCGCGAAAAAATGGCAATGCGTTCAGCGAGCCAACCGCTTAATTTCAGATTTACGTCAATTTAATCGTCCTTCAGTTTTGACCATAAAAGGGCAGGCAGGAAGCAGCTCCCATGTTCTTCTTCTTGGCCTGACAAACTCTGAAGCCATTCTTGCCGTGAAAGACGACCCGTATTCTCGCGTAACAATCAACATAGATGCCCTACAACAAGTTTGGGATGGCAATGTCACCTTGATGTGGCAACCACCTGAGTCTTACGAAGGTTCGATCAAGAAAGGGGATATCTCTCCACTGGTGGAATGGCTTAATGTTCAATTTGCCATGCTAGATGGCAAGTCGGTCATTATGGCTGGAACCTTGTTCGATAGTTCATTAAGCGAGCGTGTAAAACGGTTCCAACGAGAGCAAGGCTTGCGTAATGATGGCATCGTCGGGCTAACAACGTTATTACGCATTAATGAAAAAATGAATGAGACATTAATCCTAGAAAATAGTAATAATATTGCTGCAGCGGGTAATTATTAATGTCCTATATTCTCGATGCACTAAAAAAGTCGGAACAAGAAGGGCAGGAGACAGATGTTCCACCAGGGCTACATTCTATTCATGCCAGCCAAGTCCCTACAGAAAAGACCAAGATCACAATCCCTTTTGCCTGGGTGGTTGCAGCATTATTAATCATTGTTTTGTCCCTAGGGGCAGGAGCCTTTTTCTCTCAGGAAAGCACTCCTGAAACGGCTATAACAACACAACCTAATCTGCCGGCTGCTCCCGCTCAACAAATACAACCAGCGCAACCGCAACGAGAGCAGCAACAGTCTAAGCAAGCACTTGAAAGCAAGCTAGCAACTACGCCCCCAACAGTTTCAATAAAAACGACAGAAATTTTAAAGAAAGACATTCAAAGACAAAACATACCAACAAAAAAAAGAACAGCTCAGCAAGCCCTCCAGAGTCCGCCAGCAGTAGAGACAGACTTAAGTGATCATTTATCACCAGGCGATACGATTATTAAACCCTCAAAAAAATTACCGCTCAAACAAGCCACCACACAAAAAATAGTAATATCTGAGTTCTCAAATGATGTTATAGCGCCATTAGTAGATGAGCTATCTCCCAGTGAACGCAGACAGATTCCAGACTTAAAATATTCTGGGCATATCTATTCTAACAATCCCAGTAGTAGCTTCGTGATTATTAATGGCAGCTCAAGGTATATTGGTGATGATATAAATGGTGCGCGTATAGAGTCGATAGCCCCAAAAAGCGTCACTATAAACTACCAAGGCATTCGCTTTAGAATGGACTTTATTTAGGGCTTTCCAGTCTAATTTAAAAGTAAAATTACTTTCCTAGAAAAGCCACTACCTTATCTTGATGCTGATGAATTTCGCTCAAACCATCGTAATGGCCACCAGTCCCTTCAATTTCATAGAGTTCCACATCAATACCCACTGATTCCATAGCTTCTTTTGTGGTGTAGCTTAAAGAAGGGGGGAAAATCATATCTGAGCTCGCAGGAAGCAAAAGCACTTTAGCTTTGATATTTTCCAGTTTATTTCGAAGATCGTATAACTGAAAAGCTTTAACTGTATATATCAAGCAATTTGCATCAAAGATCTGCGCTTTAATACCCGACTGTTCATGAAAGGCTTTCTCAACTTCAAATTCATTATCAATAGACTGCGCAGGGTCTTCTGAATTATCAGCCCAGCGCCGATCATATAGCGATTCTAAATTTCCAAAGCCCATCCCCATAACTTGAATTAACTCAATGGAACAACGTAAGCCGTCAATAGGAAGAGGGCCATTGTAGTAATTCCCATGATTCCAATTAGCATCAAGTTTAATTGGCACAATCCAGGATTTCAGCATGGCTAAAATCCAAGGGTTCATATAGTGCCCAGGAGAAATGGCCATAATAATTCTTTCAACGGAATCTGGATAATTCGCAGCCCAAGTAGCAGCCTGAACGGATCCCCCTGAAGGTCCTGCAATCGCCTTTAACGTTGCAACCCCGAATGATTCAATAACACGCTTTTGAACAGCCACCCAGTCATCAACCCGCAAAATGGGAAAGCTATCCCCAAAAGGTTCTCCAGTACTTGGGTCTATGGCATGTGGGCCAACTGTTTTTACCAAAGGGTCATTGGCACACACATTGGTGAGTGAATCCACAGCAATTACAAAATACTTTGTTGTATCGATCGCTTTACCAGGGCCAATAAAATTATCCCAATAGCCAGGGGTTTCTGAGTCCGGGTGGTACTTCCCCGAACAGTGAGAAGTACCAGAGAAGTAATGGCAAATTAAAATTGCATTATCAGTATCTGCAGCTAACTCTCCATATGTCTCATAACCAATTTTAAAATTCGGTAGGGCATGACCATCAACACTGATGAACCCCTCAACCAAAAAGCTCTTTTTCTCTTTGATTAACTGCGGCATAGATTTCTCACCATTTTCTCAATGCAAAAAAAAATGCGGCCACTCAAGAGTAGCCGCATTTTAGACATGAAATGTCAGGGTAATTATTAATTGCTTTTTTGTGCCTTGGAAACATTTTTCGCCTGAGGGCCTTTCTCACCATCAACCACATCCATGGTGACCTGTTGGCCCTCTCGGAGCACCTTGCGGCCACTGCCATTAATATCATTATAGTGCACGAATACGTCGCCACCATCTTTCTGAGTGATAAAACCGAAACCTTTGTCTTTATTAAACCACTTAACCGTACCCTCAAGTGAGCCGGGTTGGCCTGATGCGCCTGCACCGCCTTCGGCATCACCTGTAGAGCCCTTAATTAGGCTGAATACAATGGCAATTACAATCAAAACAGCAGCGATAATCAGAGCCGTGGAAACTGGAAGCGCATAACCGGTAACAAGAACACCTGCCAGGAAGCCCACGCTTCCCATAATTGTGGAGTCAATCTTCATAGAACTGTAAAACCTCAATAAATAGAACAAAAAATAAGCAGCTTGCGCCAATATGGCGCAGTTGTAGACTGCAGGCGGGATTTTAAGGGATTTTGAAAGCAGCTAGAAGCTTAATTGACGAAAATCAGCACTTTTATGGCTATGAGCCCAAATATGGTCGAACTCTTTGATGATTTCTTTGCACTCCTGTCCTGAGTGGTAGTCGGCAAAGCCCTGATATTCCAGGTCATCATTTTTCATGACAAGATACCTATCATCACCAATAAGGTATGCCCGATTCTTATCCTCAAGCTCCCAAGGGGCTATACGAATTTGAACCTTATCACTGAGTCGGCGAGATAAACCCAGCAAGCGGTGGCCTTTCTCAACCATAGGCGCTGGATCTTTGATTAAGATACGAACACTACTAAACCTTGAAATTCTAGCGAGCTGTGAAACCGCATCAACAAGCAGGTTGCGGTCATAAAGCGGAAAATCTAAGTGAGTGGATAATACCCGTAAGTCTTGGCGACAGCTTCGCACCAAGTGATCACATTGCAGAATGAAATCATTAAGGTTTTTTAAAAGCTGATGCTTTTCAGAACGAAAGTCTCTAACCATTTTTAGATGAGGGATACCCACCTCTAAGAATTCATTGCCAATAGACACAAAGCCTTGCTCTTCATAAAGTGGCAAGCAGTAGGTTTGTGCATGAAGGTAAACTTCATCGGTAAAACGCCTGACACAAGCAGCGGCAATATTAAGCAGCTGGCTGGCAATGCCTTGACGACGAAACTCAGGAAGTACCGCCAAGCGGCCAATACTAAAGGCTTCTTCACAGCTATTTCCTACGATATCGGTATTATTCGAACGATCAATAATTCGTGCTGTAGCAATAGGGCAGTCATTCATTAAAGCCAAGAGATGAGTAGCTGATTCGTCCAATACATCCCATTCTTCATTTTCTGGAATGCCTTGTTCTTCTACAAAAACACTGTGACGAACAGCCTGAATAGCACTCTTATCACGGGTCCAGTTGGTTTCAATAATTCGCAGCTGGCTCATAACACACTCTTATTCTGCCATATAAAAGGCTCCGGTATTGATTAACCCTGTAATCAACTGCTGGGAGGCTTCATTCATTAATGCTTCTAATTGCTCAAAAACAATCTCATGTTCTTTACAAAGTAATTCTGCAAGTGCTTTTGCGCACTGATAAGTTTCACCATCAATAAATAACTTTGCCTGAATATCTGCATCACTGCATATATCTATCTCAGAGCCATGCTCATCAACGAAAAAAGCAAAACGTGAACCTTCATTTCGTATGAGTCGACAACCACTACGAAGTTCATTCAACCAATCTTCGTCACTAACAGGCTCATCCAGCACGACATCTTGATCGGCGTATTTCCGTTCTGTTACCAAAGCACCAAACCAGCTTGCAATGGCGTCATCATTTTCCAAATACGTCATTAAGGCACTATGAATATGCGTGATAGCCTCTCTAGGTATCCCACCAATATGAGCAGCCGCTGTTATAGACGCATCCGTGTATCTAACGGACTCAGGCAACCGTGAAATCAAATCATCTGCAAATCGAGCTAACAGTTCACTATGAGAAGGTGCTCGAAAGCCAACAGAGTAGGTCATACAATCATTTTTTGCGACACCCCAGTGACTGAATTGAGGCGGGAGATACAGCATATCACCAGGATTCAACACCCAAGTATCACTGGGGGAAAAATCACTGAGAATGTGTAAATCCGTATTGTGCAGGCGAGGGCTATGCTCATCTTCGATCCCTCCCACTTGCCACTCCCGCTGCCCCTGCGCTTGCACCAAAAACACATCGTATTGATCGTAGTGGGGGCCAACACTGCCACCATTTGGCGCATAACTAATCATTACATCATCCAATCGCCAGCTCGGCAGAAAGTAAAACCGCCGTAAAAGCGCAGCGATTTCCGGCACCCACTGATCCACAGCCTGAACCAGCAGCGTCCAATGACTAGAGGGCAGGTTCTGAAAGGATTCCTCTGAAAAAGGGCCGCACTGTAAATCCCACGGGCCTTTGCCTTCAGTATCAGAGCCTCCACCCTCAACAATGATTCGCGATTCCACCGCATCTTCTAATGACAAACCCGCCAGTTCGTCGGCAGAGATGGGTGATACAAAATTCGGAAAGGTATTCCTGATTAATAAAGGCTTTTTCTGCCAATAGTCTTTAAGAAATTGATCAATAGGAAGATCGCCTAGGTGGCTAAGTATGGATTCGGGCATTGGGCAGACAAACTCTATGAGTGCTCTAATTGATGATTTAAAGGAAGTGATTATACTGAGCTAACATACGAATAAAAATATCGGTGCAAGGATCTCTACTTGCGACATTACTGCCTTCCAATCGCTCTCAGTATGATTCTAGCAGCATCCGTTGCTGCATTATCAACAGACACCTTATGTTTTTGTCGTTATGATGCTGCCGATGTTTATTTCAATTGCATTCATCTGGATTATAGCATTAGCAACCTCTGGGCTCGGGCTAGTAGCGGCATATCTCATTGGTGAGATCTTTTCAACCATAAGCAGCTGGCTAATTGGCCGTATTGCGACTGAATTATGTTAGGAGAATACTTTGAAATCTAAGATACTAACATCCCTAGCCGGAGCAGTAGTAATATCCTTAGTTTTTTTCTATAAATCATCGTCTAAATTCTTAGGAACTTTTTTATATTACAAAGACAAAGGGATAGATAGCTTCTTCTTAGAGAGTTATTCTTTACTTTTCTTGATTATCGTTTTTTTGGTTCATTTTTAACTTTATTTATTCTTCAAATAAAATTGGAAAAGAAGAAAAAAAATAATCCTGAAAACGAATAGAAATTTCAGAAAATAGAAATAGTAGAGGCAATAAATATTTACGAAATCAATGGGGTCAGAGTCATTGATCCTACAAAAGCTAAAGCGCCTAACAAGAATTAAAAGGGCCAGAGCCTTTAACTAATTTTATAGAAAGGGTCCAATGGGCAGGGTTACAGCAAACCATCGATATATCTATCGTGAAATAGGATTTCAACGCGATACCTACCTAGATGTGTTAGAACAATACGAAAAAGCGTTTCAAGCTTGGGCTGATGATAGGGGAGGCTTTGAAAGTGGAATTCTCCCTATGGAATTATCTCAGCGGTTACAAGGGATTAAATTTAGTATTGTTATAAACGTTGCCGCATTCGTAGAGGCAATGATCAATTTTCATTTATCTAAGAGTTTATCTTCAGAACAATTTCAGAAAATAGAGCGTAAGCCTCCTGCGAAGAAATGGCTAGAAGAATTCAATCGAATCGATAAACGATTTTCTATAGATACTGGTACAGAACTATATCACCTTGTTGAGAAGCTCTTTGAGACAAGGAATTCTATTATGCATATGAAGCCTACGATTCTCGACGAGAATAAAAAAGAGGTTCATAAAGGCCTTAATCCACAGGCTATCTGTGCGCAACAAGATGATAAAGCGTTGATATTGTCGTGGACTGAATTACCAAATTCACTCTTAAAGCGAATGGAAGAGTGCCTACCTGAACCTGAGGTTAGACTCACCAAATACTTAGGTTTTTAATTAAAAGTCCTCTCCTTAGCCCGCATATAGCCTCCCGCCAAACACGACTTGATTTTACTGCAATTTGCCGACTAAAATAAGGCATATTGCAGCATTAAAAGACAAAGAGGAGCGCATATGGCCACTTCACAAGGGGTATTTAGCCCCAGTACACACCAAACAGCCTCTGGTAGAGCCATGAAAACCGTGAGTAAACTCGCTGGTGTTCCTCTAAAGACAACACTCGATGAAGTTCGCTTGACGCAAAACGGTATCAGCCCAACGGCCATTGAATCACTGAAAAGCATTGGGGCCACAATGACTGAGCTTCAATGGGTCATAAAGCCTCGCACCCTGGCGCATCGCAAGAGTAAAAGCCAGTGTTTAACCCCTGATGAGACAGGACGTTGGCTTCGGGCAGCCAAGGTTCAGGCATTGGCACTGGAGGTCTTTGGCAGCCAGGAGAAGGCCTACGGCTGGCTTCATAAACCTCGCAAGAGCTTTGATGGGCAAACTGCCATGGATATCATACAAAGCGAAGCAGGGGCCCAGTTGGTAGAAGAAACATTGAATCAGATTGACGCCGGATTCTTTGCGTGAAGCTTTGGCGTATTAGCAACTATGCGGATCTGAAAGGCATCGGCGGCATCAAAACCTCTGGCCGCTGGCATAACAAGGGCATCCCTGTTGTTTACCTCGCAGAGAGCCCCGCGCTTGCCATGCTAGAGGTGCTGGTGAATTTCGATCTAGCCCCCGATGAAGTACCCGAAAACTATCAATTACTCGAGGTGGAGTACAATAGCCGCAAAGGTATCTCTCGACTGAATAGCGACACACTCACAGACGACTGGCAGGAAGACCCCATGCTCACCAAAAGCATTGGTGATGAATGGCTATCGGGGTTAAAAGGCGCGTTACTCAGAGTGCCTTCAGCAGTTGTACCTCATAGCTTCAACTATTTATTTAACCCACGACACGAGCAGGCCCAGCACGCAGAAATTCTCGCTGCACAATCCCACCCATACGACAGGCGCCTGTGGTAAAGCCAGCCTAAGCATCCAAACCCATAACCGAAAACACACAAATACTGAAAGAGAGCAATATATGCTGAGAAGCCCATCTACCAATTAATTACTTAATTTAACATAATATATATTATGCGCAGTTCTATATCCAGAGGGCTGTGAGCCACTGCCGTGTATATTACCAATCAAAGTGCTATAGTCAGATACAACTTCAATAATGAATTACCGCTGTTACCTAAGGCCCGCTTGATGAATCTCACTCGCTTTATCTCAGTAGCAATCACGTGCTCAGCTTTATTCTTCAACACCAATCTTCACGCCTCAGCCACACTCCCAGAAATCAACTTCACAAAGAAACAGCAACACGCTGTTATTGAGATCCTAAGCAAGCTCCGCGACAAGCACTACAACGATCAACCATTCAACGACGATACGTCTCGTGAGTTTTTCCACAGCTATATAAAGTCACTAGACCCAGCCAAGAGCTTCTTCACTCAGGAAGACATTAAACAATTCAGCAAGTACGAAACTCGCCTCGACAACATGCTGTGGGATGGAAACCTCACTGCAGGCCAAGAGATTTACCATCTGTTTCGCGAGAAGGCCACACAGCGCTTATCCAAAGTTCTAGCCACCATCAAAGATGAAAAAACGACGTTTAACTTCTCCGCCAAAGAGACGTTAGTTATCGACCGGGACGAGCTGGATTATGTTAAATCCTCAAAGGCACTAGATGAGCGCTGGCGTAAGCGTATTAAGAACTCTGTTCTTAATCTAAAAATGGCGGGCAAAACAATTCCTGAAGCTAAAGAAACTCTCGCTCGCCGCTATAAAAATCAACTGGATCAAATCCGCCAACAAGATAGCGAAGATGCCTTTGCGGTTTTTGTGAACTCACTGACTGAGCTTTACGACCCTCACACCAGTTATCTTTCACCTCGCACCATGGAAAATTTCAAGATAAGTATGTCGCTTTCTCTTGAAGGGATTGGCGCGGTACTGAAGCGAGAAGATGAATTTACGAAAGTTGTTCGCCTAGTCCCTGCCGGCCCTGCCGATAGACAAGGTGATTTAAAGCCTGCAGACATTATTACTGCCGTTGGCCAAGGCCAGCACGGCCCTATGGTTGACGTGGTTGGCTGGCGCCTTGATGAAGTGGTTAAGCTTATTCGCGGCCCAAAAGATTCCCTTGTTCGGTTAGAAGTTAAACATAGCAAAGATACCGAAACAGAAATTGTGCCCATTAAACGCGGCACGGTAAAACTCGAGGAGCAATCTGCTCAAAAAACTATTTTAGAAGTGCCTAGCAACACACCAGAGCTCCCTTACCGTGTAGGTGTTATTTCCATTCCAGCTTTTTATATGGACTTTGATGCCTACCGAAATGGCGACCCAAATTTCCGCAGTACCACTCGCGACGTTTATAAAATTTTAAAAGAACTTGAATCTGAAAATATCGACGGTGTAATCATCGATCTTCGCAACAACGGCGGCGGTTCTCTAAAGGAAGCCACCACGCTCACCGATTTATTTATCGATCAAGGCCCAGTCGTTCAGATCCGACACAGTGACGAAACCATTTCACGCCGCTCTCGATCCTATCGTGAAGCAACCTATCGCGGCCCACTAATGGTATTAATTAACCGCTTAAGTGCTTCAGCCTCTGAGATTTTTGCAGGCGCTATTCAAGATTATGGTCGAGGCCTTATTGTGGGCTCGCAATCTTTCGGTAAAGGTACCGTTCAGGCGGTGACACCACTTAACCAAGGCAGCCTTAAATTAACCGAATCAAAGTTCTATCGCGTATCTGGTGACAGTACCCAACACCAAGGCGTAATCCCCGATATTGAACTGCCCTCCTTTATAAGCAACGAAGATGTTGGCGAAAGCTCTTATGAAACCGCCCTCCCTTGGGACAGTATTCAGCCCGCGCCACACCGTTCTTATTTCACTATGACTGACTTTGTGGCACCGCTCACGGTTAAGCATATTCAGCGCACACAAACCAATCCAGATCTTATTTATCTGTTAAAACAAATCGAGATTACCCAAAAAACTCGCGACAGAAAAGAAGTATCTCTAAACGAAAAGATTCGCAAATCCAACAAAGACGCTATCGATATCGAGCTGTTAGTGACTGAGAACGCCAGAAGACAAGCCAAAAAAATGCCTCTTCTTAAGTCATTGGACGAATTGAAAGACGAAAATGAAGATAAGGAAGAAAGTGAGAGCCTAGCGGATAACGAAAAGAATACCGATGACGATATTATCCTGAATGAAAGCGGGCGAATTCTCATCGATTTCATTTCTTTGCTAGAGAAAAAAGATCCTCACAGAGTCGCCTCTTTCGTACCCTGCTTTTTCTGTGACAATAACTAAACTGATTAATTCGCACTTCTATTCGTATACGAGTAGAAGTACGAAAACCTCCATTATTTAAACCCTTCTAACGCCTTATACCTAGAGTACTTCATGAAAGTTGTATCATTTAATATTAATGGTGTGCGCGCTCGCCCTCACCAAATGCAAGCTATTATTGAAACCCTTCAGCCCGATGTTATCGGCTTGCAAGAAACCAAGGTTCACGACGAAGAATTCCCATTAGAGACACTTCAAGCACTTGGCTACGAGGTGCACTATCACGGACAGAAAAGCCACTACGGCGTTGCCATTTTATCTAAGCTCCCCATCACCCGCGTACAGAAAGGTTTTGCACTCGACACGGAAGACACTCAAAAGCGCCTAATCGCTATTGATGTGACCGACAATAATGGGGAAACTGTAACTATATTCAATGGCTACTTCCCTCAAGGAGAAAGCCAAGACCACCCAGAGAAGTTTCCCAATAAGCGAAAGTTTTACGCTGATCTTTCTGAATTATTAAAAAGTGATTACCAGCCAGATCAAAATATTATTGTAATGGGTGATATTAATATCTCCCCTATCGATTTAGATATCGGCATTGGCGAAGACAACAAAAAGCGCTGGTTACGTACAGGCAAGTGTAGTTTCTTACCTGAAGAGCGAGAGTGGCTACAAAAACTAAAAGACTGGGGGTTAACTGACACCTTCCGTGAGCAGAACCCTGAAATTGATGATCGCTTTAGCTGGTTTGATTACCGCAGCAAGGGATTCGATCGTGAACCTAAACGCGGTCTACGTATCGACGTGGTTATGGCGACAAAACCATTAGTCGATAAACTGAAAGCCACCGGCATCGATTATGATATTCGCGCAATGGAAAAGCCTTCAGACCACTGCCCTGTCTGGGCTGAGTTCAACTAAGCACTTTCCAATACAGTCATAAACCACAACACCACAATAAAAAAGCCCCTGGTACTGTTACGTATCAGGGGCTTTTTTTATCGGTCAATTTTTTACGTTTCTTAGATATCTGCACCTTCGTGAATATGCGGTGACAACCCACGCTCACATAAGGCCTCACCAAATTTCGACTTCATAAAGGCACTGGTACTGTAACGAGTCACGTCACTGTAAAACTTGCCAGTAATGCGATCGATCATTTCCAAATAATTATCAATCAGTGTAGGGGGAATATAAAAGTGATCGTAGTTTGCGATCGCCGCAACTTTCTTACTTACACCCAACAAGGTGTTTTCAACCGTTTGCTCGAACTCTTCCAAATCTTTTTCGCAGAAAATTCTCCAACCTTCCAAGTTAATAAAGATCGTCTCCTTACGAGGGTTGTAAGAAACACGCTGAGTAATGGGAATTTTATGAATAACAGACTCAAGCCCCATTGGCTCTTCTGCAAAAATCGCAGGGTCCATGGTGTCTAAGTTTTTACTGATCAGCGGTTTAAACTCCATATACGGCAGAATGTCGCGCTCAACATCAACACCTGGAGCCACTTCCGTCAATTCAACCCCATTAGGGGTTAACCGGAACACACAGCGTTCCGTAATATAGATAACTTCTTTATTATCTTTCACTGCCTGCTGGGCACTAAAGGTAATGTGCTCAACTTCTGAAACCAACTTAGGTTTGCCCGCATCAGAACCTAACGCTAGACGCCCTTGCTCTACCGACACATCTTTTTTACCCACGCAGAAGGTGCCCATAAAGACCACCTTCTTTGCACTCTGACTGATATTAATAAAGCCACCGGCCCCGGCGACTTTTGGCCCAAACTTGGACACGTTCACATTGCCCTGAGAGTCCATTTGCGCAAGCCCCAAGAACGCAGCATCCAAACCACCACCATCGTAAAAATCAAATTGGCTCGGCTGATTAATAATTGCTTGAGTGTTGATAGCCGCACCAAAATTCAAACCACTCATGGGAATACCGCCAATAACGCCCGGCTCTGCAGTCATGGTGATAAAGTCGATCACTTTTTCTTCGGCGGCAACATTAGAAACACCTTCCGGCATGCCTATCCCTAAATTCACAACACTGTTTGCTTTTAATTCTAGCGCCGCTCGTCGTGCAATCACTTTACGATCATCCAGGGTCATATGCTTGAGCTGACCGGTAGGCACGCGTAATTCCCCACTATAAGCAGGATTGTACTGCTCAGTGAAAGTCTGCCAGTGATTCTCAGGGGCAGCTACAACGATGGCGTCCACCAACAAACCGGGAATTTCCACATCACGGCAACTCAATGTATTCCGCTCAGCAATGCGCTCAACCTGAACAATCACCAAACCACCTGAGTTATGAGCCGCAGTAGCCAGCGCTAACGCCTCGAGCGTAAGTGCCTCTTTCTCCATAGTCACATTACCGTGAGGATCGGCAGTGGTGCCACGAAGGAAAACAACATTGATCGGGAAAGATTTATAAAGCAGGTATTCTTCATCAGCGATATCTAACACCTCTACGAGGCTTTCATTGCTGATATCGTTGAGGCGCCCACCGGTTTGACGGGGGTCCACAAAGGTGCCCAAACCAATTTTGGTTAAAGTACCTGGCTTACCCGCAGCAATATCGCGAAACAGGTGTGACAAGCAGCCCTGAGGCAGGTTATAAGCTTCAATCTCGTTGTCATTGGCCATTTTTTGCAGCTTTGGCACCAACCCCCAATGCCCACCAATAACCTTTCTTACCAAGCCCTGATGCGCAAAACGGTTAAGACCTTTTTCTTTTCCGTCGCCCTGCCCCGCGGCATACACCAAGGTCAAATCCCTTGGAGAGCCAGCTTCAAGGAACCGCTTTTCCAGTGCGATGGCAAGCTCTTCAGCAAAGCCAGTTCCGATAAAACCTTCTGTCGCAATGGTTTCACCGTCATGGATCAAGCTTACCGCTTGCTCAGCGGTCATGATCTTATCTTTTTTGAGGATACCGGCCTGATTAAAAATGGTTGAAGCACTGGTTGGCATACTGGATTCCGTTTTCTTATGTGTATTTCAAAACTTTAAGCTGCTACGCCAGAGGGCGCGGCACAAAAATCTCATTATAGGCCCCCATTAAGGGATAGAGAAAGGTCGTAACTTTATGGTAGATCAGAATACCCTTAATTAGTGATACTAATACTGCTCTATATCAAGCCTCTGGCTTTAGCGACCCGCAACCGTTAAAGCACTGATCTTCTCGCCGTAACGCTCGCGATCTTTGTGAGTTCGCGACAAGGCTTTAGCCCGGATAAAGGCCTCACTGGCATGATGCATTTTCTCTTGCTGCCAAAAGGTCAAACCAAGTAGATAGTAAAAGTGATGGTCCTCCCGCTTAGCAATAGCCTCTAAGACCTGAGCTTCGGCCTTATGGTAATCCCCTGTCTTGTAGGCGTGCTGAGCTAGCGCATAGAGGTAATACGGGTTTTTATGCCTCTCTGCCATAGCCTTCGCCTGTAGCTTTTCAGCGCTTTGAACATCCCCCTGCGCCTTATAGACACGGGCGAGATTCACCATAGCACTGGAATTTCTTGGCTCTACGGTTAGCGCCTGCTCAAACGCCCATTGAGCTAGATGCGGCTGCTTAGTATGACTGTAGAGCACGCCTAAGTTTACCCACAAGTGCCCCACCTCCTCAGTTACTTCCAATGCGCCGCGAAAATACTGAAAGGCCTTGCCATACTCTTCTCGAAGCAAAGCCTCCACACCATGATTGTTATAAAACTCCGCCAAGGCCACATCGTCCCCAATAATACGCGCAGGGTAGCTCTCGTTATTAAGGGCATCATTTCGAGAACGCGCCTCATCAAACTCAACGACATAGCGCTCACCAGGGAGGTTTACCACCACATTAATATGCTTCTGCATCACCAAGGCTTTACCTTCCCCGGACCACACAGGGGGCAGCTCTACCTGCTGAAAGCGCACACGAAAGCCCTTCTCTCTGGCCATAGCGGTAAATAAATAGGCATACGAGAGACAATTCCCCTCACGATAAAAGAAGGTATCTTCTGCGGAATAGGTCTTATCAGGAACGTAATCCACATCCAGCATGGAGGAATGCGCCAAGGCCTTATTGAGTTTATCTACCCCCCACTTGGAGCGTTCATTTGGTATGTATTGGCGGGCGAAACGCTCCATTTCTGGAGTCAATCGAAGCAGATCCTTATTTGAAGGCAGTATCGTTTCCAGCTGCCACTGAGGAAGTCCAGCCAAAAGCTGCTGCTTTTGATCAGAATCGATAGACGCCACCGGCGATTGCTGAGAAGCGCAAGAAGCCAGTAAGAACACTAGCGTAAATACGAAGAAAAACCGCAAAGACTGAACTTGAGTAGCCATAGATCACCCTGCATATCACCTACACATATAAGCTTAGACCAATATGACATTGAAGGGTTCTCAATTTCGAACCTAGAGTCACCTTGAGACCCAATAACCATACCCAAAACATTCAACCCAAAAGTCAGGCACAAAAAAGCCTCCTTTGCGTTAACAAAGGAGGCTTACAGGTTAGCCCTCTATGCTGCCCAGGGCTGCTTAGCTCTAATCTCTAGAGTTAGCCCTGCAGAGTCTTCAGAGCCTGATTGAAGGTGTGGCTTGGACGCATAATGTCGCCAGCCTTGTCGTCGTCCATGCGGAAGTAGCCACCCAGGTCTACTTCGCGGCCCTGACAAGCGATCAACTCTTCAACAATCACTTTCTCGTGCTCTTGCAGCGCTACAGACAGCTCCGCAAATGCAGATTGCAACTCAGGATCTTCACCTTGATTTGCCAGCGCTTCTGCCCAGTACATGGCCAGGTAGAAATGGCTACCACGGTTATCCAACTCTTTTACTTTACGAGATGGAGACTTGTTCTCATCCAGGAACTTGGCGTTAGCTTGGTCCAGAGTTTTACCCAAGATCTTAGCCTTGTCTGAACCAAAGGTATCAGCCAAGTGCATGAAAGATTCAGACAATGCTAGGAACTCACCCAGAGAGTCCCAACGCAAGTGGTTCTCTTGAACCAACTGCTGAACGTGCTTAGGCGCAGAGCCACCAGCACCGGTTTCAAACAAACCGCCACCATTCATGAGAGGAACAATAGACAGCATCTTCGCACTGGTACCCAGCTCCAAAATTGGGAACAGGTCAGTGAGGTAGTCACGAAGTACGTTACCGGTTACAGAAATGGTGTCTTCACCACGGCGAATACGTTCAAGGGAGAACTTAGTGGCTTCAACTGGCGCCAAGATATGAATCTCCAAGCCTTTAGTATTGAAGTCTTCCATGTAAGCTTCCACTTTTTTGATCAGCTGCGCATCGTGGGCACGACTCTTATCTAACCAGAATACCGCAGGAGTCTTGGTATCACGGGCACGCTTACACGCCAACTTCACCCAGTCACGGATAGGCTCGTCCTTCACCTTGCACATACGGAAGATATCACCCTCTTCCACTTCCTGCTCCATCAAGGTAGAACCGCCGGCATCAACAACCATAATGCGACCTTTACCAGGCGCTAAGAAAGTCTTGTTATGTGAACCGTATTCTTCGGCCTTCTTCGCCATCAAACCAACGTTTGGCACACTACCCATGGTGCTTGGATCAAAAGCGCCGTGTTCTTTACAGTCTTCAATTACAGCCTGGTAAACACCCGCGTAGCAGCGATCTGGAATAATGGCTTTAGTGTCGTGTAACTCTCCATCCGGACCCCACATTTGGCCAGAGTCACGAATCATGGCAGGCATAGAGGCATCAACAATGATGTCTGAAGGCACGTGCAGGTTGGTGATACCCTTGTCGGAGTTCACCATAGCCATTTCAGGACGCTGCGCATAAGTGGCAGCGATATCCGCATCAATTTCTTCTTGCTGATGAGAGCGTAAGTCTTTGTACTTCGCGTACAGGTCGCCAATACCGTTGTTAGGGTCAACGCCTAAGTTGTCCAGCAAGGTACCGTGCTTTTCGAAGACTGGCTTGTAGTATTCACGTACAGCGTGGCCAAACATGATTGGGTCAGATACCTTCATCATGGTGGCTTTCAAGTGCAAAGACATCAGAACGCCTTGCTTCTTCGAATCTTCAATTTCTTTTGCCAAAAATTCGCGCAGGGCCTTGGTATTCATTACCGCAGTGTCGATAACCTCACCCACAAGAACCGGAGTTTTCTTGCGAAGAACCTTCACAACACCATCGTCACCTACATACTTGATCACAACGTTTTCTTTGCGCTCACAAACATGAGATTGCTCACTGCCGTAGAAATCGCCGCTTTCCATGTGTGCAACATGAGATTTAGAGTCTGCAGACCAAACACCCATGCGATGCGCGTGCTTCTGAGCGTAAGCTTTAACAGAAGACGCCGCACGACGGTCAGAGTTACCTTCACGAAGAACAGGATTTACCGCACTGCCTTTAACTTTGTCGTAGGTGTTTTTGATCTTTTCTTGCTTGGAATCTTGAGGCTCTGCGGGGTAATCCGGCAGGTTGTAGCCTTTCTTTTGTAGCTCGCTAATAGCGGCTTCAAGCTGCGGAAGGGAAGCAGAAATATTCGGCAGCTTGATGATGTTCGCTTCTTTGGTTTTCGCCAGCGAACCTAATTCACTTAACGCATCAGCTTCACGCTGGTGCTCAGGAAGAAAGTTGGACATGTTGGCCAGAATACGACCCGCCAGAGAAATATCACGGGTTTCAACTTCTACACCTGCCTTGCCGGCAAATGCCTGAACGATAGGCAGTAGAGAATAAGTCGCGAGGGCTGGAGCCTCGTCGGTGATGGTGTAGATGATCTTTTGCTTGTTTTTGGCCATTAGAACCTCCGGGTGCCAGGAACTTTTTTTGCAAGCTTCGCTTTTGCGAAACCGCATCCTCTCTCTCAATGCAGAGCACGTAGCAAAACCACTTGTGGCGGCTTGCTCCCTGCAAATTTGGGGCGGCATCATACCACCTACCTCCCCTTTCGTACAGTTGGTAAAAATACTACAGCACAGAAATCTTCAGTAAATACGGGCGCTTGAGAGGAATTCGTCAGGAAAAAGCCTGCAAATCGTCAGGTTATTTTTCTATCGTTGAAAAATTACAACAGCGAAGCTTCCTGGTAATGAAAAGTAATTCACCATCACCACACCCTATAAAAACAGTGTTTTTAAAACGACAACCATTTGCCCTGAAATAAAAAATGAAACTGGAGTAGACTACACAGCCTAGTACTCATCACCCTGCGCGACCAATAAGAATTATTTACAATACCGATGGCAAGCATAATTCTACTGAATAAGCCGTATCAGGTTCTTACACAGTTCACTGACAAAGAGGGCCGCGCAACCCTTAAAGATTTTGTGGGGCAGTTTAAAAGCCACTATCCCGCCGGCCGACTGGATTACGACTCCGAAGGACTCCTACTGCTAACAGACAGCGGCCCCTTACAGCACCGGATCAGCGACCCAAAGCACAAACTCCCGAAAACCTACTGGACTCAAGTAGAAGGGGAAATCACCGAAGACGCCTTACAGCAACTCCGCAAAGGCGTAGATTTAAAAGACGGCCCCACCCGCCCCGCCAAGGCCAAGGCACTGACGGAAAACCAGCTCAACCTCTGGCCCCGCAATCCGCCTATTCGCGAACGTCAAAACCAGCCCACCTCCTGGCTGGAGCTCACCATCAGCGAAGGCCGCAACCGCCAAGTACGGCGCATGACCGCCGCAGTAGGTTTCCCCACCCTACGCCTTATACGGGTTGCCATTGGTAACTGGAAACTTAACGACCTACAACCGGGCCAATGGCGTGAAGAGCACGCTCACCTACCCGCCACGGAGAATCAACCCTCCCCGAAGAGTCATAGCGACAGCCGTAGTAACCACCACAACGACAGAAGCTCAAAGGCCAGAATAAACTACAAGCAAAAGCCGAAACAGCAGCGAACTGCGGGCAAGTCATCGCAAAATAACAACCCCCAAAGAGGTCGCCGCAAATGAGTTTTGCCCCCCACGTCACTGTTGCCACCGTCATTGAAAAGGACGGCAAATTTCTGATGGTGAAAGAGCAAACCCACAATGTGGTGCACTATAACCAGCCCGCAGGCCACCTGGAACAAGACGAAAGTCTACAAACGGCAGCTGCCCGAGAAACCCTGGAAGAAACCGGCTGGAATGTAGAGCTAACTCACTATCTAGGGGTCAGCCTCTATGTAGCCCCCTCTAACGGTGTGACTTATGTTAGGCACAGCTTCTCAGGGAAGCCTATCGCCCACTATTCGGGGTTAGCGCTGGATGCGGATATTATTGCAGCGGAATGGTTGAGCTACGAGGAGATTCTGGGAATGGAAAGCCAACTACGAAGCCCTTTGGTAAAACAGGACATTGATCAATACCGGGCGGGCGAGCTTTACCCACTGAAAATAGTAAAAGGCTTGAGCTAAGCCGTCAGCTTTGACGTAAATCTGGCGCATATTTTTACTTTAACTTTCAATCGTATCTTACTGATACAAAAGAAAAAGCTTGAGTTATCCACAATCAAAAGCACCAGAAACCCCACGGAAAACTTAACCCCCCATAACCACAACACAAAATCCTCCCCATAATCCGTCAATCCCCATAGCGAAAACCGCCCTAAACCGTTAAAATGCGCGGCCTTTACGACTCCTCAAATACTCACAATTTTCAACGATCTTCCTATGACTGAAAAGCCTCGCGTAATAGTCGGTATGTCTGGCGGTGTAGACTCCTCTGTCAGTGCCCTACTGCTCCAACAGCAGGGTTACCAAGTGGAAGGTCTCTTTATGAAAAACTGGGACGAGGACGACGGTACAGAATACTGTACCGCCAAAGAAGATCTGGCAGACGCCCAAGCGGTTGCCGAAAAGCTGGGAATCAAGCTGCACACAGCCAACTTTGCCGCCGAATACTGGGACAACGTATTCGAGCACTTCCTAGAAGAGTACAAAGCAGGCCGCACACCCAACCCAGACATCCTCTGTAACCGAGAAATCAAATTCAAAGTCTTTCTCGACTACGCCAAGATACTGGGCGCCGAATATATTGCCACCGGCCACTACACCCGCCGCAAGCAAGAGGGCGAGCACACTTACCTGCTCAAAGGTTTAGATCCCAATAAAGATCAGAGCTATTTTCTCCATGCCGTTGGCGAAGCCGAATTTTCCCAAACCCTCTTCCCTATAGGCGATATGGAAAAGCCTGAAGTGCGCCGCATTGCTGAAGAGCACGATCTTATTACCGCCAAGAAGAAAGACTCCACCGGCATCTGCTTTATCGGCGAGCGTCGCTTTAAAGATTTCCTCCAGCAGTACCTGCCCGCTCAACCTGGCAGCATGCAAACCCCAGAGGGCACT
Organism: Cellvibrionaceae bacterium; assembly: GCA_045430295.1. Classification (GTDB taxonomy): domain Bacteria; phylum Pseudomonadota; class Gammaproteobacteria; order Pseudomonadales; family JAILXX01; genus JAILXX01. The sequence continues at coordinate 3,475 of JAILXX010000012.1, read as the reverse complement.
GAAATAGGCAGGCACAGCGGCTTGATGTATTACACCATTGGCCAGCGACAAGGCCTGCATATTGGCGGTGTAAAAGGTGCTCCTGAAGCCCCTTGGTTTGTGGTGGGAAAAGACCTGGAAAATAATATTCTGCTGGTAGCCCAAGGCACTGATCACCCACTGCTTTATACTGACACCCTGGAAACCGGATCTATGCATTGGATCAATGGCGAACAGTACAGCCCCCTAACCCAAGACAGCAGTGCAGAGACTCTCCGCTGCAAAGCGAAAACTCGCTACCGCCAACCGGATCAAGACTGCACGCTCTACGCACTTAAAAGCGGTAATGACGCTATTGGCTGGCGTGTGGAATTCGATGAGCGACAGCGAGCTGTAACACCCGGACAATCCTTAGTGCTGTACAAAACAGACGAGCATGGTGACGATATCTGCCTTGGCGGCAGCGTCATTGAAACCACCTATAATCGTAGCTCTGCACGCTAGCGGCTAAAGGATTAACGTTGACAACAAAACTGCAAGAACAAGTGATGGCTCTAGCCGGCGTATTCCAAGCCGCAGCTCAGGTGGATCAAGTAGCCCGTACAGGCCAAAACGATACCATTGCCTTTGAAGCGGTCATCGCCAGCGTACTGGAGCAAAACCCCGCAGACACAGAAAGTGTTTATGGGAGTCGCATCCATTTACGCTGCGGCCTCGAAAAGCTGCGAGATGTTTTACGGTCATCCCCATCACCAGACGACGCCATGATTCTGCGCTACGCCTTGGGTATTCTGCATTTGCAAAACAAAATGAAATCCAACGCAGAAATGATGGAAGTGATCGGCTCTCGAGTTTCCCAAGCCATCGATCAAGCCAAGCACTTTGGCAGCCCCACTCACGAGAACGTCATCGCAAACCTAGCGGGCATCTATCAAGACACGTTTAGCAACTTAAAATTTCGCATTCAAGTTTCAGGTGATCCAACCTATTTACAACAAAACCATATTGCCAATCGAGTACGCGGTTTATTACTGGCCGGCATTCGCTCTGCCACTCTATGGCGACAATTAGGCGGCAGCCGTTTACAGATTTTCTTCCGCCGAAAAAAACTGCTTAAAGAAACTGAGAATCTTTTAAACGCATAATTTTTTTAGTTATACCGAGATACCGAATTTTATTTTCAACCTATCTATCATCAAGAGAACAGCATCATGGATCTTTCAGCGCTTACCGCAATCTCTCCCATCGATGGCCGCTACGGCAGCAAAACCAGCAGCCTGCGTACCAGCTTCAGTGAATATGGCCTTATTAAGGCTCGCGTAACGGTTGAGATCCGCTGGCTACAGCACCTGGCAAACCACCCTCAAATTACTGAATTGCCAGAATTCAGCGCCGATGCAAACAGCTTACTTAACAGCATTGTTGAAAACTTCAACGAAGAAAATGCTGCCCGCATCAAAGAAATCGAACGCACTACTAACCACGACGTAAAAGCCGTTGAGTACTTCATCAAAGAGCAATTCAAAGGCAACGCCGAACTAGAAAAAGCCGTTGAGTTTGTACACTTTGCCTGCACCAGTGAAGACATCAACAACCTGTCTCACGCCCTAATGCTGAAAGAAGGTACCGCCACCCTACTGCCACTGATGGAAAAAATCACAGACGGCATTGCAGACATGGGTCGTAACTTTGCAGGCATACCTATGCTGTCTCGCACTCACGGCCAAACTGCCTCACCAACAACTGTGGGTAAAGAGCTGGCCAACGTTGCTTACCGCCTACAGCGCCAAATCAAACAAGTGAAAGCGGTTGAACTACTGGGTAAAATTAACGGTGCTGTGGGTAACTACAACGCGCACCTATGCACCTACCCAGAAATTGACTGGGCGAAAAACGCGAAAGAATTTATCGAAAGCTTGGGCATTACTTTTAATCCTTACACCACTCAAATTGAACCACACGATTACATCGCCGAACTGTTCGATGCTATCGCACGTTTCAATACCATCCTGATCGATTTCGATCGCGATATCTGGGGTTACATTTCTCTGGGTTACTTCAAGCAAAAAACCATTGCTGGTGAAGTTGGCTCATCTACCATGCCCCACAAAGTAAACCCAATCGACTTCGAAAACTCCGAAGGTAATTTGGGTATCGCCAATGCGGTATTTACCCACCTTGCACAAAAGCTTCCGATTTCTCGCTGGCAGCGTGACCTTACGGATTCCACCGTACTGCGCAATATGGGTGTAGGTTACGGCTACGCCATGATCGCCTACGAATCCACACTGAAAGGTATGAGTAAACTGGAGCTAAACGAAGAGCGCTTAGCTGAAGACCTAAATAACAGCTACGAAGTATTGGCAGAAGCCGTACAAACCGTCATGCGCCGCTACGGCATCGCCGAGCCATACGAAAAGCTGAAAGCCTTCACCCGCGGCCAGGTAATCACCCCGCCAATGATGAAAGACTTTATCGATTCTCTGGAGTTGCCGCAGAATGTAAAAGATGAACTTCTAGCGATGACACCAGCGACTTATATTGGTAATGCGGTAGAGCAAGCTAAAAATATCTAATTTCTTTATGGAAATTAGCCAATAAAAAACGGAGCCAACTGGCTCCGTTTTTTATTGGCAGAAAGACAAATACCTGGATAAATCTTTATAGCAATTCATTCAAAATTACTAATGGCGAAACTCTTCATATTCCTCACAAGGAGCCATTCTCATACCCCCACTTTCAGAAAGCAGGATACTTCCAGCATCGTAAGTATTTATCAATAATTCACCCGTTTCTACCAACCAAGATGATTTGGGCGCACCGGGTAAGCTAATCCAATTACCCACGTACCAAGCATTATCACTACGTTTAATACTATAAATAGATCCACGATTCATCGTGATATGAACCAAGCCCGCAAGAGCAATATAGTGATCGCCAAATAAGTATAGGTCTGTCACATTATCAGATAACAATTTAACTGTTTTTCCATCATCTGGAATATACATTAACTCACCATCCCATTCTCCACGATCACTCCCCGCAAGCCACCCTCCGTCAACTTGAATAGCCACATCAGGTATTTGTTTTATATCTTCACGAACCTCAATAATATTACCTTCATTAATCTCAACAAAACCACCAGGACCGGGAGTTTTGGCTAACTGTTCCTCTTCATCATCAGCGCTATAACCATGAATATATGATTTGTAGGCAAGTTCACTTAGCTCGTCCCTATGTCTTCGCCTCTGGAATTTAACAACAGGCAGGTCGACAAGCTTCTTTAATGGCACATCTCTACATGTAGGCACCATCAAATGCTGATAACTAAAAAATCGAGATGGGAAACTTCTTTCGAGGGTGTTCAAAACTCTGTGTCAGCTAAAATTCACAGCGCTATATGCCCGTCCAGTCTGCCCTCAAAGTGAATTGCCAATTGCGATAATGTGAGGTTCCAATTTTGAACCGGGTGCGTCCAGCGCTCTGACGCTTTTAG
>JAILXX010000011.1:0-117140 GCA_045430295.1 Cellvibrionaceae bacterium | reverse complement strand
GGCCGCATCAACCATTGCGGCGATTTACAAAGACCGCTGGCGTGTTGAAATTTTCTTCAAAACGATTAAGCAAAATCTAAAAATTCAGCACTTTGTCGGACGATCTAAGAACGCCATTTTGACTCAAATATGGATAGCAATGATCGCTTATCTACTTGCATCATTTACTCGCTTTTGCGCAAAAGTGGGCTGGACGGTACAGAGGATAATGCGAGTATTGCAGGTTAGCTTGTTTGAACGTATATCTTTGCGGCAGCTACTTAATCCAGCTCCGCCGAACAGGCAAAAAAGCCACCCTCAGATGAGGATGGCTTTATGATCAATATTTATGGGACAGCAATGGCCTCAATGGGCCCGTTTTTCGTGAATAACTTATGTGTCTTTAGTCGTAAGATTCAATAAATTCCGTAATGGTCGGACGAATAAATTTGCGGAAGCGAGAACCACTAAATACACCGTAATGACCAACACCCTCTTGCAATAAGTGTTTACGCATTTTTTTAGGGATCTTCGAACAAACATCGTGAGCGGCTTCTGTTTGCCCCATACCACAGATATCGTCGTTAGCGCCCTCTACTGTGAGCAGCGCAGTTTTCTTGATCGCATTGAAATCTACAGGCTTACCTTTGTAAGTGATTGAACCCGTAGCCACTTCATTATCTTTGAAAACCTTCTCAATGGTTTCCAGGTAGAAGTCTGCCGGAATATCCAATACCGCCATGTATTCATCGTAGAACGCGCGATAGCGATCAGCATCTTCTTCCTCACCCGCAATCAGGTTTTGGAAGAACATCATGGATTTATTAATGTGGGTGTCCAAATTCATAGATAAGAAACCACCCAGCTGTAAGAATCCAGGGTAAACCTTGCGGCCCGCACCAGGATAACCACTTGGCACCGTCATAATGGCAAAGCCACGAAACCAATCCATACTGTGCTCATGAGCATATTCATTCACGCGGGTCGGGTTCACACTCGGATCGATGGGACCAGCCATCAAGGTTAATGACTTAGGCGTAGCAGGGTTGTTTTCTTGGGCCATTACTGCGGTGGCTATCAGTGCCTGCACAGTTGGCTGACAGATAGCGATTACGTGGAAATCCTCTTCTAGGAATTCCATGAAATCGATCAAGTAGTTTACATAACGATCGAAAGTGAATTCACCTTCTGAAAGTGGGACATCACGGCAATCATGCCAATCTGTGATATACACTTCATGCTTCGCCAACAGACCTTCAACGGTAGGCTTCAACAAGGTGGCGTGGTGGCCTGACAATGGTGCAACAAGCAATACTTTACTGCAGTTCTCACGGGAGCCTCGAAGGCGGAAATGCACCAGGTTACAAAATGGCTTCTCTAAAACAGTTTCTTCCCTAACCGCAACATGCTTACCATCAACTTCGATGGACTCAATATCAAATTCCAGTTTCTCATAACGCTTGGTCATACGAAGCGCTGTCTCTAGAGAAGCATTAAACACCTTACCCGGCAGTGTCTTGCGGAACGGATTATATTGGTGCGCGGTAAGTTCGTGCATCGCAGTAAAGCCGTGGTGGAATGCCTCAGAAGCCTTAGCAAAGTAATCGTAGGTTTGGTAACGCATTATCTAACCTCGTGTTATGGATAGAGAAAACTGCTCTCTAGAGACGCAAAACCCCTCTTAGAGAGGGGCCAGCAAATACGCGTAGGTATTGTTGGCGCCTAATGAACGCCTAATACTACGACTTATTTAGAAGCTTTAGAAGCCTTAGGCGCTACAGTAGCAGCAGCTTCTTGAGCCTGTGCGAAAGCACCTTTCAACAGCTCAGTCGCTTTCTCTTGAGTTTCAGCCAATAGAGCGTAAGACTCTTTAGCAGCTGTGCTCAGCTTTTCCTGTAGGTCTTCAGCGAAAGACTTCTGCAGCGCAACAACACCAGCGATGTCTTTCTGAGCAGCTAGTTCTTGTGCGAATGCAACATTGCTGCTTACCAAGTTGTTGAACAGAGAAGACTGAGCTTGAGTCAGTTGCTCCATCGCTTTAACGTTAACTTCAGCCAACTTAGTGATTGGAGTCATGGATTCTTGGATTTTAGAGCTGATTTGATCAAACATAGTAATTTCCTTTCGTAAGCAAGAGTTTAAAATTTTGTTTGCTGCTTTGCAGCAACGTGGGTATAGATTACGAAGGAATTAGATAAGGGTCAACCCCTTTTTGCTGCACTGCGTCAAAACCGAGAGACAATTTTGGAATAAGGATATCTCTTCTTATTCTTTGTTATCTTTCTCGCCTTTAAATACCCCCCAAGCATCGAGGTTTTGGCCCATCATCTTGCCAAAAACGTTCAGCGGGTTGGTATCTGCAAGGTTTTTTACCATCCCTTGGATAGCATCTTGCTGTTTTAGGAAGTTTGCTAGGCTTTGCTCCAGGTATTGGCGTACAAACACCTGCATATCGCTTTCGTAGAAGCGAATCAGCTGCTTTAGCAGTGTGGTGGTCAGAAGAGATTGATCATCACTGCTCTCTTGCTCAGTGATAATCTGAAGGAGAATACTCTTAGTGAGGTCTTCTCCGGTTTTGGAATCCACTACCTCAAACTCTTGATGACCAATCACAAGCTCATTGATGTAGTCCAAATTCACGTACTGGCTCTGGGAAGTGTCGTACAAACGACGATTTGGGTATTTCTTAATGGTGATCACAAGGAGCCTCAATACGGTAACAGTGAATTGAGCCAGTATAACAGCCCCGAACGATCAGAGACAAAATTAAGACGTTTGTATTAACTCGGCGCTTGCTGGCAGACAAAGGTCAGTATTTTCTGAGCCAACCACTGTGGTGCATCTAAAGGAAGGTCATGCCCTGCAGTATGATGCTCGGAAATAGGCACCCTCCACTGCTCAGCTATGCGCTTACTACACTGCGCACTCACCAGCCTATCCTGCCGAGATGCCAATATAAGCACAGGCACCTCTGGAGGACTCTTTCTTCCTTTATAGGCTGCAGCAGCCCGAAGTTGGGTCAGCGCATTTTCTCGAGTGACCGGCGCTGTTTGAGCAATGTCCATCCAAGACGCCAACACCTGAGGACTATCACTGTACTCATTGGACGTGATGTTCAATATAAGGGATTCCCGGACCTCCGAAGATTTTGTACATAAAGCACGGATAATAGCCGGTAGGTTTGAAACCTTTAGCCTCTGATACAGCGGGCTAAACTGGGCCGCACTAGTGTTAATCAATACAATACCTGTAACTTCATCCGGATACTGATGTCCCCACTCCGTTGCAATCATCCCCCCCATGGACAGAGCAATCAGCCATAGTGGGCCAGCATCTTGCCCCAACTGGCCGGCAACTTGCCTCCGTAGATCCTCTACCATCTCGCCAATAGAGGAAGAAGACTGCTCTTTAAAGCGGTCGCCATTCCCTGCAATATTGACAGTAATGACTGATACCTTCTTCCCACTAGTCGATTCAAACGCCTGCATTAGGTGCGGTGGAAAATCTCCCCAATGCCGCTTCTCTCGCAACAGCCCTCGGATCAATACCAGCGTGATATTGTTTTTGTCAGGTGCTGTTTCAGGCCCTGTATCAAGTTCTGTAGAGAGGCTCATTAAGGTTTTTTCCAACCGCCAAACCAACGTTTAAGCGCGGCTTTATCATCACGTTTCTTCTTTTGTTCCGAACGACGAGGCCATTCCTGATAATTAAGAGTCGCCGACAGTAAAAAGTCGAATAAAGGATAATGCCTACGCAATATTCGCTCGTGGCGATGGGGAACCATAGGGTGAAAAATACTATGAAAGCGAAACAGTTGCCGTGGATTTTTCTTTACCCAAAGCCAAGACCCCATCTCCAGCGTTAATGGTAAAAAAACTCGCTCCGAACTACTTATTAATGCCTCGTCGTACAAAAGATCCCACACATCGCCATGGGTGATGTAATGTCGGCATTGAGGTTCAAACTCATAAAATGAATGATTGCGATACGCTTTATCAAACAAACGATAAAGCCGGTAATACAAACCTAAGGTTTTTATAGGTTTTCGAGAGCGGGCATAAGGAAACCAAACTCGATCATTCAATCCAAAGCCAGAATGACAATCTAATGTTAATAGAAATGGACGTGTACTCTGCTGCGCTTTAATAAAGTCATACAACACCTGAAGTTCTTTCTCCATTCCCCCATTGATATCACCACGAAACCATGGCAATTTACGACTAATGCGGTGACCACCGGGTAAAAATGTCACCTTCTCATCACTATCAATCGGCGCATTGCGCATTAAATCTACACCGTTGCCATTACTACGAGTGTTATTTTTCATACCTAATGGATTCACAATGGGAATTGCATACAAACTCACAGACTCAAATTTTTCTTGTAAAGCCTTATCCCAGCGTAAACGCTCAATCAGAGTCTCCAGATACGCCATTATCACCTGCGAGCCAATTCGCTCCACGCCGTGAATCCCTCCAATAAAACTTAACGCTGGCGCTGTCGCAGAATCACTTCCCAACTGCAATAAATACACGGGATATTGCTTCCCGCTGGCATCACAAACGGTAGTTAAAACCGATACCCTAAGAAACTTTTCACCCCGAGCAATTAATCGCTCAAGTTGATCCAACTCAGGTAACGAATAAGAGGCTTTCCCGGATCGAGCATTAGCGAGATTTTTAGACTTTTCTTTTTCACCTAATGGCATTTCAGGTCCAAATCATTCATGGGCTTTTTTATGTCAGCATCTTTTATGAGTATAGGGTCATTTATCTCCATCACTTCAAACTGCCATCCTATGCCCGAAAAATGAAAGGTTTGTTACAACGAGTTAACCACTACAGTAAACAAGCGAGCATAAAAAAAGCGGCCGAAGCCGCTTCCGCTCAAGGAGGAGTCTGTAGCCCTCCCCCTTTCATCACATACCTTTTCGCACGCTGACTAGATACGCACTTTCACGTAGCTACCCGGGGCGGGCTCAATCGATGGGAAATTATCATTATCCCCCGGTACACGAGCCTCTATTTTTTCACCAGACTGAGGCTCCAACCACTGATGCCAATCTGGCCACCAAGAGCCTTCTACTTCGGTGGCCCCTTCTTTCCACTCTTCAGCGGTCTCTGGTAGTGCGTCATTAGTCCAATGAGGATATTTGCCACCATTCGGTGAATTAATTACACCAGCTAAATGCCCTGAGCCTGCAAGCACAAATTTTTTCGGACCTGAAAACAATTTGGCGCTGTCGTAAGCACTAGACCACAATACAATATGATCGGCGATGGTGGCCAAATAGTAGGTCGGCGTATCAATGATATTCAAATCAATAGGCACACCATCAATTTCTACACCGCCAGGAGTTTTCAACTCATTATCCAAATAAGTTTTATGCAGATAATAGCGGAACGTTTCTGCAGGAATATTTGTGGCATCACTATTCCAATACAAAATATCGAAAGGCTTTGGCTTTTTGCCTTTCAGATAGTTGTTCACAAAATATGACCAGAATAAGCTGTTCTCTCGCAGCATACTGAAACTAAAGCCCATAATGCGGCCATCGAAAACACCACGATTTTGGATATTACGTTCCAGTACAGGCACGATATTTTCTGAAATGTATAACCCTACTTCTCCAGGATCTTCAAAATCCAATAAGGTAGTGAAGAGGGTCATGGAATTGATGGTCTTTTTACCCTTAGCCAATAAATAAGCTTGAGCAATAGACAGTGTTGTACCGCCGACACAATAACCCGCAGTATTCACACTATCAACACCGGTAATTTCTCGTATTGCATCAACTGCTGCCACCGGGCCCTTCAGTACATAATCATCGAGAGAGATATGTGCAAGTTCCGCGTCAGGGTTCACCCAAGAAATCATATACACCGTATAGCCCTGATCGGTGAACCACTTCACAATGGATTTTTTTTCATCCAAATCCAGTACGTAGTACTTATTGATAAAAGGAGGAACAAACAATAAAGGTCTTGTATAAACTTGCTCAGTAGTCGGGGTGTACTGAAGCAATTGAATCAATTCATTTTGATATACCACTTCACCTGGTGTGGTTGCCAAGTTCTTACCTAATTCGAAAGCATCTAAGTCCGTTTGTGAAATTTTCAGAGCTTCCGCAGGGCTTTGCTTAATATCTTGAATAAAGTTATCCAGACCACGAGCTAAACTTTCGCCGTTAGTGTTAATAATTTCCTGTAGAACTTCTGGGTTAGTGAATGCCATGTTGCTAGGTGACACTGAGTTGATATATTGGCGTGCATAAAACTTCGCCTTATCTGCGGTCTTATGGTCGTCAAACTCAATGCTATCCACCATATTTTCTAGCATCTTGGAGTTGAGTAGATAAGCCTGTTTCATATAGCTGAATACAGGGTGGGAATTCCAATCTTCAGCAGTGAAGCGATGATCACCTCGCTCCTCTTTGATAATAGGATCAACCTCCTCACCCATTAACGCTTTGGTGGTTTGCTGCCAGAGATCTACCTGCTGCTTCATCAGCTCCAGGTGGTCATGCATCATTTTGCTGGTATCAACTTGAATAGCCTTCGAGACAAGATCCACAATCTTTTGGGTATTCTGAAAAGGAGGAGAATTCGGATCAGAACCCTCTTCATCAATATTACGAGCAAGGGCTTCGCTCAGCATAGTGTCAAAAGCCTTGGAGAATTTCTCGAGGTAATCGAGCGCAATCGCATCTGAAATCTTGTCGTTCACAGTAACCGCCTTCGTGACTGGGGGAAGATGAGCTTGGTACTTATATCACTAGATATAAATACATCCCTAGTAGTCTACCTGACATAGGCTTAAGCTCAAAGATAGGAAAGGGAAATACGCCTACTGGATACAGCTGGGGCCTGCAATTGCAGGCCCCAGCTGTATTATGGAATGTGACGCTGTACTCGATCAGTACATATGTTGACCGCCATTAATCGACAAAGTCGAACCCGTCACGAAGTCCGCATCATCACTCACCAAGAACAATACCGAACGGGCAATATCGTCTGGCTTACCCAGTCGGCCCGCTGGAATGGTGGCAATAATCTTCTTCAATACTTCCTCAGGTACCGCGCGAACCATATCTGTATCGATATAGCCTGGGGCAATCGCATTCACAGTAATATGCTTGCTGGCACCTTCCAAAGCCAAGGCCTTAGTAAAACCGTGAATCCCTGATTTGGCCGCCGCATAGTTAACTTGCCCATACTGACCCGCCTGGCCATTCACTGAACCAATATTCACAATACGTCCAAACTCTCGCTCACGCATACCCGGCATCACCGCATGAGCCGTATTAAAGCAAGAAGACAAATTTGTTTCGATAACCTTGTGCCACTGTTCCGGTGTCATGCGGTGCATAACACCATCACGAGTAATACCGGCATTATTAACCAATACATCCACATGGCCATAGTCATCTTCAATCTGCTGCACTGCAGCGGCAACAGCTTCGTAATCGGCAACATCAAACTTACTGGTTGTAATACCGGTTCGTTCTGTAAAATCTGCAGCGGCCTGTTCATTCCCTGCATAGTTCGCAACCACGGTATAACCGGCCTCTTTTAAGCGAACACAAATAGCTTCGCCAATACCACGAGTGCCACCAGTAACCAATGCAACTCTACTCATTGTATTATTCCCTCATAGAAATTAAGTTTGGATAAAGAAGATACTAAGTTAACAAGTCTACTCTTATGATCTTAGACGAACAATTGAAATACGTCTCAATACAAAATAAATGTATCTTGTGTGTTGAAATTCACAAAGCAATTCACACTAAGGTACCGCCAAACATGGTCAGTACTGACTATAAGAGTTCGCTCACAGACAAACTGATTTCAAATCAAGCTGCAATCTAGACTATGCTTATTGCAAAATCGTGAACCTATCACTAACTTGCCTATAAAGAGATTACCAGAAGGGTTATTCATGAAACATTCGACTAAAGCCGCACTCTACTCCGCTTTTATTTTTCCTGGTGCTGGCTACTTTGGTGTTAATAGTATGATTAAAGGTTTCAGTGCATTAATTATAACGATGGGCTGCCTCAGTGTTTTTTTCTATGAAGCCTTTAATCGCGCACAAACTATTGCTGAAAAAATCGTGCGAGGGGAAATTCCATCCAATTACTTTGCCCTTCGCTCTGAGATTTATTCAACCCCAGGCGTCTTGAGCGAACAAACCATTAGCACTTTAACTTATTTACTTATAACTATATGGATTATTGGTATCGTAGACTCTTACCGCATCGGTAAAAAAATTGATAAAAAACAAACCCTTAATACATGATTACTCAGTCATGCTTTAAGGGTTAATAATCTATTCCCTAATAATATCCACTGAAATATTTTTAAAGGCTGGTGTTTTACTTCTAGGGTCAATGTCTTGGCCAATCAAAACATTGGCCTCAGGGTAATACGCCATCAAATTTCCTTCTGGCAAATCGAAAGATTTAACGTGAAGTTGTTTCATTTCCCCTGTAGAAGATGACATCGTAACCGTGTCATTTTCTTTCAAGCCTAAGGATTCCATATCCGCCTCATTCATAAATACACACCAACGAGTATCCGATTCTCGGTATGTATCTTTTTCTTCATAGATGATTGTATTGAATTGACCTTCTGAGCGAACGGTCATTAATGTAAACCCTTTATATTTACTAAATCTATTCAGCAAATTCCTATGCGAAATAAAGCTAGCCTTGCCTGAACTAGTAGGAAACTCCGCTTTATGCAGCAAACGTGATCCCACATGAAATTCTTTCTTAGAGTGATTGATATCGTTTATAGGTTCTAAACCCGGTATAACTTTAGAAAGTACCTGCCGAATATTGTCGTGATTTTTTAATAAAGAAAAATCAAATACTGATTTATCAATGAGCGCCTCCCCTAACTCACAGAGGATCGCTGACTCTGGACGAAGGTTATCCAACCTCTCAATCCCTCCATCACTCATACGAACATAATTAAACATGGATTCCTGTGTTGTCGGCTGCTGCTCTTCATCTCGCGCTGTCACAGGTAAGATAATAGCCTCACTATTTTCTAAACCGTATAAGTGGCCCTGATTTAAAGTAGTAGTGAGATATAATTTGAAACCAATATTATTCAGTGCTTTTTGAGCCCAATTAGCATCAGGACTCGCCCCAAATAAATTCCCTCCCACTAACATAGCCGCTTCAATTTCTTGATCGTTTGCCGCCTTCAAACAACTCATCGTATCAAGACCTTCTTTCTCAGGCAGTTTAATGTCTAAATGCGTTTCTAACGCGGCTAAAATTTCTTGCGCCAACGCTGGTTTCACGCCAACGGTTCCAATCCCCTGCACATTACTATGCCCTCGCAAAGGCAATAAGCCTGAATAAGGTTTCCCTACCATCCCCCGTAGCAAGGCGACATTCGCAATAGACTCAACATTCTCACAACCATGTTGATGATGGGTTACCCCCATACCCCAAGCAAAAATGGTATTTCTTGATTGGCTATAACAGGCAGCAACTTTTTCAATCTCTGCTTTTTCTAAGCCTGTTTTATTTTCAATACACTCCCAGGCTAAACTCTTTACATCATCTATATAGAGAGAAAAATCTTCAGTGCACTTTTGAATAAACTCGGAATTTTCATCGCCGCTATTCAAAACCGCCTTGGCAATCCCCATCATCACCCATACATCAGAACCAATCTTGGGCTGTAAATAATAGGAAGCAATGTAATCCCCCCCCGTAATTAAAGACTTAGGGCTTTTAGGAACCGCAAACTTTACTAACCCAGGTTCTTTTGCAGGGTTAATGACAACCACATCACCACCACGGTCTCGCAGGGCCTTTAATTGATGAATGAGTCGAGGGTGATTTGAAGCAGGGTTAGCACCAATAAGAAAAACCAAATCACAGCCTTGCAAATCTGCTAACTCAACGGTAGATGTACCCGTACCAATGGTTGTCGTTAACCCTACCCCTGTCGCCTGATGACAATAGTAAGAGCAGTTATTTACATTATTCGTACCATACAAACGAGCTAATAACTGAAGAAGAAAACCCGCCTCATTGGATGAACGGCCGGAGCTGTAGAAAAAACTCCGAGCTGGATTAGTTTGCTTGAATCGCTCCGTGGCAACTGCCAGCGCTTTATCCCAAGTCACGGGTTCGAAAACTGATGAATCTGCGGCTTTATATAAAGGTGTATTAAGTCTGCCTAAATGCTCTAACTGGAAAGGCGTTAGCTCTTTTAGATCACCAATGGAGTGCTCAAAAATTTCTTTGGGTATGGGGGGCTGAATGTCCGTAGATTGAGCTTGAATACTTTTATTACAGACCGCAGGAAAGTCATCCAACTCATTGGTCATACCACCCCGCTGACCACCCATCCCTAAACCACAGGCTTTACAAGCATTATGAGCAGTCAGTGCCTTAGCTGAATTCTTTAAGCCAATACGACGAACCGTATTTAATATATAAAGAATTTTCTTGGCACCACCGCCAACTACTTCGCTCATTACCTTACCTGCCCTTCTTTGGTTTTAGAGGCAGTATATGCCCTCAGTCACCTCGGGGCCAAATTACCAAAAATCTTCTTTCTACTCCGTGCTAAAGCATACTTTCCTTGAAAAATCCCTCTCCGTCATATACTGTATATTTATACAGGGTGCATACTATGAAACTCCATTCCTCCCCCCTTATTCCAAGCCTTCCCAGCAAGGCCTTATCCCTACCCCTGTGCGCACACGGCGTTGCGGCAGGTTTTCCATCACCAGCAGATGACTATATTGAGCGTCAATTAGACTTAAACGATTACTTGGTTAAGCACCCAGCCGCCACCTATTTTGCCCGTGCTAATGGAGATTCTTTAAATGGAATGGGAATTTACGATAAAGACTTACTCGTAGTAGATCGCAGCATAGAGCCCAAACACGGCTATTTGGTTGTTGCAGCTATTGAGGGCGAACTGTGCTGTAAAGTTCTCGATTTAAAACAACGGCGATTACTGTCAGCCAATCCGCACTTTCCACCAATCCCGTTACCGGAAGATATTTACCTGCTAATTGAAGGCGTAGTGGTTCATGCCATCCACCACTTACCTGGCCAGTCGCAATAGAAAACCCCAGATGCTTGCGCTAGTAGATGTCAATTCTTGCTATGCCTCCTGTGAGGCAATCTTCCGACCCGACTTGCGAGAGCAACCGGTGGTGGTACTCACCAATAATGACGGCTGTATAGTTGCTCGTAATAAAGCCGCTAAGGCTTTGGGCATTCCCGATTTAGTACCCTACTTTAAAATCCGCCACCAATTACAGCAATGGGGCGTAAAAGTGTTTAGTTCTAACTACACACTTTATGGCGATATTAGTCAGCGTATTATGAGCACACTGGCTACCTTTACCGATCACATAGAAATCTATTCCATCGATGAAGCATTTCTAAATTGCGACGGCTTTAACAACTTACAACAGCACGGCCTTCTGATTAAACAATGCATTTGGCAACAGCAACGCATTGGCGTTGGTGTGGGTATTGCTCCCACCAAAACCCTAGCCAAACTCGCCAACCACACGGCAAAGCGTCTTGATAAAACCCAAGGAGTTTGTGTACTCGACGCTCCCGAAAAATGGCAATGGGTACTAGAGCGAGTACCTGTAGAAAACATCTGGGGGGTCGGCAGAAAACTAAAACATCGCTTACATCTACTAGGCATTTACTCAGGAGCAGATCTAGCCGCCTGCTCAGCAAGCCGTATAAAAAAGGAATTCAGCATTGTGCTAGAACGCACCGTACGAGAGTTAAATGGCGAAGCCTGTATTCCACTGGAAGATGCCCCTCCCCCCAAACAACAAATTGTTTGTAGTCGCTCTTTTGGTTGCAAAGTGCTCCAGCAAGCCGATTTAGAACAAGCTATTGTGCAATACACCTATCGCGCTGCGGAAAAACTTCGCAGCCAACAATCACTCTGTAACAGCCTACAAGTTTGGATGAATACCAGCCGCTTCGACAGCAAACCACTTTATCAAAACACGACAATTAATTTGCCTGCCAGCACCGACGACTGCCGTGTACTCTGCCAAACCGCGCGAAAACTCGTTCAGCAGCTATATCGCCCCGATTATCGCTACGCTAAAGCCGGAGTCAGTCTATTAGGGGTAGTCCCAAACAACCCTTATCAAGCTGATATTTTTCAAAAATCTCGTAGCCCAGAGCTTATGCAAACACTGGATATCATTAATAAAAAATATGGAAGTGGCTGTGTGTTATTGGCTGGCCAAGGGCTACAACAACACTGGCAGATGGCAAGAAGAATGCTATCCCCCGCTTACACAACACGCTGGAGAGATATACCTAAGGTACAGTGCTAGTGCTAGTGCTAAAGAAAAACACAAGCAATAAAAAACCCGCTAGCGAATCACTAGCGGGTTTGAAGATGGGGTGGCTGACGGGATTTGAACCCGCGACAACCGGAATCACAATCCTGCGTTAACCCCTTTAAAATCATAGGGTTAAGTTAATTTTTCAGAATATAAACAGGCTGTTCCCCCTTTCAAAATCAATGGGCTACTGAGGTAGAAGCACTGTATATTCTGAAGTTTCAGTTGGTTTGGGGTTGGCAAATCAGCAAATTCACTTTTCGCTCAAAGAAGCACTACTCCATACTTTTAACAGTCTGCTTCTCATCCCTTTTCTTAATTCCAGCTGTCTGAGTCGTTGTAAGTGAGAGTAAGTGTGAAATTCAAATTATTCATCTTCATCACCCCACCAATCGAACTCGTCAAGAATAGCCTCAACGTAGGTCACGACATCTACATAGATATCATTAAGCTTCGCCAGTCATGCGTAGTCGTACCTTTCCGTACTCTCTGTCTCTGTACCTATGCTTATTCCCGAACCACCAAGCCGAACATTCGTATAGTGGTAAGTCGCAATAGCAATCATGTTATTAGGCTCACTAGCGCTCTGCTCATAAGAGACACCAATATTTAAATCGTAATAAACCTTGCCACCTGTAAAACCAACAGGCCGCTGCTGTTCACAGCCTTCTTTCCGTTAAGCATTCCAGCATCGCCGGCGTTAGCGACGCTTCTATCACGTTTTGTGCCGTCACTTTCTTGTAGTTGATAGTTAATGGTGGTAAAGGATACTTGTGAACCCTCCACAAAATCCGGCATTCAAGCCAGGCTTTTAAGCATTTGATTAAATAGCCGACCTCTCAAATACGCCCAAAGACGCCCCCATATTGAGACGTAGTGTATCTGGAGAGTCCAAACACCTAGGATTTACACTGTAGGCCAGTGAACATTGACCTTATCAACACGTATGGCGAGCGCTGAATCGGCTTCAAGCTATCTTTGTCCTCTAGGGTGTACAAACATTCAAACGTCCAGTTAAAGCTTACTACATAGCAAGGCCAAAGCCTTGATGCCATATATTGGAGTTAACAGTGATATTTTAAGAAAATTCAATAGGTTCATATCACACTCATTCTCTTCACACTCTAAATATGAAACTCCAATCCCAATCAAAATGCCTAAAATGGAAAAAAGTACTAGCGCACCAAAACCAACGGGAAGTAAAAAGACCATAAAAGACCAAAGAGAAATACTGGTAAACAACAGCTTTAGATTGCAATTCATACACTAACTCTAATCATTAGATCAATATTCCAACCTTGCGCTATGAAATTTATAGCCATTAGGCTTCCGATGCTACGTCATAGCAACACTCTTCTACAAATTGCCGCCATTTTTTTTCGTAAACACCGCCCCTCATCAGAATCGCTTCAACTGTATCCTCTTCTTCTCCTGAGACTCCAACTCCATGACCTGTGACCTCTCCCCCTAACCTACAACAGCTCCTACTCATTGTATGTTTTCTCACAGTTTTCCATAGGAAGGGTAAATTTTATGTACCACTGTGAATTTGATATGCGCTCAGTTATTAAGATGCCCCACACTGGCAGGATTCAAGAAATACAACGTCTTTCCTTGATTTACGATAACTGGAATTTTGACCGGTTTTTTATGATCTAAGAACAATCTTTTGGGAGCGATATAAAAGTAATAACCCTCAGGAAGGTACTTCGAGAACTCCAATAAGAAACCCAACTCATTGAATCCCCTATTTGCCTCACCCCGATTATAAAAACCACAGCGTGATTTCTCTTCACCATCAACCGCTATACAAACCCGAGGGTTTTCAGGTGCATCAGTATGCATAGACAATTTTTTAGATCGCGGGTTGTAGGCCATTTTGGGAGGCTGCCCTAAGTTAAAGCCTAGAGAGCAGGCCCATTCCTTTTCAGCTGTAGTACAACCCGGACCACTTAGGTTCATAAACCAAGATGGATGTAATGTAACAAATGCGGCCGTTTTCTCCATAGCACGATACCCCGAACGAATCTTATATTTACCACTATTAGCCAAGTACGCTTTTTTAGCCTTCTCGAAAGCGCTAATAAAATTCTTGTAATACTCTTCTTTAGTGGTGGCACTGTCATCCCATAGAAAGAAATGATTCAACTTAGCCTCAGGGGTAGACGCAAACAAAAAACTAGCTACATTCATCCCTGCCGTTCCCCACTGAGTAAAACCTCGAACAGGGTTCATATAGCCTGACACTCCATACACCAAGGCTCCAGGTACCCTAAAGGCATCTTTCGGGGAAACGTCTGCGGGTAAATCACTGTCTTTTAACCCTTCGATACCCGCAAATGTGGAAATATTCAATGCTTCCGAATGTTCAGTATTCCATTCGTGCTTTACCGGGGCTGACGAGCAACCCGATAACAGGAGAATCAAAGAAACGGCAAAAATGTAGAAATGCTTACAACTCATAACTAGCTCCATAAATGAGGTAAAACTATCTGTTCGACTAGATGCGAACGAGATCACCAATCCGTTTAGTAAACTGCTTATACAATGTGTGCTCTTTGCTCGTATCGATCACTTTATATTTTACGGCGATTCCGAAGTTAAGAGTATTTTCAAGATCTTTCTTGGTAACGTTATAGAGGTTCAATTTGTGCTTATGTGCAAACCGGTTAACACTTACCACTATTGATTTGGCATTTGGCGGGATGGACACACCCAGATTATCAAGTGTGGCAACGTCTTCGCCAATATACAGCGAGATAGCGTCAACCTGCAGAAAGACACCTGTGTTATTCGAAACATAAATATTACTCTCGGCTTTACCAGAGGTTACTTCGATATGACTATCTGAAATATTCAGAGGAAGATCTAAAAATACCCTTTTCTTATTGAGTATATTGACTCGGATTGGCGATAAGCCGTAATTCAAAGAATACGCATTCCAGCTTTGCTCACAGCCACTATACGACGTAGAGAAATCATATAGTGATTTACAGCTCAAGCTAACCCTGTGATTCTCCTTTTCCTTCTCCACTGCCGAACTTAAATTGGTAGCCAGTGAATCCACAGAGTTCCAAGTGGACGTATTGTTAAGAACCTGAGAGCGAGAAACAAGCGTATAGGGGAAAGTTAAGATATCCGTTTTCTTTCTATTAAAAAGCCCAGTGGAATCAACGATTTTCGATTTTTCTGCCAGACTCATTTGTAACTTATTTACTGAATTACGAACTTTTTGGTTATCCGAATCTAGCTGAGTGATCATTTCAGAGACTCGCGTATCAATTTCATTCAGTAACGAAGCTCTGTCTATCTTACTTGCCGCATCATGTATGGCCGCTTGCGCCTTTCCTTCATCAAACTTCAACTTGTAGAACACCGATGCAGTCAAGCCACCCAAGACTACCGTTGACAAAGCAGAACTAAGCCCTCCTGATAGCAGTGAGCTCACATTTTTATCAACCACGTAGAAATGCTCGCTAAGCTCACTCAACGAGTATTTTGTTTTTCGAGATCCTTCTTTGAAATGGCAGCTTCTTGATGCTCCACCAATTGCGACTCTGTTACAGCTAAGAATACCGGTAAAAAAATTATGAGAGAGATTATTCAGCTTTACTGACTCAGGGAACTCACGAAATGCATAATCCGAGAAAAAAAAACCAGTTTCGTCATCATAATTCAGCTTTGCATAGACTGAATTACTGCCATAGTGAACGATTGTTTTTTCTGGACTACCACCATTCCGGACGTTATTACAAGCAGTCAGTACAGAGATAATAAGTACGCCAACAGTCACAACTGTCATTTTACGCAAAAGCTTCATATATCAATCCTTATGTCTTTTCTCAGCTCTATAGCGTGCCTCTCAGCAAGATCAGAAAGGCCAATAATCAGCTTACATGCGGGCCCAACAAATGAATCCCTAATTCATCCATAGCCTGCCGTTCCAATCATGTGAGCATGCTCCACAATCGATCGAGGAGTATACTCCGTGGCTGTATATTCCTCAAACAAGGATCATTTTGGTACTTCACTATCAGTACCAAAACATGGATATACGCACTGCATTCGGGCAAGTTCTTCGAGAAACCCGAACACAAAAAGGTATCTCTCAAGAGCAGTTAGCCCTTGAGGCTGATATCGACAGAAGCTATATCTCGAAGTTGGAACAGGGCCAATATCAGCCAAGCCTTGAAAAAATTATCGCCTTGGCCAAAATTCTTGAATGCAGCCCTGGAAAGTTAGTGGATACAACAGCAGAGAAATTAAGCCGCTAGCGCCCCTCTTCCTTCAAACCACTCCCTCAGCCCTACCCTCTCAATTTTTTTATTATTTCTGCCCTTGAAAAAATCAAAAACTCCGTAAGCTGGAAGCTCAACATCAATCCAGTGAGGATATACAGATGGGAATTTTTGATTGGACAAGAAACATTTTCGGCAGCTTAGACTCAATAGATAACCCACTCAGCGAGTCCACCACCAACCCAGCCAATGGGCTCCCCATGATGGGCGGCATGGATATCGAAGGAAACCCTTACGGTTCCGATTTGAATGATCATTCAGGCCTTCATAGTGACCTATTTGATTCCAACTGCGGAATAAGTGATAGCTTTACTGACAATAGCTGCGGCATAGGCAATGGTTTCGACAGTGGTGGTATGGGAGATTGGTAATCCAACATGATAGATTTTAAATATCTAGTCGGAACCAGTGGTACTCTTCGCTTCACGCCCAGGGGGCGTGAAGTTTTGGAGCCCCGCCTCAAAGCGATAGGAATCAACATCAAAAACATAAAAACCGTCGATCAGTATTTAGCGGCACTAGATAGCTTATCTTGGAAAGAAGCAGTAATTCTGGATGAGCGAATGGCATTATGGCCAGACACGCCAGAGTACAACCAACTCAAATCCATAATGCTTGATCAACCAAACAATCCAAATAAGAAGAGGTAAGCATGCCCACATCCACTGGCATATTCATCTTATTACTAACGCTGATGATGCTTTTGGCTTTGTGGGTTTTTCCTGACTCGCTTAAGACTCTTAAGGATGTAGAAAAGCAAAATAAGGGGAAGTTTTTTTGAAGAAATTAAGGGTAGTGTCTCGCTGCGAAAGACGTCCATAGTGGAGCCTATATAATCAATGCATGCACCTTCTGCGGTATAGAGTATTCGTCAAACTACAGCGGGTTCAACGCCCTCTAATAAAAGCTGGCGCCCATGGCCAATGGTTTTAACCAAAGCAGCTGTCGCCTTCTCGATTAACCACACCACCAAGGGAACATCAACCTTACCCCACTTATTTCTACCCTAACTATCTTATTGCTCATCTTTTTTATCTCTCCGAGCGTCATAAATAAGTGTCACGATTAAAAGAGGAATACCTGAAACCGAAAACCATAAATATGTTATTGGCACATCCATGTCGAATAACAAGATAGTCTCACCAAGAAAAAGAATATCAGCCGTTACCATACCCGCCATAAAGACAAATGCAAGAACAAATACGAGAGCTTTTAATATCATAAACCGGCCAAAGCGTTACCAACCACATTATAGACTTCCATAAAAAGAAAGTATCAGCTCTTATCTTTTGATCCTCTCAATATAAAAAACACTAAAAAGAATAAAGAGCCCAAAAAACCAGAAATAGAAATATAAAACTTATTTATATTGTAAAAGTCTTCAAAAAAAACTGAAGCAACCACAAAAAAGGTAAAAAGAGCTGCGGAAAGCAAACCACAAAACAATTTAATAATTTTCATGCAAACGCTCCAAGTAGTGTAACTAGAGAATCCACTGCCGCAAGAAAATCAGCAACTGTCGCCTCTAGAAAAACACCAGACGTATCCAATCACCTGCCAAAGACGGAAAGTAAAATCAGCAACAGAAGAATAGAAACCTTCAACCACCCCACATTAGAGGCAAACCTAATAACGATCATTTTTCTTAAGTATATATTTTTAATCCTTTCAAATAACCCATCATCGACAGAATCAAAATGTGATTCGCTATAGCTGCAATCAAAGAATATATACACGGCATATAATAAAGCTAATAATTTAAATACCATAATCAAAAACCATCTATGGATTAGCGCTACATTGTGGATATGTTGGAAAATCTATTAACGAGCTAATGGTTAATAGTGCCACTTCCAAAAGCCTTGCTCCCCAGGAAACAGATACAAAAGCTAATCCACTTACTTATTTTCTTTTGGTTTTGCTTTACCCCTACCTAAAAACATTAATAGTCCTCCAACGACAAATATCACCAGAAAACAAAAAAACCAATTAAGTCCATTCTTCTCACCTAAATCAGCAACTATTGTAGATGAGATGACGAATAAAAACCCTAAAACTGAAAAAAACTCTCTCTTCATATACACCACACAGTAGCAAGTGACTTAACTTCTACTTATAAATGATAAAACTAGTGCCATAGCCGCTCTTACAAACATTCCAAAGTAATTCCCCTTAACTAGCCCTTCATTCATCATAGAATAGGCCGCCACACCTGCTGCTAAACCTAGTCCAAAAATCTTTAGCGCAGTAGCAGGATCATCACTAGAAACTATAAGCGCTGCGGCAAGCGAAGCCAATACAGTACCCCCAATAAGTAAGCCAACAAAAGCCGGGCCAGCAGCAGCTCCGAGAACAAGGCCTAAGGCTTGCCAGTTCATAGCTACCGTAAATATAACCCCTCCTAAAATTTCACCAATTCCAAATAAAAGCCCACCATTACTCCCCCCTGCAATCTTATAGGCCCCAGCCCCAGTCTCCTCATCCATCAAGATATAACCAGAACCCACCCAATTACCAAAGGTAATCTGTGCTTCATGCGCTGTAGCAGTTTTACCTGCATTTACTGCATTGCGGATCTCAGCTTCTGTCTCTGCACTGAGATTAATAGCCGCTAGGGCTTCGTTTAGATTCGCTTGGGTAATGGTATAAACCCTTTGCCCTTCCGCTGCTGCAATGGCTAATGCCTTTACTGCGGAGATTCCTTGTGCTGGCGCTTCTGCAGTGCTGAACATTTGCTCTGGCACCAAGTGTTCCATGGCACTGTAGCGGCTACCTACGGCTTTAGTGTAGTTAATGGTTTTCTCGTGGTTGTTATCCTTCGCTGCTCGGTGCATTTTGATTAAGTCCACATCCATGCTTAGGCCGCTAAAGCTGGTGTTTCTCGGCACCCCAAACCAGTATTGTGATGTAAGGCTTGTACTAAAGATACCGTAGCTAGGAAGTCTGTAATTCACCATGTTAGCACTCTGAGCTTGGATCTCATCCTGTATGCCGTTTAAGGCAAAGTAACTCATGATGGTGCCGTAGATTAAATCCCCTACTACATCGTGTTTGGTGAGGGTTTGTAGCTGGGCTTCGTCTTCACTTTCTAATTTTGCTTTTGTGGCTTCAATATTGTCTTTTAAGGCTTGTGCCTGTGTTGGGCTGATGCCTTGAAGATCTAAACCAATCGCGCGGTATTCACCGGCAATGGGGTAGTTGCTGGATAAGTGCCAACCTTCACCAGGGCTGTAGAGACCCAGAGTTTCATAAAGTTCGGTGCCCATAGGCTGGGTGTTTGTTTGGCTTTGTGTTTGTACTTCACCGTTGATGGTGAATTCTGCCGTAAGATTAATACTGTAGCCCGGTAGTGTGTTGGGTAATTGGCTAGGGTCGATCTCTCCCGTTTCTGGATCAGGCTCTGGCAGATAGCTTTCAATAATGGCTTGGTCGTCTTCCGTGGTGGGTTTAAAGCTCAGTGCGAGTTTTTTACCGGCCAGGGTTACGGTGGGTTGGTTTAGGGTAATAAAAGTTGTACCCGGTGTACCGCTGTTAAGACTGGCCAGTTGGTATTTGAATTTATGGCGAAGGTTGTCGGGGAGTTCCGCAAAGCTATCTTGGGTGACAATGTGGTTATAGGGTAAACCCGCAGACAAGGGTTGTTGTGGTGGCAGGATGCTGATTTGTTGTAGGCCCAGTACTTCACCTACCGTTGCATCGGGTTTTTGAGTATTAATGTACTCTTCGATCTGGGTTTGGAACTGTTGCAGTTGTTCTTCAATGTTTTGTTGTGGAACGTTTTGTACCCAGCCTTCTTGCTCGTTAAAGGTGGCGTTTTGTTCGATGCTGTCTACCAGGGCTTGGGCATCGAACGGTACTTGTTCTTGCAGGTTCATACCCGGTTGGAAGTCATACTGTTTAAAGCTGGCATCCATAGGGATCCAGTTATCACCCTCTCGATTGATTAAACCCCGTGACGGTTCAAAAAAATCCCACACCTGCTATGATTTCATCACCCATGACTTCAATTCATCGATAGGCTTATAACCAAAAAAATCTGGCATTCTGTAAAAGGCAATTACATTATTTTCACTAACTTCAATAAAACTGTATCCATCCATAATACCCTCCACACAAATATCTTTATGATTGCTAATTTTTTTGTTTACTCCTTCGGTTTCTAAATAATTATAAAAAGGAGCGTCTTTGTCTTTATCGCCGTAAAACCCCACCTCGAAATTATTATCTCCAGGAAGACTTTTCCTACTCAAACAAAGATACCACAATGTCCTAGTTGCAGTTACGCTATAAAATCCATAGACACAAACAGTGAATTCTAAATATTTGAAAGGTAAATTAAATACACCTACCTTAACCAATAAAGAATCTGGAAATACAGAATCATCCCAATCACCAAAGGTAGCTCCCACTCTTTTCAAGACAAATAACCGTCTTAATACCCAAATAAAAGCCATCCAAAAAACAAAAGGCAATAAGCCTAAAACAATAAAAACAATTAAACCGGGATCAATCATAAATTACTTGCAACCTGCATCACGCTCTAAAATACCATAAGCGAGCCTTAGCCCAGCTTCAGCTAGTTTACTAACGGCTGTATCAATTAGAAAGCCTAATAACTTACTTGCAGGACCTATCTGTAAAAAACCTAAAGCTAAAATCGCTACAAGAGTGGTAAATAATGCGGCCATAGCTGCAAAACCGAAATCTTTACACTTATTCCAAATGTCAACAATACCTGTTATCACATCAAAAACTATGCTTACTGTTTTAAATATTCCGGTAAATACTTTTGACACTTGCCGTAAAGCTTGCGTGGGCTCTGTATACTGACCAATACCTGTTACGAACTCCATTAATGAAAAAGACAAGCCAAAAATATCAGAAACTCCTAGAAGATCCTCCCCCATTACTCCCCCCAGCTATCTTATAAGCCCCTGCCCCCGTTTGCTCGTCGATTAACAGATAGCCCGAGCCAACCCAATTACCAAAGGTAATTTGGCTTTCATGAGCCGTAGCTGTTTTACCTGCATTCACCGCATTCCTAATTTCCGCCTCAGTATCGGCACTGAGATTAATGGCCGCTAGGGCTTCATTAAGATTGTCTTGAGTAATGGTATAAACCCTTTGCCCTTCTGCGGCTGCGATAGCTAGCGCTTTCACCGCACTAATGCCTTGTGCAGGTGCTTCTGCGGTACTGAACATTTGCTCTGGCACCAAGTGTTCCATGGCGCTGTAGCGTGATCCGACTGCTTTCGTGTAGTTAATGGTTTTTTGATTATCGTTATCTTTCGCTACTCGGTGCATTTTGATTAAATCCACATCCATGCTTAGGCCGCTAAAACTGGTATTACGCGGCACACCGAACCAGTAATCCGGCGCAAGGCTTGTGCTGAAAATGCCGTAGCTGGGTAAACGGTAGTTCACCATGTTAGCACTCTGCGCCTGTATCTCATCCTGTATGCCATTTAAGGCAAAGTAACTCATGATGGTGCCGTAGATGAGATCGCCTACTACATCGTGTTTGGTGAGTGTTTGTAATTGGGCTTCGTCTTCGCTTTCCAGTTTGGTTTTTGTGAGTTCGATATTGTCTTTTAAGGCTTGTGCCTGGGTTGGGCTTATGCCTTGCAGGTCTAAACCAATAAGGCAGCGGTGATTCTGGAGAATGTACCCCCCAGAATCATAAGCAATTTATCTATATGGTAAATTACACCTTGGACACGCCTCAGGAAGCTCATCAAATAATAACCTTCCTTTTTCAACAACATGCTTACATTTCGGACATTTCGCACAAGACAACTCATTAACCAACTCACTAAATAGAAACCAGATAATCATTGGAACGAAAATGAATATTGCATTAATCAAAAGTGGGAGTTCGTAGTCAGAATATTTATAAAACCAAACTAAAAAACAAACAAATAAAATACAGACAAAAGATAATTCTGTATTAAATTTTCTTGCTCTCTGAATTTCTTGCTTCAAATACATAAACGAAACTATAAATGTGGATATGTTGCCGCTACTTTAAATAAGAAATTCCATACCACAATCTTTACTACACAACTTCAGAAAATATAGATAAAAACCACACTCAGTGAATAGTCGCTCTATTTGTTCTTTCCTTTCTTTTATTTTTTTAATACCTTATATAACAGGGAGAATTGAACTCCTGCAAACAAACCTATAATTAAGGCAATAATATACTCGCCACCAATAAAAACTTTATTTAGAAAATAGAAAAAAGCCAAATTAATAAAAACAATCAATAAATATTCCATTAAAAAACACACCCTAAAACAACACTGATACCAGAAAATATTTCACCTAATATTATCGACGCTATAGGCCCCAGAAGTGTAAACGCTGCTATTACAGCTGAAAACACGGCACCTAGTGTAAGCCACATAAAACCACAAGCAATGGTAGATAAGGTTTGATTACCAAGGGCAGATGCAACCATCCCCAACCCCGCAAAGAACATAGCCAAAGCAGAGTTAATAAATGCTAAGGCAAACAGCCCTCCAACACCTCCTGTAGAAATCGCAAATACCCCAAAAACCAGTAGAAGAGCCAAGCCTCCTATCATCAGGTAAGCTCCATTACTCCCCCCTGCAATCTTATAAGCCCCCGCTCCTGTTTGCTCGTCGATGAGGAGGTAACCCGAGCCAACCCAGTTACCAAAGGTAATCTGTGCTTCATGAGCTGTTGCCGTTTTCCCTGCATTCACCGCATTTCTGATCTCCGTTTCTGTATCGGCACTAAGGTTAACGGCCGCGAGGACTTCGTTTAGATTCGCTTGGGTAATGGTATAAACCCTTTGCCCTTCCGCAGCAGCAATGGCTAAGGCTTTTACCGCAGAGATACCCTGTGCTGGCGCTTCTGGTGTTGAGAACATTTGTTCTGGCACCAGGTGCTCCATTGCTGAATAACGGCTGCCAATGGCTTTAGTGTAGTTAATGGTTTTTTCGTGGTCGTTATCTTTTGCCACTCTGTGCAGTTTCACTAAATCCACGTCCATGCCCAGACCGCTGAAGCTGGTGTTTCTCGGCACACCAAACCAGTACTGTGGTGTAAGGCTTGTGCTGAAGATGCCGTAGCTGGGTAAACGGTAGTTCACCATGTTAGCACTCTGAGCTTGGATCTCATCCTGTATGCCGTTTAAGGCAAAGTAACTCATGATGGTGCCGTAGATTAAGTCCCCTACCACGTCGTGTTTGGTCAGCGTTTGTAATTGCGCTTCGTCTTCGCTTTCCAGTTTGGTTTTTGTGAGTTCGATATTGTCTTTTAAAGCTTGTGCTTGTGTGGGGCTGATACCTTGTAAATCTAAACCAATAGCGCGGTACTCACCGGTAATGGGGTAGTTGTTGGATAAGTGCCAGCCTTCACTGGGGCCGTAGAGGCCCAAGGTTTCATAAAGTTCGGTGCCCATGGGTTGGGTATTCGTTTGGCTTTGTGGTTGTACTTCACCGTTGATGGTGAACTCAGCTGTGAGGTTAATGCTGTAGCCCGGTAGTGTGTTGGGTAATTGCTCCGGATCGATCTCGCCGGTTTCTGGATCAGGCTCTGGCAAGTAGCTTTCAATAATGGCTTGGTCGTCTTCCGTGGTGGGTTTAAAACTCAGTGCGAGTTTTTTACCGGCAAGCGTTACCGTGGGTTGGTTTATGGTGATAAACGTTGTGCCCGGTGTACCGCTGTTAAGACTGGCCAGTTGGTATTTGAATTGATGGCGTAGGTTGTCGGGGAGTTCTGCAAAGCTGTCTTGGGTGACAATGTGGTTATAGGGTAAACCGGCAGACAGCGGTTGTTGTGGTGGCAGGATGCTAATTTGTTGTAGGCCCAGTACCTCACCCACGGTAGCGTCGGGGTTTTGGGTATTAATATACTCTTCGATTTGGGTTTGGAACTGTTGCAGTTGTTCTTCAATGTTTTGTTGTGGAACGTTTTGTACCCAGCCTTCTTGTTCGTTAATGGTGGCGTTTTGTTCGATGCTGTCGACTAGGGCCTGGGCATCGAACGGTACTTGTTCTTGCAGGTTCATACCCGGTTGGAAGTCGTATTGCTTAAAGCTGGCATCCATGGCCAATGTTTGTCGCCTTCTCAATCAACCAGCCCATATTGACTACCCTCAAGAGAATATCAACCTGTTTCATCACACAAATAAAAATACAATCAATCCAAAAACCAAGACATTAAACACAAACATATCTGATATTTTCTTGGGTGGAAAAGAGGAAAATAGCAGTCCTCTTTCAAAATCTTCATCCCATCCTTTAGCTATAAATGTTTTATTTATCTCACTTCGTACTCTCCCTTTTATATCAATTAGTAAAAAAAATACTACGGAGAATAAAACCAGATGAACAATAGAAAAGTCAGTATTATAAAGCCCAAATCGTTTTATGACCCCAAGGACAATAACGTTTGGAAAAATAATACTCTCTAAAACCATAGGATTCTTAAAATTTGTTTTTCTAAGATAAGTAAAGTATATCTTTGATAAGGAATAAATAAACAAAACTGCACCACATGAAAACAGCGCATCATCTACAGTCGCCCCGAGAGTGTAAAATAATCCTCCCAACGAAGAAAATATAAAAACAAACCATAAACAATTTAGTATCATAATTAACACACAAAAATCATTGTACAAAATGTAGACAGAGAGCAAATTGTCAAAGCCCCGCTTAATAGTAACTTTATTGCCATAAAATCAGCCCCTAATGCCTTCGCTGCCGGGCCAAGTAAAGCAAGCAGAGTTTTCATAATAGCAATAAATGCTGCTTCATTAATCAATCTATCAAGCTCTTCATCTGTTTTTGCGGTTTTTGCCGCTTTAGATACATTGCTAGCAAACTCTTTATAAGCTAGAGCAATAAATCCAGCCATTAGAAAACCAAAACCTGTAGTAGCCAATGCTAAAAACAAAGCTGCCGCTATTAATGCAAAAGTAACTACAATAAGCACTCCTCCATTACTTCCCCCAGCAATTTTATAAGCCCCTGCCCCAGTACTCTCATCCAGCAAAATATAACCAGAACCCACCCAGTTATTGAAAATAATCTGGGCTTCATGTGCAGTTGCCGTTTTTCCTGCATTCACTGCATTACGGATTTCCGTTTCAGTATCTGCATCTAGATTGATTTCATTCAGCGCTTCATTAAGATTATCTTGAGTAATGGTATAAATACGCTGCCCTTCTGCTGCTGCAATGGCCAATGCCTTTACTGCGCTGATACCCTGTACTGGAGCAGTATCTATACTAAAAATCAGCTCTGGCACCAAATACTCCATGGCACTGTAGCGGCTGCCAATGGCTTTCGTGTAATTGATAGTCTTCTCGTGGTTGTTATCCTTCGCTGCTCGGTGCATTTTGACTAAGTCCACATCCATGCTCAGGCCGCTGAAGCTGGTGTTACGTGGTACGCCAAACCAGTATTGTGGTGTAAGGCTTGTGCTGAAGATACCGTAGCTGGGGAGTCTGTAATTCACCATATCGGCACTTTGTGCCTGTATCTCATCCTGAATGCCATTTAAGGCAAAATAGCTC
Source organism: Cellvibrionaceae bacterium (assembly GCA_045430295.1). Lineage (GTDB taxonomy): Bacteria > Pseudomonadota > Gammaproteobacteria > Pseudomonadales > JAILXX01 > JAILXX01. The sequence goes on along the minus strand of JAILXX010000011.1, from coordinate 90,953 downwards.
ATGATGGTGCCGTAGATTAAACCCCCTACGACATCGTGTTTGGTGAGTGTGCTTATTTGGGTTTCGTCTTCGCTTTCCAGCTTGGCTTTTGTGAGTTCGATATTGTCTTTTAAGGCTTGTGCTTGTGTTGGGCTGATGCCTTGCAGGTCCAAACCGATTGCACGGTATTCACCCGTGATGTTGCCGTGGGTTGGTTCAGGGTGATAAAAGCTGTGCCCGGTGTACCGCTGTTAAGGCTGGCCAGTTGGTATTTGAATTTGTGGCGCAGGTTGTCTGGGAGTTCAGCAAAGCCGTCTTGGGTCACAATGTGGTTATAGGGTAAACCGGCAGGCAAAAAAGTGGTTTACACACCAGAAGTTTCATCTGACTCCACTTATTTACGGGACGGTTCAAAATCCACAAAGACTTTGAACGGAATAATCCAGCTGGTTAATTATATTATTTACTCGATCATAGTTTCTCATCTAACCCAAGCAAACACTTAGGACATCGAGCAGGAAGGTCTTCTGACAAATATCGTCCTTTTTCAACAATGTGATTACAGCGAGGGCATGTAGCACAAGACATCGCAAGAAAACTATCCGAGAAAAAACCATATAAGGCAATAGGAATAATAGAAAATAAAGCATTAATTATTAGCGGAATTTGTATTTCAGAATATACGTATAGCCAGACTAAGCCTCCTAATAAAAAAAGTGTAATTACAGTCCCTACTGTATTAAAAGTCCGCTCCCTACGTATTTCATGTTTCAAACTCATAATAGTACTACCTATATGGAAGGGTTATTGCATTTACAAAGAAAGCATTAACGAGAGACACCAAAATTTGATCCAATAAGGCAAACTTATGCTTTCCTATCCTACCCAAAAAGCCAAGAAAGCTACCGAACATTACTAAAAATGAAATAAATCTAACGCTTGCTGCCAACTGTCCTCCTGTTATATCACCAGATTCATATACATCAAGGAGGTGCCCTAGAGAATTAGAATATGAAAATGCTCCCCATATAGATGCTGCCCCAGCTAATAGGATTAACCATGGAGCACCGGCCGCAGCTATAGCCGAAATCAAAAAACCAAGTAATATAGCTGCAAAAGCTCCAATAATAGATATTTCGCCCCCATTACTCCCCCCTGCAATCTTATAAGCCCCTGCTCCCGTTTGCTCATCGATTAACAGATAGCCAGAACCCACCCAGTTACCAAAGGTAATCTGGTTTTCATGAGCTGTTGCCGTTTTGCCTGCATTGACTGCATTTCTAATTTCCGCTTCAGTATCGGCACTGAGGTTAATGGCAGCTAGTGCTTCGTTTAGGTTTTCTTGGGTAATGGTATAAACCCTTTGCCCTTCCGTTGCTGCAATGGCCAGCGCTTTTACCGCAGAAATCCCCTGCGCTGGGGCTTCTGGTGTTGAGAACATCTGTTCTGGCACCAAGTGTTCCATGGCACTGTAGCGACTGCCAATGGCCTTAGTGTAGTTAATGGTTTTCTCGTGGTCGTTATCTTTCGCTGCTCTGTGCAGTTTCACTAAATCCACGTCCATGCTCAGGCCGCTGAAACTTGTGTTTCTCGGCACACCAAACCAGTAATCCGGCGTAAGGCTTGTGCTGAAGATGCCGTAGCTTGGGAGGCGGTAATTTACCATATCGGCACTTTGCGCCTGTATCTCGTCTTGTATGCCGTTTAAGGCGAAATAGCTCATGATGGTGCCGTAGATTAAATCCCCCACTACATCGTGTTTGGTTAGAGTTTGTAATTGCGCTTCATCTTCGCTTTCCAGTTTGGTTTTTGTGAGTTCAATATTGTCTTTTAAGGCTTGTGCTTGTGTGGAACTAATACCTTGTAGGTCTAAACCAATAGCACGGTATTCACCGGCAATGGGGTAGTTGTTAGATAAGTGCCAACCTTCGCTGGGGCTGTAAAGGCCGAGGGTTTCATAGAGTTCAGTACCCATCGGCTGGGTGTTTTCATTGGCTTGGGTCTGTACTTCCCCATTTATGGTGAATTCTGCCGTGAGGTTAATGCTGTAGCCCGGTAGTGTGTTGGGTAATTGTTCAGGATCGATCTCACCGGTTTCCGGGTCAGGCTCTGGTAAGTAGCTTTCAATAATGGCTTGATCGTCTTCCGTGGTGGGTTTAAAACTCAGTGCGAGCTTTTTACCGGCCAGGGTTACCGTGGGCTGGTTTAGGGTGATAAAGGCTGTACCCGGTGTACCACTGTTGAGACTGGCCAGTTGGTATTTGAATTTATGGCGCAGGTTATCTGGGAGTTCGGCGAAGCTGTCTTGGGTCACAATGTGGTTATAGGGTAAACCGGCAGACAACGGCTGTTGTGGTGGCAGGATACTGATTTGCTGCAGACCCAATACCTCACCCACGGTAGCATCGGGGTTTTGGGTGTTGATGTACTCTTCGATTTGGGTTTGGAACTGTTGCAGTTGTTCTTCAATATTTTGTTGTGGAACGTTTTGTACCCAGCCTTCTTGTTCATTGATAGTGGCGTTTTGTTCGATGCTGTCCACCAGGGCTTGGGCATCGAACGGTACTTCTTCTTGTAAGTTCATCCCCGGTTGGAAGTCGTACTGTTTAAAACTGGCGTCCATGGGAATCCAATTATCGCCTTCTCGGTTGATTAAGCCCCGGGACGGTTCAAAATCCACAAAGGCTTTTACCCAGGTGTGTTCTAGACGTACGGCTTTAATCACACCAGTTTCCCGCAAGCCCGTATTGGGAATACCACCCTGGCCTAATAAATTTAACGCCGCTTCTGGGGTATCTACGCCCCCTACCCAGTTCATGACTTTGTTGATGGGCATTTCTACCGTGCCGTAGGCGTATTGTGCAGGGATGTTGGCGGCGCGCAGCAAAGCAATCAATAAGCTTGCGGTATCAATGGCATTACCCCGTTTGGCCTCTAAGGTGTATTGCGCCCCTTGGATAGACCCGTAGCTGGGAATAAAGCGAATGTTGTTGTGTACCCAGGTGTAAATATCGACAGGATTGTTATTGAGGCTTTGGGCCAGCACGCGGATGTCATCGGTAATTTGCACATCCACCGATTCACCGAGATCTGCCGCTGTGGGTTGTGTGGCTAAAGAAAAAGCCCCGGCGGCTAGCATGCCGGGCATGAGGTTGGTGGTGGCGACTTGGCTATAGTTGGCTAAGGGGTTAATGCCGATAGCCGCTTGTAGATCCGCTTTTTCAGTTTTGGGTTCACGGGCCGGTTGTGTGTTGATATTCCACGGTAGCTTGTTGGGATCATCATGGGCGTGACGGCGTTTAAAGCTGGCGTTGTTTAGGGTTTCGCTTAAGCTATCTAATAGTTGTTGCTGTTGTTCAGCATCGTCACTGGCGGTGAGTTGTTCCAGTTTGGTGGTGAGTTCACTGTATTGGGTTTGAATGTTTGCCAATGCCGCCGCATGGCGTTGTTGGAGTTTGGTTTTTACGGCGTCCGACAGGTTGGCGTTGTTCGCGAATTGCGCGCCTTCGGCTTCAAATTGGGTGAGCGCTCCCTGGTAAGCCGTTGCAATATCGGTTTTGAGTTGAGAAAGCTCATGGGTTTCATCGGTGGTTAAGGGTAATTCACCTAAACCAAAAGCATCGGCAAGGCTTGCAAACCAGCCTTTTTCTACCAAGCGTGTTTGTACAACCGCAGGCAGCTCATTACCCAGTCTTTGTTTGAGTTTTTGTAACCGATGGGCAAGCTTCTTTTCAGGAGTGCTTTCTAGCAGAGCTTCGATACGGGCAAGGCGCTCGTCGTCTTTACTCATTTCATCCGCCACCGCTTTACTGGTAGGCGAGAGATAAAACACAAAGGTAAAGATAAAACAGGTGAAGGCGGCGGTGATTCTGGAGAGTATGCCGCTGCGGAAGGCATCCATGGTGGTGCCTGTTTTAATGACGGTTGCTGTTCCTAACATTTTTACTTCCTCTACTTACCCGGTGCTATTCGCACTCATTTCCCCATCAGCATCATTACGTTGGCGGGGAATATATATTATTGCGTTATTGACTCACGATTGATTGTTTAGCGATACGACTGGCTTCAGCCTCAGTCGTCATCGTCATCGTCATCGTCATCGTCATTACAATGATGATCGTTGCTTCCGAACCAATTAAAGAGCAGACCATAACCGCTGTCTGGCGCATCACAACTTTCTAAATGAACGTCCAATTGCAGTGTAAAGTCGTCGGCCATGGCCTCTCGGCTAACACCGGAACGCACATCCGCCTGAATTACAAAATCAGTGGGGTGCGGCGTAGGTAGTTTCACAAACAGCAGGTTTTGCGCGTGCCCTACACTCTCGAAATCCCACTGCCATTGCCAAGCTTCACTACCGGTATTCAGCATTGGATAGCGGCTGTGGGCAATAGAAGCGCCTGTAGGCAACAACATATTCACATCCACCGCAGCACGACCACTCTCACTGGTGAGATCCACAATAACGGGAATGATATCTTGCCCTTCTACCGGGAAGCTTTCAGGCTGAATGGATTCCAGTGCTTCCAGAATCAATTGGCTATGAATACCACCGTCTACCGTACCGTGATCGACCACGTCATAAGCAAAATAGGTATGCGCCCCTTTGCCGTATTTGTGGTGGATAATGGATGCGGGTCGACAATCATTATCGCCAAAGGTAAAACCTGGGAACGTCAGATTCTGCTCTTGCAGTTCTTCCGGTAACAGTGCCCAGGAGTTCAGTTCGCAGTTGGTGACTACCCAACTTTGACGCACGGTGAAATCCCAAGTAACCGGATCATCGATAAATTGGTCTGTCATAGACACTAGCGTTTCTGAGGCATGACTACTCCGCAGCTTGATACCCAATGCTTGTTCAACACCAGACCAGCGGCGAACAAAACTACCATTGACGAGTAAGCCTAAACCCTTGCGATGATCACGTATCATGTCATGTAACAAGAACGGATCGAGCAGAATATTTTCTGACAACAAGGCAACCGTACTGTAAGTGCCGGTTCGGTACTCCGCTCTGAAATCAAGGGCATTGGTGGTAAGGGTGTACTCCCAGCCGTTATCCGACAACAAGGACTCGATATAAGCTCTTTGCTCTTGCGCCGTTGTCACATCAAAGAAGGTTTTGGAGGTTTCATCATCTTCGGTGGTGTAACCACACAAAGAAATACGCAACGGATCGTCTTCTTTCGCAAAGAAAGAGGAGCAGCTGTCCATTAGCACCAACACTCGACCGCGACTGCTTTGGGACAATTGCCCATGAATAGTAATTTCTTCGACTTCCGGGATCTCTAGCGTAAAGGCTGCATACCCTAAATCTTTCGTAATGCTGTCGGCAGTTACTTGCAATGCACAAGCGTAGTTGCCCGATGGCAATCCCGAGATATCGACAGCATTGGATTGCATCTGCGTTGACTCTGCACCAAGAACTAACGACTGCTTGGACTCACTGATCACGGTTTGTGTGTCGACATTTAACAGTAACGTCGTCACCTCTGCAGACACACTGACACGACCGGAATGATTAGTGATGGTTTCCGTACAGGTAATATCATCGGTATTTGATCCAGTCGCCACATTCACAGAAACGCTGCCTTGCAAGTGGGCAATTGCACTTTCATTTACCGTAAACGCAAATTCACTGTAGGCAATGGCATCAGATGAAACACCGTCTGACAGTGAGAGATTTACTGTATATCCACCACCGGCAGCATCGGTAAGTGTTAAACGATGCTCATAGGTTTTTACTTCCGTGGCAGCAAGTTCAGCAACTGCAAAGGCTTCTGTATACATTTCAGAGTCATTACTATCCAGTACTTGAATAACGGCTTGGGTTGCACCTTGGCTTGCGTTCAAAGCCAAATTACGAATACGGGATGTGAACACAACCTCGTCGTAACTGTTGTATACGGTTTTATCCGTTGCAATAAAGGCGTCGTAGCTCACCGCGCCGCTGCCATCAGAGGCAAGAATGGTAAAGGGCGCATAGTGCTCATCAATCACATGACTGTTTACGTCGAACAGCACTGAATGTACTTGGTAATCCCCCGCCACGGTATTACCCACATTCCATTCATTCAACACCGTGATACTGGTGTCGGATAACAGATCCTCAATCAAATGTTCAGGAAGTTGGACTAATGGATTGCCAAAATTATCTTCGATTTGAACAACCAGGCGATAATCGGCGATGTAACTACCCGTGTTCTGTACTTGTGTTGAAATTTCCAAGGTTTCGCCCACAAGTGCCGTATCCACATTCAACGACAAATCACTTTCACCAATAACGGTGCCTGCAATAATGGACTGCTGGTTGTTGTAGCTACGGCATTCACTGCTTTGGCGCTGTTCGTTTACCACTGCGTAAATTTCGGAACCGGCCACGATGTTTTCCACATCATTCAACACAACTGTCACGGTCTGATTAAGTTGTAACTCAGGAACAACCGCTGAACCGATTAGAACACCGCCGTCTTCCGGCTTACCCACATAAAAATCAACCGACGAAATCACACTGGCTTTTTCACTGGCATTACCAATTAGCGCTTTCAAGGTAAAGGGCTGGCCTGCGCCATTATCAATCAAGGTTAATTTCGATAGCGTTAAGTCATAGGCATCTAAAACACCGCCTTCAGCAAAGGTGTTTAGACGGAAAGTGTTATGGGTTGTCCAGCTCTGTACCGGCTGAGTGGGTACTGTGCCGTCATCATTGATGTTATCGATGTGATAGGCGTGCTGATTCCAAATAGCACGGGTAGGCGCCCAGTTATCGTTAATGCCTTCGAAAACCCGAATACCATGAAAACCAGGATCAAGCAGATTATTACTCACCTGAACAATTTCTGCGTGGCCATCCATATCCACATCGGCAATAACGGGGTATTCGTGGGTGGTACCAGACGGATTGGAAATTTTAATCAACTCCGCGCCGGTTAAACCATCGTAGATCCTCAAAAATTGTTCGTCCGCATAGGCAACTTCTGCTCGACCATCACCCTCAAAGTCGAACACCGATGAACCTGTCACATTTGAGCTACGATCACGGGTAGCTTGAGTCCACAAAATAGAACCATCCGCATTAAAAACCGTATAGGCATTTGCACCCGCAACACCAATTTCTGGCTCGCCATCGCCATCCATATCAGCAACTGTCGGAGGACCACCAATACCCCCACCAGGAAGAGGTGCCTGCCATTTTGTGCGACCGTTACTATCAATAAGCACGACAGAAACACGAACAACAACAATTTCTGGTTCCTGCGAACTCATATCAATATTTGCTACGGCAGAAAAGCCATCAGGGATTGAACTTGAATAAGCTATTTTTTCTCCATCCATGCTATAAATAGTTCCACCTCCAACAACTTCTTGAAAGCCATCATTATTTACATCAATTGGAATCAAGAAGCTTCCACGCCCATAGCCGCCAACACGACCTGCTACCCAGTTTTTTCCACCATTCAATAGCTCTCCATTTTCATCAGGCGTAAATACAGTCCCAGCTGCCAAAATTTCTACATTTCCATCACCATCTAAATCGGCAACAGTAGGGCCACCCCAATCCCTTCCATATGCAGTAGTAATTTTCCACTTATATGCACCATCGTGTTCAAATACCAGAAGTTCTTTTCCGTTATTTTCCGCGGGCACTAAAATCTCTACCATTCCATCTTTATCAATATCAGCAGCAGCGATAGCACCGGCACCAGCAATCGGTTGGCCTGCAACACCCCAGATATCCGTTCCGTCTTTTGCTCGAACTGCACGAAGAACCCCTGAGCTACTGTAATTGTGCTGCTTGTACGATACAAATACGATGGCCCGGTCATCCAAATAATTAATCAAGCCATCGGCATTTGTGTCTTCCAAAGGTACAACAAGCGGCGTCATCATCACCTGATTACTTTCAGGAGCAACTAAACTTTCACTGCCATCCCACGCCCATTTTAGTTTCGGTTCTAAATCCCCTTCTTCAAGCGTCTCTAACTGGCAATATGCAGCAGTGTTCGAGATATTGTTATCTTCATCTCGCTCAACAATTTTATTTTCAGCATCAATAAAGACAGAAATTGGGGCTCCTCGGTAATTTAATTCACCCTCGACACTGAGTGTTGTGCCAAGGCTCCCGCCCGCTTGTAGGGTTTCGGTAATGGTTTTTTCTCCGAGCAACTGATCGATCGTGCTTACAAAGGCACCATCACTATCAGTATCGACAAATGCGATAACATCAAAACCATATTCAGCCGCTTTAAGACCACGATTTTCGATAACAACATCAATATCGCCATTTAATACAAGAGAATCACTACTGGCCTGCGCGTTTTGATTATCCACTCGCTTAACGATTAAATCTGCTTGATAACTTTCCAAATCCCAAGGCTGCAATCTTATTTCATGAAAATCAGTAAAGGCGTCATTAAGATCCATAAACCATTTTGAGGAGATATAGCCTTCCGCTTCAAACTCAATACTCACTCGTTTTTCTGTTAGGTCGGAGACTGCAAAAATGCCATTTTCATCAGGAGCTATTACCAATTCACTGGTGTCTGTTTGAACGGTAATGACAGCCGATGGAATGGGCGCACTGGTGGTAGAGTCGACAAGTACACCAGAGAACGCAAAGAGCGTTGCTGTGCCTTCAGGGCTTAAAGCAATGTTGCCCAAGTTGTAATTAACACCGTCTACTACTTGCAAATTGGTAATCGCTGTTTGATAGCCGGGAAGTATAAAAGTAAGTAGCCCTTCCCCTGGCACTCCCTGCTCAAGAGTAAACGCACCATTTTCATCGCTTGTTACGGTTACCGAACTACCATCGATAACAAGACTGACTTCAACGTTTGCCATTGGGCTGGCATTACTACTATCAATGACGATGCCCGTGATCTGAGATGTTTGCGCAAGAACGGTGTTATTTAAGTGCTCAGGAATCAAACTAATAGGTATTTGATAGGCCGTTCCAGGCTCTAGGTTCACTGTTTTACTAACAGTGTGATAACCCGTTTTTTCGATAGTAATGGTGGTTTGGCCAGCAGCCAACTGACCAATGGCAAAACTGCCATCACTAGCTGTGATTGATTGCTGTTCATTAGCCCCAGAAAGGCTAATGGTTACACCTGAAAGAGATAAACTTGACTCACTGTCTGACACAACACCGGAAAGATTTGCATACTCTGTAGCAGATTTATTATTTAGAACCGGTGATAACCAATACGATTTACCATTCTCCACGCTAAAAGAAGAACTCGCACCAATATAAGCGGGATGAGTAAACTGCACAGTGACATCCCCCGCAGGAATACCGATTAATAAATACTCGCCATTTTCATTGGTAATTGCTGTATCACCCGAGCTCGTGTTTACAGTAACCCCCGCAAGCCCACGACGGCTTAAGCGCTCCGTTACACGACCTTGAACAGTACCCGTGAATGAATCGGCTTCGTCATTCGCGACAATGAACAACGAACCTAAATCCAAATACTCTGAAACATTCAGCATCCCCGACCAATTTAGCGCTGAATACCCGATGTGATTAATCGCAATATGGTATTGGCCAGGTTGTAAATTCGTAAAACTAAACTGCCCTGCTGAATCGGTTTGTACGGTTTTATTTTTTAACCCGGTTAATTCAATAGAAACATTGCTGATTGTTGTTCTGTTAACGCCATCGAAAATGGTGCCAGAAATTGAGCCTAAGGTTGGATTCCAAAGGTTATTTTCAACTCGGTGGAGTAGGCTTAGTGCTAACGCAGTTGTATAAACATCATTATCCCAGGAGCCATTTTCGAGCTGTTGTGCTTCCAACGTACTCAAACTTGTTTGAATTGAATCGATGTTAGTCAAAGACGGTAGAAGAGAATCTAACACCAACGCAGATTCAAAATTTGATCCCCACAACTCATCACTTTTTTTCTGCGTCGACAATGCAGAAATGGCTTCGTCGTAATAAGTATTGATAACCGGAAATTGGTATCGGTATGCATTCAGAGCTTTAACCACGACTGCCGTCACCGATAAGGTGGATCGTTCTGTTAACAGCCAACTGCCGTCTTCTTCCTGCCCTTGCGTAAGATAATAAAGTGCCTGATTAGTAGATTCTGAATTGAAGCCACCTTTTGCCAATGCTTGTAATGCCCAAGCGGTATCCCAAGGAGTGCTGTCATGGGCAGTACCATTACCAAACCCACCATCGCTATTCTGACGATTAATCAGTAATTCTCGAATGGAAACGCCATCAACGGTCTGTGTAATACCAGCCAGTAATAATTGAGCCAATAACTCTGTGGAGGCATAGCTATAGGCTTGACCCTCCAGATATGAAACAACTTGGTCTTGCTCTAAAGAAGCAGCATTACTTGTTAGCTCTGCTAAAGACAGCGCGGAGAGAGTGGATTGATCAATGGAAGAAATTCCATCCGGAGAAAATACAGTGCCATCATCTTGCTGTTGCTGGAAAAGCCACTGATACCCCGCCTGACTATCTGCTTGCACAGAAGCTGAAATTAAAGCGGTAAAGGAAACGATGATGTAAAGGGCGAGAAGCTTCAAGCCAACCTCCATGTCAGATCAAATAAAGATATATGCGCCAGAATAACTAAATTTCTGTAACTTTTCAATGAAAACAGGAATAAAGAGCAGCTCGAATATACCCTAAAGGCATGAATAGGTAGTCATCGCGGACTTCGCGGACTTCGCGGACTTCGCGGACTTCGCGGACTTCGCGGACTTCGCGGACTTCGCGGACTTCGCGGACTTCGCGGACAAAATTTTGATCTCGCTAAGTAGCCGACGCAAGCATTATTCACCAACAATACTTATGCATTACTGGGTTTGGGGAACTACAAAATCAGATCTTTGCAAGTCACAAATTCCTATTGTGACAATACCCATAATTATGCTCATTCTGTAAACGGATTCTCGATTAGAATCCGTGTAGATTGTTACATACGGATATGAAAATGGTTGAGCAATGTTTAACCACATTAGAAACCCTATCTTGACAAGATACAGCGTTCCTAGACGAGTAGATGGCGATGGACAGATACTCCTGAATACAATCAGGTCAGGTCAGGTCAGTAATATTTGATCAGCCCCAAAATAGAAAGAGGTATGAGTATATTCACGGGCATATCTAGCTTTTTACTAACTCTAATTGCTATTTGTAGCTTCGTAGATATACCCTGACGCGGTTCGCGGTTCGCGGTTCGCGGTTCGCGGTTCGCGGTCAAGATTTTTAAAATTGCATTGTGATCCCTCGCAAGCATTAATTACAGGCTCTATTCTTCCTAGGTTTTATCTGCCTAACGGAAGGTGCCCTAACGACGACATACCCTGCTTTTAAGCTACTCCAGATACCCATTTTCCTTTGAGGGATAACGAAATATAGAACAACGATTAGCTAAAAAGCGCCAGTTCAAATAACTGTTAGAGCATACACAAAATTACTACCGGCCGGTTAACGGATTCTCGATGAGAATCCATGTAGATTGTTATATACGGAAGTGAAAAATCACAACGATCAGAACCGCATATATTAAACCCGTCTTAACTTTAGAAAACTTGAAAAATGACTGTAACTTACTGCCTCCTCTCAAGTTTATTTTTTGTAACTTGGAGTAAAATTGCATCTCGCAAAAGCAATATTCTATCTAATAGGAAACTTATCCATTTTCAGCGCTTGAATTTTTGTGGAATATGCGAAAATCACTTTTTATAACTAAGGAGGCTTCTTATGATACTAACTGCTGAAGAAATTATTTCTCTTACCGGGGCTGAGAAGCCATCTAAACAAATCCAGGTTTTAGAGAGAAATCGAATCTCATATATTAGAAAGCTTAATGGCTCTCCTGCGATAACATGGGAGGCGGTAAATTCAGCTATGGTCGTAAAAAAATCATGCACTACCGATGATGGAGATGAGAACTTTAATCTAGGAGCTATTAAATAGTGGCGCCCAGACCTAGGAAAAAATCAGCCGATCAATGGTTGCCAACTCGGGTTTATAAAGGAAGGTCTGCTTATGAATGGCATCCTCGAGGTGGCGGTAATATAAAACTACACCCGCTGGAAAAAGATGAGAATAATGAAATTATAGAAACACCAGAAATCCGACTGGCAGTTCTTTCTGCATATGATGAAATAAAATCCAAACTCTATGAGCGCGATTCGATATCTACTTTGCTGACCGCTTATTTTGGAAGCGCTCAATTCAGGCAACTCTCTAAAAGAACACAATCTGACTATCGAAGATACCGAAAAATTGTTGAGCCGGTTTTTGGGAAAATGGAGCCTAGAGTAGTTCGCCAACATCATGTACGGGCATTTATGGATAAAAAAGCAGAAAAGCACTCAGTAACAGCAAACCGGTGCCACTCTTTTCTTAGTACGCTTTTCGCCTGGGGTTTAGAGCGCCAATATTGCTCTATCAACCCCTGCCAAGGAGTTAGAAAATTTCGAGAAAAACCTCGAGATCGTTACGTGGAGGATCATGAGTACAACATCGTTTATGCAGTGGCAGCCCACCACCCTATCTATGCTTATATAGCACCACTAATGGAACTGATCTATCTATGTCGATTGCGGCCAAATGAAGCGTATTCGCTGACAGAAGATGAGCACATCCTACCGGAGGGGATATACGCACAAAGAGGCAAAGGCTCAAGCAGCGAGATTACAGAGTGGTCCGAAAGATTAAGAGCAGCTGTAGGTTTTGCTCGAAGCTTAAGGGGTAATCAGCCAAGAACCTTAAACAACCAACCGGTTGTAACGAACTCGAAAGGTGGTAGGTTGATCAAGTCTTCTTTCGACACAGCCTGGCGACGAGTAATGGGCATTGCAGTATCTGAGGGCATTATGATTGACGGGCGAACTGTCATCCTGGAAAACCGATTTAGGGCACACGACCTGAAGGCGAAAGGTGTGACGGACCACCCGCAGAAGTACGCAGGCCACAGGAGTGAAAAAATGCGGGCAGTTTACAATCGCCGGCCGGACTTAATAAAGGCAACGAAATGAGTCTGTATGGATGACCATACTGTATATTACGAAACTATATTATGAAAAGGTTCTGAAATTGGCTTTTGTGAGTAGTCCCTTACTCAGAAAACCTTGAAAATATGGGGTGGCTGACGGGATTTGAACCCGCGACAACCGGAATCACAATCCGGTGCTCTACCAACTGAACTACAGCCACCATTAACAGATAATCCGGTGGCCACCGAAAATGGCACGCCCGGCAGGATTTGAACCTGCGGCCATCCGCTTAGAAGGCGGATGCTCTATCCAGCTGAGCTACGGGCGCATGGTTAAACCCAAGGATTCGTTGGGAGAATCCGAAAGATGGTCGGAGTGGAGGGATTCGAACCCCCGACCCTCTGGTCCCAAACCAGATGCGCTACCAAGCTGCGCTACACTCCGACAGTACCTGCACATCAACAGTTTAGACTATCTGCTGCTGACGTTTAAGTGGAGCGCATCATACTGACGCACCGGCACCTCGTCAACGGTCTGAACCGTAAAAATCACTGATTTCTATGGTTTTTTTTAACCGGGAGTAGCCCTTGTGAACAGACTGTATTTTTACTAGCCAGAGTCGCTTTTTTCACAGCTCCAACACTGCCATAATACGCCCCTCAAAATTATGACCCGCTATATCAAGCCCTCCCCCAAGAGCTGTCGTAGCAGAACTATCACCTTTTTAGCCCCCTGGAGTACTAGCCCATGCCTGCACTGGTTTTGGATGGAAAAGCCCTGGCCCAACGCACCGAAGAAGAGCTCTCTGCTCGCGTTGCCGCAATGAAAGAGAAAAGCGGCGGCCAAACCCCGATTCTCGCGACCATTTTGGTCGGTGATGATCCCGCCTCTGCCACCTATGTAAAAATGAAGGGCAATGCCTGTGCACGTATCGGTATGGAGTCTATTCGCGTAGAAATGCCTAGCGAGACCACTACCGAACAGCTTCTGGCTAAAATCGACGAACTCAACACGAACCCCAATGTGCACGGTATATTGCTGCAGCATCCAGTGCCTAGCCAAATCGACGAGCGCGCCTGCTTTGATGCTATCGATCTCAGCAAAGATGTAGACGGCGTAACCTGCCTGGGCTTTGGCCGCATGGCCATGGGTGAAGAAGCCTACGGCTGCGCCACTCCAAAAGGCATTATGCGCTTACTGGAAGCCTACGATATCCCACTGGAAGGCAAGCACGCCGTGGTGGTTGGTCGCTCTCCTATTCTTGGTAAGCCAATGGCCATGATGCTGTTAAATGCCAATGCCACTGTGACCATCTGTCACTCTCGCACTCAGAACCTGGCAGACATTATTAAAGGTGCCGATGTGATCGTTGGTGCCGTGGGCAAGCCTGAATTTATCAAAGCGGACTGGATCAAAGATGGTGCTGTTGTGGTTGATGCCGGCTACCACCCAGGTGGCGTTGGTGATATCGAGCTTGAGCCTTTAAAAGACCGCGCTGCCGCCTACACCCCGGTTCCAGGTGGCGTTGGCCCAATGACTATCAATACCTTAATTTATCAATCTGTGGACTCCGGCGAGAAAAAGCTGGGTTAAGCAGATCCTCCATATTAAGAGATACTCGACAAGCGTGTCACCGCTAGCTCGAGTATCTCCTTTTTTCACCTCCTCTATATAAAGCCTACCGAAGGACATACCCCTTATGACTATCGCTGACAAAAAAGTCGTCACCATGCAATACACCGTAAAAAACAGCCAAGGGGAGGTTCTAGACAGCAGTGAGCAAGCTGGCTCACCACTGGTTTACCTTCACGGCGCCCAGAATGTAGTACCCGGTTTAGAAGCTGCACTGAACGGCAAGCAAGCTGGCGATAAAATGGAAGTTACTCTGGAGCCTGCCGAAGCCTACGGCGAGCGTATGGACGAGTTGATACAAGAGGTTCCCCGCTCCGCTTTTGAAGGTATTGCTGAAAAAGAGCTCACGATTGGTATGCGTTTTAACGCCACAACCGATAGCGGTCATCCGCTTCCTGTTGTGATCGTAGAAGTATCAGAAGAAAACGTGACTGTTGACGGCAACCACCCTCTAGCCGGTGTTGCCCTAAGCTTTGATGTTGAAATCGAAGATGTTCGCGATGCGACGGAAGAGGAAATTTCACACGGACACGTTCATAGCGCTGAAGGCTGCGGTCACTAAGGTTTATACACCCTTCAGGCAATTCTGTGCATTGGCAATAGCAACCGAAGGAAGCTGCTGTCAGCAGGATACGTCTTGTCGGCGAGGGATCTCTTTGGGGCCACCCAACAATCTAGAGAGATTCTTCGCTAGCGCTCAGAATGACAAAGTTCACCAAGATCCCTACTGACCACACACCCCACAGTCCGGGTTCGGCTGCAGCTTAAAGCTCCGAAAATCCATGGTCAGACCATCAAATAGCCATACCTTGTTTTCACACAAGTCACCAATCCCCGTGATTACCTTCAACGTCTCTGTAGCCTGCAAAGAACCAATAACGCCCACAATAGGCGACAGCACACCCGCTTGAGAGCAGGTGAGATTCTCTGCCTGCAACAAACGACTCAAACAGGCATAACAGGCACTGCCTTCTTTCATGGGAAATGTGGCCAACTGCCCTTCTAGACGAATAGCCGAACCAGAAACTAACGGGGTTTTCGAGGCCCAACACAGTCGATTTAATAGGTTACGGGTATCCAGGTTATCCGTGCAATCCACCACCACATCAGCATTTGCCACCAACTGACTGTGAGCCTCAGAAAAATACGCATCTACCGGCTCAAACTGGCAGTCACTATTGAGCTTACTGAGACTTTCAATGGCCGACTGCACCTTGGACTTACCAGTATCTCCCTCACCGTGGAGAATCTGGCGCTGCAGGTTGGATTGCTCCACCTTGTCGCCGTCAACCAGAACCAAATGCCCCACTCCCGCAGCCACCAAATACGGCAATACCGAACAGCCAAGCCCACCAACACCTACAACCAAAACGCGAGCATTGAGAATGGCTAGCTGCTTGGACTCATCCATGCTACTGAGCAGCACATGGCGACTGTAGCGTAGCAGGGCTTCATCCGTCAGCGCCTCAGGAATAGCGCCCTTTCCAGACCCTGGCACTTGTTCTGCCCCAGATTCTGGCCCGGATTTTGACTGGTACTGGCTGTCGGTATGATTGGAAGACATAGATTCCCCAAATTCTGCACATATTGGTGCATTTTACGAGATTAACCGCGCCCGGTCGCACCCAAATACTACTCATTTAGAGGTATAATTGGGTACTTCTAACTCCTAACAACAGGCTATAGAAAATTATTCTACAGAACGTAAACTGAAATTATTAACAGAGCCGAGTCCTTGGACCTACTTTGATGGCCTTTTAGTCGCCACCAATAAGGTGCCTGGACCGTGATCAGGACTACTTCCCGATCACCAGGGTTGTCGAAGAAATTCGCCAGCCTCCCGAATTTGGAAAGGCGAGAAATATGAATGCAATACCTCCTCCGCTGATGGATTTATATCAGCGTCGTTTTACATACCTGCGCCTCTCGGTGACAGACCAATGCAACTTCCGTTGCAACTACTGCTTGCCCGACGGCTACTGCGCAGAGACCTCTGCCCAAGATCCCTTTTTGTCGCCTGACGAAATCAAAAACCTGGTAAAAAGCTTCGCCTTGTTAGGCACCAAGAAAATTCGCATCACCGGTGGTGAACCCACCCTACGCAAAGACTTGGCGGAAATCATTGGCATTTGTAAGCAAACCCCAGGCATCGAGACCGTGGCGCTTACTACCAATGCCTACAACTTGCCCAAGCAGTTAGACAGCTATGTAGATGCGGGTTTAGACACACTGAATATCAGCGCCGACAGTCTGCGCCCGGAGAGCTTCCACTTAATCACCGGCCACGACAAACTTGAAAAAGTATTAACCTCCATCGACCTCGCTCAACAACTGGGCATCAACAGTATTAAAGTCAATGCGGTATTGATGAAGGAATACAACTACGGCGAATGGCAATCGTTTTTAGATTTTGTAAAACACACACCTATCACCCTGCGCTTTATCGAACTTATGCGCACCAATGACAACGCCGATTTTTTCGGCGCGCAGCATGTGAGTGGTGAAGTATTACAAACCCGATTAAAAAACGATGGCTGGTCGCCCATTATTCGCGATAAACACGCGGGGCCAGCAAAAGAATTCACTCACCCCGATTACGCCGGCAATATCGGTTTGATCATGCCCTACAGCAAAGATTTTTGTAATAGCTGCAACCGCTTGCGGGTGTCTGCGGAAGGTAATTTACACTTGTGTTTGTTTGCAGATGAAAACACATCGCTCCGTCACAAATTATTAACGGAATCCGCTGAGAATATTGCTGAATATATTCAAACCACCGTGCTTGGAAAAAATGCAACACACCAGCTCCATTTAGGGAAAAGTGGCTCAACCCAGCATTTAGCAATGCTCGGAGGTTAATCAACATGGCCGTTAGTGTTTCTGTTGGTATTTTATTAGCCGGTGGATTATCCAGCCGCATGGGCACAGATAAAGCCCTACTTACCGTTCCTGTAACACCGGACCCTGCTGCCCTTGACCCTGCAGCCCCTAACAAAGAAGAACAAATCTCCCTGCTCTCTCGCACCCACCAAGTGATGGAAAGTGCAGGCTGCAGCGACATTTTGATTAGCCGCAATCAAGAGACGGATAATTTCCAATACATTCAAGATATCTATCACGATTACGGCCCTCTGAGCGGCATACACGCCTGCTTAAGCCATTTTGAAACACAACAAGATCAAGCCCACAATCCTGATCTCGGTTTTTTAATTGTACCGGTAGATATGCCGTTGCTTTCTACGGAAAACTTAGCCGCCTTAATTCAATATGGAACGGAAAGTAAAAAGGCTTGCTACTATCAAAATACCGTACTGCCCTGCTTTATCCCAAATTTTAGTGGGCTACTAGAACTGATTACTCGTAGGCTTAGCAACAAGCAACTGAGCATTACCGGTTTACTTCATACCATTCGGGCAGAAGAATTACCCTCGCCAGAAAAATCTCAACTGATTAATACCAATACCCCTGAAGAGTGGAAAAACTTTCAGGGTGATTTGTTCCCCGCCCACCCCAATCAATAATACGAGGCAGATTATGGGACACCATGTAACGAAAGAATTAACACCATTGAATATTGCGGTGCTTACGGTGTCTGACACCCGTAGCTTGGAAAACGATACCTCCGGCCAGTGCCTACAAGATCGTTTAACGGATGCCGGCCACGCACTGGCTGATCGAAAATTAATTATCGACGATATTTATCAAATCCGCTCCGAGGTTTCACAGTGGATTGCCAGCGAAACTGTACAAGTCGTTCTTATCACTGGCGGCACCGGCTTTACCAGCCGCGACAGCACTCCTGAAGCCGTAACCCCTTTGCTGGATAAAGTGGTTGAAGGTTTCGGCGAGTTATTCCGTAAAGTGTCTTACGAATTGATTGGTACTTCTACTATTCAATCTCGTGCATTGGCAGGCCTCACCAATGGCACCTTGGTATTTTGTGTACCGGGCAGCACCGGCGCTTGTAAAGATGCTTGGGATAATATTATTCGTGAGCAGCTAGATTCTCGCCATGGCCCTTGCAACTTTGTGCCTCAACTGAAAAAAATTGATGTAGCTCTTTGTGAAACTCGTGGATAAATAACCCCTGTCATCCTGAGCGTAGTGACTCGCCAGAGCAGCGAAGCTCACGATCTTCTTCGGCATATTGCCAATCCCCAGAAGATTCTTCGCCACGCTCAGAATGACAATCTGGAAAGGAAAAATATGAGTAAGACGTTAACCCACACAGACGCCAGCGGCCAAGCCAGTATGGTGGATGTTTCCGAAAAAGCGGCCACCGTGCGAGAAGCCAGAGCAGGTGCACGCATTTCTATGCAGCCGGAAACCCTTGAACTGGTTAAAAACAATGCCCTTAAAAAAGGCGATGTACTTTCCGTTGCCCGTATTGCCGGTATTCAAGCAGCAAAACAGTGTTCCAATTTAATCCCCCTTTGCCACCCATTAGCCTTGAGCAAGGTCGCCGTAGATTTTGAAATCAATGAAAATGATAGCTGTATTGATATTGTTAGTTACTGCAAGCTCACTGGGCAAACCGGTGTTGAAATGGAAGCGCTCACCGCGGCATCTGTTGCTGCACTCACTATTTATGACATGTGCAAAGCCGCAGAGCTCACCATGGAAATTGGTAACGTGCACCTGTTAGAAAAAAGCGGTGGCCGTCGTGGTCACTATGTAAAGACTTCCTAAACAGAGCATTAAGGAAGAACTCAATGATTAAAATACTTTTCTTCGCCCAGCTTCGTGAACAGCTAGACTGCTGTCAGATGGAGTTCCCCTGGAGTACCGGTTTAACCATCGCAGAACTGCGCAATAAGCTTATTGAAAACAATCCAGCCTGGAACGTTTTCTTGGGCGAGCAACAACTGCTATCAGCACTCAATCAAACACTGGTAGACGACGGTATGCCGCTTAACGAAAACGACGAGGTAGCCTTTTTCCCGCCAGTAACTGGCGGCTAGGCCCATTAGCTCTTATAAATAAAAAAGCCCTTATGACTAAAGCCCTCATAAATAACACCGTTATTAACATCAGCGCCCGAGAAGCCGATTTTAACGTTGGCGAAGAATATGCTGCACTGGTTTCCGACAACCCTCGTGATGGTGCCGTGGTTACCTTCACTGGCCGAGTACGTGAGTTTAATCAAGGCAGCCAAGTAAGCAGCTTAATTCTCGAGCACTACCCGGCCATGACAGAAAAAGCACTGCAGGATATTGCCGAGCAAGCCTGTGAGCGATGGAATCTCAGCCGTATCATCATTATTCACCGTGTAGGAAAACTCGACCTCTGCGACCAAATTGTCTTTGTAGGCACCACAAGCCCCCACCGTGAAGATGCATTCCAAGGTGCGCAATTTCTAATGGACTATTTAAAAACCCGCGCGCCTTTCTGGAAAAAAGAGGCCACCCCCGCAGGCGAGCGTTGGGTGGAAGCGTTAGAAAAAGACAAAACCGCTGAAGCCCGCTGGGGTCAGGAAGAATAATCATGCGCGTAGCTGTCTTATTTATTCTATTTATTAGCTTTTTTGCAACAGCGACTCACGCTAGCAGCAAAGTTGAAAATAATACTGAAAACAAAACTGAAAATATTCATATTGCCAGTGCTGCAAATTTTCGCGATGCATTACAAGAGATTATTACTCTCTACAAACATCAAAACCCCAACACAAACATCACGCTCTCTACAGGCTCTTCCGGCAGTCTTTATCAACAGAGCCTCCACGGCGCGCCCTTTGATATTTTTCTATCTGCCGACAGCTATTACCCACAACAACTCAGCAACGCGCTAGAGCTTAAAAAAGCACCCAAAACCTATGCCCTTGGTGAGTTGGTTTTTTGGAACACGCAGTACAATGCAGCCCAACCCCGTACTGTCGACTTAAAAACTATTCTACAAAAAAATCAAAAACTGGCCATCGCCAACCCTAAAACAGCCCCCTACGGCAAAGCGGCCCTTAAGGTTCTTGAGCAATTTTCTAGCAAGGCAACACTTGTTAAAGGCAACAGCATAGGCCAGGTATTTCAGTTTATTCACACCGGCAATGTACAAGCGGGTTTCATTGCTCGCAGCCAAGCCCACAAAGTTTCTGATGCCCAACAACTCATTAGCATTCCACAAAGTCTCTACCCACCTCTAGAACAGCAGGGCTTGCTTCTCAGCCACAATAAAGCCGCAGAACATTTCTTTCATTTTTTGTGGCAAGCAAAAACCCAAGCGATTATTCGCAACCATGGCTATCAAACTCCACAGATAGCTCTCGCAGCTAATTAACGGTTACCCGAGACTTCATTGTGGCTAACTGGCTTTCTGCAAACGACTGGCTTTCTCTGGGGCTAACCCTGCAATTGGCAATCTCAGTCACACTTGTGCTAATACTCCTGTGTTTACCCTTGGCTTTTGCCTTAGCTCACTGGCGCTCGCCTTTTAAACCCATTATTGAAGCTATCACCACTCTGCCATTGATTTTGCCGCCTACAGTGCTGGGTTATTATTTATTGGTAGC
This sequence comes from Cellvibrionaceae bacterium, assembly GCA_045430295.1. Classification (GTDB taxonomy): domain Bacteria; phylum Pseudomonadota; class Gammaproteobacteria; order Pseudomonadales; family JAILXX01; genus JAILXX01. The sequence continues at coordinate 69,874 of JAILXX010000011.1, read as the reverse complement.
CTTCGCCCCAACACAGCCTTTGGGAGCCTTTTATAAAACACTGTTTAATCAACAATTAGCCTTTAGCTACCAGGGTATTTTTATTGCCTCCCTGCTTTACAGCCTACCCTTTGCACTACGACCACTACAGAGTGCCTTTGAGCAACAAGGCAAACCACTACTGGATAGCGCCCGCTGTTATGGCTTCACACCAACACAAGCTTTCTTCCGAATTTTATTGCCTAACATTCGCCCCGCATTGTTAAGCGCAGCAACACTATGTTTTGCCCATACGGTTGGAGAATTCGGCGTTGTCTTAATGATTGGCGGCAATATTCCCGGTGAAACTCAGGTGCTGTCTATCGCCTTGTTTGATCATGTGGAAAATTTGGATTACACCTACGCCAATCGTTTGGCCTTTATGCTGTTGATATTTTCCTTTGCGGTGGTTCTGTTATCCCAATGGCTAATGCGCGGCCATTCTGTATTTGAGCCAGCCTTACTCACAAAAAGTCGAGGGCAGAAATAATGCTGACTCTCGACTTACAATGGTCTCATCCCGTTTCATTTTCTGTGGCTGGCAACATTAAACCCGGCGAAGTGGTCGCACTGTTGGGGCCGTCAGGCTGCGGTAAAACCACTCTTTTACACACATTAGCCGGTTTGCAACAAGCTCAAGGGAAACTCACCCTTAACGACACTCCTTTGCTACAACAGCAACCAGAGCAACGCCCTATCGCACTCGCCCCGCAAAAACCAGTATTATTTCCTCATTGGACGATTGCCGAGCACATTAAGTACATCGGCAAGCTCAGTAAGAATCAAGGGGGTTCACAACAGCCACTTTTTATCAATGAATTAATTGCCGATCTTGGTCTAGAGCCCTTATTGCAAAAACACCCTCAACAATTAAGCGGCGGCCAGCAGCAACGAGCTTCCTTATTACTTGCTCTACTCCAAGCCCCCAAACTGTTACTGCTAGATGAATCCTTCAGTGCGCTGGATGAAAAAAGTAAGCTGCCGATTTTACGAGCGATTAAAAAAGCAATCACACCATTTAACAGCAGCGTCATTGTGGTATCCCACCAATTGCGGGATTGTGCAGCCCTGGCTCAAACCGCCTGGCTAATGAACGACGATGGTATTTATTGGCAAGGGAATATCCACGAGGGACTGCGACACTATCAAGGCGAAAACCCCATTTATTCCTTCTTGAAAGTAAGCTTCGTAGGCAATAAGAATAATCTTTCTCAGTTTTCACTGGGGCAACAAACGTTATTTTCAGCACCAACCAATGAACTAGCCCCCGGAGACAAGGTAACAGTATCTCTAAATGCTGACGATATCGGTATTAGCCTACTCCCTCCAGAAAGTACAAGCTTCGCTAATTGTCTAAAAGCAAGAGTCATCAAGATAACATTAGAAGATCATGATGCTTATATTTTATGCCAGCTAGACACAAATGAAACAATACAAATACACATCACTCGTCATTCACTGGACAATTTAAACTTAAGCACAGAAGAAACTATCTACTTGGTTTGCAAAGCTGGTGCAGTCAATTTAATTCATTAATCGACGGTAGTTTAGGGCAATAGCAACCACAAAATTAAAACTGATAACTGACAGATAGATAAGCCGAAACACCTGCCCCACCAGGAATCTCAGACAAATTACGACGCACTGGCTCAGGATAGGTGTAATCCTCATCTAAGACATTCTTAAACGTTAAACCCACTTGATAAACCGGAGTTTGATAGTTAATAACAGCATTAAGCAATGTATAGCTGTCGACACTGCCAGTTTGAGCATTATTAAGAATATAATCTTTGGAACTCACAGTTTGGCTTGACAAACTGACACCCCAGTTAAAATTTACTCGGTAATTTAACATTACATTGAGCGTGTAATGTGCGGTAAACGGGGCGTCATCAAGTTCTGCCTCCTCTCCATCCATGTAACTCATATTCATATCCGCACTCAACCTATCGGACAATGAAGACTTCCACTCCACCTCAACCCCATACATTTCTCGCCCTACAGAATTATAATACTCAGTCCCTCCCAACAGAGCTGAACGACGGGTTATTTCATCTTCCACGTCTAGATGAAATAACGTAGCAGAAAGAGAGTTTTTCAAATTAACCCGACCATTAAAACCAACTTCAAAGGTTTCTATTTTTTCTCTTTCTAAATTTGGATCACCTTGAAGAATACCAGGCACAGAGGCATATTTTTCAAGGAAAACAGGTAATCTGAATGCCTCGCCATACAAAATCTTAAAATAGTTATCGGGCAAGAATTCATAAGTAAACCCCAACCTTGGGATCAATCCACTGCTTCCAGAGGAATTATTATCCTCAGCCCTTAGCCCAACAACTGCAGACGCTTTTTTACTTATCGAACATCTCAACTGAGAATAGGCTGATAGGTTTTCAGCGCTTTTACTATCAAGAAAAGGACTAAAAGGATTAATACTTCCATTGGTTAAATCAACAAATATCATTGGGCTACTTTTGGCTTTCTCAAAACCAGCACCCACAATCCATTTGATGTTGTCTGTCAATGAAGTTCTATATTGAAGCTCAGCAGAATGACGTTCCACTTTATTTTTGTTAACCACTGCATTACCAACAGGAGGGAATGCTGCAGCATCGAGTGCTCGCTCCATATCATCGTAACTAACTAAAACACTAAATTCCGACTCATCAAAGTTGACCACTTTACTCACAGCAATATGCGTGCCCTCAAAGTGATTTCTACCTTGCTGAAGCAGTACAGGGTTCAAACCAAACTTTTCTTTATCCATATCAAAATAAGAAGCATTGATACGCCAACCATTTCGATGGTAATCAAAGAAAACATTCTTGAGCTCTTGGCCGTAATCAATATCAACTTCATTACCGAGCTCATCGAAAGTTCCGTGATAACGATAACCATCCGTATTCAAGCCACTCACAGATAACGATAAATATTCATTATGAAAAGTTAAGCTCCCATAACGATGATCATCAGCCCCAATAGAGACAGTAAACTGGTTTTGTTCTGGGGATTGCTTGGTGATGACATTTACCACACCACTGATTGCATTGGTTCCATACAATGCTGAGGCAGGACTCCGAACAACCTCAATGCGATCAACCATATCCAAGGGTACGTATTCAAGATGGGAAGAACCAAAAAGCGGCTCAAAAACCGGCTTTCCATTGAGCATAAACAGGGCTTTGTTATTGTAAAGCCCTGGTGTAACACCACGAAAAGTGAGCACTGAATACCCCATATAGGTTTCATTCAAAACCACACCAGGCAAGAAGCTCAGCGCCTCATATAAGTTACTCACTCCCCACTGCTGTAATTGGCGAGAGGTAATCACTGACGTTGTGGCAGGGGAAGAAGCTGTACTCTCTAGCTCTTGGCTTGCAGTATAAATCTCCACATCCATCAGCTCCTTAAGGCTCATTTCCATCAAGCCATCGCTCTGGCCTGCATGACTATAAGCAGAGAAAACGATGCCGCTCGCCAACGGAATTTTTTTAAATAATAGAGCCCGAATCTGATCCATGAACATTAACCCGAAGGGACATTTACGATAGCGTTAATCCTATAAGGATCAGTTTAGGCCAATTTTAGCTAATTACATACCTCAGGCATTGCACCTCAACAGCTAGATTCCCCCTTGCCTCCTTATCAAATAGCTTGTCAGTACTGTCATTGCAGACCAACGCCTCTATACCCTAGTTTTTAGTCACACACCTTAACAACTAACCTTCTTTAAACTGAAACAAACACTAAAAGTGCTTTTTTTAGAACGAAACAAGATGACCAACCTTCACCCAAATAACCGTTTCTTCTTCAACAAACGGATAATGCTCACTCATATGAGGGCTACGCGACCAGGTGCCTTTTGGGTAGCTGCCATGCTCGTCTTTAAACTCACCCTCAAGCACGAGTATTTCTTCTCCACCAAAATGGCGATGGGGCAAAAAGCGCTCTCCCGCTGGCCATTTCACTAAGGCCACGGACTCCCCTTCAAATTGATGTAGGGGCATCACTTGCAAATTACCTTGGCCCTGCAACCAGGGTTCTGTTTTGGTATTAATCACAACCCTTTCAGTATCACCGGGCTGAAATTGATGTAACTTCACAAAAATGATGCAACCCTCCTCACTGAACGGACTGTGAGTAAACCCCGGTGGATTACGAAAATAAGTCCCCGCCGGGTAGTCTCCCGTTTCATCACTAAAGGTGCCTTCAAGCACCAAAATTTCTTCACCTAGCGGATGACCATGTTCTGAAAATTTCGCACCGGCTTCGTACTTCACAATACTGGTAGCATGACCCTGTTCAGCTTCTTCTCGCGCTAGAGGCTTTCGCCATACGCCGGGCATAGGGCTTTTTACCCAAGGCATTTCTGCAGTTTCCTGCAGCACCTGCTCTTGAAAATTCATATTCAACATCACATAAGAACCTGACTAACGTTTGGGCTATCTACGAAAATTTAAAGAAAATGGATTGATAAATTATAGTGTGGCAAGAATGTAAGAACTGGTTAACAGGAACTAAATGATTACCCAGTACTCTATTCCCATAACGACAATACGTAGAGTATCCTACCGCCTCGCCAATAAGTGATTTGTAATTCACAACACGCAGACCTATCTAGAAGCATTACCCGGTACAAGCAAGCCCCATGGCCTTTAACACTCAAACCTTTAAAAACGCCTACGACTCTCTGGTGCTTGGTCTCAAAAGCCTTCCCCAAGAGGGCCGTGATACCCGTGAAATGGTGACAGTGTTCTTTCGTCAGCTTTCGGCCAAGCTCAGCCATACAGAGCACCCTTCCGAAGAAGAGGTTCGAGAAGCCATTGAACAGCTGAAGGATGTGAATCGTTTTGCGTTTTTGCTCACTGTAACGATTCTACCGGGAAGTGTGATGGTGATCCCTCTCCTTCACAAGCTTGGCCAAAAATACAATATCGAATTGTTTCCCCGAGCGTTCCGCAATGAAAATAACAGTGGGAACACCTCTTCCAAACCCCCCGCTTAAATTGAATAGCGCGACAATATTTTTAAGCCAGCCCGTCGCTTGAAGCAACCTGTCATTTGCCAGAAATTAGGCATTTTTCCTGCTTTCACCCCTTCTTACTCATAGTCGTCAAAGCGGTGTCGAAAACAGCACCTTTATCCATTACATGGATTGAACTAAAGCCTCCTCATAACCACTATATATAGTGGTAGTCGTGTTCAAAAGCCCATCATAATGTGGTTTTTTACGACCCCTCACACAACTAACATGACTTTTCTGTCTAGGCTTTGATTGTTTTATAACCAGAAGTTAGGTGCCACTTACGCTTCAAAACCCACCATTTCTAGGCTTTAAAAAAAACTTAGCTTTTAGGGAAAAAAGAACCCCATAAACACAATATCTTGTGTATTATTTCTGCGTCGCCACAAGATGATGTGGCTATCAGAATCAAGCACGTTTTTCAACAGCCAATACAACAAAATATACGCGACGCAGTCTTTCGCGAAAGAGGAGCCTTCATGCCAGACCAGACCACAACAATAAAAAACACGGACGATGCGATTCTGGATCTAGAGCTTCAACCCGCATCCCTGGATATTTGGGATCAAAAATACTGTTTGAAAGACAACCAAGAAAACCCGGTAGATACTTCTGTAGAAGCCACCTACGAGCGTGTTGCTAAAGCCCTCTCAGAGATTGAGCCTGCGAAAAAACGCAAAGGCTGGCACGAGAAATTCCGCTGGGCACTGGAAAACGGCGCCATCCCTGCCGGCCGTATTATTTCTAACGCCGGCGCTGAAGAATACAAGCCTGCAACATCCACCATTAACTGTACTGTGTCTGGCATCATCCCAGACTCTATGCATGGCATCTTGGAAAAGAACCTGGAAGCTGGCCTGACTCTGAAAGCGGGCTGTGGCATCGGTTACGAATTCTCCACTCTGCGCCCGAAAGGTGCTTGGGTTGCGGGCGCAGGCGCACAAACGTCTGGCCCACTGTCTTTCATGGATATCTTCGACAAGATGTGTTTCACCGTTTCCTCTGCCGGTGGCCGTCGTGGCGCGCAAATGGCCACCTTCGATGTCTCTCACCCTGACGTGATGGACTTCATTCGAGCGAAACGTGAAGACGGCCGCCTGCGTCAATTCAACCTGTCTCTGCTAATTACCGACGACTTTATTAACGCCGTTAAGAACGACGAGCCGTGGCCTCTGTCTTTCCCTGTAACTCAAAAAGATATTGAGCAGACTAATCTTGATCTGAACGACGAGAAGCGAACCATCTGGCGCACCATGAGCAATCACAGTGGCCAGTATATTGAAAACGAAAAAGGCCAAATCGCTTGCCGTATTCACGACACCGTTCGCGCTAGCCGTTTGTGGGACATGATCATGGCCTCCACCTACGACTACGCAGAACCTGGCTTTATTCTGATCGACCGCGTTAACGAAATGAACAACAACTGGTTCTGCGAAGACATTCGTGCAACTAACCCTTGTGGCGAACAGCCCCTGCCTGCATACGGTAGCTGCCTGCTAGGTTCTGTAAACCTCACCAAGTTTGTAAAAAGTCCTTTTGGTGAAGAAGCTGAATTCGATTGGTCTAAGTTCCGTGAAGTGGTTTCTGTATTCACCCGTATGCTGGACAATGTTGTAGAGATCAACGGCCTTGCGTTAGAAAAGCAACGAGAAGAAATTAAAAACAAGCGCCGTCACGGTATGGGCTTCTTAGGCTTAGGCTCTACCCTTGCGCTATTAAAAATGAAGTACGGCAGCCCAGAGTCCATCGTATTCACTGAACAAGTGAGTAAAGAGTTGGCATTGGCTGGCTGGCGTACAGGCCTAGACCTAGCCAAAGAAAAAGGCGCAGCCCCTATCATGGAGCAAGAGTTCGAAGTCACTCCAGCCATGTTAGAAGCACGCCCAGAAATGCGTGAAGACGGTATCAAAGCTGGCGACAAAATTGCTGGTAAAGTTCTACACGCTCGCTACAGCCGCTACATGCAGCAGTTCGCAGAAGAAGATCCACAACTGCTGAAAGACATGGAAACCTACGGCTGTCGCTTCACCCACCATTCTTCTATTGCTCCAACAGGTACAATTTCTCTTTCGTTGGCTAACAACGCCAGTAACGGTATTGAGCCAAGTTTCGCGCACCAGTATTCACGCAACGTGATTCGCCCAGGCCGTAAAACCAAAGAGAAAGTGGATGTCTTCTCTTACGAACTGTTGGCTTACCGCCAGCTGGTAGATAGCGAAACAACCTCGGCTAACGTGCCTGAGTTCTTCTCCAGTAGCGACGACATTGAGCCTAAAGTACACGCCGACATTCAAGCCGCTGCACAGAAGTGGGTAGACTCCTCAATTTCTAAAACCATTAACGTACCAACGGATATCCCTTACGAAAACTTTAAGGATATCTATATGTACTCCCACGAGAAGGGTCTGAAAGGTTGTACTACCTTCCGCTTTAACCCTGAAGTATTCCAAGGCGTATTGGTTAAAGAGAAAGATTTGGAAAACACCACTTACCAATTCAACCTGGAAGATGGTTCTACCGTAGAGCTAAAAGGTAATGAAATGGTTGAGTACGATGGTGAAACCCACACTGCCGCGAACCTCTATGACGCCTTAAAAGAAGGTTATTACGGAAAGCTGTAGTTCAAAACTACCTGCGTTGCCTCTGCAGCGTTGAAATTGATCTCAAAATGCTCATTTACTACACGTAAACTCCGCTTTTTCGATCAATTCCGCCTTGCAGAGCCTGCCTCGCTAACGTTTTGAACCGCCAAGCAAAAGAAACGGACAAGAATACGAGAACGATGATGAAAAGTTTAAAGATTGAAAGCAAAATTACCGGCTACGCCGTAAGAGACAACTCAGAGCCAGAAGTGGTAGCACCAACGGCAGAAGCCCTGCCAGATATCGACCACATGCACGAAAATGTGGATCGCCCGGAGATGCTGATTGGCTCTACCTTTAAGATTAAAACGCCACTGTCAGATCACGCACTGTACATCACCATTAACGATATCGTGCTGAATCCAGACACAGAACACGAGCAGCGTCGCCCTTACGAGATTTTCATTAACTCGAAAAACATGGACCACTTCCAGTGGGTAGTTGCACTGACTCGCGTAATCTCTGCCGTATTCCGCAAAGGTGGTGATATCACCTTCTTGGCCGAAGAGCTAAAAGCGGTATTCGATCCTCAAGGCGGTTACTTCAAAACCGGCGGTCGCTTTATGCCTTCACTAGTAGCCGAAATTGGTGATGCAATTGAGATTCACCTGAAGAACTTGGGCTTACTGCAAACCGAAGAAATGAGCGATTACCAAAAGCAAATTCTTCAAGAGAAAAAAGAAGAATACGAATCAAAAACTAACGACAAGTCTGCAGATGGCGAATTCCCAGAGTCTGCCACCCTTTGTAACAAGTGTTACACCAAAGCCATGATCTTAATGGATGGCTGCATGACCTGCTTGAACTGCGGTAATTCTAAGTGTGGTTAATGCATCAATCTAAAAGCTAAAATCAATACTTGCTGGTTAGTAGATTATTAGCTTGTTGATTAGAAGAAAAGCGGGCCAAATAGCCCGCTTTTCTTTTGTAGCTCTCTTTCAGTAAACTCGAAGCTTCCCTTATTCAGGTGATAAACATTCACCCTTCCCTCATTGGGTATATGGTTATTCTGGTGAAACTTCCAGCTTATCTATACGCGCCTGAACACTGGGAGCGTATTCAATCTTGATACTATTTATGATTTTTTGGATATCGGATTCAATCTTCCCACTCCAGATTGATTTGAACTCAGCGCTATCCACCCCGTAGTATTTAAAATCTAACACGACAAAGTGATTCTCTTCGACAGGAATAAAATATTCGAGATATTTTGGCGCTAAATGGCGCTGAGGCTGACTAGGATCACGGGGAGGACGAACTTTAAGAACGGTTACATTTCCTGCACTCTCCTTCCAATAATCCTTTTTAGTCAATTTATTTAGTTCTTCAAGTTGTAGAAAGTTCTTAAATAAATTCACATTTGAAGCTGACTTACCTAAGTGTACGCTTATACCAAGACTTGCATATCGCTGTCTGAAGTTTTGCCATATTCTCCCCTTATAATTCCAATGCCGATCTAATAGCATTTCCGGATAATAGCCACCATCGTTGTAGTTACTATTATCGTGAATATTTAGTCGAGATATTCCCTCTCTAACAGGAAACTCACGATCTAGATTCCCTGGCAGCTCAAAAGAAAGCTTAGTCCCTGAAAAATCAAAGCTATGGTTTTTTAGCGAAATAAAATCAGGCCCAGATGAATAGTGCGACTTACAGGGCAACATCATAGAATTCAAACACTATTTATTGAACCGCCATACTATCTATACGCTCCTGAACACTGGGGGCATATTCAATCTCAACACTATCAATAATCCTTTTAATATCAGACTCAATCTTCTCTTGCCAGCTTACAGGCATATAATCCCCACCACTAGACTTTAGGTATGTAAACGATAAGACAACAAAATATTGCTCATCTATAGCTATGAAGTAATCTATATCTTTCGATTTTGACAACCTCTCAGCATGCCCTCCTTTGTTTGGAGGATACACTTTCAAAATAGGAGAGTTACCGATATTTATTATTTCATAATCTTTAGGTGTTAACTTATTTAACTCTTCTAACTGAAGAATATCTTCTAATAAATTAATATCAGAATCGACTTTCCCCAAATTCATATGCAAACCAACATTGGCATATCGCTGCCTGAAATTTCTCAAAACTGGGCCTTTATAGCCCCAAAATCTATTAAGCAATACAGCATCATAATAATTGCCTTCGTTATAATTAGAATTATCATAAATATTGATTTTGTAAATCCCCTCCTCAACAGGAAAATCACGATCTAAGCGGCCAGGCAAACTAAACTTTAACCTTGCACCTGACAAATTAAAGCTATGATCCGTCAACCTACTGAAATCGGGACCACTCGCTTGTGTAAAGCTACTAAAAAACATCATACTAATTACCGAAATACTTGTAAGAGCACCATATAAAACAGCATTTTTTATTAATCTTTCCATTGCCAAAACTTCCAGTTCTCTCTGGCGTTAGGAAGTGTATGTGGGCTTTTCAAACGCCTCAAAGGGCCTAAATCTGACAGTGCAGGAGCAGCTACAATAGAACCTAAAAATTTAATAGGATTTACTGTATTTAAGCCTATTACATTTGGAACTAGATCAAATGGGTGATTATTATCAGGACCAATCTTTTTAATGCCTGCTTTATCTAAGGCTTTTTGAGTTACTCTTGCATTATTAGCCCCTGAGTGAAATTGGACCTGATGCAAGTTCAAACTCGTGCCCTTAGTCTTATTATGCTTCTTGACTGCTTCAGAGAAAATAACCCCTCCCTGGCTATGAACAACCCATTTTACGGGTTGTTTATCCTTCTGAGCATCATCGAGTATTGCAGCTAATTGCTGTGCCAATTCTGTACTAATGCTCAGCTTATCTCTGGCAGATTCCCATAGATCCCCTAAAAAACCAACACTAGGGTTATGGAATAAAGTAAATTCCTTCACTTGCCGCCCAAAAGCACTTTTAACATGAGTAGGCATCAACTTCATTGCCCGATCCAATGTATTTTGTATACCGTTGACTGCGGCATAACTACTAGTAATTCTGGTTACAGGCCGAAAACTAGACTCCCACTTTCCTTTACTCCCCTCTGTAAGCTTATAAAGCCCTGGCCTCTCATGCTTTGGTCTCTCGGCATAAAACCCATCCAAACTCACCTCAGTAATCGTCAGCTGACCACTATAGATCACATAATCCAATCGATAGTGACCAACTGCGATACGATAGGCACCTGACGCTTTAATTCGCTTTCCTGCATGATCAGGCCTGGGGTTTCCTGCAAGATTCTGAATAGCTTGGTTGATTTTAAGTTTGTCGTGAGAGCCCGCTTGATCAATAACATTCTGGGCTTGAGAGGAGACGTATAGCTTTAACCCCGCCTCTGATACTTTATGCTTAGAACGAGAGCTATTTGAAAAACGGTTACGAAATTTAGAAAGCATTGATTACCATCCCTAGTTTATCGTTTTCAATTTTTAAACATTTGTTGGTTTTTATTACTGGCCAATACTATGCTCCATAGTCGATATTTTCTAGAGAATTTTCCAAATTCCTTTAAAGAAAATGAATGATGTAATTGAAAGTAGCAATGAATTATCTTCAGTGCTGATAGGGGCGACAGATTTTTGCTTTATCTGAAACCAAAAACGGGCCAAACGGCCCGCTTTCGTCGTTCAATAAAAGGATCAAGATATATTTCGATCAAATCGCTCGCTTGCTAAAATACAAATGCAAAGGTGTTTCAGGCTTTAACAACATCTCAACTTTTGGCGCAGGCAAACGCTCTCCTTCTTTAAATTGAAAATCGAAGTTGCGTAGTAATGCGATACCAATCATGGATAACTCGAGCATGGCAAGGTGCTGACCAATACACACCCTTGGCCCAATCCCAAACGGAATATAAGCCCCTTTTGGGATTTTATCGGCTCCGGGCATAAAACGCTCAGGTAGGAATTTTTCCGGTTCTTTATACCATTCAGGGTTATTGTGAACATCCCAAAACAAAACACTCACTGTTTTATCTTTGGGGATGACATACTCACCCACTTGGATATCTTTTGTGGTAGTACGATTGAACAACGCCACTACGGATGGACACTTGCGCATGGTTTCGCGAATGGAAGCATTCAACCACGTCAATTGAGAGACATCTTCTGGTGTTGGCTGTCGATCACCAATCACCTCTTCTATTTGCTGGCGAATTTTAGCTGCATATTCCGGGTACTCCGTCATCAAACCGATCCACCACACCAAAGCGCCTGCCGTGGTGTCGTGACCTGCGGCAAAAATCACAGAACAATTATCATGAATTTCTTTATCGGTTAAGGTCGCGCTATCATCAGATGACGATGCTTCTTCGTCTCGCGCTTTCATTAACATATCCAAATAGTCTGGCTTGCGGACTGTACTGTCTTGCTCGTCTCGACGTTGCTTAATCTGGCTATCAATCACTGTATCGAGAATGGCTTTATTTTTAGCTTTTGCGTTACGACCGGGATAAGGAAACCACTCCGGCGGTGTAGCCGGCCACATAAGCTCGCGAATACTTTGATGCTCTAACCCTCTTACTGCATCAGCAATGCTGTTGGATTCATCATCACTGGCTTTAAAGCCAAATAACACCCGAAGAATCACATCCATGGTGAGCTTGGTGGCAAAACGATCGATATCCACGAGAGTCTTCTCTTGAGCACCACCGGTGGTGAGCCGGCTAATGGAATCGTTAATGGCATCGTCAATCAGTGACAAATACCCTGCTATTTTCTTCGGCACAAAACCGGGGTTGAGAATCCGGCGCTGACGCTTCCAAACCGCATCGGAAGTGGTCATCACATTATCGCCATAAATATCGCCGAACACTTCTGCCTGGCGTTTACTCATAGCGAGACTATCTGCATTCTTCACCACCGCTTCACGGATAAGCTCTGGGGAGTGAATACTGTAAACATGCTGATTCAATACTTTGAACTGGAAGATAGAACCGAACTCTTCACGCAAGCCCTTGATAGTCTGCAGTGGGTCTTTTGCTAATTTTGCCCCAAGGGAAAGCCCCAAGAACCCTCCGTTAGGACCCTCAGGAGTTTTCAACGTATGTGAATTAGAATCGGATGCTTGTTCAGATGTTTGCTCTGGGGCAGTCATAGGTTTTCTCTACTTCAACTAACTACAAAAGCTAACTATAGCAACTAACCAACAAGCCTCCAGATAAACTGCCGTACTGACTGGCCAGCCCTCCTTTCGGCCAGACTGTGTAGGGCCTGTAACCTTCCGTAACTGTCAGTAACTGCGGCGCCAAGGGCTTGGCACACTATACCGCCATCATCACCGAATTTCTGTCGAAAATCAAAATATGACGAATGGATCAGTTTTTATATTTGAAACCTTATGAAGTCGTGGCAGGATGTGTCTACTCCTGCTTCAACTTCCCGCCGAAGGACTCCAAAAAGGGCTAGCTGTAAGAGCGTCAAGAAGACCTGATTCAGTAAAAGCGGAGAAAATAATAATAAGACACACTCTTGAGGCACTAATGAAACTGTCTGTATTTGTTTTTCTGACTAGCCTAATTCTGCCCTGCACAGGGTTTTCAGCCCAACTCCTCAACACCGAAGATATCGGCAAAACCGAAAATGTGGTGATGACCCATGAAGGCAGAGTCTTCGTCGCATCACAACGGGGAGTCGTTGAAGTTATCCGCACGGATTTCTTAAATGATGGCTCTCAACCAGGCCCTCTGGCCAACAACTGCCAATACGACTCAGACCGTGATTTCGTCATTTGCCATCTAGCAGACAGCCTGTTGAAAAATGGCCCCTGCTTACTTACGGGCCTTACCACAGATGGCACCTACCTCTATTCCGCCTGCACAGCCATCGACACCAATGACAACCTCGTGGAAGAACAAGGCGCAGAACTCTTTCGTATATTGCCAGGCAAAAACCGCGGGACCGTCGCCAGTGTTGAACGCCATATTCTGGAGCAACCAGAGTGGTATAACGGTATGGCCGTAGACGACAATGGCTATCTCTATTTAAGCGCAAGCCGAGCAACCTATAACGAAGCAGCCATTGTCCGCGCGAAACTGCCAGCCCACGATGAGTACTTCTACCCTCAGTTCACAGCCTGGTTGAAAAAAAGCAATGAAACCATGCCCAATGGTATTCAGATCGATGGCAGCACACTTTATTACTCCACAGGTCGTAAGATTGAAGCCATTAATATCAACAGCAGCGGTTCTGCTGGGATAGCCACAACCCTTTATACCGCAGGTTACTTGTCTATCCTAGACGATATCGCCATTACTCCAAACCATATCGCCATTACCGAGGTCGACGGCTACAACCTGGGCCATTCTGAAAATAAGATAGTCCTCGTGGAGAAAGAGCCTTCCCCTGCTCCTCAGTGGTGCTGGTTCAACTGTGTAACCCAGCTGACGATTCCCACTGGAAAGGTTCGAGCCTCTAGCTTGGTATACGACAAGCGCGGCCTGTTCTATGCCCCTGATACGCTCATTGCCACCAGCTTTTTTGAAGGCGGTTTATATCTACACCACTACTAATGTAACTCTTATCAATGCCCAATCAAATCAAAAAACTGAGACAAAACTGAAACATTGATCATCAAAATTTAACATGCCTAGATAAAATTTTTAGTTGACTTTAATCTAAAAGCTTTTAGGATACTTGACATCTCACGAGGAAAACTCAATGAACCATTTGCTAATCAGCACAAACAAACATGCTCTGCGCACAATGTGGCGCGGCGTTTCCATGTTTGTGATTTATATGATTAGCAAGTAGCGTCTCCTCAGGGAAGGCGCAAAAGCCTTCCGACCAAGATTCAGACAAGCATTACTGAAAATATCTAACCCGGAAGGCATTAGCCTTTCGGGTTTTTTTTTGGATTTTTCACATCAACCACAACCACAAGATACATTAACAAGGACATAACAAGGAAAGAAAAATGAAAGAAGCAACACTCGACGAACCTCCGCAACCTCAGGAGGCCCTAGCCCTCAATGAAACAAATCAGGTAGAAGAGGACAATAAACTCTTTAAAAACAAGAACTTTAACTGGTTATGGATTGGCGGTGCCGCATCCTTCCTTGGTGATAACGCCACACTGATTGCCTTTCCGTGGTTAGTTCTCACCATGACAACCGAAAGCTGGGTGCTCGGCGCTGTACTGGCATTAATGGGGCTGCCTCGCGCCATCTTTATTTTTGTTGGCGGAGCCATTGTTGATCGCTTCAGCTCAAAAAGTGTTTTGCTCTACTCAAAGTATGCTAATGCCGTTTTACTGTTGTCATTGGCAGGACTGATTTACTTAGAGCAGCTCACTATTAACTTGCTCTACCTGTACGCTTTTTTAATTGGCGTCGGCAGTGCATTTGCGTTACCTGCAGGCAGTTCCATTTTACCCAGCGTTGTGCAACGCCAGCAGTTAGAGCAAGCCAACGGTGTATTCTTTATTCTGCATAAGGTGACCATGTTTTTAGGCCCTGTGCTAGCGGGTATTTTACTGGGCAGCAGTGAAGCTCCCGCAGAATTGATGTCGGAGATTACCAAGCAAGAGACTCTTCATGCATTGAGCATTTTGCTTGCCTTGGATGGCGCTACCTTTGTGCTCTCTGCAATCACATTGCTGCAAGTGACCTGCAAAGAAAAGGAAAAGGCCAATACAAATCACAACCTTTTAAAAAGTATCGTGATGGGCTTTAGCTATTTCTGGAACCTGCCACAACTTCGAGCAGTGATTGTGTATATTGCCATCGTGAACGCTATTGTCGGCGGGTTGATACTAGTAGGCCTACCCATTCTGGTTAAACAGCAATTAAATGCTGGTGGTGATATTTTTGGTTACTTAATGGGTGCCAATGGCTTAGGCACAGTATTAGGATTAATACTTGCCGGTAAAAAGCCACAAATCGGCACACTCTCTTTGGGCGTGACCTTCTTATTCGCTGATTTAGTACTAGGAATATTGTTAGCTGCGCTATACGGTGTGACATCCCATCAAGCCGCTTACACGCTGTTGTTTGCCGCAGGTATATTGGCGGGCTATATCCACCTTGCCGTTTACACCTGGGTACAGAAACAACCGCGACCAGATATGCTGGGGCGTGTAATGGCCATAATGATGTTCACGGCTATGGGAATTCCCCCGCTAGCTTCGGCACTGTATGGGTTTGTGTTAAACCACGCAGGCATTGATCTCGTTTTTCTAGCCAGCGGGTTCATACTCATCGCCGTAGCGTTAGTAGGATTAACATCGCCACAACTAAAAACTGTAGAGCGTGATTAATCAAAAAAGCCCGTCAGTTTAGCGACGGGCTTTTTTGTATTTAGATTTAGACTTGGATTTAGACCGGAAGCTAAGCGTAGACTTCCTACAAAAGCACTAGAAAGCCTACGCTATCAAAGAAGAAACATAAGAAATATTGGCGCGCTAAAAATTAAACGGGATTACTAATCAACCCATTCACAATGGGCTCAAACGCCGTCAAAGAATCTTGTAACGTGCTATTACCCAAGCCGTGGCTTGGCAATACGGAACTCAAGTTACCCTGCTCTCCATGTAAGGCGAGATAGTTCAACACAACGGTATCCACCAACAAATTCACATTATTGGCTGCAGGATTGGCAGCAGTCTCTACCGAAGCATCGGAACGGAAGTAACCAATTTGCTGATGAATTGCCTGTTGATCTGGCGTACCTCCCATAATCGTTGCACGACCATTGGGGTTATAAACCATAAAGAAAGAGCTGGCGGTGGATTGGTTATCCCCCGTCCATACACCTTTGCCTCGCCCGTCTTCGGAATTATCCAGAGCACCATTACTAAATACAGAACCATCACTGCACACATACATCATCAATGGCACACCCACTCTGGCGGCGTATTCCAAACAGGCTCCCATGCAACGACCTGCGCGTAAGTCACGAATCTCACCGGTTGAGCGATCCCCCGTGTGGTAATCGTAGCCGCCCATGGTAATGGTGCCGGCACCGGCAAAACCATTAATCACCATTTTCATTACTGAGGCGGTTTTCTGGAATTCGCGATCATTTAAAAATTCATCAGAAGTAAAAATACCCGCAGCACCCACAATATCCGGGTCTCCTGCTGGATCTAACGTAGTGGGATCACCAAAACGGTTGGCGATATCGGCACTCTTCACATAGTTACATGCCAAGGCATCTTTTAATTCTGCATTTTCAGTAGCGGTTAACTTAGGATCAACCGCAGACAAACCTAATTTATCACTACTCAAGCGATACATAGATTCCATCACTTTTACGGCATCTGCTTGTGAAAGTGAGCCAAAATCACCCACATCCACCAATCCTGTCACATCAGAAGGCCGGTCCACTTTCGTAGGGCGCAGAGATAAATCAATCAGCCCTGCAGGTGCCATGGAATTACCGCCAGACTCCGAGCTACGAGAACCAATAAGGGTTAACAAAGAACCATCGGCACCGGCGCGATTAATACCGTACATAGGGTTGTGGGGATTATTACCCGTATCATTTTCTGAACGCGCGGCAATGATAGCGCCGTTAATCGCAGCCTGAGTTGAGGCACTGGTTTTTTCGAGAATACCTTTTAGGAAACCACTGTCGGAATGGAAGGCTAACCCCAGGGTTGTATCCGTATGATCACCATTACTGGTAGCGGTTGGTGTGGCCTCTGTTATACCTGGCACCATATCGCCAGGGAGGCCTAGCTTGCTATAACCAGCGGTAGATAAGGTATCAAATTGGCCACCCTGCCCCCCCATCAAAACATTGGAGCCTGCGATATTAACGCCACCAGCCAAGTCAAAGCAGATAAAAGGAATTTTTCCCGCACCTTGGGTTTGCACACCGCAACCAGACAGCTCGGAAGCCACATCCGACGCCAGGGCTG
This sequence comes from Cellvibrionaceae bacterium, assembly GCA_045430295.1. GTDB lineage: Bacteria > Pseudomonadota > Gammaproteobacteria > Pseudomonadales > JAILXX01 > JAILXX01. Next base: position 52,321 of record JAILXX010000011.1, on the reverse strand, counting down.
CAGCCGCTTTATTCGAACCCAACATCATGGACAGCATGGACCCGCTGGTTAAGCTGGCACCACCCATGGCAAACCCTTGCGCAATAAAATCACGGCGAGTCACTGGCCGCTTGTGGCCAGTATGAAACAGTGGCGCATCTGGGTTTCGGGTATCTGGTTTATTTTTCACTATACTATCCTCTTTTGGCCTCGAAATTTTAGTCTCGAATTTCTAGACTCAAAACTCTAGCCTCGAATTTCTGGCCTTGAAGCTCTTTTTTCTGAGCTCCTTCTTCTGCAATCAATTCTCAAAAATATCTATCTCAACTCGCGTGTTTTCTAGAAAAACTACACAACGATTGAGCCACTACTATTCAACGACTGCTACTGAACTACTACCGCAGCACTACCAAGGGCCGCAGCACACGTTGCCTGAATAATTTCCTGTGTATTCGTACTGCCAATCTGAGTGATTAAACTATCCAACTCCGATTTAAAGTCAGAAGCTAAGGGCTGAGTCGCCAAATCACTGGATGAGTCAGAGAAACTTGAGTTCAAGGTTTTTTCAGTCAACGGCTCCGTAATTTTGTCTCGCTCAGAGGCACTGGCAAAAGGACTACTGGTTTGAGAAAAATTAAATGCAGGGAAGAAACTTGCCCGTAAACTGCTATCAGCCACAAGCGCAGTACAGTACTGAACCGCCAGCTGTGTTACCGCCATTTGATGAGACGCCAAGTAGGAACCTGGGGCTGGTGTAGGCGGCAAGGCTTGAATCACCGTTTCGTAAATAGACTGTACATTCGACGTATTTGCTGGCACACCGGTAATGGTAGACATGGTCGCCGAGATCTCTTCGAAATTTCTCACACCAATATCGGGTTCTGCCGATAAATCTGCAGGTAATGCAGGTGTCGGTAACTCAGCCTCAACCTTCACATTGGTATGCTCACCCAATTGTTCAAAGGTTAAAAAGAACTGATCATTACTGGGGCCATTTTCCTGAGCGATAATGGTACCCAATGGCGATAGCAGCACACCTTCACTGGTATAGTTACTGCTGTTAACCGTAATATCGACATTGCTATAGGCTTGCCCCACTACCGCTTCTTTACCGTTGATACCAATACGAATACCTTCAATAGGGAATTCAGACGGTGTAGCATCTGCATCTAAACTCAGCACTTTGGGTTCATTAAACAAATAGCTGTAGTTATCGAACTGAGAAACTTCGATCACCACATAGGCGTCTGCCAAATCCACCAAATGGGAAATACTGAATAGTAAGAAGTATTTTTCACCAACACCCACTTCGAAATTCTGCTCCACTTGCTCTTGATTCAAAGCGCGATTAAAAACGGCCACTAACCTTACGGTTCCAGCCCAAGGCTCATTATTTGAAACTTCATCGCCAATCACAAAGGCAAAGCTGTCATCCCAATCAGAAATATTGCCACCGCCTAAAGGGTCAGGACCTACTTCTAACTCGCCATTTACATATAAGCGACGGCCATTCACAGGATCAAAGGTAATTACTACATGCTGTAAGGTCGCCTGTAAAACTTCATCCGCATCAGGAGTAGAAAGCGCAGGCTCACCATTGCCATCGGCAACAGAGCTGCGATTTAAATAATTGTAGTTATAGAGTGTTTGCCCCAGGGTAAAATTACGAATATCCAAACCACCGGAATAACTGACAATTCTCGCAGGACCATCTTGCGTTACATTGGCAGGTGCCACCCAGGTTTCGATACTGTACTCACCCGTCGCCGTAATCAAATCGTATAATTTCTTACTGTCAGAAGTAGAACCCTGCAATTTACCATCACGAATGGTCACACCCCAGCCACCGACCCATTCGGTGTCGCCACTCATAGAAAGATTCAATGATGGCGAAACACCACTGGTATCAAACGCAGTCGTCCCCTCACCCGTTTTGAATTCATACAAGGCGACCATGTTGCTTTCGTAACGCCCCCCGCTGGAAGCCACAACACCATCCACTAATCTCAGCGCCTTACTCACTACCAATTCAGGATCGATAGTGGTTTCAGGAATGGAATCAGCCAACGCTTGAATTGCCGTCAACATATCGTTGGCGTTGCTAGAACAGTTACTCCAACAGTTATGGAATTCACTGCCCAGGCGTAAAACAAAGCGAGAGTTTTCGGGATTTTCTAAATCGATTCGAGATTGTGCCGCTTGGTAAGCCACATCAACATCGGAGCTAGCAATATAAGGCTGCTGAGAAAAGGCAGCATCCTCGCTGTGGCAACCGGAACAATAAGGCTGAAGATACGGATCATAAATCAGGGTTTCAAAATCAGAACTACTCTCCGGCAAGGACTTACTACTACCGGGATCAACTAAATCCGGCGCTGTTAAATTAATAGTGGTAGAACCAGCACCACCGGCCCCTGCCCAACTGCTAATCCAGCCAGTAATAATATCCGCACACACTGTGTCGTTGCTTTCCCAACAGTTATGACCACCGGCCACTTTTGTGACCATGCGTGATTCACTGGGAAGAGATAAATTCACAATGTCATTTGCGGCGGCATAGGCGAGGTTAATGTCGTCATCACGTACAAACATGGGGGATTGACCACCTACACTATGACAACTACCACAGCGATTATCGTCTTGCAGGTTATCCCAAACATTCAGTTTAAAATTTTGGACATCTTCTGTTTGAGCCGCCGGGCCAACATACAGTTCGCCACCACCACTACCGCCTGTATTGGGTAAAGCTTGAGTATCAGCACCCGAGCCAGAGCCACCGCAACCACTTAACGTAGCAAGAACAAACACACTAGAAAGAATTATTTTACTGGGAGTTTTATTTTGAAAAATCATTGCTTAATCTCCCATACAGTAAACAGCGCTTTCAGCAAAAACTTGCTTTAGCTTATAACCACTGTTTTGAAACGATGTAAGCATCGAACTCACCTGAGCTCTGTCTGCACTATCTACGGGCTGACGTAAACAAACATTTTCAAACACTTTTTCGACCTGACATTGAGCAAAGGCTTCACTTTGCGCTAATTCACGAGACATGGATTTCGCACCGCTACCCGAGCCTGTTAAAGTGGAATCCCACCCCATGGTGGCATTAATACCTGAGCGCCAATAGTTTTCCCAAGTGTCATCAGGCGTTACGAAGCCGGGAGCAAAGTTACTTTCATTGATGTGATATTTGGCCTGAACTCTTATGCCTGTTTCCGAATCTGTTTCACTAGCGCTGTTATACACCAGCTGACCATCCTCTCCTTCTGGGTCGGAATCGAAGTCATAATCAAAGTTGTAATAGGCATAAGCCTGCGCCAAAGGATCCATACCTGAATGACAACCCACACAGTTATTTAAAAACACGCGACTGTCGCCACCAGGGCTTCGAGAAACGTCCTGCCGTATACGATCCGGAGAAAGAGTCACATCATGCACCTGTTCTAGGTCACGACAAAGATGATTTATCAAGGTAAAGCGGAACATAGCCCGGTTAGTACCGGCAATAAAAAATGACTGGGCGGCAGCGCGAGTAGTAATCACCCCAGAGGTTGCTGCGGCTTCCAACCCCGTCACGCTGGATTGAGCTTGGCGAACGAGATTGTCGCGTAAATTTACATTTTGATCTTCCAACGCTTCATAGTGGCTATTATTGCTATTGGAATAAGCGGGTAAGCCTAAGGCACTGTCTCCTACGTAAATTACGTCTTCCCAAAGGATCGTGCGGAAATCAGAGTCATCCCTTACCAAACCAATCACCGTGGCAACATAGTCATTCAAAGGAACGAAGGTGGTCATTGCACGATTGGTCCAAGGCTTAGCGAAATTTTTCAATGTCACATTGTAAAAATTCACATTATCCATGGCGCGCTCAGCAGCGTCTAATGGCTGATCCGCTGCAATATCCGCGGCCATTAAATCTAAAACAGTACTGCTCGGTGGAACACCGGCAATTCGATCATGAATGCGCTTCGCTTGCTCACGATCACCTGCTTCAACAAAGCCACAGCTAATCAGCAACAACAACGCCAAGCTACAGAAATATAATCGGTTGCTCATTCTGTTCTCCCAAATGCCAACCTGAAATTCTTAAGTACTCGCAATTAGAAATTGTCCTTACAAACTATCTCTAGAATATCGAGTAATGAAAGCATTACCAATGCCGGTGGTAAGCTGATGATACCGCTAGTGCTTTGCAACTGCTTGTCTACACTGGCTTTATTCCAAAGCTGTTATCCCACAGTCCTTTTTTATTATTCTTTTTCTTAACTTGTGCTCTCGGCCCCAAAAAAAGTCTCTCAATAGATGACAAAGCACCAGCGGCAAAATCAATACTACTGATTTAAAATCTGAACATTCGTGATCTTTTACTCAGAAATGATATTTAACTTGAAACACAATAAACTTCGTCAACTAAAAACCGTTATTTGGCACAAAAATCATTAAAACTCGCTTACAGACGCTATTGACCATGACAGAATTTTGCCAAAACAAGAAACTCTTCCATTCTCTATTAGAAAGAAGGCAAGTTTCTGCCATATTACTCTCTAGCATGATCGCACTATCAGGTTGCGGAGGCGGCGGTGTTAGCATTGGGGAGGAGCAAGAAACTGATCCCGTTGTGGTCGACCAACCCATTGCCTATATCAAGCGGACCATTATTGAGTTAGAGGAAGACGAAGAGCCTGAACCTCAAAATTTATTTGAACCTGCAAGCTTTAGCCCTGGAGCTGAACTCTATCTTCGCGATCAAGCCTCCCCCTCTTCAGAAGAGATCAATATCACCGAAGGCCAATTTGAAGAAGGTGCCCTGTACGATATCAAAGACCTAGAATCCTCTTACGATGGTCGTAAATTGTTATTCGCCATGCGGGCACCAGAAATTGAAAATGCCGACGAAGACGATCAACCGAAATGGAATATTTGGGAGTACGACCTCGACAACAGCATTCTGCGCAGAATTATCAGCTCTGATATCCAATCTGAAGCGGGCCATGATGTATCGCCCTTCTATCTGCCAGACGGTCGTATTGTTTTCAGCTCAACCCGTCAGCGACAAACTCGCGCTACCCTACTAGACGAAAATAAGCCTCAGTATTCCGCCCTAGAAGAGAACCTCAGAACAGAGGCATTCGTTCTCCATGTGATGGACAGCGACGGCACCAACATCAAGCAAATCTCTTACAACCAAAGTCACGATCTAGATCCATCCGTGATGGCCGATGGCCGCATTCTCTTCAGCCGCTGGGACAATATCGCTAATGTGAATACCGTAAACCTCTATACCGTTAACCCCGACGGTACTGAGCTGAACTTCCTCTACGGCCATCACAGCCAAGACACAGGCACCAATAACACCACTGCTCGCTTTACCCAACCACGACAAATTGCCGATGGCCGAATCATGGCCCTCTTGCGCACAGACAACACCCTTACCTTCGATTCCGAGCCCATCATCATTGATACCGAACGTTTTCATGAGTACGACGAAACCATTGATGGGGAAGACACCACCGATACCGCACACAGTGACATTGGCTTAAGCGATTTACGTATTGATGGGGAATCCACTGACGCCGGCCACCTTTCACAGATATACCCTTTCTACGATGGCTCCAATCGTTTCCTGATTAGCTGGAGCCTCTGCCGTGTGGAACTCACACAACTTGATGGCAGCATTGAGCTAGAAGCCTGCAACGACACCAACATCAATGCCGATAACGCTTCCGTGGCCGATCCCCTCTATTCCATCTGGCTGCTGGACAATAATAGTGATACCCAACTCCCCTTAAGTGATGCGGAAGAAAATGTTCGCTACGACGAGATCATCGCCCTGGAGTCACGGTCGATCCCTGACTTCATCAGCGACAAACAACCCGGCGTGGAGCTTGATGAAGACCTAGTGAACAGCGATTTAGGTGTGTTACATATTCGCAGTGTCTACGACTTCGACGGCACGGATATCACCGGCGCATTAGATTTCTTGAAAGACCCCGGCTTAATCACAGCCGATGACCGCCCCGCCCGCTTCCTTCGTATTGAGAAAGCCGTGGCTATCCCCGATGACGATGTGCTGGATATAGACGGCAGTTGGTTTGGGCGTTCCCGAGCACAACTGATGCGCGACATTATTGGCTACACACCCATTCAGCCCGATGGTTCCGTGAAAACCACGGTACCCGCTAACGTGCCAGTAATGATTTCCGTGGTAGACGCCAATGGCCGACGTATCTTCGGCCGCCATCAGAACTGGCTGCAATTCCGCCCCGGGGAAGAGCGAGAATGCGTCGGTTGCCACACCGGAAATTCCACACGCCCACACGGCCGCCCCGATGCCGAAGCACCCAGCATCAACGCCGGCGCAACTACCACAGGCTTACCCTTCCCCAATACAGAACCTGCCTTATTTGCAGATATGGGAGAAACCATGGCGGAAACCTTGGCCCGTATTAACGGCCTGCCTTCTCCCACGGCTGATGTACTCTTCACTGATGAATGGACAGACCCCGCTGTAAGAGCCAAAGATGCAGACATCACTTACAGCTACAACAACCTCACTTCGGAAAAACCTACCACCGATGCCTGCATCGACAACTGGAATAGCCTCTGCCGTATTACCATCAACTACCCTGTCCACATTCACCCGCTATGGGAAGTCGACAGAGGCGCAAACACCTGTATCAATTGCCACAACACCCGCGACGAACTCAACAATGTACAAGTGCCTGCAGCACAGCTAGACCTCACCAGTACTATCTCTGCAGATAATGCCGATCACTTGGTGTCTTACCGCGAGTTGCTCTTTGGTGATAATGAACTGGAATTAGATATGGGGGCGCTGGTAGACCGACAAGTTCAAGACACCGATGGCAATGGCGACCCCCTCTTTGAAACCGATGAAGATGGCGAACTTATACTCGATATCAATGGTGATCCAATCCCTGTACTGGTGACAGTGCCAGTAGGAGCCGTAATGTCTACGGCAGGGGCATTGGCTAGCGATGATTTCTTCGACCGTTTCGCCACTGGTGGTAGCCACGAAGGCCGACTGACAGAGGATGAACTGCGGTTAATATCCGAGTGGCTCGATATTGGTGGCCAGTATTACAATAATCCCTTTGATGCACCGCCCTAAGTTCATTACTCTTAACACCCTGAAACTTATAGTATTTAACATTCGATGCTTTTACATAAGCCAGTAACGCTGTAAGTCTGTAATACTTAAACCAGTAACACTAAAACCAATAACGCGATACCACTGAGACATACGATTTTGCCGACAAGCCAAACACAAGCGTCAACCTTTACAGGGTCTTCCTGGCTATTGTTGGCGGCATTCTTGATTCTTACAGTACCGCTAGGCTTTTCCTCACAAGCGCTCGCCGATGATAAGCATGTAGTTGTTACCGTTGCAGAGCCCTTTATTGATATTCGTACAGGTCCCGGAAGAGGCTACCCGATTTATCATATTGTTGAGCAAGGTGATGAGCTTAAAATCCTGAAACGCCGCACCAGCTGGTACAAAGTAGAAGACAAGAAAGGTAAAACTGGTTGGGTCTCAAGCGACCAATTCGAGCTGACCCTCGCCAGCAATGGCCAGTTGGTATCGCTCACTAAGCTAAGCCGTAATGATTTTAGTAATCGCCGCTGGGAATCTGGCTTACTGTTTGGAAGCTTCTCTGGCGCTACATCTACCACACTTTATAGCGGATACCAGTTCACCGAAAACTTGTCCGTAGAATTATCCTACTCGCAAATCATCGGTAAATACTCTGATAACGACTTACCCATGATCTCCATTACTCACACCGCCTTTCCGGAATGGAAATACTCCCCTTTCTTTGCTTTAGGCACAGGGCAACTCACCACACGCCCCAATGCCACTATTGTGCAACCAGAAGACCGAGAAGACACGGTAATGCGAGCAGCAATAGGCTTACGAGCCTACATTACTCGACATTTTTTTATGCGCGCTGAGTTTAACGAGTATCGCTTACTCACCAGCCGCGACGACAACGAAGAGATAGACGAATGGCGAATCGGATTCAGCATTTTCTTTTAAGCCGAACTATTTTAAACACGGCCCTTTTAAGTGCGCTTTTATTAACCACATCTTTACCTCTCTCCCAGATAGCTTATGGAGAGGAGGAACAAAGCGATGGCCCCGAGCAAATTTTTGAGCCGTCCCTAGAGCGCCGTGAAATCAAAACCGACGCTATCGACACCGAAGATTTCGAGGTAGGTGTCTATTTCGGCACCATCAGTATTGAAGACTTCGGCTCAGCGTCTGTGACCGGCGCCCGTTTCTCCTATCACATCACAGAAGACTTTTTCTTCGAAGCTGCTGCAGGCCTTTCCAAAGCCGGCGAAACCAGTTTTGAAACCCTTGCTGGCAACATTGAATTATTAACTGACGAGCAGCGAGAGCTGACTTATTACAACCTAATGCTGGGCTATAAACTCTTTACCGGCGAAGCCTTTATTCGTAATCGCGCCTTTAGCAACAGTTTCTATCTCACTGCAGGCGCAGGCGGTTACGACTTTGCTGACGACTTACACACAGGTATTGCCTTTGGCGTTGGGTACCAACTGCTGTTTAACGACTGGTTATCCTGGCGAATTGATTTCAGAGATCAGGTTTTTGATTTGGATCTTCTCGGTGAAGAGAAAACCACTCACAACTTAGAGTTAACAACTGGGTTTACCATTTTCTTTTAAGTTATTACCAGAAATATAAAAAACCATGCGTCTTTTAATACTTAGATAACAGAATCAATTTATAAAAGAAAAACCAACAATCATGTTTAGGAGAGCTTTATGAATTTAACCAAATGGTTGGCAAAAGAGCGTTACACCAGCTTACTCCTTATTATTTTTAGCCTATGCTTAACCTCAACTGCTCAAGCTGATGCTCACAACAAAGCTGCAAAACCTGCACCCGACTTCACCTTAAAAAGCGATAGCGGCAGCAATATTCGACTCAGTGAACAGCGCGGAAAAATTGTAATGATCAACTTTTGGGCCTCCTGGTGCGGCCCTTGTCGCCAAGAGATGCCCTACTTGGAAAAACTTTACAAACGCTACGGCAAAGCTGGAGTGGTACTTCTGGGTATTAACGTCGACAAAGACAGCAAGCTGGCAGACCACTTCCTAAAAGATTTAGAAACCACCTTCCCGATTCTCTACGATCCAACCGGCAGTGTATCTAAGCAATATAAAGTAAGAGCCATGCCTACCACTGTCATCATTGATCGTGATGGCAACATTCGCTACACCCACCGTGGTTACAAGCCGGGCTACGAAGACAAATACAAAAAGAATATTCGTGAACTACTAAAAGAAAAGTAATCGCCTTATTAAGCAATTGCCTTTTGGAGAATTGTCTTTTGGACAACCACCTTATGAAAAAGCACCTTACTGCTCTATTGGTCTTATCAGCCGCCCTACTGGGTGGTTGTAGCTCGATAACGTCTATCGAGCCCTGGGTTCAACCCTACGAACGCCAAAACCTTGCAGACCCCATCATGAGTTTTGACAGTGACCCGGTGCAATCTGCGTATATGCACCATGTTTTCCAAGCTCGAGAAGGTGCTAGAGGTGCAGAAGGTGGCGCGGGAGGTGGTTGTGGTTGTAACTAATATGCTCAACACAACAAAAACTCTTATCTTTTTTTACACGGTTTTAACCCTAGCACTCCCTGTTAAGGCCGCTGTACTCCCCCAAGACCGAGTCGACATTATGTACCACGCCTATGATGGCGGTGGTGCTGAAATCGCAGGCCCCTCTGTTTTAGTCTTAAAACAAGTGGGACAAAAATATGCAGTCCGCGCTAACTATTATGTAGACTCTGTCACCAGTGCTTCCATCGACGTAATCACCACAGCAAGCCCCTACACAGAAGAACGCACAGAGATGTCTGTGGGTTTTGATTACCTTAGAGACAAAACCATTCTCAGTCTCACTCACAGCACGAGCCAAGAAAACGATTACGACGCATCCACTACCAGCTTTGGGATTAGCCAGGATTTCTTTGGTGACCTCACAACCCTTTCCATGGGAATTTCTTTTGGCAGTGATGAAGTAGGTAAGCGTGGCGATGACAATTTTTCCGAAACCATAGACCGTCGCAATTATCGCCTTGGTCTCACACAGGTGATTACTCCCAGCCTTATACTGAACCTAACCGCAGAAACCATTACCGATGAAGGCTTTCTAAATAATCCCTACCGCTCTATTCGATACCTAGACTCAAACTCGGCCACAGGTTACAGCTATGCGTCTGAGGTGTACCCTGAAACACGAACCAGTGATGCTATCGCTCTGCGGGCCAAATACTACCTACCCTATCGCGCCGCACTAAAGTTTGAATACCGAAGCTATACAGATTCTTGGGGAATCAGTGCCAGTAATTTCGAATTGGGCTACATACACCCCCTAGATCACAATTGGACGTTAGAAGGCCGCTATCGCTTTTACGACCAAACCTCTGCAGACTTCTACAGCGACCTTTTTGCTTACGCCAACGCCCAAAACTTTTTGGCTCGAGATAAAGAACTCAGCACCTTCTCAACCAACACTCTAGGCATAGGCATCACTTACGAGTTTAATGATAATTGGGCAGGCTTTATTGAAAAATCTAGCCTAAACCTCTTCTGGGATTTTATGCAATTTGAATACGAAGACTTTCGAGATGCTTCTGTAACCGCCGCCCCAGGGGAAGAACCGCTCTATGAATTCAATGCTAATGTGATACGGTTTTTCTATAGTGTCTGGTTTTAAAATCAGGTGTAATTTGGCGGATCGAGATTGAAGTTAGTATTACTCCCCGGAATGGATGGCACAGGAAAGCTATTTGAAGACTTCCTTTCATGCCTTCAGAAAGACCACGTCATAATCCCACTCCCTGAAGGCCCGGATCAATCCTACCGTGGACTAGCTGAGTACATTTCAGAAAAACTACCCAACGAAAGTCATATTATTTTAGCTGAATCCTTCTCCGGTGGACTTATCCCTCACCTTCTCAATAAAAACAACCCACATATAAAAGGGGTTATTTTCGCTGCAAGCTTTATAAACTGCCCCAAACCGCTTTTATGTAGAATGGCAAAACTCATTCCTCTCAAGGTGGTAAATAAACTACCCAGAATTAGCTTTCTCTATCAACAGCTCTTACTTGGAAAAAATAGCTCCTCAAAAACCCTTAATATCTTTAAAAAGATAATTTCAGACTTACCAAAAGATATTTTAAATAATCGGTTATCCAGCTTACGGAAACTAAAACCAACTCCAATAAATAATAATTTAATTCCCTGTGTTTATATCAAGGCCACAAAAGATTATTTAGTTCCAGCTAGGAAATCAGAGGAAATAAGTAGAACGTTTAGAAATATCGAGATAATTGAGGTTAGAGGCCCACATTTCATTCTACAAGCACAACCCGAGGAGTGTGCAGCTATTGTAAAAAAAGCTATAAACAGAATAGAGAAGTCACCTGCTGACTACTAACACTCTCTCAACAAAAACTATTTCCACCTCATAGATAAAACTAAGAAAGCGCTTTAAATACCTGCTCCGGCGTAAAACCACGATACTGTAAAAACCGTAATTGCTTGTTTTTATCTTTTGGGGTTTCGGGATCTTCTAGGCCAAACTTACGCTCTCGTGTTTGTCTGGCCAGTTCATACCACTGCGTGTTTTTTGCATCCACCCAATCAGTGATGATATCGGAGTCGAGGCCTCGATGACGTAGTTCTTGGGTAATTCGCAAAGGCCCCTGCCCTCGACTAATTCGGCTATTAACAAAAGCTTCAATAAAGCGCTCATCGCTCTGATAACCCGCAAGCTCAAGCTCATCGAGAATACCAATTACCAAACCAGAGTTTGTGTTATCAGGGAATTTTTTAGCGATCTTGGTGATCAGTTCGCCGCGGCTATGTTCGCGCCGGGAAAGGAGTTCGATAGCGTAAAATTTGATTTGTTTACGCAGTTCATCATTATTGGTCTGCACAGGATATTCGCAAAGTTCTTCCATCATTGTTTTCCTTCATTGCTTATCCCTCATTACCCATCCCTAAATATTTGCACTTTCCATATGCACTCTCCATAGTGATTCACTTTTCCTAGCTATTATTTATCACCTACCCTCTTAATTTCAGAAAGTAAAAGGGTGGCAGCTAGAGGTTTCCCTCTAGCCACCGAGGGGTGATAAATTCGTCCCTGAAGAGATAGTCCTGAGTCAAAACTGTTTTGCTAGTGGTAAGTGTTTAACCCACTACCAGCCACTCTATAGAGGCTGCAAATCTCCCGCCCCTGGAAATTTCCAAGCCCTCAGAATGAAAAATCTGTACACATGCGTTGTAGGTCGGGCTTCAGCTCGACGCTGTTGGCCTAAAGGCCAACCTACATCAACGTTAAAATTCTGCCTCTTCAGTTTTTTCCTTATCGTCTAATGTTTTTGCAGTTGGCTGGCTCAACAACTGTGCGCGAATCTGATCTTCGATTTCCTTGGCGATTTCAGGGTTGTCTTTGAGAAAATTCACAGCATTGGCTTTACCCTGACCAATCTTGTCGCCCTTGTAGCTGTACCAAGCACCGGCTTTATTCACCAAGTCTTGTTGCACGCCCAAATCAATCACTTCGCCCAACTGGTTAATACCTTTGCCGTACAAAATCTGGAATTCTGTTTGTTTAAAGGGTGGCGCTACCTTGTTCTTCACAACTTTTACGCGGGTTTCGTTACCGACAACTTCATCGCCCTCTTTCACTGCGCCGATGCGGCGAATATCCAAACGTACAGAAGAGTAAAATTTCAACGCGTTACCACCAGTAGTGGTTTCTGGATTGCCGAACATTACACCAATCTTCATACGAATTTGGTTAATGAAGATAGCCAAGCAGTTCGCTTGTTTGATGTTACCAGTGATTTTACGCAGTGCTTGCGACATTAAACGCGCTTGCAAACCTACGTGGTGATCACCCATTTCACCTTCAATTTCAGCTTTCGGGGTTAATGCAGCAACGGAGTCCACCACCAGTACATCAACTGCGCCAGAGCGCACCAGCATGTCTGCTACTTCCAAAGCCTGCTCACCGGTATCTGGCTGAGACACAATCAAATCATCAACATTTACACCCAGCTTTTCAGCGTAAATAGGGTCTAAAGCGTGTTCAGCATCCACAAACGCACAAGTCGCACCGTTCTTTTGTGCCTCAGCAATCACTTGCAGGGTCAACGTGGTTTTACCGGAAGATTCTGGGCCGTAGATTTCTACGATACGACCTTTTGGTAAGCCACCTACTCCAAGCGCAATATCTAAACCCAGAGAACCCGTTGAAATAGCTGGAATCGCTTCGCGCTCTTGGTCACCCATGCGCATAACAGTGCCTTTACCAAATTGGCGCTCGATTTGTGACAGTGCAGCCTGAAGCGCTTTTTCTTTATTCGCATCCATAAATTCACCCCTGAATTGTTCTTTTGGATTATTAATTTGTTTTAAGCATTTTTTTGTTGAGCCCCTTTTTAAGTTCTCTTTAAGAGCCACAACGATTAACTGTATAAACAAACACTGAATGGATAAACAGTGCTTATTTGTTGAAAAGGAGAATAGCGAAGTTTTCTTTACTGTACAACCATACAGTAAAGTTTTTTTGCATTTCTTTTTTAAGGAGTAATCAGCTGGCAGCCATTATAACAGGGCCATAGAGGATAAAAAGAAGAGAAAATCTTTAAAAATCAATCAATTAGACTAAGTAATCCATCCAGAGCACAGGCCACTGCTTGCTCTCGAACCTGATCGCGGTTGCCATCAAAGTGCATGCACTGACAGATGGTTTCACTGTTTTTAGACGCCCAGGCCAGCCATACAGTACCCACTGGTTTTTCAGCAGAGCCACCATCAGGACCTGCAATTCCTGTTACTGCCACAGCAATATCGCTTTTAGCTGCTAGCAATGCACCCTCAACCATTTCCCTGGCAACCATTTCACTTACCGCCCCAAATTCACAAAGGTTTTCTTGAGAAACCCCCAATTGCTGCTGCTTAGACCAGTCCGCATAGGTGACAAAGCCGGTGTGAAACCATTTGGAGGAACCGGCAATGGAGGTAATCGCTTGGGCCACGCCACCCCCAGTGCAAGATTCAGCCGTAGTCACTGTCAGATTACGCTGCTGTAGTCTCATACCTAGGGTTTGAGCAATTTTATGTATATCGATATCCATGATTCACCTTTTAGCGCCTAGCTTTTACGACCTAGCTCCGACCGTTCTAATCACACTAGAGAAGAAAAGATAACCCGGCAAGCAGTTCCCGCTGAATGGTCAAAAAACGTACAGGCGTACAAGTATACCTGTAGCTTTGAATGCCAAACTGCTTATCCTAGCTAGGCTCAGGAACTAGCCTTTTGAGCCACCCATACAGTTCGGTGACTCTGGAGCTGAACCTTTCTCTTCCCACTCAGATGGCGTGTAGGTATGAAGAGCCAGCGCATGAACCTCACCTGCCATCTCTTCCGACAGTAAGCCATACACCTTCTGGTGACGCTGCACTAAACGCAGCCCATCAAAACCATCACTGGCAATAATCACCTTAAAATGGCTTTCAGTTGCTGGCCCACTGTGCATATGGCTTTCGTTAACAATTTCCAGGTGTGAAGGCGTAAACGCCTGCTGCAACTTGGACTCAATGCTATTTTGAATACTCATCAAATTACTCATATCTCAAACTTTAATCTTTATAGGTCGATATCAAAATCACAACCAGACCGGCTATCAGATCTTCCTAGTGAGCGAATTATTCTAGCCACTGCCCGAAAAGGAAGCTCAATAATATCCTCTAAAAGCTCAAACCAACCGTTATCATTCGACTCCCCCTTTGGCCAAAGCCAATAAGCTAAGAGGTAGGCTATAACGGCGCTAGAAAGAACCCCCCAATGAAAACCACTCACAAATAAATCGTAAATAAAATAAACACTGCCACAAGCAAATACTAACGATAGAAAAGCCCTAATTTCTCGCATATATCAAATGTCCTTATGAAAGTCGTTGGCTTGTGAAATTCTCCAGCTGCCTTGTTTCCCGTGAAATCTGCTTAACCGCCTTTTTATAACTTCCTCGTAAGTACTTCTTCAAATGACGGGTAGCCTCAGCATTCGGTATATTTTTTAACTGGCAGTACAAAGCCAACGCAAATACCACTTCATCTTCAGAAAGAGTAGCTACACGGTTTGCAGCGGGGTTATAGCAGCTCCCGCACCCCCCTCGGAAGGTATAGGCAGAGTTGGCAAACAACACACCAAAACCCATAAAAATCGCCAACATTTCAGTGGCTTCGGCAAAGTACTCGGCTCCACCCGGTGGCAACTCTCGAGACTGCAATACGGCAATTTGCGCGATAAAGTGGGCAAAGCTAGAGGACAAGTCTTCGGGCTTACCCACCTGCTGCGGGGTATAACTGATATTCAAAGGTAGACGGCTATTAAGCGCAGCTAACGGCCTTTCTGAATTACGCTCAATAATCCCTTGGGGCAAGCCTTCCAAGGGGAAATCTTTCATCTCTCTTGGAAGAAAGGCATTAGGCTCTTGAAGCTGGTAAGGCCAATGAGCCAAACCACTATAAGTTAAGGTGTGATTAAAAATATTTAATGCCTTGCTATGCACACTATCCACTCGACCAGGAAAGAACTCATTACTGGGCAGGATCAAGCGTGAGCGCTTTAGGATTTCTTCTCCATCAAAGTGCTCCAACACCCAGGTGGCAGTATCAAAAATCCACTGCGCTGAGGACTCACTGATTAAGGGCCGAGGTTTAAAAAGGGCTAGCATGGAATTCTGATATCTCTAAATTGCAGGTTAACCAGAATACCTTAACTTGAGGTTAATTGTCTTCGCTCTCCCGGACTTCGCTTCGCTGCCTCCGGGCTACAAGACTGTTGCGTTTGAGGTTGGAAGTTTGATGCTCGACGTAACCCTGCACCTGATGGCCCACCCTGAACCAGGGAGACGTGTAGCCCGCCGTAGAGCGCAGCGGCAAGCGGGGTGAACGAAACCCTGATTCCTGCGTGCCGCTGTGCTCTTGCCCTCCATGAATGGAGGGTACTTCATAAATGCAGGAGCAATTTTTGATCGCAGGCTACCCTTCATCCAACCTCAAACCTCTAACCTCTAACATCCAACCCAGAACCCAATTGCGTTTCCCCCCCTATTCGCTACAATACGCGGCCTTGAAATTGAACACTATTTGACCAGCAGTAAGCCTATTATGCCTGTAGAACTCCTCTCCCCCGCCGGAAGCCTTAAATCCATGCGCTATGCCTTTGCTTACGGTGCCGATGCCGTCTATGCCGGCCAGCCGCGCTACAGCCTGCGGGTGCGCAATAACGAGTTCAATAAGATGGAAGTGATGGCCTCAGCCATCGAAGAAGCCCACAGCTTAGGCAAGCAATTCTTCCTCGCTTCTAATGTGTCCCCCCACAACGACAAGGTGCGCTCCTATCTTCGCGATTTAGAGCCTGTGGTGGCTATGAAGCCAGACGCCCTGATTATGGCGGACCCAGGCTTGATTATGCTGGTACGAGAAAAATGGCCTGACCTGCCTGTGCATCTGTCCGTACAGGCTAACGCGGTTAACTGGGCGTCAGTAAAGTTCTGGGAGAAGCAAGGAATCCAGCGTGTGATTCTGTCCCGTGAATTATCCCTAGATGAAATTGAAGATATTCGCCAGCACTGCCCAGATATCGAATTGGAAGTATTCGTACACGGAGCACTGTGTATCGCCTACTCAGGCCGCTGCTTGCTGTCTGGCTACATGACTCATCGCGACCCCAACCAAGGTGCCTGCACCAACGCCTGTCGTTGGAAGTACAACGCACAGGAAGCGGAAGAAACAGAAACTGGGGATATCATTGCTAAAGATCAGCCGATGAGTTCTGGTGTAACAAGCTTTGATCCAACTGAAAGCGAAGCCCTATTCGACAAGGCCAAAGACAGCACCAATAAAATGTTCTTGCTAGAAGAACAAAGCCGCCCCGGTGAATTTATGCCTGCTTACGAAGACGAGCACGGCACTTACATTATGAACTCCAAAGACCTTCGCGCCGTACAACACGTGAAGCGTTTGATCGATATGGGCATCGACTGTTTAAAAATTGAAGGTCGTACAAAATCCCATTATTACGTGGGCCGTACCGCTCAGGTTTATCGCCGTGCAATTGACGAAGCCTTGGCCGGAAACGAATTTGATATGTCCATGATGGCGGAACTGGATCATTTGGCAAACCGTGGATACACCGAAGGCTTCTACCGTCGCCACGTGCCGTCGGAATACCAAAATTACGAACAAGGTACTTCTACCAACCCAAATCAACAATTTGTGGCTGAAGTCGCGCACGCTGATCAAGATTGGTTAACACTGGATGTGAAAAACCGTTTTGAAGTGGGTGATGCATTAGAGTTAATTACCCCGCAAGGCAATCGCAATATTACCTTGCAGCACTTGGAAAATAAGAAAGGTGAAAGTGTCGACGCAGCACCGGGCTCTGGACACGTGGTAAAGATTCCAGCAGAAGGCATTGTACTACCAGAAGACGGTGGTTATGCCATGGTAATGCGGCATTTGTAGGATTTAGAAAGGCGGTAGAAAAACTTAAAACGAAAACTCAAAAATTCCCGGCTAACTTAATAGCCGGGATTGCAAACTG
This sequence comes from Cellvibrionaceae bacterium, assembly GCA_045430295.1. Classification (GTDB taxonomy): domain Bacteria; phylum Pseudomonadota; class Gammaproteobacteria; order Pseudomonadales; family JAILXX01; genus JAILXX01. The sequence continues at coordinate 34,645 of JAILXX010000011.1, read as the reverse complement.
CAATTTTTAAAAGGTGTGGTTAACACTCAAAGAATAGGTTCGCGGGGCACCATAGTAGCCAAGCTCATAACCAAAGGAATCACTTAAGTCAAACCCATGGGTTATATACTCTCGATCCGTTAAGTTTTTCCCGCCTAACGTCACAACCCAGGCATCATCCAGTGTTCTAAACGTAACACTGGCATTCAGAAGACTATAAGCATCTTGCGCCAATACTTCACTAGAGCTTACCGTTGAGTAAACCTTACTGCGGTAGTTTCCATCAGAGACGAACGTTAAATATCCTTTATCACCAACAGGCAACTCATAGCTTACCGCCAATCTGGCTGTTAATTCCGGCGTATTAACTAATTCTTTATCGCCGGAAATATCTTCTCCTGCGGGGCCAATATATTCTTTATACTCTGCATCCATGTAACCCAAGTTGGAGGAAATTGTTAAACCCTCTATGGGCACTGCCGTTAGCTCCAATTCAACCCCAGAAATAGTGGCCTCCCCGGCATTAGTGAATAGCGCTGAAAAACTGCCACTATCATCAGCCACAAAGCTTGAAATCTGCATATCGCTATAATCGTTATAGAAAACAGCTGTATTTAAGCGCAACCGATTATCAAACCATTCCGATTTAACACCCAGCTCATAACTCCACATTGTTTCGGGGTCGTATGGATTAGCCTCAAAAGCGGTATTGGAACGGCCATCAAATCCGCCACTCTTAAATCCACGACTAGCATTCAGATAAATAAAGACATCATCATTTAGTTGATAATCCAGCCCTAAGCGAGGGGACACTGAAGACCATTCATCTTCAACACTGATATCGGTAATAGGAAGCCCTGTGCCTAACTGAGGAAGCTCCGAAAAATCAAAAAACATCTCCTGTATTCTGGAGAAGTCTTTCTCTTCTTTGGTATAACGGATACCTGCCGTAAGCGTTAACGCCTCTGAAAGCTGATGGCTTGCATTAAAATATGCCGCGTAGCTTGTATTTTCTTGGTCATTTTCTGAATTGGTCACCAAAGAGATATCTGGCCCCCAAATACCCGATTCCGTTACATCTTCTTCATTGAAAAAATACAATCCAGAAACAATGGTTAAATTATCATTTGCATAATTGAACTGAAATTCCTGACTAAACTGTTCTTGCTCTTGCATCACAAAGATGCCAAAAATGTCCTGATCCGTTGCATCTAAATCTAGATGGGTGTCGTAATCGATAGAGCGACTTGCGGTGATCGACTTGATTTGAAACTCATCATTCACATCCCAAGTAACTGTGGCAGATACACCTTTTACTTCCAGCTCACTTAAATCATTGAAGTTAGCATTTACTGTAAAGGGATCATCATTTTTTGGAACACCAAACACAGGGGTTTCACGGGAGGGGGTTCGAGATGCATCAGGGCTATCCTTCGAAGCATCAGCTGAAATGGTCACACTCACGTTGTCACTAGGAGTATAAGCAAGTGTTCCTCGCCAAGCATTCAAATTTTTATCACCATCGCTCTCTCCATCAAACTGATTATCTGAATACCCTTCTCGCTCACTATGAGCAAAACTCATTTTTCCCAGAAGAAGATTGTCAATCAGAGGGCCAGACACAGACGCTTTAAAACGACGATTTTCATAGCTACCGATCTCCACTCCAACATCTGCGGTAAATTCTTCGCTAGGTCCTTTCGTGACATATTTCACTGCACCACCAATAGTATTGCGACCATAGAGTGTCCCCTGCGGACCGCGAAGTACTTCGATGCGCTCAACATCGAATACCTCCAAGAAAGCACCTTGGGCTCGACCTAAATACACATCGTCTAAATATAATCCAACACCCGGATCGGAAAATGCCAAGGAATCAACCTGCCCCACCCCGCGTATATACACAACAGCGTTTTGGGCATCGCCTTGATGAAGGGTTAGATTTGGCACCGCTGCTTGAATGTCACCAATGTCTGATACCTGCATAGACTGTAGGTCCGACGAAGAAAGGGCACTCACTGAAACCGGTACAGATTGCATGTTTTCAGAGCGACGCTGAGCAGTCACAATAATCTCTTCTATAGAAGCCTGCTCTGAATAGGCATACCCAGGAGCCATTCCCGATAAAGCCGCTGCCGCGACTGACAATACAAGAGGAGATTTCAAAAAGGGAAAAGAGGATTTTATTATTTTAGTGTTGAGGGGCGTCATAAAGCTATCTCACTTATTGCTATATCAAAGTGATAATATTTATATCAACCAGAGTAATTGATAAAAACAGCAGAGATAACCGCAAAATCTTCGTGTATCTGGCCCCTTCTTTCTTGGGATCAATCTTTGGCCATAGAAATGGAAATACCATCGACTTGATTAAAGGTATCAAACATATGTTGCATGGTACGTTGTAAATGGCTCTTTATCATATCTTCCAGCTTATCCGTTGGGACCAGTATGATTTCCCGGCCATCACCGGGATGTTTTTGCTTTTCGATATAACCATCAACAACCGCCTTCTTTATGCGCTCTTCTCTCGTGCGACTAGAACCAGATTTCATCATTTGGCATGCCCGACTAACGGTCATAGGGGAGCCTTTCCAATAATTCACCACACAGCCGATCAACAGATACCAAAACTCTTGGGTATAGTAACCTCTGCGGTTTTCAAAGGTTTCATCCCAATCATGAGCATAAAATTCGAGAACATCTAACCAAGCGATAAAAGACCGCTCATCACGCCCTATTTTCATATAGGCAATCACCCATTCACAGCCCAATGGCCAACAGAAGCCCTAAGCTTATAGACTTTAAGTATACAACACTGTGAAATTCTTACCCAATATGGTTAAAACTGGCTTATAGCCTATTTCGACATCCAGAAAATTAGCCGCATTATTTTCGGCTATTTCTTCAGTATTTATAAAACCCATAACTTGTTACGGTGCATACAAGCTCAATAAGTTAAAAAAGAATTTCAATGCTAAGTAGTAAGAAAACGTTTAAGGCCGAAGTGTTATTCACTATTCTCATAACGAATATGTCCATTGCCTCTGGATTATTGGCAGCCGACCTTCAAGCAGAGGACACTACAATGATGAGAGAAAAGTACATAGTAATCTCCGGTATTAAGCCCCACCAAAAATCTGAAGAGATTTTTATTCGCCAAGTCGGGAAAGGCGAAAAGTACCTACTGCTTATCCCAGGAAATAACACATCAGGTCGTATTTTTTCAGCCATGTTCAATGCTTTCGCGATCAACCCTTCACTCAATGAACGCTATACATTGCTGACTTTTGACTACAGAGGCAGTGGAAAATCCAGTTACAACACCAGAATCGCCTCAATCGCTGACTTCGCAATAGACTTTAATAAAGTTATTAACAGCATCCCCGACCTACCAACCGAGAACATCGCACTGTTAGGCTACTCCATGGGGTTTGCTGTTGCATTAGAAATGGCACTACTCAATCCGAACCGGTACAGCCAGCTTATCGGTCTGGCCCCCGTAGGGACCCGTGGCAGCCGAGTAAAATTTGAAGCACATAATGCAGGAACCACGGAAAGTAGAAAGCAGTATCTAACAGGAGATTACATACCCATTGAACAAAACGGAGTCGGGATTGAAGCGACGGCTTTTCACCAACGAAGCTGGCAAGGGGAAAACCTAACGGCTGAAAACGTTAAAAACACATGGAACATGTTAGTGTTCAATGACATATTGAAATACAACACCCAAGACCTTTCCTTAAACGATACAGAATTCCTCAACAGCCCTAACTACGCTAACTCTATCGATGACAACTTAAGCATACGCTATATGCCTGAATCACTGTATTTTACACATAAGTTCAATATTTCATCGAAATCAATAGTACCTAAACCCAACCATGACGGAACATCGGTCACCATTCAGGGCTCTGATAAAATTAAAGATCATTTCAAAGGTAAAGAAATACTGCTTATAAAAGCAAAAACCGATTTTAAAAGCTGGCGTGGTGATATCATCATCACGGACGAGATAATTACAGAAACAAAAAATGATTTAAAAGAATCAGGAGCCTTTGTTACATCTATTTTAATAGATCCTGATCAAGGATATGACCATGGGCTAGCAGCCACAAAGCCACAGGAGATACTAACATCTATTGATATATTTATTTCTGGACGTATCGATCACTCATCAGCAGAGAAGGCTTTGAAGAGTACTGTGACGTTTGAAGTTGTAAAATAGGAAAAGTTAAAGCTCCCCCCTAATAAGCCTACCATGCGTTTAATAATCTTTCAGAATAAACCATTGAAAAACTACTTATCAGTCATGCTTAAGCAACTTCTTCAATTCATTCACTAACTCAATTCTCTGCTCTTCTGCGGTATTAGAAAAACCCAACACCAATCCTATTTTTTCAGGGCTTCCTTGATAATAACTCGATAACGCAGAACAACCGAATCCTTTACGCTCTAGCTCTGCTTTCAGTTCCAAGTCATCAACACCTTGTATTTCAAGTGCCAAGTGCATCCCAGCGCTTTCCGCAATGATGGAAACACGTCCGCTAAGATGCTCTTTAATTAAAGCCTCGAAATGAGTCCATTTATTTTTATATAGCTGACGCATTCTGCGTAAATGGCGAGCAAAGTGACCCTCCTCAATAAAATCAGCAATAACAGCTTGTGGTAGCAAGGCTGACTCTCCAGAAGTAAATGATTTAGCGATCGTAAAATAATTAATTAACTGTTTGGGCAATACTAAATAACCTAAACGTAACCCAGGGAATAATGTTTTGCTGAAACTCCCCATATAAATTACATTGTTTTTTTCTGTCATACCCTGCATTGAAGCAATCGGTTTATGGGAAAAATAAAACTCACTGTCGTAGTCATCTTCAATAATCCAGACACGATTGGCATGAGACCAGTTTAATAACGCTAAACGTTGGCTTGCAGATAGCAAGCCTCCCATCGGGTATTGATGGGTTGGACAGGTATACATTAATTTTGCATTCCCAGTCTTTTTACCTTGCTGAATAATCCAGTCTACATCCAACACCTGCTCTTTTAAGGGCACCGTTACCATCTTTGCCCGGCTCATCAGAAAGGCATTCTTCGCACCTTGGTAGCCAGGGTTTTCATGCAAGACAGTATCTCCAGCATGCAGTAGCAATTGCGCACACAGTGAAATTGCCTGCTGCGCACCTTGGGTAATCAGAATTTGTTCCGGGGAGCAGTTAACGCCTCTAGACACTCTTAGGTACTGCGTTAGTGCTTCGCGTAGTGGTAAATAACCTTGGTCATCATCGTATCCCATCAGTAAGGTACGGTCTTGATGACGCCGCCACAATCGTTGCCAAATGTTATGTGGAAAGTTGGCTAAATCGGGAACACCCGGTGTGAAAGGAAATACCTGGTTGTGCTGACGTACATTGACCGAAGTCAGCTCCTCTGCAATATACGAGAGCTGTGGCAAATCGCTCTCAGCGTTGGCATTGAGAAGAGAAGTATTGAGGCCCATGACTGGTAAGTCCTGAGCGATAAAGCTACCCCGGCCTACCTGACATTCAACAAACCCTTCTGCTTTTAACTGCTCGATAACAGCGGTGACTGTATTGCGACTTACCCCGAGAGCTTCACTGAGCTTTCTCGTGGAGGGTAAACGCAGGCCTGGAAATAACCTCCCCTGACCAATCCACTGCACCAATTGAGCATGTATTTGCTGCTGTAGGGGCATAGCCCTATCCAGCTCGAAGGAAAGTAATCGAGCCACCTCCATATTGGACCTATTAAATAGCAATAATTGGATCTTTATACTAGCCCAATCAAAATTGATAATCATCCTGAATTTAGGGGGAAGCCCCCTGCCACCAAAAGGAAAAGGTCAGATGAGTGAATTAATGAGCACCACCTCCCACAGTAAAATCCGTCGTGCCGCAAAACGGGCTAGCTACAAGAAAAGTGATGTGATGGCTCTGGTAAATGACGTGAAATTAGGTCACATCGGATTTATTAGCGACACTCGCCCTGTCATTATTCCCATTACCCTGTGGGCAGCAGGAGACCATTTGTACTTTCACGTAGCCAATAAAAGTCGATTACAAAAACTACTTGAGGCAGGCAATGAGGTGTGTGTCTCTGTCGCAGAGTGCAGCGAGTGGGTTATGGCAAAATCCGCCTACCATCACAGTGCAAATTATCGCTCTGCGGTTTTATTTTGTTCGGGTGAGCGCGTGACGGAAGAGAAAGGTTTTGATGATGCTTTTAAAAGCATCATCAACGATTTGGAAGCTGATCGCTGGGAACAGGTTCGTCCTCCTAATCCTCAAGAGCGAAAGGCTACTGCATTGATGAAATTAACCATTAATGAAGGCGCTTTTAAAACGCGAACTGGGGGACCAAATGAAAATCCAGAGGATATGGACCTCCCTGTATGGCACGGCAACATTCCCAGCTGCCCTTTCCATAAACAGCCGACGACCGAAAAGCCGACTGAGGCTTAGCTATCAAATTTAGTTAAAACCTAAGCATAAACCTTGTCCTTGCCGATCTCAGCTGTAAACCCAATTGGGGCCAGTAAGGATAAAGTTATGCTTGAACTTAAAATCGGAATTGCGCAACAACTTGCGCCTGCTGCTGTGCTTCTTCTGCTGGCCAGTTCCATAACATATAACGGTTTTCATTATAGCTTTCCAGGCTTAACCACTCCGCGCCTACTTGCCAGTTTAAATTAACGTCATATCGCCAAGCCAAAGTCCAAGCGTGACCATCACTATCGTTAGGGTCCTGGGGAATATTGTCGTTCTCAACAGTTTCAAAATCATCGTAACGAATACTAAACCGGTGAGATTTCCATTTATGGCTCAGCATTAAGTAAAACGATTCATAATCGATTCGACTTGCAACCCCTACCCCCATTTCCGTAGAGCCTTGCATCCACTGCGTTAATAAACGGGTATTAGCATTAAAGCGATACTGCCAAGCTAGAGACGAGAACTCTGTACGCCATGCGTATTGCATGTCCTGACGTTTCTTAAGAGGGTTTCCGTCATTGTAGTAATAGTAAAAACGAACCTCACTTTGTTTTTTGTATTGCCAGTGACCGCCCACATAACCTCCTACGCGGTCATCGACTTCTTCAAAAGGCTCTACCCAACTGGGGTGACCGTTCACGTAGTACATTAATGATGGGTAATTCGCCATCTCTACTCGCTCACCATAACGAGTTTGACGGTTATGCATCGCCCAGCCCCGCCAAGTCAGTAAAGGGCCTGCAGTATCATTATTCTGATAAATCCCTGCACTTACCGCCCAGGAGTGAGGCGATTGAAAAAATCTTCCTGGGCGAGTCCACTGCCCCTCAATACCCAACACACGAACCTCTTCAGCCATCCAACTGTTTATTGCCGAGTAACTATAGGTATAGGGACTATTCCAAGCAGTATCCGGGTTCTCAAATGACATCTCTGGGTAGAACATTCCCAACCGATATCGGCTCCGCCAACCTGGCGATAACGGTTTATATTCCAATGTGGCTTCAGTAAAGCCAAACCCTTCTTCTCCGTCTGGATAATAAATGCCTGTCGCATTGAGAGTAACGGAATCACTTAATTCAAAGCGCCCTTCTAAAGCAGCCTGAACAATATCAAAGCCATCATCTTCACTGTCATAGCGAGTGAGTCCCGTCCCTTTTCTCAGCCAGCTTTGCATCCAGGGTTTATCGGTATCGCTATCACTCCAACCCGCCTGAATTAAGCCTTTAACTTCCGCTGTAGAGCTTAAATCTAAAGCATCCACTGAAAACGAGAGGCATACTGGCAAGCTAAACAAAACAAACAACGTTTTAACATTACTCAAAATACTCACTCCCTTTTAGCCACTCATCAAATTGATCAACAGGCAATGGTTTTGCAATAAAGAAGCCTTGCGCCATCTCTACCTGCAAGTCTTTTAAATGCTGTAAAGCAATCTCGTCTTCAACACCTTCAGCCACCACTTTCAAACCTAAGTTATGGGCCAGATCCGTTGTAGATTTAACAATGGTTGCATCATCTTTATTGGTTGAAAGCTCCAACACAAACGACTTGTCGATCTTGAGTTCCGAAACCGGCATTTTCTTCAATTGCGCCATTGAAGAAAAGCCCGTCCCAAAATCATCGATGGATAAGCTTATGCCCATACGCTGCAGCATATGCAAGGCTTTAATGGCTTGTTCAGGCTCAGCCATCACTGCACTTTCCGTGACTTCGAGAGTGATAAATTTAGCATCAACACGGTATTCACTAAGAAGCTCGGAAACATAGGCAGGCAATTTCAAATCCACCAAATCAATGGCTGAAATATTAATCGCCATCACTAGTTCAATACCTTGTTCACGCCAAGCACAATGCTGAGTCAATGCCACCCGTAATGCCCAGTGAGTTAAATCACGAATAGCACCGGTTTGCTCTGCCAAAGGAATAAAATCATCCGGACCAATAAAGCCATGCTCGGGGTGAACCCAGCGAACCAAACACTCAACATTTTCTACGCGATTAGTCTGTAGATTTAGCTTTGGTTGGTAATATAACGTAAGCTGATTGTCTTCTATGGCACTGCGCAGCTCAGACATTAAACTCAAACGCTGCACACTGTGCGTATTCAATGAGTCGTCATAGATAACTGATTTCACATGGGAGCTTTTACACTTATTCAAGGCAATATCTGCACACTGCATAAGGCCATAAGCGGTATCGGCATGATCTTTATAAATGGCCGCCCCCAAGCTAGCATCCACATCCAATTGAATATCGTTAACTTCGAAGGGCTGCTCAAAAAACGCAGAGAATTGATCAATAAAATGCTCTAAACGGAACTGAGAAAAATCCGTCAGCAACACCATAAACTCATCCCCACCCACATGAGCATAGGAGGTTCCATTAAACTTTAGAGAACTCATTCGATAGGCAATATTCTTTAACAGTTCATCACCAAAGTCGTGCCCCAAGGTATCATTAATATCCGTAAATCGATCAAGGTCGATCATCACAACGGCACAGGGATTATCTGGTTTTTCATCAATTGTTTCAGCCAGCGCATTGATAAATGCATTGCGGTTTGGAAGTCCGGTTAACTCATCAAAATAAGCCAACTTCTCAATTTTTTGTTCCCGCTCATTAATCCCTTCACGCATGGAAATTAACGCAGAAGATAAATCACCCAGCTCGGTACTGTTTGGGTGGGGCATACTACTCAGATAGTCACCTACCTTAATTCGCTGAGCCACTTGAGCAAGCGCACGCAAAGGTCGAGTAATGCCTTTAGCTATATAAAATGACGTCGCAAAGGCAATCAAAATCGCCAATAACAATACACCCAGTAACTGGCCAGTGAGATTTCTAAAGTTTAAATAGGCGGACTGGCTTCCAACGCTAAAAACAAAAGAAAGCCCTTGATCATCTTGGAAATGAAAGCGATACACAACCACATCATGGCCATTCACCGATATCTCTTGCGTACTATCCCGTGGTTGCTGGATCAGAAGATTAGATAGTTCACTGCCAATATCGTCACTAGTATTAATCACAAGATTATTGCCATTCAAAACTAATAAATCTGCTGCAATCAAACTACGAATTTCTTTTCCCAGCAGTTTATCTAATGCAACACCCATGATTAACCAGGCATCCGCTTTAGGCTGGGTTTCAATAAACTTAACCGCCCGCTGTTCAACCAAAAAAGCTTTATTATCAACAACCACTAAACGAAGCCGCTGTAAACTCTCTGACTGATTCGTTTCAGGCTGTATAGAAATAGAAGGAGCGGTAGATGCTAGCGGGGAAAATTGACCATCAAGGGCTATGACAAAATCTGCATGCGCTCGGTTTTGCTGATTTTGCAAAGCTGAGCGAAGAGATTCCGGATCTTCACTGCCTCCTGCAATCAACTGCTTGGTATTGAAATCTTTACTGGCAGTTTCCAGCATCCCACGAATTACATCCGCTTCATTCAGCAGCTTGTAAAACAGTACCTGCTTTGAGGTCTTAAACTGCAACAACAACTGCTCACTTGAATGGCGATAAGCTGACTGTAAAGTCGTCACTGCCACAATGGCAGCCACGGTAATCAGTACGGTGACAAACAGCAGTAAAATCTTACTGTGCAAAGACCTCAGAGCCGAAAACATCAATGAAATACCCTCCGCCAGTTATTTTGACAGTTACTGGTAACTAAATTCATCCACATCATCCTCTAACTTCGGATGTAACTTTTGCGATAACTCAAACACCACCGACTTCCCTAAGTGCACCACAGCCCTGCGCTCAATGTCTTCACGCTGCATTCTGGGGTGCCAAACACTAAAAGCGATGGACTCTGTCTCTAGAGGTTCCGAAAAGCTAAAAGTCACCTTGCCCTGCTTGTCAGAGCGAGACACATAGTGAGAATCTGCGACATAGATATACCCCACCATCCAGTCATGAATGTTACACCCCAAAGCTACAACCCCTGCTTTACCAAATTGAATAGGCTCAGGCTGTATATCTTTATAGAGCTTTAACTGGAAAGGCTTAGGTTTTGAGAAGGAGTAAACGTGGTGCTTAATAGAATCTGAATTTGGGAAGTTAACCATCTCCCCTCTCTGCACCACGAGAATATGAGGCACAAACTGCTTATTGATCTGATCCATTACTGCGGAGGAACGCTGTACCTCCGGGATATTCAGAAAGGCGGGGTTAAATAACTCAATAACTGTGCCTTCAAGGGCCTGGCCATCGCTATCAAGCACCTGAATTTCAATGCTCTTGGCTTTATTGCCTGCCGCCCCAGTGTCATTAACCTCAGCAGCAACTACCGGCACAGAGGGACCAAATAATAAAAACCAAGCACAGATCAGTGGCCTCAGCATGCCGGGTTACCCCCTGTGGAGAAGTTGCAGAAAATACTACAGAACACTCCTTAGCTTAGGTCATAGGGGGCGGGTTGCAAGGAGCTTGCGGGCTTATCTCCAGAACAATAATCGAGTGCTGTAAAGAAAATCGTGATCTCAGGATTGAGATGCGAAAGGGGGTTGTTAGTCTAAAAAGTTGAGGAATTACATTTGATCTTTGCTAAACGTTTCGGCTTTGGCTTCCTGCGTCGCCCTATTACCTACATCCATTTAGGCACCTCGTAATGACGGGGTATAGGGCAACTATCGTCATGCCAGCGAACGCTGGTATCCAGCAACTATTTATGTTGGGCGTGATTTTTGCTGGACTCCAGCTTTCGCTGGAGTGACGGTTTAGCCATATTTACTCGAGCTCAAATTCGACGTAAATGCTTGATTCAACCTTTATTGGTGCAGGGTTAAATTCGTACAATACTGTTTCAGCCGAAGTACGTTTTTGAGCGGTGACTACTATCTCTTCAAGTGTTATCCCTTCACTATCAACACGTTGCTTCCCTATAGTATAAGTTTTACCAAGCCTAGCACCAAACTGTTTAGCAAGAAAACTGGCCTTTTCTTTTGCTTTTTCAGACGCTGCTGCTAATGCTTTTTTCTCTAAAGCATTTCTATCAGAAATATCTGATTGAACATATTTAATTTCCGTAATACCCTCGTTCACAAGCGCCTGGACAACCTTTGAATATTTAGAAACGTCCCTCACAACAACTTCTATATCCCTATCAAAGACATACCCTACAAATACTCTTCTATCATTTCTGTAGTCATAATCTTTTTCCATCATAAGCGAAGAAGATCCAATATCTTTCTCTGATAGACCAAGCTGAATTAAAGCTGAAGCTACATTTGAAGCCAATGCATCAACTTCTGCCTTGGCTTTAGCGGCGTTGTCTTTACTGGACTTGCTAATCTCAACGTTCATTCTAATAATATCTGGAACAACCTCAATTTCAGCCTCCCCTGTCACAGCAATTAATCGAGCATCAGCAAAGAGGGAGGATGAAAAAATTAGCAGTAATAAACTAAAAACCATTTTATTCATTATTAATTTCCTTTTTAGTTAAAAAAGCCGGGCTAAAGCCTGGCTTATCACACAAGCTAAGCAGACTTAGAGAGAGTCCAACCCCGCCGCCAAATCCGTTTTAATATCGTCAATATCTTCTAGCCCCACAGCAATACGAATTAAATTATCCGAAATACCGGCAGCATCGCGCTCTTCTTGCGTAATGCGGCTATGAGTTGTTGTTGCTGGATGCACGATAGTGGTTTTAGCATCACCTAAGTTAGCTGTTACCGATAACACGCGAGTGCTGTCGATCACTTTCCAGGCTTCGTCTTTGCCACCTTTTACACGGAACGACAAAACACCACCGTAGGCGCGCTGCTGCTTGGTCGCCAGCTCATGACCCGCATGAGAAGGTAAACCTGCATAGAAAACCTTTTCGACATTGGGGTGAGCATCTAACCACTGAGCCAATTCCAATGCATTTTTAGAGTGTGCTTCCATACGAATACGCAAGGTTTCCAAACCTTTAAGGAAAACCCAGGCATTAAAAGCACTCATGGTTGGACCGGCGGTACGCAAAAATACCAACACATCGTCCATGTGCTCAGCACTGCCTACAACAGCCCCGCCGACACAGCGGCCCTGGCCGTCGATATATTTTGTCGCGGAGTGCACAACAATATCGGCACCCAGCTTTAACGGCTGCTGTAGAGCTGGCGTACAGAAACAATTATCCACTACCAACAAGGCATCAGCTTTATGAGCAATATCCGCCACACGTTGAATATCCACCACATCGCACAATGGATTAGAAGGCGTTTCTAAAAACAGCAGCGCTGTATTGTCTTGAATGGCGTTTTGCCAATCGTCGTAGTCCGTTGGATTAACAAAGCTAACGCTCACGCCAAACTTGCCAAAGTAGCGGTTAAACAAGGCCACGGTAGTGCCAAACACACTGCGGGAACACACGACGTGATCGCCGCTTTTTAGCAGAGCCATACAAGTACTTAAAATGGCAGCCATGCCCGAAGAAGTAGCTACCGCTGCTTCGCCACCTTCCATCGCCGCGATACGTTCTTCAAAGGTACGCACGGTTGGATTGGTGTAGCGGGAATAAACATTACCGTGATCTTCACCACTGAAACGGGCTGCTGCCTGTTCTGCATTTTCAAACACATAGCTAGACGTGGTAAAGATAGGCTCGGAGTGCTCTTGCTCAAAGGTGCGGGTTTGACCTGCACGAATGGCAAGGGTATCGAGCTTAGCGTTTGCTAAAGGGTTGTTTTTTGAATGCTTAGAATCTGTCATTGTTCTGCTTCTTTTATTAGCTATTAGCGAATATTCTTTCGCCATTCTAAAGCAGATCAACGGTGAGATAAAACGCGTTGAAATGTGCTACAGCGTCTCTATACAAAGAGAGCATTCAGAATGGCAAATTGTTTAATTAACTTGCCACTCTGGTTTCTGAGGGCAGGTTAGCCTTTGTCGTTGTGAATTCCCACCACCGCTTCGTCGGAGCTGGAATCACCGGTTTTCTTACTTTTTTCATCGTCGTTGCGGGCGGCATTAAGCGCATCGAGATAAGCTTCGTCTACATCACCAGTGATGTAGTTACAATCGAATACAGAGCCTTCGAAACCGTCCACACCTTCATTGCCTTCGCGACAAGATTCGATCAAGTCATCCAGGTCTTGGTAAATCATCCAGTCTGCGCCAATTTCTTCGCAGACCTGCTCAGCAGTTTTGCCGTGGGCAATCAACTCCTGAGCGGAGGGCATATCGATACCGTATACATTGGGGTAGCGAACTGCCGGTGCCGCAGAAGCGAAGTACACTTTCTTCGCCCCCGCCTCTCGTGCCATTTGAATAATCTGCTCACAGGTTGTGCCGCGCACAATGGAGTCATCAACCAACAATACGTTCTTGCCTTTAAATTCCAAATCAATGGGATTCAATTTTTGGCGAACAGATTTCTTACGCTGCTTCTGCCCCGGCATAATGAAAGTACGACCGATGTAACGGTTTTTCATCAAGCCTTCGCGGAACTTCACTCCCAAGCTGTGGGCCACCATCTGGCCTGATACGCGGCTGGTATCCGGAATGGGAATCACCACATCGATATCGTGATCCGGGCGCTCTTTCATAATCTGCTCAGCCAAGCGCTCACCCATACGCAAGCGTGCCTTGTACACAGAGATGCCATCGATAATGGAATCCGGACGGGCAAAATACACATACTCAAATAAGCATGGATATTTCTTGGGGTTTTCTGCACATTGCTTGGTATGCAGTTCGCCGTTTGGATCAATATAGACCGCTTCACCGGGCTCGACATCGCGAATAAGTTTAAAGCCCAACACGTTCAAGGCCACACTTTCAGAGGCAATCATGTATTCCTTACCCTGATCAGTATCACGCTCACCGTAAACTAACGGACGAATACCCAGTGGATCACGAAACGCCACCATACCGTAACGAGCGATCAGTGCCGTTACCGCATAACCACCACGGCAACGCTTATGCACACCTTCAACCGCCGCAAAAATTTCATCCGGTGATGGCTGCAACTTACCCTGCTCTAACAGCTCGTGAGCAAATACGTTCAGCAATACTTCCGAATCTGAGTCGGTATTAATATGGCGAAGGTCTGTCTTAAACATTTCCTCACGTAACTGGTCAGAATTGGTGAGGTTGCCATTGTGCGCCATAGCGATGCCGTAAGGATTATTAACATAAAACGGCTGTGCCAGTGCTGGACCTGAACTGCCTGCGGTTGGGTAGCGGCAGTGACCAATACCCATGTTACCCACCAGGCGCTGCATATGGCTGCTGCGAAATACATCTTTCGCCAAGCCGTTGCCCTTCTGTTGATAAACATGGCCATCGTGATAGGTCACAATACCTGCGGCGTCCTGCCCGCGATGCTGCAGCATAGTCAGCGCATCGTAGAGCGCTACATTCACATCACTTTTACCAACAATACCGACAATACCGCACATAAAAACTTGCCTACCAATCAAACTCGTTAGAAGAAATTCAATACAAACGCCGTGAAGCGACTGGCCGCCTCTCGGGCCCATTCATCCATCATCAAAAACTGGGGAATCAACTGACTGTCTCGCCACCAGGGGTCCTGATCCACAGGGATGATACCCGGCAATAGGATCAATATAGCCAACACAATGACCAAACCACGGGCCATGCCGAATACCATGCCAAATAAACGATCGGTTCCGGAAAGCCCCGTCATACGAACCAGCTCCCCGATAAGGTAGTTCACCATGGCACCTACAATTAGAGTGGCCGCAAACAATACCCCAAAAGAGACCACTTCGCGCACGGAGGGGGTGGCAATGCTATCCACTAGCAGCATAGAAAGCTGCCCACGGAACAGCATGGCAATAATAAAGGCCGCAGCCCAGATAACGAGAGAGAGGGCCTCTTTCACAAAGCCTCTTTTCAGGCTGATAAGGGTTGAAACACCCATAATGGCAACAATTGTCCAATCAGCCCAATTCATAGAACCCTACTCTTACCTTGGTTAATTAACCCTACTCAACATGCGGAATGCATCTGGAAAGGCGGCATTCTATCAAGCCTTAAAGCGAAGCAATAGAGACGACACCTTGTATTTTTGGTCAATGGCCTTTTGTTCACGTAAAGCCACAGCCTTCTCGATCTTTGGCCCCACATACACTCGGTAATTCACCCCTTTACTGGACTTCACCCGGCGAAAATAGGCTTTATAGCTGTCTTGCTGGAGTCGATCAGTGAGTTCTGTGGCCTTATCTTTGGCATCAAAGCTGGCAACCTGAATCACCCAGCTAATAGGCAAGCCTTTCTCATCTAGCAAGGGCTGCTTCACTGGCACGTCACTATCACTGCTCCCAGCCCGAGAGCTTTCTAAAGCAGTTTCCATGGCTACATCAGCCGCCTCACTCTCATCAGGGATATAGAGGCTTTCAACAGGCTGAGCGGGAGGCGCATCCGGAATAACGGGCTCGCCGATGGGGTCCGGCACAATGGATAACACTTGAGGCGCTGGAGGGATTTGTGTGGTGGTATCCACCATATGCTGTTTTTCAGGGTCAAAAATCGAAGGCAGGAATATCACGGCCAGGGCGACCAATACCACAGCTCCGGCAATACGCTGTCTTAAACCGTCATCTAACCTCATGCTCTTCTATTCCTGGGCTATTTCTTTAATACAATTAAGGGCCGCTTCAACAGTGAAGAAGGAACCGAAAACAACAATCTCGTCCGCTGTAGAATCCAAAGCGGCCTTCAAAGCGTCAGACACCGAATCAAACGAGGTAACATTGTCGTTGCTCAGTGTTGAGATTTCCAGGGCCGATATTTCCAAGGCCCTGGCAGTGGCTTCAATGATGCTTTTCAGCTGGTCAGGCTGCTCTGCCCTCGGCATATGGGGAAGACCTGCCACAAACCATTCCTCAATAGACGGCAGGATGGGAGCCACAACTTCAGTAATATCTTTATCTGCCATTACTGCAAAAACTGCAGCTCGCTTTCGCTCACCTGCTTGAAGATATTCACCAAGATGCTTGGCTGCCGCCGGATTATGGGCCACATCCAATAACAATTTCTTTTCTCTTGGCTGTTTATCTTCGCCTGGCCAGTTCACAGAAACTTTTTGCAAACGCCCGGGCACCGATAAATTACCCATGGCCTGCTCGGCATTCGTCAATGGCCAGTTTAGTGTTTCCCAGGCATTCAATACACAAGCGAGATTACTTTTTACCAACTCGGTATCCGGTAACCACACACTGTTATAGGGGGATTCATACTGCCAGCCTTCGTCCAACTGCACGGCAAAAAAATCTTTCCCGTGGCACACGTAATCCGCCTCAATGCTGTTTGCTACTTCTCGTAAAACCGGTTCTGGCTCTTCACCAATTCTGACACCGGTAATCGCTGCCTTCCATCGACGGAAAATACCGGCTTTTTCTCGCGCAATACCACCGATATCACTACCCAACCAATCCTCATGATCTTTTGCCACACTGGTCACAATGGCGATATCCGCATCGATAATGTTGACCGCATCGAGACGCCCACCCAGGCCCACTTCAAGGGCAATAGCATCTAAGCACGGCTGTTGATGCCCTGTCTGTTCAAGTTCGTGCTGCTTAAAAATATACAGTGCCGCCAGAGTACCAAACTCAAAATAAGTCAGAGACGTTTTTCCTCGAACCTCTTCAATAGCAACAAAGCTATCAACAATACGCTGATCATCAACAGGCTCACCATCAATACGAATACGCTCGTTATAGCGCAGTAAGTGTGGAGAGGTGTAACTACCAATGTGCTTACCCTGAGCTTTAGCCATAACCTCAAAAGCTGCGACACAAGTTCCTTTACCGTTAGTACCGGCAATGGAAATCACAGGGCAATCAAATGTTAACAGACCGAGTTTTTCCGCAACGTCTTTAATACGGATTAAGCCTAGGTCGATTTCAGAAGGGTGTAACTGTTCTAGATAGGCTAGCCACTGAGCAAGAGAAGAATTTCGGGTGAGTGGCTGGGGCATAAGTGGGGAGATGGAAGATGTCTAATGAGAAACAAAACACTGTCATTCTGAGCAAAGCGAAGAATCTCTTGAATGATATGTAAGCTCAAAGAGATCCTTCACTACCGCTCAGGATGACAGAGAAAATCAATTAATGGTTTGATGCGTCAGCTTAGCTAACAAGCCACCTAAGGTATCTCGCATTTCCAGACGAGGCACAATTAAATCGATATGGCCATGTTCCAGTAAGAACTCGGCACGCTGGAAACCTTTCGGCAATTTTTGACGAATAGTTTGCTCAATAATATTCGGGCCAGCGAAACCAGCACGAACACCGGGCTCCGCCACATTGATATCACCCAGCATTGCCAAACTTGCAGAGACACCACCATAAACTGGATCAGTCAGCACAGAAATAAAAGGAACTCCCTCTTGCTTCATACGCTCAATCACAGCACTGGTTTTTGCCATCTGCATTAAAGAGATCAACGCCTCTTGCATACGAGCACCACCCGTCGCAGAGAAGCAAACATAAGGAACACGATCCTCTAAAGCGCGTTGAGCAGCGCGAGTAAAACGCTCTCCCACAACATAGCCCATAGACCCGCCATGGAAAGCAAATTCAAAAGCTGAGGCTACAACCGGCATACCTTGCAAGCTGCCTTTCATGGCAACTAATGCATCTTTTTCACCTGTCGCTTTCTGTGCGCTAGACAAACGCTCTTTATATTTCTTAACGTCTTTAAACTTCAAACGATCAATAGGTTCTACATCTGCACCAATCTCTTCGCGATTATCTTCATCGAGAAAAATATCTAAGCGACGACGAGCACCAATGCGCATGTGATGATCACACTTGGGACAAACATCCTGATTGCGATCTAACTCTGGGCGATACAGTACCGCACTACACTTCGGGCACTTTTTCCACAAGCCTTCTGGCACATTACTCGAACGCTTACCTTCAGAACGAACAACACTTGGTACAAGTTTATCCAACCAATTCATTGAGCAACTTCCTCTCTCATTCTTTACTTAAATCTTTGCTTTCACAAAGATTGCGGCATCATGAGACACCAATATTTATTTTTCGTAATTGTCGTAAAACTACAATTTATCTAATGCTTCACGCATAGAAACTAGCGGTGATGCTGTCTCTTGAGCCAACACCTGAAGATCCGGCGTCTCCGCTTGTAAAGCAGCCATTTTATTCACTAACACACTGCCCACAACAACACCTTCTGAAACTTTGCCCACTGCTTGTGCTGAATCGGCATCTTTAATACCAAAACCTACGCACACGGGGAGGTCAGTCTCAGCACGAATTTCCGCAAGTTTTTCTTCCACAGAGGTCGTATCTAAGTGGCCTGCGCCAGTGACACCTTTTAGCGACACATAATAAATAAAACCACCCGCCAACTCAGAAACCATTTTAATTCGTTCTTGAGTACTGGTCGGTGCTAACAAGAAAATACTTTCGATCTCTACAGCTTTTAATTCCGCATTTAAAGGCGCGGCTTCTTCTGGTGGCAAATCTACGGTTAACAAACCATCTACACCAACTTCTTTAGCTGCAGTTGCAAATGTTTGATACCCCATTCGCTCTACAGGGTTACAGTAACCCATCAATACAACAGGTGTTTCACTGTCTTGCATACGAAATTCAGCCACCATAGCCATGGTATCTTTCAGGGATGTCTTATTAGCAAGGGCGCGTTCATGGGCCAATTGAATAACAGGACCTTCCGCAGCAGGATCAGAAAAAGGCACGCCTAATTCGATAATATCGGTTCCCGCTTTCACAAGCTCGTGCATAGTAGGCACAGTAGCCTCTTTACCTGCATCACCAGCAACCACATAGCTGATCAGAGCTTTGCGCCCCTGAGCTTTCAAGTCATTTAAACGTTGAGTAATTCGATTCATTAGTTACACCTGAATCCCATCAATTTTCGCCATGGTCAAAATATCTTTATCACCTCGGCCCGACAGATTCACAATAATATTTTTTTCTGGCCCCAACTCTTTCGCCAATTTCATGCCGTAAGCAATCGCGTGACTAGACTCCAAAGCCGGAATAATGCCTTCAATGCGCGTTAATATACGAAATGCATTCAGCGCTTCATCGTCATTAATCGCCACGTAGTTTGCACGACCAATATCTTTCAACCAGGAGTGCTCTGGTCCAACCCCTGGATAATCCAGCCCAGCAGAAACAGAATGGGTTTCGATCACTTGACCGTCTTCATCCGACATCAAGTAAGTACGGTTACCGTGTAAAACACCAGGTTGACCATCATTGAGTGGCGCGGCATGACGACCCGTATCAACGCCATCACCACCGGCTTCTACACCGTACATATCCACAGATTCATCTTCCAAGAATGGGTGGAATAAGCCCATAGCATTAGAGCCACCACCGACACAGGCAACCAATGCATCCGGTAGTCGCCCCGTCATTTCCAAACACTGGCGACGAGCTTCGCGGCCTATCACGGAGTTAAAATCGCGTACCAATTGCGGATACGGATGTGGACCTGCCACAGTACCGATAATGTAGTAAGTGTTATCAACGTTGGTGACCCAATCACGCAATGCTTCATTCATGGCGTCTTTCAACGTGCGAGAACCCGATTCCACAGGAACAACCTCTGCACCCAACAACTTCATGCGATAAACATTCATGGCCTGACGAGCAACGTCCTCTGCTCCCATATAGACCACACACTCCAAACCTAGACGTGCAGCAACAGTAGCGGTTGCAACACCGTGCTGCCCTGCACCAGTTTCAGCAATAACACGGGTTTTGCCGGTCATTTTTGCAAGCAACGCTTGTCCAATGGTGTTATTAACTTTGTGTGCACCGGTGTGGTTTAAGTCTTCACGTTTGAGATAAATTTTTGCACCACCCGCCTCTTTGGTAAGACGTTCGGCAAAATACAAAGGTGAAGGACGACCCACATAGTGAGCGAGATCGTAATCAAACTCTTCAAGAAATTCTGGGTCGTCTTTAAGACGATTATAAATTTCAACCAGCTCATCTAGGGCGCTAATCAAAGTCTCTGATACAAAACGACCACCGTAAGGGCCGAAGTGGCCACGGTTATCGGGAAATTGTTGGTAATCTACTTTTTCTGTCATGGTTTCCAGACTCAGAGTTATCAAACTCAGAAAATTAAAATCTTTTATACGCTTCTTTTTTGGTGGCAGATCTTCTGTCTACCACAATAATTCTCGCCTTTTACTTTCCAGCTTTAGCCCGCCAACAAAACTCGCGAACTTTTTCGATATCTTTAACACCTTTTGTGGCTTCGACCCCACCACTGACATCCACAGCACAAACACTCGCTTCGGTTATCGCTTGCTCAACATTCTCTGCCGTTAAACCTCCAGCAAGCACTAAAGGCACTGGACTATTTTTCGGCACTCGCTGCCAGTCAAACACTTCGCCGGTACCACCGGGTACACCAGGGCGATAAGCATCCAATAGAATACCGCTAGCACTTGGATACTTTGCAATTTGCGCATCCACATCCAAGCCCTCTTTCATTCGTAGGGCTTTCATATAAGGCCGATGAAAACCTTCGCAGTACTCCAACGTTTCATCACCATGAAACTGAAGTAACTGCAGGGGGACTGCTGCCAAAATGCTTTCAACGTCAACCGGCTCTGCATCCACAAACAAGCCAGTTACGGTCACAAATGGTCCCACTGCTAAAGCAATTTTCCGGGCTGTTTCCAGATCAACATTCCGGGGACTCTTGGCGTAAAACACCAAGCCAATGGCATCCGCACCAGCGGAAACTGCTGCAAGTCCATCCTCAACTGTGGTGATACCGCAAATTTTGACCCGAACAGACACCGATCTACCTCAATCCTTCCGCCTACTCCTGCGAACACGCAGGTTTTACAAGGCGGCAAATGGTAGCAGAAACCGCTAGTTCAATCGAGAAAAACAATCGGATGATGCCGTCAGCAAAACGCAACGACATGGTTTCGTTGCAAAGATTGGGAGGGATAAGGCTGGTATGGATATGGCCGCTACGGTTTACGGTGTATGGAGGGGGCGCTCGATAAAGGCTGGGCCAGAGAGTAACTCAGGAATACCGAATCCGTCAGGATAATCCACTTTCACCAGATAAAGCCCATGGGGTTTAGCGGTTACGCCCCCTAGCTCACGATTACGGTACTCAAGCACTTCTTTTACCCAGCCTGGAGGCTGATCACCTTTACCCACCTCCAGTAGAACTCCAATAATGTTCCGGACCATATGATGCAGAAAGGCGTTAGCCTTGATCTCCATCACTACCAGGTTGTTCTGACGCCAAAGCTTTAGGTAAGACACAGTACGAACAGGACTATGGGCCTGGCAACCGCTGGCCCGAAAGGATGAGAAGTCATGCTCACCCACCAGAAAGTCTCCCCCCTGCTGCATAAGATCCACATCTAAAGGTTTACCTTCCCAGGTTAGATGACTACCAAACAACCCCGGACGAGCCTGCTCATTACAAATAATATAGCGATAGGTACGAGCACCTGCGGAAAAGCGAGCATGGAACTGTGGGTTCACTTCACCAGCCCAACGAACACCAATATTTCTGGGAAGACTACAACTTACTCCCAGCAACCACTGGCGGGGCTTACGCTGAGCTGTGGTATCAAAGTGGATCACCTGATAAGTACCATGAACCCCAGCATCCGTTCGACCGGCACACACAAGGGTAATAGGCTCATTCGCCACCTTGCTCAATGCTTTTTGCAACTCAGCTTGGACAGTGGCCACTCCCGAAGGCTGCTGCTGCCAACCATGATACTGAGTGCCATCGTACTCAATAATCATAGCAACCCTAACGAAACCGGGGGGCAAAAGCCCCCCGGATGGTATTTCCATATTTCGGCTGTAATCAGCGTCAGGCATTGGCGCGCTCCAGCAGCTCCTTAGCTTCTGACTGCTGCTCATCATTACCTTCTTCCGTTACTTCTTGCAGAATTTCTTTGGCGCCATCAATGTCACCCATATCTAGGTAAGCACGAGCTAAATCTAGCTTAGTGGCAACCTCATCACTGTCTGACAAAAAGCTAAATTCATCTTCATCAGACAACTCACCATCTTCATCTGCAGATTCTTCCGGAGCAGCCATTTCTAATTCAGCGCCTAGGTCATCCAGCGAACTATCCTCTTCTAAAGGATCCGCTTCATCCGTAGCCTCTAGGTCATCGGCAGCAAGGGCTAACTCAGCACCAAGATCTTCAAGACCGAGGTCTTCTGCACTTTCTTCAGCTTCAGGAGCTTCCATTGAAAGCTCTTCATCCAGGCCGTCAATATCTAGATCCAAGCCTTCCTCAGATACCAAGGTTGGTGTCTCTGAGTCGACATTAAAATCACCCAAGCTTACTTCACTTAAGTCAGAATCACCTAAATCTACGTCTCCCAGATCAGTTTCAGCTAGGTCGAAATCAAGACCGCCTTCTGTGGCTAACTCATCTTCAGCACTGCCTTCAACATCTAGCGAAAGCGCATCTTCCCCGATCGCCTCTTCTAAAGCTTCAAGGCCGGGGCCTTCAACCACTGAAGACTCCTCAACGCTCAGATCTGTTTCTAGCTCAGAACTTAAATCAAGTTCAGCCTCAGGAGCCTCTTCTGCTTCTATCTCTGAGGCAAGCTCACCAAGATTGTCACCAAGGTCTAAATCACCCAACTCTAGATCGGCGCTATCATTATCGCCGCCTAACTCTGCATCTAGGCCAGCACCTAATTCAGAATCTAAGCTGTCTAAAGTTGGCTCTGAAGATTCTTCATCGCTATGGAAGTCATCCAGCTCTGCATCCAGTTCAGACAGATCTAGATCACCTAAATCTGAATCGAAATCGAAGTTGTCCTCACCACTTTCAGCAGGGGCTTCCAGATCAGACAAATCTAACTCTGCATCCAAAGCGGCCAACTCATCTTCTGCTTCCGCAGAAGCGGCTTCTTCTACCGGCGAAGTAGTTTCTTCTGAGGACTCATCAAGGCTGCCAAGATCTAAGTCCAAATCTTCATCAAGAGATTCAACAGAAGTCCCTTCTGAAGTATCGCCTTCAAGCTCAAGGGAGAACTCTTCACTTAACTCACCGCCTAAATCAAGGTTAGCTTCGTTGCTGGACTCTTCTTCCGGTAACTCACCACCCAAATCACCGTCCAAATCGAAACTTAGGTCTTCGCCAAGTTCAAGATCTTCATCCGCAGCAATCAAGCTTTCTTCTGACTCTGAGCTATCGGCAGTGTCTTCACTACCTTCTAAGTCAAAATCAAGATTTAGCTCCCCATCTTCTTCTCCAGCCTCACCAGAGAAGTCCAGGTCTAAGCCATCCAGGTCGAATTCTTCTTCAGCTTCTTCTGAGGTTTCGTCTGCCTGATCTCCTGCAACCTGATCTCCTGCAACAACAGTTTGATCATCGCCAGATTCCAACTCATTCATATCGAAGCCGAAATCCAAATCTTCTAGCTCACCGCCTGATTCCGCAGTAGGCTCAGCTTCAGGGATTTCAACACCAAAAGCATCAGCATCAAACGGAGCAGCATCAGAGAAGCGGTCACGTAAGCTAGCGGCTTGAGTATTCGCACCAGAATCATTGAGTCCAAGTAGCTGAGCATAAGCCGTATCAAAACCATTAAGATTCCCAGACTCTGTGTGAACTTCCAGCAGTTTCAGGCGCAGATCGCTTCTGTCCGGCTCTTGCTCAATGGCTGATTGAAGCTTGTCTTCAGCTTCATCAAACTTACCGTAGGCGATGTAAACATCTGCATAAGATAACGGATCACTTTCTTCGTCTTCAGCACCCGCATCTTCGGCCATTTCTTCTAGGCCTTCGATTTCATCTTCTTCAACACCCTCAACAACGTCATCAGACATTTCTGGCTCACCAGCAAAATCCAACTCTACGTCATCAAGTTCTTCGTTTTGATCCAACTCCTCGTCGAAATCAAAGCCTTCTTCTTGTTTACGCTTCCAAATAAAGCCACCAATGGCCACCAAAATCGCAATCAAGCCACCCAGGATCAACATTAAGTTGTCCATCAGCATATCGACAATGCCTGGCTGTGGCATTGGCTTAGGAGCAGGTTTAACCGGTTGTGGGTTAGCTGGCTGTTTCTCGGACTGGGATTGAGCAGCCGTTACCTGTGCTTCTTGCTCTGCAGACTCAGATGCTTCAGGAGACATCTCTGCTGAAGCTTCGTCTTTAGCCACTTCTGCTACAGTGTCCTCATCCGAGGATGAAAGCTCAGACATACTCAAAGAATCGGTAATATCCTGCGCTTCTTCGGCAGTCATTGCACTTTCTTGCTCTGCTAACGCATCACGCAACTCACCTTCTTCGTCGGCAATCCCCGCTTCCGCAATAGCCGCTTCAGTATCAACGCCATCTACCTTTAACTTCAGTTCCAAAGCTCTCAGTTTTTCATCGCTCACGGAAAGTAATTTTTCCATGGTTTGAATTTGAGCTTCTAGGTCGGAAACATGTGAGCGTAAGTCAGTATTTTCACGACGACTACGGTCTAGCTCTTCTTGAGAAACCGCTAATTCGGTTTGTAAAGCTTCGGCGTCTCCACCTGCTGCACCAGCACCACGACCAGCAGCCTGTGATTCAGTATCACCAGGGGCTAATAGCTTCAAACGGCCAGCGTCTTCAGACTCGTAATCGGTATCCACGTCACGGCTTGCCCCTTCAAGAGGAGCCGCACTGTACTGTTCATCGCCTTCACCACGGAAACGCTTATTGTGAGAAGCCACTTCGCGGATAGCGTCATCACCTTGGAAACGGACAATTTCATCCTCTGTCGGCACACGCAATACAGAGCCGCGTTTAATTAAATTGATATTGCCACGGATAAAAGCATTGGGATTCTTACGGTGAATCGCCAACATAGTCTGCTGAACAGAAACACTGCGACTAGGACGAACCTTCAGGGCAATTTCCCACAGGGTATCGTCAGCACCGATCGGGCCATAGGTTCCTGGCTCTGAAGACGGGGCCATGCCAGGGTGATAAGGCAAAGGCTCCGCAGGAGCTTGTGTATAAGTGGTCACCACCTGACGGTTTGGGCTTGGCTGAGCAGCCGTAGGGACAGGAACCGCCACGGCAGACTGATCTTCGGCAAATACCGGAAGATCCATCAACAAGGTATATTCACGAACCACGCGACCTGTTGGCCACTGAATTTCAACCAAGAAGTTTAGGAATGGCTCTAAAACAGGTTTGCGACTAGTAACCCGAATAATTGGATTATTTGGGTTACTCAGATCAACTTTGAATTTAAGTTCTGTTAGAAAGAAAGGACGCTCAACTCCTGCGCGCTCAAAATCTTCTTTGGCTGCAAGAGACACTAGAATTTCTGCCTCACCCAGATCTCGAACTTGTAACAGACGGATATCAGCAGCCAGTGGTTGGTTCAGGTTTGAACGGAGGTCAACTTCCCCCAGACCTAGACCTAATGCCGCAGGAGAGAGCAGGCCCCCAATTACACCAGCTAATAGGCCACGCTTAGATAAACGCATAGGATTGTTCCTTTCTTATGTTTCTAACGGCTGCGCGCTTACAGCCTTATTCACCCCAAAATATTGACAGTGGCTACCTATTTTTCAGGTATTTATCCTCTGCAATGTCGGCTTTAAAAAGAGATTAGACCAACAAATGCTCAGTATCCACTTTCACTAATGGCCGTAAGTATTGATCATAATTGAAATTTTCGCAACAAATGTACTTTTTCAGTGAACACCAGAAGGGTTTCAACTCCGACCGAGAACTAGACGTCAGGAATGACACTCAAATCAACGATCATCGATCAATCCATAACCAAAAAAGC
This sequence comes from Cellvibrionaceae bacterium, assembly GCA_045430295.1. Taxonomy (GTDB): domain Bacteria; phylum Pseudomonadota; class Gammaproteobacteria; order Pseudomonadales; family JAILXX01; genus JAILXX01. The sequence continues at coordinate 8,385 of JAILXX010000011.1, read as the reverse complement.
AGTAAAATACCGGAAAAAGAAAAGGCGTTTTAGTCGATTAAGGGGTCAAATTTTGACCGCAGGAAGTAAGCAGCCAAGAGAAATGCGATAAAGCAAGCCAAAGAAGCTAGAGAAAAAACCCAAGCGGCCCCCCAACTCCCCCACAATTGACCACTGACCGCCGCTCCCACCGCACCTCCGGCTCCAAAACTTAAACCACTATAAAGAGCCTGCCCTTGGCCCTGGTGAGCATGACCAAAAAATCGACGAATCGCCTCAATGGAAACAGAGTGTAAAACCCCAAATGTGAAAGCATGTAAAAGCTGGGCGATGACGAGTACCGCTAGGCTCTCTACCCCAAAACCGATCATAAACCAACGAACCGTGGCAAGGGCCAAACTGACCAGTATCAACAACCTCAATCCATAACGGGGCAAGAGTTGGTGCATAACCCAGAAAAATGCCACCTCTGCAAGCACTCCCAGCGCCCACAACCACCCTATCCACTGGCGGTTATAACCATGCTCTTCCAGAAAAATACTGTAGAAGGTGTAGTAAGGCCCATGAGCAATCTGTAACAAGAAATTGCACAGTAAAAAAACAACAACTACAGGCTTCCTCAAAATATCCCAGAGGCCTTCGGTTTCTTCATGATGCTCATGGGCTACAGGCGCCTCAGGGACGGAAAGACTACAGAGCCATATAGCTCCCAGCGTCAGAACTAAAAACCAGGGTAGCCAGGAAACTGAAATGTGGTCGAACACCACCCCCAGAATCACGACCAAAACGATAAAGCCCACAGAACCCCAAAGGCGGACGCGACTGTACCACTCCGGGCGATCTCCCAGGTGGCGTAAAGTGATGACTTCAAACTGAGCGAGAACGGCGTTCCAAAAGAAGGTATAGAGAAAAACAACCAAAGCCAGCCAAAGAAAACGTGTTTCGCCAAACATACCAAAGCAAACCACGAAGGCTAACAACGAGCCGCCCCGCACGATTTGCAAGCGGCGCCCTGTTCGATCGGCTATCCACCCCCAAATACTCGGGGCAAATATCTTGGTGGCCATAATGACCGCAGACAGGTAACCAATTTCCAGGGCAGAGAAGCCCATATCTTGAAGGTACAGCCCCCAATAAGGCACCAGTACACCAAGAACGGCGAAATAAAAGAAATAAAACCCGGAAAGACGCCAATAAGGGAGGTTAACGTTTTTTAACACAGCGCCTTTTAGCACAAATCACTCCGGCTTAGGCTGACTTTCCCCTGCAGGAATAACAGGGATACCGTGCTCCACAGCACCATTTTGAGCGCGGTGACGCATCAAGTGATCCATCAACACAAGCGCTAACATGGCTTCAGCAATTGGCGTCGCTCGGATACCCACACAAGGATCATGACGACCTTTCGTGACCACCTCTACCGAATTACCGTGAACATCCACACTCTGCCCAGGCAGGTGTAAACTGGAAGTCGGCTTTAGCGCCATATGAACAATGATGTCTTGCCCTGAAGAAATACCACCCAAAACACCTCCAGCATTATTCGACTGGAAACCATCCTGAGTAATCTCGTCACGGTGCTCTGTACCTTTCTGCTCTACGGAATCAAAGCCTGCTCCGATTTCCACACCTTTTACGGCGTTAATACTCATCATAGCGTGAGCAATATCTGCATCTAAGCGGTCAAAAATAGGTTCACCGAGGCCAGGAGCAACACCCGTTGCCACGACAGAAATCTTGGCTCCAATTGAGTTACCTTCCTTATTCAGCGCCTTCATGTAATCTTCCATTTCAGGCACTTTATCCACGTCAGGGCAAAAGAACGGATTGCTGTGGATTTCATTCCAATCGTGCTTTTCCGCCTTAATAGGCCCCAGTTGAGACAAGTAGCCTCGCACTTCAATGCCGTGGAAGGTTTTTAGGTATTTCTTCGCAATCGCCCCTGCCGCAACACGCATGGCGGTTTCTCGGGCAGATGAGCGACCACCGCCACGGTAATCGCGCACACCGTACTTCTGCATATAGGTGTAATCCGCATGGGCGGGGCGGAATTGATCTTTTATATTGGAATAGTCTTTAGAGCGCTGATCCGTGTTTTCAACCAACAAGCCAATGGGTGTGCCCGTGGTTTTACCTTCAAATACACCAGAAAGAATCTTTACCTGATCTGGCTCTTTTCGCTGAGTGGTATAACGAGAGGTACCTGGCTTCCGCCGGTCCAGGTCGTACTGTAAATCTTCTTCGTTAATTTCAAGACCTGGAGGACAACCATCAACAATGGCCCCCAATGCTAAACCGTGGCTTTCACCAAATGTAGTAACCGAAAAGAGTTTACCGAAAGTATTACCAGACATAGTGCACTTAGGTGTGATTGCTAAAAACAGGCATTATACGGGAAGTTTTCTCTTGGTTCTAAGGGCAAAGAGAAGGGAGAGAAGAAGCAAGCCCTCTCCCCTTCCCCTCTTACAAACCAGAAAGCTGGTCACGGGTTAAAACAAATACCCCATGCCCCCCATGCTCAAACTCAAGCCAAGTGAACTCTACCTGAGGAAAAGCCTCTTCTAAGGCAGGCCAGCTATTCCCCACTTCGCAGATCAATACACCGTTTTCTGACAAATGCTCTTTCGCCTCGACCAACAAACGGCGGGTAAAATCCAAACCATCAAAGCCCGACGCCAAAGCCAACTCTGGCTCTTTGCGATACTCATCGGGTAAAGCATCCATATCCTGCTTATCCACATAAGGAGGATTCGTCACGATCAGATCGTAGACCTCGCCCTGCAACCCAGAGAACAAATCGCCCTCCACGGCTCTCACTTGTTGCTCAACTTGGTGTTTCTCAATATTGGCTTTAGCAACCTCAAGGGCATCGGGGGAAATATCACTGACATCCACTGAGGCATCCGGAAAAGCCAAGGCTGTCGCAATACCAATACAGCCGCTACCTGTACACAGATCTAAAATTTTCTGAGGTTCAATCGAAAGCCAAGGATGAAAGCCATTTTCTATTAATTCTCCAACAGGCGAACGAGGCACTAATACACGTTCATCAACAATAAAGGGCAACCCCATAAACCAACCTTCCCCGGTTAAATACGGCAAAGGTAGCCTTTCATTAACTCGACGCTCAATTAAGCCTAAGGTTTTTTTCCGTTCATCCAAACAAAGCCGGCTATTCAGAATTTCTGGTGAACTGTCGTAAGACAAATGGATACAATGAAGCACCAACTGTGTCGCCTCATCCCAAGCATTGTCGGTACCATGGCCAAAATATAATTCTGCCTCATTAAAACGACTCGCTCCCCAGCGGATATAGTCCCGCACAGTGAGCAATTCGTTTACCAGTGATTCTCGGCGTTCGATCATAATACCCCCTAATAAAGAGCAGAACGTAAAATTTAGATCACTAAAAAAGAAAAGCCAGGCTCCATAAAAGCCTGGCTTTTGCATCGTCTGTACTACACTTTATTAATTCAATTTAAAGGTTTCAAGCATACTTTCAAAATCACCAATACTACTTTGGTAATAATGTAACTCTGGCGCCTGGAAGGCTAGAGTGATTACCTTTTCATCATAAGCAAGCCCCAAAACTCGAGACTTATAGGTCACCCCACTTTGAGAATTAAACGACAGCTCCATTTGAAAAGCATCTTGATCACCTAGCGACACAGGAACAATAGAGTGCTTCTCAACGACTGAAATGCCTTCTAGCTCTGTTTTTAACTCTGCGAGATAGTAATTGGCAAGCTCTAGGCTAGTCACAGAGGCATTCACCTCTTGCTTGGTTTTTGGAAAGGCTTTTTTAAGAGACTGCTCTTTAATCTCAATCGCTTGCAGCAATGGACCATCTTTTGTTACAACCATCATCCCTCGATATCTTTTACCTACAAACCAGCTCTCAGGTGCAACAAAAGAAAAAGAACTCTTTGAACTTGCAACAGGTTCGACTGAAGCCAAATTCCAATACTGGCCACAGCCTGCCAGCAATGAAGTTACCAGAAGCAAAATACCAACCATGCTTTTTTTACTAATCATCCTAAAACTCCTAAAAATTAAATATCAAGTTTTTTGAGGTAATAATTGGAGAACGCAATCATTTCTTCATCACTACCATCCGTAGTTTGAAGGTGCTTTTTAAAGTTTCTAATAGCTTCTTCCTTCATACCTTTTTTCATAAAGATCAACCCATAGGAATGAAAAGCCCTGGAGTCTTGAGAACCATTTTTTGTATAACGTTCAAGAACACCTAATGCCTTCTCAAGATCTCCTTCACGCCCCCTGCGACGGTAAGCCTCAACCAAGTAGTAAAAGCCAGCAGAATCGCACTCTAAGCAACTCTCATGATCAGAAAAATTAGAAATTACTTCACTGTATTTACCAGATTCAAGCTTACTGGCAAATGCGACATCTCTAATATCATTAGAAACTACTCTATAGGCTTCCACCCCAATAACACCTTGATCACAATCATTTGATGGTGCTTTGCATAAATTATTGAAATTTTTGATCCGGCGCTCTAACTTCGGATGAGAAGAAAAAAGGCCTCCAGACTTATAGTCATGCTCTTTGACTTCGGCACTTAGTATTTTAAAAGCCTCTTCAGCTTGCCTGCCTTGATAACCCGCTTCAATCAGATACTTAAAACCTCGACTATCGGCCTCGTATTCCATTGATTGAGAGTAACCACTGATTGAAGACAAAACACCAAGCGAAATTAAAGAGCCAAGCCCACCAAAACTATTCAAAATTAAGCTGACACCTACAGAGTTATTTACCTTATGTCTCTGCTTCTCTGAGTGTCGGTAAATATAGTGAGTACCTTCGTGAGCCAAGATCGAAGCAATTTGAGCTTCATTTCTCAAAGACGCCAGCATCCCCAGATTGATATAGATAGACCCATTTGGCAGTGCAAAAGCATTAAACGCAGGGGAGTGATGCAATTTAACCCGCATTTGGTCTTTATAATCTGGAAATAGCTTTTCGAGAATGGATTGAAAGTACTGAGTAATTTCTTCATTCTGATAAAGTCTACCGCTATTAGCTACTGATTTCTCGAACATCTCAGCCTCAGCTCGTAGACGTTGATCAAGCTCTGTTGTCTGTGTGTCAACTGTAACCTGAGCATCAACATTATGAGGCTTAATACTGGAAGAGGCGCCGCATCCTACCAGCAGCAATGTAACCATAAAAATCAGAGCAAATTTTGCCAATGGCATTTTTTCACACCTGTTAATTAACAACGACCACTAGATGAGCGCTTGTGTTTATCCGAATTCCGACGTTTCTTGTCTTTCTTATCTTCTAGCTTTGCCGCGGTCGGGATAGTATCAAACATACAAGCAACTAGTTTTGACACATCTTTTTCGTCATTAAGATCTTTAGATTTTCCAATGTATGATTTTTCCCAAAGAAGATTACCTGTATTTGTATCAACCACTCCAAGATTAAGATTAGCAATACCTGCTGTAGGCATAACCGCAATCCCAGTAAATGCACCCAAAATTGCACCAGCAACCATGGCGCCTTTCCTTCCCGCACTGGCTTGATAATCTTCACCTGATGCGAATACAACTAAATCGATACCTGCTTTTTCTTTAAGAAATTTCAAGCCCTCTCCAAGGGTGTCATCCGGATCAGAAAACTTCGCTTTCCAATTTGGCAGAGGATGATAGAGCATAGTTGTATTGGCAAGCACATCAAATAACGCCACGTGCTCATCAACTATTTTCTTTTCTGCATCACTTAGTGATACTTCAGTTAATAGGTCAATTTTTCCAAGCCCTGTTAAGTTCTTGCTTAATTCAGATGAAATCATAGTTTTGGCTTCTTCTGTCCATTCAGGAACAACTTCCTGAGTGCCAACGCCTAACTCTCGAATAACAACACTAGGCTCAAGTAACAAAACACGCTTCGAGTCAGTAATCCCACCCTCGATACTTTTGTGGACTTTAGCTTTTGGAGAAAAACCAGGAGGAGCAATCGGAGTAGCAACACAGCCCCCCAATATGCCTACAGCAAGAATCAAAGTGGCAATTTTCTTAAACTTCATTGTCAAAACTCCTAAATAAAAGTTGTGCAAAAGAAACCACAGCCCATCTATTTGTGAGCGGGTATAAGATAAATACAAGAGGGGATCTGCAGGTGAAGCTAACTCGAGAGAGTATAACTATATTACTAAAGGATAACTATTTATCGTATCCCTACGATCCAATCTTAATTATTATTCTTTTGTTATGGTGCTTTCTAGACCTCAAAGAAAACACTCCTTACAAACATGCGGAAATATACGCCAAAACAGCATCTAGCACAATAGTGCCTCAACCACCCCAAAACTGATCAAGGCATCACTTGGCCTCTAATTGCAAAATTCACGAAGTAAACCCGCAATATTGCTAGCCTCTTCTTCCATATGCAAATGATGCCCACCTTCAAACCAAACAGGTTCAATGAACTTTACTCTTTCTAAAAACTTAAAGAGTTCTGGGTGGTGAGTTATGAGCCCTTCTTTTGCCAACAGCAATTGAATGGGTGCTGTGACATTTTTTAAGAATGCTTCAATGTGTTCAACGGAAAAATACAGAGCAGAAGGTAGTTTTAACCTTGGGTCGTAAGCCCAGTAAACTTTCCCATCGTCCATTTCCTTAACCCCTCTTGCGGCAAGTGTTTCTGCGGCTTCTCGGCTTAAGGGATAGTTACCTTGCATTCGAGTGGTTACAGCATCATCAAAGGATGGATATCGGGTAGGATGTTTTCCTCGCTGCTTAAGTGCCGCGGTCACCGATAACGCCAATTGCTCAGGAGCTTCTTGCGGTGGTTTTACAAAAGGAATCAAGCAATCAATAAGCGACAAATGGGTAATGCGCTCGGGAAATGCACCCGCAGTAAGAATCGATATCACTGCCCCTCGAGAATGCCCTAACAGCGCGAATTTTTCCCAACCTAGATGATCAACAAGCTCAATAATATCCCTCACATCATTCCAGAGGTGATAATTCCCGCCGGGCTCGCGATGACTGGTTGCACCGTGTCCGGCAGTATCGATAGCTAAGAGGTAAATATCATCACCCAGGTGCGGTGCAATAAAATCGAAGCTTGCACAATTATCTAACCAACCATGAATAGCCAATACAGGTTTGCCATTAGGATTGCCCCAGGCTTTACCTGCAATGGTGATATTTTCTAATTTGTAGGAGACGGGTTTCCCCTGAAGGTCTGTCATAGGTTATGCCAAGGCTGAAGTTGGTAGCACTTTAAAATACTCGAATCCATCCCCATAAGATTCTTCGCTTACACTCCATGGATGGAGGGTACTTCAAAAACGCAGGAGCACATTTTTGATCGCTCAGAATGACAGGAGTACTATTGATAACATCCCGATTTAAGACGGATGATGAAGCCAGTGCAACTCTGCCAAATTTTCTGCTGGAATATCACATTCTAATTTGGCGATAGAAGCTGTAGTCATCGGGTGAAAGCCCACACCGGAGCCCGTTAGCCAGTCCAACACTCTGCTTACAAAAGGCTGATGACTGACGAGAAGAATGGTTTTCTCGGAACGCTTCGCTAATTCATCCGCAAGTTTTTGCGGAGAGGTTTCCGGGCGAAGAAACGAAACCTCTTCCATTGGGCAAGATAACTCTGCAGATTGAGCGACAAACTCTGCGGTTTGCCTTGCCCTTACCAATGGGCTATGGAGAATAACATCGACACTCGCTAACTCTTGTTTGTGTTGCTCTGCCACAATACAAACAATGCCCACACCTCTTTCTGTAAGCTCACGCTCGTCATCAGTGGGGGCATCGTAGCTGGCTTCGCCATGTCGCATTACAAACAATTGCATAGAGAGTTAACCTATTTTTCATTGACGGCTTTTTCACCAGTGTTGTCTTCTGGTGAAGTAATTACATCCGCCTCATCAATAAAAGAACCGTCGTCAACTAAATCCATTTCGGGCCAATCGGAAAAAGGGAATGGCTTTTCTTCCGTGTTATAGGTGAGAAATCTCAGAGATTGATACACATACTGTGTTAAAGCCCCACCAAAACTGCGTAATTGAATATTATCTCTTCCGGTCAGCAAGGAGAATATAAATTGAAGGCAGACAACCACCCACATCACTACTCCTGCCACTTGCAATAAAATTGCGAAAAGTACCATAAAGGCTAAACGCAGCCAGTGATGACTGGAAAGAAGATTACTTTTTAATTGTTCATCCATGGGATACCCTCTTTGCTATTTAATCTTTAGTTTCTTGTTTTAGTTGCCGAATTCATATACTAAGTGCGACACCCCTGCCATTAAGAGAGGTTAGGTACGATAATTCAGGTTTTTTACCACCGCCAAGTAGTGAGAAACCATAATGAACTATACGCACCTAACCTCAGAAGAAAGATATACCTTTTCTAC
>JAILXX010000010.1:0-130664 GCA_045430295.1 Cellvibrionaceae bacterium | reverse complement strand
CCACAAAGCAATAGAGCTTCGACGCGCCTTATCAACTTATATTAATCAATTTTACAATAGAGTTCGGTTACACTCAGGATTAGACTACGAGTCACCGATAGAATATGAGCAACGCGCAGCATAGATAACGTGGTGTCCATTTTATCGGGGGAAGATCAGTGGCTACCCAGAGCCCAGCAACAGCAGAGCAGGTTAAGAGAGAAGCACTATCTATTTTTCCTACTAGTGAGAAAATTTCAGGTGTGGTTATTGATAATTGTGGACATTTAAAGCCCGGTACTGGAGGCAAAGGCACACAATATTATTGTTCTGACGTGATGGCGCTTAGTTCAAACCAACAGCGTGATCTCTCAAGCCAGCGAAATTCCACTGGCCCCGTCTTAGTGGTTGTGCCTAATGGTTCTTCAGAGGCTGTTGCAATAACGAAATACGAAATTACTGAGTCACAGTTATGGCGCTATTGCCAGCTGAGTGGTCAGTGTGAGAACCCTATTGGTGCTGAGGGCAGTAACTTACCAATCACCAATACTCCGATATCTGTTGCTGAGCGGTATGCGGAATGGTTGAGCTCTACAACAGGATTTACCTATCGTTTACCGACTCATAAAGAGTGGTTCACTGCTGCGAATGCAAGGCGTGAGAGTGAAGATCCAAACAGGAACTGTCAGCTTAAATTCGGCGCACTGAGTTTGGGTGAATCTATTTTGGCGGTTGATGTGGGTAACCCTAACTCGTTTGGTTTGACCCATCATGTGGGTAATGTCAGGGAATGGGTTTATGATGAAGGAAGGCTCCTGGCTGTAGGGGGGGCGCATACTGACCCTATGCGGCGCTGTACCTTAGAGACGAAGATTTCTCACTCAGGATCTGCTGACGCCATTACAGGTTTTCGTTTGGTGCGAGAGTTGTACCGAAGGTAGTTGCGCTAATCATTGAGTTTTGAAAGATAAAAAAAGCCCCGCAAAGTGCGGGGCTGAAGAGTAAGACAACAACGAATGTCTGTCTTATGAAAAACTGATTCTATTTCTTTCCTCTGAGCCTAGTTGGCGATTAAGGGCAGCTAGTGACTTTCTGCCAGCCGCCTTCGACTTGTTGCAGTGATGTGCTATCCGTGGCTTGGCCTAAGTAGTCATCAGTACCGTTTGCATAGACCAGAACGTTGTAACGAAGTTCAGCGCGGCCCGCATCAATGTGAGCTTGGTTGGTATCACTCACGCAGGTGAATGCTGGTTGTTCTGGACGTGTCATTGTGAAATTCACCACATTAGAGGTTGCTTCGGCTTGATCCCAAGCAACCAGCGTGTATGACATTTCGGTCCCAGCAGGAATGTCGTAACTTGCAAAATCTAATGTGCAGGTGAAGTTCGTTGTGCCTGTACATTCAACGCCGGTGACAATACCAATGCCTAGAACAACGCGATCGATATCATCGTTAGCGTCAGACACTGTGCCAGTAATGACTGCACGATTGTGATTTAGTTCATCGATAGAGTAGGACTCTAGCACTGGTGGCTGAGGGTCTACAGAGCATGAGCCTACAATGAAACCTTCATCAACGGCTTTTAGGGTGACGATTGCATTGCCATCAGAACCCAGGTTCTCATTGGTACCCGTGGTGTACCAAACTGTAGTGGAGCTACCACCCCAACAGAAAGTTCCCCAGCAAGTTTCGCCGGTGGTTTCCGTTACTTTGTAAGCACGGCCTGCGGTTTCGTGGTTCACAATGGTGTCTGTATAGTCATCACACTCGATCACAGGTTCATCAACAACATTGATGGTACGTGTTGTTTCTGAAGGATTACCCGCTGCATCGGACACTCGATAAGTCAGAACATAAGTACCTAGGCTTGAGGTGTTCACATTACCGGTTACAGCAACACTACTGGTAATGTCACCATCGAGATTATCAATGGCCTGGTATCCAGGTTCTACGTATTCAGTATTGATCTGAATATCCATCACGGTATCACCATTAAGCGTGATAACAGGAGGGGTAATATCTTCTGATTCGCCAACAATAACAGTACGTGTTTTTTCTTCCGCTGGATTACCGGCTTTATCACGAACCGTATACAGAATTGTGTAAACACCTTCTTTTGCCGTATTTACGGTACCGTGAACGAATACTCTGTTGGTGATATCACCATCGGTATTATCATCAGCGGTGTAGCCGGGTTCTTGCCAGTTGCTACCAACGTCTATCTGGTATTCAGTGTCACCTTGCAGGGTTAATACGGGGGGAGTGGTGTCGTTACAGTTACCACTGGTTTCGAAATAATTTGAAGACGTTTCGTACAGGGTCACATTCGACCATGTAGAAGTTCCTAAATCTTCACCGGAACCAACAGCGTAGTAACGAGTCGTTTTGATCCAGCTGCCTTCTTCCACTGAGTAGGCGCGGCCAGCGGTTTCATGATTTGGTAATGTGTCGTTGAAGGATTCACATTGCCAAATTAGCTTTGCCACATCTACGGTCATAATTTCTTGCGGCAGGGAAGCGTTAGTCATTGCTAAGCCGTCAAAAGCACCAGAGCTGTAATGGTTGGTACCTGGGTCAGTTTCTGGTGTTGCTTCCGTCACATTGCCTTCGTAAAACATATCAGTTTTTCGAGTGCCTGCAGCTGTACCATTTGCTCGCACAATATTTACACGAGAAGTGCTGTCTCGAAACATCAGGGTAATGCCAGTATCTCCGACTTCAAATCCCATACTGTTATTTCGAATAAGGCCTTCATCGTAGCCAGCTACCTTACGCTGTTCCACTAGCCAGTAATCCCAGCGGCTATCCCTTGCATCTACTTTTACAACGTTATAGTCATCAGTAAATGCATGTCCAAGAGAAACGGTTTCGGGAGTTTGATCTAAACTCAATTTATTGATTGGTTGGATAAAACCAACATCGGTGCCTTTTAGACGCGCGGTAAGTTTTCCGTGGCCCAGCATGTGTACAGGGCGGGAACCGCTGAGTTCTTGATCTTTGTAGCCCCAGCTTCCGATGCCCATTAATCCCCAGTAGCTAATGTTGGTTGAACCATTGTAAAGATCGCTTAGTTGGAAAATAGAATGGCCTAGCTCATGGGCGATAATACCAATGGTACTGTTGTGGTAGTCACCACGAATGTACATACGTTCACCAAAGCCCATGTAGCCTGTAGAAACATCGACGCCGTCGTAATTACCAAAAGAGCTACTAAAATATGCGTGGCCCCAAAAGCCTTCAGTTTCTGAGCCCGTAGAAGAACTTTCCAGTCCTGCCACAATAAAGCTAATAGCTAATTCACCGCGGTCAATTTTTCCATTTGCATTGGTATCGTACTGAGAAAAATCAATATAGGGATCAGCTTTTTCGACGGCTTTGAAAAGATGAGTACGCCAACTGCTGCTACCACCGCGGGCGTAGTTTGGATGATCTTCATCTAGGCGAACTTTAATAAAGCCATCGTTGCCTGTGTTGTAATTTTCTTGGGCGGGAACAAACAAGGCTCTGCCGTTGGTCATTTCTTCAAAGTAATGATTCACACTGCCGTACTGAAGATTTTCAGGGTAGCCACCGAAAATTTTGTTAGACCAAACGGTTTCGTTGTCGGTGAATTGCACATCGTTAAACTCCACCATAATAAAAATGGATTCAAACTTTGTTTCACCGGTTGGAGTGCTATCAGAACCTTCTGCCGATCCTTCACCACCGGTTTCTGCACTGGGTGATTCGTGACCATGGCTGTGATCATGGTCTAAGGCTCCACTTAGGTTCCAGGCGCTTTGCCAGGCCGCTTGTAGATCTTCTAGGGTTACAACAGGCAGGGTGGTGTAGGTTTGACCAAATACGAGGCCTGATGGTTTTAAGAAAGTGTTTAGGTCTGTTTTTTCAATTTCTGCGTATTCAAAACGTAAAAGGTCGTGGTTGAAAATCAGTACGTCGTTGTCTTGGGTTTCGTACCACAGAATATGTTCGTCGCCTCGAGGAATTGCGGCAAAGGTGGAACCATCATTCTGTGTATAAAGTTGTGGGGTTGGATTCGCGGGAGCAGAGTGTGTTTGAACGCTGGCGGTCAGCAAGGCACCGCTGGCCATCAGCATAGTTAAAGCTTTACGGCAAAGAGACATTTCCTTTAGTCCTATTGTTTTGTCAGGTTTGGACCCTCACCACAAATCACAGCTCACGAGTATCGCCATGCTAGGGGCGCCAACAACGGCACAAATCTGATCATGAAAGCGGGCTTCTTTTTAGTAGAGTGAGCCTGCTATTCCCTAATTGTATTGCAGTGCAGCAAGCTTATCCATCTCATGGTTAGAATTTGTGGTAATAAGCGAAGTTATAATTACAAATAGTTTTAAAAAAAGTCAAAAAAACATCGGGGGTGTATTTGTTTTGTTACTTCCTGGCTACAGTTTTGTGTAATTTTAGTATCGAAAATAGCTAATATTGCGGTTAAAATCTTAATAAAAGTTGAATATAGCAGTGTTAGTCGGGACAGGAATACGTAGATTATAGGCTTATAGAGAAGTGGACGCTCACCCTAGGAAAATCCTGCTGCGGTGCAAAACTCTTCCTGGGGTGGCAGTTTTGAAAGGGTGAATTAGGCGAGTGCGATTTTTTTGGCGGTGCCGAAATCCGTCTTACCAGAGCCAAGTTTGGGGATTTCTTCTACTTTGAGCCACTTGCTGGGTATGGTTAGGGCGCTGCTGCCGTTTTCCAGCATGGCTTTTTTGAGTTGGCTGCTATCGAGATCCGCATCGTGGAGTAGCACAATTTCCTCACCTTTCTTTGGTTCTGGGATATTGACGGCGACGACTTCTAGCTCGGTGTTTTCGGCGCAGGCTTTTACTTGCTCTTCAACTGCGCCAAGACTAATCATTTCGCCACCCAATTTTGCGAAGCGTGAGTAGCGGTCTTTGATGGTTAGGAAGCCATCATCATCGATTAGGCCTTTATCGCCAGTGACATACCAGCGTCGACCATCAATTTCCTTAATCACCTCATTGGTTTTTTCTGGGTTCTTTAAATAGCCCTGCATCACTTGCACACCACCAATCAGGATCATGCCTGCTTCTCCGGTGGGTAATTCTTCAAAGGTTTCGGGGTTCACAATTTTTGAGCTGGTACCTGGGAGTGGCATGCCTACGGTACCAATTTTTCCTCCTCGTTGAACCTGCCAGTATTGCTTGTCGAGAGCATCTGGCAAATTTACGCTGGCCACAGGGGTGGTTTCTGTGCAGCCATAGCCTTCAAAAATTTGTTTTCCGAACTTACCCTGGAAGGCGTCTCGTACTTCTGGGTTGAGGCGTTCGGCACCGGCCACCACAATACGCAGGCTTTTCAGCATTAGCGGGTGTACACGTTTATTGCGTGCGAATAATCTTAAGAAGGTTGAGGTTCCGCACATAACCGTTGCGTTGTAATTGGCTACGGCTTTGGATATCCCTAAAGCATCAGTGGGGTCGGCGTGGGCAATGACAGGTAACCCTTCAACCAGCGGCATAAACTGTGTAACCGTTAATCCAAAGGCGTGGAAGAGGGGGAGTGATGCCATGATGACATCGCGGTCGTCCATATTTAAAACATCAGAAGCCTGTTTTAAATTCGCCATAATATTATGGTGACTGAGCATAACGCCTTTTGGGGTTCCCTCACTGCCACTGGAAAATAAAATGGCTGCAGTCTCTGCGGCGTTGCGGTTCTTACAATAAAAATGAATCAATGCTCTCGCAGGGAGTGTTTTTACTACGGCTGCTGTAAAGAGTAATTCTGCTTTGCCGATTTTTTTCTGCAGTTCTTCCAAGTAGATAACGTCAGAGGTTTCTAAAAGAGGCGTTAAGTTTTGACCGCGTTTTTTGAGTTTTTCGATAAAACGCTTTGACGTGTAAATGGTTTTTACATCTGCTTGCTGAACAGCCAGGAAAAGCGTTTCTGCACCTGCTGTATAGTTTAAGTTTACGACGGTTTTACCGGCCATAAGTGCGCCCATGTTGGCGAGCATTCCACCTGCACTGGTAGGGACCAGTAGGCCAATATTTTTTTCGTTCACGCTGATGCTGGCAATACGTTTAGACAGCGTGATTGCGCCAGTAAGTGCCTTGATTGGGCTGAAATCACCACTTAGCGTATCGCCAATACACAAATTATTTCTCATGCGTTTGGCGGATCTAAACCAGGCTTCGTGAATGGTGGGGAGTGATTGCACATAGGTTGCCCACGACTGTGCTGACAGATCGAAAACACTGCGCTTCAAAACATCTGCTTTGGTATTTTTATCTAAGGGTTTACCTAGTGCAACTACGAGGTCACGCTGTAAGCCGGTAGCCCGCTGGCGTTTCAACTTTGCGGATGAACGTGAGAATTGGCTGCCCCATAAACCTCGTAAATAGAAAGGTACAATTACCACGTCGTCATTGGCATCTATACAGGCAAGTTCGTAGCCACGGCGGAATTCGGCGAGGTGGCCTGTGCGGCTAATGGTGCCTTCGGGGAAAATACAAACTACTTCGCCATCGTTTAGGGCTTTTGTAACATTTTCTAATGCTTTTCTGCTGCCGCCTTGGCTAATGGGAATACAGCCTGCACGCTTTAAAAACCAATTTAAATACCATTTTTCATAAATATTTTTTAGCATTACAAAGCGAACTGGCCGTGGTGATGCGATTTGTACAATAGCCCAATCGATCCAGCTAATATGGTTGCCAAGTAATAGCACACCGCCGCGGCCGGGAAGGTTTTTAAGTCCTTGTACGTTGATGGAATATCGGCGGCTCATTAAGTACGTGAGTATGACTCTCACCATACTGTGAGGTAATTTAAAGACGGTGTAGAAACAACCGACTACGGCAACTACCGCAATCATATTTAATAAAAAGCGGCTATCGAACCCTTGTGTCGATACCACTACAGTTATGACAAGGAAGCTTGCCATGGATATATTTTGTACCCAATTGTTCACTGCAAGAATACGGCCCATCTCATGCTCGCCGGCATAAAATTGTATTAAGGCATTAAGAGGAACAATGAAAAGTCCACCCATAAAACCGACGATTAAAAAGGTTAAAGCTTGGCCTTGCGGCGTGGTTGCATCCGGTAAAAACCAAAGCCCTAACGCAATACCTAAAGCGCCTACAGGAATCAGGCCCACTTCAATATGATTTTTTGAAGAGCGCCCGGCAATCCAAGAGCCAAATACAATGCCGACGCCGGTACAGGCAAGAATGCCTTGGATAATCATAGTGTTAGTTACGTCAAAATTTGCTTTGGCGTAGGCGGGGAAGGCTGCCAGCATTACTTGCCCCACAGACCAGAAGGTCGCTAGGCCAATAATGGAAAGTCGAATCACACGCTTGCGGGTAACGATGCTGAGGTTTTCTTTAATCAGTTGGCCAGTGAAATAACCTTTCACAGAAAATTGTTTCTCAGGTTCACCATTTTCCAAGAGTGGTAGGCGATACATTGCCAGTAATTCAAAAATCGCATTCACGACAAGTAACCAGCCGAGGGGGGCGATCTGTTTTAAGATGTCGCCAGTTGTTGTTGCCGATTCGTCGTACATGCCTTCAAAGAATATCGAGTACACCAGGGTGCCCGCCAAAATGGCAACAATGGTGGTTGCCTGAACCAGCGCATTGCCTTGAGCTAGTGCTTCTTTGCCAAACAGGGGTTTGATGTAACCGTATTTAGCTGGGGAGTAGAACGCCGATTGAATAGCCAGTAAAAAAGTTAAGCCAAAGGCTGGCCAGAATAGACCGTTGTAGTAGCAGAGGGTAATAGCCAGGGTGAGGACCACGGCGGCCCAGGCAGAGATCTTCATAACCCGGCTTTTCGGGTATTTGTCGGATACGAAGCCGGCGGGGGATAACAGTAAGATGTAAGGGAGTAGTATTAAGCCATTAACGACGGCAGTGAGTATGACTTGTTCCTGGCCATCGTAGATTTTGAATATGGTGTTTTGAATAATGATTTTGTGGCCCAAATCCACAAATGCATTGAGGAAGACAGCTGCAAGATAGGCTAGCGCACCTGTGATACCGAGAAGTTTATTCATTGAGGGAGTCCTTATTTTGAAGAATGCTTCCAGTTTGCTGGCCAGATGTGCATCTTGATACTAAAAGCAATAAAGCTCAGTATTGGGCAACTGATAGTATTAGAATGCAATACCAAATAGTTATTGGGAATGAAATAGTGTCACAAACTGCTGCGGTTATCAAAACACTCAAGAGACAGCTCAAAGCTGCCGGGAAAACCTATCAAGACGTTGCTCAACTACTGGGTTTAAGCGAGGCGTCTATCAAGCGATTATTCAGTGAGAAAGACTTATCTCTCTCTCGCTTGGAGTCCATCTGTGACGCCATTGGGATGGACCTTGCCCAGTTGATGCAGCAAGTAGAGCAAGACAGCCACAAGCTGATGCAACTGACCCATGAGCAGGAGCAATCCATCGTCGACGATGAAACCCTCTTTCTGGTAGCGGTCTGTGTGATGAATGGCTACGGCTATGGCGATATCTTGGGGCAATATAAGCTTGATAAGCACTTGTTGGTCCAGAAGCTGGTGGTACTGGATCAATTGGGTGTTATCGAGCTTCACGCCAATAATCGTATTAAGCTGCTCCTCGCCCCCAATTTTAATTGGTTGCCAAATGGGCCTATCCAGCAATTTTTTCATGAAACTATTAAGCAAGAGTTCTTCAAGTCTGATTTCACAGGCGAGGCAGAAAAGCTCTTAGTAGCCAACGGCTTGATTAGTCGTAACAGTAATGTAGAGCTGCAGCGTCGTATGCAAAAGTTGATTAATGAATTTACGGAAAAGACCCAGAGAGATTCAAATTTGCCGCTAGAGACTCAGCGGGGCACCACTCTTGTTGTGGCTATACGGCAATGGCAGTCTAGCTTGTTTGATCAGTTTGAGAGGTGAGGCTGGGTTTGATGAGAGCCTACTCTTTAAGCGTAGAAAAGCTAGCGGTAAGAATGTTTTTATTGGCTTAAGCGTTAAATTGCTGATCTTAATCAGTCGAAATAAGTCGGGTTGATACGCTGTCCCATTTATTTGGCCAGCTTCGATCTGGTGAAGTGATGTTTGAAAAGTGAATTTAAGAATTTCGGAGTATGAGCAATGGCCTATGTGCCAAGTATTGAAGATGGATTAAAACACATAGTCGGTAGAGAGACCCCAGAGTCTTTGGAAGCCGCTGTACTAGGATTTCATACTTTACTTAAAAAAGATCAAGAAAAAATATTTGGCCCGCTTGGGAGGTTAAGAAGCTTTTACCAATCAAAGTCATTGATTGCGTGGTATAGAGATCATAACCTTTATCAATGCAAGGAGTTTGCTTTTCTTGTATCAATGGTCAGAAGAATGGAGCATCGATACAGGCCTTCCGCTCAAACTTATGGGGTTGCATCAGACCTGCTTTACCCGCTGTTGTCAGACAATGAAGAAATTATTCACTGGCATTCTCAATTTATGTTGCCTCTGTTGATTACGTTAAAAAATGAATCTACACGATGTTTAGATCTTGCCAAGCATGAATACCATGGTATGCAAGCACGTCTAGCGCTACAAGAAGAATGGGATTTATTAATTCGGCGCTGTGAAGAAAGGTTAAGAACAGCACCTAAGAAAGATAAGCTACATTTGATCGACTATGAATTCTATTTGGGTTTGGCTGAAGGAAATATTACTGCTATGGAGGAAGCTTTAAATAAATTGCTAAGCCCTAAGGTTGCACGTCATAGAAATAAAGAAATGCAATGGGGTTTGGAAGAGCGTTTGTTATCTTCTTGGGGTTTTATCTATGCAAAAATGGCGTGGCGAAAAGGCTATAAGCTTGAGGTTGATAACCCATGGATACCTCAAGAGTGGTTGCCTATTAAGCCATTAGAAAGTTATCCGTTGCCACATGACTTTCTTGAATCTTTAGATATATTTGAGCAATTTACAGATAATGAAAAATCCTGGTGCTCCAGAGCTAGTTTGTTTTCGCCAAGGCCTCCAAGCGAGGCCATGTTTAAATTCCCAGAGGCAATGGAGTTGATCGGAAAATACTGTAAGAGGTAGGAGTATCACTCATAAAAGAAAAAGCCGGAAATTCCGGCTTTTAAGTGCTTGCTGTACTCATTTTTGAGCTCACAAAAGCATTCCGTTTTTATCGTAGATGGCTTTAGTAACTATATATCCGATACCTAGACGTCCCATACGTCGGGTGCTTGTCCAAACGCCATTGTTAAAACTTGTTTGGACTCTAAACTCCTTTGATCCTGCTTTATATGCGCACTCGCCGATTACATATTTGCAGTGGTTTTCCCCCAGCGGGTAAGGGCTAAACTCAGTTGGTTTTCGAGCAGAGGCAATTTCTCCTAGGAGACCATTTGTTCTAAATGTGGCTGGATAGCCCTTACCATCAAGATATGTCATCAGCTTAAAATAATAGTAATAAGTAGTAATAAGTAGGGTCAGATGAAACTTTCGTCATGTACATCACGGTTAAAACCATTTGGCTGGAGTTCTTTTTAGGATGCATGATTTAACGACGAGAGGCTCGGCAGGGATTGGCTCGTGCATCCATGAACTCGGTGCTTCGCACCAGCGCTGATCGCGCTGCCCAAATTTGTAGGAAACAAATTAGGACTTCCGGAGGAAGCCCGAAGGGTGAGGCGCAGGAAGCGCCGAATCAACTCGCCGGTTTTACCCTCAAGTCCGTGCAAGTAGTGATTCGAACCCAGGGTACGTTTATCAATGTATCTACAACTGTTGACACGTCATTGTTATAGGTATAATGTATCTACAGGTGGATATACGTAAGGGTGTGGTATGTTAAGTGAGATTAAGAAGTGGGGGAATAGCGCGGCTATTCGCTTACCGAGTAAAGTATTGGCGGCAGCGGGATTGGATATGGGCTGCTCGGTAACGATAGAGGTTGATAAAGGGAAAGTTGTTATTGAAGCAACCGCAGATAAACCAAAAAAGAAACTGAAGCTGCCTTTTTCTGAAAGTCAGTTAATATCGGGTCTTGATGAATATACTGCCCACGCTGACAGTTTGGCTACTTTAAGTACTAGTGAGCTTGGTGAGTAATGGCTAGTACATATATTCCAGATAGAAACGATATTATTTGGATGGACTTTGAGCCAACAAAGGGCAAAGAGATTGGTAAGTATCGGCCGGCATTGATATTGTCTTCCAAGGCTTACAATAAACAAACAGGGCTCGTTATCTGTTGTCCAGTTAGTACGAGTATCCGGGGGGCTGAAACGGAAGTGGAAGTTTCTAATCTTGATAAGCCATCTGTTGTGGCATCCAGCTTAATTCAAACGCTATCTTGGAAAAATCGAAAAGCTAAATTTATTGTTGAGGCAGATAAGGGAGTAATGGAAAAAGTACTCGTGCGTATCATCCCTCTTATAGGTATAGATGAAGTTATTGATCAATTTATTGAATAAACCAGTGTTGTTTCAGAGCTAAATTTTTATTTGTAATACCTCTCTGTTTTACCTTAAACCGTTCTCATTCTGTCTCGAAAAATAAGCTTTCCGCAGGGTGCCTCAGCTTTTTCTGTGAGCTTTGGTTTGTTACGGAAGCGAAAATATATTGTGTGATCAACATAGATCGAAAAGTACTATTTTGTGAAATTTGATAACAAGAAATTTTCCGATGAGAAAACGTCGTAAGTCTTTGAATAACAAGAATTTGTCGCCAAAGCGAACTCGCAATTTAGCATTAGAGACGATCGGGGAAATTGGGGGAGTAGAAACAAAAAAGGCTTATCGTAGAGACGATAAGCCAAATCTGTGTTGCGTCTATCCCTTTGATTTTTAAACACTTAGTGGGTTTTACTAAGCGAACTCTGGGACAGAGCAGACTGTATGGCGGTGAGGCAGGGATTTGAACCCTGGGAGAGCTACTAACCCTCAACGGTTTTCAAGACCGCCGCTTTCGACCACTCAGCCACCTCACCGGAAAGGCCAGCATTATACCGTGCTGGTTCGGTGTGACAAGGGGCTTATTTAAAAAAAATAAGTCCCTTTTATCAATCACTTACAGTTCATTTCTTGCTCAGTTACGACTGGGCGGCGCGGGGGCCACGGGGGTCGTTGGCTGGGCGAGGTTTTTCGCTGATAGAGCCGCGTACGGGTGGCTCTTGATTGGTATTCAAAGGCTGAGACAGTTGACTGGTGATCAATTGAGTTTCGATCTTGGTCTCTGTGACAGGCTTTGGATTTGAGCGTGGATCGTTAGATGCGCGTCCGCCACTAGAAGTTGGTGCTGTAACTTCTGTGGTTGTGTTGCTGGTTGTGCTACTTGCCGTTGCAACAGGCTCAACAATTGCGGTTGCAGCAGTTGCTTCTGGTTCTACTTGAGTTTCAGCTGGTGCCGGTGCTTCTGAAGGCTCTACCTGAGAGGCTTCAGAGGTCTGTGGAGTCTCTTCTGCTGTTGGTTCTGCCGGAGCCTCATCAGTTGCAGTTTCAGCGGCTGGAAGTGCTTCGCCACAGTAGATGTTTTCAGCTGCAATTAGCAGAGGTTCAGCTGGAGTAGTAGCTTTGGCCTGTTCAGGCTGAGGTTTCTGCTCTTTTTGTTGCTCCTGCTGTTGCGCTTGTTCTTGATTTTCAACTTTCGACTGCAGGTCTTCACGGCGACCACGGCGACGCTGAGAAGGGCGGCCACGACGGTTGTTTGGTCGCTTATTGGGGCGATCACCGCTGTCGTTTTGCTGCTCTTGCTCTTGGTTTTCCGCTGGTGAAGCTGCCTTCGTTTCTTTGGTTTTTTCGTTGCGGTCGCCACGGCCTTTGCGGCGGTCGCTTCGATTACCATCGCGGTTTTGGCGAGGCTTACGCTCTTGCTTTTCTTTTTTCTCGTCGCGGTTGTCAGTGCGATTGTCGCCGCCGCGGTTGCTGAGATTATCAGTGATTTCGTCTTCACGATTATCTCTGCGGTTGTCGCGGCCACCACGTCCACGGCCACCACGCTTGCGGTTGCGTCCGCGATCGCGATCGTTGCGACGGTTTTGAGTGCGCTTGCCTTTGGTTTTCTTGGTTTCTTCTTCTTTGGCTTCTCCACCAAAGATAGAGCCGATTGCACCAAACAATTTGCTCAGTAAGCCAGGTTCTTTTGCTTCTGTTTCAGCTTGTGGTGCCGGAGGGGGCGCTGCTGCTGAGGGTGCATGGGCTTGAACTGCAGGCTGTGGAATATTCACTGGTGCCTGAGTTTCATCTTGCTCGATTTCTGGCTCAAGATTTTGAATAATCTTGTAGCTGGTTGCGGTTCCTGCTTCGTCTTCCTTTAAACGCTCAACTTCAAAGTGCGGCGTTTCCATATCTGGATTTGGCACAATCATTACACGGGTTTCATTCCGTGCTTCGATTTCTTGAATTGCAGTACGCTTTTCATTTAGAAGATAAGTCGCAATGGTTACAGGAGCAATTGCACGAATTTCTGCGCTGCGTTCTTTTTGGGCTTCTTCTTCAACCAAGCGAAGAATCGATAGGGCCAGTGAACGAGTGCCACGAATGGTGCCGGTACCGCTACAGCGTGGGCACATTTTGAAAGTAGTTTCTTCCAATGATGGGCGCAGGCGCTGGCGAGACATTTCTAGTAAGCCAAAGCGGGAAATTCGTCCGATTTGTACACGGGCACGATCAATTTCTAGTGCGTCTTGCATACGCTTTTCAACTTCACGTTGATTGCGTACGGGTTGCATGTCGATAAAGTCGATAACAACTAGGCCGCCCATATCGCGGATACGTAGTTGACGAGCAATTTCTTCTGCGGCTTCCAGGTTTGTGCGTAAAGCGGTTTCTTCGATGTCACCGCCTTTGGTTGCACGAGCGGAGTTGATGTCGATAGAAACTAGAGCTTCTGTTTGATCGATAACAATGGAGCCGCCCGAAGGCAGTTTTACTTCGCGGCTAAAGGCGCTTTGGATTTGGCCTTCAATTTGGTAGCGGTTAAACAGTGGGGTGTCATCGGTGTATAGCTTAACTTTTTGGGCGTAGTCAGGCATCACTCGATCGATGAACCAGCACGCTAGGTTGTAAGCGCCTTGGTCGTCGATGAGAACTTCGCCAATATCTGGGCGAAGGTAATCGCGAATTGCACGAAGAATTACGTTACTTTCTTGGTGTAAGAAATCGGTCTGGCGATTTTCTTCTTTGGCGGTATTGAAAGCGTCTTCAATTTTTCCCCAAAGGTTGGTGAGATAGTCAACGTCCCACTGTAAATCTTGTGTGCTACGACCAATACCTGCGGTGCGAACAATTACGCCCATACCTTTAGGTGTTTCTAAGCCACTCATGGCGTCGCGCAACTGAGCCCGTTCTTCACCTTCGATGCGGCGAGAGATACCACCGGCACGAGGGTTGTTTGGCATTAGCACAGAGTAACGACCGGCAAGACTAATAAAAGTAGTTAGGGCCGCGCCTTTATTGCCGCGCTCTTCTTTGTCGACTTGAACAATTACCTCAGTGCCTTCTTTCACCACATCTTGAATTTTGATGCGGCCTTCGATATCACGAGGCTGTTTAATAAAGTATTCGCGGGAGATTTCTTTCAGGGGGAGGAAGCCGTGACGCTCTTCGCCATAGTTAACGAAGGCGGCTTCTAGACTGGGTTCTACACGGGTGATTACACCTTTGTAGATACTTCCTTTCTTTTGAACTCGTGTACGGTTCTCAATATCAAGATCGTACAAATACTGGCCATCGACCAGTGCTACCCGGAGTTCTTCTGGCTGGGTAGCGTTGATAAGCATGCGTTTCATAGGCACTCAATGTAATTGGCGCTCAGGTACGGCATGCCACCGTAGAAAATCAAATTGTCTATGTAACCCAAGCCTCACGGCTTTGGTGATTCGACCTTGGGAGCCGCTACTGTTTTCTCAGCCAAATAGAGAGAGGCTTTAAGGCCAGTAGGGGGGCCGTTAGGCATTAATCCCAGTTGTCATATTGGAGGAGTGGTTTGACCCTTTCCTCAGGGTGGCAAGGCTGTATAGATTCAACTATTTGCTGATAGCACCGTGTTTGGGTGCGTTGCCTTGCTACCGTCTATTAACAGTTTTTTTGTGACTCTTCTTCTGGTGGACATGCCGCGCTTTTGCGCGGTTGTCTTACGGTGGTATTAGCTGGGCAAGTTTTCTGATTTCGTCTCAGTGCTTGTGCCGTTGCAGCTGTTTAACCTTGGTGACTGTTGTCGTTTCCCAAGGGCCACCCATTTCAAATGTCTTACTATTTTTTCAATTCTCATCACTGACGGGCTCATTATAGCCTTTCCACTCCTCGGTGGCTGTCAGCGGCCTTCAGTGGTATTTCCTACTGTGGCTCCTGGCCTTGGGTACGGCGTTGCTGATCTGGGGTACAGTATCAGCCGGCGTACCGCCGGGTTGGCCAGGTTGGCCCGGAAACCCATACTGATAGGGCTGGCATGAAATATACCAGTAATCTGATATATGGGCAATTTTTCTACAGGATAATTTCCCTGAAGCCATTGTGAGGCGGGGCCTTGAGTAGGAGGAGAAAGCGATCAGAACCTGCTAAAATACGCGCCTTCAATTGATACGACGAGTCCTCTATGTCTGACCGGCGGCATTCCCCTAGTGAAAATCAAGCCAAAAACCCAGCTAACACAGCTAGTAATACCTCGGGAGCAGCTGTGAAAGTCCAGCTTATCGAAATCGATGAAGATCAGGCGGGGCAACGGCTGGATAACTTTCTGATGTCGCGCCTGAAAGGGGTGCCTAAGTCCCGCATTTATCGCATTCTCCGTAAAGGAGAGGTGCGGGTGAATAAGAAGCGGGCCAAGCCTGAGCAGCGGCTGGAGGGGGGAGACGTGGTTCGAGTCCCCCCTGTGCGAGTTGCTGAGCGGCAAGGCCCAGCTCAGGCCGGCAAAGGGCTATTGGAGTTACTAGAAACCAGTATTCTTTATGAATCTGATGCCTTAATGATCATCAATAAGCCTTCTGGTTTGGCTGTTCATGGTGGCAGCGGAATCAGCTTGGGTTTAATTGAGGCTCTCAGGCAGATGAGGCCAGATGCTCGTTTTCTAGAATTAGTACACCGTCTGGATAAAGATACTTCGGGTTGTATTATGATCGCTAAAAAGCGCTCAATGCTACGCCATCTTCATGAAGTTATTCGAGAGAAAAAAGTAGACAAAATTTACAATGCATTGGTGGTTGGTCGTTGGCCGAATCGCAAAAAGCAGGTAGATGCACCGCTTCAGAAAAATGAGTTGAAATCAGGTGAACGGGTCGTGCGTGTGGACCCTCAAGGTAAAGCCTCTCTCACAGAGTTCAAGGTGTTGGAGCGTTTTGGTGATGATTTTACGTTGGTGGAAGCCATGCCCATTACCGGCCGGACACACCAGATTCGTGTTCATGGGCAATTTGCAGGTCATCCCTTGATTGGTGATGATAAATACGGTGTTGATGAGGTGAATAAAGCGGTGAAAAATTACGGCTTAAAGCGTTTATTTCTTCACGCGGCAGCATTACGAGTGCCATTGCCTGGTGAGAAAAAATTGCTGCAGGTTAGCGCACCTTTAGGTGATGAGTTAGCAACGGGTTTAGAAAAACTTCGACAGCTGTAGAGTTGAAAGATAGCCATGTTATTAATTTTTGACTGGGACGGAACACTGTGCGACTCGACGGGGCGGATTGTAAAAGCTATGCAGGATGCCGCAGCCAAATTAGGCTTTGGCGCACTAGAAGATCATGAAATTCTAGAAATTATTGGTTTGAGTTTGCCGGCGGCTATTCAGCGTATTTACCCTGAGTTAAGTGAATCTGATTGTAAGCAATTGCGAGAGGAGTATTCTGTTCAATACCTTGAGAGAGATCGTGTGCCGTCTGCTTTTTTTCCTCAGGTACAGGATACTCTGGATGAGCTGCGAGCACAGGGGCATATTCTCACGGTTGCTACGGGAAAAAGTCGCCGCGGTTTAGATAGAGTGATGGCGGGTATGGACCTTTTAGATTATTTCGATGGTAGCCGTTGTGCAGATGAAACTGCTTCTAAACCTCACCCGAAAATGGTGTTTGAATTATTAGATGTATTCGACACAGGCCCTGAAGACGCTATTGTGGTGGGTGATACTGAATTTGATATGGAAATGGCGTTGAATGCCAAGGTGCCTCGGGTCGGAGTAAGTTATGGTGCTCACAGTGCAGATCGTTTACACAAATATGATCTAAAGGCATGCTTAGATAATTTTGATGAGTTGCTAAAACATTTATAAGGATACGGGATGAGTTGGTTGAAAAAAATACTGGGTAATAATGATGCCTCTGCTGGTGAAGTTGACCCGCAGTCTCCTGATCGTGATTGGAAGCTTATCGAGAAGGTGGTCAGTGGAGCTTTTGATGAGCAAAAGAAAGCTCGCCGCTGGGGAATTGTTTTTAAATTACTGACCTTCGCTTATCTTTTTGTTTTGCTATTGGTTTTTCGCCCTGGATCGTTTGCTCCTGAAACGGCTAGTAGCAGTGAAAGTCATACAGCCCTCATCAGTATCAATGGCATGATTGCGGATAATGCTGAAGCTAATGCAAATGCAGTGGCTGGCGGTTTACGGAAAGCCTTTAAGAATGAAAATGCCAAGGCTATTTTGCTAGGAATTAACAGTCCAGGCGGTAGCCCTGTGCAGTCTGGTTATATTTATGACGAAATTTTACGATTAAAGAAAAAATACCCTGAGAAAAAAGTCTATGCAGTGATCAGTGATTTGGGTGCATCTGGAGCATACTATATTGCTGCCGCTGCAGATGAGATCTATGCAAATCGTTCAAGCTTAGTAGGCTCTATTGGTGTAACGGCATCTGGGTTTGGTTTTGTGGGAACCCTAGAGAAGTTAGGCATTGAGCGCCGCCATTATACGGCAGGGGAACATAAAGCTTTTCTTGATCCATTTACTCCCGAGAAAGACAGTGAAAGAGCCTTTTGGGGGAGTGTGTTAGAGGGGGTGCACGAGCAATTTAAAACCGCAGTAAGAAATGGTCGTGGAGATCGTTTGAAAGAAACGCCGGAAATGTACAGTGGTTTAGTTTGGAGTGGGGAGCAGGCACTTAAGTTAGGTTTAATTGATGCTCTGGGTAGTGCGGGTTATGTGGCTCGAGACGTTATTGGTGAAGAAGATATTCGTGATTACACTGTTCGCCCGAATCCGTTAGATGAGTTTGTAAGAAAAATGGGTGTTTCCATTGGTGAAGGTGTTGCAGGTTATTTAAATACCAGTGCTCACATCCCAGAGCTTCGTTGATAAGGTAGTCGTTATGGTCGATAAACTAAAACCCGGTCGCTATCGTCATTATAAGGGCAAAGACTATGAAGTTTTTCATGTGGCGAAACACAGTGAAACGGAAGAAAAACTTGTCGTGTACCGTTGTCTATACGGTGATTTTAGTTGGTGGGTACGCCCCTTGGTAATGTTCACAGAAGCGGTAGAGGTAGATGGGAAGGAAGTTCCACGTTTTGCCTATATTGATAGTGATATTCCCGAGATAGTTTAGGAAAATTTTTATGAGTGATGTAAATGATCAAATTCAAGCGGCAGCTTTTCGCCGTTTGTTAAAGCATTTAGATGAGCGCAAAGATGCGCAAAATATCGATTTGATGAATCTGGCGGGTTTTTGTCGCAATTGTTTAAGTAAGTGGCTCATGGCTGCTGCAGAAGAGCAGGGTGTTGAAATGGATTATGATCAGGCTCGTGAGCATGTTTATGGTATGCCTTACGATGAATGGAAAGAAAAATATCAAAAATCTGCGACCCCTGAGCAGTTAGCAGCGTTTGAAAAATCTAAGAAGTAAGCTTTCAAAAAAACAGAAAAAACACTGTCATTCTGAGCGATAGCGAATAATCTTTAGGGTGATTCCCCGGACTCCGCTGCGCTACCTCCGGGCTACGGGGCGTCGATCTTTTGTAGCGCAAGCGAAGTCCGGGGATTTTAAGGATAGTGATTTGATATATAGGCTGGACTCCAGCGTTCGCTGGAGTGACGAATGTTTTCGTCTTTCGTCTTTCGTCTTTCGTCTTTCGTCTTACTTCTCTAATTCCTTTTCCAGCTTCCTCGCTACATGCCCCGGATCTTTACTGTATTTGGCCAGTAATTCATAAGCTACGGGCACCACAAATAGTGTGAAAAAGGTGGCAACAATGACACCGCTACACAGGGTGATTCCCACAACTTGTCGGGTCTCGGCTCCTGCGCCAAATGAAATAATCAGCGGGATCGTACCGGCAGCGGTGGTTATGCTGGTCATAATAATGGGGCGTAAACGAACCTCGGCCGCTTCTCGTAAGGCACTGTCTAGATCCTTGCCTTGCCCCCTCAATTGATTGGCGAACTCTACAATCAAAATACCATTTTTTGCTGCAAGGCCAATAAGCATTACTAGGCCAATTTGGCTGAAGAGATTTAAGCTGTTGCCAGTTAGCCATAAGCCCAGTAAGCCACCAGCAATGGCCAGCGGTACGGTGAGTGTGATTATTAGCGGGCTGATATAGCTTTCAAACTGTGCGGCCAATACCAAGAACATCACTAAAATACCCAAGCCAAAAGTGAGATAGCTAGCACCGCCGGATTGAATAAAATCTAATGACCTACCTTTGTAATCAATCACTGCGTGCTCAGGGAGTTTTTCTCTTACTTGAGTCGATAAGTATTCGAGGGCTTGATCCAAAGGCAGATTATCACTCAGGTTAGCTTCGAGAGTAATTGCACGGGCACGATTGTAGCGATTTAGGCTTTTTGAGTTTGCCAACTGAGTAAAGCTCACCAAGTTCGATAGCGGAATCAACGCTTCGGTAGTTTCTGAGCGAACGTAAATATTGGTTAAATCTTGAGGGTCGTTTTGTTGATCTCGAATGCCTTCAACTAATACATCGTATTCTTCACCACGATCAATAAAGGTTGTGACTTTTCTGGAGGCCAGCATAGTTTCCAGTGTGCGGCCAATATGCTGTACAGTAACTCCTAGGTCGGCGGCTTTTTCGTAATCAATATTGACAAGTATCTGTGGGCTGGTTTCTTTGTAATCAGAATCTAAATTTTGAAAGCCAGGGTTTTCTTTGCGAATTTCCTCCATAAGAAGGTCGCGCCACTGAGCTAATTCTTGATAAGTGCCACCACCAATCACGAATTCAACGGGTTTACGTGTGCGACCACCAATGCCTTGGCGGACGATCGGTGCTAGGCGAACGCCCGTTAAATCTTTTGTGTTCTGGCGAAACTCAGCAATAATTTCCCAGACTGACCTGCGCTGACTCCAATCGTTAAGCACGATAATGGCAATGCCACGATTGAAATTAGAGCCAATAGGGGATCGTAATAGTATTCGACCGGCTTCTCCGTTCTCGTTTAAAGGCATTAAGCGGCGCTCAAGTTCGTCCATATATTCCTTCATGTAGGCGTAGCTCGCACCCTCTGGGCCGTTAACGAATACATAGAAGACGCCGCGGTCTTCTTTGGGGACGTATTCCTTGGGTAAAGTGTTAACCAATAGGGCACACACTAAAATGCTCCCTACAAAAATTGAAAGAATTAAAAAAGGTTTACCGAGGCTTATATCCAGTGCTCGATGGTAGTGTGTTTTTAGGGTTTCAAATTGTTTATCTACCCACTGTAAAAGTGATGAATCGCCATTGCTGGGTTTTAGAACCAATGAGGCAATAACAGGGGATAAGGTTAGCGCAACGAGGCTTGAGAAAATCACGGCTGTGGTCATGGTGAGGGCGAACTCAGAGAAGAGTCTGCCGATATTACCTTCCAATACAGAGATAGGTGCAAAAATAGCCACCAATACTGCAGTGGTTGCAATGACCGCAAAGCCCACTTGGCGGGTACCACGATAAGCAGCCACCAACGCGGTTTCGCCATATTCTTTCATGCGGCGATGAATGTTTTCTAATACTACAATGGCATCATCTACCACCAAGCCAATGGCTAATACCAAGGCGAGCAGGGTGAGCAAATTAACGGTAAAGCCCATTACCATAAGTACAATAAACGTTGCGATTAAGGAAATGGGTACGGTTACCGCCGGCACGAACATGGCGCGAGCGCTACCGAGGAATAAGTAGATTATTAAGATAACGAGAGAAATGGCGATGGCCAGCGTGCGATACACTTCACCAATAGCCTGCTCAATAAATACTGAGCTATCGAAGCTTTGGTGAATCTTCATGCCTTCGGGTAAGGTTTTATTGAGGCGTTCGGCTTCTTTTTTTGCAGCTCGTGCTACGTCTATAGTATTAGCGGTTGATTGCTTGGTGATGCCAATACCCACCATACTTTCGCCATTACCACGGAAAAGTGTTCGATAATCTTCTGTACCTAATTCTATGCTGGCAACATCATGTAAACGCACTAAGTGTCCGTCTGTACCTTGATAGATAACGAGGCCTGAAAAATCATCCGTGGATTGGAATACCCGGTCCACGCGTACTGAAAATTCTAACTGTTGCGATTCAATATGGCCTGCGGGAAGCTCTACATTTTGCGCCCGTAGTGCGGATTCGACATCCGACACTGTTAAGTCGTGGGCGGCTAATTTATTGCGGTCGATCCAAACTCGCATGGCGAGATTTTGTCCGCCGCCGATGCGTACTCGTGCAGTGCCGTCCAAAATAGAAAAACGATCCACTAAATAGCGGTCGGCATAGTCCGTAAGTTCAGGAACAGAAAGGCGATCGCTGGTAAGGTTTAGCCACATGATCACATCTTCGTTAGAGTCCACTTTTTCAACTTCAGGAAGGTCTGCTTCTTCCGGTAAGTTATCGTAGATGCGGGATACTCTATCTCGAACATCGTTAGCCGCTGCGTCGATATCGCGGGCTAAATTAAACTCAATATTAATTTGAGAGCGGCCATCTAAACTTTTCGACTCAATATATTTAATGCCTTCAATGCCAGAGATTCGGTCTTCAATTAATTGGGTGATACGGGCCTCTACAACACTGGCGGCAGCGCCGGGGTATTTGGTATCGATAGAAACAATGGGTGGATCGATATCGGGGTATTCACGTAACGGTAAACGATCGAAGGCAATAATGCCGAAAGCAATCAAGAGTAGTGATATAACAGACGCAAAAACTGGCCGCTTAATGGAAATATCGGAAATAAACATTTATTTACTGCGACCTTGAAGGGGTGAATCTTGCAAAGTAACGGCTGCTCCAGGGTTTAAGCGC
Source organism: Cellvibrionaceae bacterium (assembly GCA_045430295.1). Classification (GTDB taxonomy): domain Bacteria; phylum Pseudomonadota; class Gammaproteobacteria; order Pseudomonadales; family JAILXX01; genus JAILXX01. The sequence goes on along the minus strand of JAILXX010000010.1, from coordinate 108,511 downwards.
ATAGTGCCGCGAGTGACCACCCATTCTTCTGCAGTTAAACCGCTGGCAACAATGATTTTTCCATTAGTTCTTGCCCCTGTGGTTAGCTTTCGTTTTTCCACCGTTGCAGGTTTTATAGAGCGATCAACAACATAGACAAAACTGTTAGCGCCTTCTTGTACCAGGGCCTCTTCCGGCAGTAATAATACTTGTTGCGCAGGTTGTTCTAGCTCAACTTGCATTAACATACCAGGAAGCATTTTTTGTTCATTATTGGTGAGTAATGCACGAATGGTGATAGCACGGGTTTGTGGGTCGATACGAGAGTCGATACTGGATATTGTTCCTGAAAAAACCTCCTCGCTTATATGTAAAGACTTTGCTTTTACCGGTACGCCCACTTTTACTGAGCTTAGATAAACGGCAGGAATGGTTATATCTAACTTCATCACACTGTCGTCATCCAGCGTGGCGATGGGATCGCCGGGTTTTACCAGGGTTCCCAAGCTCACTTGGCGTAAGCCCATTACACCATCAAAAGGGGCTATCACAGTGCGATCGGCTAGCCGTGCCTTTACCGCCTCTAATTTTGCTTGGGCGGTATCAAAAGCTAAACGTTTTTCATCTAATAAGGATTCTGCAGCGAGGTTGCGTTTTTGTAGAGACTTTACACGCTGGTATTGGCGCTCGGCTTCCTTCGCAGTGACTTCGGCTTCTTTCAGTTGTGCGCGCTCTTCACGGCTTGCCATTTCTACCAATACATCGCCTTTTTTGACGCGCTGGTTGTCATCGAAATGGATACCTTGGATGGTTTTGGTGACTAGGGCAGAAAGAGTTACTGCTTCTCTTGCTTTTAGGGTGCCCAGTGCTTCGATGTGTGCAACATAGGCTTCTTCTTTTACGAGTTCTGCGAAAACAGGCACAGGAGGGCGATTAGTTTGTGCCCAGCTATTGCTGGTTGAGAATAGGGTTATTGTGAATGCAGAGGCCAATAGTAAACTGGTAATGAGTTTCGCCGGAGTGGGCATAGGTAGATTCCCTGTTTTCCTGGTAGTGCGTCAGTTAAGTTTAGTTGGTTCACTTGGAAAGGAATAGGGGAGCTTTACAGGTACTAGGCGTTTGTTGTTATTCTGAGCGTAGCGAAGAATCTATGGAGTCGGGTGCCTTAAGGAGATCCTTCGCTTTACTCAGGATGAGAGGAGGTATAACGCTATGCGTTAACCTCACTTACATATTGCGCATCAATATCATAGTCAAAATAAGCCATACCCAATTTGTTTAGATACTCTTGCCTATCGGCTTTCATCAAATCAATATCGGGGGCGTTTAGGCCGTTGGCTTCATAGATACCGGCAATATGGGCGATAAACTTTTCGCCACCTTCAACCATTAGCAGACTGGCTGCACCAACATCAGGCTTAACTTTACCTAGTTGATCGGCGGGCAGGTTAATAGCCAATACGACAGGGGATTCATCACCCTCGATGCGAACACTGCGGTCGCGAACGGTTTGTTTGGCCCAGTAGTGCGCAAGTTCTTTGCTTTGTGTGAGAAATATAGGCTCTATGGATTCTGTATAACTGTTGCCGATGGTGGCCATGGTTTGCTTGGCGGCCTGTTTCATGGCCGTGTCACCGGAGCGCTTTAGGCCATTAATTTTTATGGAGTTCAGTAGTGCAGAGGAGGTGCCGTGATACCAGATATCACCTGTGGCAAAACCATTGTCAGTCAAAAGCTCTTTGGCGTCTTGCAGGTAAGTTGGTATATCGCTCATAGTCAGTCTCACTTTTATAAGAATCTATAAAAAAGATAGATGATATTAACAAAAAAGGCGGCCCGAAGGCCGCCTTTTTAACTTCAAAACCCTTTCAGCTTAGCTGAACTGGTTAGAAGTGTTTTTCGCGCCGCCTGCTTTCAGAGCGTTTTCACCAGCAAAGTATTCTTTGTGGTCGTCGCCCATGTCAGAACCGGCCATGTTTTGGTGTTTAACACACGCAATACCTTGACGGATCTCTTGACGCTGAACGCCTTTAACGTAACCCAGCATGCCTTGCTCACCGAAGTACTCTTTAGCCAGATTGTCTACAGACAATGCAGTGGTGTGGTAAGTCGGCAGAGTGATCAAGTGGTGGAATACGTTCGCTTCACGTGAAGTATCTGCTTGGAAAGTACGAGTGCGTTCGTCAGCTTCGGCAGACAATTCAGAATCGTCGTACTTAGCATTCATCAGGTCAGAACGATCGTAAGCAGAAACGTCTTTACCTGCTTCAGCCCAAGCATCGTATGCTTGTTGACGGAAGTTCAGAGTCCAGTTGAACGATGGGCTGTTGTTGTAAACCAGCTTGGCATCTGGGTGAACTTTACGAACTTCATCCATCATGCCTTTAATTTCGTGAACGGTTGGAACTGCAGTTTCGATCCAAAGCAGGTCAGCACCGGCGTCGATAGCACCGATACAGTCGAATACACAGCGCTCATGGCCAGTGCCTTGACGGAACTGATACAAGCCAGAAGGTAGACGCTTAGGACGAACCAGCTTGCCGCCGCGGTTGAAGACAACATCGCCTTCGGCCATGTCGGCTACGTCGATTTCTTCAACGTCTAGGAAAGAGTTGTAAATGTCGCCGGCATCGCCTGGCTCTTTTACAACAGCGATTTCTTTAGTCAGGCCAGCGCCTTCAGAGTCGGTACGAGCAACGATTAGGCCGTCATCAATACCCAGCTCCAAGAACGCGTAACGCAGAGCACGCAGCTTATTGTGGAAGTCAGCGTGAGGAACAGTAACTTTACCATCTTGGTGACCACATTGCTTTTCGTCAGCAACCTGGTTTTCGATCTGTAGACAGCAAGCGCCGGCTTCGATCATTTGCTTGGCCATCAGGTAAGTCGCTTCCGCGTTACCGAAACCAGCGTCGATGTCAGCTACGATTGGCACGATGTGGGTTTCGTGGTTGTCGATCTGAGACTGGATTTCAGCTTCTTTAGCTGCGTCGCCAGCTTCACGAGCCTTGTCCAACTCGCGGAATAGACCGCCCAGCTCACGCGCGTCAGCTTGACGTAGGAAGGTGTACAGCTCTTCAACCAAACCGGCAACAGCAGTTTTCTCGTGCATAGACTGGTCAGGAAGAGGACCGAAGTCAGAGCGCAGTGCAGCTACCATCCAGCCAGACAGGTATAAGTAACGACGTTCGGTAGAGCCGAAGTGCTTCTTGATAGAGATCAGCTTTTGCTGACCTACGAAACCGTGCCAGCAACCCAAAGACTGGGTGTACTTGGTTTTGTCTTTGTCGAACTCAGCCATGTCGCGACGCATGATGCCTGCGGTGTACTTGGCGATATCCAAACCAGTCTTGAATTTGTTCTGAGCGCGCATGCGAGCCGCTGACTCGGGATTGATTGCGTCCCAAGGGCTGCCATTTGCAGCTTTAACAGAGGCAATTGCATCGATGTCTTGGTTGATAGTAGACATAGGTACTTCCTTCCAAAGAGTTAATGGGTTTGTTTTTGACTACGGAATCCAGTTTAGGGTGGGAATCTTAATTTGTGAAATTTATAGTTTATATTATTGCTATTTTTTCGATGAATGGTTACATTGTGACCCAGTCATCACAATTATAAGGTGTAGTTATGAATCTCGGTCGTATGGATTTAAACCTCTTGGTATACCTTGATGTACTCTTAAGAGAGCGAAATGTTACTAAGGCTGCAGGGCATTTAGGTATTAGTCAGCCGGCTATGAGTAATGGTTTACGCCGTTTACGAGACCTATTTGGCGACCCGATCTTGGTGCGTACAAGTGAGGGGATGTCGCCCACTGAGCGTGCTCTAGAATTACAGCCTATTGTGCGTCAGGTGTTGGCTACGGTTGAGCAAACCATCCAGCCTGAAGAAGAGTTTAAAGCGGAAACCAGCCATCGCGTTTTCCGTATTATGGCCAGTGATTACGCCGAAGCTACCTTGTTACCTTATGTGCTGCAACGCCTGCGAGATGAAGCGCCAAACATTGTGTTAGATATTATCAACCCTAGCGATATGAGCTTTACCGATGTAGAGCAGGGGCATGTAGACCTGGTAATCAACCGCTTTGACGATATGCCGCAGTCTTTCCATCAGGTAACACTATGGCGAGATAACTTCTCTTGCTTGTTAGCGGCCGCTAACCCAATCCAAAAAGACTTGAGTTTGAATGCCTACCTAGAAGCTCATCATGTATGGGTGAGTAAAACGGGTATGGGGGCGGGCATTGGCATTACGCCTGGGGATGTAAAGCGCCTAGGCTGGGTTGATGAGGCGCTTAAGCGTATCGATAAGCAACGTCAAATTCGTGTATTTACTCGACATTATCAGTCTGCGGTTCTGTTGGCAGAACAGCGAGATCTAGTGATTACCATTCCCTCGAAGATTACCCAGACTATCACCATTAATGACAAGGTTGTAATCAAAGAGCCGCCGTTCGCTATTCCGCCTTTTGAGCTAAAAATGGCTTGGAGTCCGTTATTGCAACACAACGTGGCTCATCAATGGATGAGGCGTTTAATTACCGATGCAGCTCATCAGTTAGATGGGTAATAACGAGTTGTTATAAAAGGTAATTTACGCGCCATTATGCATTCATCGTAGTTATTGGCGTTATATAACGTATAGATTAGATAGATTTACGGTAACCCCTTAAAATTTAAACCCTATTCACGAAACTTATTGTAATGAGAGGACATATCATGGCAGAGCGCATTCAAAAGGGCGGCTTGAGCATTGATGAAGAGCTGTATCGCTTTATTAACGAGGAAGCAATTCCTGGTACTGGCGTCGATAGCGATAAGTTCTGGGCTGAGCTGGATAGCATCGTCCATGAGTTTGGTCCTCGTAATCGCGAATTATTGGCAAAGCGTGATCAGTTACAAGAAACCATCGACGCTTGGCATCGCGACAATCAAGGTTTCGAGTTTGCTGACTACAAAGCTTTCTTAAAAGAAATTGGTTATCTCCAAGACGACGTTGCCGATTTCAATATCACCACTGAGAACGTAGATCCTGAAATTGCTGTTCAGGCGGGTCCTCAGTTGGTTGTACCTATTATGAATGCACGCTTTGCTCTGAATGCTGCAAATGCCCGTTGGGGTAGCTTGTACGATGCATTGTACGGTTCTGACATCATTGATGAAGAAGATGGAAAGTCAAAATCGGGCGGCTATAACGAAGCGCGTGGTGCAGCGGTAATTACCTACGCACGTAGTGTTCTGGATCAAGGTGCTCCATTAACCAATGGTTCTCACGCCGATGCAGTTGCTTACAAAGTTGACTCTGGTGCGTTGCAAGTTGAGCTGACTGACGGCTCTACTGTATCCCTGGCTCAACCTGAAAAGTATGTGGGTTATCAAGGCGACGTTGCCAGCCCATCTGCAATTTTGTTGCAGAATAACCGTATGCATATTGAAGTTCAGTTCGATGCTTCTACGCCTGTAGGTCAGCAAGACAAGGCAGGTGTTTCCGATATCGTGATGGAAGCCGCCCTGACCACCATTATGGACTGTGAAGATTCTGTTGCTGCGGTTGATGCTGAAGACAAGACTCTGGTTTACCGCAATTGGTTGGGTTTGATGCAGGGCAACCTGACAGAGGAAATGACCAAAGGTGGTAAGGCTTTCACTCGTGAGCTGAATAAAGATCGAGCTTATCAAGCGCCTGCCGGTGACGATTTCACTTTGAAAGGCCGCTCTATGTTGTTTATCCGCAACGTGGGTCACTTGATGAGCAACCCTGCCATCATCGATAAAGACGGCAACGAAATCCAAGAAGGCATCATGGATGGCATGATGACTACCTTGATCGCGATTCACGATTTGAAAGGTAACTCGCCATTCCAGAACTCCACTAAGGGTTCTATCTATATTGTTAAGCCTAAGATGCACGGCCCAGAAGAAGTTGCTTTCACTAACGACTTATTCAACCGCGTTGAAGATGCGCTGGGTTTGACTCGCAACACCATGAAAGTGGGCATTATGGACGAAGAGCGTCGTACGTCTGTAAACCTGAAGAACTGTATTGCTGCGGCAAGCGAGCGTGTTGTATTTATTAACACTGGCTTCCTGGATCGCACCGGTGATGAAATTCACACCAGTATGGAAGCGGGCGCCTTCGCACCGAAAGCCACTCTGAAAGGCATGAAGTGGATTGCTTCTTACGAAGACCGCAATGTAGATGTTGGCTTGGCTTGTGGCCTGAAAGGTCGCGCGCAAATCGGTAAAGGCATGTGGCCAATTCCAGACAACATGGCTGACATGATGGAAGCCAAGATTGGTCACCCGAAAGCAGGTGCAAACACTGCCTGGGTTCCTTCTCCAACCGCTGCGGCATTACATGCGATTCACTATCAGTACGTTGATGTTCCTGCAGTTCAAGATCAATTGGCTAGCCGTGCAGAAGCAAACGTTGATGACGTTCTGACTATTCCTCTATTGGGTGATCAGCAGTTGAGTGCTGACGAAATTCAAAACGAATTGGATAACAATGCTCAGGGTATATTGGGTTACGTTGTTCGCTGGGTAGAGCAGGGTGTTGGTTGTTCTAAGGTTCCTGATATCAATAATGTTGGTTTGATGGAAGACCGCGCGACGCTACGTATTTCTAGCCAGCATATTGCCAACTGGTTACGTCATGGCGTCTGCACTGAAGAGCAGGTGATCGAAACTCTGAAGCGTATGGCGGTTGTGGTAGATGGTCAGAATGCGGGCGATGCAGACTATTGCAATATGGCGCCTAACTTCGATGACAGTATTGCCTTCCAGGCATCTTTGGACTTGGTTATCGACGGTTGCAAGCAGCCTAACGGTTACACTGAGCCTGCACTACACAAGCGTCGTTTGGAATTTAAAGCCAAAAACGCTTAATCGCGGGCAGGTCACGTCATCCTCGCGTAGGCGGGGATCTTTTCAAGTAGATTCCCGCCTACGCGGGAATGACGGGATTCTGATAGTAACAGTCTCTCTCTGGCTGGGTGTCAGACCCCATCAGGTAATATGATGAAGCTGTCTAGGTAGATCATGTTGCCCTGGCATCTAAGCCAACTTTTCAAAGCACACCTTCGGGTGTGCTTTTTTTTGCCCAAATTTTGTGGCTCTCTTTTTCTTATCCTTTTCTCTCTCTCTTTCTTTTTTATAAAGCTTCACAGTGTTTCTTGTTGCCTTCGCTTGTGTTTGTCGTTTTGGCGTGCGAATAGGCAAGGATATTCATTGAATGTCACATTTATGCCATGGAATGTTCACTGAAGTGACATTTGCGCGAAAGAGTAGTGCAACAAAGCAACCGTACTATGTCGCTGTTTTCTTCAGAGAGTGACAAGGATTTATATGCCTTGCACTGAATTCAATTTAACTAAACCTTTTAACAGGAATAGAAACGGGAACAGGAAAATGAAATTTAACTCCTTAATTAGTTTGGGTACTTTGGCTGCTGTATTGGCAGGCTGTGGTGGCGGTGGTGGAGATATCAATATTTCTCCTTCTAATGTTGTTGGTGACGACAATAGTGTTATCACAACCGGTGGAAGCGATAACCCATGCGCTTCATACGAAATTTCTGGTGAAACTCTTCAAGGTTTTCAGAATGGTAACAACTGTGTTTACGATTCAAGTTTCGTAGATTTGGATAACCCTCTAACAGTCGACTTAACCCTTCCTGCAATTCCTGGTGTTCACATTTTCCAAGGCAGCTTGGTTGTTGGTCAAAACTACACTAACGATACAGGCATGGCTGCTGCAGGCATCACTCAGGGTGGTGACGGCCCAAGTTTGATCATTGAGGCTGGTCAAACATTGGCTTTCCAGTCAAGTGATGACTACTTCGTAATTAATCGTGGTTCTCAAATTCACGCAGTGGGTACTGCGATTAATCCAATCACTATTACTTCTGTGAGCGATGCGGTTGATGGCACTGTTGGTCCTGAGGATGTTTCTCAGTGGGGCGGCATGATCATCAATGGTTTTGGTGTAACCAATAAGTGTTCCTACACTGGCTCTCGCGGTGTTGACCTTGCTCTGGCCTCTGAGTGTCATGTGGCTGCTGAGGGTAAAGCAGGTGCAGGTCAAACTAACTACGGTGGCGATAACGACGACGATAACTCTGGTACCTTACAGTACTTTATCGTTAAACACACAGGCGCTTTGGTTGATGTTGGTAACGAGTTAAACGGTATTGCTTTCGACGCAGTAGGTCGTGGTACAACGGTTGATTACATCCAGGCTTACTCTACGTTCGATGACGGTATTGAAATGTTTGGTGGCGCTGTAAATGTTAGCCACTATGTTGCCACGTATATTCGTGATGATTCTATCGACATCGATGAAGGCTATATTGGTACATTCGATTATGCTCTAGTTATTCAGTCTCAAACTGACGGCAACCGCTGTGTAGAATCTGATGGTATCGGTTCTTACTCTAAGAAAGATCAAGCAACGATCGATGATTTTATCGCTCGAGGCTTGAACTCAGCGGCTACTATCAAAAACCTGACTTGTATTGTTTCTGCTCAAGAGACAGGTACTCACGACCCAGGCCAAGGTCTGCGTATTCGTGAAGCTCATTTCCCAACCATTGAAAATGCTATTGTGACCACTGCATACAGTGGTGACGAAAAGCTCGGTGACAACGATTACAACTTCTGTGTTCGTATCGACAACGAAGGTCAGCAAGCTGCTCTGGATGGAGATCTAACTATTTCTCAATCTGTTGTTGCATGCCAGGACTTGATCGACAGTGACCTGGAAGGTCAGTCTACAGCAACTTGGTTGACCGACAACGGCAACAACATCATGCAGACTGTTGAAACTGGCGATGATCCAACTGATGCGAGCAATGCGAACCTGGTTATTCTGGATGGTTTCTACTCTCTGCCTGTTGGTGACATGGTCGTTAACGGTTCGCCTGTAACTGTAACTCCAACCGATGGTCGTTCTTACATCGGCGCTGTTAGTGAAGACGACAACTGGATTGCTGGCTGGACTTATGGTCTTCAGCCTACCAATCGCGGTCAAGCTCTGTGGTTCGAATAATTCCTTCGACTTAAGAGCCCGCAACAAAAAAGCAGAAGGGCGCCTCAGGGCGCCTTTCTTGTTAAGACCAGAGGTCATTACCATGAAAAAATTATCCATTAAAAAGCCCGCTATTTCGAGTTCCGGCAAGCAAGGTATGCTGTTTACTGTGAGCGCCCTAAGTTTAGCGGTGAGTATGGCCGTGCAGGCTCAGCAAGACGATATTGTTGATACGCCCCGTGCCGAAAAATTTGATGCTGTGCCTGCTATAGAAGAGATGCTAATTGAAGGTCGCCTAAGGAATGCAGCTGAAAATATTGTTGTGCAGCGTTTGGATGCTGAAGTAGCAATGGATATTATCGATGCGGAAATGATTAGTCGTATCGGTGATTCTAGTGTTGCAGCAGCATTGCGTCGTTTACCTGGTGTTACCACGGTTGATGATAAATTCGTGTTTGTACGTGGATTGGGTGAGCGCTATTCAAAATCACTTTTGAACGGCGCTGAAGTACCTTCTCCTGATTTATCACGCAGTGTCATTCCGTTAGATTTATTTCCAACGTCTATCTTAAAAGCTTTGTCGGTACAGAAAGGTTACAGTGTTGATATGCCATCACAGTTTGGTGGCGGTACAGTCAATATTCTTACCAAAAGCATTCCTAATGACTTCATGTTGTCCATGCAGTTAGGTACAGGTGATCACTCGGAATCCAGTGGGAGCTTCAATACCTATAGAGGAGGAGGTGATGATAGCTGGGGTGAAGATGACGGTACTCGAGGTTTGTCTTCTGATATCCAAAGTGCTTTAAATACCTACCGCGGTGATTTTAGTGTTCAGGGTATTCGCAATTTATCTGGCAACGAAGATATGACCACCGAGCAAGCGCAAGTGGTTAATCGTAGTATTGCGAAGGCCCTGTATCGCGATGTTAGTATTAATAGTACGGGTGGCCAACAAGATCTTTCCGGTGAGATAAATATCGGCAATCTTTGGAGCTTCGATAACGGCATGGAGTTCGGAGCTATTGCCGGTGGTAACTACGATCGTGAATGGCGTAACTCAGAAATTATCTCCCGTAAATTTTCAAATCCAAGAGAGTTTGTTGGGTTTGAAGATGAATCTACTTACAGTGCAAGTATTACAGGCCATCTCGCAATGGGGCTTCGCATTAACGAAGAAAACTCCATCGAAACTACCAATCTTTTCTTACGCAATACCGACGATAAGGTCAGCGTGGTTGATACTTTTGGTGCGGATGATAATCGCCCTTTATCTGAAGGTGTGGGTGATCGTGAATATAAGATTCGCTATGAGCAGCGTGAATTGGAAGTTTTTCAATTGCATGGCGAGCATACTTTCGGTGATGCAACTCGAGAATTGCTTGGCTTAGAATCCTTGGTGTTTGCTGATGGTCTTAAGCTAAATTGGTTCTATTCCGATAGTACTGCGACGACCGATATCCCAAATGAGTTGGGTATTGAAGCGGAAACCATCGCTAACCCAGTGACTGGGCAGGCGATTTCTTCAACGGTTAAAGCTGCCACTAAGGCCAACTATCGCTTCACTGAGCTTGAAGATATCTTGGAAAGTAGCGGGTTCACCATTAGTTATCCCCTTATGATGCAAGCATTCGATATTGAGTTGAGTGCGGGTTCGGATAATTGGCAGAAAGCGCGTGCCTACAAGCAGTTACAGTTCGCGCTTGATTCAGAAATTTCTGCTGGGGATGCTATTTTGGGTGAGAATCTTTCCTCAATTTATAGCGACGATAATATCGATAACGATGCTTTAGGTTTCGAGATTGATGTAACTGGTAGTAACTCTGAGAGTTACATTGCCGCTTCTAAGGTTGATGCGCTTTTTGGAAAAATGGATGTTACCTGGAATGACACTGTGCGTATTGTGGCGGGGCTTCGTTACGAAGAATACAAACAAGTGGGGTTGGTGTGGAGTCCTTTAGCATATGAGAGTAGTCAAATTGCTACAGATGCAGATACCTTGAGAGACTCTGTTTTCATTACAGATGATACCTATGGTGCTCTAGCGGCAACTTGGATGCTCCCTGACTTTTGGGCGGAAAATTTCCAACTTCGTTTCAGTTACGCTGAGAGTACGATTCGTCCAGATTTGCGTGATATTTCGAGCTCTAGCTATGTAGACCCATTAACAGGTGCAACTGTTTTTGGTAATCCGGATGTAACGCCGTCGTCTATTGATAACTTTGATATTCGTGCAGAGTGGTTCTTTGAGAGTGGCGATAGCTTCACTGTGACTGGCTTCTGGAAGGATATCGAAAATCCTATCGAACAATTTGAAAAAGCCGCAGGTGGCACCAAAACAGCAGTAGAAATTTTAAATGCTGATAGCGGAACCATGAAAGGCTTGGAGTTTGAATTCCTGAAAAACTTAGGTGTATTGGGTGAAGGTTTCGAAAGTCTGTTTGTTCAAGGTAATCTGGTTTTACTGGACCATGAGCTATCTGTCGGAAGTTCAGCGGATGCGCCAACTAACCTAAAGCGTGGTTTTGTGGGGGCGTCTGATTTCTCTGGAAACCTACTGGTAGGCTTCGATTCTGATGACAATCTGCACTCGGCAACATTGTCTTATAACGTATTCGATGAGCGTCTGTATTTCGCCGGCCGTAACGGTGAGCCAGACTCTTTCGAGCAGCCATTCAACTCTGTGGATCTGACATACTCATTCTACCCAACAGACGCCTTTACGCTGAAGTTGAAGGTGCAAAACCTGCTGAATGAAGATGTCACCATTGAGCGTGAAGGTGTGACGGTTTATGAAGAACCAAAAGGACGTGGTTTGAGCCTGAGCATCAAGTACGATATGTAAGCTTGCGCATAGCGTACTTTTCCCCGCTAAGCCCGCCTTTATGGCGGGCTTTTTTATTGAGCGAATGATTATAAAAAGGCAGGTTGGGGAAACCGGGGAATATATGCCTATAATAAGGGATTGGTTAGTTCAGAAAAAAGGCACTGTAACCCTTTGGTGGGTAAAATATAGGCAGTTATGGCAGACGAGAAACAAGTAAAAAGGCTACAGAATCTGGCGGCAAAGCGAGAAACCTTGGAGGGGTTAATTGGTATAGCTCAAGGGCTTACCCGTCTAGAAAAGGCCTTCCAGGATGTGATCGTGGCCTCGCGACCATCCCAAAGGATCCCTGATCGCGTTAAACAGTATATTGCCAACCTAAATGAGAAGGTAAAGAACCTCCCGGACGAGCCCTTAGTGGGGCGTATGGGGAAAATCGATGGTCGATTGTCTAAGGGCGTAAAATATGTCCTAAAACTGGCAGATCTTGATACTGATAAACCTTCGGTATCCATACCGAAACCGCCTTCACCTCAAGATTTTCGCAAGCTGCTTTATGGCTTTAAAAATAGCACCCAGCAAACCGTTGCATTAAGGGCAATTGCCCAAGGTAGAGGCATTCCCGTTCAGCCCATTAAGCTGCCCATTCAGCAGGAAGCCATTTTTAAGAAAGTTGAGCGACTTAAAGCACAGGAAGAGCATTCGCGAGAGGTCATTACGGGTGGTTTAAAAGAATTTATCGCTGATGCTGAAGCCATTGCCTATAACGAGCGCTTTCCTGAGGATATGCGTGAAACCGCAAAAGAAGCATCTACACAGATGCGAGAAAATCTCGAATTAATTGAATCTGGTAAGCCTTTTGATGAGCTGCCAAACCCTTTCGAGAGTGTCAGTGTTGATGCCAGTGATAACACTGAGCTTTATGCCGAGCTTTCTGAGCCGCCTAAAGAGCAGTTGAGTGAGAGTACTTCAGAAAAGCCAAAGGCGAGTAAAAAACAAAGCGGCGCTGAGCCGGAAAATGCAGAGCCAGTAAGTTCTAATCCGTCTACCGGTGAATCGGTAGTGCTAGAGAAAGCGACCCCCAAGCCACAAAAAAAACAGCATAAGATGCAAGATACGCCCAATGGTCTTTGGAAGCGTATAAACTTTTGGTTGGATTCTTCTTGGGATGTGAATTGGAAAGATACGAAGTATCTAGATATGGCCACTTATGCTCAGAGGAAGGCAGAGAAAACGGCTAAAAAGCGTTAGGGAAGGTATTTTTTCTGAAGAATTGGCAAAATCTCAGCGGCATGATTCACGGTGTGATCTGCTTGCCAATTGGTAGCGCAATCTCCTTGGGGTACATACCCGTAACCCGCAGCAATAGTTATCATGCCGGCACGTTTACCCGCTTCAATATCTCGTGCATGATCTCCCACATAGATCGCTTCGTGTGATTCACAACCTATTTCTGCACAGGCTTTAATTAGAGGCTCCGGGTGGGGTTTTGTTTGGCTCACATGGTCCGGGCAAATCACTGACAGCGGAGCAGGGTGGAAAGCCATGGCGTCCATAATCGGTGCCGTGTAAACACTGGGTTTGTTAGTTACAATACCCCAGGCAATATCGTTGCTGTGCAAGTGTGAAATGAGTTCTGAAATGCCGGGGAAGGGTGCAGTTTTTTCCGCAAGGCCGGCGAGATAAAGCTCCAGTAAGCGTGTTTTTAAACGTTCAAAGCCTGGTTCACCTTCTTTCAAGCCAAAACCTAGGGTTATCAGTGCGCGGGCGCCTTCTGAAACCGTTTTTCGGATCGCGCCATCAGAAAGTGTATTGCAGTTTTCTTCAGTTAATAGCTGATTTAATACGGTAATAAAATCTGGCGCAGTGTCCAGTAAGGTGCCGTCTAAATCAAAAAGTACTGCTTTTAATGCCATTTTTTAGCCTTGTTTTCTCGACCAATTAATCTGGCTTTTTTACGTGAACTAAATAATTCACATCCACATCTTTTGGATTTAGTTTATAAGCTTTGGTGAGAGGGTTGTAAGTCATGCCTGTGATTTCTTGTACTTGCAAGCCAGCTTCGCGAATCCAGTGTGCAAGCTCTGCTGGGCGAATAAATTTTGAATATTCGTGAGTGCCCTTGGGAAGCATATTTAAAATATATTCCGCACCCACAACGGCTAATAGCCAAGCTTTGGGGTTGCGATTGATGGTTGAGAAATAAATATCACCACCGGGTTTGCATAAATTTGCACAGGCTTGAATAACCGAGCTGGGATCAGGTACGTGTTCCAGCATTTCCAAGCAGGTGACAATATCGTATTGTTCGTTTTCTTTTTCTGCTAATGCTTCGGCAGTGGATTGCTGATAGTTAATAGAAACACCGCTTTCTAAAGCGTGAAGCTTAGCTACCTGTAAAGGGGCCTCACCCATATCAATGCCGGTAACCACAGCGCCACGTTGCGCCATAGATTCCGATAAAATACCGCCACCACAGCCAACGTCTACCAGTTTTTGTTCTGCCACAGGAGATCGTTCGTCAATAAAATTGGCGCGAAGAGGGTTAATGTCGTGCAAGGGTTTGAATTCGCTATTGGGGTCCCACCAACGACTGGCTAAGGCCTCGAATTTACTGATTTCACTGTGGTCGACGTTTTGATTGGCTGTCATAGAGCTATTGAATTCTTTTCGTGTTCATCTTTTATGGGTGTCTTTAAAAATTAATTTTTAGAGGTGCCCATAATTTGTTCAGCCCAGTGGCGGGCTTTGGTGATTATTTCCGCCTCATTAAGCGTTGTGAGTTTGCCGTTGTCCAGCAGTTTTTTACCGCCTACCCAAACATGGTTAACGCAGGGGCCGGTTTGGGTGTAGATCAGCTGAGAAACTGGGTTGTAGAGGGGTTGCTGTGGCAAATCACTCAAATCAACGGAGATCATGTCCGCAAACTTTCCAGGCTCTAATGAGCCAATTTGATCTTCCAAGCCTAGGGCTTTTGCGCCGTTGTAGGTTGCCATTCGAAGGGCGCTGTGCGCATCTAGTGCACTGGCGTTTTCAGAGACGGCTTTGGCAAGTAAGGCTGCTAGACGCGTTTCAGCGAGTAAGTCCAATCCGTTGTTACTGGCGGCGCCATCGGTGCCTATGGCTACGTTAATACCTGCAGAGGTCAGTTTTTGTACTGGGCAAAAGCCGCTGGCTAATTTGAGGTTTGATGTGGGGCAGTGGATAACATGAGAGTTGGTCTCATTGAGGTGTTGCAGGTCTTTATCGCTAACCTGTGTCATGTGTACGCATTGAGTATTTGGCCCTAATAATCCTATTTTTCTTAATCGCTCGATAGGGCGTTTGCCATTAGAAACCTCGGCAAGCTCTACCTCACCTTGGGTTTCATGGAGGTGAATCTGGATGGGCGCGTCTATTTCTTCAGCCAGAACTGCTATGCGTTCAAGTGGGGCGTCGGAAACGGTGTAGGGGGCGTGAGGGCCGAACGCGATGTGAATTAATTCACTGGCGGCGAAGGTGTCATGGAGTTTGAGGCCCTTACTGATGTAGTCATCAGGGCCTGTGCCCCAGGCGCAGGGGAAATCGAATACGGGAAAGCAGATCTGGGCGCGCATGCCGGCGTGCTGGGCTACAACCGCTGCGGTTTCCGGGAAGAAGTACATATCCGAAAAGCAGGTGGTACCGGTTTTAATCATTTCTGCGGCGGCCAGCTCTGTGCCATCCCTTACAAAGTCTTCAGAGACCCACTTGTTTTCTGCTGGCCAGATATGCTCCTCAAGCCAGGTCATCAGAGGCTGGTCGTCAGCGTAGCCCCGCAATAGGCTCATGGCGCCGTGAGCGTGGGCATTGATAAGCCCAGGAATAACAAGTTGATTCGGGAGTTCAATTTCTTCGGTTGCGTCAAATTGTTTACAAGCCTGTTCCTTGGGGAGTATGGCGAGAATCTTCCCTTGGTGGATTGCCAGGCTGCAGTCGTGATGTACCAGATTTTCAGGAATAACTGGCGCTATCCAGCTTGGATGAAGCAGAAGGTCGATCATTTGCTTATTTGATGAGTCGATTGCTGACATAGATAGCCCTAGTTTTCTGGGTGTTTCACCGGTTTTTTTATGATTTTTTCCTATCTTACTGATTTTTATTGGTTTTTGGCATTTTTTTGAGGCTATTTTCTTTGCACCCTTGGAATTGTTCTGCTATAAAAAGCTAGAGAAATCAAAGATATAGCGAAAGGGGTTAATAATCCCTGTTACTTCTTTGAAATAGAACCCTGATTTTCATTCCTTTTATGACTAAAAAGGTTGATTAGGGCAGGGTATTTTGGCTTCTCCTTATCACTAAAGCGGTCTGAGTACATAAGGCTTAAACAGGCAGAGCTTAAACAAATAGGGCTAAAGCGTGACCAAGTCAGAGTTAATTGAAATTATTGCCGAGCGTCAGCCTCAGTTGTCGGCTAAAGACGTTGAATTGGCCGTAAAAACGCTTATTGAGTATATGGCTCAGCAGTTAGCTTCTGGTAGCCGTGTGGAAATTCGTGGCTTTGGTAGTTTTTCTCTTCACTATCGTGCTTCCCGCATGGGGCGTAACCCTAAAACCGGTGAAGCTGTTGAGTTAGCAGGTAAATATGTACCGCACTTTAAGCCGGGTAAGGAATTACGTGACCGTGTTAATGCCAGTCTTGGGCAGGAAACAGATTCTGATCAGTAAACGTGTTACTCTTTTGCTTGGCTTCAAAGCTAAAACGTTAAGAAAATACAAGTAACGCGACCCCAATTATCTTCCTTTATGTCTCTCCTCAAGCGCCTTCTGTTTATTGTTCTCTTTCTGAGTGTTGTTATTGTCGGCGCTTGGTTTGCTAATGAGAATGTTGAACCTGTGGTGTTGAGCTTTGCAGGTTACAGTTCTCCAAGTATCTCTTCTGGATTGGCCTTTCTAATAATTCTTTTTGTAGGTGTGCTACTGGGGATGGCTGTGGGTGCTTTTACTCAGGTGATTGTTTGGCGCAGGTGCCGTAAAGCCGAGCGCAAATTGAAGCTGGCGGAGCAAGAACTACAAAAACTGCGGGTTTCCGCAGTGAGAGATTAGAGGCGCTAAGCCGTGGATAATCTTTTACTCCTTACACTGTTTGTTGTTGCCATTGGTGGTGGTTTCCTTCTTGGTCGCAAAAGCCTAGATAAAAAGCCTGATGATGCTAGCCGCCTAGCGGGTACTTATATTAAAGGCTTTAACTTCCTATTAAATGAACAGCCAGACCAGGCCATCGATGCATTTGTCTCTTCCCTTGAGGTGAATAGTCATACTTTAGAAACCCACTTAGCTTTAGGGAAGCTGCTTCGTCGAAAAGGGGAGGTAGATCGTGCGATTCGAGTACATCAGAACCTTTTGGCGCGTCCTAGTTTGCCTATTGTTGATCAGCATCAGGCTCAACTCGAGCTTGCAGAAGATTATGTGGCGGCAGGCTTGCTTGATCGTGCAGAGCGTTTACTTCAAGAGCTGATGGAGGTCTCCAGTGAATTGAAGGTGCCTTGCCTTCAGCATTTGGTTCGTATCTATAGCGATGAAAGGGAGTGGGAAAAAGCCATTCATGCGGCGACCTTACTGTCTTCGAGAAAAATTGGTCGTGGCGAATATGATCTCTCTGTTGAGCAGGCTCATTTCTGTTGCGAGTTAGCAGAAGAAGCTTTGGCGAAGGGGGACTATCTTTCTGCTCGTCGGCACCTCCAGCAGGCGTTGGATTTTGATAAGCGATCGGTTCGTGCCAGCTTAGTGTGGGGAAATTTAGAGAAAAAATTGGGGCGTCATAAAGAGGCTTTACGTATTCTCAAGCGTATTTCCAATCAAGACGCTAGCTATTTGCCTGAAGCCCTGGATTCAGTGTGCGAATGCCATATGGCACTGGGTGACTCAAAGGGTTTGGTGAAGTATTTAGAGAAAACTCTTCAAGACTTCCCAAGCAACACCTTAGTACTCAAAATGGCGGAATTGCTTGGGCAAGAGAAGGGCGATGAGGCGGTGGCGCGTTTTATGGGGGAATCCATGAAAAGCCGGCCCTCTTTGAAGGGAGTGCTAAAACTTGTAGACCTGCATATCGGCCATTCTTCTGGAGAAGCAAAAGCAAATTTGTCTCTGTTGCGTTCGCTACTTTCTGATTTGCTGTCATCTAGGCCCACATACCGCTGTCAGTGTTGTGGTTTTAGTGGCAACGAGCTGCACTGGCTGTGTCCTTCTTGTAAGTCCTGGGGCTCTGTAAAGGCTCTTTCTGGGGTTGAGGGGATATAAACGCTCATTTTTTGCGGGTTACTTGTTTAAAAAACACACAGATACCCTCTATAAGCGATTTTAAGCCGTTCTAAGCGATTTCAAGACCTGATACTAGTGGTGGTGCTCCCCGGCTTCATGTACAATCTCGGGCTTTAAATTTCCTCACTTTTTATTCTTTCAATTTAAACTGACCTTACTTTAAGGCGTAAAGATGACTGATAAGTACCACCTGACACACCTTAAACAGCTGGAAGCGGAAAGTATTCATATTATTCGTGAAGTGGCTGCTGAGTTTGATAACCCCGTGATGCTGTATTCCGTTGGTAAAGACTCTGCGGTAATGATGCACTTGGCTATGAAAGCCTTTGCGCCAGGCAAACCGCCTTTCCCCTTGATGCATGTTGATACCACGTGGAAATTTCGCGAAATGATAGAATTTCGTGATCAGCGCGTAAAAGACCTAGGCTGGGACTTGATTGTGCATATCAATCAAGAAGGTGTTGATGCAGGAGTAGGGCCATTCACTCACGGTTCCTCTAAACATACCGACATCATGAAAACCCAAGCACTGAAGCAAGCGTTGAATAAATATGGCTTCGATGCTGCCTTTGGGGGCGCTCGCCGCGATGAAGAAAAGTCTCGTGCAAAAGAGCGTGTGTATTCTTTCCGTGATCGTAATCACCGTTGGGATCCAAAGAGCCAGCGCCCTGAATTATGGAATATCTACAACGGCAAAGTAGACAAGGGCGAAAGTATTCGCGTGTTCCCATTGTCAAATTGGACTGAATTAGATATTTGGCAATACATTCATTTAGAAGACATCCCCATTGTACCTTTGTATAAAGCTGCCAAGCGCCCGGTTGTTGAACGAGACGGTATGCTGATTATGGTTGATGATGACCGCTTGCCGTTAGAAGACGGAGAAGTGCCACAGGAAAAAATGGTGCGCTTCCGGACTTTGGGTTGCTACCCCCTAACTGGCGCTGTTGAATCAGAAGCAACCACTTTGCCTGAAATTATTCAGGAAATGCTGCTAACGACAACATCTGAACGCCAAGGTCGAGCTATCGACCACGATAGTGCGGGTTCCATGGAGAAGAAAAAGCAAGAGGGGTACTTCTAATGTCTCATCAGTCAGATTTAATTGCAGAAGACATCAATGCATACCTTAGTCAGCACGAACAAAAAGACATGCTACGTTTTTTAACTTGTGGCAGTGTTGATGACGGTAAAAGTACCTTAATTGGTCGCTTACTTCACGACTCCAAAATGATTTTTGAAGATCAGTTGGAAGCCATTGAAAAAGATTCCAGTAAACACGGTACTACCGGTGAAAAAGTCGACTTGGCTCTATTGGTAGATGGCTTGCAAGCTGAGCGAGAGCAGGGCATTACGATTGATGTCGCTTACCGTTATTTTTCTACAGATAAGCGTAAATTTATTATCGCCGATACACCAGGCCATGAGCAGTACACCCGCAATATGGCAACAGGTGCTTCTACCTGTGATCTCGCTATTATCTTGATTGATGCTCGTTACGGTGTGCAAACTCAAACACGTCGTCACAGTTATATCGCTTCACTGCTAGGTATTAAGCACATAGTTGTGGCAGTGAATAAAATGGATTTGGTGGGGTTTGAGCAAAGCCGCTTTGAAGAAATCAAAAAAGACTACCAAGATTTCGTGGCGAATTTGAGTAGCCAGCAAGAGATTCAATTTGTGCCGATTTCCGCCCTTGACGGCGATAATGTAGTAAATCAATCGGAGCGTTCTTCTTGGTATAGCGGTAAATGCTTGATGGAAATCTTGAATACGGTTGAGATCAACGCTGATCGCAACAAGTCAGATTTCCGTTTTCCTGTGCAGTATGTAAATCGCCCACACCTGGATTTTCGTGGTTTCTGTGGCACAGTTGCTTCAGGTACCGTAAATAAAGGCGATGCAGTAATGGCGTTGCCTTCCGGCAAGACCAGTAAGGTGCAATCCATTGTGACTTACGATGGTGAGTTAGACGAAGCCTTTATTGGCCAAGCCGTTACCATTACTACGGAAGATGAAATTGATATTAGTCGCGGCGATATTCTGGTTAAAGCAGACGATAAAGTTGATGTAACTAACCACCTTTCTGCCCATATTGTTTGGATGGGTGAAAGTGCACTTCAGCCTGGTCGTGAGTATCAATTCAAGTTTGCCAGTAACTTAACAACGGGCCAGGTTAATAACATCGATTACAGTATTGATGTAAATACCCAAGAACATAGTGTTGCCGATGAACTTGCGTTAAACGACATTGCCAAAGTGGATGTTTCCCTAACGAAACCAGTTGTCATTGATCCTTACCTGCAAAACCGTGGTACGGGGGCATTTATTATCATTGACCGCTTAAGCAATATTACTGTCGGTGCCGGTATGGTTATTGAACGATTGGAGAGCCAAGCCGATAAGTTGGTGGCAGAAAACCAATACGGTGAATTTGAATTAGAGTTAAACGCATTAGTTCGTAAACACTTCCCGCATTGGGATGCGAAAGACATTCGTTTAATGAAGTAAGCATTCAATGCACTAAGCCTAAGGCTACGTCGTTCCCGCTTATGTGGGAATGACGAAACTTTTAAGACAAAATAACGATAAAGCAGGATCAGTCTAAATATGGGTGAGTCAGCCAACGAAGTTCAGCCAATTAATATCGAAGACGAACTGAAACAGTCTTACCTTGATTACGCCATGAGTGTAATCGTTGGGCGGGCGCTTCCGGATGTTCGCGACGGTTTAAAACCAGTACACCGTCGTGTGCTTTTTGCCATGAACGAGCTAAAGAACGATTGGAATAAAGCCTATAAAAAATCTGCTCGTGTTGTTGGTGATGTGATTGGTAAATATCACCCGCACGGTGACTCAGCGGTTTACGACACCATTGTGCGTATGGCTCAGCCGTTTTCTTTACGCTACATGCTGGTAGATGGGCAAGGTAACTTTGGTTCGATTGACGGCGATGGCGCGGCAGCAATGCGTTATACGGAAGTACGTATGGCCAAAATGGCTCACGAGCTTCTTGCTGACCTTGATAAAGAAACTGTTGATTATGTGCCGAACTATGATGGTACAGAACAGATTCCAGAAGTTCTGCCGACAAAAGTTCCAAATCTTCTTGTAAACGGTTCTGCGGGTATTGCTGTCGGTATGGCAACCAATATCCCGCCCCATAATCTTCGCGAAGTGATCAAAGGGTGTTTGGCTGTTATCGATAATGAAGCAATCACTGTCGATGAATTGATGGAAGTAATTCCTGGACCGGATTTCCCAACGGGCGGCATTATTAATGGCCGTGCGGGAATTGTTCAGGCTTATCGTACAGGCCGTGGTCGTATCTACGTTCGAGCTAAGACTGAAATTGTGGTGGATCCTAAGACAAGCCGGGAAACCATTATTATTCACGAAATTCCTTACCAGCTGAACAAAGCGCGTTTGATTGAAAAAATTGCTGAGTTGGTAAAAGATAAAAAAATTGAAGGTATTTCTGAACTTCGCGATGAATCCGATAAAGATGGTTTGCGAGTTGTTATTGAGTTGAAGCGTGGTGAAGTAGGGGATGTGGTTCTTAATAACCTCTACGCGCAAACACAGCTGCAAAGTGTATTTGGCATTAACATGGTGGCCTTGGTTGATAATCAACCGAAGCTGTTAAACCTGAAAGAAATGCTTGCACACTTTGTTCGTCATCGCCGTGAAGTGGTGACTCGCCGTACAGTTTATTTATTGCGGAAAGCCCGTGAGCGTGGCCACTTATTGGAAGGTTTAGCGGTTGCGATTAGCAATATCGATCCAGTCATTGAATTGATTAAATCGTCTTCTACACCTGCTGATGCAAAAGAAGCGTTATTAACTCGTGGCTGGGGTATTGGTGATGTTAGCCAGTTCTTGGAGCGTGCCGGTGCTGATGCTTGTCGTCCTGATGAGTTGCCTGAACAGTTTGGTGTTCGCGGTGATGGTGAAAATAGAGAATATTATTTGTCGCCTGCACAAGCGCAAGCCATTTTAGAATTGCGCCTCCACCGTTTAACGGGTATGGAGCACGATAAGCTGTTAGCGGAATATCAACAGAAATTGGAAGAAATTGCAGAGTACCTAGATATTCTTGGTAGTGCAGATCGCCTTATGGGAGTGATTCGTGAAGAGCTGGAAATCATTGATAATGATTTCGGTGATGAACGTAAAACCGATATTCAAGCGTCTCAGTCTGATTTAACGGTTGAAGATCTCATTACGGAAGAGGATCGTGTGGTAACGATCTCTCACGGTGGTTACGCCAAGAGTCAGCCGCTGGATGCTTACCAAGCACAACGTCGTGGTGGTATGGGTAAGTCTGCTGCGCAAGTTAAAGACGAAGACTTTATTGAGCACCTACTGATTGCTAGCACCCACGATACCATTTTGTGTTTCACCAATGCGGGTAAAGTTTACTGGTTGAAGGTTTATCAGATTCCTGTTGCTGGCCGTCAATCTAAAGGTCGCCCAATAGTGAACTTATTGCCGCTGGAAGAAAATGAGCGTATTACTTCTATTCTGCCGGTGCGTGAATACGATGGTGATCATTTTATCTTTATGGCCACTGCAAATGGTACCGTGAAGAAAACTGCATTAACCCAATTCTCTCGCCCTCGTAGTGTGGGGCTTCGAGCCATCGAGCTGGAAGAGGGTGATCGTTTAGTGGGTACTGCGATTACCGATGGTCAGCGCGATGTAATTTTGTTCTCCAGTGAAGGTAAAGCCGCTCGCTTTAAAGAAAGTGATGTGCGTGCTATGGGTCGCGTTTCTCGTGGTGTTCGGGGTATTCGTTTGCCAGAGGCGCACCATGTTATTTCCATGGTCATTCCTGAAGAAGACGGAAGTGTGCTAACAGTGAGTGAGAATGGCTATGGTAAGCGCACAGTGGTGGATGAATTCCCAACCAAAGGTCGTGGTAGCCAGGGTGTTATCGCGATTCAAGCCAGTGAGCGTAATGGATCACTGGTGGGTGCAGTTCAGTTGTTCCCGAGCGATGAAGTTATGTTGATCACTGATCAAGGCACCTTGGTGAGAACACGTGGTGATGAAATTTCTCAGCTAGGTCGTAACACGCAAGGTGTTCGTGTGATTCGCCTGAAAACCGGTGAAAAATTAATTGGTGTTGAACGGATTGAAGAGTCTGACGAAGATGAAGCAGCCGATGGTGCTGAAACCGAAGCGGAAACTAGTGATTCTTAAGGCCTATTTGTAAACCTATTTTATTTAATGGGTTGTCGTGAAAGGAGTAAAAATGTCAGAACAAAAAAGCCTTTCCCAGTTGCGAGATAAGATTGATCAGCTGGATGCACAGATAGGTGAACTGATTAGTGAGCGTGCAAAATGCGCACAAGAAGTTGCTGAGGTAAAAACTGCCTCGGGTCAACAAGATACTGTATTTTATCGCCCCGAGCGTGAAGCGCAGGTGTTAAAAAAAGCCATGAGCCGTAATCAAGGGCCCTTGGCGGATGAAGAAATGGCGCGTCTGTTTCGGGAAATTATGTCTGCTTGTTTGGCTTTGGAGCAGCCTGTTACTGTCGCGTATCTTGGCCCTGAAGGCACTTTTACGCAGGCTGCCTCTTTAAAGCATTTTGGTCATTCTGCGGTAACCCATCCTTTTTCTGCTATTGATGAAGTCTTTCGTGAAGTAGAGTCTGGTGCTTGCCAATACGGCGTCGTACCTGTTGAAAACTCAACGGAAGGGGTAGTAAATCACACTCTGGATAACTTCCTGGATTCTTCGGTGAAAATCTGTGGTGAGGTAGAGCTTCGCATTCATCATCATCTACTTGTTTCTAATGTAACGAAAAAAGAGAGTATTACCCGTATCTACTCTCATGCCCAATCTTTGGCTCAGTGCCGCAAATGGTTAGATAGTCATTACCCGAATGCAGAACGTGTTGCGGTAAACAGTAATGCAGAAGCAGCGAAGCGCATCAAAGGGGAGTGGAATTCTGCGGCAATTGCGGGAGATATGGCAGCCGAGCTGTATGAATTAGAAAAGCTTCATAAACGTATCGAAGACCGCCCGGATAATTCCACACGTTTTTTAATTGTGGGTAATCAGGAGGTGCTTGCTAGCGGTGATGACAAAACCTCCATTATGGTTTCCATGCGTAATCAGCCCGGTGCCCTGCATGATTTATTAGAGCCGTTTCATCGCCACAAGGTAGATCTCACACGAGTAGAAACCCGCCCATCTCAATCGAGTAAGTGGGCGTATGTGTTCTTTATCGATTTTTCGGGTCACGTTGACGACTCAACGGTTGCATCGGTGATGGCGGAAGTAAACGAAAGAGCGGCAGGTTTGAAAGTACTTGGTGCTTACCCTAAGGCCGTTCTCTAACGGTCTGAATTGTTGAAAATTAAAATTTGAGAAGATCGGATGACATCAAATATTGTTTGGCATGATGCTCACCTGAGTAAGGATATTCGAGCGAAAGATAAACACCAGAAACCTTGTATTTTATGGTTTACAGGCTTATCCGGCGCAGGGAAATCGACTATCTCTAATGCAGTAGAGGTTGAGTTACATCGTCGTGGTTACCACACCTATTTACTTGATGGTGATAATGTTCGCCATGGACTTAATAAAGATTTAGGTTTTAGTGACTCAGATCGAATCGAAAATATTCGTCGTATTGGTGAGGCTGCAAAACTTTTTGTGGATGCAGGTCTTGTGGTGCTTACGGCTTTTATTTCACCGTTTCGTTCAGATCGTCGCTTAGTTCGCGATCTGGTGGGAGAGGGTGAGTTTGTTGAAATTTTTGTAGATACCCCTTTGTCAGTTTGCGAAGAGCGTGACCCTAAAGGTATGTATAAAAAAGCCAGGGCAGGTGAAATAAAAAACTTCACCGGTATCGACTCTGCCTATGAGGCTCCAGAAAAACCAGAAGTGGTGATTGATACGGCTGCTATGTCAGTGCCTGAGTGCGTTACCAAAATTGTCGACTTTCTGTTGGCGAAAGGTGTGCTGGCCCGTCCGGGTGATAATCTTTCAGCGTCTAATTAATAGAACCGTTTACAAAAGTAACCTAGAGGCTCGTTCCAGTTTATGTCTTTTAATCGCCTGGTAATTATCGGTATCGGTTTGATTGGTGGCAGTCTAGGGGCTGCGCTGAAAAAGCGTAGCGCCTGTTCAGAAGTAATTGGCATTGCCCGCCGTGAAGAAACCTGTGTGCGAGCGAAAGAATTAGGCATTGTGGATCGTGCTTATACCGATCTTGCGGATATTGCGGGTGAATTGGGTGAAGGAGACGTAATTTTTGTTTCTGTGCCGACGCTAGCAGTAGCAACTTGGCTTCAGACTATTAAAGATTTATTGCCTGACACGGTAACCATTACCGACGGCGCCAGTGTTAAAGGCAATGTAGTTA
The DNA here is from genome assembly GCA_045430295.1 of Cellvibrionaceae bacterium. Classification (GTDB taxonomy): domain Bacteria; phylum Pseudomonadota; class Gammaproteobacteria; order Pseudomonadales; family JAILXX01; genus JAILXX01. Next base: position 83,024 of record JAILXX010000010.1, on the reverse strand, counting down.
AAGCTGCGGAATCTGTATGGGGTGAGCTACCGAGTAATTTAGTGCCGGGGCACCCTATTGCGGGATCTGAAAAAAGCGGTGTTAATGCAGCTAATCCGGACCTCTATGTTAATCACCGTATCATCTTAACCCCATCTGAAAATACCGATTCTGCCCACTATGATCGAGTAGAAGGCATGTGGCTGGCGACAGATGCAGAAGTGCTTTCCATGCCGGTTGATGAGCACGATGTGGTATTGGCTGCGACTAGCCACTTACCTCACGTTCTTGCTTATTCTCTAGTAGATACGTTGGCTCATGATGCAGAAAACGAAAACATTTTCCGCTACGCCGCCGGTGGCTTTCGTGATTTTACCCGTATTGCTTCTAGTGACCCGGTGATGTGGCACGACATTATGTCGGCCAATAGAGAAGAAATCGTAAAGTCTATTGATTTGTTTGCTGCCAACTTGAGTAAGTTGCGGGAAATGATCGATGAAGATCGAAGTGGCGACATTCTCGAATTGTTTAAGCGAGCTAAGTTTGCCCGAGATGAATTCGCAGAGTTATTGAATCAAAAGCAGTGGGTCAAGCCTGAAGAGCGAGAAGACTGATGGTAGAAGAGTATATTCGAGTCATCACCATCGACGGCCCAAGTGGGGCAGGTAAAGGTACTATCAGTCAATTACTGGCAACAGAGCTGGGCTACCATTTTTTGGATAGCGGTGCTCTCTATCGGTTAACCGCGCTTTATGCTGAAAAAGCTTCGATTTCAATAGAAGAAGATCATGCCCTGGCTGAAGCTGCCTTAAATCTACCGGTTGAGTTCAAAGGCGGAAAAATTTATTTATCTGGTGACGACGTAACTAACGCGATTCGCTCTGAAACTGTTAGTCAGAATGCGTCTAAAGTGGCTGCGCTACCTGTGGTTCGCGATGCTTTGCTGCAACGTCAGCGTAACTTTAAGCAAGCGCCAGGCTTGGTTGCCGACGGTCGCGATATGGGAACTGTCGTGTTTCCAGAGTCGGTGGATAAGTTCTTTTTAACGGCATCTGCAGAAGAGCGAGCAAGCCGACGCTATAAGCAAATTACGGAGCGTGGAGAAGAGGCGGATTACGATCGAATTCTTGTGGATATTAAAGCCAGAGATGATCGTGATATGAATCGCTCTACCGCGCCGCTGAAGCCCGCAGAAGATGCAACGCTTATTGATACAAGTGATTTATCTATTGAGCAGGTCCTGGCTAAAGTACAATCTACTCTTAGCTAGTAAAACAAAAGCAGCTGCACTATTTTAATAAAAGGAAAGTAACGGATGATTTTACCCGTAATTATGGCAGGTGGTTCTGGAACCCGTTTGTGGCCACAGTCTCGTCAAGGTTACCCTAAGCAATTTCTGCCTTTGGTAAACGATACAACCATGTTGCAGGATACCATTCAGCGACTATCAGGTTTGCCTGTTTCAAATCCTTTATTAATTTGCGGTGATGATCATCGTTTTATTGTGGCAGAACAATTAAGGGCGATTAAGCAGGATCCCGAAGCTATTTTGTTAGAACCTGCAGGCCGTAATACTGCCCCTGCCATTGCTTCTGCGGCACTGCACGCCATGACGAAAACGGACAGCGATCCTTTATTGTTAGTGCTTGCCGCGGACCATGTCATTCAAAATATCCCGGCGTTTCACGAGGCGGTTAACTTGGCTGCGGAGCAGGCGGAAACCGGAAAATTGGTTACCTTTGGTATTGTGCCTACCGGGCCGGAAACAGGATATGGCTATATCCGCGCTGCAGGTGATGAGCGTGTTTCCAGTGTGGCGGAGTTTGTAGAAAAGCCGGATTTAGAAACAGCACAAAAATATTTAGAGCAGGGTGGCTATTCTTGGAATAGTGGTATGTTCCTGTTTAAAGCCTCACGCTATTTAGAAGAGCTGAAAAAATTTAACCCTGAGATTATCAGTGCTTGTGAAAAAGCCGTAGCCAATAGTGCGGCTGACCTTGATTTTGTGCGTTTAGAACAAGAAGCCTTCCTGGCTTGCCCTGACGACTCTATCGATTACGCAGTAATGGAAAAAACCTCAGACGCTATGGTGGTTTCTATGGATGCTCAGTGGAGTGATGTGGGTTCCTGGTCTGCCTTGTGGGATGTGTTAGAGAAAGACACGGATAACAATGTTCACAAAGGTGATGTGATCAGCGTGGGTTCTCAGAATAACTTTGTTTTGGGCAATGGTCGTTTAGTGGCGACGGTTGGCTTGGAAGATACGGTGGTAGTTGAAACCCCAGATGCCGTGCTAGTAGCGGCGAAAGACAAAGTACAAGATATTAAAAAGGTAGTGGCAGAGTTAAAAGCGCAAGAGCGCTCAGAAGCTTCTCTGCACCGTCAGGTGTATCGCCCATGGGGCCACTACGACTCTATTGATGCTGGTGAACGCTATCAAGTTAAGCGCATTACGGTGAAGCCTCACGAAAAACTGTCTGTGCAAATGCATCATCATCGCGCTGAACATTGGATTGTGGTTTCTGGTACAGCAAAAGTGACCATCGGTGAGAAGACTTTCTTGGTGAGTGAAAATGAATCTACCTTTATCCCTATTGGTGAGGTTCACGCACTGGAAAATCCAGGGCGCATTGAGCTGGAAATGATTGAAGTTCAGTCCGGAAGCTACCTGGGTGAAGATGATATCGTTCGTTTTGAAGATCGTTACGGTCGCGCAGAGAACTAAGCAACACAAAGATCCTTCACTGCGCTCAGGATGACACTGGACTCTGTCATTCTGAGGAGGAACGACGAAGAATCTTCTAGTCGTCACACAACACAACACAACGAATTCACTTATGACTGACCCTAAAGTACTTATCGCCCTCGACTTCTCTACTGCAGAGCAGGTGATGGCTTTTATTGAACCCCTGTCTCCAGAAGAGTGCCGTTTGAAGGTGGGTAAAGAATTATTTACCAGCTGTGGGCCTGAATTGGTAAAAGCCATTATTGCCAAAGGCTTTGATGTGTTTTTGGATATGAAGTACCACGACATTCCCAATACGGTTGCGGGTGCTGTTCGTGCCGCTGCAGAAATGGGTGTGTGGATGGTGAATGTCCATGCAGTCGGAGGCTCTCGAATGATGAAAGCCGCTGAAGAAAGCTTACATGATATTTCTGGCCGGAAACCATTACTGATTGCGGTGACCGTGCTTACCAGTATGTCGCCAGAAGATTTAGCAGAAACCGGTGTAACGGTTTCTCCGGAAGAGCAAGTTTTGCATTTGGCCAAGCTTGCTAAAGATTCAGGTATGGACGGGGTGGTATGTTCCGCGCAAGAAGCTGAAATGCTTAAACAGCATTGCGGGCAAGACTTCCAGTTAGTTACACCAGGTATTCGTCCTGCAGATGCCGCAGCCGATGATCAGCGCCGTATTGTTACGCCGCCCCAGGCCATAAAAAATGGTAGTGATTATTTGGTGATCGGTCGACCAATTACTAAAGCTGAAAACCCCGTTCAGGCTTTACAGGCGATCAATCAATCCTTAGGTGCGTAATGGATTATGGCTGCGCGAACCGTTGATATTTCCATCTCAATATCCGCAGAAGAATTTCTAAAGCTTTACAGTGGTACGGCTAAGGATGTGGTGACTACCGCTCGCGATGGCCGCACCATTCGCTTTCCTGCCAATATTCTCCGGCCTTATGTTTTACACGATGGTATTCGTGGTTGGTTCCGAATTTATTTTGATAAAGAGAATAAGTTTCAAAAAATAGAGCGTCTGCAGTTGTAGAGGGGAGGAGGGTCGTCATACCAGCGAACGCTGGTATCCAGCAGCAGTTTCTTCTGCCCCCACTTATTAAGCTTTTAGAGGGTATGTATGAGTAATCTAATCGAACTGGAGATAAAAGAGCCTAGACATTACTTTTCTTATCTGGATGAAGACCATTTTTATAGTTAGTTAAATGAAATAGAAAGCGTCGAGAATGTTTTTTCTTCAGGATCTATTCTAAAAGTTTCTGTGAGAAGCCCTGTCAAGGAAGGTTGTTTTAGGGATCTTATAGCTTTGCTAATGAGGTATGGTTTAGATATGAATTCATTAATCCCCCTTGTTGATGAAAGTAATTCTTCCTAGGTTAAATGTCGAGAAAAGTACTGGTATAAAGAAATGTTTGGTGCTGTTTAGATATTTGGGGCCAGATTAAATTAAACCAATAGATTCTCTTACGCGGGAATGACAGTTGATAGCAGTAGGTAAGTTTTATATATGGCTGGATACCAGCGTTCGCTGGTATGACGGTGTCGGAAATTAAGGAAAGAACGGTTAAGCTTACTTCAACTCCGCATAAGCCCCATTATGAAAAACTAATGGGGCTTTTTTGTTCTCAGAGAAATCTTCTACACGGCCAACAATAATGATGTGGTCACCACCGTCGTAGCGGTGTTCAATTTTGCATTGGAATACAGCGCAGCAATCTTCTAGTAGAGGGATATTGTGATTGCCAGTTGTGTGTTTGATGTTGGCAAACTTATCGATATTTTGTTGGGCGAAGGTGTTTGATACGTCTTGTTGTTGCTCAGCCAAAATATTGATGGCGTAATAGGTACACTGTTGAAAGGCGTCGAAACAGCCAGCTTGTTTATCAATGCTCCATAACACTAACGGCGGATTAAGGGAGACGCTGTTAAAGCTGCTTATGGTCATGCCGACTTTGTTATTGTCCTCATCCAGAGTGGTTACAACGGCAACGCCAGTAGGGAATTGGCCAAGGGCAGAACGAAAAGCAGTGGTGTTGAATAAGCTCATAATGCAATCAGTAAGTTATGTTTCTGGGGCCCAGCGTTTCACTGTGCCGCTATCAATATTGAATAAGTCTAAAACTCGGCCCACGGTGTGATCCACAATGTCTTCAACGCTCTCGGGCTTTGTGTAAAAAGCGGGAACTGGCGGGGCAATAATGGCACCCATCTCCGACAGACTAGTCATGGTGCGAAGGTGCCCGGTGTGAAGCGGTGTTTCTCTCACCATCAGTACCAGCTTCTTGCGCTCTTTTAGTACCACGTCTGCTGCGCGGGTCAGCAGGCTGGAGGTCACGCCAGTGGCTATCTCTGACATGGTGCGGATAGAGCAGGGGGCGATAATCATACCTTCCGTTGGAAAAGAGCCACTGGAAATGCAGGCGCCCACGTTCTTTACGCTATGAACCTTGCTGGCCAAAGCTTTCACTTCATCGAGTTTAACGTCGGATTCGTAGGCTAAGGTCATCTCGGCGGACTTGCTGATAATGAGGTGAGACTCAATACCAAGCTCTTTAAGGATTTCCAGCAAACGAATGCCGTATACCACGCCGGAAGCTCCGGAAATGGCAACGATGAGACGCTTTGGTTGATGCTGCTGGCTCATAGGCTTGTAGCTTGTGTGGTTTTGACCTGTATACGTAAGGCGCAGATGGTATAGATCAATAGGCTGACTGACAAGGTAGGATCCAAGATCGAATCAAGCTATTTATATAGAGATATTATAGTTCACAGGTGGTTGTTTAGAGTGTTTTGTGTCCTGATTGGCGTAGAGCGCGATCAAAAAGCGCTCCTGCATTTTTGAAGTACCCTCCATCCATGGAGGGCAAGAGCGACGCGGCAAGCGGGGGAGGGATGTAACCCTAAATTACTTACTGCACTTTTAGGCTGTATACCTACAAGAGTTTCGTAGCTCTAGGGAGCTGTACCGTCGATTATTTTTTCTTTTTCAGCGGCGCAAACCCAACTTCTTTGCGCTCGTCGCTACCAAACTTCTTGTTCTCTGGCGTTTTTCGCTCACTACTTTTTTTCGATTTCCCGATATTTTTCTTATCCCTTAAGCGATTTTTAGGTTTGGCTTTTTTATCAGTTTTCTTTTTCTTACTGCCGTAAGCTTTGCCTGATTTTTTAACTTTATCAGGACCTGTGTATTTAGCTTTCAGTGGGCTAATGACTTTACGTTCAAAGGTTACTTTTAGATAACGCTGGATACTGGCTGCAAGATTCCACTCTGTGTGATCGATAAGGGACACTGCTAAGCCTTTTTCTCCTGCCCGGCCAGTGCGGCCAATACGGTGAACATAGTCATCGCCACAGCGTGCCATTTCGAAATTGATGACGAGATCAACACCCTTAATATCTAAGCCGCGAGCCGCAACATCCGTAGCCACTAGAATATCTACATGCCCTTGGCGGAATTTGTTCATCACAATATTCCGCTGGTCTTGAGTCATCTCACCGTGGAGCGTGGCGGCTTTAAAGCCTCGGTAGTTGAGGTAGCCATTGAGCTTTTCTGTCATGGTGCGGGTGTTGGAAAATACCAAGGCTTTTTCGTAGGTTTCGTTTTCCAATAACCAAGACAATTGCTTCTGACGCAACTTTTCGTCATCTGTCAAAAGCATTTGCTGGGTAATGTTTTCGTGCTGATCTTTGGCGGTACTCAACACGATACGTTGAGGTTCCCGGAGAATCTCTCCGGAAATATTCTTAACGTGCTTGTTATCGAGCGTTGCTGAAAACAGCAGTGTTTGTCGGTCGGGGTTACAGGCATTAGCAGTTTTGAGTACATCTTCACTGAGGCCCATATCCAGCATGCGGTCGGCTTCGTCTAATACCAGGACTTCCAGGTCCTGAAGTTCACAGCTCTTTTTTGCTACGTGTTCTGCAATACGTCCCGGGGTTGCGATCACGATTTCAGGGTTTTTTCGCAACATGGCACTTTGTTGTTTAAAGCTATCACCGCCGGTCAGTAGGCCTGCTTTGATGTGGGTAAACTTCGCCAGTTGCTGTACTTGTTTAAAGACTTGATTGGCCAATTCTCGAGTGGGAACCAGGATCAATCCACGAGTCGCTGAGTTGGGGCGGTCTTCTTCAAGGAAGCGCTGAAGCATTGGTAGAACGAAAGCCGCTGTTTTACCACTGCCAGTTTCGGCACTAACCATCAAATCCTTTTCGGACAGGGCCACGGGGATAGATTCTGCCTGTACTTCGGTGGCGGAGGAAAACCCTAGGGCATCGAGGCCTTTGATAAGTCGTGGTGCAAGGCAGAGGTCGCTAAAATTCATGGTGGGTTAATCTATTTTGAAATTTAAAAGGGGTGTCGGCTGCGGGGTAGAGGCACACCGGGAAATAGCCACACATTCTACCTCTTTTACGAGGGCGAAGCTTGTTATAATGGCCGCTTGTCTTAATTGTGATTAATCCTTATGCCTCTTTATCGCCTCGATAACCTCTATCTAGCCTTTGGTACCCATGTATTACTCGACCATGTGGATTTCACCATCCATCGTGGTCAACGCATTGGTTTACTGGGCCGCAATGGTGCCGGTAAGTCTACCTTCCTCAAATTACTAAAAGGGGATATTGCCCAAGACAGTGGCGAGCGCTGGTTGCGTCCCAATACCCGTGTTGCCGCTCTCGATCAGGAGCTTCCTGCTGCAGACGATATGACCGTGTACGACATGGTCGCTAGCGGCTTGGAGGATGTGGGTAGCCTGCTACAGGAATACCACCATCTGGCGATGAAGGCCGATGAGGCTAGCTTGAATCGTCTAGCGCAAGTACAGGAGCAAATTGAGGCCAAAGACGGCTGGAGTTTACAGCAGCGGGTGGAGACTATTATCGAAAACCTGCAATTACCGGCAGATAGGTTGATGAAGGAGTTGTCTGGTGGTTGGCGTCGCCGTGTGGCGTTGGCTCGTGCATTGGTTATAGAGCCCGATGTGCTATTGCTTGATGAGCCGACAAACCATTTGGATATTCCCACTATTGAATGGCTGGAAAAGCAGTTAAATGAGTTCCGTGGAGCTCTGGTGTTAATTACCCACGACCGTGCTTTTCTTCAGAAGGTGGCCAATCATATTGTGGAGCTTGATCGCGGCCACTTACGGCAATGGGAAGGGACTTACCAAGGCTTTTTGGCTTTCAGAGAGCAGCAGTTAGCGGCAGAAGAAAAAGCCAATGCAGAATTCGATAAAAAATTAGCCCAAGAAGAAACCTGGATTCGCCAGGGAATTAAAGCCCGTCGTACTCGTAATGAAGGGAGGGTGCGCGCACTGAAAGCTATGCGTAGAGAACACAGCGAGCGCCGGGAACAACAAGGTAAGGCTAGTTTTGCCATCGAGAAAGGCGGGGCTTCTGGCAAGATTGTGGTAGAGATTGAGGGAATTAGCCAAACTTACGAAGGCAAGCCGGTTATTAAAGATTTCTCCACAAAAATTATACGGGGTGATCGAATTGGTTTTATTGGTGCTAATGGTGCCGGTAAATCCACACTGCTGAAAATTTTACTGGGAGAACTTGAACCGGATTCGGGAAAAGTGAAGCTAGGTACCAAACTACAGGTAGCCTATTTTGATCAGTTGCGTGGCCAGTTAGACCTGGAGAAAAATGTGATCGATAACATGGCGGAAGGCCGTGAATTTATCGAAATTAATGGAAAAAATCGCCATGTAATCAGCTATTTACAAGATTTTTTGTTTGCCCCAGACCGCACTCGTCAGCCAGTAAAAGCCCTAAGTGGTGGTGAGCAGAATCGATTAATTCTCGCAAAATTATTCAGTAAACCTGCAAACTTATTGGTACTCGACGAACCGACTAATGACCTGGATATGGAAACCCTGGAGTTGCTAGAAGAAATTTTGTTGGATTTCGATGGCACTATTCTACTAGTCAGTCACGACAGAGAGTTTTTAGATAATGTAGTCACCAGTACTATTGCTTTTGAAGGTAATGGGGTTGTGCGTGAGTATGTTGGGGGATATGAGGACTGGATTCGTCAAGGGGGTAAGCTGCCTTCGGAGGCGACTGCTCAAAAAAACGTTAAAGCAAGTGTTGGGTCGGGCTCTGCTTCTACCACTACTGCTTCTGAAGAAGTAGAACAAGCAAAGCAAACAGAGCCGGTAGCCTCAGAAAAGCCGAAGAAACTTTCCTATAAGCTGCAACGTGAATTGGAAATGTTACCGGAGCAGATCGAAAAAGCAGAAACATTGGTTGAGGAACTGGAGTCGGAAGCAGCACAACCAGATTTTTATTCAGGTGATCAGGATGTTATGCAAAACACATTACAAAAGCTGACTGAAGCGCAAGAGAGTTTAGATAAGCTCTATGAGCGTTGGGAAGAACTGGATTCAATGTAATCTTATTTACCGTTAGGTGACTCTTATGAAATTTTTAAAAATGATCAGTATGATTTCCGCATTGTTTGTGGCTAGTGAAATAACCTATGCGGAAATTAATATCGACAAAGGCATTTGGATTGATGTGCGTACCTTGGAGGAATTTAACAGTGGAAATGTTAAAGGTGCTATCAATATCCCTCATGGGGAAATTGGTTATCGCATCAAAGAGGCAACCACAGACAAGAATGCTGAAATCCACGTGTACTGTCGAAGCGGACGTCGTTCCGGTTGGGCGAAAGATACCCTTGAAGGATTAGGCTATACCAATGTCACCAATCAAGGTGGATACAAAGACATCACTAAAAAGTTAATCGCGCAATCAGAATGCAAGAAAGTTGATGGCTCCTGTTAGTGTTGTCAGCTCCTAAACTCGATATTGATTTTTCTGTTCGCCGCAGTCGTCGGCGGAAAACACTCTCCATTATTGTAGAGCGGGGTGAGGTTCGAGTACTTGCCCCAAACTACGCCTCTCGCGGCGATATCGATCGCTTTATTCAAGAAAATATTCCTTGGATTGCCCAGCGGGTTAATCACCAACAGTCACAGATGCAGGTTTATCTGCAGCGTGAATACATCACTGGAGAAAAACTTCCTTGCTTGGGGCATGACGTTGAATTAGTGATTGAAAGGCAAGCTGCCAGAAAGCCTGTATTAAAAAATAGCCGTTTGTATGTGAGTTTGCCCTTGCGGGTTTCTGATGAGGGGCGGGGAAATTATCTGAAAGAAAAAATTCAGCAGTGGTATCGCACAGAAGCTGCATCTTGGTTTACCGAACGTGTTGACTACTATCAGCGCTTGATGAGCGTTCAAGCAAACATTATTCAAATCAAAAACTATAAAGCGAAGTGGGGCAGCTGTAGTAGCCGGGGTGAATTGTCGTTTAATTGGCGATTGATGTTAGCTCCCGCTGAAATCAGTGATTACGTAGTGGTTCATGAAATGTGTCATTTGAGAGAAATGAATCACTCCAATGCATTTTGGCAGTTAGTTTCGCAATATTGCCCAGACTACAAACAGCATTGCCATTGGTTGAAAGAACACGGTGGGAGTTTGGAGCTATAGATTAGCTTTGGGCTATACTCCTATTTATGATACGTCACTCCAGCGAACGCTGGAGTCTAGCCAAAATAATTGTCGGTGTTTAGTTGCGTGGCAGGTGAAAATTCATGGTCTTCCAAGTCTACGATCAAGGTAACCGCATTCAAACGCCGTGGAATGAAATTTTTCCGCCAAAGCATGTGAATAAGCTGGAAGCGACTGCGGCTACCCATGCGCCTTCCTTGAGTGATGAACTGAAGGAAGGGAATCTTCCCCACGAGTTACAAGACGTTAACCTTAAAGCTTATCGAAAAGTGAAAGAGGGGATTAGTGATCCTGAGCAGGTGACTCGCGCCCATCAGCTGATGTCTGAAAGCGTTATCACACTGCCGGCGAGTTTTACCTTGGCAGAGGCATGGTCACACTTTCAACAGTACGGCTACCGACACTTTCCTGTGGTGAATGGTCGTAATAAGTTGGTGGGCATTTTGTCAGACCGTGATTTCTTTCGGGTCACCTCAAAGCTCCAAACCACAACGGCCATTAGCTTAGAAAGAACACACGTGAAGGACATTATGACCGCACGGGTGCTTACCGCTACGCCCGATATTCATATTCGCGAGCTTGCAGAAGTGATGTTAGGGCACAGAATCGGCGCTATGGTGTTTGTGGGTGGTGAGCAGTCGGTGGTGGGTATTCTCACGAGAACCGACATTCTCAGGGCGTTAGTGCATCACGCTCCTATAGAGCTTTGGATCTAGGAGTCAATATGTCATCCCGAGTGTAACGAGGGGTCTTTTAGGGTTTGCTGTGGCTGAAGGAGATTCCTCGCACAGCTCGGAATGACAAAGCTATCGCTAACGGTTTTAGATAGCGAATATTTGATACTAATACCTGACAAAAATACTAGGAATTACCGCTGAGATTTGGGAAAATAGGCGGTTATTGCCTCTAGTATTACCGGTTACCCCATGCCTCAAGCCGCTTCAAACCTATTTTCTTATCCCAAATACTGGGCTGAGTGTTACGGCACTGCCCCGTATTTACCTATGTCTCGAGCAGAAATGGACGAACTGGGCTGGGATAGCTGCGATATTATCCTTGTGACGGGTGATGCTTATGTAGATCACCCCAGCTTCGGCATGGCGGTGATAGGGCGCTTTCTGGAGTCTCAGGGCTTTCGGGTAGGTATTATCTCTCAGCCAGATTGGCGCACCACAGAAGACTTTACCAAGTTGGGTAAGCCTAATCTGTTCTTCGGCATCACCGCCGGTAATATGGACTCCCTTATCAACCGTTACACTGCAGATAAGCGTATTCGCAGTGAAGATGCTTATACACCTCATGGTGAAGCGGGCAAGCGGCCAGACCGTGCGGTAATCGTCTACAGCCAAAAATGTAAAGAAGCCTTTAGCGATGTGCCTCTGGTATTGGGCAGTATCGAGGCCAGCCTTCGTCGTATTGCCCAATATGACTACTGGGATGACGAAGTACGTCGTTCAGTATTGATCGATGCTGCAGGAGATATTCTGCTCTACGGTAATGCAGAGCGTGCTATTGCAGAAATCGCTCATCAGTTGTCTATGGGGCGCGATATTACAGAGCTGACGGATATTCGCGGCACAGCAGTGATTCGCAAAGCTTTGCCCGGTGGTTGGACCGAAGTGGATTCTGCAAGAATCGATTGGCCCAGTAAAATCGATAAGATGCCTAACCCTTACGATTATGGTCAGGAAGGGGCGTCTTGCGATAAGCGGGAGCAGTTGGCCGGCACTTCTGATTCAGCTACGCCGGAAGAAGTGGTTGCAGAGCCCATTAAAATTATCCCCATGCCGCTGCAAACCCGTTCCCATTTGAATTCCGAAAAAACTTACGTACGTTTGCCGTCTTACGAAAAAGTTAAAAAAGATCCGGCGCTTTACGCCCATGCATCTCGTGTGTTGCATCAAGAGTCCAACCCCTATAACGCGCGGGCTTTAGTGCAGCGCCACGGCACCTTAGAGCTTTGGGTAAACCCGCCACCGATTCCTCTGGAAACGGATGAGCTGGACGGCGTATTCGATTTGACCTATCAACGTAAGCCGCACCCGAGCTATGGCGATGCCCGTATTCCGGCTTACGAAATGATTCGTACCTCTGTGAATATTATGCGCGGTTGCTTTGGTGGTTGTACCTTTTGTTCTATCACCGAGCACGAAGGGCGCATTATTCAAAGCCGCTCTCATGAATCGATTTTGAATGAAATTGAAGATATTAAAGAAAAAGTACCGGCGTTTACGGGCTCTATCTCCGATCTTGGCGGCCCCACCGCGAACATGTATCAGCTCAATTGTAAGAGCCCAGAAATTTTACAGCGCTGTCGCCGTTTATCCTGTGTATACCCAACTATTTGCTCCAATTTAAAAACCGATCATTCGGCAACTACGCAGCTTTATCGCAAAGCTCGCGCTATACCGGGTATTAAGCGTATTTTGATTGCGTCCGGTTTACGTTATGATCTAGCGGTAGAAGATCCAGAATATGTAAAAGAATTGGTTACTCATCATGTGGGCGGCTATTTAAAAATCGCTCCAGAGCACACAGAAGAAAATGTGCTCTCGAAAATGATGAAGCCGGGTATGGGTACATACAATGCCTTCAAAAGCATGTTTGAAAAGTACTCCAAAGAAGCCGGGAAAGAGCAGTATCTTATTCCGTACTTTATCGCAGCCCATCCAGGTTGCGATGAAACCGATATGCTTAATTTGGCCCGCTGGTTGAAGAAAAATAAATTCCGTTTGGATCAAGTACAAACCTTCTACCCATCCCCAATGGCACTGGCAACTGCCATGTACTATTCCGGTAAAAACCCACTGAAGAAAGTGACCTATAAGAGTGGCAAAGTGGAATCGCCAAAGTCCATCGAGAGCCGCCGCCTGCAAAAAGCTTTTTTGCGCTATCACGACCCTAAAAATTGGGGTTACTTGCGGGAATCATTGATTAAGATGGGCCGTAAGGATTTGATTGGTGATGGTGAAAAGCAATTGATCCCAGCAACAGATCAGCCTCAGGTATCAAAGAATCGTAGGTCTGCAAATTCGAAGACTGGATTCTCTAAAGGTAAAAAATCTGGCGAAGAAACTAAAGCTAAATTTAAAAATCGACGTAAACCTCAAGGGAAGAAGTTTTAGGCATAACAATTCCATAAAAGCCCAGCAGCTAAAGAGTTACTGGGCTTTTTTTCTAGAGCTTGTTGCTTAACATCAAGCCGTTTTAAACGGCCAGAATCTCTGTTCTCATACTGTAAAGTACAAAAAGTACTTCTTCTTGTTCCCGTTGTGGAATGTCATTTTTAGCCAAGGCATCTAGGGCGTCGTCTAGTACGGCCATAAATTCAGCATGGCTAATATTCATGCCTTTGTGAGTTGCCAGCATATCTTTGCCTTCATACACCGCTGGTCCGCCAGTGCCTGTGATAAAGAAGGTTGCAGCCCCACGTTTCAGTTTGTCGGGATCTGAATCCTTAAAGCGTGCATTAATGGCTGGATTGGCAAGGTGATTTTCGACGACATCATTGGCTATTCGGGTAATGCCCTCGCTTTCACCTAGGCGAACGTACAATGATTCACTCATAACTTTCTCCTTTCTGTTTGTTATTCCGATTGATTGTTTCGGTTGATTTAATGGGTGTTTGTTTAATTGGTATTAGTTTGACGGGAGGGCGTGGTATTAACCGTGTAAATATTTGATTTATACTGTTTTACATGGATAAGCCGTTATTAACACTTCACCTATTAGGCGATATACGCATTTCCGAAGCAGGGAAGGTCTTAGCGTTACCGTCATCCCGTAAAGCTCGTGCGTTACTGGTATGGCTCGCCTTAGAGAGGCGTTGGCACCCAAGGCAGGTTTTGGCAGATTTACTCTGGGGTGATACGGATGACCCTCGTGGTGGTTTACGTTGGGCCTTGAGTAAATTGAAGCCTTTACTGGGTGATGCGCTCTTGTCTGATGACGATCAAATTTGTCTTGATCAGGGAAGACTGACCACAGATATACAAGACTTAGAGGTGTTGTTATTAGCTGAGTCGAAGGTGGATATTTCGGAGCTGGTTGTATGGGAAGAACGCCTTTCTACCGGGTACCTCAGTAAAATCGACCTCAATGCAGGTGTGACATTTTCATTGTGGTTAGAAACACGGCGAATGTCTCTCTGTGAAGTTCATAAAAAATTGCTTCAAACATTAATTGATCGTGATTCTTCTGAGGCCATAAAAGTTGTTCACTGGGGGCGTAAGCTTTTATCCCTTGAGCCTCATAGTTTTTCTGCCGCGAGTCAGCTACTGACCTTATTACTTAAATTTGAAGGCTTCGATAGTGCGAGACAGTGTTTTGAAAAAATTCGCAAAGACTGGCAGCAGACTAATATTGATGAAGCTGAGTTATTGGCATTTTGGCGGAGAACGACGAGCAAGGTTCACAGCCCTTTAGCCATTGACGGTGTAGAAGACTGTCTGGATGACTGTTTGGGTGGAGGTGTAGAGCAAGAGTGTATTCTGCCTGCTAAGCCTTCAATCGCGGTACTGAATTTTATTGCGAAAGATGGCGGCGATCCTTTAATTCCTCAGGGATTAACGTCTGATTTGATTAGTCGATTGTCTCGACTTCGCGGCTTATTCGTTATTGCTCAAGGATCGTCTTCGCGTTTTGACCCTGAGCATCAAAGTATTTCTCGCATTGGCAAGGTATTAGGTGTTCGTTATTTAATGCAAGGGCGAGTGCAGAAAGTTAATCAGACAATTCGTGTTTATATTGATTTGTTGGAAACTACCTGGGGGCAGTTAATTTGGTCTGAGATGTTTGAACGGGCCTATGATGATATTTTTTTACTGCAAGATGATATAACCAGTGCCATTGTTTCTGCGGTTGAAATACAGGTTGAGCAAGCGGAGTTTGAGCGTGCTCGCATTAAAGCACCGGAGAGTCTAGATGCGTGGGAAAACTACCATATGGCGTTATGGCATTGTTTCCGGTTTACAGCTAAAGACACTGAGCAAGCCAGTCATTTTTTACAGCGTGCCCTTCGGCAAGACTCATATTTCTCCAGAGCGCATAGTGCTTTGTCGTTAGTGCATTATTCGCGGGCTTTTCTCAACAGTTGTGATGACATTGAAGCAGAGATTGTGCTCTCTTTAGATAGAGCTAAAGAGAGCTTGTCACTCGATGTTAACGATGCAATGGGTCATTGGTCCCTTGGTCGAGCTTTATTTATTCATCATGAGCACGATCCTGCTATCGAGGCTTTAAATCAAGCGCTACAATTAAACCCGAATTATGCCCAAGGGCATTATGCAAAGGGCTTTATTTGTGCTCATGCGGATGTTGCTGAAAGCGCTTTACCTGAGTTAGATGCCGCACAGCGATTAAGCCCCTGTGATCCTTTCTTATTTGCGATGAAATCCAGCCGGGCCATATCTTATGCCATGAAAGGTCGCTATGAAGATGCGGCCTTGTGGGCGGTTAAAGCAACCTACGAGCCGAATGCACACTTTCATATTTACGGCATAGCCGCTGCCTGTTTACAACTAGCAGGGCGAGGGGGGGATGCGGCAAAGTTTATGGCGATAGCTTTGAAGCATCACCCCGGGTATAGCAAGGAAATCTTCTTCAGGAGCTTCCCCTATAAAAACCCTGATCAAAAACAGCTCATGTGGGATGCTTTATTAGAGGTTGGGCTGTAGCCATTACTAGTATTCCTAATGGAAGAATTTCATATATAAAAGCTAAGGGGTTACGGATGAAGTGCTTATTATTAGGTGTTTCTAATATTTTGGCTTATGTGCCGAAAGAGCTTGCCATATAGCCAAATCGCTCATTTTTTATAAAGCAGTCTATACTGGTTATAAAATGCGGTATTTTTAAGTCGTTATGTTTCGATCTACGTGGAAATGCTCGGTTTAGTGCCTGCTAATATCCGCAGGTGAGGCCCTAGAGAAGGGGCGTAAAGCTTATTAAATAATAACAAGGCTTGGTTATGAGCTTGAGTGATAGCACTGTAGTGTGGCTGATTATTGGCGAGCTGGTCCTGATGGCGGTTTGCGTGGGCCTTGCTATTGCGGCGTTTACTGCAAAGAAGCGGGCTGAGAAGAGGGCGCTCACTGGGGAGAAAGCTGAGCGTGTTATTCATGCCTTCTTGAAAGAACAGGCCCAGAAGACCTCGGTATCTAAACTCAGTGATTCGGTGAAAAGCCTCCGGCGCTCCTATCTTGTGGCGGAATCTCGCTCCTGTAAGCAAGAAATCGATAGTGCGGCTTACTGGAAAGAAATCGAAGCCCAGGTCAGTCGAATCACCAACTTGTATAGTCAGAGCAATGGCGGTGATTCTGCTGATCACACGGAGTGCGACAATAAGATCGCATTACTTCAAGAGCGATTGGAAAAATTAAAAACCGTTCGCGGCACTAATGACGAACTGCAGTATCGTCTACGTCGAGCCTTGTATCAGCTGAAAAAACTAGAAGAAAGTCAAAAGTTTAGCGATGAGGCATCTACGATCCTTAAAGAGATTGGGGATGATATCAATGTCTCTTCCAATATCTCCGAAGGCGCCAATAAGCAGTCCTACCTAAATAAAGACCTACAGAGTTACCGTAATACCGCCAGTAAATTGGATACGGCTCGCTTAGAAGACCGAGTGAATAAGCAGAAGCAATTAATTGATAGCTTAAAAAGCCAGTTGCTAAAAGGCGGTGCAGGGGAGTCAGGGGGTGAAGACTCTGATAATGCTGCCGATCTTGAACACGACAATCGCCAGATGTCAGCCAAGCTCAGTAAGGTTGAGGTACAAAATGAAGAGCTAGAACGAAAGCTCAATGCGTTACGTAATTCCATGGATAGAACTCGTAATGACCTTCCCTCTGTTGAAGCGGCGATGAAGTCTAATACGGATACGGAAAGCACCTTACAGAAGGCCAAAGACAATACAAAGTCTAAGAAAGAAGATCTGGCAGACTTAAAAAGTACCATCAAGCAGCAAGAAGAAATCATTGCGGATTTAGAAAGCGCTGTAGCTGCTGAAGGTGATGACGGCAGTAGTGAAGAAGTCGAAAAATTAAAACGTATGCTGAAAGAAGCGGAAGATTGCATCTCTATGTTGGAGGGTGAAGTCGACACTCTACAAGACGATTTGGGCATGCTTGAAACCCATGAAAAGCCTGAGGTTGAAGAAGATGAGGATGTTGCTGCTGATGGTAAGCCATTTGATTCACAGCATATTCTTGATTTTGCCTATAACACTATTGAGGTTGGTTCTCTGGAAGACTTGGCGTTAGCGGTGATGATGGAGTTGGGTGATGTGGGGGTTAATGCCTTCGTGCAGGTTAAAGCCGATAGTCGAAGTATTAACTCAGGCCCTTATGGGCAAGTCTCTGATAAAGAAAAACATCTTTTGGATACCATGAAGTGTGATAAGCCCGGTGAGCCTGTGCCGCTATCTATCGGTATGGGTATTTGCATGAGTAATATTCGCGCTATATTGATTCCGAAA
Source organism: Cellvibrionaceae bacterium (assembly GCA_045430295.1). GTDB lineage: Bacteria > Pseudomonadota > Gammaproteobacteria > Pseudomonadales > JAILXX01 > JAILXX01. Next base: position 65,305 of record JAILXX010000010.1, on the reverse strand, counting down.
ACGGAAAACCCCAACGCGGTGAAAGACAATATGGATGCGGTGAAAGAGATGTTTAAGTTCAGTAATCATCTTGCGGATAAAATTTCCGGCCACCAGCAAAGCCAGGATAAATTAACGAACGTAAAATATGTTACTGGTGCGGTAGATAAAGTGGCTAACACCATGACGGTTCAGCTTAACCACCAGCAAAAAGAATTTTCTGAAATTGTGAACGATACGCTGCGGCAGTTCCATGTGATTTTTCAAGGTGCAGAGTTAAACCCTGACGAAATGGATCTTGTGAAAGATATTGAAGAGCAGGCTGTTGAGCGTATGCAGTTAGTTCAGCAAAAGCAGGATACGGCTAAACAGTATTTGGATAAGATGCTTACCCGCCTGAAACAGGTGAAACTGTAGTTTCTCGCTAGTTGGATTCTCATAAAGTATTCCGCTTTTAATGCCCCCGCGTCCTTTTATTGATTTTATGTGTCTGATTGGCTTTTGCATTTTGGGTAAGCAGTTTCAAAGCCATATTTAATTGCCCAGTGAGTAGCTGGAATGTTGCAAAACTTTCTGAGCTTAATCCTTCATTGTCGTTATCACAATAGAGTATGCCTACAACGCGTTTACCGTTTGTGATGCGGGTGGCAAAGCCATCGGGAGTATCTTCTAAGAGTGGTTTTAATTTGCCTTCGATTTGTCGGTTCTCGCAGCTTTTTCGCCAGTGTTGACCTTCGTGGCGAAGGCAGTAGTGTAAAAAACCGTTGTTGTCGTCTTGAATGGGCAGAATAAACTGCTTCATCCAGTTTTCCGTGCCTTCACCGTGCAAGTATCTCGCTTCAAGTTGTTTTCTTACCGGACTAATTAACGCGACACAGACGCGTTTGATTTGTGCTCCGTGTTTTAGGCCTGCTAATACGGTGTAAAGTAGTTGGTTGATATCGCCATCTTCATTGGCGATTTCGGTTAAGCGCTGAATACAGCGCAGAGTGGACGTATGGCTGGTTTCTTCAACCGCCTTGGTTTCTTGATCGTCTTCACTTAAGCGATGAATCAGCTGGCATACGCTCTCAGCACCATAAGTTGAAGCAACCGTTACCGCTTCCTCTGAACTGTTGATAAGCCGTTGCTTAATGCGCATACCGCTCATGCCCGTGTAGGCACAGGCATGAACGCGAAGGGTTTTCATCGCTTGGGATTCGAGGCCGTGCTGGGCGATATCACTGATTTCACAACCCAGCAGTACAGGCATTAAAAGTGGATGGTCTTCCGCTGTTTGCAGTGTGTTTTCAAGGGCTTGGCTGAGAATCGGTGTTAATCGCCAGTCTCTTGTCAGTGCTAAAGTGAGTTCATTAAAGCTTATGCCTGTGGCTTTGCGAGATGCATCAACTCTTGAATAGCCACCTTTGCGGTATTCCAAGTACTCTTTGACTTCAGGGCGGTCTGAGCCAATAAAGAGCATTTCGCCTAAGTTGTAGAGCAATGCGGCAATAAAGACTTCTTCGCGCTCCTCTGGCTCTAGATCAAATGCTAGATTGCGAGCTTGGATTGCGGCATGAAAACTCCGAGCCATGGCTTCCATGAGCTCAGGGCGAGGATTTCCTTTTAGCGCTAGCTGAATCATCAGAATCGTGCGGGTTATATTTTTCAGTTCGCGAATGCCAATAAAGACTAAGGCTTTACTGATGGTGGTTATGGGGGCAGAAGAGGGGTTGTACTGAACGCTGTTGGCAACTCGAAGGACCTGTGAGGTGACGGCAGAATCTTGTAGGATGACCCTAGCTAGTTCATCCAGTGAGCTGTCGTCGTCTTCGGTCATTTTACCCAGCTCGTGAATCACATGATTCAAAGCGGTGATTTCAGAGTTTTGAATATAACCGAGCCAGAAGTCGAGATCCTTTGCCACTTGTGTTTACCTGCTGCATTAAAATTAGAAAGCATGTATATACGTTATACGATTTTGGCTTAGTAGCAAGGAAAGTTTTAGATCGTTTGGTTCTGACTTTTGTAACATCTACATCCAAAATTTGAAATTCGTCACACTTTTTCGTTTTAATAACTGAGAAAAAGTAAACACAGTGACTTGAGTATTATTTGATATAAAGAGGCGCTTATTTCTTATTCAAACCCATTGAAAGCCGTCATTCTCAACTTGCTTCAAAAAAGTCCTGAGGGTGTAAAAGATATCCAGTTAATTCAATATTTGGAGAAAGCCGGTTTCAATTTGGACGCCGGTGCCGATAATGATGTCGAAAAGCCCTCAAGCGACTTCAGCTTGTTTCAGAAAAATTTTGCCATTAAGAATGCACTTTATGAGCTGCAACAGGAGTTAGTGGCTGAGGGCTTTTATTTGGAAATCACGCCTTTGAAAACTATCCTACTGCCGTTAACAGAGACTGGGCAGCAGCAAGTGGCCAGCTCAGGAGAAGCAAATCTCAGGGATTTTTACGGGGATTGGAAAAACTGTGAAGATGCCACTGAGGAGTTGGTTCAAGCGCTCCTGCAAAGCTTTTGGCAGCGATTCTTTAGGGAGGATCAGCGGCCAGAAGCCTTCGAGGTGCTAGGGCTACCGCTGGATGTTTCTGAAGAGGAAATCAAACAGCGATATCGAAAGCTGGCGGCAGAATACCACCCAGACCGCGGGGGCGATGCAGTGAGGTTTATGGAAATTAGAGAGGCCTACGAGGTTTTGAAAAATACGTTTGTGTAGTTTTCGCCATATCCTGCCTGTTCACTAACTTCCACAGCACTTTTTAAATTTCTTACCACTGCCACACCAACAGGCATCGTTCCGGCCAGGGAAGTACTCTTTGGGAATGGGGCTGTCGAACAACTCCCCATCGGTATAGAACCAGCGGCTATCTTCTTTTACAAAATTTGATTGTTCGTGGAGCATGCCGATTTCTCCAGTGTTTCTGTCTCGGAAAATGGCTTGGAACTCCACAACGCCAGCTTTGTCGGATTGTGAGTGATTGAGGATATGAAGCCTGAGCCACTGGGTTGATTCAATGGCTGTTTCCAGAGAGTCAGCATCATCGGGTTTACCTTTAGACGCGTGTAGAGTGTTGATTAAATAATCAATTTCCCCTAAAGCAAAAGCACTGTAGCGAGAGCGCATCAAGGTTTCTGGTGAATCAGGAAGCGTGTTAGCTCCAGCGTTCTTTCCAGTACTTAGCCCGCGATGATACTTCCCGCAGCATTCTTTATAGGTGAGTGTGCTACCGCAGGGGCATTGATTGGTTTGTGTCATGTGTTTGGTTCTAAACGGTTTTATTGTTAACAGTCACTGGAGAGTTTTGAGTATTATAACGATTAAAGAGTGAACCAATCAGGAAAAGGTAACGATTGTGAATAGTGGAAACCTAAAATTACTATTGATAGTGTTGATCGCAGCAAATGCCGCCACAGGCTATAGCTTGTATGTTCAGCAGAGTAGTGTAGCTCAGCTGAATGCCAAAATAGAATCTCAAGCCAGTGTTATCGCGGAGCAAAAAGCGCAGTTAGCTCAGCTTGAAAAAGAAGTAACCCGGTTAAATGGTAATTCCATTGATGGTATGGTGAGAGATGCTAACAAGTCGATTCTGGGCGCATTTAAAGGCATGCTGGAAAGCTTAGGAGATGATTTGGATAAAGCCAGAGAGTCTCTAGAAGAGGAATTTAACAGAAGACAAGCGCCTCAAACACCATCGCACCCTAAGGCTCCAGATAATTCTTCTGAACCTCAACTTATACCTGAATTAGAACCTCAAGGTATTCAGCAAGCTCCTGAAGGCCAAAGCCAAGTTTGATACGTATATTTCAGCCTTAGGCTATTTCAGCCACAACTATTTAGATTATAATAGTTGACTGTTTTAATCGGTCTTTCCCCCCGAGATCAGTTATTAGAGTCCAGCCATTAAGGTTTGGCCATAGATTCATGCAGGTTTAAAAACAATGTCAGACGAGCTTATTCAGCACTACCGTGGAATTTTGGAGCAGTTGGGTGAAAACCCTGATCGAGAAGGGTTATTGGATACCCCGAAGCGTGCAGCAAAAGCCATGGAGTTTCTTACCAGTGGTTATCGCACTGAGCTTGAGGACATTGTGAATGGTGCCGTTTTTGAATCGGATAACGATGAAATGGTGCTGGTGAAAGACATCGAGCTGTATTCCATGTGCGAGCACCATATGCTGCCATTTATTGGTCGCTGCCATATTGCTTATCTGCCCAATGGCAATGTACTCGGCTTGTCGAAATTTGCTCGTATCGTGGATATGTTTGCTCGTCGCTTACAAATTCAAGAAAACCTTACCAAGCAAATTGCTGAAGCCGTGTTAGATGTTACCGGCGGTAAAGGGGTAGGGGTTGTGATTGAGTCAAAGCATATGTGCATGATGATGCGTGGTGTGCAGAAGCAGAACTCCTCTATGACAACGTCTGTGATGCTGGGGTCTTTCCGAGATAACCCGGCGACACGTAAAGAGTTTTTACACTTAATTCGAGGCTAATCTTCCTATGTCTGACCAGCTCGCAACCATACGAATAAAAAACCTGCGACTGAGGGCCTATATTGGCATTAAAGACGAAGAGCAAGCGAATCGCCAAGATGTGCTTGTGAATGTGGTAATCAAGTGTGATGCCGGAGCGGCTATTACAGATAATGATATTTCCAGTGCGCTGAATTACCGTACCATCTGTAAAGCGTTAATCCAGTTTGTAGAAGACAATCGTTTCGAGTTGTTGGAGCGAATGACTCACGACGCGTTGGCTTTGGTCATGGAAAACCCGCAGGCACTTCGTGCCGAAGTAGAAATTGATAAAGTAGGCGCGTTGCGCTACTCCGATTCTGTCTCTATTTCATTTGTGGGTGTACGAGACGCTGCCGGGGAACCTTGGCGCGGCTGATTAATGTGTCTCATGCCTGAACCGAGCTAATACAGTTTATCGAAAGTGCCCACTGCCTTTTTAAGAGGGATGCTAGAAGTAGTACTTTCTATTCTGGTGTTTCTAAATTGGTGGGGATGGTAATGGAAAAGCTCAGTCCCTCTTCTAGAGGGGTGGCTACAATGCTCCCCTTCATTTTATGGGTTATTAGATTAAATATTAAATGTAATCCGAGTCCTGTGCCTCCGATTCCACGCCTTGTGGTATAAAAAGGTTCGAATATTTTCTTTGCATCTTCTTTTTTAATGCCGCAGCCATTATCTTTGTAAGTGATTTTACAGGTATGGTCGGCTTGTTCTTCCGCTATAAACTCTATTTTTCCATTGTTTTTACGTGGAAACCCATGAATAAGGGAGTTTGTAATTAAATTTGTGAAAACTTGGCTTATAGCGCCAGGGTAGCTGTGAATAACTAAATTATTTGGCGCATCAATATTAAATTTGATATTTTTCTGTTTCCATTTTGGTGTGAGAGTGGTGATTGCATCCTTTATGCTGGATCTTATATCAAAATCAAAAATTCTCTCGTCGGATTGATCAACGGCAACTTGTTTAAAGCTCCTTACCAAGTCGGATGCTTTGCTGATATTTTGAGATAAAATTGTTGTGGCTAAAGATAGTTCGTTTAGTCGATTTCTAAATTCCTCTTCCGTCAAGGAGTCATTTTTAAAAGAGGATCTTAGTTGGTTTACAGTGGTTTCAATATGGCTGGCAGACGTTTTAGAAACCCCTAAAGGGGTGTTTATCTCATGAGATATTCCGGCCACCAAACTCCCCAGAGCGGCCATCTTTTCTGACTCTACCAAATGATCTTGTAAGTCTTTTAAATTATTTAAGGCATTTTGAAGGGATTCAGTTCTTTCGTTGACTTGTTTTTCAAGGTGGCTTTTAAGTCTTGTTAGTGTGTCTTGGGTTTGTTTTCTGGTATTTATTTCTGTGGTTAATTCTTCAAGGTGGTCAACATTTGAAAGCGCAAGGGAGATCATTTTTCCAATGGTTTCCATAATACTGTAGTCTGTAGATAGTAGATCCCTGTTGTAATCCCTAAAGAAAATATTGATTACCCCGTAGGGGCGGTCATTAAATATCAGTGGTATGCTTATAGCGCTGGCTAGATTGTCTTTTGCTAGAGATTCTCTTACAGGCCCGTACATAATACTGTTTGTGGCTAGTTCTCCTGTGCTGATAATTTTTTTGCTGACTAAGGCCGCTCCGGAGAAACTTCCATCAACGGGGAGTTTTAGTCCAATTCTTTTTGTCTCTTCGCTAAGGCCTCTGACTGATAAGCATTCTAAGGCAGTTTCTTCTTTGTTTAGGATTAGCATGGCGACGCTATCGAAATTAGTAAATTCCATGATGGCATCTAGTGACTTCTCAATGAGTTCTTTCCTCTCTCTACAAGAAAAAACAGCGTCTGCAATCTTTTGGGTTGAAACCAATGAAATAATATAGTGCCATTGTTTTGTGGAAATAATTTTTTCTAGTTCTAGATCAAGCATAATTATCTCATATGTGTTATCTGTTGTAGCTGACGTTATTTATGTGGCTATAAAACTTGATATGTTCTCTCTTTGTCATCTTCTATTAGGTGTAAAGGTATGGTTAATTGAAAACATAACCCAGGGTTTAGTCGTTCTGCTTTGATGGTTCCTTGCATTTTATGAGTGACTAGGTTGTACACCAAGTGGAGTCCTAGTCCTGTTCCTCCTTGTCCTCTTTTGGTGGTGTAGAATGGGTCAAAAATATTCTTAATATTGTCAAGGCTTACACCGTGGCCGTCGTCTTTGTATGTTATTTGGCAAAGGCCATCATTTCTTTGTTTTGATGTTATTTCAATTGTTCCGTTATTCGTGTTCTCAAATCCATGGATGAGTGAGTTTACAATCAGATTTGTAAATACTTGGCTGAATGCACCGGCATAACCGTGGAGTTTTAGTTCTTCGGGGGTATTTACAATGAAATTGATATTTTTTGACTTCCATTTGGGTGTCAGGGTTGTAATAACACTGTTTACAACAGGGGTTACGTCAAAAACGAGAGTGTTTTCGTAGGACTGATTAACAGCTATCTGCTTAAAACTTTTAATGAGTTCTGATGCCCTATCAATATTTCTTACTAAGATTTCGGTACCTGACGATAGGTCATCAAGTTTATCTTTGAAGTCTTCATTAGTTAATGTGTTACCCATGAATTCTGATTTAAGATCTTGGGTGGTTTTTTCTAGGTGACTTACCGATGTGTTAGATACTCCTAATGGGGTGTTGATTTCATGGGAAAGACCGGCGACCAGTCCCCCTAAGGATGCCATCTTTTCAGATTCGATAAGGCTTTCTTGTAAACCCTCTAAGTTAATTAAGGCTTCTTGTAACGATTTTGTTCTCTCATTAACTATGTTTTCTAGCTCATTGTTGAAAACATTTAATTCTTCTTGAGCTTTCTTTCTTGTTCGAATTTCAAGGGTAAACCTTTCGACGTATTCAACATTGGAGAGGGCAATAGAGAGCATTTTTCCAATGGTTTTCATGGTTTCATAATCAGATGTACGCAAGTCTCTATGGTGCCCTTTAAAGAGAATATTGATGGTGCCATATGCGGTGTCGTTATAAATTAAAGGGACACTGACAGCGCTAGAGAAATTGTCATTTGCCAAGAGGACTTCAACGGGGGCATACATGCGATTATCTTCTTTTAACTCCCCAGAACTGATAATTTGCTTGCTTAAAACAGCTTGACCAGAAAAGCTATTGTTAATAGGTAATGTTCTGCCGACAGATTTAGTCTGCTCGCTAACCCCTCGAGCAGAGATGACTTCTAAATTTTCACGATCTTCGCATATCACAAGAAAAACAATGGCATCGAAATTCGTGAACTCCATAATGGCATCTAATGATCTTTCAACAAGCTCTGACCTTTCACGGCAAGAAAATACAATGTCAGCAATCTTTTGAGTCGATTCAAGAGATAAAAAGTATGCCCATTGATCAGGAGAGACGATATTTTTCAGATTTCTGTCTAACATGCTTCATTCTCGTCGGGGTATCTATTACGAATGGATCTTATTTCGTCGATATTGCCTAAAAGTATGTCTACCAGAGAGGGATCGAAGTGCTTTCCCTTTTCTTTTTTAATAAAGTCGACGATTTCGTCCATAGGCCAGGCATTCTTGTAGCAGCGCTTACAGCCTAGCGCGTCGAATACATCAGCAATGGCTGTAATTCTGGCTGCGATATGAATTTTTTCACCAGATATGCCCTTGGGGTATCCTGAACCATCCCATTTTTCATGGTGTTCACTGCATATTATGGAAGCGAGCTGAAGGCTTGGTCTGTCAGATGAATTTAATATTTCTTTACCTTCGGTAACATGGGTTTTCATGATTTCCCATTCTGATGGTTCGTGTTTTCCGGGTTTGTTGAGTATTTGATCGGGAATGGCAATTTTACCCACGTCATGTAGGGGGGAAGCCATACGTATAAGTCTGCATTGTTGCTCTGATAGGAAGCCTACTTTTTTTGCCAGTAAATAACTGATTTCAGCGACACGTTTAACATGGCCCCCTGTTTCTTTGGAACGCCTTTCAACAGCTTCACTAAGTAAGTAAACAATTTCTTCTTGTGTTGTTTGTATTTCTTCTCTGAGAACTAAGTTTTCGTAAGCTACAGCTACACTATCTGAAAATATATCGAGTAAATGATGGTCTAGTGCAGAGAGTTTGTCTTTTATGGTGACGAATAGCAGGTTTAATCCGCCTGATGGCGTTTTGTAGAATCCAACATAATGATTATCTAGGTGTATGGATTTTTTTTCTCGTATGGCGTCATTAAAAAAAGTAGTAACACTTTTTGGTATTTGATTGCTGCCAATTGAAGACCCTTCAAATAACTCTCCTGTGGCCGCTAAAATTTGATAGCTTGGATTTTTGTGTTGTGTTGCATAAACAGAAGAAACATTTGCATAGAGAGCGTTTTTATCAAGCCCAATGATTCGTGTTAATTGCTCTAATACGGCAGAGGAAAATACCTTTAGGTTATCGCTAATAATAAGGCTGTTGGCGGACTCTATTATTCTTTCCAGTCCCAATTTGTTTGCCTTGATGAGGCAAATATCCCTATAGGAGCGTAATCCAGAATATAACAGGGTTTTTAATTTTGTATCTGTAAGCTCGGTTTTATCTTTGTAGTCATGAATATCATATTCTTGGATGACTTTATCTTCAGGAGCCTGTCCAGGCTGGCCAGTTCTTAATACTAAACGCGTATATGAATTTCCGAGATTCTTTCTGATGTAGTGAATTAGGTCTAGTCCCGCATTATCGGTTTCCATGACGACATCAACAATGGCCATGGCGATATCATCTCGTGATTCGAAAAGCTTTTGAGCTTCGGAGCCTGAGTAAGTATTGATGATTTCTATAGGGCGACTTTCGAACTGGAAGTTTTTTAAGACTAGCTGAGTGATTTCATGAACCTGGGGTTCATCATCGATAAGGACGATTATCCAAGGTTTTCCAGTAGTGGTATTTGTTTTGTCTTCTTTGCGAGGAGGAGCAAACTTCAATTTGTTAGACATATTGAAACCCCGGATAAATATGCTGCTTAAAATTTAGTGTAGATTAAGCTTGGGGCAATACAAGGAGATAGGTAAGGCTGGGAGCTGAAAGGAAGTCATTAAACCTAGAACCGATTTAGTTACGGTATTGCTTTAGAACAAAATATTCTTTCGGGATTACTTTATAGATTTTACTTCTCTAAATTATCCCCTTTAATTTATGAAAATGTACTTAGTATGAGTAAGTTTTTCCATTATGTTAATGGGCTGGCGTTTAAACTTTGCCAGAACGGTTGGTGAGTGCTATTACTGAAATGTTCGATCTGTACTCAGTTACCTTTCATAGAAGGGATAAGAATTTTGCATAGGGGTTTTTATGCCATTTAATCTCGTTTGGGAGGGGTCTGGTTTATTGCTGGATCATTATGGGGTGGTGACCATTGAAGAGATCAATGAATCAAATGGGCGTATCTTCAATGATGAGAACTTTGATAATCTTCACTACCAAATTATTGATTTGTTAGGGGCTGATTTTTCTCACGTTACCTTGGCTAACATGAAGCAGCCTGCCGCAATAGATGTAGCCGCGTCACTATCTATAAAGCGCATGAAAATTGCATTGATTGCCGATGAACCTCATACCATTTTACTGTGCGAAGCTTATATTACTTGCTCTCAATCACACTCTTCGAGTTGGGAATTTAAAATCTTTGATAACCGAGAAGCCGCAAGGAAGTGGGCGATTATTACTTAAAACTACGCTATTTAAATTGGTCTGTTTCCAAGATGAGAACAATGAAAACAGACTATGAGTTTTATCTATGATTAATCATCTAGGATAGGTTGTAGCCAGCGCTCCATCTCCTCTAAGTCTTTACCTTTTCTTTCAGCAATAGACGTAAGCTGATCACGGCCAATTTTCCCTGTGCTGAAATACTTGCTTTCCGGATGGCTGAAATACCAGCCGGAAACGGAAGCTGCAGGTGTCATAGCAAAGTGTTCGGTTAGGCCCACATTCGCGGTGGCTTCTGCATTCAGTAGAGAAAAGAGCGCTTCTTTTTCTTTGTGATCGGGGCAAGCCGGATAACCTGGAGCAGGGCGGATGCCGCGATAACGCTCTTTGATTAGCGCTTCGTTATCCAGTGTTTCATCGGTTGCGTAACCCCAATGCTCTGTACGTACTTGTTGATGTAGGTATTCAGCAAAGGCTTCCGCTAGGCGATCAGCCAAGGCTTTTACCATAATACTATTGTAGTCGTCGTGAGCTTGCTCGTATTGTGCGGCTAGTTCATCGGCCCCTAATCCAGCTGTTACAACAAAACCCCCAATGTAATCTTGCTTGCCGCTGTCTTGTGGTGCCACAAAATCAGCTAAAGACAATAACGGCTTTTCTTCGTTGCCGTTCTTTTTAATCTGTTGGCGGATGTGGTGTAGGGTAGCCAACTTGTTTCCGCTTTCATCTGTCAGTTCGATATCATCATCATTGATACTGTTAGCTTGCCAGAAGCCCAGTGTGGCATTGGCGGTTAGCAATTTTTCATCAATGATTTTTTTCAGCATCTCCTGTGCGTTTTCATACAGCTCAGTTGCCGCTTCACCAACGGTTTTATCGCCCAGAATTTTTGGAAATTTACCCACAAGGTCCCAGCTAATAAAGAAGGGGGTCCAGTCGATATAGTCCACTAGTTTTTCTAGGGGGAAATCAGTGAGTGACTTGGTGCCAATAAATTGTGGTTGAGGTGGTGTGTAGCCATCCCAATTCAATGCAAGTTTTTCCGCTTTTGCGTCTGTGTAATTGTAGTAGGTGCCAGAAGGGCGACGATTAGCCACACGTTCACGAACCTTTACATATTCTGCTTGGGTATCGGCTACAAATTTCTCACGTAAATCTTGGGACAGTAGGTTGCTGGCGACACCTACTGCACGGGAGGCATCGGCCACATAAACCACTTGATTGTTCTCAAATTGCGGTTCGATTTTTACCGCTGTGTGCGCTTTGGACGTTGTAGCGCCACCAATCATCAGTGGAATATCCAAGCCTTGGCGCTGCATTTCTTTAGCAACAGTCACCATTTCATCGAGAGAGGGAGTAATCAAACCGGAAAGCCCGATGATGTCGCACTCTTTCTCTTTGGCGGTTTTCAAAATGTCTTCACAGGACACCATTACGCCCATGTCGATTACTTCGAAGTTATTACAGGCCAGTACAACGCCCACAATATTTTTACCAATATCGTGTACATCGCCTTTTACGGTGGCCATTAAAATTCGGCCATTGGATTTTGCGACGGAATCTTTCTCTTGTTCAATAAATGGCTGTAGATAGGCGACAGATTGTTTCATAACACGAGCGGATTTCACCACTTGCGGTAGGAACATTTTTCCATCACCAAATAAATCACCCACCACATTCATACCGTCCATGAGAGGGCCTTCGATGACATTCAGTGGGCGTTTGGCTCCAGCTCGCGCTTCTTCTGTGTCTTCAATAATAAAGGTGGTAATGCCTTTTACCAAAGCGTGTTCTAATCGCTTAGCCACCGGCCAGCTGCGCCATTCGAGATCCTCTTTTTTCGCTCCACCTGAGCCATCGCCTTTGTAGTTATCGGCAATGGCCAGTAAGGCGTCGGTTGCGTTGTTATTGCGATTAAGAATCACATCTTCAACTTTTTCGCGAAGTTCTTCGGGAAGGTCATCGTAAACCGCTAATTGGCCGGCATTTACAATGCCCATATTCAAACCGGCTTTAATCGCATGGAATAAAAACACGGAGTGAATAGCTTCACGTACAGGATTATTACCACGGAATGAGAAGGAAACATTAGACACGCCACCACTCACAGAAGCGTGAGGCAGGTTCTTGCGAATCCAGCGGCTGGCTTCAATAAAATCGACGGCGTAGTTGTTGTGTTCATCGATACCCGTGGCAACGGCGAAAATATTTGGATCGAAAATAATATCCTGTGGAGGGAAGCCCACTTCATTAACCAAAATATCGTAAGAGTTTTTACAAATTTCAATTTTTCGCGCTTCCGTATCTGCTTGGCCGTCTTCATCAAAGGCCATTACCACTACGGCTGCGCCGTATTTGCGGCACAAATTAGCGTACTGAATAAAGGATTCTTTGCCTTCTTTCAGTGAAATAGAGTTAACAACGGCCTTGCCTTGAATACACTTTAAGCCTGCTTCGATAACATCCCACTTGGATGAGTCCACCATAATGGGCAGTTTGGAAATTTCTGGTTCGGAAGCAATCAGGTTACAAAAACGAATCATGGCCGCTTTAGCATCCAGCATACCTTCGTCCATGTTGATATCGATAATCTGCGCACCGTTTTCTACTTGCTCTTGAGCAACTTCTAAAGCGGTGTCGTAGTCTTCTTCTAGAATCAAACGCTTGAAGCGTGCAGAGCCTGTAACGTTACAGCGCTCACCCACATTTACAAATAGGGAGTCTTTTGCCACATTGAAGGGCTCAAGGCCGGACAGTCGCAGTGTGGGTTCAATGGTTGGAATCTCACGAGTTTCTTTATCAGTGACTATTTTGGCTATGGCTTCAATATGGCCCGGTGAAGTACCACAACAACCACCAATAATATTCACGAAACCAGACTGTGCAAACTCAACAATAATGTCAGCCATTTGGTCTGGAGTTTGATCATATTCTCCAAATTCATTTGGTAGGCCTGCATTGGGGTGTGCTGAAACATAGCAATTCGCTACGCGAGATAGCTCTGCTAGGTAGGGGCGTAATTCCGTGGCGCCGAGCGCACAGTTCAAGCCGATGGAAAGTGGTTTGGCGTGAGCCAGTGAGTTCCAGAATGCTTCTGTTGTTTGGCCTGACAGGGTGCGGCCAGAGGCATCGGTAATGGTGCCGGAAATTTGAATGGGTAGCTCAATGCCTTCGCGCTCAAAGTAGGTTTGGCAGGCAAAAATCGCAGCTTTGGCATTGAGAGTGTCGAAAATGGTTTCGATCAGCAGGGTATCTGCGCCGCCTTTTACAAGGCCGTCGATGCTATTTAGGTAGTCTTCAACCAGCTCGTCAAAGGTTACATTGCGAGCGCCGGGATCATTGACATCCGGAGAGAGAGAGCAGGTGCGTGATGTTGGGCCAATCACACCAGCGACCCAGCGCGGCTTACCGGTCTCAGCAGAAACTGCATCAGCAGCTTCACGAGCCACCTTGGCACCTTCGTAGTTAAGCTCCCAGGCTAGCTCTTGCATGTCGTAGTCTGCCTGAGACACACGGGTAGCATTGAAGGTGTTGGTTTCGATGATGTCGGCACCAACTTCTAGGTATTTGCGGTGAACTTCGCGGATGATGTGGGGCTGGGTAATGGCCAGTAGGTCATTATTACCCTTGATATCCATGTGGTAGTCGGCAAAGCGCTCCCCGCGATAGTCGGCTTCTTCCAGTTTGTAGCCTTGGATCATGGTGCCCATAGCGCCATCGAGGATCAGAATGCGCTGGGACAGGGCTTTGTGGAGGGCAGAGAGGCGGTTTTGGCGATCTGACATGGTGTTTCCTAATTTCTACACGTAAAGGCAGTTCAATGCCTGGTTTTGAGGGCGTAAGTGTAGCAGGCTTGCCCTTAAAAACCTATATCAAAATATTTTGATTTAGTTTGATTGCGCCTATTTATGGAGCTTGTAGGGATTTTCTCTTGGCAGAAGTAGGCTTCAGGCATACAATACCTGACTAAATCAATCGGGTAATAAGTTGGGTGTCTAGCAAGGTACTTAACCCGGAATTACCCGGCATTTTCAAATAGGTAAGTGGAAATTCTATGACAGATACCAGCGCCAATATTAGCGTCAACGTTGAATTCACCGAATCAGCTCAGGAATATTTGGCTGAGCTGTTGGAAAAGCAGGACTGTGAGGGAATTGGTATTCGTATGTTTGTTTCCGATCCAGGTACTCCGAAGGCTGAAACCTGTATTGCTTACTGCCGCCCCGGGGAAGAAAACGAAGAAGACGTCATTGTAGAGTTAACCCATTTTAAGGCGCATTTTGAAGGTCGCAGTCTGCCATTTCTGGAAGATGCCAAGGTTGATTATTCAAAAGATAAATTTGGCGGCCAGTTAACTATTCGTGCGCCCAACTCAAAAATGCCTCAAGTGAATGACGATAGCCCGCTGGAAGATCGCATTAACTACGTGTTGTATAACGAAGTGAACCCTGGGCTGGCTTCTCACGGTGGTAAGGTCAGCTTAACGGAAATTACCGAAGATAAGTTTGCGATACTGGAATTCGGCGGTGGTTGCCAAGGTTGTTCAGCGGTAGATGTAACCTTGAAAGATGGCGTTGAAAAAACCTTGATTGAGCGTATTCCAGAGCTTACAGGGGTTCGTGATGTGACGGATCACAGTGATAAAAGTCAGGCGTATTTTAAATGATACGGAATTGATTAGATTTACTCTGGTTGATTGTATTAAAAAAGCCCGGAATCATTCCGGGCTTTTTTATGGGAGTTTGTACATTACTTTTATGAATCCACGTAATTCAACTTTTTAAGGATTGCCATAATTTTTGCGGTTTTATAAGGCTTAACAACAAAACCTTGGACACCCATGTCGATAGCTTTTTTCACGTTGTGGATAGTGTTGTGGCCGCTAACCATCACAATCTCAACGGCAGAGTTGTAGGTTTTTAAGCTGTCTAGAACTTCGAAGCCAGAAATGTCCTGCAGTTCAATATCTAAAAAAACTAAGTCTGCTTTGTGTTCGTAATAGGTTGCAAGGGCGACAGAGCCTGATGCGCTTTGCACAATATTATTAAAACCCTCGTGGTTAAGCATGGTTTTTAGGCTTGTGCGAATGAGGGGGTCGTCATCGACGATGAGTATTTTCGGCTCTGGCCTAGGCACTTGTTAACGCTCCTGTCGAAGGTTAGTGGATGCCATCGCACAGAGCTTTTAGAGAAAGCAGTGCGGGGTAGCTATTATCTTCTTCTTTGTTGCGAGAGGCTTTTTCCAATTGAGCGGCTTGTTCTGTAATGGCGGGGAAGCCAAACATACCAGCGCTGCCTTTTAAACCGTGGGCGAGGGATGCCAAGGTATCCCAATCTTTGGTTTCCCAGGCTTTGTCTAAACCGCTTAGGGTTTCTTCTAGGCGGCCTTTAAATTGTAAAACAATGGCTTGGTAAGCCGGGTCGTTGATGAGTTCGTCATCCATAGAATCTTCACTTGCAGTGTCTTCTTCAGTGCCTGGTAGATATTCTCCCAGGGTTTTGAAAAATAGTTCTTTGTCGATGGGTTTAGCGAGAGTGTTGTTACAGCCAGCATTTTTTTGCTGTTCCCTTTCTTCCAGCATAAAGTTGGCTGTGAGTGCAACAATGGGT
Organism: Cellvibrionaceae bacterium; assembly: GCA_045430295.1. Lineage (GTDB taxonomy): Bacteria > Pseudomonadota > Gammaproteobacteria > Pseudomonadales > JAILXX01 > JAILXX01. The sequence continues at coordinate 49,513 of JAILXX010000010.1, read as the reverse complement.
GTGTCGCAACCACTGGCGCGAAGCAATTCAGTTGCTTCTAAGCCGCCCATAACCGGCATTTGCATGTCCATAAGGATAAGGTTGAATTCGTTTGATAGCGCTTCTTCAACAGCCTGCTGGCCGTTCTCTACAACCATTAATTCAGCTTTGGTGCGTTTAATTAATAGAGAAATAAGCGCTTGGTTATCTTTGTTGTCTTCGGCTAGCAGAATTTGGCCGCCCAGATCTTCGATGGCAATATCAGCTTTACTGTTTCTGTCTTCCTCAACTTGCTCAAGGGAGTGCTGAGTGATTTCTTCGTGATTAATACTCGAAATACTTTTGTCGCTGACAGGCTCTCCACTGTCAATCCAGACGGTAAAAGTGCTGCCTTGATCTGGAGTGCTGACAACAGAGATTCCACCGCCTAACTTTTCTGATAAGAACTTACTGATACTCAAGCCCAAGCCTGTGCCACCAAACTTTCGAGTGGTGCTCGTATCCGCTTGCTCGAAAGGCTTGAATAAGCGTTTGATTTGTTCATCGGTTAGACCGATGCCGGTATCGGAAACTTCAAAGTACGTTTGATGGGTTTCTGCTTTATGGAAAACCTTTAGTTTAACGTGGCCGTATTTGGTGAATTTAACGGCATTGTTTAACAGGTTGATAAGGATTTGCTTTAAGCGAGTGCCGTCACTGATGATTTTTTCAGGAAGAGGAAACTGGTAATCGCGAATAAACTGAATCTGTTTGTTAAGTGCTTGTTCCGCAATCAGTGTGTCTACATCATGCAACACTTCATTGGTGAATATTTCTGTTTGCTCAACATCTAATTTGCCCGCTTCAATTTTGGTGATATCCAGAACATCGTTAATGAGGTTGAGTAGGTGATTCGCGTTACGGATCACTGTGTGCATAGCATTCTTGCGTTCAGCAGGGGAGTTATCGTGAGAGATTGCGTGCTCAGAAAAGCCAATGATGGCGGTGAGTGGTGTGCGCATTTCGTGGCTCATATTGGCGAGGAAATGGCTCTTCATGGCGTTGGCTTGTTCAGCTTCTACCCGTGATTGTTCTAGTTGATTATTACTTTCACGGAGCTGCTGGGTACTTAGCTGGATTTTTTGTTCCAGTTGGTCTCGGTGTAACTCCAGGTTTCGCTGCATTAAACGCAGCTCGTATACCATGTTGTTAAACGCAGAGAATAAGTTACCGATTTCATCTTTCCGGCCTTCTGGTAGCCTGAAGTTCAGCTTGCCGGATGAAACGATCTCGTGCCCTTGTAGTAATTGTTCAAACGGTGTGATCACTAATCGATTAATTAAATAGATAAGTAGGATGGGGGTTAGGCCAATACACAGCAGAGAAATAAGAATGGTTGTGCTGGTAATGGACTGGATTTGTAAATCAATGAGCTGCGAGGGGAGTAGGGAAATTATTTTATAGTTGTGGGGCAGCTCTTGCTCATGCAGCCAAAATTTTAGCCCGTTAACTCGGGCTTGGTACATACCGCTGTTATTTGAGCGTTTGATATCAACGCTTTCAAAGTCAGTAATACCTTTTCCTAGCATGACTTCATTGCGTTGATTCGTGATAAAAACTTTATTATCAGGGTTGCCTGGTCGGCGCAGTGATTGTAGGAGGCTTTCACTGTTTACACTGACAGCTAAAAAGTGCTCGGCAGGCTGGTTGGTTTTGGTGATCGGGTGTAAGCCCAATAACACATTTTTTTGTAGGCGATCATCGTACAGGAAGGCAATTAGCGGCTCTTCGCTGGTTTGCTGAGTGAGTTTTTTTAATTTTACTAGCCAGAGTTGGTTGCTGTTTAGGGTTTCTTCAAGAGTAAGTGACTGTTCTGGCTCGTTATTGGCAATAAAGTGGTTATATTGCAGATTAATTTTTTCATTAGGTGTGATGAGATAAAACTCATAGTAATCCGGGTAGGCGCTGGCAAAGTTTTGGAACTCTTCCAGTAGCGGGCCTTTTAACAGATCGAAAATGGCAATACTTTGATCGCTATCCAGGTGAATGTACGATTTGAGAACACTGGATTGAGAGAATAGCCCTAATGTCGCTTCAACCTGTGAGATGGTGTTTGAGAACTGTTGGGTGGTTTGGCGGGTTTCGGCTTTGATCGCCTGGGTTGCCTGCTCAAAAGCCTGCTTACTACTCACGTAATAAGCCATGCCCCCTAGTGTGGCTAAGGGCACAAGGATCAGGGGAATAATAAACAGAAAGAGTTTAAGGGATAGCCTCATTCAACAGAGCTCGTTATTTTTATTAAAAACCGCATGGTATGTTTTTAGCGGAGTCTCTAGATTTTTAGTCTTTAAATTTTATAGTTAAGAATCCAGTCGTCGTTGTCTTTAATGGGTTGGCCGACGCTAATTTTTCCAGAACCCGTCAACGGAATCTCCTCTCTGCGTAAATAAATTTCTTGGTTGTCTGGGGTTTGCACATAGGTGCCGTTTGTACTGTGATCTACCAATACAAATTTACCGCGATGGAAGTGAATATGGCAGTGATCTCGACTGGCCACGCTTGCGGTGATGGTGAGGGACATATTCTTCGTCTCTCTACCGATGCGAAAAGGACCATCGGAGGGGGAAATATAGAAGCAGCGATTTCCCAATGTGAGCTCTAGACTGCCCTCCAAAAGATTCTGCAAATCGCTTTGGTTCATAACCACGGTAGCTTGTTGGGTGGCCTGATCGGGTTCCCAGTCGACTCGGAAAAGCTCTGTGGAGCTTCGTGAGCCTTTGAGGGTGGTGGTATCAAACCATTGGCATCTGGCTCTAAGCGGTGTGCCTAGTTGGTCGGCAAAAGGGTTGGTGATGATGATTTGCCGGGCTTTGGCGATATGGGCTACTGCTGCAGCATCATTTACGGCTTGTCCGAATACATCGCCATCATCGAGAATAGCGTCACCAAAGGCGGCGCCAGCGCGGATATTAATGGCTTGAGCTGGGTTGTTAGCGTCGCCGCTGTTTGAGGAAAAGTGCCGCTGTATATTTACAGCGGCATGGAAGGCACTTTCGGCAGAGGGGAAGCGAGCCATAATCTCGTCGCCGATGGTTTTCACCAGCGTGCCGCTAGAAGCCTCAGATAGGCGGATCATGGTGGTGACCGCGTAATCAATGGCTTCTTTGGCAGCGTCGTCGCCAAGGGTTTTATAGAGCCCTGAGCTACCGGCAACATCGGCAAAGAGAATGGCTTGTTTGGTACTTCTAGCCGTCATTTAATACCCGAATTATTATTTTTAAATCAAGGGGTTAGATTCTTTTATCTAGAATTCCCTTTAACTTTTCATGGGACGACTTGAGAAGGGTTTCTGTGGTTTCCCAGTCGATACAGGCATCGGTTACCGATACGCCGTATTCCATGTTGTCTGAAATCTTCTGATTTCCTGGCCCAATATTACTTTCCAGCATCACACCAATAATAGATTTGTTGCCTTCAATAATCTGATTCACAACATTGTCCATCACCAGAGGCTGCAGCTCATGGTTTTTATTGGAGTTAGCATGAGAACAATCAACCATAATATTAGCTGGTAAACCGGCTTTTTCTAGTTCTTGTTCACAGAGGGAAACGCTCACGGAATCATAGTTTGGTTTCCCGTTACCGCCGCGAAGTACCACGTGGCCGTATGGGTTGCCGCGAGTTTCCGTAATTGCCACTTGGCCGTCTTTAGAGATACCCAAGAAGCGGTGAGGGCTCGAAACAGACTGTAAGGCATTGATGGCAACGGTTAGGCCACCGTCGGTACCATTTTTGAAGCCTACCGCTGAAGATAGGCCCGAAGCCATTTCACGGTGAGTCTGAGATTCTGTGGTACGAGCGCCAATGGCAGACCAGGTGATGAGGTCTTGCAGGTATTGGGGGGAGATTGGATCGAGGGCTTCAGTAGACGTCGGTAAGCCCATTTCAACCACATCTGCCAGTAGCTTGCGGCCAATATGCAGGCCATCTTGAATGGCGAAGGAGTCGTTCATGTAAGGGTCGTTAATCAGGCCTTTCCAGCCAACGGTGGTGCGTGGCTTTTCGAAGTACACGCGCATCACAACGTAGAGGGTTTCAGAGACCTCATCAGCCAAGGCTTTCAGTCGCTTGGCGTAGTCCAGGGCAGCGTCAGTGTCGTGGATAGAGCAGGGGCCTATCACAACCAATAAGCGAGGGTCTTTTTTATCCAGAATATCGCGAACAACTTGGCGGCTACCGGCAATGGCTTCGCGAGTTTTTTCGTTGAGAGGCATTTCAGTCTTAAGCGCCTCCGGAGTGATCAGGATTTCCTGGGAGGCAATATTTAAATCTTCTACAGCTTTATCAGTCATTGTTATTCCGTGTCGTTCCATTCTGTGGTGGGCGTTCAAAGCATACTCTATGACGTTGCAGCGCAGCCCAAGTGTTGATCGTATTTTGTTGTTATCAGCAAAAGAGCATTCTACCCAGACTTTTTAAGGATTTGCTACACCAGAAGCCCGAGAACTTAAGGTAATTTCTCGGTTTTAGGCGTCAACGGTGAGCAAGTGACCAATAAGTGGGAAGAATAGGGCTTTTTTGATGGGTAATGACTCCATATTCAGAAACAGTTTTTCGTAGTGGGATAGCTGTTTGTGATAAAGCTGTTGCTGTTGAGCCAAGAAATCATTTAACGGCTGCTGTGGGCCAGGGGCTGCGCTCTTGTAATCGATTATCCAGCGAGTGCCTTGGTCCACAAAGGTACGGTCTACAACAGCACGCCTTACGCGCCCCCCTCGGCGATAGCTGATGGCGAGTTCGCAGGCGCTTTCGGTGTGGTTGTTGTCCATCAGCCACTGTCCAACATTAGAGGCCAGAATGGTGTTCACCGCTTGCTGCAGTTTTTCGATGCCAGAGGCCATGTAAGCAATCAGCCCTTGCTGCCGAAACTGTGCCTGCCAAACCGGTAGCTGTTGCTGGATACGCTCAGGCGTCCAACTGTCGGTGCCATCTTCCGTGATTTGCTGGAGGGTACGATGAAGTAGGGTACCGGTAATACGGTGCTCTCGGCTGTATTCCGGGGCATTGCTTTCGCTGTCGAAGCCTTCTGTTGCCCCTCGGAAACTGCTGAGTAGGTCATTCTCAGGGCACTCTGGTACTTGCCAGCTGGCGGGAAGCCTTGCGAGGTGTTGGTGTTCCGGGCCTGGCTCAGTCAGTGAGCTTTCTTCTTTTACCTCAGTTTGTGTTGTTAGCGCTGGGGTGTAGGTGTATTCCTTTGTTTCAGCACCCACAGGGTTATTTAAAACAGGCCAAATTCTCGCCAGTAGACTGTTGGTTGCAGGGGGGGTAGGCTCGGCAGTCTCTGATTTTGCCTTGGTGTTTTCATTGAGAACGCCGGTGAGGTAGAGGCGGCTTACCGCTCGCGTGACTCCCACATAAAGTAAGCGGGCAGATTCCAGGGTGCCTTTGCGTTTTTCTTCGCCCCGTAAGTAGGCGTAACAAGGGTCTGTGTCTTCACCGGTGGCGGCTAATGGCGCGATGATTAAGTGGGGGTCGCCATTTTCCGTTAATCGCTCCTGACTCAAGAGCAGAGGGCTGTCTGAAGGTCTACTGCCTCTGGCAAGGCCGGGGATAATTACGGTATCGAATTCAAGCCCTTTGGATTTGTGAATGGTCATCACCTGTACCCGGGCATCAGCGTTTGGCAATGGTGCAGCATAGAGTTCGTTAACGGCTTTTAAAAATACGGGCCAGTCTTTGATAAGCGCAGCTTCACTATGGGCTTCGAGCAAATCGAAAAAGCTTGGGATATCCACTGCGTCGCTCGGTGTTAGAAGGCCAGCTAGGCCGCCCAGTGCTTCCCAGGTGCCTTCAATCCATTCCCTGAGGGGTTTACGTCGGCGTTGATTCCAAGCCGCTTGAAGAACCGGGAGTGCTCTCGCTAGAATTTTTTGGCTGTCAGGAGACAGCTGAGTAATCAGCTGTTGATCATTCAATTGCGACCAAATTACGGGCCAGTCAGTTTGGTTATGGGAGCGATTACTGTTGGCAATAAAGTGTAGATCGCTTAAAGGCAGGCCGATCCAAGGGCTGCGCAATAAAGACAGCCAGCTGATTCTATCGCCAGGGTTGAGTAATGCCTTGGAGAGAGAAAGTAGGTCGAGAATCGATTGTCGGGTGGCGAGGGGATCGATATCGGTGGCTTGCCAGCTGATATTTTTTTCCCGCAGTGCGCTCACAATATCTACCAAGTGGCTGCGAGCTTTCACCAATATAGCGATAGAGTTTTCCGGGTATTCTTCTAGGGTTGTAGCCACAAGCGTGGCGATTTCTTGGGCTTCTACTTTGTTATCACCAAATAAATGGGTTTGCACCGCCGGTGAATTTTTTAAGGGGCGGTGTGCAATGGCTGGGGTGTAGCTCACCGCGCCTCGAGCGATATCGTTTTGAGGTGGAAACGCTTGCTTAAATGTGTGGTTAACCCAATCCACAACCCCTTGGTCAGAGCGGAAGTTAACTGTGAGATCCAGCGGTGTTACCGCAATATTTTTTAAGCCTCTTTCACGGATATCTAAAAAGATACCCACGTTGGCGTTGCGAAAACCATAAATGGATTGCATACCGTCGCCCACCACAAATAGCGTTTTGCCATCGCCTCTTTCCCAGCCTGCGGTTAAGCGGTTAAGCAGGGTAAGTTGGCTACTTGAGGTATCTTGAAATTCGTCCACCAAAATGTGGTGTAGGGAGTGGTCGAGAAGCAGGCTTAAATCGGTAGGTGCGTCTTCGTCCCCAAGGGCTTGCAATGCGGCCAAGGTGATTTCTGTGTAGTCACATTCCCCTTGGGCTTGAAACACCAGTTGTAATTGAGCAACGGCCACCGGTAATAGATGGGTTAATGCAGCCAGGATTTGCCATTGCTGTTCGGGAATTTCTACGGGAGGCAGTGCACGAACATCTTCTAATAAACCCAATAGTGCCGGTTGGGTTTTCAATGTGGCAATAAGATTAGCAAGGTCTTCTTTACGAGTTTTGGCTGCCGCTTTATCGCCATTATGCTCCGTAGGAAAACCGCTGGATTTGTTAACGGTTTTTCGCCATTCATTTTTTTGGGTTAACAATAAATCGCAAATACCTAACCACTTAGAGTGAGATTCCGGTGTGCATTCTGGTAGGTCAGTAATGCCGGCACACTGCTTTAGTGGTGAATCTTTTCCCGGTGCGTCAGTAACTAAGTTAGAGCCTGCATAATCGGCGAGTAAAGCTAGGCTAGAGCTGTGAGGTTGAAGCTCTTTATGTACTTTCTTTAGGGTTTCGACGTTGAGTGTTTTTAATGCGTATTCGAAATAGGCTTTTGGGGTTTGGCGCGTTGCTAACACATCCCCCAGCCAGATATCTCGGTTTGAAAGCAGGGTGATCAGTAGCTTTTCTAAGGTTTCAATATTGTTGTCTACATGTAGCAGTAAGTTTTTTAAGTGTGGGCCGTGGACCTCGTGTTCCAGTAACTGAACGGTTTTTCTAGCCGCTTCCAAATAAGCAATACCGGGGGATTGCATGGCGTCCGGAACTGCCCCTAAGCCGCTCTCTAATGGAAGCTGTTTTGCTAATGCTCGACAAAGGCCGTCAATGGTTTGAATGTTTAGGCGGTTTGGGTTTTCTAACAGCTGCCAGTTCTGTTTTTTATCTTGTTCTAGGGCGGCTTTGGCTAATTGCCAGGTATGTTTTTTGTGAGGTTCAGTAGGCTCAGGATTGCAGGCGCTTTCCAGTGCGTGAACAATTCGCGCCAACATTTCACTGGCCGCTTTTCGAGTGAAAGTAATACAGAGAATATTTTCCGGCGCATCACTGTGAGCCAGTAGGGTTAACACCCGCTGAGCGAGAAGTTCGGTTTTACCAGAACCTGCTGGAGCACTCACTGCAAAAGATTCAGTGGCTGAAAGCGCTTGTTGGCGAGCAAGGTAATCCGCTGGTTGGTTTGCTGCACCCAATTGATTTTTAGGATGTGTCATTGGGGCTTTCCTTCGGTTGCAGTTGTGTTCGATGGTAAGCCCGCTTGATCATTGAGATATTGTAAAAGCTGTTCTTGTTCGTAATAACGGTTCAGTGGAAATAGCTCTGCAGTGTAGTTGGTTTCACTGGTGTGGTAGTAACAGTTGGTCGCAATGCCTTGCATAAACTCTTCTGCAAGAGCGCCAATTTCTTGTTGCCACTGTTGATTAAGGCTATCCCAATCCCATGTAGGATTGATGTCTTCAGGCAGCTTTATGTCTTTCAGTTGATTGGGGTTTTGCTTGGCAATACCTAGCCAGCCTTGTTTTTTTGCGCCCACAAACGCAAAGCCAATACCGCTACAGGAAGCGCTTTTTATATCAGCCTGATGATTGGCTTGTGCATATAAAGGCAGTTGTGGTTCTAGCAGACGTTCACTGGTAATGACTTTGTGGGATTTTGGATTGCCGGTTTTGTAATCGATAAACCAAAGGCTGCCATCTTGCAGTTGATCGATTCGGTCGATCCGCAGGTTTAATGTCAGTTGATGAATATTAATACTAGTGCGTTCTTCAAGCCCCGTTACGGTAAAGGGTGCCCGTTCTTTTTCTTGTTCTAGCCAGCGCAACATTAATTGGCGCAAGCGAATCCATTCAATGTCGACAAAGGTTTCACTAAAGGTGGCAGGCCGTTGGCGTTTCGCTTCTGATAGCGCTTGATTGATAGCGGCATCGCACTGGGCTGCAAGCTGTTCTTCTGATAAGGCTAATAAGGTGCTTTGATCTTTTACGGTTTTCCAAAACAATTCGTAGCAGTGGTGAAGTAATTCACCCCGTTGAGCGGCAGACAAGTAACTCACAGGTTCAGGACTACTGGTGGCGCCGAGTCGATAAATGGCAAAGGCATTAAAAGGGTTGATGGCCTGTTGCTGAAGCAGGGACGCTCCGCCACGGGTAGGTTCTGCGGCGGATATTGCAGGGGCTTGTACGTCTTGAATAATCTCTAGCTGGCAAGAATTCGCTTGGGTATTTGTTTCTCTTGTTTGAGTTTTATTTTGATCTGTAGCCTGAGCCTGAACTTGAGGATGAATAGGCAGCTCAGCAATTAACGGGCTAATAGCGAGTTCTCTTTCTCCATCGGCTTTCGACCAGCTGAAAATAATGTCATCGCCATTCTGTTGGTATTGAGCGAGTAGTGTTTTTGCGTAGGCCAATTCTTTCTCGGCACTGGCGTGAGGCATGTTGTGTGTTTTTTGTAGCTCAGGGGGTAGTAGTGGATTGGGAGCTGCCGCCGCAGGCCACTGGTGGGCATTCATGCCGGTCACCCAAATATGGGTAAAGCTAAGCCCCGCCGCTTCTAGTGGGCCTAGAACATTCACGGGAGTTTCTGGTTGTTCTGCCTGGAAGTGGGTTGTCATGCATAGGCGTTGCAGTAATCGTAATGCTTGCGGAAGTGTGTAGCTTTGCTGCGAAAGATCACCGGCTGCAAATTGTTCCAGTAGGTTTTGCCATTGCTGTTGTTGCTGGTGCTCAATACTGTCTAGGCTTCTGGTTCCCGGCCAGTTCAGGCTATCCAAATGTTCAGAAAATAACGTTGCCCACTGGCTTGGAAAGGCTGTGTTGGGGTGATGTCGGCGGCGGTCTTCAAGTGTTTGTAAGACCTGTCCAAGCTCTGTTGAAGCTTTTTCACAGAAATAACGGAATTCCGCACTGCGTAATTCATGGCGCTGTTGCTTGCGAAGAAGCTCTTCAATGCGAACACGAATGCTCAGTTCGTTGAGGGGCTGTCTTTCGATTGGGTCGTTTTCAGTTTCAGCATCTCTTATTTCATGAGATGAAATTGCCCAAAAGGGACTTTGCAGCCAGCGGCAATAATCATCAGTGCTTTGCGCAGGCAGCAATAAATTGAGGCAGGATAAGGCATCGGCAATAAGTGGGGTTGACCCCAGTGGTATGCCCGCCGAAAAGTTGTAGGGTGCGGTGTAGCGTGGGGTGCTGGGGTGCTTGTAATGAGGTTCAAAAGTGTCGTTAAGAATACGCTCTAGTTTTGAGCGATCGCTGGCCATTTGGCTACAAATAATGCCGATTTTGACGTCAGGCTGTTGACTGACAATACCCAATGCCCAGCTCGCAGCGGCTTTATATTCTTCTGTGGTATCCGGGTAGGCTTGTGTACTTACCTTATTTTGCGAGCCGCTATCAGGCGTAGTCGGCGCGCCCTCGGGTTCGGTCAGCCAGTGCAGGGATTCAGCGGCATTTTCGATGATCGCTTTATGAAGGGGGGCAATATCATCGAAGCCGTATAGGTAAATGCTTTCAATGGCCGAAAGCTCATTATGTTGAAAGCCTTCTAATACCCGTAGTTGGGTATCAACGGGTCGGGTGCATTGCAGTGGGTTGAGTGTTTCGTTGAAATCTTTTTCCCAGTCTAAAAGGGCCTTTAGGCCCGAATGGGTATTTAGGGCTTCTAAATAGGATGCAAGGTGATTATCGGTGATTTGCCATAGGGCGAGATTGCGGCTGGCCTCCATGGCTGCTTTTGCCAGGGAGAGGGGACGTAATAGACCGCTGGCATGGTCACTTTTAGCAATAATAGCTTCCCATAGCGCCTCTTCTTGCCAGGGAGGCAATATTGCCTTTTGTGTGCCTGAGGCTGCGGCGTTCTGAAGGTTATCCCAGGATTGTTGAAGCCAGTGGGGTAGAGCGATTACAGAAGGGGGGAGCCAGGTGTTCGCTTCGTGCTTTTGCCCCCAGGCGTTATTAATAGCAGCGGCCATCCGCTGGTTTGGGGTGATCAGCAATGCTCGGCCAGATGGGTTGGCGTCTAGAGCTTCGATAAGCTGCGCTAAGTCCATGGAGTGTGGGTTCGTTGATTAATTTTGGCTGCGAGTATACAGGGTGAAGCTGTCGACGTAACCGCATGGCAATGACGTTTCCTTTCTTCAGGGGCTAGCCGTTCAATTTATCAGAGTGTTCCACTGGTTAGAGTGGCATCGATAGCTGTAGCCGTTACAGCTCGCTGTCCAAAAAAGTGGCTATGCTGGCGCGTTTTTTAGTCGTATCGTTTCTTTTTGTAACAATTGGCGCAGTATTTATTTAGCGAAAATAGTGCAATCTACTTTGTAAGGTTAGGAGCTCCTTACGAGAATTATTCACACAAAAAGTTCCACGAGTGACAGATGTGACAAAATCATTAAAGTGCGTATATTGTTTTTAAGAAGCTACTGTAAGTTATTGATATTAAAGGAAAATGCCCCTTAGTTCAAAAAGTATCCAATTTGAGGAGTGTAACGAAGTCATGGGGCTTAGGGCCGTTTTGCAAACTGTTTTCCACTAGGTTATCCACAGATTCTGTGGGTAAGTTTTCCTACTGCAATGTGATTTATTGTGCAATGGGGAAACGAATTTTTATGCCATGTTACGAAAAATTTACGGTTTTAAGTCGTGGCGGCCTTTTTGCCTGTTCGTTAAAATGATCAGCCTTTTAAGGCTGCTGTTTCTGTAGGCAGCCCCTAGTAAAAAGAAGGAATGTTGAATGACTCCTGAGCGTTTTCGCCGTATTTGTGGGGTGCTCGATCGGCGCCAGCCAGACCTAACGGTCATTACCGATAAGGTCCATAAGAGCCATAATCTGGCTGCCATTATTCGTACTTGCGATGCCATGGGGGTACCGGAATTTCATGCAGTGAAGCCAGATGGTGGCTTGCCAAGGCACAGAGGAACCGCCTTAGGCAGTCAGAAGTGGGTAGAGGCAACGCTATATGACACTGTCTCAGAGCCTATTGAGCAGCTGCAGGGTCAGGGCTTTCAGGTGGTTGCTGCACATTTATCAGATACGGCGGTAGATTTTCGTGAGGTTGACTATACCAAGCCCACAGCAGTGCTTATGGGGACAGAGAAGTTCGGTGTAAGCCCGGAAGCCCAGGAAAAGGTGGATCAGCATATTGTGATCCCTATGTTGGGTATGGTGGAGTCTTTTAACGTGTCTGTAGCGGCCGCCATTATCCTCTCCGAGGCCCAGCGTCAACGAAGTGCTGCAGGCCTGTACGATTCCCCTCGTATCGACAGTGAAACCTACAAGACCCTAGCGTTTGAGTGGGCTCAGCCCACCATTATGGAATTTTGTCAGCGCAAAGGCATTGAGTACCCAGAGATTGATGAAGAGGGTGATATTGTGGATTCGTCAGCCTGGTATCAAAGCGTAAAGCACTTGCCGGATGTGAAATAGTTAAAGTTGTCATCCCGAACGCAAGTGAGGGATCTTCTGCAGGCTGTTGCAGGCCCCGAAGAGATTCTTCAGCGAACGCCTCAGAATGACAGGGGTGATGGAAGCCCGTAAGTCTGCCTTTGTCAGTGATTTTTTGTCATCCTGAACGCAAGCGAGGGATCTTCTGCAGGCTGTTGCAAACTCTAAAGAGATTCTTCGGCTATGTGCCTCAGAATGGCAGGCCTCGTGAGCACTGATCGGGCGCTAATTGCTGGGCAAAAAAAAGCTCGACATCTGGGGGAAGATTGTCGAGCCAAGACCAACGTAAGGACTAATAAAGGTTAGATGGAGTACAACTCGTCGCCTAATGGCTTCGGGTCTGTAATTTAAGTATCGACCACAATCTCAAACCTTCCAGTAAATAGTGCGCTCGTTTTAAATCGATTTGTGCTAATCCCTTGACTCTTTATATGGCTTTTTCCGCTGGATTATTGTCACAAGGGCTGGGGAGCTTTTGGTTGTTTTATCAATCACTGGTCACAAATTGGTCAAAAGCGGTAATGAAAAACGGCAATAGCTCGCCGAAGTGGAAAGCTATTGCCGAGGGGTGAAAGTAGTGGCTGCAAGCAGGTGCGTTTAGGCTAAAAGGACTAGCGCTCTAAAGAGCCTGCGTAATAGAAGCAGTGATTGAGGTTCTTACGAGTGCGAACGAAGGTTTTGTTTGCCTCTGCGCCGCCGTAGCAATCGACTGCTTTGTTCAGCTCAGCTAAGTGTTTTTGGCGTTCCTGCTCTTCAAAATTTAACAGCTCAGTTAGAGCAGCTTCTTCTGCCAGTCTGATTGCCTCTGAGTTCACACCGTGCTCTTGTTTCTTTTCCCGTGCGCCTTTGACCACTTTGTCGTACAGCGCGCCGAGAATACCGCCTACAAGGGCACCTGCTGGGTGGGCTGATGCTGCAGAGGCTAGGGTGCCAGCAACAATCGCATCGCCCACTGATTCTTTGGTGAGGAATTTACTGATGCTTTGTTCCATGCGCTGCTTAAGTGGGGGTTTAAATTCCTCATTCATCGTATCTGGTGGTAAGTTCCGCGCCATATTGGCATAGGGATCCGTTTCACCTTCAATTGTTTGCGCTGAGGCGTGGGTAGCAGCCAAAGCGCCTAAAATAAGTATGAGTTTGCAAAGTTTTTGATTTCTCATCGCTGTACCTTTTAAAGCTTGTACGATTAAGACTCAATTTTCACAGGGAAGGATTGAACTCTCAGTAGCTGGTTAATTGCCTGTCGATCATTCTGCAAATTACTTGCCGTTTTGGCTTGGCCTGCATACACGCGAGTGTATGTGTTACCGCCAATAACTGCCTCTTTGGTGAAAGCAGAGTAACCGGCTTTTTGTAAGCGGTTCACTAAATCTTGAGCCAGTTGTACTTGTTTATAGCTGGCGACTTGTAGTGCCCAGAAGGGTTCAAGGCTTACAAGGGGGGTAATTTCAGGTTGGGCGGTTATTGGGGTTTCAGGGATGGGAATAGCAGCTACTATAGGCTCTACAAGCAGTGACTCTTCTGTTATTTCTTCAGCTGTTTCAATTGCTGTGGTTTCAGAGAATAAGCTGTCATTAATGAGTTTCAGTGGTGGCAGGTATAGGCTGGCGATCTTGTCAGCTTTACCTTGGCGAGAAACTGTAATTTTTGCACTTATAGGATTTGTTAATTTTTCTCCTTGAACTTTTAATTCATAATCGCCAGGCGGAACAAATTCAAAAATATAGTAGCCCGATGAATCTGTTACTTTACGGTCAACGATTTCACCTATGTTGTTTACGAGTAGTACCACAACACCTTTGGCTTGGTTGGTTCCTGATGTGGTTTTTCGATAGATATAACCCTCAAGGTCAGCTGCTCGGTTCATCGGCATGTTGACGCCAATAACTGAACCTGGTCGTGCGGCAACGGAAAAGGGCTTACCCGTATAAACCATTGGCCCATCAAAAACTGAACCTTGTTCGTAGGCAATGTCTGTAGGTTGCCATGCTTTCAGGTTGTCGAATAGAACTTCGCCTTTTTCGTCAGTAACTTCGCTGCGATTGAATTGTTTAGCGTAGAGGCTGCCGCCTTCTAGAAGAGGTTCGCCAAAGCCATATTGACCGTCGCCATTAAGATCTTCAAACAGGCGAGCTTTGAAAGTTCCTCGTGAGGCGCGGTTAATACCAGAAATGTTGTAATGGCTGAAATTACTATGGCTATTAGTTCGTTTGTCGAAATTGGCCAGGAAGGTAATAAGCCCCTGTGATTTTCCGTTGTCGCTATAAGTATAAGTCGGGATGATTTTAACGTAGGGAGTGTCCCATCTTAAGCCAATAGAGTATTCAGTTTCTTTCGATGATAGATTATGGCGAACGGTTGTTGTTGCGCCCACGTCTCTATTAACGCTAAAGGCAGTATTGAGTGCGACATAGCGGCCTTCAAAATCAGGGAGGATGTCGTAATCAGTGACAAAGCGGATTGATAGAGGGTGTAGGGAGTAATGTAGTGATAAATTTCCTCTCATTTCTTCTGTTTCATCACCCGATGCAGGTTGAACCCTCTCATACTCGAAGTAATTTGAGATATTCACGGCGTTCAAATAATTTGAGAATCCAACATCTAGCTCCTGTTGATTTCGGCCATCTGTGAATTCCACATGTTTGAAATCACCAATGAACTGGAAATTGCCATTGCGCAGCGATGCTCTTCCATGAACGCCATAATCTTGCTTGTTGAGAATATCATCATCAGAGAAATCAGTAATACCTAAATCATAGCGAAAATTTGTACTGTACCCTGAAATATTAATGCTTGTATTGATGTTTCCTTCAGTATTTCGGCCGGCGCTAACCCCAAAGGAATGAGAACCAAAGTAGGTATCGATACCAAAACCGCCTAGTGTGACATTTTCTTTATCACTATAGAGTTGATGTTTAACGCTGGCATTCAGTGAAAGCCGATTGGTTAAATTTAAGCTGCTATTGAATGATATTTCGTCAATATCTTCAGTTACATCATTAGAATCATTAATATTGAATAGGGATTTTTGTGGTTGGTACATGGAAAAACTATATTTTAGTTTTCTTAGATCTTCTTCTGAAGAACCAATATAGTAGCTTTTTTCTTCTTGCTCTTCTTTACCGCCAGGTCCATAGAACTTAAGTAAAAACGTGTTATCACCTTTAAAAAATGATACATTTTCAAATGAGTATCGACCGTTATCTCCAATGGTCATGCGATCAAGAACGACTCCGCCTTGTGTTAATTCTACTTCCCACCCGGGATGATATTCACCATTGATTTTTGCATCTTGGCTTTGTGTTGAGCTGACTATGTCGCTATTGCTGATATAGAATCCGCGGCCACTTGTTCCTAGGGTGTTTAAGTCCCCAAGAGATAAATGTGAAACTTCCAGCGGCCCTAGTAGAGAGTTGGTATGATCTCGCCGTTCCATTCGAAAGTTAACAGCGGATAAATCACCGGTGTCTGAACCTGAAACAAAAGTACGAGCGCTCATCAAACCAAGATCGCCTTGGCCTAGGATTGAGTAACCTGCTTTACTTTCTAATTTATTGTCAGTTTTGTGGTTTCTTGTTGCTCGATATCGTGCATTAAGATCGAGAGAGGGTATTTCTGCGAGTGCATATTTCTTTTTAATCCACGGGTTTTTGGGAGTTTCTCTAGTTCTTCGTGCTTGACCTGGTTTTTGATTTAATCGAGCCAGGCGTTTTTCAAAAGGAAGAGGTTTTGATGTTTCTAATCTCAAATAAGATTCTGAAAAATTTAGGCTGAGCTCTGCACCAAACCAAAGATTCATTAATTCGCTGTTTACGTAAATGATGTCGTCGTAGATGACAATATCCTTAGGTGAAGTTTGATAGCTTTTACTTCCTACGTTGGCCATCCAAGTATTGCCTGAAGGGGCTAATGAAAAGCGAGTTTTGCTGTTTTGGGTGCCATACATGTTGCCTTTCGCACCTGAAACATCGACTTTAATATCTAGCTCAAAGAGGGCAATCATATCGACTAGCGCAACATAAATATTGTTATCTGTCACATAGGCTTCAATGCCATATCCAAGTTCGCTACGTTCATATTTGATAGCCAATAGTGCAAGGTCATCTTCACTAAACGTCGTATTTTGACTGTGACTGACCTGAGAAATCCCAAGAGTTGAGAAAAGTATCAGCGGTGTTACTAGTCTACGTGTAGACACCTTGAGTAGTTTGGTATGAAAAGGCAGCTTGGTATCCATTGTTTTGCCTCGCGATGGCAGTTTATTGGCAATTGATGCAACTCTATATGGATAGCTGCAAATTGGATGCCAGGCAGATATTCTTGCGAGAAGAGGCTGGAGATTGAAGCTGTATAGGAGGGTTGTAGTGCGGTGCCAGCGTAGAATAAGTGCTGGCACCGAGAGAGGAGGGGTGGTTGAGTTTAGCCGGCTTTGAAAACTTTTTCAGCGAAGGTGTGGCCTTCGTATTCATCTTTACCCATATAGACAACTTTAATGACTGTGCCGGGCTTCACTTTACTAAACAGGGGTACTTGTGCGGTACGGTCATTACGTTCCCGAAAAACGGTGATGTTATTCGCTTCGCCAATGACTTCAATCGGTGCCCCAGGTGATGCCTGAGCATAAACATAGAGTGACCCATAGCTGCCGTAAACCCCTTTTCTCATTAGCTCCACGGAAACTGCTTGTTTGCCATCCTTGGTGGGCACGATTCGAGCTTTGGTGATAGCAACTTCAGCTGCGGGTTCGCCTACATTAACGACGACAGGGATGGAGAAAGACATATGAACATCTACTTTAAGGCCGATGCCTTCTCTTTGATCATCCACGATTTCAGTCTTTGCGGGCTTTACTTTCATAACCAAGTGAGAGCGGTAAGAGCCGTCGGCTAGATCGGGTTTAGGCTTAAAATGAATTCTGACTCGTTGCTTGCCTCCAGCTGGAATGGTGACCCTTTTGGGGCTGTATCTTAGCATGGGGCTTGCGATATAAGCGTTCATATC
Organism: Cellvibrionaceae bacterium; assembly: GCA_045430295.1. Lineage (GTDB taxonomy): Bacteria > Pseudomonadota > Gammaproteobacteria > Pseudomonadales > JAILXX01 > JAILXX01. Next base: position 32,344 of record JAILXX010000010.1, on the reverse strand, counting down.
GTCTGCTCTAGCGGTGTATCCACCATTTTTCGTTTGCAGCATCTCTGTGAAATTAATCGTGTAAGTCATTGTTTTTGTAGTGGTGTTCAGCAGGGTAACCACTTCGCTTCGGGTTTTTTCATCGAAGACAACGTGATATGGGCTGATCAATAAGCGGGCCTGTGCAGAGAAAGTGGCCATTAAAAATGTAATCAGAAAGAGATGGCGAACCATTTGTTTCATAGTATTGCTACCTTTGTTATTTCAAGCAAGTTCTCAGTATCGGCTATTCGTAATTTACTAATAGCTGATGGTAATGTTCAGTGAGCCATTGTAGCCAGTGTCAAAATAACCGCTACTATCCCCATCTGTAGCAAGTTCTGCGCCTACTCTTAAGGTGGCGTTGCCAGAGCCATCAGTAATAATAGTGGGGTAGGTGATATTGGTGATCAGGAATTGCTTTCCTGCTCCTCGGGAGAGGTTGAAATTGGGAATATTGATCATCAGTGGTGTGCTTGCTGGAAAGTTAGTGAGTGCGAAAATCCCAGGTTGTGCCAATTCAATAGGGTAGGCATCGCCACTGTACGTGGGGGTAGATCCGGTATAGGGCACCGTAATAGAGGATGCTTGGCTGCCGCCAAGGGCAAATTCCCCAAAGGAAAGAGGTTGAGTTTCTGTCATATCTCCCAGCGTTAATTGCGTTTGAGAAAGTGTTAAAAAAGCGAAAGCTACTTGAATTACCCATTTTCGCATCATCATAAAAGTACCCATGAGAGAGTGTCAGTATTTTGAATTAAGGCGTACAGATAAGATGGTATAGCATTTTTGGGGCCAAAAAAAACGGCAATGAGTGTTAGCTCATTGCCGTTTTTTATTACCGAGAGGTTTTGCCTCAGGTATGGAGCTTGATAACTTAGTAAGTTACCAGTACCTCATAGTCACCTGAGTAGGTGCCATCGGTATAGGTAGTGCCATTACCGTCATTTGCAACTTGGATAGTTGCACCAACGATAATCGTCATCGCCCCGGTGCCATCAGTCACGCCAGTCGCATCGCCCTCAGTACCATCAGGGGCGGTCGCTGAGTTAGATGTGTCGAACTGAAGCTCAGTTATAGTGAAGTCAGGAATAGCCGGAGCGCCAGAAGAGTGAGACATGGCGTTCAGCGTGCCTTCTGCAACGTTGATCGTTACGAAAGAAGGAGCACCGCTTACGGTCAACTCCGCAGGAGCACCATCAATCAGCGAAGTAACGGTTGCGGTCGCAGTACCCGTGGAGGCAGCGGTGCTGATTGTGCCATTAACACTCACTTCCAGGGTCGCAGTACCTCCGATGGAGGCTACTGTGTTACTAGACGAGGTCGCAACAATTGTACCGAAATCCAGAGGTGTGGTTTCGGCCAAAGTAATTGCACTGTTAACAGTAGCTGTTGCTGTAAAGATATCAGCCATTGCAGCGCCGCTGGCAGCAGTAACACCTACGGCGATAGCGAGAGCTTTAATCGTATGTTTTTGCATCTTCATAGGAAAAATTCCTTCTGTTGATTAAAAGTTCAGGCTCGTAGCTGTTTGCTGGTTTTCACGAGCACTGTTCTAACTATCGGCGGCTTTTTTACTGACTTTAGAGGTTTTTAGCATTTTTTTGCTAATCCTCTCTAAAAGGGGCAAAACAGCACACCAAACCTGACAGGCAGGGTATTCGGAATAACGCAAGAGCTGTGCCAGCACTATGCAATATCCCTTGGTACCCTAAATCGTCCGTAAATTCGTCTAAAACAACCTAAAGACGATTCTGTCATGCCGCTAAAACACTGTCCATACGGGCTTTTGGGCTGATTTTTCATAAAAAACCACAAAAGCTTATCTAGCCGCTATGAGGGTTAACGGCAGGTATTTGAAAAACTTTCACTAATATGTGTGATTTGGTGCCACTAATCGCCGCTTATGGCAACTTTCTGCCTCTTGTGAGTAGTAACAGTGACTTAATGTATTGGCCTGCATGTTGCTTTAACCTTTATATTCAATGGTTTTGCTCAATGTTTTGACGTGAATAGAGGCTGGGTGTGTAGTGCAACGTTTATTTCTAATTGATCGATTAGCTATGCTCGTGGTGGGAAGCATATTTACCAGCTCCTGTTATGCCGTGGATTTCCTAGATGATCTTTTTGACTCTGAAGACCAGGGTATGCATGAGCAGGTGTCAGTTTCACAGGAGGGGGCAAATTCGGCCAACGTTAAACCTTGGATGCGTTCAACGTTGAAAAAAGCGGCAGATAAGGCCGAAGCGAAAAGCAAGGCAGAGCAAGCCCGTGAAAGAGCAAAAATGAAATCTGCTGGAACCCCTCAGCGGCATACCCAGGGGTCGCTTTTTGATCAATTAGGTGGCGAAGACGCTGAAACCATTGCTGTTCCGGTTATCGATGAACCCGTATCTGCTACAAGTAAGAGTGCTGTAATAGAGGAAGGAAGACTTTCAAATCAGAATAGCCTGTCAGAGGAAGAGTACTCTGAAATGGTTAAGAGTTGGAACCTTCCGACTCTGGATAGCTGCCAGGCTAAAACAGAGCCCCAATATCTTTATCGAAAGCGTGTTGGGGTGGTTGCATTCAATGTGAATGATCACAAATCTGCGGCAGACCTTCCTTTTATAGAGCGTGACTATGCAAAGGCGCTTTTTGAAAGCCTGGATAGAGATAGATTTATTCTTACTGATGCTATACATACTCGGCTACTGGAGAAGAAAGATGCCGGTGCTGGTTATGATGTGCCTTCCGTTGAAGATCAAATAGTCTCCTTGGCAAAGGAGTTAAATGTTCAATTTATTGTGGCTGGAAAGATTGTGGATGTTTCCACCTATGAAGGAAAGACAGATATTGGGCGTTTGTTCCAAGGGCTTCCACATTTGGGAGTTGTTGATCCGAAGCGCTTTTTTCGAAAAGTCGATGGCGATGGTCGTCAGCTCGTGGTTGAGCTACAAATATATGATGGCTTAAACGGAACATCTGTTTATAGAGATATTTTTCCTGTTGCGATTGATGGGGAATATTTAAAGCATACAAATGTGGCTATGCGTCATGCCAGCTTCCTTACAAAAGGTGAATTTGGAGAAGCAGCAGTAGAGATGCTAGAGAAACAAGCCTTTGTTATTGCGGATGAGCTTACATGCCTACCAATGGCGTCTACTATTCGTAGAGTGAATAAGGCTCTGGTACATATAAATGTCAGTGTTGAAAATAAGATTATTCCAGGCGATCGCTTTAAAGTTTTTCGTCGAGTTGTGATTGGCACAAATCCCAGTGGGCAATATGAGTTTGATTTTGAGTATCACGGGCATTTGACCGTAACTCGTGTGGGGCCCACAAAGTCTATGGGTATCCTTGATCGTGGTTTTAGTGCTTATGAGCTAAACCCAGGGGATATTGTGCAAGCTTGGTAATTTTTAAATGAAATAAGATAACTCTAGCGGTTAATTCAGTGACTAATAAAATTGTATGAGAGATAACAAAGAGGAACAGAAAATGGCAGAAATGGGTCTTAACTTCCAAGACTGGGATGATTTTTTCGAGAAAATCCCTTTTACCTTCTTTATGACAGCTCAAATTCAAAAGAAGTATATTGAAACCATTAAGAAATATACGCCAGAAAATGGCAAGCTCTTAGAAATTGCTGGTGGTTCTGGGTATACCAGCGTGGTAGTACAGGACGTTGTGCGGGTTAAAAACGCTAAAGTTACTTATACCGACTTGGAAAAATCTCTCACGAAGCGTGTTGAAGAAACTTTCGGAAAAATCTCTGGCTTGAGCTATCAGGCAGAGGATGCATCAAAGTTGTCATTTGCTGATGATTCTTATGATGTGGTTTTCCATCAAGGGTTTTTAGAGCATTTTGATGATGAAGACATTGTCGAATTCTTAAAAGAACAGGCTCGTGTTGCCAAAGTTATTGTGTTTGATGTGCCAAATGGACGCCGTTGGGACAAAACGCAAGAGTTTGGGAATGAACGTTTCCTTTCTCATGAGGAATGGATGAATATTGCTAAACAAGCGGGGCTGGTGGTACATGAAGATACTGCACGGCGTTTTAGCAACTTCTGGAAAGATTGGGTGCCTGTTGTAATCAGAGATTCAGAGTGGTTTCATCGAAATTTCGGTGAGTCTTCAATTATTGTTTGTGGCAAAGAATAATGAGCTCAAAAAAAGAAATTATTACGAACTTATGTAATGAAATAAGACGCATTAATAGCGACTTTTCATTCAATATAGTAGAGGTGGGCGCTAGGCCTTTAGATGGTGAAGGCGAGATTTTCTATCATTTGGCGGAATTTTTCCCGGGTTCAAAATTTATACTATTTGAGCCTGATGATGAACTCTGTAAAGAGCTAAATGAGAAATCTTCAGACAGTTTTACTTATTATCCATATGCTCTTGGTGAGAATGATGAAGAACGTGAGTTTTATAATACACAAAGCCCTCTGTGCTCTTCGTTATATAAGCCAAATAAACAAATTGTAGACTCTTACAATGGTTTGGATATGGCTCGCCTGAAAGATTCATTTAAGATTCGTACTAGGCGATTGGATGATATCGTAAAGGAATGTGGGATACCATCCATAGATTTTGTAAAGATTGATGTGCAGGGAGCTGAGCTCGATATTTTTAAAGGTGGTTCTGAGTCTATTAAAGAATGTGTCGCCATTATATCGGAAGTTGAGTTTATTCCTATTTATGAAGAACAGCCGCTGTTTGGTGATGTATGCACTTTTCTTGATGAGAAGGGTTTAATGTTCCACAAATTCTTTGGTACTTATGGTCGAACGCTGAAACCTGTCATGCTAAATAATGACCAGTATGCAGCGACGCAGGATATGTGGACGGATGCCTTCTTTATGAAGAATATCTTTAATATAGGGTCATTTAGTGATGATCAGCTATTAAAGCTTGCTCTTTTAGCGTATCTGTATGATAGCCCCGATGTTGCATACAATTGTTTTTATATGTACGACCATCGTAATGATACGGCACTAAGAACAATGATGAGTTAAGGTGAAATTTTTCTGATTTTTTTATCAAAAAGCCACAATATGTGGCTTTTTTAGTGTGTGGAGATTAGTGGCTAACTTGGATTAGCTGTTATCGATATACCATTCATAAGCACTTTTCAATCCTGACTCTAAGTCTATTTTGGGTTTCCAGCCCAGTGACTTCGCTTTTTCAATGCTTAAGAGTTTTTTTGGGGTTCCATCGGGCTTGGATGTATCGAAATCAAGTTTTCCACTAAATCCAACAACATCTTTGATCACATCCGCAAGATCGCCAATAGTAATATCTTCACCATAGCCAATATTAATATGGGAGCAGGTGGTTTCAGTATGTTCTTCAATTTCAGTTTTTGAAAGGCCTGCTACATGTATGCAGGCTTCTGCCATATCATCGACATGAAGGAACTCACGGAATGGCTTGCCGCTGCCCCAAATTTCAACGGAAGAGGCGTTAGCGAGCTTAGCTTCATGGACTTTTCGGATGAGAGCAGGGATTACATGGCTACTTTCTAGGTCGAAATTGTCGTTAGGGCCGTAAAGATTTGTGGGCATTACTGATCTGTAATCAGTTCCATACTGTCGATTGTAGGATTCACACAGCTTGATACCGGTAATTTTAGCGATGGCATAGGGTTCGTTGGTGGGCTCCAGAATGCCTGTTAAAAGTTGATCTTCCGTTATGGGTTGGGTGGCAAACTTGGGATAGATGCAGGAGCTTCCTAAAAAAACTAACCGATCAACCTTTTTTAGGTAGGATTGATGAATGATATTGTTTTCAATCATCAAATTTTCATAAATAAACTCAGCGGGTTTGGTTTTGTTTGCTAAAATGCCTCCAACCTTTGCTGCAGCTAAAAAAACAACACTAGGTTTTTCTTTCTCGAAGTAATCGGCTACAGCGGCTTGATTACATAAATCAACTTCTTTTCGAGAGGCCGTGCAAATATTGTGATAGCCCTTGGCGGTAAGGTTGCTCAGAATAGCTGAGCCAACCATGCCATTATGACCGGCAATATAGATTTTACTGTCTTTATTCATATGTAGCAGGGTAGGCCGGCCTTTAGGCCGACACTATTTCGTTAATGTAGATGCTTAAATTAGATACTCGCGCCACTCATCATCAGTATCTCTGGTCCCATCGAGTAGCAACTTGCACTTACTCATGTCGGAGTCGACCATCATTTTCATTAATTGGTCGCAATCCACATTGGCTTTCCAACCAAAGGCTTGTGCTGATTTGGAGCAATCACCCAGTAAGCTGTTAACTTCAGCAGGGCGGAAGTATTGCTCACTAACTTCTACAACCCTATCACCCACAGCTAGCTTGCAACCACTTTCTTTACAGTTGTCACTAATCTTGGTAATGATGGCAGTTTCATTAAGGCCTGAGCCGCTCCAGTCAACTTCAATGCCAATATAATTGAAGGTTGAATCCACAAACTCTCTCACTGAATATTGTGTATTTGTGGAAAGCACATAATCGCCTGGTTCGGCTTTGTTTATCATGTTCCACATACCCATCACATATTCTGCGGCGTAACCCCAATCACGTTTTGCATCGAGATTACCTAACACTAAGTTCTCTTGTAATCCGTGAGCAATTCGAGCTGCAGCGCGAGTGATTTTTCGTGTTACAAAGGTTTCACCACGGCGTGGACTTTCATGGTTGAACAGAATGCCGTTGTAAACCTTCATACCATAGCCTTCGCGGTAATGTTTGCCGAGGTAAAAGCCTGCGACTTTTGCTGCGGCATAAGGGCTGCAAGGTTCGAAAGGCGTTGATTCCGATTGCGGTGGGTTGGCTGAGCCAAACATCTCACTACTACCAGCTAAATAAATCTTAGTATCCAGGTTTAATTTCTTGGCAGCTTCAAGTAAGCGTAGAGTTCCGGTTGCAACAGTATCGTAGGTGTAAATAGGCATCTCGAAACTCACACCAACATGGCTTTGGGCGCCGAGGTGATAAATTTCGTCTGGACGGCAATCTGCCAGAGCCTGTTGGATAGAGTCGCTATCTGTTAGGTCTCCTCGGTACCAGCTAAAGCGGTTACGTGAATAATTTTCGATTAAATGATCGATGCGGTAGGTGTTAAATGTAGAAGATCGGCGAATAAAACCAAAAACACGGTAATCTTTTTCTAATAGAATTTCTGCTAGGTATGAGCCATCTTGGCCGGTGATTCCCGTGATAAATGCTGTTTTCATAATAAATCCTAGTTAACTACCAATTAATTATAATTTTTTGTGATTTTGTTAAATTCATCAATAAGAAGTTTTTCAAGATTTTTGGTTAATTTGTCTGCGTTACAGACATCAGATTTCATAAATTGCTCTCTAAGGCCTTTGTGTAAATTGGATAGGCTTTCAATATCCGCAGCTTTCTCAATAGCAAGTTTAACATAGTCTTCTTCTGTGTAAGAAACCCAGTCATTCAAGCCGCAGTTCTGCAGGAATGTTGAGCTAAAACGAGCAAGAAATCTATCTCCATGGAGGGTTACAACGGGTGTAGCCATAAATAATGATTCGCAGGTCGTGGTTGCACCTGTATAGGGGAATGGATCTAGTGAAATATCTACATCATTAAAACAATTAAGGTGATCTTCAATAGATTTCGCATGCCCTTTAAACATAATCCTGTCTGCTGAAATACCCATTTCTTCAAAGTGGCTTATCGCTTTCTTCTTTTCTGCTTCTAATTCAAGCTGTTTATGTTTAATGAGTAACTTCGAGTTAGGAATATTTGCCAATATCTCACCCCAGCACTTAAGTGCTAAATCAGATACTTTCCTCCAGTGGTTAAAACAACCAAATGTAATATAGCCGTTTTTTATCGCTGGGATATCTTTGATTTCTACCTCTGTATGTTTTGGTGTATAGCACAGGTAGTTTGCATCAAGGTGTAATGGTTTTTCTGTATAAAATTCCGATTCATCACTCTGTACAACTATTGGATCGCAGATCAGATAGTCACAATTATTAATGCCTGTGGAGTCACCCATGCCTATCCAGGTTGCTTGCATTGGCGCAGCACGCTTGGAAATTATAGGAAGGTAATTGCTGGATGTGTGGCCAGATAGGTCAATTAGAATGTTCATGCCATCAGATACAATCTTTTGGTAAGCGGCCTTAGTGCTAAGTTTGCCAATATCTTGCCAGTTAATATCTAGAGCTTTAAATTCCTCGGTCGTTTTATCGTGCTTTTCACCTGTCGAATATAGCGTAACTTCGAAAAGGTCTTTGTTGAGTTTTTCAATTATAGGATAACTGAAATAGGCAACGGGGTGTGATTTGTAGTCGCCTGACATAAAGCCGATTTTTATTTTTCCATTAGGGGTTTTCTCTATTGATTCATTTTTCAACGGAAAGCTAACTTTAAAATGCTTGTCTGTAACTTGATTGTATTTCTTTGCCTTCGAAATATATAGACTTTTATCTGGATGGCCGGCTGAGGATAGGCAGAATAAGTAAGTTGAATAAAGTCCAAGAGGATTTAATTCATTTGTCAGTGAAAGGTTTTCCTCTTTGGTGTTAACACCAAGAAGTTCTCGGTAAATGTATTCGTATTTTTCTGCTGCTTCAAGATAGCGACCGTTATAAGCTAGGTAGGAGGCATTGTTAAATTGGATGTAGGCAGATTTTGGAAATTGCTTGGAAAATTGTTCCATTTCGAGAACGGCAGCATTGTAGTTGTCGTTATTGCTTAAAATGGAGCAAAAGGTTGCTGCGGCTGCTTCGTAATCTGGATTTAATGCAAGGCTTTTTCGACAGTATTTCTCTGCTTCATCAAATTTTCTTAAAAAATTTAACGAAATAGCGATGTTGTTCAGGATTTCGTAGTCGTCTGGCAGTAATTGATTTGCTTTGCGGTTGTATTCAAGGGCTCTCTTCAAATCATGTTTTTGAATATGGTAATACCCTAAGAATTTTTGAAGTGTGCCGGAAGTAGGGTAGCTTTTTTCAAGGGTTCGTGCATGGTTTATGCCGTCGGTGTAGCGCTTTTCTGCAAGAAACCCTTTGAGATTCAAAATCTCGTTGGCCGGTATCTCAGATTTCTTTACTTCATTGGCATGGGTTTTCTTGGCGGCTTTGAGTAGAGGCTCAACCAGTTTGGCGTCTACTCCCGATTTTTTGGCTTTTTTCACTGCTTTTTTAGCATCAGAGCTTTTATTTGCGGTGACTAGCGATTCGATAAGGGCAACCCAGTAATCGGGGTTTTGCTTGTCGTTATCCACGGCGATTTGGAAGAAGGTTGGCGCTAATTCCACCTTGTTTAACACAACAGCAATGCGGCCCATACCGTAATTGGCCATGGCGTGTGCTGGGTTCATTCCCAATATAGAGCGGCAAAGTTTTTCCACCTCTTGGCAATTTCCTGCATGTACGTTGGCAACGGAGGTTGCAAGCATTTGATCAAGTTGTGAGGTGTTCGTGGAAAGCATTTGTGCGCCCATAGTTATTATTCAACTCCTAGCATTGTACGCATTTTTGACGTTTTTACGCAGATATTAGAATCCCAAGGAAATAAAGCAGGAAGCGTGCCATTGGCTGTGGAAAGGTATGGGAGTTTTGAGTCAATAAAAAAGCAGCCGGTTGGCTGCTTTAGGGTGTTGCTAGTGTCTAAAAAAGGCCGCTGGATCGCCACGGCAAAAAACGCCTCGCGATGACGGCTCACTTATCTTACATGTTGGGGTAATTGGGCCCACCAGATCCTTCAGGGGTTACCCAAGTAATGTTTTGAGCGGGGTCTTTGATATCACAGGTTTTGCAGTGAACACAGTTTTGAGCGTTGATTTGGAAACGCTTGTTGCCTTCGTCTGATTCAACCACTTCATATACACCGGCTGGGCAGTAGCGCTGAGCGGGTTCGTTATAGAGAGGTAGATTGTGGTTCATGGGCACTTCTGCGTCTGCCAGTTTCAAATGGCAGGGCTGGTCTTCCTCGTGGTTGGTGTTAGAGAGGAAGACAGAAGACAGCTTATCGAAGCTGAGCTTGCCATCTGGCTTGGGGTAATTGATGGCAGGGCAGCTGGAAGCTGGCTTCAGCTGAGCGTGGTCTGGCTTGGGGTCGCGGAGTGTCCAAGGCAGTTTGCCGTTAAACAGATTGAGATCCACAAAGGCGTAGGCTGAACCAATTAGATTGCCCCATTTGTGCTGAGCTGGGCCAAAGTTACGCTGAGTGTGTAGCTCTTTATAGGCCCAAGAGCTTTCCCACTTGTTGGTATACGCTGCAGGTTCATCATTGGCCCGTTGTGCCGCAAGGGCTTCGGCCACTGCTTCTGCGGCCAGCATGCCGGATTTCATGGCGGTATGACTGCCTTTAATCTTGGCGAAGTTCAGGGTGCCAGCATCGCAGCCAATCAAGGCGCCGCCAGGGAAGGTCATCTTCGGTAGAGATTGCAGGCCGCCTTTGGCAATGGCTCGGGCGCCGTAGGCTACGCGTTCACCACCTTCGAGATATTGAGAAACCACTGGGTGATGCTTCAAACGCTGGAATTCATCGTAAGGGCTTACGTGAGGGTTGCTGTAGGAGAGGTCGGTAATTAGACCCACAACCACCTGATTGTCTTCTAAGTGATAAAGGAAGCTACCACCAGCGGAGTCAGATTCACTGAGAGGCCAACCTGCGGTATGTACCACTAGGCCTTGTTGGTGTTTATCGGCAGGGATTTTCCACAGTTCTTTAATTCCAATGCCGTAGTGCTGAGGGTCTTTGCCTTCGTCTAGCTTGTATTTGGCAATCAGCTCCTTACCTAGGTGGCCGCGGCAACCTTCGGCGAAGAGGGTGTATTTACCATGAAGCTCCATGCCTGGCATGTAGGAGTCTTTCTGGCTGCCATCGGCGGATAGGCCCATATCGCCAGTGGCGATACCTTTAACAGCACCATCTTCGTTATACACCACTTCTGCAGCGGCAAAACCAGGGAAAATCTCAACGCCCAGCTCTTCCGCCTGTTGAGCTAACCAGCGGCACACATTGCCCAGTGAGACAATGTAATTGCCTTCATTGTGCATGGTTTTGGGAGTGGCGAAACCGGGGACTTTTTTGGCCGCGTCGCTGCCGGTCATATAATAGATGTCGTCGCCCTTAACAGGGGTGTTCAGCGGAGCGCCTTTTTCTTTCCAGTCTGGGAAGAGTTCATTGAGGGCGGTAGGTTCAAAGACGGCACCAGATAGAATATGGGCACCCACTTCAGAGCCTTTTTCAACAAGGCAAACAGAAAGTTCAGGATTCAGTTGGCGAATTCGGCAAGCCGCAGATAAGCCTGCAGGGCCTGCGCCTACAATCACCACGTCGTATTCCATGTATTCTCTTTCCACAGGCTGTGTTCTCCCGTTAGGATTTGTCGGATATTAATAGCTGGCGGCATTCTATAAGCTCTATCTGCGACATGCCAGCAGGCTTCTTTAATATAGAGCCTTTACAGTATGTATGTGACTCGATAATCCAGCAAAATGTTTATTTATTGAGCATAGTTTGATGTGTTGGATCTTACGACAAATTTATACAGTGGATAATTGGCTTAGAATTGTGAAAACGTGCGAATTTCGGCCTCTGTGCTAAAGTTTAGGGATTAATCTGTCGTGGATACTGTCATTGATTTGGCAGGGCTTGGAGGAGTAATATACCGCCACTTTCGGTATGGCTCTTCTTAAGTTACAGATGTGTGCTTGGGTGCAAATCTATTATTTACGACGGGCTTAAATCCACTCCACAAAAAGAAGCGGAAACCTATGAAGATATTGGTTGCTGTAAAGCGCGTTGTTGATTACAACGTGAAAGTGCGTCCTCTAGCCGATGGCTCAGGTGCTGACCTTGCCAACGTTAAAATGTCCATTAACCCATTTTGTGAAATCGCTGTAGAAGAAGCGGTGCGTTTAAAAGAAAAGGGTACGGCGACGGAAATTGTAGCGGTATCCATTGGCCCTAAGCAGGCTCAAGAGCAACTTCGCACAGCGTTAGCCTTAGGCGCCGACCGCGCTGTGTTGGTTGAAACTGATGAAGATGTTCAGCCGCTGGGCGTTGCCAAAATTTTGAAAGCCCTTGTGGATGAAGAAAAGCCAGACATGGTTATCATGGGTAAGCAATCCATTGACGGAGACAACAACCAAACCGGTCAGATGCTGGGTGCATTAACCGGTATGCCACAAGGAACCTTTGCTTCTGAAGTGAATGTTGAAGACGGCAAGGTTGCAGTAACTCGTGAGATTGACGGCGGTTTACAAACGGTTTCTCTAAATCTGCCAGCGATTGTTACTACCGATTTACGTTTGAACGAGCCGCGTTACGCATCTCTTCCAAATATTATGAAAGCGAAGAAAAAACCTTTGGACAGTAAAACTCCAGGGGATATGGGTGTGGATATCGCGCCTCGCTTTAAAACCCTCAGCGTTGAGCCTCCAGCAGAACGTCAAGCCGGCATTAAAGTGGCTGATGTTGCTGAACTGGTCGACAAACTGAAAAACGAAGCCAAGGTTCTTTAAGGGGGCAATACCATGACAATTCTCGTTGTTGCAGAACACAGTAATTCTGAATTAAAAGGTGCAACCTTAAATACGATCGCTGCCGCAGAAAAAATCGGTGGTGATATTGAAGTATTGGTTGCAGGTTCCGGTTGTAATGCCGCTGCAGAAGCTGCGGCGAAAGTGGCTGGCGTTTCAAAAGTATTGGTTGCGGATAACGCTGCTTATGAACATCAGTTGGCAGAAAATGTTGCTGCGCTGGTTGCTGAAATCGGTGGCAATTACTCTCACATTTTGGCTCCTGCCACTACTACAGGTAAGAATTTGCTACCACGTGCGGCTGCGCTTTTGGATGTGCAACCGATCTCTGAAATCATGTCGGTAGAAAGTTCTGATACTTTCAAGCGTCCTATTTACGCCGGTAATGTGATTGCGACGGTTCAAAGTGAAGATGCTATTAAAGTGATCACTGTGCGCTCCACTGCATTTGATGCTGCTGCAGCCGAAGGTGGTAGTGCCGCTGTTGAAGCTTTGGGTAGTGCACACGATGCTGGCGTTTCTGCTTTTGCCGGTGAAGAATTAGCACAAAGTGATCGCCCAGAACTTACTTCAGCACCGATTGTGATTTCCGGTGGCCGCGGTATGGGTAACGGTGAAAACTTTGATTTGCTGTACAAACTTGCAGACAAACTTGGCGCAGCGGTAGGTGCCTCTCGCGCTGCCGTTGACGCAGGTTATGTACCTAACGATATGCAAGTGGGTCAAACCGGTAAGATCGTTGCGCCGGACCTGTATGTTGCTGTGGGTATCTCTGGTGCCATTCAACACTTGGCCGGTATGAAAGACTCCAAAGTGATTGTGGCGATCAATAAAGACGAAGAAGCACCCATCTTCCAAGTGGCAGATTATGGTCTGGTTGCGGATTTGTTTGATGTGATTCCAGCGTTAGACGACGCACTGTAAGTGAGTCGAAAAAGCCGGAGCTTAGCTCCGGCTTTTTTTGTTCTGCTATTTGATTGTTAGTGTTCTTAACTCTCCCAATTCTCGAGCGAGCGCTAGTGACTAGAGAGGGGTAGCGAGGCAGTTTTGAAGCTGTTTACCAAAGCTCGAAACTGTTTGCTTAAAAACAAAATTCTAAGCCAAATAAAATCTATGGTTTCCTTTTTTCAGCCGTCCACCAAGGTGCAAAAAGACCGCAAGCTTATGCGGCAAGCCGATGAGCGAACGGCAAAGTTTAGCCGGGGAGCGACCGCTGCTCACCTGATTGTTTATCTTCTGTCGTTAACGTCGGGAGATTTTTGGCTGATTGCGCCGAATGCAGCCATTGTGATCGGTATTGTTCTGTCGCTGAGTGTTCTTTGGCGTGCAAGCTATCTTGTTAATTTCGACACTATATACAGTCAGGGGCCGCGCCGTTGGCGCAACCGGTATTTTATTAGTTCTTTAGCTAACCTGGTTGTTTGGAGTGTGATTAACATTTATCACATTACGTTGTTGCCTGATCACACCATTACCGCGCTGTTGTTGATCTACACCACGGGTATGTCTGCCAGTACTATTGCGGTGTATTCCCCTTATCCAAGATATCTGACCTGGGTACTTTTTATTAGCTTTGTACCTGCGGCAATTGCCTGTGGTTTTACCGGTCTGCTTTCTGGGTATGCCTTTAGTTTAGTGTTGTTGGCGTTCTTCTTGTTGCTGAACAAGAAAGGCCGAGTACTGGGAGATGACTTTTGGCAGTCTAGAGAAATTAACCTTGAACTGCTTAAGCGTATTGAGAGTTTAGAGGTAGAAAAGCAGGGTAAAGCGGCAAAAGTAGAATTCAAAAATGAACTGCTTTCCAAGATTAGCTATGAGTTGCGTTTACCGCTTAATGATATTTCAGGCAGTTTGTCGCTGATTCGTGATACTGAGGTGGACAACCGCCAACAGGAATTATTGTCTCTAGCAGAAACGTCTACCTCCAAGTTATTAGATTTGTTGGATAACGTATTGGATTATTCACGGATTGTGAGTAAAGAGCTGGTAGTGAATCAGCAAATCTTCAATGTACGTAACAAGCTGGATGACTATGTGGATGAGCTTTTTCAGGAGGCGAATCAGCATGGCATTGAGTTATTACCCGTTTATGGAACGAACTTTCACGACCGCGTAAAAGGCGATGCAAAACGCTTGGGGCAAGTGCTACAGGTAGTGGGTAGCTATGCGATTCAGCGCTCTCATAGCAAAGAGCTTAAGCTGCTATTACAAACCGGTATGCTCCCTAATAATCAGCAAGGGCTGACGGTAACCTTTACCAGTACGGTGGATGATACCTCCTCTCCACATCTCATTAAGCCGTCTTCCGATGCCGAGCAAGAAGAAGCCAAAACATTGGGGATGACTATCGCCGAAGGCCTACTGGATTGTATGCAGGGCCGATTAGATATTGATGATTATGGTTATCAGCAGCGCTGGTCTTTTGAAGTACCTCTGGATGCTGGCCAGCTGGATACTGGTGGTTTTCAGCGGCACCCCAAAATTCATGATCAACGTTTATATTTAGTGGGCTATCCGGAAAGTATTATTCAAAGTATTCAAGAAATTTACGAAGATTGGCGTTTAAAGGTTACGAGTAGTGATCGCTTAAAAGATGTGATTTTTGAGTTAAAAAACAGTACCGATGCTACAGATACGATCGTTTCTCAGTATTTGAAGCCTGGAGAGTCTTTAGAGGCGGATGCCTACGACGAACTTCTGGGCCATCAAGATAATCTCTATATTCAGGTTGTTCTGTCTAATGAGCAGCGTGGCCGTAGTGCGAAATACCACAATAAAATCTTAAGCAAAGAACGTATTTATTGCCTCAGCAAGCCATTAAACCAGCGCAAGATGCACGCAGGTTTAGTGAATATGCTGTTTGAACCTGTTCCCCATAATATTGAAACACATTCTCAGAGTAGGGAGCAGAGTAAAGAGTACCGCTTGTTATTAGTCGAGGACCACAAGGTTAACCAAATGGTGGCTAAAGGTATGCTCAACAAGCTGGGTTACTCCGTTAAAATTGCGAATAACGGATTGGAGGCAATTGGTTACCTTGAACAATATGATTTCGATCTGATTGTTATGGATTGCCAAATGCCGGAAATGGATGGCTATCAGGCGACTCAGAAAATTCGCGAGAAAGAAGAAACCAGTAATTTACCGCGCATCCCTATTATTGCCATGACAGCGCACGGCAATGAAACCGAAGAGGCTAAGTGTTTGGCCATGGGGATGGATGATTATCTTCAGAAGCCTGTTCGTATCGACGAACTCGATAGCCGGTTGAATCATTGGCTAAAGGACTAGGCGTTTAAGGGGTTCGTGAGACGTCAGGTTAGAAGATAATTGATTCGCCTTTGATTAGATGTAAGTTGGCTCTTTGATCCAGCTAATTCTATCTGAATAACAAAATTCTTAACTAAGAAGAACAAACTTTTTGGCAGCGCTGTAGTCAATACAGTGCTTCGCCCTCTAATATTTCTGCAAATTCATACGATTTCACTGCCCAATAAAGGGATTTATCCAATGGCTAGATTTTCTCTTCATGGTTCTCCTAGTGCAAAAATGAGCAACGTATCATTGCTTGCGTTGTTATGTATTTCTGCTTTTTTATTTTCTTCCTTTAGCTATGCATCAAGTAATCAGTTTGAAGCTAGTTGGAAGGGCTGGGTCGAAGAGCGACATAAGGATATTGACTGTCCTTGGGTTATATCGGCTAAAAATCAGCGTATTTGTAATTGGAGCAGTTCGCTGGACGTTGAATTGACCCGTTCTGGGATGAATTTTTCTATGAAGGTGGATGTGTTTTCGAAAGACGCCTTTGTAGCATTACCCGGCTCCCAGAAGTATTGGCCGGCCAATGTGAAAGCTAATGGTTTGCCGGCCACCATTGTTGAGCGTAACCACAAACCTTATGCGGTGCTTGCAAAGGGCTCCTACCAGCTAAAAGGAAACTTTCGTTGGCAATCGCAGCCTGCTGTGATTCAAGTGCCTGATGTGGCCTTTATCTCTCTGACTAAAAATGGCAAAACACTACCGGTTACCTTAAAGAACGGCCAATTGCTAATTGCCTCAGAAGATTTGAAAAAGCCAACGCAGGTGCGGGATAGCCTAAAGGTTGATGTTTATCGCCTGCTACGAGATGGCGTTCCCATGATGCTGGATACTCATGTGGTGTTATCTGTGGGGGGGAGTGCTAGAGAGGTAACATTAGGCAAGTTACTGCTTAAGGATTCTGAGCTTACGCAATTTAAGTCCAGCCTGCCTGCGAAGGTAGAAGATGATGGGCTGTTACGGGTGCAGTTAAAACCCGGTGTTCATAGGATTCAAGCCACCGAACGCTTTAAGGATAATCTTTCTGAACTTAAAACCAATAAAGTTACCGATAATTGGCCGAACATTGAGTATTTAAGTTTTCAATCCAATACAGATATCCGAGAAGTGTTGCTTTCAGGGGCTGAAAGTATTGATACCAGTTTGATAGATATTCCACGTCAGTGGCAACGTTTCCCTACCTATAAGCTAACGTCTAATACCGTATTGGATATTGAAACCCTTGAGAAAGGAGAGAATCTCAATCGCCCCAATAAAATTGAAATCAAACGTAATATTTGGATTGGGTTTGAAGGTGACAATGCCACGGTTTTCGATGAAATTGAAGGGGAGATGTACAAGGATTGGCGGCTAAATGCCAGTACCGATATGAATGTTGGTCGTGCTGTAGTTGATGAAGAACCTGTATTGATTACTACGGCAGATGGCCAGCAGGGTATTGAGATTCGTAGCCCGCATATTCAAATGCAAGCGGTGAGTCGTTTGGCCTCTCCCAAAGCATTCAGTGTTGTGGGTTGGCAAACGGATGCCGATAAATTTTCTGCGCGCATTCACTTGCCGCCGGGGTGGCGAGTGCTTCACGCCTCGGGTGTTGATGGTGTAAGAGGTACCTGGTTACAGAAGTGGAATTTGTGGGATGTCTTTTGGGTGATGATTTTATTGGCGGCCACGCACCGTTTGCTCGGTATTAAGTTGGCTGGCTTAATGGCGATTACCTTATTTTTTACTTATCACGAAAGCGGCTCTCCCATTGTCTTCTGGGCGTTTATGTTACTAGCCATTGCCTTGCTACCGAAAATATCAGGAACCTTTAAGCGCGTTGTGAGTTATACCGGTAGTGCAGTGTCTTTTATTTTTGTGCTGTCCTTTATCGCTATTGCCGTTACCTCCATTCGTTTAGCCATTTATCCAACTTTGGAACGCCATAGCGTTGGACATTACGATACCTACAATGATAACTACAGCAGTGTCAGTGGTATTGCATCAAGCCTACCTAAGGCTGCACCAACTATGGTTGAGAAAAGTTTTAATCGAAATGAAGATTCCAGTATCGATTTAGAAGAAATTGTAGTGACCGCAAGAAAACGTGAGCAAAGTCTGCAGGATAATCCTTTGGCCCTAATGAATGACGGTTCTGCGTCAAAGCAGCAGAAATTCTACGAGATCGATGAAAATGATCGGGTGCAAACAGGCCCTGGTATGCCCACTTGGACTTGGTCGTCCCTATCGATTAATACCTCAAGTATGGTGAGTGTGGATCAAACACTGAACCTGACCTATAGCACGCCCTTTATGACCAGTTTGTGGCGGATGTTGAATGTGGTTCTTATCGGCTTGTTGGGTGCTTTAACCTTGCTGCAGTTCTTTAAGCGTGCGCATTTTGGTGATCCGGATTTAACGCTTGATATTGATGATACTCCAGACTCGCCTCAACCAAAAAAACCGGCAACACCATCTTCGACAGTAAGCTCACTCTCATTGCTAATAATGTCTACTGTACTCACTCTTGGAGTGTCTATTGGTGATAAGGCCATTGCTGATAGTGGTACAGGCTACCCTCCGAAATATTTATTAGAAGAATTAGAAGAGCGCATCACGAAAACACCTGAGTGTTTGCCTGGTTGTCTGTCTTTGAATAACGGTAAAGTTTCAGCGGGTAAAAATGCACTCAGCATACAATTCGAAGCTCACGCAGTGGCTGATGTTGCCGTACCGATCCCTTCGGGGGCTAATGCTTGGAATCCGACGGTGGTGGTTGTGAATGGCAAAGCCGGCACTGTTTCTAATAAAGCAGGAGTGTTATCTGTTTTACTGCCGAAAGGTCGGCACAGCGTAACCCTTAGCGGGGCCCTGTCCGGTGATCGGGCTACTATTAATATTCCAACGCCGATTCATAATTTATCAGCTGAATCTCAATATTGGTTGATTGATGGCCTTGTGGATGGGCGTGCTGTAAGTGGTTCGCTGAACTTATCTATTAAACAATCTACTAGCGAAATGGTTTCTGAGAATAAAAAATCAGAGCAGGCCCTTAGCCAGAAACCGGCAAAACCTTTTGTTATTGTGCATCGCAGTTTTGAGTTGGGTAAGCAGTGGCGTGTGCGTACCTATGTTGCACGTTTAGCCCCTCAGCATGGTGCTATGACGGTAGATGTGAATCTGTTCGATGGGGAGCAAGTGCTTTCCGATGCCTTGGTCACTAAAGAGGGGGTGGCGCAGGTTCAGTTCTCAGCGAATCAACGTGTAGTGTCCTGGGAATCGGCGCTTTCCCCCGTTGAAGCGTTAAAGCTTACGGCTGTGAATCATCCAAAGTATTTGGAAACCTGGCGCTTTATACCGAGTTCTATTTGGCGCATTCGTCATGACGGAATTCCCCCGGTAAAAGCACGTAATGAATCTGAGCAACTAAATCCCTATTGGAAGCCTTGGCCTGGTGAGCAATTAACGGTACATGTGAGCCGCCCAGAAGGCGTACCCGGTGAGGTGTATACGGTTGAGTCTGCACACTTGGTCTATACCGCTGGCGACAACCTTCAGAAATCAGAATTAGAATTAACAATTCTGGCTAGTCAAGGAGATAAATATCAGTTTTCCGTGCCGAAGGATGCAGAAATTACCTCTATTAGCTTGGATCAAAAAGCGATCAATATTCCCCAGTCGAATTTGATTACGGTACAGCTTACGCCAGGCCAGCAATTGTTACGTGTTGAATTCCAGCAACGAAAAACCATGTCGTTTGCTAGCCGTACACCTATGATTTCTCTGCCTGGTGATGCAACAAATATTAATGTGCAATACCAATTACCGCGAGACCGTTGGCTGTTGTATTTGACAGGTCCTACCTTGGGCGCAGCAATGCTGTACTGGGGAGTGTTGTTTGTAATTCTATTTGGCGCTGTCACGCTATGGAAATTATCACAGAAGTTGGAGTTGTCCATGCCTGTCACTTTGACCAGTTGGCTCCTGCTAGGTTTGGGTCTTTCTACGATGAATGGCTATGGCGTTATTCTTGTGGCGTTGTTCTTCTTTGTGTTGGCTTATCGCAATCAGAAAGTTCACCCCAGTAGTCTGTCTCGGGTGAAGTTCAACTGGCTGCAGGCGGGTATTGTTGCACTCACTGTGATTACTGTGCTTTCGGTGTTGTTTGCAATCCCTGCAGGTTTGTTGTCTTCGCCGAATATGCAAGTGACAGGTAACGGTAGTTCGAGTCATTGGTATAAATACTATCAAGACTTTGTGGCTGCCGGTGATTTTCCGCAAGTTAGCGTGTTCAGTGTTTCAATGATGGTTTATCGGGTTGTGATGCTGGCGTGGTCCTTATGGATTGCGACACAGTTATTATCCTGGGGCGGTTGGTGGCTTAAGTCATGTACCCAAGGTGGATTTTGGCATGCTTCTAAAAAGGATAAATAATTATTAACAATTTAAATTGAGCGCCTGACACGTTTCGGATAAAAAATATGGGTTATTTATATTTTGCCATTGCGGTGATTGCAGAGGTTATCGCAACCAGTGCGCTCAAGGCGTCTGATGAGTTTTCGAAACTTGGCCTAGGGCACCTCTGGAAAATGACGTTGGCGCTCAGGCTTTCAGGTGGATTCGCAATCTAGGCGCAATTTTGAGGCATGCTGGTTGCCTGTCGATAAATTGCAACAACGAGTGCGAACCCACCTGAAAGCCCCGAAGCACCCAAAGGGCATAAAGGCGGGCCCTAAAGCATTCATCTGCGGCGTTGAACTTCTTGCAAAGGGCTACGGCCATTAGCTGCGAAGTTCGCCTTGCATCTGAACGCTTTAGGGCTCGCTGAGCACTAACGCTATTTTTCAGAGGTACCCTATGTTGTGGTTGTGATTGGCTACGGTGTTGCGTTTTATTTTCTCTCGTTAGTGTTAAAGACAATACCGGTAGGTGTTGCCTATGCAATTTGGTCTGGTTTAGGGATTATTCTGATTTCTCTTGTGGTTTGGTGGTTTTTCAGCAGAAGCTTGATTTGCCAGCGGTGATAGGAATGGGGTTAATCGTCACCGGTGTGATTGTTATGAACGTATTCTCTAAAACCGTTGGGCATTAATTTTCAAGGCTATCGGAGTGTTTGCTACTGCAAAAAGGCTGAATCAAAAGCCGATGTAGCTTCTGACTTTTAGCGTCTCGAAATTCTTCTAGCCCTAAGGTCATGGTTTTGTGATTTTGCTGAGGCTCCTCGGTATAACTTCTAAATACACGATCCCAAAGGGATAGGTTAAATCCAAAGTTGCTATCGGTTTCTGGTTTGCGGATTGAGTGGTGAATCCGGTGCATATCTGGGGTTACCAATACCGAGCGTAGTGCCTTATCAATGGGTTTTGGTATTTTGAAGTTGCTGTGATTAAAGAGTGCACAGCCATTCAGTATCACTTCGAAAATTAAAACGGCTAAAGCAGGAGCGCCCAGTAGGGTAATGAAGATCAGCTTTATGATATTGGACAGCAGTATCTCGAAGGGGTGAAAACGCAGGGCAGTGGTGACATCCACTTCGATATCGGAATGATGTAGCCGATGTAATCGCCACAGCAGTGGGATTCGATGAAAAAGCCTATGCTGCCAGTAAATCACCAATTCCAAGAGTAAAACGCAGAGGAGAACCTGTACTGTGGTTGGAAGCTTGGAGGGTTCTGAGGTATTGAGTAAACCCCAACCTTGGGTTTGTAATACCATGGCCCAGTGAATCAAGGATAAAGGCACCAAAAAACGCACGAATAGGCTGTTAAACAGGCTTAGTGAAATATTACTAAACCAACGCTTAATTCGGGGCTTTGTAACCTGTCGTCTTGGGCTCACAGCTTCGAGCATAGCAAAGCAAAGAAACAAACTGATAGTGAAAATCAGTCGAATGGTAGATTCTACTTCGGTTAAGAAGACCAAAGGTGGATATACGGATGCAGCTTCTTGCATGTGGGGGTAGGCTTAATACAGTTTTGCTAGGGCTTGTTGCTGCTTCTCTGTTAAACGATGGAAGCGAGTTGAAAGCCTATGCTGTTGTGAGTTGGTGGTTTGGCAGTGTGTCACTTGGGCAAAAGCTATCAGGGTGCTGCCGTGGCTGGGCGCGAAGATTTCCAGATTAATAAAGCGGCCCGGAATTAAAGCCTCTGTAGTCGAAAAATCAACGCCAGCGCTGGTGAATTCTACATCGCTACCATTGGCTTTATTTTCACTTTGGGCAGATAACACCAACTGAGCTAACGCTGTGAGCTTACGGTTTTGAGTGCTCAGTATATCCGCTACCAGTTTGTTGCTGTCAGGTAAGCTGTTAATTTGGGACTGAATGTCGTTTTCATAGCCGTAGATTTCTTCTAGTAGAGCAAGGGACGAATTCGGTAAAGATAAGCATTGTGGTGTTTCGCTGTGGGCTACTTCAGGGGCAACAGAATGAAAGTTCAATACTAGATTCGTTGAGGACATGGCATCTGCTCTAGGGATTAGTCTTAGGAGGTTGGCTTAAATTTTTAGATTTCAGGCTTTAAGTTTAGCAGCCTGTTGGCATAGGGCCTAAATTCCGCTTTAATTGGGTCGCCTATGAGTTAAGCCTAGGGCTAATAATAAACCCAGACTTTTATAAATACAGCGCTAGGTAAGCCCAGGCCTCATCGCTTAGATAATAACCAATACAAACTTCATGTTTACACCTGTTCCAGCCTTTATTGGTCTTCGTTATACCCGCAGTCGCCGCGAGAATCGCTTTATCTCGTTTGTGTCGGGCTTTTCCTTATTGGGGATGGCATTAGGGGTGTTTGCCTTGGTGGTAGTGCTGTCGGTGATGAATGGCTTTGACCGCGAGATTAAACAGCGCCTGTTAAAAGTTGTTCCCCATGGCTATATCGAATCTACCAATGGCGTACCTGATTGGCAAAGCTTGCGAGAGCAAGTGTCTAACCACCCTGAGGTTGTGGATGCAGCACCATTTGTGAAAGGTAGGGCGCTTCTGGCTTATCACGGGGATAACGCCGGTGCTGAATTGGTAGGTGTGGTGCCGGATACTGAGGATCGTGTTTCTGCGATTCCACAAACAATGATTGCCGGTGATTTCTACAAATTAGTGCCTGGTGAATTCAATATTGTGCTGGGGCAAATTGTAGCGTCCAAATTAGGTGTGGGAGTGGGTGATCGGATTCAGGTGAACCTACCTTCTGTTACGATCACACCTGCGGGCATGTTTCCTCGCTATAAGCGTTTTAAAGTTGTGGGTGTTTTTCAGGCGGGTGCGCAAGTGGATGCTCATATGGCCATTGTCCATATGGATGACGCGCGCCGCTTGTTTCGTTACCCAGCAGCTGCCCAAGGGCTTCGAGTTAAGCTCACGGATCAGCAGCAAGCTCCCCGTATTCTCAATGAGTTGCTAACAGATTCTCTCAATCTATCGGGTTTGTCTGTGACATCTTGGCAGCAGACTCAAGGCAGCTTGTTTGCTGCCATTAAAATGGAAAAGCGGATCACCACCTTATTACTGACCTTAATTATCATTGTGGCGGCCTTTAATATTGTGTCGAGCTTGGTGATGTCGGTGGGGGAGAAACGGCACGATATCGCAGTGTTGAGAACCTTGGGGGCGACGCCAAAACAAATCATGGCAGTGTTTATGACCCAAGGAATGGCCACAGGTTTAGCCGGTGCTCTGCTAGGGTTGTTATTCGGTTTGCCTATGGCCAGTTATTTGCCTGAATTGACGGCCACCTTAGAAGACTTATTCGGTATCCACTTCTTTGACCCATCCGTTTATTTTATTAGTTATCTCCCCAGTGATTTGCGTTGGGGTGATGTGATTTATACCTTTGTTGCTGCGTTGTTATTAAATGCCATTGCAACACTTTATCCCGCCTGGCGAGCTAGCTTAATTAAGCCTGCGGAAGCCCTTGAATATCATTAGTGGGATTTCATAAACGTGGATAAGTCCAATATGAATGAAAAAGTGGTTATTAGCTGTCA
This sequence comes from Cellvibrionaceae bacterium, assembly GCA_045430295.1. Classification (GTDB taxonomy): domain Bacteria; phylum Pseudomonadota; class Gammaproteobacteria; order Pseudomonadales; family JAILXX01; genus JAILXX01. The sequence goes on along the minus strand of JAILXX010000010.1, from coordinate 8,552 downwards.
GCAATTAAGTAAAAGCTATGAGCAGGGCGGCAGTAAAATCCAAGTTCTCGATAACGTAAACTTTCAGATTACAGCCGGAGAGCGTGTGGCCATTGTAGGTAAATCTGGCAGTGGTAAATCCACGCTTCTAAATTTGTTAGGGGGCTTAGATGAGCCTAGCCGTGGCGATGTTGAGGTGGCAGGTCAGCGACTCGCCAACTTGAATGAAGATCAACGAGGGTTGCTTCGTAATAAGCATTTAGGTTTTGTTTATCAATTTCATCATTTGTTGCCTGAATTTTCGGCTTTAGAAAATGTTGCCATGCCGCTATTAATCGGTGGGTTGGACCCTGTTCGCTCAAGTCACAAAGCCGAATCGATGTTGGCAAAGGTGGGTTTGGGGCATCGTATTGCTCACAAACCGGCGGAGCTTTCTGGCGGTGAGCGTCAGCGTGTAGCGATTGCGCGAGCCTTGGTAACAAAGCCTGATTGCGTACTGATGGATGAGCCCACGGGTAATTTAGATTCTAATACGGCCACCGAAATTTTGGGTGTGATTGATAAGCTAAACGAAGATTTTAATATTAGCTTTGTCATTGTGACTCACGATAAAGCTTTAGCCTGTGGACTTGATCGCGTACTTGAGTTGCAGGGCGGTAACCTTCAAGAGATTAATTTTCAGGGTGTCGAGACAACTTCTTCTGCTGAGGCTACTTCTTCTGAGGCGACTTCGTGAATAAACCCTGGCCGTTTATTGTTGCGTTACGTTACGCCGGATTACGTCGCCGTCAGTCCTTGGCAGCAAGCCCCTTAGCAACCTTTATTTCGCGCTTATCCATGACAGGGCTGGTGTTAGGGGTTGCTGTTTTAATTACCGTGCTGTCGGTAATGAATGGTTTCGAGCGTGAAATGCGGGAGCGGATTTTAGGGTTGGTTCCCCACTTAACGGTATTTCATCCTGCAGGACTTTCCGATTGGCAAACCGTTGCCGATGCCGCTAAAAAAGTGCCTGCGGTACAGCACAGTTACCCCTATGCCAATCGAGAGGGTTTGGCTGTGGTTGCTGGCAAAGCAGAACCTGTCGCGCTATTGGGTGTACCTGCGGAGACACCAGAAAAACTAGGTTTGCCGCATTATTTACTGAAAGGTGGTTTAGATCTGTCACAAGGTGTTGTGATTGGTTCGTGGTTGGCAGAACAACTTCAAGTTGAGATAGGCAATCAAGTTACTCTCATCTTGCCGAAAAAAAATAGCCAGGCTGCCGCGAATCTTTTATCCCAATCAAGTCCGGTTATCTCTTCTCTGGCTATTACCGGTATTGTTGAAACAGGCACAGAATTAGATAGAACCTTACTCTTAACTTCTTTAGATAAAGTGTTAGCCCTTTCGGGAGAAACACGGGTTGATGGTGTTCATTTACAAGTTGATCAAGTACTCGATGTGTTGCAATCCGGTCGTCAATTAATGAATGAATTGCCTTACGGCTTTTATGCGCGGGATTGGCGTTCGAGCCATGGCAACTTGTATCACGCTATTCAAATGTCGAAAAACCTGGTGGGCCTTTTGGTGTTTTTAATTATCGCCATTGCGGTATTCAATGTGATTGCGTCACTGGTAATGGTGGTGGTCGAAAAGCAGGGCGATATTGCGGTATTGAAAACCTTAGGGGCCAGCCGTAAAAATATTTTGTCGGTGTTTATGTGTCAGGGCGCCATGATTGGTGCGATCGGTACCGGTTTGGGGTTAGCTGTTGGTATTGGATTATCGCTGGCTATGCCATTTATCGCTGAAACCCTAGAGCAATGGTTCGGTATTCAATTTTTAAAAGCGGATATTTATCCCATTACCTATCTACCTTCGGCTATCAGCTTGTGGGATTTATTATGGGTGGGTGGTATTTCTTTATTGATGAGTGCCGTTGCAACACTGTACCCGGCATTTAGAGCCACTCGTGTAGCTCCTGCCAATGCCTTGCGTTACGAATAAGTAAACATTCTGTAGGTCGGCCTTTAGGCCGACAGTGTATTTCTAGTCTGTAATCAGGGTATTTTTCGGCCTGAAGGCCGACCTACAGTGCTCTATTTGTAATTCTCTATCAACTATGTACTCAATCAAAAAGCCGATTAAATTTCTGATCCGGGAAAGGTTTTGGTGGGTAAATTGATGGCATTAACACCTTCCACACAGCCAATATTTATACGATATTGCCCCGGAAAACTGAACGTTTGGTGAAAGGGATAAATACCGCATTTTTTGCAGAAGTGATGTTCGGCGATGCAAGAGCCAAATTGGTAGGTAGCTAAATTCTCGTTATCCCAATCTGTTCGGATATCTTCAGGGGAAACCACAAAAGGCGTCATGGTAGCGCCTTTACGTTGGCATAAGCTGCAGTCACAGCGCAGACCTTCAGTAATTTCTGGGGATGTAAATTCGAATGTGATTTCGCCGCAGTGGCAACTGCCTTTGTAGTCCATGGCAACCTCGAGGGTTATTTTGATTTTTTTCTTTCGGCGCGTTCGCGCTGGCGCTTTTCCCAGTTACTGATGACATGCCAGCGCCAAAACCATTGCATAGCCAAGTAGCCTAAAACTCCAAAGAAAACTCCAGAGATGAGTGATCCTACGACTAATGGCTCCCAGATTTTAGGGAATTCAGAAGCCATCCAGGCCCAGGAGAGCTCAATACTGAAATCAATAGGTGGCGTGTCCAGCAAGTAGGTGCCCAGTTTGTAAGTTGCATAAAAAATAGGCGGGATTGTGATGGGGTTACTAATCCACACTAAAGCTACGGATAAAGGCATATTACATCCCACTAGGTAGGCTAAAAAAGCCGCAAGTATCATTTGCCCGGGTAGGGGAACAAAGGTACAAAATAGGCCCACCATAAAAGCGAGGGATACGGAATGGCGGTTTAGGTGGAATAGGTTGGGGTCGTCGAGAATTTTCCCTAAGAATTTAAGCCCCGGAGTTGCCTTGAGTTTGGCATGATCCGGTGCGAAGCGTTTCATCAGCTTGCGGGGCATAGTTAAATTCCAAAGGGTAGAAAGAGGCGGCTATTATGCCCAGATTCTAAGTGGTACAAAAGTCACTGAAGTGGGTATTTTATGGGTTCGAATCAATTATAGATCACTCGACTCAGTTATCATGATAAAAACGGTATCCTCTCACTTTTCTTTAGACTAAAGTTTGATCACACTTTGCTCTACCCTGAATCATATCAAGGGCTTATACATGATTTATGACACGCTTAATCAGTATCTTGAACCTGTCTCTCAATGGATAGCGATACTATTCTTTCTGGGGCTTATTACACTGCTCGTGATAGTTGCTGTTCTGTATGTGTTGGATATACGGCAAAAAAAACACACTGTTCTCCGTAATTTTCCTGTTATAGGCCGTTTTCGCTACTTTTTTGAACACTTGGGTGAGTTCTTCCGTCAGTACTTCTTTGCTATGGATCGCGAAGAAATGCCGTTTAACCGCGCTATGCGAGCTTGGGTGTACAGGGCATCCAAGCAGATAGATACCACCATCGCTTTCGGCTCCACAGACAATATCCATGAGAGCGGCAAGGTACTGTTTAAAAACAGTGTATTTCCCGTCGATAAAGATCAAGCCAAGCCTATCTCAGCAATAACCTTTGGCCCTCACTGCGAGCAGCCCTATACCACCAATAGCATCTTTAATATTTCTGCCATGAGCTATGGTGCGTTATCGAAAGTGGCTGTGGAAGCACTTTCCCGTGGAGCCAAAGAAGCGGGTTGCTGGATGAATACCGGGGAGGGTGGAGTCTCTTCTTATCATCTTGAAGGTGGTACAGACTTGATTGCGCAAATAGGCACCGCTAAATACGGCTATCGCGATGAGAATGGCAAGCTCAGTGATGAAAAATTACGCAAAGTTGCCGTGTATCCTCAAATAAAAATGTTTGAGCTAAAACTCAGTCAAGGCGCGAAGCCAGGCAAAGGCGGTATTTTACCTGCTGCAAAAGTCTCAGAAGAGATCTCCCATATTCGAGGTATTCCTCAAGGACAGAGTTCCATAAGCCCCTGTCGTCACGAAGAAGTAAAAAGTGTTACTGATTTATTGGATCTGGTCGATCATATTCGCGCAGTGACAGGGAAGCCTGTGGGCATCAAAGCTGTACTAGGGCAAACCGAATGGCTAGACGACTTATTTCAAGCCATTAGTGAACGTGGTACAGAAACAGGTCCAGATTTTTTCACGTTGGATGGTGGTGATGGTGGCACAGCGGCGGCACCGCAATCTCTGATGGATTATGTGGGGTTACCATTACAAGTTTCTTTGCCCATTCTTATGGAAAAACTTGATCAATTCGGGCTGCGTGAGCGTATAAAGGTCATAGCCTCGGGGAAATTGATCACGCCTTCAAAAGTTGCTTGGGCACTAGCGATGGGCGCCGATGCGGTAAATTCTGCCCGCGGTTTTATGTTTTCACTGGGCTGTATACAAGCAATGCAATGTAATAAAAATACCTGCCCCACAGGCATTACTACTCATGATCAGAATTTGCAGAGAGGCTTGGTGGTGGAAGATAAATATTTACGGGTGGCTAATTACCAACAAGAAGTTGTTCATGCAGTTGAGCAGATAGCACATAGTTGTGGGGTGGTTGAGCCAAGAAAATTGTCAGAAAGCCATGTGTTTGTCTGTGAATAAGACGTAGCCTGAAAAGGAACTATCAAAAGGAACTATCAAATGATTATCTATGGAGATGTTCAATCTGGAAATTGTTACAAGTTAAAGTTAACTGCAGCGTTGTTGAGTCTTAATTATGAATGGCAGCATGTGGATATCTTAAAATTGGATACTCATAAGCCAGAGTTTATTGCGAAAAACCCCAATGGAAAAATTCCGCTTTTAGAGTTAGACGATGGGCGTTATTTATCGGAATCTAATGCAATTATAAATTTTCTTGCTAGCGGTACTGATTTATTGCCAAAAGATGCTTATCAATTGGCGAAGGTGCAGCAATGGCAGTTTTTTGAGCAGTATAGTCATGAACCTTATATCGCAGTGGCCAGATTTATTAATAAATATTTAGATTTGCCAGAAGAGCGCCGCGATGAGTACAAAGCTAAACAAGAGGGCGGTCATAAAGCGCTTCAAGTAATGGAATCTCAGCTAACGAAAACGCCCTTCCTGATTGGGGAGCAGTTTACTACTGCTGATATTGCCCTTTATGCTTACACTCATGTTGCCGACGAGGGCGGCTTCGATTTATTAAAGTATCCTGCCATTTCAAGCTGGATGGATAGGGTGGCTTCTCAACCAGGGTATATTGCCTTAGGTTGATACTGTTTAAACGCAAGCTTGTTATGAAACGGAGTAATAGACTCCGTTTTTTTATGTGTGATCAAATGGAGCTTTAAAGCACAATTGTGGTCTTTACTTTCAAGGCAAATTAGAATCTAAGATTATGTTCATTGCTCTGAGTATGTTTGGTATGTGCCGGGGCATTTAAAGTAATATTAATTGTAAGGTTAATAATGGCTGATCCATCTAAATCTATGGCAATAGCTTCTATCACCACTTTTGATGAGTTTGTGAGCCAGGCGGATTATTCTCTAATGGATAATTTAAACGCCGATCCTGATGCTAGAAATGACGGAAATGATCATCGTTCCCGCCAAGTGTTTTCTGGTCATTATGTCCCCGTAACTCCAACACCACTTCCGCAACCTGAATATGTTACCCATAGCCGACCTTTTTTTACTGAGCTGGGATTGAGTGATGAGCTGGCAGTAGACGAAAACTTTAGTCGACTGTTTTCGGGGGATATTTCAGCTATTCGTGCCCCTATGCGTGAAGTCGGTTGGGCTACGGGATATGCGCTTTCGATTTACGGTACGGAGTACACACAGCAGTGTCCATTTCGTACGGGAAATGGTTATGGGGATGGGCGAGCCATATCTGTTTTTGAAGGGGTGCTTAATGGCAAGCGTTGGGAGATGCAGTTAAAAGGCGGTGGTTCAACCCCTTATTGTCGCGGTGCAGATGGGCGAGCGGTGCTTCGCTCAAGTGTCCGCGAATTTTTGGCGCAGGATTATATGCATGCATTGGGTGTGCCCACGTCTCGCTCTTTAACCTTATATGTGTCTAAATCTGAAACCGTTGTGCGGCCCTGGTATTCCCCGGATTCTCATTACGCAGATCCCGACATTATGATGGAAAACCCCGTAGCAATTTCTACGCGGGTGGCGCCATCATTTTTACGGGTTGGCCAGCTGGAATTATTTGCTCGCCGTGTTCGAAGTGATGCGCATAGTAATGTGCTCGAAGAATTGCGCATAATTGTGTCGCACTTGATTGAGAGAGAATACAAAACCGAGATTGATCAGTCGCAGGCTTTTGAAAATCAGATAGTTGAGTTGGCGACTTTATTTCGCGAGCGGCTCACTTCATTGGTGGCTAATTGGCTGCGGGTTGGATACTGCCAAGGTAACTTTAACAGTGATAACTGTGCCGCAGGCGGTTTTACTCTCGACTATGGCCCCTTTGGGTTTTGTGAAATCTTTGACCCTGAGTTTCAGCCCTGGACGGGTGGTGGTAAACACTTTTCGTTCTTTAATCAGCCAGCGGCGGCAGAAGCGAATTATCATATGTTTTGGACTGCGGTGCGGCCTCTACTGGAAGCAGATGCCGAGGCCCTAGAGCAACTTGATGATATTCATCGTGGCTTTGCGGAGGAAATGCAAAAACAGATCCGAGGTATGTGGGCGGCTAAATTGGGGTTGGCGGACTACAACGAAAAACTCACCCAAAAATTATTTCAGCTTATGGTTCGCTCTGAAGTGGATTACACGATTTTCTTCAGGGAACTATCCCATATGCCAGATGATATTTCTGCATTGAAGAAAAGCTTCTACGTTGAAACACCGAAGGTATTAGATGATGAGTGGCAAGCCTGGTTGAATGATTGGCGTGAACAACTGGGTAAAGGTGACGATTTATCTGTAGTGTCTGCCAACATGAAAAAAGCCAACCCCAAATACACATGGCGTGAGTGGTTAGTAGTGCCAGCGTATCAACAAGCCATGGAGGGGGATTACACCTTAGTGAAAGAACTTCAGGAAGTGTTTAGTGACCCTTATGGTGAACAATCACAAGAGATTGAAAATAAATATTATCGCTTAAAGCCGAAGGACTACTTTGGTGCGGGTGGCGTGTCTCATTATAGCTGTTCTTCTTAGTTAGTAATTTTTAGAAAGATGTAACCTTTTATGCTTCGAGTTGCTCTTAAGTTTTATGTTAATTATGAAAATATTATTGTTTTTTTTAACGTTAGTTCTGTTTTCTTGTTCGGTAGGGAATATCAAGAAAAAGGCTATCGACTTTAATTGCCTTGATCTGATTTCTTGTATTGCAGAGCTTGACAAGCTTGAAGATAGTGATTCTTGGATGTCTAGGGATGATATTTTATTAGCAAAAAGGATTTCGATGTTTGGTCGAGCTGCGTTACCTGATTTGATCGGCTTGCTTGATTCTGACAATAAAAAGGCTGTTAAAATCGTGGCGTATAGTATTACGAATATTGAGGTTATTGATGATAAATATCTATTTAATATTGTAGATGGAATTGAAAAAGGAGTTCCTTTTATATCAAGGGCTTTGGGTGGTATTGCTTTAGATAAAGCAGCAGAGCTTGCTGTGCAATATTATCTTGAATCTCCAGCATATTCAGAGGGCTTGGCAGTAAAGCGGCAAGGCGAGCGCGCACTTCCTTATCTGTTGGGTGCGGCTAAAAGTAGGCCTGATCGTGGTTTTGAGTTGAGTAGAGTGCTTGGTCAGATGGATGACTCGACTAAGAAGCTAGCGGCTAATGCTATTTTACAGGAATTATTTTCTCATGATGTAACAATAGAAGAAAGAAAAGGGCTACTGTCTCTTTTTCGGGAAATGGGTGAGGCGGGAAGATTTGTAGAAGATAGACTTTATTCTTTGAGGGATGATGAGGTCGATCTGGAAAACCAGATTAATTTAGCACTTATTGGAATAAAATCAAAATATAGCGGACGTATTTTTGCGGATTCTTTGGTTGTTGATCCAAATGTTCTTGTTTTAAGAGATTTAGCTGAGATTGGGCCTGCGGCTCAAGATGCTGGTCCGGTTTTGATCAAGCTTTTATCTCACTCGGAGCGTGAGATTCGATTGGGGGCGGTTCGTGCGCTAGGTTATATAGAGTACAAAAAAAGTGAACGTTTCTTAATTCCTCTAATGACATTGAATGATGATATCCCTCTAAACTGGGCTGCCGCAGTTGCTCTAGGTATGTTGGGTAAAAGAAGCTCAGTGTCGTCCCTTGAAGCAGTTTCTATGTCGCATTGGTACCCAGCTGTAAGACATGCTGCGAGCATGGCTATCGATAGAATTAACAACAAAGGCAGATATACAGATAAATTTCCTGAAAGAAGGGTAGTGTTCAGAATTCTGTGTCATTTCTTTAAACTTAACCTAAAAGAGATGATATATGAAAGACAAAATCACATTCGATACAGAAGCTATCCTCGAAGCAATCCGTAACGGCACAGGCCTCAGCGGTAAGGACGGCGC
>JAILXX010000001.1:227500-545790 GCA_045430295.1 Cellvibrionaceae bacterium | reverse complement strand
CTTTCGGTCTTAATGGATTTAGCGGCCTCGCGGGCGAAGGCTTCGAGTTGTTCTTTGTTCATGCTGCTTATCCTTAGCCATTACTGGCAGTGATGATAAGCAGTTACACAGTTTTATCTACAGTCTCTCTTGCCCCTTTATTTTTTATCTCTAGTTCATTATTAGCGTTGGGTTGGTTTCTATTCCGAGTATTCGATGTATTCTTCGGAGAAATGTCGGAGATTGAAGTCTTCGACAAAGGCTCCTTCTATATGCTCGGTGTAGGTGTAGGAATGCTAATTCTTGCTATTGTCACTGTGCAAGAAGGATGGCTAGGTAAGCCTCTGTCAAAAAGACAACTGGCTTTTTTAACAAAATCGGCGTTTGTAGGGATTGCCTTGATATTTACAGTTCCTCATCTAACGCACTATTCTGCAAACAAATATTTTTTAGAGCAGGGATATAAGGTTTGTGATGATGCTTCACATCAATGGTTGTTCGTTCGAGATATTGTGTATATTAAGCGTTCCATAGAATGCGGTTCTGATCTGAAAACGGAATAACAAAGCGCTGCACGTCGACGCCTTAACTTCCAAGCCTTTTGTCTCTCGGGACACGTTACTGATTACTCAGGCTGAGTAGACGAAATACCCGACTTTTCTGCTAGGATATATCCCTGAGGCTGTAACGCGACCAAGGGGGCCCCATTGTGACGACGCATCATCAAGACGACTCATTTATTACCTCGTTTTTAAAGCTGGAATCTGCCGGCGGTATCCTGCTGTTTCTAGCCGCGGTATTGGCGATTGTATTGGCCAATACGCCGTTGGAACCCTTCTATCAATTACTGCTTTCAACACCCGTTGAGGTGCGCGTTGGTGCGCTAGAAATCGCCAAGCCACTGTTGCTTTGGATTAACGATGGCTTGATGGCGATCTTCTTTTTTCTGGTGGGTTTGGAATTAAAGCGAGAGCTACTGGAAGGGGAGCTGTCGGACAAGCGCAATATTATCTTGCCGGGGGTGGGTGCCGTCGGGGGAATGCTTGTTCCCGCACTGATTTATTTATATTTTAATGCCGACGACTCTGTGGCAGCAAAAGGTTGGGCCATTCCTGCAGCCACGGATATTGCTTTTGCCTTGGGCGTGCTAACCCTACTGGGCTCTCGAGTACCGGCAACCATTAAAATCTTCTTAACGTCTCTGGCTATTTTTGATGATATCGGTGCAATTATTATTATTGCGCTCTTTTATACCTCAAAGATTTCAGTGGCCGCCTTGGTGGTGGTTGCACTGTGTATTCCCGTATTATTTGTGTTGAATAAGCGTAATGTTATTTCAAAAAGCCCCTATATATTAATTGGGGTCATTATGTGGATAGCCACCTTGAAATCAGGCGTGCATGCAACCTTGGCGGGTGTGCTATTGGCGATGTTTATCCCTATGCGCTCAAAAGCGGACCCTTCTCATTCACCCCTAAAAACTCTTGAGCATGACTTACACTCCATTGTTGCCTTCTTCGTTTTACCGGTATTTGCCTTTGCTAATGCAGGTATTAATTTAACCGGGGTTACTCTTGATCAGGTGTTCCACGGTGTGCCTATTGGCATTGCTTTGGGTTTATTTGTGGGTAAGCAGGTGGGTATTTTCGGCCTGTGTTGGCTATTTATTAAAATGAAACTCACCAGTTTGCCAAGGGGTATGAACTGGTTGAGTCTCTACGGCACATCTGCCTTGTGCGGAATTGGTTTCACCATGAGTTTGTTTATCGGTTCTTTGGCTTTCGAAGAAACCGGTGTTGACTTACTGTTCGATGAGAGGCTTGGCATTATTATCGGATCGCTGTTCTCTGGTGTATTGGGCTTTGTAGTATTGCGATTCAGTCTGAAAAACAACGAGAAAAACAGCGTTTGATTTATGAATTGGTGCAGTCGAACTTAGGCTTGAGCCAAGCTTTCTAGGAATTCCTTCTGGCAGTTGCGTGGTGTTTCACCCTCTTTAGGTGTATTGAGAATGTAGTTGCCATCTGTTTGTAGCTCCCAGCTTTGGGTGTTGTCAGCCAAACAAATCTCAAGGTCTTCTTTTACTCGCTTGAATAAGCGTTTCTCTTCGATGGGAAAGCATATCTCAACACGGTTGTTGAGATTGCGCTCCATTAAATCAGCGCTAGCACACCAGAGTTTTTGACTGGCGTTTTTAAAATAGTACACGCGAGTGTGTTCCAAGAAACGGCCGATAATAGAACGGACGCGAATGTTTTCAGAAACACCGGGCACTCCAGGGCGCAATGAACACATGCCGCGAATAATCAAATCGATTTTCACACCGGCTTGTGATGCCTTATACAAAGCTTGAATCACTTTAGGCTCTGTAATGCCATTGCACTTGGCGATAATTCTCGCAGGTTTGCCTTCCTGTGCGGCTTTAATTTCGCCGTCGATCATTTTGATTAAGCTGCGTTTTAAAGTGAAAGGCGCATGAAGAATTTTATGGATATTGGCTGCGCGGCCCATACCGGTTAATTGTTGGAACATACTGTGGATGTCGCTGCCGAGATCTTGATTGGCAGATAACAAACTGTAGTCGGTGTAAATGCGGGCGTTTCCCGCGTGATAGTTACCCGTGCCTACATGGACATAACGGCGAATGCTGTCACCTTCACGGCGCACAATTAAAATCATTTTGGCGTGGGTTTTGTGCTCGACAACACCGTATACCACTACAGCGCCGGCTTCTTGCAAGCGGGTCGCGAGCTCCAAGTTTTCTTCTTCGTCGAAGCGCGCCCGCAATTCAACGACGGTGGTTACTTCTTTGCCGTTTCGGGCGGCGTCGACTAAGGCTTGAACAATTTCCGAATCGTCTCCGGAGCGGTAAAGAGTTTGTTTAATAGCCAATACGTTAGGGTCTTTTGCCGCGCTTCGCAGTAAATCGATAACTGGCGTAAACGATTGGTAAGGGTGGAGCAAGAGTGCATCGCGTTTGGCAATAATCCCGAAAATATCGTCTTTACTACGGCCACCAGTTTTTAATTTACCAGGAGTAAAAGGTGGGTCTTGTAGTTCTGCTCTGTGAATGTGCTTAAAAATGGCAAATAGCCGCATCAAATTTACGGGGCCATTAACGCGGTAGCATTCGTTTTCTTCCAGCTTGAATTCTTTGCGCAGGTACTGAATCATTTCTTCCGGGCAGTTGTCTGCAACTTCCAAACGTACGGCTGTACCGAAGCGGCGAGAGTGTAATTCACCGCGTAGAGCGCGTGCTAAATCAGCAACCCCTTCGGTATCCATATCTAAATCGGCGTTACGAGTCGTACGGAATTGGTAGCAGCCGTTCACTTCCATGCCGGGGAAAAGTTCGTCGGCATATTCGTGAATCATGGAGGAAAGAAAAACAAAGTTGTCGCCACCATCACAAGTTTCATCGGGCAGGCGGATAATACGTGGTAGTGAACGTGGTGCGGGCACAATGGCCATACGAATTTCGCGACCAAAGGCGTCCATCCCTTCTAGGCCCACAATAAAGTTCAGGCTTTTATTCACCAGGCGCGGAAAAGGGTGTGCAGGGTCGAGACCGATGGGCGAGATCACTGGTTGAATGTTGGTGTGAAAATAATTCTTAATCCACTCCCGTTGGGTTTCGCTCCACTGGTGGCGACGGAGGAAGTGAATGTTTTCACTGGCTAGAGCGGGCAGTAGTTGATCATTTAACAGGGCGTATTGATTCTCAACTAATTTATGGCTTTCTTCGTAAATACTGCGGAGGGTTTCACTGGCGTGTAGGCTGTCTGGGCCTGTGGTTTCACGGCCAAATTGAATACCTTGCTTGAGGCCGGCTACGCGAATTTCGAAAAACTCATCCATGTTAGAGCTGAAGATCAGCAAAAACTTCATGCGCTCCAGCAGAGGAATGTTTTCATCGGTGGCTTGGTGCAAAACCCGAGCGTTAAATTGCAGATGGCTCAACTCCCGGTTGATGTAGTACTCCGGGTTGTCCAAGGCAATTTGATCCTGCTCAGGCAGGTGCTCTGGCGGGTTTTGATGGCTATTCATTGTGAACTTTCTCTAAATTTGATTCAAAGATTCGCGTTTTGCCCTATATTATCGCCCAAAATTGGCAAATTTGTGGCTACAGTTGATAAATAGCGAATATAACGATGCTGTGGATACATTCGGCGCCACTGGGAAAGCACTAGGAAAATACTGGGAAAGGGCAAACCATGAAAAAGAAAATCATGATCTTTGGGGGATTGTGCCTACTGGTATTAGGGCTCTATAGCACTGGGCTGCTGGATGCGCTTTCGCTGGCAGCACTCCGTGAAAGTTTCCAAGAGCATCCTCTATTGTCCGCTGGGGTGTATTTTGTGGGCTATATCTTGGTGACAGGTTTATCCCTCCCTGGAGCTGCCATTATGACTCTCGTTGGCGGTGCAGTGTTTGGTTTTGGTTGGGGGTTACTGCTGGTGTCTTTTGCCTCCAGCCTTGGTGCGACCCTGGCCATGCTGGTTTCCCGATTTTTACTGCGAGATTGGGTGGAAGCCCGTTTCGGGAGCTTTCTCAATACGGTGAATGCAGGCATTAAGCGAGACGGTGCCTTCTATCTTTTCACTCTGCGCTTAATCCCGGTTATTCCCTTCTTTGTGATTAATTTGGTTTTCGGCCTTACTCGAATTAGCCCATGGCGTTTTTATTGGGTCAGTCAGTTGGGCATGCTGGCAGGCACCATTGTGTATGTTAATGCGGGCGCTCAGCTGGGGGCAGTAGAAGAGCTGTCACTCAGTGGCATTATGACTCCAGGGTTATTGAGTGCTTTTGTACTGTTAGCGATTTTCCCCTGGATTGCCCGAGAAGGGTTAGATCGAATTAAAGCGCGTAAGGTGTTTGCGGGTTTTGAAAACCCCAAAAGCTTTGATTACAACTTGGTAGCTATCGGTGCTGGTAGTGGCGGTTTGGTGAGCGCTTACATTGGCGCCGCCGTAAAAGCCAAGGTGGCGTTAATCGAAAAGGCCCACATGGGTGGGGATTGCCTCAATACCGGTTGTGTACCCAGTAAGGCTTTATTGAAATGCGCCCGGTTGGCAGAGCAAGCGCGAGATTTGGAGCGTTTTGGGATTACAGCCGGTGAACCTCAAGTAAATTTCCCTCAGGTGATGGCTCGTGTGCAACAGTCTGTGGATGAAGTAGCCCCCCACGATTCTGTTGAGCGTTATACCCAGTTGGGTGTGGAGTGTTTGGAAGGAGAAGCCAAGCTGCTTTCGCCTTGGGAAGTTCAAGTGGGCGAGCAAGTGATCACTGCAAAAAATATTGTGTTGGCCACCGGCGCATCGCCTGTTGTGCCAGATATCCCCGGTATTCAAGATGTGCCACATATCACCTCAGATACTCTTTGGAATTTGAAAGAGCTGCCCCAGCGCTTGTTGGTGATCGGCGGCGGCCCCATCGGCTGTGAAATGGCGCAAGCCTTTCAGCGGTTAGGGTCAGAAGTCACCATGGTGGTTCGCAGTGAGCTGTTGCCGAAAGAAGATCGGGATATAGCTGCGGCCCTCGAGCAGCGTTTGTGTGCCGAAGGCATTAATGTGTTGAATCACTGCGAAGTGGAAATGTTTATGTCTCTCGGTGAGCACATGGCACGGGTAGTGAGCAGTAAAGGCCAGGGTATGCGGGATATTTATTTCGATACCGTACTGGTTGCCATGGGGCGTCGCGCGAACACCTCAAACCTTGGGCTAGAAGAGCTGGGAATTGAGCTAAACCCCAACGGCACTATCAAGGTGGATGAATACTTGCGAACTAAATACCCCAATATTTTTGCCTGTGGAGATGTGGCAGGCCCTTATCAACTCACTCATGCCGCCAGTCATCAAGCGTGGTATGCCTCGGTGAATGCGCTGTTTGGGGCAGTGAAAAAATTCAAAGCGGATTATCGAGTGATTCCCTGGGTGACTTATACCGAGCCGGAAGTGGCGCGAGTCGGCGTCAGTGAAACAGAAGCCAAGCAGCAAGGGCTGGCTTTCGAAGTGACCACTTATGAACTTGATGAGTTAGATCGCGCCATTGCCGAAGGCCAGCGAGAAGGCAAAGTGAAAGTACTCACCGCTGCCGGCAGCGATAAAATTTTAGGTGCGGCGATTACTGGCGCCCATGCCGGGGAATTACTCCCAGAGTTCGTGCTGGCCATGAAGCACAATATTGGCTTAAACAAGATCTTAGGCACTATTCACAGCTACCCTACTTGGGCCGAGGCGAATAAATATGCTGCGGGGGAGTGGAAAAAAGCCCATGCCCCTGAAAAGCTATTGGATTTTGCCAGCCAATGGCACGCCTGGCAGCGGGGCGAACTGAAGACCCACCCAGCTAAAGCCTTTCCGAAACTGGTCTTTCAACAATTATCACAAGGCTTACAGGCCGTATTGAAAAGGAATTGAGGCCAAAAAAACCTTCAAGTACCATGCCCTCACAATTTTAAGAATATGCTTTCGTCTGAAGGGTCATTTTAAATAAGCAAAAGCCTCAGGCGAGTGCAGTACAAGGCACTAATTCCTATAAAACAACCGTAAAAGCGCAGCCTGCAAATAGTAGGTAGTTGGTGAGCATTTTAAGTTAATTTTTAACGCAGTAATGTGCCGGCTGAGGCTTTTGCCGGTCAGAGGGACGTACAAATGATTCAAGCTATCGCAGGTGTATCCACCCGCATTGTGCAGCGTTGGTTGCCCGATGCTTTTCTATTTTCCATTATTCTCACTGCTATTGTTTTCTTCTCGGGAATGATTTCCCAAGGGCAAACACCGGCTGCCATGGTGCAGTACTGGGGTGATGGTATTTGGAATCTGCTGACTTTTTCAATGCAGGTGATGATCACCTTGGTTACAGGCCATGTATTGGCGCAATCCAAACCGGTTCATGCATTTTTACGTAAAGCCGCAGGTATTGCCCATACCCCCAATCAAGCCATTATGTTGATGACAGTGGTCGGATTGGTGGGTTGTTGGCTGAATTGGGGCTTTGGCCTTATTGCTGGCGCCTTCTTTGCCCGTGAAATTGCTGGGCGTGTGAAGGGTGTTCACTATCCGTTGTTAGTTGCCTCTGCTTATTCGGGCATCGTGGTGTGGCACGCAGGTCTCTCGGGCACTATTCCTTTGAAAGTGGCCATGGCCGACGGGAACGCGTTGGGTGAGCTTATGGGTGGACCGATTCCTGTGGGCGATACCATTTTCAGTGGGCCAGTATTGGCCATGTGTGCCATTGTGTTGGTGACCTTGCCACTGTTAAACCGCTTAATGATGCCGCCAGCCCATGAAGTCATTGAGTTGGAAGATCCTCATGCGATGGATAACGCCATTAGTGATGGCAAAGACTACGATGGCACTGAAGGCCGAACGCCAGCCGAAAAAATTGAGAACAGTCGTCTTCTGGCGTTGTTCTTGGCCGGTCTTGGTGGATGGTATTTGGTGGACTACTTTGTGAGTGGGGGTAAGTTAAATCTCAATAGCCTCAACCTCAGTTTTTTCGTTGTGGGTATTCTTTGTCACGGCACACCAGCTCGTTATCTCCACGCGATTAACGACGCCATTAAAGGCACTGCCGGTATCGTGCTTCAGTTCCCTCTTTATGCTGGGATTATGGGTATGGTGGTGAAATCCGGCCTGGCCACAGCGATCTCTAGCTGGTTTGTGTCTATCTCCACGGCGACCACTTTCCCGCTTTTCACCTTTATCAGCGCGGGTTTGGTGAACATGTTTGTACCTTCCGGTGGTGGTCAGTGGGCGGTACAGGCACCGATTGTGATTCCCGCCGCCCAGTCTTTAGGTGTGCCACTTGAGCAAGTGTCTATGGCGGTGGCCATGGGAGACGCTTGGACCAATATGGCCCAGCCCTTCTGGGCCTTGCCACTGTTGGCCATTGCAGGCCTCGGGATTCGGGACATCATGGGTTATTGCGTGATTGCCTTATTCTGGACCGGACTGGTGTTCGGCACAGGTCTAATCCTCTTTTATTAAGCTTTATTAGCTTCGTAAGACGCTATTTTGTCACTAATTTCGGGAATAGGTCGTTATTTTCGGCGTAAAATGCTGCACTTCCACATTTTTTAGCCTAACTCTTTAACATCTTTTAAAACAAAGAGTTAGGCTGAAAACCTGAATTTGCATTCATGCAAAACATGCACTAAACCTAAAAAACACTCTGTCAGAATCTGGCAAACCTGCTAGTATTCACCCCCTTTTTTTTCAATATTCATCGTAAAAATAACAAGGAAAGACAGCAGGAAGCTGAGTTGTCGGAGTTACTTCGGCGCACGATACGAGAGATAAAATACTTGTCAGTGAGGTTTGCGAGATTATGAGCAGTAATTCAATTTCCATGATCGGGTGGGGTCATACCAAGTTTGGTAAGCACACGGAAGAGACCGTAGAAACCCTTGTAGTAAAGGCGATTAACGAAGCCCTTGAGCACGCAGGTATCGAAGCCAGCGAAGTCGATGAAGCCTTTATTGGTCACTTTAATGCGGGTTTTTCCCAGCAGGACTTCACCTCTTCTCTGGTACTGCAAGCCTCTGAAGACTTGCGCTTCATTCCTGTAACCCGTGTAGAGAATGCTTGTGCAACCGGTACTGCTGCAATTCATGCAGGAGCGACCGCCATTGAGTCTGGTCGAGCAAAAACCGTATTAGTCGTTGGTGTTGAAAAAATGACTGAGGTTTCTGGTCGCGAAGCCGGTGCTGTGTTGGCGCGAGCGAGCTATGTACAGGAAGAGAGCGAAATTCCAAGCTTCGCCCATGTTTTTGCAGAAGTAGCCAAAGCTTACTTCGACAAATACGGCGATAATACCGATGCATTGGCGCGTATTGCAGTTAAAAACCACGCCAACGGCATGAGTAATCCTCTGGCTCATTTCCACAAAGAAGTAAATTTCGATTTTTGTTTCAACGAATCTGAGGCCAACCCGCTGGTTGCGCCACCGCTTAAGCGTAGCGATTGCTCTCCAATTACCGATGGTGCGGCGGCAGTTGTACTGCGCAGCTCCGATGACTTGGGCAGTGCCAAGCGCGCAGTTGCGTTAAAAGCCCGTTCCCATGTAAACGATTACCTGCCAATGAGTCGCCGTGAAATGTGGCACCTAGAAGGCTGTGAGCGTGCATGGCAGAAAGCACTAAGCCAAGCTAACCTGAACATTAAAGACTTGGGTCTGGTAGAAACTCACGATTGCTTCACCATTGCTGAGTTAATGCAGTACGAAGCCATGGGCCTGACTGAAAAGGGTCAAGGTAAGAAGGCTATCGAGGAAGGCTGGACCACCAAAGAGGGCATTTTGCCGGTTAACGCATCTGGCGGTTTGAAGTCTAAAGGTCACCCCATTGGTGCTACCGGTGTATCCATGCACGTAATGACTGCAGCACAGTTGGTTGGTGAAGCCGGTGAAATGCAGCTGGCTAGCAATCCAACGCTGGGCGGCGTGTTTAATATGGGTGGTAGTGGTGTCGTGAGCTACTGCAGCATCTTGGAACGCATTAAGTAATCGAATAAAGGGCGCATGAGATAGAGTGCTTTGAAAAATAGTAAGAACAGTAAGACACCATATAGAAAAGAAAGTGGAGAGAGAATTTATGTTGAAGGGCAAAATTGCTTTAGTAACAGGTTCTACCAGTGGTATTGGTTTGGCGACGGTACGTCGTTTGGCCGCTGCAGGTGCTGATATTGTTTTACATGGCTTGATGTCTGATGAAGAAGGTGAGGCATTAGCTAAATCTCTTGCAGATGAATTTGGTATTCGTTGTATGTTTGACGGCGCCAACTTGATGGACTCAAGTTCGATTGATGCCATGATGGATCGTGTACTGAACGACTTCGGTGGAGTAGACATTCTGGTGAACAACGCCGGTATTCAGCACACTGAAGGTACTGAAACTTTCCCAGTTGAAAAGTGGGATGCGATTATCGCCATTAACTTAACGTCTGCCTTCCACACGGTTCGCCGTGTTATTCCGGGTATGCGTGAGAAGAAGTGGGGCCGTATTGTGAACATTGCTTCTGTTCACGGCTTGGTAGCGTCTCTTAATAAATCAGCCTACTGTGCCAGTAAGCACGGTTTGGTTGGCTTCAATAAGGTTGTGGCGTTGGAGAATGCTGAACACGGCATTACTTCTAACTGTATCTGCCCTGGTTGGGTTGATACCCCAATCTTGGCTCAGCAAATCCAAGACTTCGCTGACAAAAATGGTTTGGCACTGGAAGACGCGAAGCGTCAGATTGTGACTACTAAGCAACCTGTTCCTGAAATGATGGATCCTGCGCAGATTGGTGACTTTATCCTGTTCCTTTGTCAGGACGGTGCGAAAACCATCAGTGGTGCAGCATTGCCTATCGATGGGGCTTGGACTGCACAGTAATAATTGTAGAGTAGTAGAATACTTGTCATTCTGAGCCTCGCGAAGAATCTCTTGCCGACGTGCAGATAAGATCCTTCCTCCCTGTGGTCGTCAGGATGACATGTACTTTTAAAAACCGCCTTTCTTAGGCGGTTTTTCTTTGCCTGATATTTGCCGAATAAACCGACTTCAAACTAACGAGTGAATTTACTTTCAACAAGCTGCCTGTTAGATTATCGCCCGCTCGCTTGCTGTAAAAATAACCATATAAACCGTAAGGGCGAGAATGGAAGCAGATAACTGGGACTTAATGTTAACGGGATACGCAATGATTCGTAATAAATACATCGTAGAGGCGATTGCCTTTACTAGCTACGTGCTGTTCGCCATGGCCTGGGTTGCCGGTACAACAAATATGACCCTGATCATGGATGCTATGGGAGTTACATCTATAGCATCTGCCAGTTTTCTCAGTGGTGCGGTAACTTTTGCAAAGATTGTGGGTACCTTCCTGGCTGCGCTCTTGGCGGTAAAAGTAGGTGTGAAAATAGCCTTCCTGATTTCTGGTTTGATGGTGGGTATTGGTTTAATGACACCATATTCGCCAAATTACGAACTGCTTTTGATTAGCCGCTTTGTGATGGGCCTGGGTGGTGCCTTGATGGTGGTTTACTTCAACCCTATCGTGTTGCAGTGGTTTGAGCCTCATGAGCGCCCTGTTGTTAATGGTTTGAATGCCGTTGCCTTTAACGTGGGTACCTCCATCGTGATGTGGTTGAGCGTGGATATGAATGCTTGGTTTGGCGGCTGGCAAAACAGCTTGGCTATTGTATCCATTGCGAGCTTAGTTCTGATCGGCTTGTGGTGCTTGGTTGATTTTGACTCAAACAAAAAAGACGCTGCTGGCGGAAGTGATTCTGATACGCCGCCTCCAGCCTCCTATGGCTATATGGATGGCTTGAAAGATAAATTCTGTTGGCAGTTTGGCTTTACCTATGCGGGTATTATTTCTTTCTATATCGGTATGTTTACCTTTGCCGCTAAGGCAAATATCTCTCAGGGAAGTCTGGTGATGTTCGCGGGTATTGTGGGTAACCTTTGCGGTATTGTTTATAGTCGTCGCTTCCCGTTGCGGGTTCCTGTGGTGCGCTGGTCGGGTTTTGTGATTGCAGCTTCTGCGGCCGGTGTGATCTTTGGTAGCAGTGAAGTGGTAAAAGATGTCTCGGCCTTTGTTTTGGGTTTTGCTATCTTCTTCCCAATTACAGCGCTGTTTACTATTCCTCATGAATTACCGGGTATGACCAGCGAGCGTATTACGGTTGTTTTCAGTCTCTTCTATACCATCAGCTATATTGTGGCCTCGATTGCCCTGTGGGTGTTTGGCTGGATCGTAGACCACAATAATGGCGATTATGTGGCCGCCTTCGGAATGTTGGTAGTACTGTCGTCTTCATTCTTCTGGGGCAGTTTCTTCTTGCCTGAGACTCAGAAAAAAGCTGACGAACAGGCCGCGTAAATATTGAGCTGTTTCGTTGAGGCCCGCCGGGAAACCAGCGGGCCTTTTTTTTGGTTGGTTATTCACCAAAAAAACAATGGGAATAATGATGTGGTCCACTGCATTAACCGGAAAAGTAGCTAAAATTCCCTTAAGGGCTGCCGATACTTTAAAGACAGGTGTTTTCACCCGCGAGAAAAGGTAAGTCAGTGCATACTTACTTTTGCATTTGGCAGAATCCTCACGGGATATCAGTTTTATAGGCACAGACCATTTGCAGTAGGGGCGCAATATTCGCGCTGAATGACCAAGACAGGTTTAGGACAGTATTGTCATGTTACGAAGCATAACTATTCGCAGTAGGATCATCTTGTTGTGTGTTGTTTCCTTGCTGGGGCTATTAGCTCTAGGGATGAGCAATCTGATGATTTTGAAGGATGAGCTTTTTGAATTTAAGAAGGATTCTGTTCGCTCCATTACCCGTGTAGGGCACAGCACCATAGAGTACTTCTATGACCAATATACCCAAGGAAATATGAGTGAAAGCGAAGCCAAGAGTAAAGCTTTGGAAATGATTCGCACAATTCGCTATGACGCAGACAACTATATTAACGTGTTTGATGAAGGGATGACCTGTGTTGCCTCTGGCCGTAAAGGACTTGAAGGGGTTAACTTTTCGGCTATAAAAGATAAGGCAGGCAATTTGTTAGTGCCCAATGGTTTTAAGGCAACGGAGAATGCTGAAGGAGAGGGTTTTAATTACTATGTGTGGCCCCGACCTGGTATGGAAGTGGCGGAGGAAAAGTACAGCTTTAACAAAAAATTTGAGCCTTGGGGTTGGTTGCTGGCGACAGGAGATTATTCGGATCAAATTATTAAAGTGGTCGACACGACTATTAAGTTGATGTGGGGGCTAATTGGCATTGCCGGCTTTGCTGTCTTTATTCTTTCTTATCTTGTTTGGCACTCTATTGTTAACCCGCTGGGCGATACAGTGAAGGTTATGAACAAGGTATCGAGCGACACCATCGACCTTACTCAAACGTTCGATGAAAGCGGCAAAGATGAGCTGACTATCTTGGCTGTTAAATTCAATGAGTACCAACAACGTATGGGCACCTTGATCGAAAGTGTGGCCAAATCCTCTGCTTCATTAATGGATAACTCTCGACAGCTCACAGAAATTACGAATGGCACCAGTCAGGGGGCAATCAAGCAGGAAGAAGACATGACGCGCTTAATGTCTTCTATGCGGGATATGTCTATTGCCATTGCCGATGTTGCGCAAAATACGGCGCAAGCTGCAGAAAACACCCAGTCAGCCCGAGAGCAAAGTGATGAGGGTAGTGAAAATATTAATACCGCTATTGACTCGGTAAGTCACCTGTCTGACAAGATTGATGATGCCAATGACACCTTATCCCAGTTGGTAGAAGACACGTCTGAAATTGATAAGGTACTGGAAGTGATCAACAGTATTGCAGAACAAACCAACTTGCTTGCACTGAATGCGGCGATTGAAGCAGCGCGTGCGGGTGAGCAAGGGCGTGGCTTCGCGGTGGTTGCAGATGAAGTGCGTGTGTTAGCGCAGAAAGTTCAGGATTCCACTCGAGAAATTGAGCAGATCATTCAACGCATTCACGGTGGAGCGAAGAGTGCGGCTGACAGTATGGAAGGTATTGTCTCTAGCGCGAATACCACCACAGAACTTTCGAAAACCGCTGGTGAAACCTTATCCCATGTTAGTGAAGCCGTTATCACTATTAATGATTTAAATATGCGTATTGCTGCTTCAGCAGAGGAGCAGTCGAGCACTACGGATGAGATTAGCCACCATACCGAAGATATGCATAACTTCTCGCAAGATGTTGTAGTGAGCGTTAAGCGAACTAAGGAAGCGGCAGATGCGTTGGCGTCCTTGGCTCAAGATATGGAGCAGGGGATTTCTAGTTTTAAGTTACAGTAAGCCTGTTTGTATGAATTAAGTAGTGGCAGTAGTAAACAGGACAATAAAAAAAACCGGGCTTAAAGCCCGGTTTTTTTTATGCTTCCAGCTAAGTAAAAGGCTTCGCTTAGCTAAAGAGAGACGAAGGCGTTGTTGTATGCCTTCATCGCTTGACTCTCCTACAGAAGCAGTAAGCACACCGCCATGACAGTACCAATAAGCGGAACAACGACTGTTAATGCGGCCATTGGCGCATAGGCTGCTTGGTGTGTCTCGCCACAGATAGAGCGAATGGTAGTCACCACGTAGCCGTTGTGAGGCAGTGAGTCCAAAGCACCAGAAGAAATAGCAACCACGCGGTGTAGGGCCTCAGGGTCAACACCTGCATCCAGATAGTGAGGAGCAAGTACGGGTAGCGCAATGGACTGGCCGCCAGATGCGGAGCCGGTAAGTGCTGCAATGACGGTTACCGCAACGGCAGCGCCAATGAGCTCGTTACCCGGGATGGCGGTGAGGTATTCCACTGCTAGACCAAATGCCGGAGAGGCTTTTGCGACCGAGCCAAAGCCAACAACCGCTGCGGTGTTACCAATAGCCAGCAATGCACCAGCAGTACCTGCGCTAATAGCGAGGCCAAGGTTAGTAAACAGTTTGGCGTTAATTGCCCAAGCGGTAATACAGCCGGAAAGCAGCGCAAGAATCAGTGCATATTGGCGTAAAGCTTCGTGGAAGAAGAAGGTTACACCGAGTACAGCAAGTAGGGGGATGGCTGCAGTACCAGGATGAGGGAGCTCTCGGTCTGTACCGGCAATGGGGTCATTGTCGCGAGCTTCAAACACCTCGCCATTGGCAACAGCGGCAGAAATCATACGGCGCATCCACCAGTAGCCGAAGCACATCATAAATACAGCCACCACAAGGCTGACTTCCCAGGCTGCGAAAGGGGATGTACCTAGGTATTTAATGGGAATCCAGTTTTGGATTTCCGGTGAGCCTGCGGATGTCATGGTAAAAGTTACGGAACCAAAACCCATTACCGCAGGAATAAAGCGGCGTGGAAGATTAGCTTGCTTGAACAGGCTTAAAGCCATTGGGTACGCTGAGAAAGCCACGACGAAAACACTTACACCACCGTAAGTCAGTACCGCACAAGCTGCTACAACGGCAATCACGGCATTATTCATACCCACGTGGCCGATAACCCAGTTAGCTACACTGTCTGCGGCACCACTGTCCTCCATCAACTTGCCGAAAATAGAGCCCAATAGGAACATAAAGAACCAGGAAGCGATGAAACCAGAAAAACCAGACATGTAACTATTTACAAAGTCGGTGCCTTCTTTCACCCCTTCCCAAGGAAGCAGGGGGAGGCCGCCAGTCACGGCAACAATCATGGCGGTCAGTGGCGCTGCAATAAGCAGGTTCATGCCGCGAATGGTGAGATAGATAAGAAGCGCTAGCGCTCCGACGAGTCCGAGTAAACTAATCATGAGATACCTTATAGTTATGGCAAATACAAAATGCTGAATTTGTCAGGCCGGTCATTATGCAGATGGGGATAGATGACGAGTATCACACTTTGGAATGGCTTGTAGGGTAATAGCTGGCGTTTGAGTCTAGCAAAAGTGAACAGACTCCGCTAACGTATAGTCCTTTCGAACTATGCTTTCAAGCAGTGCTTTCAAAACAAGCTCCCGAATCATGCCTCCTAAATAAGGCCTCCAGACATTATGAGTAAAAGTCTAAAGATCATTGTCGCTGACGACCATCCATTGTTTCGCGGTGCTTTGAAGCGCACTATCCTCGATTTAGTGTCTTCTCCATCTCGAGCAATTGTTGTAGATGAGGCTGATAGTGTGGATGCCGTATACGAGGTGCTGGAGGAAGATGAAGAGTGTGATCTGGTGCTGCTAGATGTGCACTTTCCAGGTGGCAATGGCTTGTCTGGGCTAGCTAATTTACGGGGGTGCTTTCCCTTGGTTCCCGTGGCTATGATCAGTGGTAGTTATTCATCGGATGCCGTGATGCTATCCGAAGACTTAGGGGCCAGTGGCTTCTTGTCGAAAAGTGCCCCCCCTGAAGATATCGCTAATGCGGTGAAAACCCTGCTAGAGGGCGAGCAGTGGTTCCCGGATACAGAAACCGTTCCCCGGGATGTGGTTGACCGTGAAGTGGGTGAGGTGGCAGAGAAGGTAGCTAGCCTTACACCTCACCAATTTCGGGTTTTCTCTTTGGTGTGTGAAGGCTTGCTGAATAAGCAAATCGCCTATGAGTTGGATATCTCAGAAAATACAGTGAAATCACATTTGGCGAATATTTTCCGTAAGTTTAATGTCCGCAAGCGCACCAATTTAATGGTGCTTGGCAATATGCTTAACCTTGATGAAGATCAGGCGAAAGCGGCTGAGTAATTTATCTACTATTTATTTCCTATTTCCATGACGCCCTTGCGCAGCAAACCGTGATAGCGCTGCACGTAAAATATGGGGTTTTACGGGCTTTTGCTGAAATAAGAAGCCAAGTTCTTTGGCTTGAGTGCGAACGCGCTCTGTTTGATCTGCGGAAATAATCACGCAGGGTACTTCGGTTTCCCATTCAGCGAATAAGGCGGTAACGGCTTCAATACCTGTTTCATCATTATCCAAATGGTAGTCTGCTAGAACGGTGTCTGGGTAATCCTCTGTGGAAAACTGCTGCTGTGCTTCTTTGAGTGAGCGGCAGCAAGTGACCTTGTGACCCCACTTACTGAGCATGGCTTCCATTCCGGTGAGAATGGCCGCTTCATTATCGATGCACAGAATATTCAGAGATTTCCCCTGGGCTTTCGGGGCCGGTTGGCTTATTTGCGGATCAGGCAACGGTTTGCTGTCAACATTGCTGGAGCGTGGCAGAGTAATACTAAACACTGAGCCTTTCCCTACGACTGAGCGAACATCAATGGGTAATTCTAGTAGGCGACACAAACGATGGACCGTAGCTAAGCCAAGTCCCATGCCTTCCTCAGCGCCCTTTGAACTCAGGCGTTTGAATTCTGTGAAAATATCGTTGAGGTTTTCTTCTGGGATGCCGATGCCAGAGTCCCATATCTCGATACGGATACAGTCCTTCAAGCGTCGACATCCCATGACAACACGGCCTTCTGGTGTATAGCGAAGGGCGTTAGCAAGAATATTTTGCAGAATACGACGAAGAAGCTTTTTGTCGGTACGTACTGCGAGGTTGCAGTTGTGGTATCGAAAATCCACATCGGAGTCTTGGGCTAAAATGCTGAAGTCTTTGCCTAGAGAACCCAAGACTTGTGAAGCAGGAAAACTTGAGATGCTTTTTTTAATCGTACCGGCATCAATTTTGGCGATGTCAAAGAGCTCGGTAATCAAGTTCTCGGCATTCTGTAGAGAGTCAGAAAGATTGTTCACTAGCTCTCTTGGATCGTTTTCAAGTTCAAGGTGCTGAAGGGCCGTAATAAAAAGTCGAGAGGCATTTAAAGGTTGGGCAAGGTCGTGGCTGGCTGCAGCCAAAAAGCGGGTCTTACTTTGGTTAGCTGCTTCTGCCAGTGCTTTGGCTTGTTCAAGTTCTTTTGTGCGGTTGGTAACTCGCTGCTCCAAGGTTTCATTGGATTTTGTGAGTGCATCCACCATGCGTTTGAAGTCTGTAATATCGGTATAGGTCGTCACGTAGCCTCGGCCAGGTATGGGTTCGCCCCGTACCTCAACGACGCGGCTGTTAGGAAGGTTACGTTGATAAACGAAAGGAACCCCCTTAGAGAAGTGCTCCATCCGCTGTTTTACTTCGGAGGCAATCAGGCTTTCTTCGATGTTCTCTTGTCGGGTGTTGTGAAGAATCAGCTCCTCAATGGGGCCGCCCAGATAAAACAATCGCTCAGGAAAGTTGAACAGCTCGACGCAGCGCTTGTTCCAGGCAACGAGTCGTTGATTATTATCGATGACCGTAATGCCTTGGTTCATGTTGTCGATACTGGATTGAAGTAATTCACGGCTGAATTTTAAAACCTGTGAGGCTTCTTCAATAAAGGTATCTCCATCTCCCATGGTCGCGTCTTGATTAGTGCGAGCCAGGCTAATCATATGGCGAGCTGAGGAGGGGCCGATAATTCCCGAGAGTAAGGACTTTGTGAATTGGATGGTTTCTGTGGTTGCAGGGGCGGCCAGGGTGTTGTCCAAATCATGAACCGTAAAGTGTTTATCAAACACAAGCTTGGCTTGGGTTTCACCAAGAAAGCGGGCGGCTAGGTGGAGGAGTACATAGTTAGAGAGTGTACCTTCCGGTAATTCTTCTTGTGGTTGACTAAGTCTTTGTTGAGACCAGCAGGACACAGTAACAAACATCAATGTGTTAAGTCCTAAGCTCCAAATAACACCGTGGCTGAGAGGGTCTAGGCCATCAAGTCCGAATAGCGCTTCAGGGCGGAGCCAGCTTAGGCCAAAAAGCCCAGATTGGAGCAGGTCTGAAGTAATCCACCCCGCTTGTGCGATGGCGGGAGTGAGAATGGTGTAGCCCCAAATCAAGCTGCCGGTTACAACCCCGGCTATAACCCCTCGAGAATGTCGGTTATTCCAGTACAGGGCCGCAATTAATGCGGGTGCTAACTGCGCAATAAGGGAAAGAGATACAAGTCCCAATGCGCCAAGATTGATATGAGTACCCACAGCTCGGTAGAAAGCATAAGTCAGCAATAAGATGGCGATGATTGCCGCCCGGCGAATATTCAGCAGAGTGGCGCCAACGCCAGAGGCTTTTTCATAAAAGCGTTGATTGCGCAGGAGGAGTGGAACAATTAGGTCGTTACACACCATGGTAGATAAGGTAACTGTTGCCACAATTGCCATGCTGGTGACCGCAGATAATCCTCCAATATAAGAAAGTAATGTGAGAGCCGCATTTTCTTCTGCAAGGGGCAGAGCCAGTAGATACATATCGGTCTGCAAGGGGTGGCTTTGTATGGCTAAAGCGCCAGCAAAAATAATGAGCAGAATGAAGAAGGCTAATATCAATGTGTATAAAGGAAATAGCCACTGACTTGTATCTGCATCGTGGGGGTCGTTACTTTCTACAACAAATACGTGAAATAGTTTTGGAAGGCAGACGATAACCAGCATCCCTAAAATAGTTGCCGTTAAATAACCATCCCCGTTTTGTGAGTCGAGTTTTTCCAGTAAGGGAGGGCTTGCTAACAGTTCTTGGAATAATTGCGTCGGACCGTCATAAAGAACGTAACCCGCGTAATAGCCAATAGCCACAATCGCGATGAGCTTAACCAAAGACTGGAACGCCACAGCAACCATTAAGCCATTTTGGTGTTCAGTGAGATCAATGTGTCGCGTGCCAAAAATAATACTGAATAACGCAATCAGCAGGGCGATGATTAGTGTCGTGTCTTGCCAAATAGAACCTTGTCGAATTAAGGCTGTTGCTGGGTCTTGGCCGCCGGTAAATAGATCAAAGCTCATGGCCATCGCTTGTAGCTGAATGGATAGGTAAGGAAGTATTCCGATTACCGCAATTAGCGTAACCAGTGGGCCGATGGAGCGAGAATTTCCATATTGAGAAGAAAGAAAGCCAGCGATGGATGTGCTGCGTTGCATCTTACCAAGTTTGATTAAGCGTCTAATAAAGATGATTAGCGTGCCAATGAGCAATGCCGCGCCCAGAAAGGTTGGTGGCATATACCAGCCTTTATCGAGAGTTTGTGCGGATGTTCCGTAAAAGGTCCAAGCCGTAAAATAAATCGGTAAGCAGAGGCCAATGATGAGAGGCTTAAATTTCCGCAAATAGGCAGCTGGAATTTTGTCGCTGAAATAGGCAATAGCAAACAAAAGCAGTACGTACGCAATGGAAATAACGGAGGCGTGAAGGTAGCTAAACATAATGTCCCGAGTATTTTATTGTGAGTATTATTGCCCACATGAATTTCGCAAATTCTTTTTTTTAATGTTGGGTTGACTGAAAGTGTGAACGCTAGGTTACTCTTTTTGTACAAATGACCAATGATGGATAGATCGTATAAAAAACAGCCGCCTACTGTCGCACTTTTGCGCCATTTGTGTCATTTATGACTACCGCGTGATCGTCGTGCCATTCTAAAGTACCACTAGAGTTTCAGTATGGAAAAATTCCCTGTTGATCATTCTCTATTATATTGGCCGTGAAGTTTTTTCATGAAGAGCTTAGAACAAAACAACTCGCTATGTAGGGCTTGTAAAAGCCAATCTAAAATGCGAATCTTCGTCTGCCAAATGTTAATAGTGAATCAGTATTCATAATAAAAGGTGAGGTTAGATGAACATGTTCAACAAAAAGAAAATTGCTTCCGCAATTGCTCTGTCAGCCATCGGCGCATCTGCACTGACTGTTGCTCCAGTAGTAACTGCAGAAGGTATTACTCTGGAAGAAATCGTAGTTACCGCCCAAAAGCGTGAGCAGAATTTGCAGGAAGTTCCTGTAGCAATCACGGCTTTCTCTGGCGTTGAGCTAGAAGAAAAAGGTCTTGGCTCTGTTGTTGATTTGGAGAAAAGCTCTCCAAATACACAAATGCGTGCTAGCCGTGCGACTAGCTCTACACTAACAGCATATGTTCGTGGTGTTGGTCAGCAAGATCCGCTGTGGGGTTTTGAGCCAGGCGTAGGCGTATATGTTGATGACGTTTATTATGCGCGCCCTCAGGCTGCAGCAATGGATGTTTTTGATGTTGAGCGTATTGAGGTGCTTCGTGGTCCTCAGGGTACTCTTTACGGTAAGAATACCGTGGGTGGTGCTGTTAAGTACGTAACCCGTAAGATGACCGGTGATGCAAACGGTGCTGCTAAGTTGACAGTAGGTTCTTACGGTCAGCAGGACGTAATGCTTTCTGGTCAGTTGCCTATCATTCAGGATCAGCTATATATCGGTGCGGCTGTTGCTAAGTTAGATCGCGATGGTTTTGGTGAGACGCAGGTTGGCTTTGATAATGATCCTACAAGTGCGACTTACGGTCAGTTCTTAGATTCAGTTGAGAACTACAATAAAGACGTTTTGGTATATCGTGTAAGCGCTGAATATAACCCTAGCGAAGATCTTTTTTTCCGTGTTGCATATGATAAGACTGATGATGAGTCTAATCAGCGTTGTGGTTCAATGACAAATGCTACTAGCCTGATCAATCCAGGTACTGGTGAGTTGTTCACTAGCCCTGGTGATGAATATGATGGTCAGTGTGGTACTACTCATGAGTCAAACGTAGAAAACGAAGGTTTCTCTCTAACTGCAGAGTATGATCTTTCTGAAGAAATCAAACTGAAGTATGTATTCGCTCAGCGTGAAGGTGAAACTCAGCAGTATATTGACTTTGAATCTACCCCGCTAGACGCATTTGATGTGCCAGCTGGGTATGAAGATGACCAAACAACTCATGAGTTGCAAGTAAACTACGAGACTGATTTCGTTAAGTTGGTGGGTGGTTTGTATTACTTTGAAGGTAACTCTGCTGGTGCGTTCGATGTAGTATTGAATGGCGCTTCCCCTCTTGATGGTACTCATACTGACTTGGCGATTGGTGGTGATGTTGATACTGAAAGCCTTTCAGCATATGTAAACGCTAGCTTCAACTTGACTGATAGTTTGACTCTTACTGCTGGTGCTCGTGTAACCCAGGACGAAAAAGACTCAAATATTCAGTACTTCGCTTACTCAACCTCTAACTCTTTCATCTACAGTACTAGCCAAGGTAGTGGTTTTGTTCACGGAAATCCTGCGGATGACACTCTACTAGCAGTGAACTCTGACATTTCTGATGATGAAGCTAATGAAGATTGGAATCAGGTTAGCCCTTCCGTGAAGTTGGACTGGAAAGCTACCGATGACATTATGCTTTATATCAGTTACGCGGAAGGCTTCAAGTCAGGTGGTTTTGACATGCGCGGTAATGCTGCAGCAAACCCAACCGTTGCTGAGGGCTATGACCCAGAGACTGTTGATACTTTTGAAATCGGTATCAAGACTCAATTGTTAGATGACCGCCTGCGTTTGAACATTACCGGCTTTATGATGGATTATGAAGATCTTCAGGTAACGGTACAGTCTACTTACTTTGATCCTATTCTGATGACGGATACCTTTATTTCTGGTGTTGTGAATGCTGGTAAGTCAGAAATTGATGGTTTTGAAATTGAAGCCATTGCTCAATTGACTGAGTCTTTGGGAGCTACGTTCTCTGCCGGTTACTTGAATGCTGAGTACGTTGAGATCATCAATGCTGGTGTAAACGTGGCCGATAGCTGGGAGATGCCAAATACTCCACAGTGGACTTCTCAGTTGGGTTTGAACTACGACGCAGATCTAGGTGATGCGGGTACTTTGGCTTTAAATACAGCTGTGTCCTATCGTGATGCTTCTGGTCACTTTGCAAACACCACATGTTCTTGTGATCAAACTACGGGCTACACGGTTTGGGATGCTGCAGCTAACTGGAAATCTGCTGATGATATCTGGGCTTTGAGTCTTTACTTAAAGAACATTACGGATCGTCGCTATCTGACAGGTGGTTATAACCTGGGTTCTGGTGAGCTTGGCTTCTATAGCGATCCAAGAACTATCCAGTTGAGCTTGGGTTACAAGTTCTAATTTGATTAGATCTTTCTCGTCTCGAAAAAGCCGCAGTTGTTAAACTGCGGCTTTTTTTTTATTTCTTATTTACCAGCTCTTTTACATGGCTAGATTTTGCGCCGGGCATGCTTTGGGCTGTTGAACCGACTAATTCCGGCTTTAAAAGACAAATCTAGTGAGTTTCACTTTGCATTTCTCTTTTTGTTAAGGGCAAAAAGAGGAGATAGGTGATTTAGTCGTCATGAATATTTTCTTTACTTATTACGCTCATATATATAGATTATGCGGCGTTTGCTTTAAGAAGCCATTTCAAAGCGTGTGAGGAGATGCATGTGCGCTTGAAATTGATCATTTGTCCGGAAGATGAATGTGAAAGCTTCCTAGGCAGGCATTTGTCAAATGCAAAGATACGAAAATACGTATTCATGTAATAGGTGAGGTTAGATGAACATGTTCAACAAAAAGAAAATTGCTTCTGCAATTGCTATGTCAGCTATTGGTACTAGCGCATTAACTGTTGCTCCAGTAGTAACTGCCGAAGGTATTACTCTCGAAGAGATTATCGTTACCGCGCGTAAGCGTGAGGAAGGCGTACAAGATGTGCCTGTTGCAATGGCAGCATTCACTGGTGACGCTATGGAAGAAATGGGCATTAATGATGTGGCTGATCTGCAGTCTCAAGTGCCTAATATTTCGTCTTATCCTGCTCGTGGTTCTACTAGTACATTAACAGCTTATATTCGCGGTGTTGGTCAGTCTGACCCGCTATGGGGTGTAGATCCAGGTGTTGGTTTGTATTTTGATGATGTGTATATCGCACGTCCTCAGGGTGCATTGCTGGATATTTTTGATGTGGAGCGTGTCGAGGTTCTTCGTGGTCCTCAAGGTACTCTATACGGAAAAAATACCATCGGTGGTGCGATTAAGTACGTCAGTAAGAAAATTACCCATGAATTCCAGGGTAAGGCGTCTGTTACTGTAGGTGAGTATGAGCAGCAAGACTTTAAAGGTGATGTTCAAATCCCTCTGATTGCTGATACCCTGTCGATGAAAGTAGCTGGCGCGTCTCTGGTTCGTCGGGAAGGTTTTGGTGAGAACACAAATAATGGCGAGCAAGTAAGCGATAAAGAAATCTATTCTGGTCGTATTGCCCTTCAGTGGGACCCAAGTGACACGTTTAGCGCTACGTTCTCTGCTGACTATACCGAAGATCATTCTGCCCCTCGTGGTGCGCAAATTATGGCGCCTAACCCTGTTGCGGCACTGTATGGTGATGCAGCTGCAGGCGCGGTATCAACTGATCGCTATGACGTAGCGAACGGCTTCCTAAATAAGAATGACGCTGAAACACAAGGTTATTCTTTGATTTTGAATGCTGAAGTTAGCGATGAAGTGAGCTTCAAGTCTATTACGGCTTTCCGCAAAGGCGCCAGCCACACCTTTATCGACTTCGATACTACTCCGTTTCCAATTACCGACGTGTGGGCTATCTATGAAGATGATCAGTTCACTCAAGAAATGCAGTTCACTTACGGAGGTGAGAGCTTAGACTTGGTTGCTGGTGTTTACTTTATGACTGGTGATGCTGGTGGTTTGGTGGGTAATGAATTCTTTGGTGATGGTGTTTTGACTGGCGGTGCTATTCCTAACCACTGTGTATGTGGTACAACTGGCGGTAATGTGAAAACTACTAGTACTTCAGCATACGGTCAGGCGAGCTACAACTTGAATGATGAGTGGGCCCTCAACTTGGGAGCGCGTGTTACTACTGAAGAAAAAGCTGTGGTTGCTTTGAATGAGAGTTTCGGTACTACGGACTTTGATGTTGCGACTGCAACGGCAGGTAACTTCACTGACTCTAAAACTTTCCGCGAAGTTTCTCCGCGCATTGGCGTTGATTGGACTGTAAATGACGACATTTTGGTTTACGCGTCTTTGTCTGAAGGCTTCAAGAGTGGTGGCTTTAATGTTCGTGCGAATACCACTGCGGTTCCTGAGTCTGCTAAGCCGTACGACCCAGAGACAGTTCGCTCTTTCGAGTTGGGTGCTAAAACTACCCTGATGGATGGCCGTGTTACTTTGAATGCTGCTTTGTTTGCTAATCAGTATAAAGACATTCAGTTGAGTGTATTTACCTCACTGCCTGATGGAAGCTTCTTTGGTGATTTCACCAATGCTGGAGAGGCAACAATCAATGGTATTGAGATTGATGTAAAAGCGGCTCTAACAGAAAGCCTAGTGCTGAATGCATCTTTGGGTTTACTGGATACAGAGTACGATGAGTATATGCAGTCAGGTGTTAATATTGCTGACTCTGAGCAATTGACTAACGCTCCTGACGCTACTTTTAACATTGGCTTGGCTTACAATACTTATCTGGGCGAGATGGGTGAGTTGAGTGCACGTCTGGACTATGCATGGCGTGATGAGTCTGTGCTGACTACAGAAACCTTTGCTGGAGCAGATGCTGCAATCGCTGCAGACCCTGCAACCTATAACAAGGGCAATGTTTACCCACATATTCAAGATGCTTATGGCGTTGTGAATGGTTCTGTTAGCTGGATGCTTAACGACAACCTGAAAGTAACTCTGTTGGGTAAAAACTTGGCAGACGAGGAATACTTGCAAACTGGTTACAACTTCTACACTACTGGTTTGAAGATTCGTAGCGGTTTCTACGGTGCGCCTCGTACAGTATCTTTGGGTGCTTCTTACACGTTCTAATCTAGAGCATGTAAAGACGTACTAAAGCTACTAAAAAACGGCACCTTAGGGTGCCGTTTTTTTATGCCTGTGAAGAAAGTTTTCGAGAGTTATAGATGCTTGTATTGTAGAAAAAATACACAGGGTGAGTAGCTTGTAGGGGCAGAAGCCAATATAATAACCGCCCATTTTTATGGCTTATTCGCTATATACGGCGAATTTATATGCCAAGATGACGGCTTCACAGTATTCATAAATTCCAGAACGCTAACCGAGGGGAATTTGATTTATGGCGGGATTTGATAAGGTTGTTGAGACCTATGAAGAGGCAATGGCAGGCCTGGAAGATAATATGACCATCATTGCGGGTGGTTTTGGTATCTGCGGTGTGCAGATGGGCTTGATTGAGCAAATCAAAAAGATGGGTGTAAAGGGTTTGACCATTGCATCCAATAACTGTGGTCTTGCGGATTATGGTTTGGGTATCCTGCTAGAAAACCAACAGATTAAGAAAATGATCTCTTCCTATGTGGGTGAGAATGCGCTGTTTGAAAAGCAGCTTATGGATGGTGTGCTGGAAGTTGAATTGACTCCCCAAGGTACTCTGGCGGAGAAAATGCGTGCTGGGGGTGCTGGTATCCCTGCTTTTTATACTGCCACAGGTTACGGTACCGTGATCGCTGAAGGTAAAGAAACCAAAGAATTTAATGGGCGTATGTACGTTATGGAAGAGAGCCTGTTTGGTGACTTTGCGCTGGTTCGCGCTTGGAAAGCAGACCATTATGGCAATCTGATTTATCATAAAACCCAGCGTAACTTTAACCCAATGGCCGCAACAGCTGGCAAAATCACTGTGGTTGAAGTGGACGAAATTGTTGAGCCCGGTGAGTTAAATCCAGATGAGATTCATACTCCAGGTGTATACGTAAATCGTGTAATTAAAACTCAGCACTCGAAAGAGATTGAGTTCCTCACGGTTCGCGAGAGCTAAGTTATCGCGTTGCGTACCTATCTATTGGCTTAGAGAAACAATTTAAAGATTTGGAGATTCATAATGGCACTATCTCGTGACCAAGTTGCGAAGCGCGTATCGCAAGAATTAGAAGACGGATATTACGTAAACCTGGGTATTGGTATTCCTACGCTGGTTGTTGATCACGTACCCGAAGGTATGTCGGTGATGTTTCAGTCGGAAAACGGCATTATGGGTATGGGCCCATTCCCCACAGAAGATGA
Organism: Cellvibrionaceae bacterium; assembly: GCA_045430295.1. Classification (GTDB taxonomy): domain Bacteria; phylum Pseudomonadota; class Gammaproteobacteria; order Pseudomonadales; family JAILXX01; genus JAILXX01. Next base: position 519,477 of record JAILXX010000001.1, on the reverse strand, counting down.
AGTTGATCCTGATTTGATCAATGCCGGTAAGCAAACGGTAACCACAGTTACTGGTGCGGCAATTTTTGATTCAGCTGAAAGTTTTGGCATGATCCGTGGTGGCCATATTAACTTGACTGTACTGGGTGCATTTGAGGTTGATGTTAAAGGCAATATCGCTTCTTGGATGATTCCAGGTAAGTTGATTAAAGGTATGGGCGGTGCGATGGACTTGGTTGCCGGCGCTGAAAATATTATCGTTACACTGACCCATGCTGATAAGTACGGTAAGTCAAAGTTATTGAGTGAATGTTCATTGCCTTTAACCGGTGTTGGTTGTGTGACCAAGGTTGTTACTGACTTGGCGTATATTGAAGTCAAAGACGGCAAGTTCCATCTTAAAGAGCGTGCTCCTGGTGTTTCTGTTGAGGAAATCCTAGAGAAAACGGAAGGTGAAATGGTTGTAGAAGGCGATATTCCAGAAATGAAGCTGGATTAATTGTCGAGCATCTACAGTGCTTAAAAAGCCCGGTACAATGTGTATCGGGTTTTTTTATGCGCGACTGAAAACCATTTCTATCAAACTTTTGTAAATAAAACAGCGGCAACATAAAAGGTGTTCTTCTATGCATGAGCAGGTGCAAAATTATTACGGAAAAGAGCTACAGCATTCTAATGATTTAAAAACGGATGCGTGCTGTACCGTGGATAGTATTCCGGAATATTTAAAACCGATAATGAGTAAGATACACCCAGAAGTAAGCAGTAAGTATTATGGTTGTGGGTTGGTGGCGCCAGAGAAATTAGAAGGAATGCGTATCTTAGATCTGGGGAGTGGTTCGGGGCAGGATTGTTATGTGCTATCAGCTTTAGTGGGAGAGGCGGGAAGTGTTGTTGGCGTAGATATGACTGATGAGCAGCTTGCTGTTGCAGAGGGTTATGTGGATTACCATCGAGAGGCATTTGGATATAGCAAAGCAAACGTCGCTTTTAAAAAAGGCTATATCGAAAAGTTAGATGAATTGGGTTTTGAGGATGCAAGCTTTGACATCATTGTTTCAAACTGCGTGATAAACCTGAGCCCAAATAAAGAGGCCGTGCTTAAAGAAGCTTATCGACTGTTGAAGCCTGGGGGCGAGCTGTATTTTTCGGATGTTTATGCAGACCGAAGAGTGCCGCAGAGCTTAGTTAATGATCCAATATTGTATGGCGAATGTTTAAGTGGTGCGCTGTATTGGAATGACTTTGAAAGCTTAGCGAAAAAAGCAGATTTTTATGATCCTAGATTGGTGAGTAGTAGGCCTCTAGCAATTAATAATAGTGAAGTGAAAGAGAAAATAGACCAGATCAATTTTTATTCCGCCGTGTATCGGTTATTTAAGTTAGAGGGGTTAGAGCCTGCTTGCGAAGACTATGGTCAGGCCGTGGTGTATAAGGGCGGGATTGAACATTCCGAGAGCGTATTTACACTAGATGCCCATCACAGGATAGAAAAGGGCAGGGTGTTTCCTGTGTGTGGTAATACCTGGAAAATGTTGGCCGAGACGCGTTTCGCAGAGAATTTTGAGTTTATCGGTGATTTCTCGACCCATTACGGTATTTTTGAAGGCTGTGGCACAAGTTTGCCCTTTGAGGTTGTAGGCGGAACTGAACAAAGTGGAGGCTGCTGTTGATAACACTTCCTATTGTGATCGTCTACTGAAGCCTGAATAGGTATTGTTGTATTAGGGCCTGTTAACACTAATTGGTTGCTATATTGAAATGCCTGCTACACTCAAATTATGAATAAGACTGAACAATCTCTATTGCTCTCGCCTGAGCAGCTCAAGGCCAGTGTCAGCTTGGATGATCTGCCATTTGTTACCACTGAAGCCTTAGAGCCATGGGAAGGGGTGGTTGGCCAGGAGCGGCCTATAGAGGCAATGCAGTTTGGTATCGCAATGGCAAAGACTGGTTATAACCTCTTCGTGATGGGCGATGAAGGGACAGGTCGAAGTACCTATGCGCTAAATGAATTAAGGAAAAAGGCTAAAGAGCTTGAAGCACCCGCTGATTACGCCTTTGTTAATAATTTTGATAACCCCCATCAGCCAATTCTCCTAACTCTGCCGTCCAGTAGTGGTAATGAATTACTGAAAGATATTGATTCCCTTATTGATAATCTCGTTGCCACGTTTCCTGCAGCATTTGAACAACCTCACTATCAGCAGCAAAAAGCTGCCATTGATCAGGCATTTAATCGTAAATATGACCAGGTGCTAGAGAAGATAGAGCAGGAGGCACTCAAGCATGAAATAGCGCTGTTTAGAGAAGGTAATAGCATCAATTTAGCGCCAATGCTGGAAGGCAAAGTGCTGGATGAAAATGAATTTGCAACCTTGCCTGAAGAATATCGGCGTCGAGTTCATGACGACATTGATCGATTAGAGCATAAACTCAACCAAAATTTATCTGAACTTCCGCAGTGGACTCGAGAATCAGAAGAGCAAATGCGGGTGCTGAATCGATTTACCATTGGCACCGCAATTGCGCCTTTATTCAAAGCTTTAGATGATAAGTACCAGCATATGGACGGTGTGGGGCGATATCTGGATGAAATAGAAAAAGATTTAAAGCGTACGGTGATGGAGCGCCTAAAAGATGCCGAGAAAGAAATAGAAAATCGCCAGGACTTGGTGCTAAGTTATCGGCCTAATTTGATTGTTTCTCATCATAAAGACAGCTGTGCTCCTGTTGTTTATGAATCAAACCCCAGTATGCGAAATTTATTTGGCCGCATTGATTACACCGGCGATTTATCGAGTCTTGCAACAAACTATCAGCAGATTTATGCCGGAGCCCTACATAAGGCAAACGGCGGTTACTTGGTACTTGATGCGGAAAAACTTTTGGTCGAAGAAGGTGCCTGGGTCGCCCTGAAACGTGCACTGAAAAATAAAAATATTCAGATGGAGCCGCCGCAGCAGGAGGCGATATTAATTAACGCTGTGACGTTGCAGCCAGAAGATATTCCTCTGTCAGTAAAGGTAGTGTTGATTGGCCGCCGAGATACCTATTACCTATTGCAGCAATTAGATAGTGATTTTCAGCGGATGTTTCGTGTGCAAGTGGATTTTGAAAATCATATTCCGCGAGATAAAGATTCCATTATGGCGTTCGCGCGCTTGATGCAAACCTATATTAAAAATAAAGAATATCAACCAGCAACAACTGCAGGTATTGCTCGGTTGATTGAGTACAGTTCTCGTTTGGCAGAAGCGCAAGATAAATTAACGGCTTGTTTTGAAGATGTGTTTGATTTACTGAGTGAAGCTGAATATATGCGTGAGCAGGCGAGTGATGCTTGTATTGATCTGCGGCATGTAGATCAAGCCTTAAAAGCGCAGATTCATCGCGCTAGTCGTATCTATGAGAGACAGAGAGAAGATATTCTTGATGGCCGTCTGCTTCTTCAGACCGAAGGTGAGGCCATTGGTAAGATCAATGCGCTAGTTGTATTTGAATTAGGCAGTAATAGTTTTGGTATGCCGAGCCGTGTTACCGCAACAGCTCATGTAGGTAGTAGTGGTGTGACAGATATCGAACGAGAGGCCAGTCTTGGTGGGTCAATTCACGCGAAAGGTGTGATGATTCTGTCGGGCTTCCTGGGTCATCAGTATGCAAGAGATCTTCCATTGTCCTTGTCGGCGAGTATTGCTATGGAGCAATCCTATGGCATGGTCGAAGGCGATAGCGCTTCTCTGGCAGAATTATGTGTGCTGATATCCGCGCTGACTGAAATTCCTTTAAAGCAAAACCTTGCCGTGACGGGTTCGATGAATCAATATGGTGAAGTTCAACCTATTGGAGGGGTAAATGAGAAAATTGAAGGCTTCTTTGATCTATGCAGTGCCCGTGGCTTAAATGGTCAGCAGGGTGTTGTTATCCCTAAATCAAATGCAGAAAATTTGATGCTACGAGATGATGTAGTTGCAGCGGTAGCCGCAAAGCAGTTTTCAATTTATGCCGTTGAAACGTTTGATGAAGCTATGGAATTGTTTATGGGTTTGCCTGTTGGCATACGTGATAAGGAAGGGGCTTATCCGAAGGGCAGTATTAATCATAAGGCATTTGCCCAGTTACAACGTTTTGCTCAGATATCTCAGAATTATAAAGCCAATTAACACTATAAATTTTTGCCTGTGTTTATTGATACGCACTGCCATTTTGACTTTAAAGAATTTGATCAGGATAGAGATCAAATTTGGCAGGAATGTGTTAATCAAGGAGTTAATCACTTAATCATTCCTGCAGTTTCGCCTGATGGTTATGAAAGAATAACCACGCTTTGTGGGCGTAATGCTGAGTTTAAATTTTCGGCTGGACTTCATCCTTGGTGGATAGATAAAGAGAATCTAGATGTTGAAGCTCTAAGCGCAACGATCCTGTCCTATTTGAAAAACTCAGAGTGCATAGCGGTGGGAGAATGTGGTTTAGATACTTTGATATCAACATCTTTAGATAAGCAGATTAATTTTTTTGAAGTCCAAATAAAGTTAGCTATTGAAGTGGAAAAGCCTCTAATTATTCATTGTGTTAAAGCCCACAATGAGCTAATTGAGTTATTGAAAAAGCATAAACCATGCGTAGGCGGTGTTATTCACGGCTTTAGTGGTAGTTTTGAGCAGGCAAGTACCTATTGGGATATGGGCTTCGCTATTGGCGTGGGAGGTACAATTACTTATAGTCGCGCCAAGAAAACTCGAGATGCCATTGCTAGATTACCACTAGAAGCGTTAGTGTTAGAGACTGACTCTCCTGCGATGCCATTGGCGGGGCAGCAAGGAAAAAGAAACTCACCCTTGCAGGTTGTTAATGTGGCCAAGGCGTTGTCTGAATTGAGAGGCTTACCGTTGGAAGAGATCGGTTATAAGACCAGTGATAATGCCCATAGAGTATTTAAATTTTAAAGTATAGATGTTTGATCCCCTCCTTTTTAAAAATCAATTCCCTCTATTTTCTCAAGCTGAAAATAAAGGTTTAGTGTATTTAGATAATGCTGCAACAACTCAGCGGCCTGAGTGTGTAATAGATGGAATCACTCAGTTTTATATTCATAGTAATGCCAATACTCATCGCTCTAGCCATCGGCTAGCGCGATCAGCTACAGAATTGGTAGAGAAAACCCGCGAAAAAGCAGCCCGCTTTTTAGGGGCAAATAAAGCCAGAGAAATTATTTTTACTCGAGGCGCTACAGAAGCACTGAATCTTCTCGCTTTCTGTCTTACTGAACATTTGGCATCAGGTGATGAAATTTTATTAAGCCAATCAGAGCATCATGCCAATCTTGTGCCTTGGCAGATGGCTGCTAAGCGAAAACAGTTAGCCTTAAGATTTTTGTCAGATTCACAAGGAGAGATAAAGGTATCCGATCTATCGACTTGCATTAACGATAGAACGAAGGTGATTGCCATTACCGCCGCATCTAATGCTTTGGGCTTGATGACAGAGTTTGAGTCATTGATAACAGAGGCAAAGGAAAGAAATATTATTACGGTGCTTGATGGGGCTCAGCTGGCGGCTCATCGAGAGGTCAATGTCAAAGCTTTGGAGTGTGATTTTTTTGTTTGTGCACCGCATAAGTTTTATGGCTCCACGGGTATTGGCTTGCTGTACGGAAAACTTGAGCAATTAGAAAAACTACCACCTTGGCAGGGTGGTGGCGAAATGATTGAGCAGGTAGGGCTACAAGAAAGTACTTATGCTGATGTTCCCCATCGGTTTGAAACGGGTACGTCATCCCTGGCTGCGATTGCAGGGCTAAGCGCTTGTTTCGATTTTCTTCTTCAGCAAGATCGTAAGGCCATGGAGCAACATGAAATAGAGTTGGTGGCCTATGGTCATAAAAGCTTAAGTCAAATAGAAGAAATTGACTTGCTCAGTCAGGCTGAAAACAATCTGGGGATTATAAACTTTTCAGTAAGGCCAGAAATTGGATTGACGGTTGCTGATATTGCCACCGGTCTCGATGAGCAAGATATTGCTGTACGTGTGGGGCATCACTGTGCGATGCCGTTGATGAATAATCTGGGTGTTGGCCCAAGTGTTCGTGCTTCTATTGCGGCCTATAACACGCGGGAAGATATTGATGCCTTGGTGACAGGCATACAAAATATTTTCAGGGTGAATGAAGGTGTTGATCATAAGCCCGCACCTTCGGCGGCAGCTCTAGGCTTTGGTGACGATCTTAGTGGCTTGTCACTAGAAGACTTAATGGCGAAGAAAGGTTGGCAGCCGCGCTATAAGCAACTTCTACAGTGGTCACAAAAAATCTGTCAAAAACCACAGATAAGAACGGCAGCAAACCTAGTCAGTGGCTGTGAGTCCGAGGCATGGCTGGAGCATCGTGAGGACAGTGGTCGACACTTCTTCGCTCTGGATAGTGATGCTCGTATCGTGAAAGGCTTAGGGGTCGTGCTGCTACTCCTGTTAGAGGGTAAGTCAGCAGAGGAAATTGCACAGCAAGACTTAGAGGCTGTTTTCCAGCAGTTGGGCTTGGAAAGGCATCTCAGTGAATCCCGTAATAATGGCTTTAAAGCCTTGCTAGATAAGGCCTTGAGCTACGTTAATCCCGCCTAAACTCACTTCAGCTCCATTGATCTGCATAGGCCTCCTGAGCCTAGTTTAAATCTCAGTCCTTGTTTTCCTGTGCGGCTCAAGCTTATTTCTTGCAAGTGCTACATCTTTAGCATATGCTAAAAATGTAGCACTTAAAGTATAGGGTAAGTTGATCAATGGTTGAGTCAGAAAAGGCGGCTGCTGCTAAGTTGAGCCGTAGAGAAAGACAGATTTTAGATATCGTATTCCAGTTAGGGGATGCGTCAGCAAAAGATGTGATGGAAGCAATGCTGGATGCGCCGAGCTATTCCGCTGTGCGCGCCTTGTTGGGCCGTATGGTAGAGAAGGGTGTGATCGAGCAGTACAGCGAAGGTAAACGCTATTTGTATCGCAGTTGTGAGAATAAGCAAGCGGCGAGTAGTAGTGCTTTGAAAAAGTTGATGAAAACTTTCTTTCAGAGTTCCCCTTCGCAGCTGGTGAGTGCATTACTTGGCATGAAGGGCGATGAGCTGAGTGATGATGAAATTGATGCGTTGGAAAAAGCATTAGCTGTGGCGAAAGCCAAGCGAAAGCCCGAGCATAAGCAAAAGGGCGAGGAGTAACACCATGACTGAGCCCAATGAATTGCTAAATATCGTGACCTTGCTGAGCCTTCTTGTGGTTAAGCCATTGTTGTTACTGTTATTAGTGGGCTCAGTGTATGTTTTGCTACGCAAGCAAGCCGTTGAAATTCGCTATCAGATTTTATCCGCCGGTTTTCTCGGTGCCTTGTTGTTATTTCCTTTAGAGTTGTTTGTTCCCCATGTCACCCTGTATTGGTTGCCGGAGTTTGATGGCTCAATTGGTTGGTTAAATTATGTCTTGTGGGTTTATGGGGCGGGTACTTTTATTGGGCTTACTCGATATTTTCATAATCTACTCCTACTGATTGATATTGCAGGGAGAAGCGCGGGAATCACCGATGAGAGTAATCTAAGTAATACCATAAACGACGTGCGTGAGCGCCTGGGCTTGCAGCAGGCTATTTGCGTAAAGTTATCAGACTCTAATAATGGGCCTTTTGTTTGGGGTTGGATAAAGCCTGAAGTGATCTTGCCTAAAGATCTTCTTGAGAAGAGTCCTCGTCAAATTGAGCATGTTCTGCTTCACGAGTTATCTCATATATACCGACAAGATTGGATAATGTTGATGGTGGTGCAGCTACTTTGTGTATTGCTGTGGTGCGTTCCGGGTATCCGTTGGCTGGCAGCTAGGCACCAAGATATGGCCGAGCAGGCTTGTGACAATATGGTGATTCGTTGTGAGGCGGATGCTGTTGAGTATGCAGAGGATCTACTGGATTTTGCAAAGAGAAAAAACAATAACCTAGCATTGAATGCGCAAGGTCAATCTCCATTGTTTGCGCGGTTGGCTATGCTGATCAATGGCACGATAAAACGCGATCAATTACACCTATCATTCTCTGATTGTATTTTTATCGGTAGCTTATGTGTGATCGTAGTGTTGAGTAGTGTGAAAGTGGATTTTATTGGCAGTGCGCCTCGGTACTTTTCCTACGAATTATTTCCTTATAGTGAGATAGACCGCATTGTGGAAGAAACTAAGCAGCCTGAGGTTGTGAGTGACGTTACACTGCCGGTTCACCCTGCGGAATACTTATACCAAGCGCCGAAAAATGCGGAAAAAATACATTTTGATATGGCGTCTATAGAAAATCATCATATAGACATCACTTTGGAACCTGTCGAGGTGAAAGCGCTGGTTATAACTAATGAAAGTCGCTTTAGTGATTTTGAGGTATTGGACGAAGCTCGACCTTATTACCCCGTAATGGCGTTGCAAAGAAAAATAGAGGGTTACGCGGTTGTAGAATTTGATATTTCAGAATCTGGTGAGGTGATTGAACCCAGAATATCAGAAGCTAGTCATAAGCGAATTTTCAATCAAACATCTCTACAGGCTATACGAAAGTTTAAATTTACCCCGGTAAATGTCGCTGGTGAGTCACATCCTACTCGGGGGGCAACTGTGTGTTTTAAATTTGAAATTCATGAACGCTCTCCCCCTTCTGTTGTTTGTCCTGAATAAGTAAAAACCTAGCAATAACACCCTCAGAAATTTATGGCTTTAACAAGCTAGGGAATTGTTCGCCCTGAAATTGACCCCAAAGAGGTAAATCCTATGACAACAATGACAATGAATCCAATGATGAAAATGGTAGCGGTATCGCCTTTGGCCATAACCATAACCTTTGGTTTGGTGATGCTGATGTACAGTTTGGTACATCGAGATTATGTGGAGCCACCAGTAAAGCCACAGCCTAAAATTCCGCCGATTGTGATGGATAATCCTGGCCCGATACCAACTATTATCAATGCACCAAAACCACCTGAAGCCGTAGAGCCACCGCCAGAGACGAAGATTGAGCCAAAGGTAGAGCAAGCGGAGGTTGCTACGGGTAGCCTGGTGAATAAGAAAATAACGTTTAATAATGGTACGAATAAAATTGGCATGGGTGATGGGGCGTTGATGCCATTTTATCGAGTGCCGCCCCGTTATCCTGAAAGAGCAATTACACGAGGGATAGAGGGATATGTTGACTTGGTGTTTGATGTAACTCCTACGGGAGCGACAACCAATATTCGAGTGACTTATGCAGAGCCAGTGGGATATTTTGAGAAGGCGGCTACCAAAGCCATCAAGCGGTGGAAATACAAGCCTCAAGTCGTGGATGGTCTGCCGCAGGCAGCGCGAGACCAGGCAACACGTTTGGAGTTTCAGTTAGAGAAGTAATTTTAGGTAAGTGAAAGGGTTGGATAGAATTCCGCTTTGGCGCACCTGGAATTTTTATAGGTGCGCCTTTTTTTACTAAGATTTTTTGGTCAGTTTATCTAGATAGCCCATTAAAAAAGCGGATGCTACAAATGTCATATGAATAATTACATACCATTTCAACTGATCGTTGTCATAGTTAGTGACGTTCATAAAGATCTTTAATAGATGAATGGAAGAAATTGCGACGATAGATGCGGCAATTTTGGCTTTGAGAGAGCTGGAATCCATTTTTCCAAGCCAGCTAAGTTTTTCATCACTTTTAGGGATGTCCAAGTGAGAAACGAAGTTTTCGTAACCACTCATCATTACCATGATAAGAAGCCCGCCAACCATAGCGATATCAATCATAGAGAGAACTTTGAGAATCATCTCTGCTTCTTTTAGCTCAATAATATGCAAAATTAAGTGAAAAGCCTCTTCGAAAAATTTAATGGCTAGCGCCAGTAGTGCAATGGTTAGGCCAAGATAAATGGGGGCCAGAAGCCAGCGAGAGCGATACATGGCTGTTTCGATGAGTTTTTCCATCTTTAATGTCCTCAAGAAAAGTTAAAATTTATTTAGCTAAGAATTTTTCAATCGCGCGACTTGCGGCAGTAAAGCCGAAGCTGCCGGTGATCATGGTGGCGGCGCCAAAGCCACCACTGCAATCCAGTTTTACGCCATCGGCCATATCAGACTTCTGTTGGCATACCTCGCCGTTGGCTTGGGGGTAAACCATTTGTTCTTCTGAGTAGACGGCTTCGATGCCGAACTTTCGTTTGGTATTGCGAGTGAAGTTATGTAAGCGGCGTAATTGGTTGCGAACCTTTGCCAGCATGGGATCGTTAACGGTGCGGCTTAAATCGACACTGGTGATCATTCTTGGGTCGCGCTTGCCACCCGCAGAGCCTATGGTAATTAACGGCATTTTATTGCGCTTACACCAGGCGATAAGGGCGGTTTTGGCATTGGCGGTATCAATGGCATCAATCACAAAATCCATTTTTTCGGTAACCAATTCGGCAATATTTTCGGTATCGAGAAAATCTTCCACTTCGTGAACGATGATGTCCGGATTGATATCTTTCAGTCGTTGGGCCATTACAGCAATTTTTGACTGCCCTACGGTTTGCTGTAGCGTGTGCGCCTGGCGATTGGTGTTGGTAATGCAGATATCGTCCATGTCGATCAAGGTGATGGCGCCCACACCGCTGCGCGCCAATGCCTCGGCGGCCCAGGTGCCAACGCCGCCAATACCAATCACCGTAAAGTGGGCGCTGGCCAGCTTTTCCAAAGCACCGTTGCCATAGAGTCGGTCAATGCCGCCGAAGCGCTGTTGATACTGTGTGGATACTGTGGGCATGTTAAGGGTCGAACTTTTCTAAAATATTATTTAGGAACAATAAACCTTGAGCCGTGGTGCCGATACGTTGAGAGTCACTGCTAATCAGGCTTTGCTGTTGTAGCTGGGATAATATGGGGGCTACCACCGAAAAATCCAGTCCTGTGCGCTGCTGAAAATAATCCCTGGGAACGCCTTTCGATAGGCGTAGCGCATTCATCATAAATTCTAAGGGAAGATCCTCAGGCTCAATGGTGGATTGCTGTGCTGTGAAGTGGTCTGTGCGGCTTAAATATGCGGAGGGCTGCCGTGTTTTGTTTCGACGGTGAACGGTAAGGGCGTTGTCGTTGGTGACTTGGCTGTATTTACCGTGGGCGCCAGCACCGATGGCTAGGTAGTCGCCAAATTGCCAGTAGTTGAGATTGTGTTGTGACTGCTGAGCGTTTTTACAGTAAGCAGAAACTTCGTACTGTTGATAGCCATTTTTGGCCAGCAGCTTTTGCCCTTGTTCCTGAATGTCGATCAGAGTTTCATCGTGAGGCAGTACCGGAGGGGCACTGTAAAAAGCCGTATTGGGCTCGATGGTCAACTGATACCAAGACAGATGCTCCGGTGTCAGTTCAAAAGCGCTTTCCAAATCACTCAACGCTTCTGTAATAGATTGGCCTGGTAGCCCGTGCATAAGATCGAGATTGATGTTGTCGAATCCTGCTTGCCTCGCCATGGAAAATGCTTGCTTGGCATTATCGCTGGAATGAATGCGACCTAATTTTTGAAGATGTAAATCGTTAAAGCTCTGCACGCCCATGGATAAACGGTTGATGCCGGCTTGTCTGTAACCTGCGAAACGTTGTTGTTCTGCGGTGCCGGGGTTGGCTTCCAGGGTGATTTCAATATTGTCTGCAAAGCCAATCTCTCGCTCGGCAAAGTCGAGTATTTCACTAATGCTTTCGGCGCTGAATAAACTTGGGGTGCCGCCGCCAATAAAAATGGATGTTAATTTTCGGCCATTTGAAAAAGGTTTTTCAGTGAGTAAATCTTTCTTTAATGCGGCTATGTAAGCTTTCTCGGGGATATCCTTATCACTGTGACTATTGAAGTCACAGTAGGGGCATTTTTTGATGCACCAAGGAATGTGGATGTAAAGAGAAAGAGGTATGAGCATAAGTGGTCGTGTTATTCCTGCTTTGACGGAAATAACAGGCGGTTGCTTAGTTTGTACGGCTGGATAATTTTTCCAGTAAGGCTTTCATTGCTTTGCCGCGATGGCTGATGGCATTTTTTTCGGCTTTTTCCAGCTCTGCCGAGGCGCAATTTTTTTCAGTAACCCAAAACAGTGGGTCGTAACCAAAGCCGTCTTCACCTCGAGCTTCTCTTAAAATAGAGCCTTCCCAGGTTCCATCGCAAATGATGGGTGTAGGGTCTTCAGCGTGACGTATAAATACTAGTAAACAGTGAAAGCGGGCCGTGCGCTCGGCGTCGGGAGTGTTTTCTAATTCAGTGAGGAGCTTTGCGTTGTTGTCTGCATCAGAAGCACTCTCACCGGCAAAGCGTGCAGAATAAATACCTGGATTTCCGCCAAGTGCATCAACGGCAATGCCTGAATCATCGGCTAGAGCCGGTAGGCCGGTTTCTTTAGCGGCGTGGCGTGCTTTAATGATAGCGTTTTCTACAAAAGTCAGGCCGGTTTCTGGTACAGAGCTTACCCCTAGTTCAGATTGTGGGATCACTTCAAAGCCGAGGGGTGCTAGCAGCTGGCTAAATTCACGAATCTTTCCTGCATTGCCGCTGGCGAGTACAAGCTTTTGTAATTGTTCACTCATGTGTGTGGCCTGAGGAGGTTTTGTAGAAAAAAGGGAAATTATCGCTCTTTGTAGAGTTTTCGAGTGAAGTTAATCTTGTGAAACTCACCATTAGGGTCTGTACGTACCTGTAGGTGGAAGTGCATTACTTCTTCGCTGTCACTGCGAACCGGGGCGATGTAGTAAACTGCTTCGCCTTCTCGAATTTCTTTAAATTTCAGTTTTTTAGTGACCGCCATCAGATCTTTGGCTTCGCCTTTGATTAAGGCTGGGCTGCCGTGGAGATCTTTACCCCTCACCACGGAGACGTTAACGAGCTTCTGATTTTTGGCGCGAACAATGCCGGCGGCCTGAGCAGTTTCAGGTTTCAGAAAGGTGCTGTCAAAGACGGTGTAGTGAACGGTGTAATCACCAAAAGTTTGATGGGTTTTAATGTCGGCCAAAGCGGTAACAGAAAATAAGTAAAGTATTACTGCACCAAATACCGATTTCATTGCTGTTGTGAATTTCATAAAACACCCGTTACCTTTTTTTAAGGTGATAAACTGCAATTTCGCCAAAGAGATTGGAAGAAAGTTTTTTACCGAATGTGTCGATACTGCCTTCGGTTAATACGTCGCGTTTTTCAATGCGAATACTTAACTGCTGGCACAGATTTTCAAAATCTCGCAGTGTGCAGAAATGAATATTGGGCGTGTTGTACCAGTTGTAAGGAATGGTTTCGGATACGGGCATGCGGCCCCGAAGGCTCAGGTACAAGCGGTTGTACCAGTAGCCAAAATTGGGGAAGGTCACGATACATTCGTTGCCAATACGCAACATTTCGTTCAGGGTTTTGTCTGGGTTGCGTAATACCTGTAAGGCTTGGGTCATCACAACCGTGTCGAAACTGTTATCGGCAAAATTATCCAAGCCGTCGTCGAGGTTTTGTTCGATAACGTTTACGCCCTTGGCAATACAGGTAGCAATGTTGTCGCTATCGATTTCCAGGCCGTAGCCTTGAATGTTTTTATCTCGCTTTAGTGCGGCAAGTAGCTGGCCGTCGCCACAGCCCAAGTCTAAAACTTTTGAATTGTCACTGAACCAGGGAAGAATGGCGCTAAGATCTAATCGCATTAGGCGGTCTCCCCGTTTTGTTTTTCGCCTGCAAGATCGGTAGCCACATTGTTCATGTAGTTACTAAAGATATCTTCGTAGCGCTTATTGGGAATCAAAAAGGCATCGTGGCCATAGGTTGATTCAATTTCTGCGTAGCTCACATTTTTACCCGCGTGGAGTAGGGCGTTCATCATTTCTCGTGAGCGCTCGGGGGCAAACCGCCAATCTGTGGTGAAAGAGATTACCAAGAAATCGCAGCTGGCATTTTTAAAGGCAGAGACGGGGTCGTCGTTATACTCGCGAGCAAGATCAAAATAATCCAACGCCTTGGTCATAAGGATATAAGTATTCGCGTCGAAGACGTGTGAGAACTTATCCCCTTGGTAGCGAAGGTAACTTTGAATTTGAAACTCAACCGGCGTCTCAGTGCCTTGTTCAAATGTGCCCGAGTGCAACTCGCGACCAAACTTATCACCCATGGCTTCGTCAGAGAGATAAGTGATGTGACCAATCATGCGAGCAACGGCCAGTCCCTGCTTGGGGTAGGTGTTGTGATCCTGGTAGTAGCCATCGTGAAAATCGGGATCGGTCTGAATAGCTTGGCGGGCGCATTCATTAAACCCGATATTTTGTGCGGTGAGCTTCATGGCCGAGGCAATAACCACGCAGTGTTTAAGGCGGTCTGGGTATTCCAGTGACCAGCGCTGTGCTTGCATGCCGCCGAGACTGCCGCCAATGATAGCTGCGAAGCAATCAATGCCGAGATGATCTGCCAGTTGTACTTGGGTGTTCACCCAGTCCCGGCAGCGGAGCATAGGGAAGTCTGGCCCCCAGGGTTTACCGGTTTCCGGGTTAATACTGGTTGGGCCTGTGCTGCCGTGGCAGCCGCCCATGTTATTCAGTGAGATCACAAAGAACTTATTGGTGTCGATAGGCTTACCGGGGCCGATATAGAGATCCCACCAGCCGGCGCTCTTGTCGTCCATGCTGTGATAGCCTGCTGCGTGATGGTGCCCGGAAAGGGCGTGGCAAATCAAAACGGCATTGGACTTGTTGTCATCCAGTTTTCCATAGGTTTCGTATACCAGCTCATAGCCGTCTAGAACACGACCAGAGGAGAGGGTAAAAGGCTCGTCGAAACGAACTTTTTGCGGGGTAACGATGCCTACAGAATCGGCGGGTATAGTATCGGGCATGGTGTCGAGTTTGCGATTGCTAAGCCTTTGAAATAACGGGGCAAGCTTACAGGATTCGGGCCCGTCTGAACAATTTCGTTAGGTTTGTTAAAGGCGAGACTGCCCAGAGTAAAGATTTGTTAAAGGCATGTGAGTCTGTGGCTGGTAACAGGTACACTTGCTGCTCTTAAGGACATTGCGATAAATGAAAGTGGGAACGTTTTGAATTGGTTTAAGCAGCACAAACACCTCTCGGCATTCTTGGTCATTCTACTTGGGTTGGTATTGGCGGTGATGGTGGTGATCTTAAAGCCGCGTCCCAAGCCCAAGGCCTTGATGGAGCCTTCTTATCCTGTGGTGAGGGTACTACCTGCGCGCTATAGCGATGCCCCTGTGTGGGTGAAATCCCAGGGTTCGGTAAAACCTAAACGTGAAATTGATGTAGTGGCCCAAGTATCTGGCCGGGTTGTCTCGGTATCGGAGCAGTTTGCCGAGGGCGGTTTATTTACGGCAGACCAAGCTTTATTGGCCATTGACCCTCGAGATTACCAGTACGCTCTGTTGCGAGCGCAATCCCAAGTGAAAGATGCAGAAAAAACGGTAGCGGAAGAAAAAGCCCGTGCTCGCCAAGCAAAGCGGGAATGGCGAGATTTGGGGAGTGTGGAAGCGAACGATTTATTTTTGCGTAAGCCTCAATTGGCAGCAGCCCAGGCAAGGTTAGAAGCCGCCAGGGCGGATCGAGATCAAGCCAAGCTCAATGTGGCGCGGACTCGAGTGAACGTGCCTTTTCAGGGGCGTGTGCTAAACACCGCCGTGAATCTTGGCCAGTTTGTGAATATGGGGAGCAAGGTGGCCCGGGTATATTCCACGGATGTGGCGGAAATTCGCCTGCCTCTGTCTGATAGTGAAGCCATGTTGGTGGGGCTGCCTATCCAAGGGGATGAAGCGTTACCGGTGGAGTTGATAGCGACGGTCGCCGGGGAAAAGCGTACTTGGCAGGCTCGTTTAGTACGTGGTGATACCAGTATGGATACTCAGACTCGTCAGTTCTTTGTGGTGGCTGAGGTGGAAAGCCCTGTCGCTAAAGGTTTACCCATGGGGTTGTTTGTGGAAGCTCGCATTCAGGGCCGCAAGCTGCAGGATATTGTGACCTTGCCCCGGACTGCACTTTATCAGCGAGATAAGGTGTTACGCATCGGTGCCGAAGAAACCCTGCAAGCTTTGCAAGTACAGGTGCTGGCAATCAACGAAAAGCATATTCAGATTCGCGGTGCTATTCAGCCGGGAGATAAGGTGGTAGCGCGGGTCACTAATAATTTGATTCCGGGTATTCGTGTAAACCCCGAAGAGATTGCCGTAGTTGATCAATCCAAAGTTGCTCAACCAGAAATGGCTAAACCAGAAACCGCTCAGCCAGCTTTTGCTCCTGAGGGTGATGAAGTGCCTAAAGAGGCCAGTTTGTGAGGGCCCTTTCGTGAGAAATAGCATCCCTTGGTTTATTCATAACCCCATTGCGGCCAACTTGTTGATGGCTTTGATTCTTATTGGGGGTTACTTCAGTTTAAACACTATCGGTCGTGAGGTGTTTCCTTCCATTACTACAGATGTGATTCACATCGGCGTGCCTTACCCCGGCGCCGGGCCCCGTGAGGTTGAAGAGCAGATCTGTATTCGTATTGAAGAAGTGATTTCGGATTTGGAAGGCATCAAGCAGGTGACCTCCAAGGCACAGCAAAATTACGCGTCTATTTCTGTGGAAGTACTCCAGGACTACGACCGACGGGTGTTGATGGATGATATCAATGCCCGTATAGACACCATTGATACCTTTCCCGGCGATGTAGAGCGGCCCATTGTTAGCGAGCAGTTGCAGCGTCGTCGCTTACTCGCTGTCGCGGTATCCGGCACTATCGGCGAGCATATGTTGAAAGACGTAGCGGAGCGGGTTCGGGATGATATCGCCTTGCTGCCCGGAATTTCTCTGGTGGAGATGGATGCTGTTCGCCCTGCAGAAATGGCGGTGGAGTTGTCGGAGCAGGCTATGCGTCGTTTTGGCTTGAGCTTTGATGATGTGGCCAAGGCCATTCGCGGCGAGTCCTTCAATCTGCCAGCAGGGGTGATTCGCTCCGGCAGTGGTGATATTCAACTGCAAAGTCGTGGGCAAGGTTATACGGAATCGGATTTTGAACGCATTGCCATTCGTTCCCGTACCGACGGCGGTAGTGTGGATGTGGGGGATGTTGCTCGCGTTACCGATGGCTTTGAAGAGCAGAATCAGGTGGCGGAGTTTAATGGTCGACCGGCGGTATATCTCAAGGTGAATGTTGGGGAAAATCCTAATGTGGTTGAAGCCTCCAAAGTGGTTAATGAGTATATCGAGCGGGTGAATCCCACTCTGCCCGGTGATATTCAGCTGACGGTGTGGCGAGATAACTCCCGCCTATTTAAGGGTCGTATGGAATTGATGCTGAAGAACGCTGTAGGCGGTTTGTGCTTGGTGTTTTTACTGTTGATGATGTTCTTGCAGCCTCGGGTGGCACTGTGGGTGTGCGTAGGCATTGCCACGGCATTCTTAGGTGCGCTTTGGGTGATTCCGTATTTTGGGGTCAGCTTGAACATGATCTCCATGTTCGCTTTTATTGTGATTTTGGGGATCGTGGTGGATGACGCCATTATTGTAGGGGAGAGTATTCACGCCCGCCATGCAGAAGGTATGGAAGGGCGAGCGGCGGCTGCGGCGGGTGCGCGCTTGGTGGCGAAGCCGGTATTTTTTGCGGTACTCACCACGGTGATCTTCTTTAGTGTGATGTTGTTCTTGCCGACGACTGTGGCAAAAATTGCTTATCCTATCCCGGTGATTGTTATTGCCTGTTTGTTTTTCTCCCTGCTGGAATCGTTGTGGATTTTACCCTGCCACTTGTCCAATTTGCCTCCTGAAAAACCGGTTCAAGCCAGTGATAGCCGCTTTGCACGAGTGCGAGCCAAGGTGGCGGACAGTCTGATTTACTTTGCGGACAACTACTATCAACCGTTTTTGCGAAAAGCCTTGTCGAATTATTCTCTCGCCATTGCAGTGTTTGTGGTGCTGTTTTTCTTCAGTGCGGCAATTTATGTAGGGGGCTGGGTACGCACCAGCTTTATGCCTACGGTGCCTTCAGATTATGCCAGTGCGCAAGTGACCCTCCCGGAAGGTAGCCCCTTTGCAGATACCCAGGAAGTACTGCAGAAAGTCCAGTCTGCAGCCTTGGCGTTGCAAGAGCAGGCAGATTTAAAAGCCATGAACAATGACAAGGCTTTTATTAAGAATATTCAAACCTGGGGCAATGAAAATTCTATTTGGGTGTGGATCGAGCTGTATGGCTCTGAGCAGCGGGATGTGAGTATTCGCAAGGTAGCGAATCGTTGGAAAGAATTAGTGGGTGATTTGCCCGATGTTGAGGAATTTAAAATCGGTTTCACCATTAATCATCGTGGTGACCCTATTAAGCTGCGGTTGACTCGCCGTGGTGGCAGTATCGATGAATTGAATGAGGCCACGGATGCGGTGAAGCTGCTGTTGGGGCGTTATCCCGGTGTCTTCGGGGTTAGGGATTCGTTGCAGAGTGCGCGTCCAGAAATTGAAATTCGCCGTAAACCGTATGCCGAGAGCCTAGGTATTTCGTTGCGGGAAATTGCTCGCCAGGTGCGGCAAGGCTTTTACGGTGAAGAAGTGCAGCGTATCCCCCGTGAAAAAGAAGATGTAAAAGTGATGGTGCGCTATACCGCCGATGAGCGCAGTCAGGTCGAGCAGTTGCGTGATTTTAGGGTGCGCAGTGCCGATGGCCGTGAAATTCCTTTGGATACCTTGGCTGAGGTAGAGTTTGTACAGGGGTATTCCACTATCGACCGTATTGATCGTCAGCGCAGTGTCTTGATCAGTGCTGATGTACGGGCGGGGCAGGCCGTGCCCGATGAAGTGGTTGCGGATATTCTCAAAAATCAATTGGCTCAGCTTAAGCGAGATTACCCGGGTATGGAGCTGGGGCTTGATGGAGAGATGCGAGATCAGGGTGAATTTGGTCGCGCCATGAAGCGTTACTTCCTATTGTCTCTGCTAGTGATTTTTGCCCTTATGGCGGTGGCTTTCCAGTCTTACTGGCAGCCATTCTTGATTCTCTCTGCGGTGCCTTTCGGCTTTCTGGGGGCCATTGTGGGTCATGTGCTCTTCGGTCGTGAGGTGAGCATGATGTCCATTATTGGCTTTATTGCTTGTGCCGGGGTAGTGGTGAACGACAATTTGGTGTTGTTGGACCGTATTAACCAGCTCCGTGATCGAGGCATGGCTCTGGTGGATGCTTTGATGCAGGCGGGTCACGACCGTTTCCGGCCCATTTTACTTACCTCGATGACCACCTTTGTGGGCCTTACCCCCATTATGCTGGAGCGCTCAGTTCAGGCACAGTTCTTGGTGCCTATGGTGCTTTCTCTAGCCTTTGGGGTGCTGCTGGCCACCGTGGTGACCTTGGTGTTCGTTCCCTGCCTTTATATGGCGTTTTCCCGTGCGGGAGAGAAGCTTTCGGGGGCCATCTCTGGCCTGCGTTCGTCCCCTTCTGTTTGATTTTCACTGTCTCCCTCGCTGCTCTAGCAGATGATGAAAACTGGTCTATTCTTAAAGCAACCTTGCGTGCTTTAAGAATAGAGACGTTGTTATAACTATTTGATGAATAAGAGTGCAGTCATTCTCCTGTGTTTGTCGCTGTTGTCGGCCCCTTTGTTGGTGTTGGCAGATGCCGCTGTGATTGTTCATCCTAGTAACCCAGTGGAGTTATCACAGGCCCAGTTGCGTAGCTTGTTTCTGGGTAAGCGGTCCATGTACCCCGGTGCTGGCGAAGCCAGGGTGTTTTTACCGGAATCTCCCAGTGAAGCTCGTATGCTGCTACTGAAACATGTAGTGGGTCGCAGTGAAGTACAACTCATGGCTTTCTGGTCTCAGTTGCGTTTTACCGGCCGGGGAACCGTGCCTGTAGTCTTGTCTGATGAAGATGAATCAATAAAAAAATTAATTGCAAAAAAACCTTCCGCAATTTCTGTGATTAGTGCTTCTCAGGTGGATGACAGTATTCGTGTGATCCGCTGGTTGAAAGATGAAAGTAATAATAATTCTGATGCCGCTATTACGCGGATTAACCAAGCTAGTGAAGTGAAGAAAAATAATTAGCGTTAGTAGACTTGGGTGTGGTCGATGAGGAATTTTAGCAAACTGAGCAGCATTACCCTATGAAGCAATCTTATATGAGTCTGCGTTGGTATATCAGTTTGCTTTTTGGCTTACTAGTGGTTGCAGGCTGGTTGGCATTCACTTGGCATTCTGTGTATTCCATGAAGGAAGAGCAGCGCTCAGAAATCCAATGGCGTCACGGAGCTATTGAGAGCCATTTTAGGCAGCTCCTTAATACGCAAACCAAAAAACTGTCGGATATGACAGTAATCTTTCCGCTCGTTCCCTTTAGTAATATTTCTTCCGGTAATGAATCCAACCTGAAAGTTTACGAAAATATCATGCGTCAGGTGTGGGAAGATATCGAAATCTTTTGGGGTATCGATAGGATGTACCTTGTTAATGAGCGTGCAGAAATTATTTTGAGTAGTGTGCCTGGAGAAAACGTTGAGTTTAAATCGTGGTTAGCGTTTTCTAATGTTGCACAGCCGGTTAGCAAATTAAACTGTTTGTCCAATCAAGAATGTTTGCTGTATTACGCGATGCCTATCGCTGGGTTAAGTGGTTTTCAGGGGTATTTGATTTTTGCTGAATCCCTTCATGAAATCTTGCAAGATCTCAGTAGTACTCAACAGGTTCAGGTGGGATTGTTGCGGTCGGTCTCCACGAATGAACCTACAGTGTTGCATCAAGTGGGAATGAATGATGACTTTATTCACTGGTTAGGAACGGAAAAACACTTGGCGAAAGCATTGCGGGAAAGCGTGACGGTTATTGCTAGTGGCGATGATCAATATGAACTGGGAGTGCTGGAGCTGCCCATAGATAGCAATGGCAATTTAAAATTGTTGTGGGCCCGTAATCGAAATTTAGATGATGTGGTGCTTCGTGATTATCTTGTACAAACCGTTTTTATTGGCGCAATTTTATTATTGCTGACAGTGTGGTTTGCCTATCTGGCTATTTCGCCGGTAACCAATCAGCTTAAACAGCTCTCAGAGTTGCTGCCGAAATTGGCAGGTTCAACGCCAGAAAAAATGCTGTCCATTGTGGATGAACTTAAAGCTCGTTCCAGTCGTATGCCGAAAACCGAGCTTGATGTGGTTGCGGCAGCTTCTCGTCGTTTGATGTTGCGCTTGGCGTCGACGGCAAAAGAGGTTGTGCAGCGGACCGCAGAGTTGGAATCCATGGCCATGACTGATGCACTAACCGGTTTGCCGAATCGAAATATGCTCCGCTATGAGTTGGAATTGAGTTTGCGAGAACTGGGTCGTCGGGATCAGTGCTTGGGAATCTGCATGTTAGATGTGGATGATTTTAAATTGGTTAATGACTCTCTTGGCCATGATGAGGGTGATGTGCTGATTCAGCAGTTGGGTCAACGTTTACGCTCGAATATTCGGGATTGTGATAGTGTGTTTCGCTTAGGTGGTGATGAGTTTGTTGTTTTGTTTCGAAGTCTTTCTGATCCATCGGATATGCATGAATCTCTCACCCGTTTAATGTCTGCCTTCCAAGAACCTTTATTGTTAAGTACCCGACCCTTTAATGCCGCGGTGAGTATTGGAGTGGTTACCGTCAATAAATTTAAAATGCAGGAAGAAATTCTGAAGCAGGCGGATATGGCCATGTATAAAGCCAAGCAGACGTCAGGTTCTTGCTATGAAATGTTTGATGAGAGGCTGTCAAAAGAAGCAAATCAGCGTTTGCAGGTGATATCAGCAGTGCCTCGTGCAATTGAGAATGATGAGTTCTGTTTATATTTGCAGCCGCAAATCAAATTTGATAATCGGCAAATTCTAGGGTTTGAATCACTGATTCGTTGGCAAGATCCCCAGAGGGGTATGGTAATGCCCGATGCTTTTATTCCTCATCTTGAGCGTTCCCACTACATGATTGATTTGGGATATTGGGTATTAAAAGCCAGTGTAAATATTTTGAATCAGATTCATGAAAAAGGCTTTACCGATATTTCGGTTGCGGTGAATTTGTCGCCTCAGCAGTTTAACGATAGTCAATTGATTCCTTTTATTGAGGCGTTAGTGTGTGGGCAAAAGTTTCAACCCTCCTGTTTGCATGTGGAGATTACCGAAAGTTCAGTAATGCGTGACATTGAAAGCGCTATAGATATTGTGACGGGTTTACGAGAGCTTGGAGTGAAAGTCGCTATGGATGATTTTGGTACTGGTCATTCTTCGCTAGGTCACCTACAAAATCTACCCTTGGATATTATTAAAGTGGACCGCAGTTTTGTGAGTGGCATGATTGATAATCCTCTAAATCGACAAATCGTGAAATCCACTATTGAAATTGCATCGGTGTTGGATATCGAAGTGATTGCAGAAGGTGTGGAAGATGGCGATGAAGAACGTGCTCTTCGTGATTTAGACTGCGGCATTGGGCAGGGGTATTTCTATGCGAAACCTATGGCGGTAGAGGATGCAATGGTTTGGTTGGATAAGCTTCGGAGTGGAGAGGATAAGCCGAGCCTGGTTTCTTAGGGGGTTTTTATCACTGTGGTTTTATGAAATTAAAAACGGCAGCCTAGGCTGCCGTTTTTTGTGCTTGCAGGAAAAGAAAGTTTATTTCCGCTTCATCGAGTCAAAGAACTCATTGTTGCACTTAAAGTCTTTCAATTTGTCGATGAGGAATTCAGTGGCTGCCACGTCTTCCATATCGTTCAGCAGCTTGCGCAAAATCCAAACCCGCTGCAGTTCAGCTTCACTCATTAACAGATCTTCGCGGCGAGTACCGGACTTGCGAACGTTAATGGCTGGATAAACACGGCGTTCGGAGATTTTACGGTCCAAATGAAGCTCTTGGTTACCGGTGCCTTTAAATTCTTCGAAGATTACTTCGTCCATTTTTGAGCCGGTATCGACAAGGGCGGTAGCGATAATACTCAGGCTGCCACCTTCTTCGATATTACGAGCGGCACCAAAGAAACGCTTAGGGCGTTCTAATGCATGGGCATCAACACCACCGGTGAGTACCTTGCCTGATGAAGGAACAATGGTGTTGTATGCGCGGGCTAAACGAGTGATGGAGTCCAGTAGAATCACAACATCTTTCTTGTGCTCTACTAGGCGCTTGGCTTTTTCGATCACCATTTCTGCAACTTGTACGTGACGAGCCGGGGGTTCATCGAAGGTGGAGGCAACTACTTCGCCGCGTACGGAACGTTGCATTTCCGTTACTTCCTCAGGGCGTTCATCAATGAGTAGTACGATGATGTGGCATTCTGGGTTATTGCGAATCATCGCTTGGGCGATGTTCTGCATCATAATGGTTTTACCGGCTTTAGGCGGTGCGACGATCAAACCGCGTTGACCTTTGCCGATCGGTGCAACCAGGTCGATAATGCGGCCGGTTAAGTCTTCGGAGGAACCGTTGCCAGCTTCGAGCTTTAACGGATCGTTAGGGAATAGCGGCGTTAAGTTTTCAAATAGAATTTTGTTACGCGCATTTTCAGGCTTGTCGAAATTAATTTCGTTCAGCTTGAGCATGGCGAAGTAACGCTCGCCCTCTTTTGGTGGGCGAATCTTGCCAGAGATGGTGTCACCGGTGCGCAAGTTAAAGCGGCGAATCTGGCTTGGGGACACGTAAATATCATCTGGGCCGGCTAGGTAGGAGGCACCCGCAGAGCGTAGGAAGCCAAAGCCGTCCTGAAGGATTTCTAGGACACCATCACCGTAAATATCTTCGCCAGATTTCGCGTGGCGTTTGAGGATATTGAAAATAACATCCTGCTTGCGCAGTCGGGCAACATTTTCGAGGCCGATCTGGTTGGCGATTTCGATAAGTTCTTCGATGGGTTTGGCTTTGAGATCTGTAAGATTCATATGCGCGCTTTTTTTGTTGGGGTCGGATTTGTCGGAGGTAGAGTGATGAGTGTTTTTCTTGTGCTTATGCTGTGGCTTTCTTGGTGCTTTGCGCGCCTCTGGTTTGGGCGCGGTTTTTGCGGTGTCCTCAGAAAAGTGCATTTCTACTTGTTGCTCTGCTTTTGTTGCATTCTCGCCACGCTTCTGTGAAGGCTCGTCAGAGCGTTTGATTTGCGGGCGGCGTGGTTTTCTTTGGGGCTTGGATTCGGCGTCGGCCGTTACTGCATCGGAAGTCATTCGTTAGGGAGTCTTTATTTTGGAAAGTGGATTGCGACAGAAAGTATCGGAATCAGAAAATGGAATCGTGTATGAAGTTTGTTTTGAGATCGACAGTAAGCTGGGGAAATGTCCGAGGTTTGGAGGATTTGCAGCTAACCGATGTGATCATCGTTCTGCGGCCGAAAGGTGCAAATTGCTAAAACGGCCAGGAGTGAGTGAATTATAGGTAAAAATAAGCCGGGGTCAAACCCCGGCTTAGATTTTTTGAGAGCTTTTCGATAAGCGGCTTACAGGCAGCTTTGAACAAACTCTTCCAATTGTGCTTTCGATAGAGCGCCAACCTTGGTGGCGTCTTGTGTGCCGCCTTTGAATACGATCAGGGTTGGAATGCCGCGAATATTGAATTTCGCAGGGGTTTCTTTGTTTGCGTCTACATCCATTTTGCAGATTTTGATTTTTCCGGCGTACTCGTCGGCGATTTCAGCCAGTACCGGGGCGATCATTTTACAAGGACCACACCACTCCGCCCAGAAGTCCACCAGAACAGGGCCGTCGGCGTTGAGTACTTCTTCAGCAAAGTTGGCATCGGTTACTTGTACGATTGCGTCACTCATGGGTATCTCCAGTGTTGAAAGGCGCTGATAGAACGTTGGTCAGCGGCACATAATTTGGTCGTCCATCATACGGGGGGCAGGGGGCTAGCTCAAGAGATTTTGATTTTGCGGCTGGCCGAAACCCGTCAGTGGCACTGAAAAAAAGGGGCTATGCGCCGGGTACAAGGTAAACCAGGTTGCCCATCAGTCCGGCCGCTTGGTTTAAGTGACTGAGGATAATCTTGCCCACATTAATGGCTAAAAAGGCAAAGATAGGCGTTATGTCTAGGCCGCCGAGAGGTGGGATGAGTTTCCTAAAAGGCGCCATAGCGGGCTCAATCAACTGCTGTAACAAGATGAGGGCGGGATTGTGGGTTTGTGGCGCAACCCAGCTTACGATAATCAGTACTAGGAGACCGAAGAAATAGATATTCAGGATCAGGCCTAGGCAGCCCAGTAGTCCCCACATCAATGCGGTGAGAGGGTTGATCAGGCCAAAGCCACTGAGGAGGCACATTAGTTCAATGGTGGCTAGCTGTAAGAGTAAGGCTAGGGCAACGGACGCGAAGTCGATACCCGCAAAGCCGGGAATAATACGGCGAAGAGGAAACAGTAGCGGGTTGGTCGCCTTCACCGTGAACTGGCTGACAGGGTTGTAGAAATCGGCTCTGGCTTGTTGCAAGAGAAAGCGTAATAAAACTACCAGCAAGTAGAGGGTCGCTAGGCTGTGAACGAGAAAGGTGCTGATGTCGCTAAGTGCATTCATAGTTATCAATGGCTGTTATCGGAAGCTGCAAAAGTGATTGTTTGCGAGTTTAGCAGATGACTGTTAACGGGTGTTGTCTGGCTGGCTTAATCAGCGCCAAGCTCACGGGCCATTTCCTTGCCGCGATCAGCGCAAGCTTGCATGGCCTCCGTAAAAATTGCACGGAGCTTATTATCTTCGAAGCTTCTTAACGCTTCTGCCGTGGTGCCGCCTTTGGAGGTAACGTTTTCTCGCAGTTGTGATGGCGGAACGTCACTGCTCACGGCCATTTGTGCAGCGCCGAGGGCGGTTTGCAGAGTGAGTTGGCGAGCCGTGTCAGGGGTGAGTCCAAGGTTTACCCCTGCATCAATCATGGCTTCCATTACCAGGAAATAGTAGGCGGGGCCGCTGCCGGAAACCGCTGTTACGGCATCGATTAAGTCTTCGCTATCCACCCATAAGGCCAAGCCGCAAGCGCCGGCAATATCAGTGGCTTGTTGGCGCTGTTGATCGCTCACGTTTTCATTGGCGTAAAGTCCTGCAGCGCCACAGCGGATTAGTGCTGGGGTGTTGGGCATGATGCGAACAATGGCTAAATCACTTCCCAGCCAGCGGCTATAGCTTTCCATAGGGATGCCCGCAGCGATGCTAATGATCAAAGGCTTTTTTCTTGTGTTCTCGTTTAGTGCGCTTTGCAGCTCTCCGCACACGAGTTTCATCACTTGGGGCTTTACGGCTAGCACGATGACATCGGCATCTTTCACGGCGTTTGCGTTGCTGTCGGTGGTGTTGATGCCGTATTGCTGCTTTAAACCGTCAAGGTGGCTGGTTGATGGGTCAGAGGCGGTGATTTTACGGGCGGGTAGCCCTTTTTGAACCAGGCCGCCGATAATGCTGGATGCCATGTTGCCGGCGCCGATAAAAGCAATGCTGTAGTTGGCCATAACATTGTAGTCCTGTTGGTCGCAAAGTGATGAGCGTGCGAATAAGTTTGGAAATTGTGCGCTAGCTTACCCATGTCTGTGGGAATAGTTAAGACGAAGCTGTTTTATGGCGTTGCTTTATGGCTGTTACTCTCGTGTCGTGGTCCAAAAATATCGGTGCCGACACGTACCATGGTAGAGCCTGCGGCAATGGCGGCTTCTAAATCTGAAGACATACCCATGGATAAGGTATCTAGAGTGATTCCGGGCATTTGCTCGAGCTTGTTTTTAAGGTCATTGAGTCGCTGAAAGCAAGCTCGTTGTGCCTGTTGATCACTTCGCTTGCGGGGAATGGCCATTAGACCTCGGAGGTGAAGGTTTGGAAGCTTGGCGACAGCTTTCGCGAGTGTAGGTAGTTCGTCAGGAGGTACGCCGGATTTACTATCTTCACTATCCAGGTTCACCTGTAAGCAAATATTAAGCGGAGTCAGGTTTTCTGGGCGTTGTTGGTTCAAGCGTTCAGCGATTTTTAAGCGATCGACCGTGTGCACCCAGGAGAAGTGCTCGGCAACCGCTCGGGTTTTGTTGGACTGCAGGGGGCCGATAAAATGCCAGCGAATGCCCGGCTGGTCTTCCAGGTCGGTAATCTTGGTTATGGCGTCCTGCAGGTAGTTTTCACCGAAGTCTAGAATGCCTGCGGTGATAGCTTCTCTTATCAGTGCTGTTGGCTTGGTTTTGCTCACTGCCAGTAGCTGGATGCTATCGGCGGTCCGATTGCAACGGGAGGCTGCTTTGGTAATTCGCTGTTGGATTTTCGAAATATTACCGGCAATATCTGACATTGTGTTTATACTTAGTTATTGCTTTGTAGGGCCTTTAGGCTTTCTCGCATTGTCATAGAAAAAAAGAAATAACAAAAGGTGTTCTTCTATGGATATTACTGAGCTGCTCGCGTTCAGTGCCAAACAAGGTGCTTCTGACTTGCACCTGTCAGCCGGCCTTCCTCCCATGATTCGTGTTGACGGCGATGTGCGCCGTATTAATTTACCCCCTATGGATCATAAGGAAGTGCATGCGCTGATTTATGAAATCATGAACGATAAGCAGCGTCGTGATTATGAAGAATTCCTTGAAACGGATTTCTCCTTTGAAGTGCCGGGTGTTGCTCGTTTCCGTGTGAATGCCTTTAACCAGAATCGTGGCGCCGGTGCGGTATTCCGGACCATTCCTTCCAAGGTGCTGACCATGGAAGATCTGGGTATGGGACAGGTGTTCCGTGATATTTGTCAGATTCCTCGAGGAATCTGCTTGGTAACCGGCCCAACGGGTTCCGGTAAATCCACCACATTGGCAGCCATGGTTGATTACATCAACGACAATAAATATCAGCACATTCTCACTATTGAAGACCCCATCGAATTTGTTCATGAAAGTAAAAAGTGCCTACTGAACCAACGGGAAGTACATCGGGATACCCATGGCTTTAGCGCTGCACTGCGCTCTGCCTTGCGGGAAGACCCGGATATCATTCTGGTGGGTGAGATGCGCGACTTGGAAACTATTCGCTTAGCGTTAGAAGCAGCTGAAACTGGCCACTTGGTATTCGGTACCTTGCACACCCAGTCTGCGGCAAAAACCATTGACCGTGTGATTGATGTATTCCCCGCTGAAGAAAAAGCCATGGTACGTTCCATGTTGTCGGAATCACTACAGGCGGTAGTTTCCCAAACCCTGCTGAAAAAAGTGGGTGGTGGTCGAGTAGCGGCCCATGAAATCATGCGCGGTACTCCGGCGATTCGTAACCTGATTCGTGAAGACAAGGTGGCGCAAATGTATTCGGCTATTCAGACCGGTAGTCAAATGGGTATGCAGACCATGGATCAGTGTCTGACGGATTTGGTTGCGCGAGGGATTATTTCTCGTGATGTGGCCAGAGAGAAGGCGAAAATGCCTGAGAATTTTTAGTCTTGTTAAAAGCATCACTCCCGCAGGTGCGGGAGTTTATTATTCTTCACTCTTCGTATTCAAATTCGCACTCGTCGCCGCTAGAGAGGCGATGCAAAAAATAAAAAGGCAACTTCTATGGACTTCGACAAGCTGTTGAAATTAATGGTGGATAAAGGCGGCTCCGACCTGTTTATTACCGCAGGTGTGCCGCCGAGCATGAAGTTGCACGGTAAGGTAGTCCCTGTCACTACAACGCCGCTGTCACCAGAAAAATCTCGTGAATTGGTGCTGGGCACCATGAACGAAAAGCAGCGCAAAGAGTTTTTAGAGTTGCATGAATTGAATTTTGCTATTTCTGCTCGGGGTATCGGTCGTTTCCGTGCTAGCGCGTTTTATCAGCGGAATTTAGCGGGGATGGTGTTACGTCGTATTGAAACGCAGATTCCTAAAATTGATGATTTAGGGCTGCCGGAGATTATTAAAGACTTGGCCATGACTAAGCGTGGCTTGATTATTTTTGTGGGTGCAACCGGTACCGGTAAGTCCACATCCTTGGCGTCGATGATTGGTCATCGCAATGAGAATTCCAAAGGTCATATTATTTCCATTGAAGACCCGATTGAATTTATTCATCAGCATCGCGGCTGTATCGTAACTCAGCGTGAGGTGGGGATCGATACGGAATCATTTGAAATTGCCCTGAAGAACACCTTGCGTCAGGCGCCTGACGTTATCTTGATTGGCGAGGTCCGCTCCCGTGAAACAATGGAACATGCCATTGCTTTCGCGGAAACAGGACACTTGTGTCTTTGTACCTTGCATGCGAATAACGCAAACCAGGCGCTGGATAGGATTATTCACTTCTTTCCAGCGGATCGTCACTCGCAGTTGTGGATGGATTTGTCCTTGAACTTACGAGGTGTTGTGGCTCAGCAGTTGGTGCCTACTCCTGATGGTGAAGGGCGTAGAGCCTGTTTGGAAATTATGCTGAATACGCCTTTAATGTCAGATATGATTCGCAAAGGCGAAGTACACAACATTAAAGAATTAATGACCAAGTCGGTAGAGCTTGGGATGCAGACTTTCGATCAGGCGCTTTATCAGTTGTATGATTCTGGTGAAATTACTTATGAGGATGCATTGGCTTATGCAGATTCACCAAATGACCTACGTTTGATGATTAAACTGGGTTCGAATACGGATGCTGAATACTTATCCAATGCAGCAGACGGCTTATCTATTGAGCAATCCGACGAAGAAAAGTCAGGTGGTGGTTTTGGTGGTGGCTTGCTGCGTTAAGTTAGTAAGCTTTCTGTGATAAACGGCGGGCAGTCGTTGCTCGCTTTTTTTGTGAATGTTTTTTATAGGCTGTGGTCATTAAACCAGCTTTCTAAAATTAATCTTGCGGCAATCGAGTCCACGGGGCTACTAGCGAAATGCCCTCTATGTCCGCGTTCAAAAGCTTCTTCTTTTGCAGCTCTTGTGGTGAGTCTCTCATCTACCATTTCAACAGGTTTGCCAAAGCGCCCGTGAAGGCGTTTGCCAAATTTTTTGGCTCGTGCAGTAAATTCCATTTCGCTGCCGTCCATATTTAAAGGTAAGCCAACCAGTAAAATAGATGGCTGCCATTCATTAATAAGTGTTTCCAGTTGCTCCCAGTTGGGCGTGCCGTTTTTAGCGGGGATGGGTTTAAGCTCGTTGGCAGTTTTTGTTATATCTTGGCCGCAGGCCATGCCGATATTTTTCAATCCAAAGTCAAATGCAAGAATGGTTTGGCTCATAAGTGTTAAGTTATTCTAATAAAGAAATTAAATGAGCTTATGAATGGCCCACTTGAGTGCTGATTAAATCCAGGTCGATGCCTAGCTGAGCTGCGGTGGCGGCCCAGCGGTGTTCGATGGGTGTGTGAAAAATAATGTCTGGATCAGCGGGAACCACCAGCCAGGAATTTTCTGAAATTTCTTGCTCCAGCTGGCCGCCATCCCAGCCTGCGTATCCTAAGGTCATTAGGCAGTTGTCTGGACCTTTATCTCCCGCAATGGCAAACACAATATCTTTTGATGCGGTTAGATTGATTCCGGGGCTGACCTTGATGGTGGTTTCAAAGTTAATGTCGCCATCGTGAAGAATAAATCCGCGATCGGTTTGTACCGGGCCGCCCGCTAAGATTTGCTGCTCTCCGGTGTTGTCGCTGTAATGTAGCTTCATCTGTTCAAAGACTTCGCGCATTTTTATACCGAGGGGGGAGTTGATAATAACCCCCATTGCGCCATTCTCATTGTGCTCACAGAGTAGGGTGATGGTGTGTGAAAACACCGAGTCTTGCAGGGAAGGCATGGCCACTAAAAAGTGGTTTTTCAGGCACTGGTGGAGCTGCTCGCCGCTAGGAGAGGGGTTAGTTGAGCGATCAGTTGCAGAATCGGTTTCTTTCATAAAGTTAAGTATGGGTGCGGCGGGCAATAAAACAACCTAGATTTGTGCTTGGGCGACGAATAAACAATGAAGTGCGTCTGGTTATTCCGGTGAGATTGTTTCGATAGGTGTGTTAATAACGGTTAGCTCGGCTTGCTTGCCTCTGTGTGCATAGTTTTATGTGCCTAGCTTTGTGTGCTTAAGCTGCCATGTTCGAAGCGCCAAGTGCGAATGATTTCAAGGCGGTCTACTTCTTTTTTGATTTTAGGGGGGAAGGGGGCAAAAGGTGCGGCGCGGTGGACGATTTGTAACGCCGCGTTGTCTAGGATGTTATGCCCAGAGGATTGAAGCACGCGGGCTTCGTATATGGTGCCGTTGGGCTTTAATGAGACCAGTAAGCGTACGTCGCCAAACAATTGCTGGCGGCGGGCTTCTTCCGGGTAGTAGCGATTGCCGATGGTTTCTACGGTTTCACGCCAGCGGAGGAAGTAGGCGGCGTCGTCAGCTTGTTTTGCCGAGACAGACGTAATGGTGCGAATCCGGGGTTTTTTCGCATAATCTTGACGCTGCTTGTCTAGTCGTGCTCGCAAGCTGGCAATTTCTTCGCTCAGGGAAGCTTTTTCTTGGTCACGGTCGTGCTTGCCTTCTTGTTGCTCTTGCTTTTCTTCGTGATCCGGTGTGGCCTGGCCGTCATTCGTGAGGGCTACCACAACGGGTTGTTCTTGTTGGGTGTTCTTAATGCGCATTTCCGCTTGTGCTTGGGGGGAGATATCTCGAGTGCGGGTGTCGGCAAAATCTGCTCGACGATCGGTGGTTAGCTCACTGGAGCGATCGGCGGTGCCGCTGCCCAGTTGATTTTGTGCGGCTAGAAAATCTGCCTCGTCAGGAGAGTCTCCCGAGGGGTTGTGGGTCAGTGTGACTTCTAGTGTTGGCGCTAGCTCTGGGGCTTTTTCAGCGGCAAATGAAATGCCGAAAATCAGCAGGCTGTGCAGGGCAACCGTCAGAAAGACAGAGAAGATCATGCTGTCAGATTGTTGTTGCTGAAAGTGGCTGCTGACAATGGCA
Source organism: Cellvibrionaceae bacterium (assembly GCA_045430295.1). GTDB lineage: Bacteria > Pseudomonadota > Gammaproteobacteria > Pseudomonadales > JAILXX01 > JAILXX01. The sequence continues at coordinate 487,688 of JAILXX010000001.1, read as the reverse complement.
GTAGTCATGGTTTTTCCGGTGGCTTGCTTACTGTCTACTATCCAAGACCTTTGCAATGGCGTCCATCAGGCGTTGGCCAATGCCGGTATTGTGTTCTCTATCAATTTCTCGAGCGCAGGTTGGGCTGGTGACATTGATCTCGGTGAGGTAATCACCTATCACGTCCAGTCCAACAAAAAATAACCGGCGCTTTTTCAGTTCGGGGGCTACTTGGGCCACAATCCAGCGGTCTCGTTCGGTCAGTCCCCGTGTGACACCACTGCCTCCTGCGGCAAGATTGCCTCGGCTTTCACCGCTGGCAGGAATTCTGGCTAGGCAGTATGGCACAGCTTCGCCATCGATAACCAAGATGCGTTTATCACCTTGTTTAATTTCTGGGAGGTAGCGTTGGGCCATGATGGTATGGCTGCCGTGTTGGGTCAAGGTTTCAATGATGACACTGAGGTTGGTTTCCTCTGGCGGGCAGTGAAAAATTGCGGCGCCCCCCATACCGTCGAGGGGCTTATACACGACATTTTGATGTTCTCGGTGAAACTGGCGTAGGCGCGCCGGGTCGCGGCTGACCAATAGCGGAGGGCAGCATTGTGGAAATTGGGTGGCAAACACTTTCTCGTTGCAGTCTCGAAGGCTTCGTGGGTCATTAACAATGAGGGTGCCTCTAGTTTGCGCGGCCTCAAGGATATAGGTGGCGTAGATGTACTCGCTGTCAAAAGGAGGGTCTTTACGCATCAATATGGCGTCGAGCTGTTCAAGGGGGGTATCGGCAGGGTCACCCAGGTCGAACCAGTGATCAGGGTTTTGGTGCACTTGCAGTGAGCGTATCTTGGCTTTGGGGGTGCCATTATCGATAAAGAGGTCCCCCATCTCCATATAAAAAAGATCCCAGCCTCTTTCGGCGGCGGCCCAAAGTAGTGCTAAGGTGGTGTCTTTTTTGTAATTGATTTGGGTTATGGGGTCCATTACCACGCCAATACGGTAACTCATGAGGGCCTCGTCTGTCAGGAGTGTCAGAAATCTGTGATGGATGCCTAACTTAAAGTGTCATGGAATTGGATGCAACTGTGGAAAAAATCCGGTGACATGTTCTATAGTTAGTTCTACATTAACGGCTGAGTCAGAGTGTATGGCCTTACAAGTCAGAACCTTATAGATATAAGCTAGACTCTGTGTTAAAAAGAAAGAACAAGAAAAATTGTGTAAGTCGCGCTCTTCCATGTTCTCAGACATGATCTTATGAGTATCGCGGCTTAACCCTGTCGGAGACATAAAGTGAACTGGGAAAACCTCAAGGTAATGGTCATTGATGATAGTAAGACCATTCGTCGTACTGCAGAAACACTTCTCAAGAAAACGGGTTGCACCGTTGTGACCGCCACCGATGGCTTCGACGCATTGTCAAAGATCGCCGATACCCGGCCGGACATTATTTTCGTGGATATTATGATGCCCCGTCTCGATGGTTATCAGACTTGTGCGCTTATCAAGAATAACAGCGAGTTTAAAACGACCCCCGTGATTATGTTGTCCAGTAAGGACGGTCTATTCGATAAGGCCAAGGGCCGTATCGTGGGTTCAGATCAGTATTTAACAAAGCCATTCAGCAAGAGTGAGTTGCTGGGGGCTATCGAAAATCATCTGAGCGCGGCATAAGTCGAGCACTGGTATTTTTGAAAAACGAACTAGAATAATAACTTTACCACTCAAGCTTAGAGCGAGGCTGTACCCGTCATGGCACGTATTTTAATCGTAGATGACTCCCCCACTGAAACTTATAAGCTCACCAGCATGCTGGAGAAAAATGGCCACACCGTGATTACTGCAGAGGCAGGTGAAGAGGGTGTGACGGTTGCCAAGGCAGAAAAGCCGGACTTGGTATTGATGGACATTGTGATGCCGGGTCTTAATGGGTTTCAGGCTACTCGCCAGCTATCCAAAGCGCCCGAGACAAACAATATCCCTGTGATTATCGTGACCACAAAAGATCAAGAAACCGATCGTGTGTGGGGTGCGCGTCAAGGTGCTAAAGCCTACCTGACGAAACCTATTGATGAAAAAACCTTATTGGAAACCATGGCTTCGGTCATGGAGGGCTAATCGTCCATGTCGGATCAAAACCCCGCATTTAAGGCGTTAGCAGAAGTTGCTGGCGTCAGCCTCGGCTCGGCCAAGGGTCTGCCTGCACAAACCGATGTAACTCCTCACTGGAGTGGCATCGGTTTTTCCTGTTTGGGGCAGCGATTTGTGGCGACGATGGGCGATATCACGGAAATGCTGGAGGTGCCACCGTCAACTCGTTTGCCGGGAGTGAAACCTTGGGTAAAGGGTGTGTCCAATGTCCGTGGTCGCTTATTGCCACTTATTGATATGGCCGAATTTTTTGGTGGGCACTTAACGTCTTCTCGTAAACAGCGCCGAGTGTTGGTGTTGGAAGATGGCGACTTGTTTACTGGCTTGCTGGTTGATCAAGTATTCGGCATGCAGCATTTTCCTGTAGACACTTATGAGCAGGAAAGAGAAGGCCTTGATAATAACCTGCTGCCCTTTGTGGTTGGCAGTTATAAAAAGAATGATTTGCGATGGACGGTTTTTAACGCGCGTCAGTTGGCTCAAGATGCCAACTTTATGAATGTCGCGCTCTATGCCTCTTGAGCAAGTTTGGGTTTGTGCAGTGGGCACAAATTCGGTTTAACGTTTAAAGCCAGTCTTTCTGGTATTTAATTCTAATAATAGTAGAGTTGGCGGGAGCGCAAGCATGAAACTCGAATCCAGAACCCTAATGGCCAGTATGAAGGCGAATCCTTTCGCTTCCTTGTTGGTTTTAGTCTTCCTTGTATCCGCCGGTCTGGCAATCGCTTCGGTTGTAAGAATCGCAATGGATGCCAACAAAGACCAGGCCTTCCTACAGTTGGTGGCAGACCTGCGTGTGCAGGCTTACCGAGTGGGCTCGCTGGCTCGTGATGCAACATCCGGTAATCAGGAAGCCTTCTCTGAGCTGGGTAAAGTGACCCAGTCCATGGAGGCCAGCTGGACCGCCCTCAGTAAGGGGGACTCGGTACGGGTGCCAATGGGTGGTTTAACCAAAGAAGTGGGCCATGCAACTCCGGAGTTGACCACTTATGATGGTATCTGGAACCGTTTGCGCAATAACTCCCAGATTATTACCACAAATCGTGAAACTATCGTTTTCTTAAACGATGTAGCGAACACGCTTAACAAATCTCTGCCTGAAGTGCAGCAAGAGCACAACAACATTGTTGAGGTTCTGTTGGATAACCGGGCACCTGCGGATCAGGTTTCGGTAGCGCAAATGCAATCCTGGCGTGCTGAGCGTATTGGTCGAAACGTAGACAAAATGCTCCGTGGTGGTACCGATGCGGATGTAGCTGCAGACCAGTTTAACCGTGACGCCAACCTGTTCTCGAAAGTACTGACAGGTATGAAAAACGGTGATGTCACTCTGGGTATTTCCCGAGTAACCGATACTGAAGCCCGTACGTCGTTGGAAGAAATTACAGAACTTACCGACTTCGTGAGTAGCTCCGTAAGCGACATCTTTAAAGCGTCTCCCGCGCTCTTTAAGGCTCGTACCGCTACTCAAGGTATTGAGGCAGATTTACCACAGCTTCTGGAAACGCTTTCTAGTCTAGCTGCCTTGGTTGACGAATTACCATCGCAACGCCCTTGGAATAACTTTTTTGCTTTGCTTTTGGCGGGTGTGGCTACCGTGAGCTTGTTGTTCATTGGTGGTTTACAGATCACGGCAACAAAACGCCGTTTCCAAGAACAGTCGGATGCGAACGAACGTAACCAGATGGCGATTTTGCGACTCCTCGACGAACTGGCCGACCTCGCAGACGGTGACTTGACCACCACTGCAACGGTAACCGAGGACTTTACTGGTGCTATTGCGGACTCCATTAACTTCACCATCGACCAACTCCGGGTTCTGGTTTCTCGAATTAACGAAACCGCAGAACGGGTTGCGATGGCTGCCCAGGAAACTCAGGCTACCGCATTGCACTTGGCTGAGGCTTCTGAACACCAGGCGCAAGAAATTGCGGGTGCATCGGCCGCTGTAAACGAAATGGCTGTGACCATTGACCAGGTATCTGCCAACGCCGCCGAATCGGCCTCGGTTGCGGAGCGATCGGTAGCGATCGCATCGAAAGGCTCTAAGGTGGTACAAAACACCATTCAGGGCATGGATACCATTCGTGAGCAGATTCAAGATACCTCGAAACGTATTAAGCGACTGGGTGAATCGTCACAAGAGATTGGCGATATCGTATCTCTGATTAACGACATTGCTGACCAAACCAACATCCTCGCATTGAACGCAGCGATCCAGGCATCGATGGCTGGTGATGCAGGTCGAGGCTTCGCGGTGGTAGCGGATGAGGTTCAGCGACTCGCGGAACGTTCCGCTGCTGCAACCAAGCAGATTGAGGCGCTGGTGAAAACCATTCAGAACGATACCAACGAAGCGGTAAGTTCGATGGAAGCCACGACCTCTGAGGTGGTAAGTGGAGCACGCCTAGCACAGGATGCGGGTGTGGCACTGGAAGAAATTGAAAACGTATCCACTAACCTTGCGGAATTGATTCAAAATATTTCGAACGCTGCACGTCAGCAGGCCTCTTCTGCGGGTCACATCTCCAACACGATGAACGTAATTCAAGAAATCACCTCGCAAACCTCTGCGGGTACTTCTGCAACGGCTCGATCTATTGGTGATCTGTCTTCGATGGCGCAGGATCTTAAAGAATCTGTGCTTGGCTTTAAACTGCCTGAAGAAGCAGAGGAAGAAATGGAAGAAGAGTTGTTGGCCATGGATGAGGGTGATGTTGAAGAAACTGACATTGCCGAAGTGGCAGAAGCTGATGATAGCCTTCCTGAAGACCTGGAAGATGGCTTGTTAGAAATTGGTGATGATGATCACGATGAGCTGTCGCTGGATGTTGAAGGGGAAGGCTTTGCCTCCGCAGAAGTGGATGGTTATGAAGAAGAGTCTTTAGATCTGGATAGTAGTGAAGAGATTGTTGAACTCAGTGAGTTTGCCGTGGAAGAAGATGACCCTGATCGCAATCAGGCAACGGTTTAATTCGTAAACCATTATCCCTAAATAGATTTGTGTTTTCTTTTGAAAAAAGAAAACAGTGATAAAGCGCCTTGCGCGTCGATAGTATGAATTGGCAGTTTGAAACGACGCAGCTAACGGATGAGCAATATCGCAAATGGAGTGAGTTGCTGGAGTTGCGGACGGGGATGACCTTGTTACCGCACCTCCGAAGTCATGTGCAGACTCAGCTGAGTATGCGCATGCGAGAACGGGAATGCTCCGATGTTGATAAATACTTTCAGCTCATTGGAAGTGGTTTACAGGGAGCTGCCGAGTGGCGAATTTTGCTGGATCGTTTGATGGTGAAAGAAACCAGTTTCTTTCGGCATCAATCCTCCTACGAATTGTTGCAGGGTTTTCTCGATGAACGATTGGCTGAGCAAGATTCAGTAGACGGTCTTAGCGATACGGTCGATGTTTGGAGTTTGGGTTGCTCAACTGGCGAAGAAGTATATTCCCTGGTATTTGCCCTGACGGAATGCTTTAAGCAAATGGGGATTGCGCCCTATTACAGTGTGACCGGTACAGATATTAGTTTGCCTGCACTGGCAACGGCGAGAAAAGGTGTTTACCGTAAGTCTCGATTAGCTGAATTTACGCCAGAGCAGCAAGAGAAATATTTTGAACCGCAGGATGAAGATAAGTTACAGGTGCGAAAAGATCTTCGTGGTCGCACTTGTTTTAATCAGGGGAATATTAAAGAGTTAAGTCGGCTCCCTGATGTTCAAATGGATGTGATTTTTTGCCAGAACGTTTTGATTTATTTTCGCCGCTGGCGCAGGCGAGAAATTTTGGATCAGCTTGTAAGGCGTTTAAAACCCGGGGGGCTTTTAATTATTGGCCCTGGTGAAATTACCGAGTGGCAGAATAAATTTGTTCGCCCTCTGAATAAAAACAATACTCAGGCCTATCAAAAAGTGTCTGAACGGCCCGAAGGAAACTGACGGATGGCGGATAATACGCAATTTGCGGCGCTCGAGTGGGTGGTCGATGAAATCGGGGAAACTCTTCATCTAGCGGCCCAGGCGCTTGAAGATTACGTCGAAAATCCTGTTGATGGCACGAAAATTCGATTCTGCCTGACTTACCTTCATCAAATTACCGGCACCTTGCGGATGGTCGAGCTGACCAGTGCGGTACAGTTGGGTGAGGAAATGGAAAAGCTCGCACAAGCGCTGATGGAAAACGAAGTGCGCAATCCGCAAGAAGCTCAAAATGCGCTTATGCAGGCAATGCTGTGGCTGCCTAATTACTTAGAGCAAGTGCAGAGCAAGCGTGTAGAGAATCCTTCATTATTACTTTCGCAAATTAATGATATGCGAGCAGCTCGTGATGAAGAGCTGCTTTCGCAAGATGTTCCCTTTAAACCAAATCTTGAACCTGCAAAACGACTGACGGGTAAATTAATTCCTCTGGTTAAAGATGGGAAAAAGTTTGCCAGCGCTATTAGTAAATTGCGGAAAATGTATCAGTACGCAGTTATTCAAGTGGTTCGTGGTGTTGATGAGGAAGACAACTTAGCCTACCTAACGAAAGTTAGTGAGCGCATGTTACAAATGACGTCGGGTACGCCTCGTCGTTCATTGTGGGAAATCACGAGTGCGTTTGTAGGGGGAATCCAAGAAGGCAGTATTGAATTGACTGCGGCGGTAAAAAATTTACTGCGTCAAATCGATGGTGAAATAAAACTGCTTGCGGAAATCGGCCCTCGTGCGTTGAAAGGTTATACCAGCGAAGAGCTGCTAAGTAACTTACTTTATTATATCGCCCAAGCAGAAAGTGAGCGTGCGGACTTTATTGCGTTAAAAGAAAAATATGATCTTGATGCTGCTATGGAGCCTGCAGCACAAGTAGAAGTATTAGCCATTACAGATCACGACACGGTGCGTTCTGTGGTGGATGCGCTGAAAACAGAATTGGATTTTGTTAAGCAGTCTCTCGAGAAAACCCTCGAGCTGGAAGCCTCTGAAATTTCCAATACCTTGAAAGATACACTGCCCGTATTCAAACGCGTAGAAGATACGATGTCGGTGCTGGGTATTAATAGCCTTTGCAAAAAAATCGCTGAGCAGGCAGAAATTTTAAGTGAGATTGTTGAGGGTAATACAAAGCCTCAACAGGATGTGTTGCTTGGTGTTGCCGGTCAGTTACTCGCCATTGAATCTACCTTAGAGCAGCTGGCTCGAGGCGAGAAGACCGTTAATGTTGACGACATGGGGCGTTCACTGCAGTTAGGTGATGCGCAGAAAGTTGTTATTGAACAATGCCGAACAGGCCTTGAACAAGCAAAAGATGCGGTGGTGGAATATATTGCAGCGCAGTGGGATGAAGATCATCTCGCCAATGTGCCAGGTTTATTAGAGGGGATTCGCGGCAGTCTTGAAATGGTGCCGCTGGTTCGCCCGGCCTCTATTCTAGGGGCTTGTTCTAAGTATGTTTCTGAAAAATTATTGGGCGCAACATCGGCACCTGAGTGGGAGGCATTGGATACCCTCGCGGATGCGATTACCAGTGCGGAATATTATTTGGAATGCCTCTGTGGTGCAGCCGAAAATGGTGATGATGCCCTGCTAGAAGTTGCAGAAGAAAGCTTGGCTAAGTTGGGTTACCCCATTGCGGGTGCGCCGCAGCCTGTTCAAATGAATGTTGTTGAGCAGGCCGCTAATGACGTTGCTGCCAATGAAGAACAAGCTGAACCTGAAGCTGCAGAGATCATTGAAATTGCAGCACCAATGCCTGAAGAAACTGAGTCTGAAGCTGAATTTGCAATTGATCCGGAAGACGCTGTCGCTGTATCGGTCGAGGAAGAATTGCCTAGTGAAGAGACTTCAGAGGCAGAAGCAGTTGAACCAGAGATAGAAGAGCTTGATGAAGATATCGACGAAGAAATTTTAGAAATTTTCGTCGAAGAAGCTGGTGAGGTACTTGAAGCCATTGATGAGTTCTTTCCGCAATGGGCCGAAGATTTCAAAAATAATGATGCGCTGGGTGAGTTCCGTCGTGCCTTCCATACTCTGAAGGGCAGCGGGCGTATGGTGAACGCCAATGATATTGGTGAGTTGGCCTGGTCTGTGGAGAATATGTTGAATCGCATTATTGATAATACGATTTCGGCAAATAATGATTCTGTTGAATTTATTAAGCGGGTGAGAAGTATTCTGCCGGCAATGGTTAGCGCTTTCGAAGCCCGTAAAGTGCATCCATATCAAGAGCTTGCTGCAAAGTTAGAAGCGGTAGGTAACAGTATCTCTCAAGGGGAAACGGTTGAGTTCCCTGAAATGCCTGAGCTTTCGGTTGTTGATACAGAAAAAGGTGAGGCAGATAGCGTCACAAGTGAAATTGATGAGCAGCCTGTTGAAGAACTTGAGCCTTTGTCGGCGGATGAATCAGTCGATGATCTTGCCGTAGATACAGTCGAAGAGGTTGAAGCGGTAGTCGATGATGTCGACGAGGAAGAAGATGAGCAAAAAATCCTTTGGGGGATTTTTGCTGGCGAAGCCAAGACACACCTTGCATTGGTCGATGAGTTTGTTGAAGCCATGGAAATGGCTTGCCCGTTATATGAGCCTCCCGGTGAAGGTATGCAGCGTGCACTTCACACATTGAAGGGTAGTGCGCATATGGCTGATGTTGCGCCAGTCGCGCAGCTTACTACTCCATGGGAACATTTCATGAAAGAAATGCGTTCCTATTTAGTGCCGGTTGATGATGATATTTTACAATTGATCAGAGACGGTGCTGCCTACACAGAAATGGTATTGCAGCAAATTGAAAATGATGAGCTGTTAGAGATTCCACGTCTTGATCAATTCTTGGCGCGCTGTGCAGAGTTGAAAGAGCACACCGTTGGCCATCTGATTCGTCAGAAAGAAGCTCGAGAAGAAATGAAAGTTGATCCTAAACTTCTCGAACTTTTTATGGCTGAAGAGATGAGTGTACTGTTGGATGCAGATGACTACATCGCTCAGTGGCGAGGTGAACCTAGCAATATTGAGCCATTGGAAAAAATTCATACTGAACTAGGTGTTCTGGGCAAGGGCGCTGCCAAAGCAGGTCAAACAGAAATGGCTTCCTTAGCGTTAGACCTAAAAGCAGTTCATGATAATTTGATTGCACATCCAGGTGAGGATATTGATGAGCAATTCATCTGTGCCTTAGAGCAAGGGCATAACTCCTTACTGGATATGATTGATGCCATGGCGGCAGGTCAAAACTCACCAGAAATTAAAGAAGAAGTCATTGCGTTATTGCATGAGGCCGCTGTGCCGGAAATCTTTGGTGCTACTGAAATTATTAGCGAGGCTCCACTGCCATCAATGGATGTGGAGGATGGCATACCGGTAATAAGTAGCGATCTAGAAGATGCTTCTAATATCGCAGATAGCATTATTAGCGATGATTTGGAAGTTGTCTCAGATGTTGATACGGATGAGTCGCTGGAATTTGAGCCCGTCGAGGAGGTAATTCCGGCCAGTGAGTCTAAAGGCAATAGCCAAGGCGAAGATGCTCCTCTTGAGGAGGTGGCAATAGCTGAAGTTGTTGATGACGCTGAAGAGTATGACGAAGAAACCGTAGGAATTTTCTTGGAAGAAGCGGATGAGCTGCTTGAAGAGCTCGAGACTGCCATTACCGATTGGGAGTCTGATCCGGAGGCCGCCGCGCCACAAGAAGAATTGAAGCGTACGTTGCACACCTTTAAAGGTGGTGCGCGTATGGCGGGCATTACGTCTATCGGCGATCTTGCTCATGATTTTGAAACGTATCTTATCGAGCAGGCAGGAAAAGAAGATTGCCTGCCTAAATCTCACGAGTATCAAGATAAACTTTTTGCTGCGGTTGAAGCGGTCCGTGCTGGTAAGCCTATCGACACAGTAGTTGCTGGTGCGAGTGATCAGCAAGTCGTCGATGTTGAGCCTCAATCCGAAACGACAGAAACCTTGGCCTTTGAGCCTGTAGAAGAAACTGATATTGGTCGGATTTCTGCTGAGCTTCCTGCAGATATCGATCCTGAAATTATGGAGATATTCCTTGAGGAGGCCGATGAGCTTCTCGAGGAAATTGATGAATCGTTAAATACCTGGAAAGGTGACCCGGACAGCCTCGAGCCTGCAGAGGAATTGAAGCGTGTGCTTCATACCTTTAAAGGCGGTGCTCGACTCTGTGGCTTAGTGTCGCTGGGGGATATCGCTCATAATTTTGAAACCTTCCTTATTGATGCCCAAAGCCAAGGTCGGTCGGCAGATACGCTGTTCGACGAAATGCATGCTTACCATGATCAGCTCTTGGCGCTGCAAGAAAAAGCCAAAGATGCCGTGGCGATGGAAGATACCGCAGCCTTGTCTGAGCTAATGAAGGGTTCAGGTGATTACGAGGTCGATGACTTGTCGGCAGGTATGCTTTCTGCCACTCAGGCTGCGCCTACTGAAAGTACTTCCAAAGAAGGGGCAAGTACCGGAAGTGCCGAGGTGCTTCCCTTTAAGCCGAAACAAGAATTGGCGCCGGCGGAATTCAAAGGGGTGGGAGATGTTGTTCCTGCTGCGCCACAAGCAGATGCGCCAGCGGCAGCTGGACCCAATATGGGTGGCATGCAAGCCCAGGCTCGCCGCCAAGGCCCGCAAGAAGTTGTAAAAATTTCGGCGGAATTGTTGGAAGAGTTAGTAAACCTTGCGGGTGAAACCTCTATTCAGCGTGGTCGTGTTGAAGAGCAAATGAATGACTTTGTTTTCTCGCTCGATGAAATGGAAAGCACCATTAGTCGTTTGCAGGATCAGTTACGACGTCTCGATATGGAAACCCAGGCGCAGGTACAGTTCCGCGAAGAACTAATGATGGAGCAGAGTATTGAGTTCGACCCTCTGGAGATGGACCGATACTCACAGCTGCAACAACTTTCTCGTTCCCTGTTTGAGGCAGCCTCTGACTTAACAGACCTCAAGCAAACCATGGCAAATAAAGCCCGTGATACTGAAACCTTGCTACTACAGCAATCCCGGGTAAACACAGATTTACAAGAAGGCTTGATGCGTTCGCGTATGGTGCCGTTCTCGCGCATGGTGCCACGTCTACGCCGTATTGTTCGTCAAACCAGTAATGAAGTTGGTAAGAACGTTGAACTGTTACTAGAGAATGTTGAAGGCGAAATGGATCGTTCGGTATTGGAACGTATGGTTCCGCCACTGGAGCATATGTTACGTAACGCCATTGACCACGGTTTGGAATCGCCACAAGAGCGTAGCGATGCAGGTAAGCAAGAAGTCGGTCGTATTCTTATTAGTATGAACCGTGAAGGCGGTGATATTGTGCTGCGTATTGCAGACGACGGCCGCGGTATTAATTTAGAAAAAGTGCGAGAAAAAGCCATTGCTAATGGTTTGATGGCGCAAGATAGCATCCTTAGTGATCAAGAAGTGATGCAATTTATTTTGCACGCCGGCTTCTCAACCGCAGATCAAGTTAGCCAGATTTCTGGTCGTGGTGTGGGTATGGACGTGGTGTACTCGGAAATTAAACAGCTGGGTGGCAACGTCAGTATTAACTCTCGTTGGGGGGAAGGTACCGAGTTCTTGGTTCGCTTGCCATTTACGGTTTCGGTAAACCGGGCTCTAATGATTGAAATTGGTTCTGATCATTATGCGGTGCCATTGAATACTATTGAAGGTATTGTGCGGGTTAGCCCATTTGAATTGGAACACTACTACCAGAATCCAAACGAAAAATTTGAATACGCAGGAGAGCAATACGACCTGCGTTATTTAGGAACCTTATTGCACAGTACCTCCCGTCCGAAGTTGGAAAATCGCAGCTTGCCACTGCCTGTGGTGTTGGTGCGCAGTGCGGATTACAGCGTAGCACTTCAGGTAGACCAATTGTTAGGTTCGCGAGAAATTGTGGTGAAGACCTTGGGTGCGCAATTCTCTGCTGTGCATGGCCTCTCCGGTGCAACTGTGTTGGGTGATGGTTCTGTGGTGGTGATTCTCGATTTGCTTGGCTTGATTCGTTCGGAATCTAAGCTCATCGGTACACAGAGTAACGTTGTTGAATTACGAGCTGCGATTTTGGAGCGTCCGGAAGAAGAAGAGGTTATTGCGGCTAGTCGTGTGATGGTCGTGGATGACTCAGTAACCGTACGTAAGGTAACCGGCCGTTTCTTAGAGCGTGAAGGTTTTGAAGTGATTACTGCAACTGACGGTCGTGATGCAATGACGGTATTACAGGATCATACCCCTGATGTCATGTTGCTGGATATCGAAATGCCGCGGATGGACGGTTTTGAAGTTGTTGCCGCGATGCGTTCGTCGTCAGTTTGGAAAGATATTCCGATCATTATGATTACTTCGCGTACAGGGGAAAAACACCGCGAGCGTGCGTTGTCGTTAGGTGCGAACCGTTACATGGGTAAGCCTTACCAGGAAGATCAATTGTTGGCGATCATCAATGAGTTGATTGAAGAGAAAGCGGAAGCATAAAGCGAGCAATACTTGTTTAGTCAGATTGCTTTTATTGCTAGCTTTCTTTCTCTTTGGATCGCCAAGTCAACAGAGGCCTCGGTAGGTGTTTAGCTTTTTTACTTTTGCCTTTTATAACTAGGCCCCCTCTTGCTGAATATTATGACGGCTGATGAAAATGATGGTGTGCGTCTGGGTGTGTTGGCAGCTACCAACAAGCATCGTCAATCCCTGATTCGTGTTGCCAATGATGCAGGCTTTTCGCCCGTGCTGTCAGTCAGTTGGAGTGAGTTGCAGGCAATGGAGTCTACCCATAAAGATGCGGTCGATATCGATGCTTGGCTTGTGGCGGTGGATTGCTCAGATGAAGAGGTAGTGGAGCCTCTTCATGATTGGATTGATGCTCAATCGGTACCTGTAATTGTTGATCATGAGCTAGGGGACGATCACTTAGCGGCCTTTAATGAGGATTGGTGCCGCCGTATTAAAGACAAGTTAATACATCTGCCAGGTATCGTTAGTCTTCATCAAAGTGAATATTGTGAGCCAGAGCAGGTATGGGTGCTTGCGGCATCGACAGGTGGGCCTGAAGCGGTTTCCCGTTTTTTAAAAGCGCTTCCTCCTTCACTCAATATTGCGTTTATCTATGCGCAGCACATTGAAGCTAATTTCGATTCTACTCTGGTGAGAACGGTAGAGCGGAATAGTGATTATCGAGGGGTGATGATTGCTGATGGGCATCTCATTAAACCCAGTGAGGTGGCAATCGTATCGCCAGCTCAGCAAGCAAAATTTTGTGAAAATGGCTCGGTGGCGGTATTCAACAAACCTTGGTTGGGGCCTTACCAACCCTCTATTGATGGGGTTATCGCGAGCATAGCATTACTCCATAAGAAAATTGCCGGAGTGATTGTTTTTAGTGGCATGGGGGATGACGGAGCGAAAGCGTGCCGTATCATGTCTGCCAATGGTGGCCAGGTTTGGGTTCAAACCCCAGAAACTTGCACCGTAGATAGTATGCCAGTTTCAGTATTGGCTACAGGCTGTGTGGATTTTGAAGGTACGCCAGAAGAATTGGCCACCCGATTGGGTTACTGGCGCAGCCCTGTTAGAAATATTGGCGGCAGTATCGCCCGGATAAAATAAGAATACTTGCTGTAGATTTTGATTGCGCAGCGAAGCAGATACAAAGAGGCTAAAGATCATGATCAAACAAGATGCACCGCTAGCGATTGAGCAAGCAGCTACAGAAATTGCCAGTTTGTTGTTGCCAATCAGTGGCGTGAAGCTTTTGTTGCCAACCACCTCTGTGGCTGAGGTTGTACCTTATGTTAGCCCGGTGAAGGACCGTGAAGGCCCGAATTGGTATCTTGGTGATTTTTTGTGGCGTGAGCTAGAAGTGCCGGTTATTTCCTTAGAGTTGTTTAATGGCGAAGAGTTTAGTGGCCCTCAATCGCGTAGTCGATTAGCCGTATTAAATAACACCGGTGTTAGCGAGAAGCTTCCTTTTATCGCTATTGTATCTCAAGACTTTCCACGTCTAACCCGTGTAAAAGAAGACGAAATCAGTCAGCGTGAAGCCGAGCCTAAAGAAGGTAATCTAATGGCAGTATCTGCCAGTGGCGAAACGGCCATCATTCCCAATATAGGTGCGATCGAGCGGGCCTACGCAGATTTTTCGAATCTGTAAAACGGAAAAATAATAGCTAGGACACCTCTGGAAAATAACGCTCTAAATCAAGCGTATTACGCTTTTGTTACTAGACTCCAGTGTCCGCTGGAGTGACGATGCTCTTGTTTAATCTAACGTCTTTAAAAAAACCTTAGAATTTCTCTGTAAGTTATAAATCCCTTTCTTATCAGCCGGTAGCGCCTCTACGTTACTGGCTTTAAACCCTCTCTCTAAAAAGAAGTGTTCTGCCTGCGTGGTAAGCACAAACAGTTTTTCAATATTCTTGTCAGCGGCAGCTTGCTCGATAGCGTCGACGATTCGCGCTCCTAACCCATTATTGCGATAGTCTGGGTGGGTGGCGATGCAGGCGGCTTCTGCGCACTTGTCTGCTAGGGGGTAGAGTGCTGCGCAGGCCACAATCATGCCGTCGCAATCAGCAACCTGGAAATAAGAAATCTCAGTTTCTAATTGTTGCCGAGAGCGTTTCACAATTGCTCCAGATTTTTCCAGCGGTTCGATGAGTTCCAAAATGCCGCCAACATCTTCAATGCTTGCAGGGCGAATTTCTTCGTAGTGATCACGATAAATCAGGGTGCCGGCACCATCACGGGTAAAGAGTTCTTTTAATAGAGCGCCGTCTTGTTGGTAGCTAATAAGATGGACTCTGGGAACGGTTTGTAACGCAGAGTCTGCAGCTTGGAGTAAGTGCGGCGTATTATCACCGGACGCCGTGGCTAACAGTTGCAGTGCCTTCTCTTTTGGGAGTGCCGAAATGCGTTGGCCTTGCTCATTATTGAGAGCCGTCATCTCAGAGTAGAGAATGACTTTGTCGGCCTCTAATGCAGCAGCAACCGCCGCTGCATTTTCATAAACACTGAGGTTGAAGGTTTCCCCTGTGGCCGAGTAGCCCAGAGGTGGAACAAGCACGATTTGCTCGGTATCAAGAAGAGCATCAAGACTAGGGGTGTGCACTTTACGCACTGAGCCGGTACGTTGCATATCGATGCCATCAATAACGCCACGAGGCTTAGCAATTACAAAATTGCCACTGCAAGTTGCCACGCGGCTACAGTGATCAGGGGTGTTAGCGATGCCTTGGGCAAAAAGTGCTTCTAGCTGGTGGCGAATATTACCCGCGACTTGCTGAATAGGTTCCAGTGCGGAGGGAGGGGTTACACGGGTGTAGTGATGAAACTTACAATCAATGCCTTTGATCGCGAGAGTGTCGTTAATCTGTGGGCGTGCGCCAAAACAGAGTACAAGGCGTATACCTAAGGAGTGGAGTAGAGCAATGTCGTGGCCAATGGCTTGTAGCTGCTCGCAGGCAATGGCTTCCCCTGGTAGAGCCAACACAAAGGTTTTCCCGCGATGGGACTGAATATAGGGGGCTGCGGCACGAAACCACTGTAAATAATTCTGACTGGCCACGTCGATTCAAGCTTCTAATAAGATTATGGGTGAGTTAATACGCCAGTTTAGCGTTATCTCGCACTACTGAGTAGTCTCAGGGGCTAGTTGGTGGCTTTCTTTATATGTGATGGCGAGAAGACGGTGATAAAGCTCTCAGCTTGATGGGATCATGCTGCAGGCTTGCGCCTCAGCCGCTACAATCAGAGGGTTAAAGAATAAGAATTGGAATAATGACTCTATGGCCATATCTGCCCCCGAACGCATGATGGATCTTCGCGGTTTTATTGATGAGCTGCGGGAAGACGGCTTGCTGGCTGACGACGACGCCAATTTTCTTCAAGGGCAGCCTCGTAGTCGAGAGGATGCGGTATTACACCCGTTGAGCTATATCGCGAAACAGGGCGTGTGGGATTGCCAGTATCCAGATAAGACTCTCACCGCCGAGCGCTTGACGGAGTGGTTAGCGGAAAAAGCGGGGCAGCCACTGTTTCATATTGATCCTCTGAAAATTAACTCCCAGGCGGTGACGGCGGTGATGTCGTATCAGTTTGCTAAGCGTCATGGGATTTTGTGTGTGGCTGATGACCCCAATGCGGTCACCATTGCCAGTGCTCAGCCTTTTATGAATGCTTGGGAAGAGCAGGTACGCCAGATTACTCGTAAAGATGTAAAGCGAGTGGTGGCAGATCCGGAAGATATTCGTCGTTATCAGATTGAGTTTTACACGCTAGCACGCTCTGTGAGTGGTGCAACCGGTGAGCACAGTGGCAACCTTTCTGGTGTTGCAAACTTTGAGCAGCTGGTAGAGATCAGTGCGCTGAAAGATCCTGAAGCCAATGATCAGCATATTGTGAATATTGTAGATTGGTTGCTGCAGTATGCATTTGATCAACGGGCTAGTGATATTCATATTGAACCTCGAAGAGAGCAGGGCAAGGTACGCTTTCGTATCGACGGTGTTTTGCATCAAGTTTACGAACTCCCTTTGGCGGTAATTGCTGCAGTAACGGCTCGGATAAAAACCTTAGGCCGGATGAATATTGCGGAAAAACGTAAGCCACAAGATGGTCGTATTAAAACCAAAAAACCGGATGGCAGTGAAGTGGAGTTGCGGTTGTCCACATTGCCTACAGCTTTTGGCGAGAAGATGGTCATGCGGATTTTTGATCCGGATGTGCTATTGCGTAGTTTTTCTGAGTTAGGACTGGCGGGTGAAGACTATAGCCGTTGGCAAGATATGATTAATCGCCCCAACGGTATTGTGCTAGTTACAGGGCCGACAGGCTCCGGTAAAACCACAACGCTGTATTCTTCGTTAAAACAGTTGGCAACAGAAGAGGTAAATGTTTCTACGCTGGAAGACCCCATTGAGATGGTAGAAGAAGCCTTTAACCAAACACAAGTGCAGCCGAATATTGGGCTGGATTTCGCTGCTGGTGTGCGTACGCTAATGCGGCAAGATCCCGATATTATTATGGTGGGTGAGATCCGTGATTTAGAAACTGCAGAAATGGCAGTGCAGGCTGCGTTAACGGGTCACTTGGTTATTTCTACTTTGCATACCAACGATGCGCCGACAGCTATTAGCCGTTTATTAGATTTAGGGGTGCCTGCCTATTTATTGCAGTCTACTTTGATTGGCGTAATGGCTCAGCGTTTGGTCCGAACACTATGCCCTCACTGTAAGAAAGAAACCCAGATTGATGAAGATGCCTGGCAACAATTGATGAAACCTTGGCGTGCAGACATGCCGAAGAAAATTTATGAGCCTGAGGGATGTTTGGAGTGCCGCAATACAGGTTATATGGGAAGGCAAGGTATTTATGAAATTATGCCTCTGACAGAAACCTTGAAAGAAGTGGTGTCAGAGACGGCAAGCCTTATCGAATTGCGTAAGCAAGCTATGAAAGAAGGCATGAAAACATTGCGGTTGTCGGGTGCTCATAAAGTTGCGGCGGGTAATACGACTGTTGAAGAAGTAATGCGGGTCGCACCACCACCGGAAAAAGGCTAAGAAGTGGTTTAAGGACAATACATCATGAGTGATGAATACCAAAAACTACATGAACTGCTCAAACAAGTTGATCCTGATGTGATGCGCAAGGCAAAGCAGGGCGCGACTAACTATTCACTGCGTGGCGCAGCTGAAGACGCACTTGAAAAACTACGAAGGCAGCTGGGGTACGATAAGATGGATCTTGACTCTTCAGCGGAGGAGTCAGAGAAAGCAAATTCTCAACGGCTCTTAGGTGTAGGCGAGGCTGACAAAGGCACAAGGAAAAAAGCCTTAAATTCTTATTCAAACACCACTGACATTAATCAAACCTCTAGTAAAGGTATCGACGAAGCTTAATATGTTATCCGATCAAATATTACCCAGTTGCCTTTCAGACGATTGGGGTAAAGCAGTCAGCGCTCTAAAAGAAAACGCTCCCGAATTATTCTCATTGCTCAATTCAAAGGCTTCTCAAAGTGAAGAGTTTAAACACTGTTGGGAAAAAGCATTTGTTGGTAGTGAATATATTGTTCGTCAATGTGATCAAATTCCAGATGTTGTCGCTGAACTGATAGAGAGCGGTGATCTATTTTCTGCGTACGATAAAGAAACCTATCGCAATCGGCTATCCGAAATTTTATTGGCGATGGATGCCGAAGAAGATCTACTCAAGCAGTTGCGGTTATTTCGCCAGCGAGAAATGGTGCGACTTTATTGGCGGGATTTATCTCGTCTGGCGGATATGGCTGAAACCACACGGGATGTTTCCTTGTTGGCAGAAGCAACCGTGGATGAAGCTTTGTCTTGGCATTATCAGAAAATGTGTGAGGATGTTGGTACGCCTACTGGGAAATACAGCGGCCAGCCACAGCAGTTGATTGTATTGGGCATGGGCAAGTTGGGTGGTTTCGAGTTAAACGTTAGCTCCGATATTGATTTGATTTTTTGCTACCCAGAAAAAGGTGAAACCCAGGGTGGGCGAAAAGAATTATCGAACCAAGAGTTTTTTATCAAGCTGGGTCAGCGTTTAATTAAAGCCATTGATCAAGTCACTGCTGACGGTTTTGTATTCCGTGTTGATATGCGATTACGCCCCTATGGGCAGAGCGGCGCCTTGGTGTGCAATTTCGATGCATTAGAAGACTACTACCAAACTCAAGGGCGGGAGTGGGAACGCTACGCCATGATTAAGGCGAGGGTTATTGCTGGGGATAAAATAGCCGGTAAAACACTGATGGATATGCTGCGGCCTTTCACCTATCGCCGCTATCTGGATTTCTCGGCTATTGAAGCCATGCGCGATATGAAGACCATGATTCGGCGTGAAGTTGCACGGCGAGGCCTAGGCAATGATGTCAAGCTGGGTGCTGGGGGTATTCGTGAAATCGAATTCGTGGTGCAGGTTTTTCAGCTAATTCGTGGTGGTAATGATAAGCGCTTACAGGAGCGCTCTGTCTTAAAGTTATTACCCTTGCTGGAAGCGGAAAATATGCTGGCAGAAGGCGAAGCGGAAATTCTCGATAGTGCGTATCGCTTTTTGCGCAATGCAGAACATGCCATACAAGCTTGGCGCGATGAGCAAACTCAAAGCTTACCGGATGATGAGGCAGGGCAGGCGCGTATTGCCTGGTTGATGGGTTTTGAAAATTGGAAAGCATTTCTCGAAGGATTGAACCGTCATAGGGAAAACGTTGAACACAGCTTTAATCAAGTGATTGCGGCTCCAGAAGAAGAGCAGCAGTCCGATGAAGCGCTGGTTCAATGGCAAGACTTTTGGAAAGGGCAGGTATCAGAGGAAGAACTCCCTGGGTGGTTGGCGCAGCGAGGTATCGATAAAGAGATTGCAGAGTCCGAAGGCTGGCGAAAATTATTACTCTTTCGGGAGAGTCCTAAAGTTCAAGCCCTAGCCGCAGAAGGGAAAGAGCGGTTAGATCAATTTATGCCGTTGATACTGAAAGATATTGCTGAAGAGCATGGGCCAGGGGTCACCCTTGAGCGAATTTTGCAGCTTATTGAATCGGTGCTGCGTCGTAGTGCTTACTTGGTTTTATTGACGGAGAATCCAGGATCAAGAAAACAATTAGTTAAGCTTTGTGAAGCCAGCCCTTGGATTGCCAATCAATTAGCAAGTCACCCATCTTTGCTCGATGAGTTAATTGATCCTCGCACCCTCTACAAGGTGCAAGATAAGCAGAGTTTGCAGTCAGATTTGCAGCAGCAAATGTTGCGTATTGATCCCGATGACTTAGAAGCACAAATGAATGCGTTGCGATACTTTAAGCTATCTCATGGTTTACGAGTTGCTGCGTCTGAAGTCACGGGTGTACTGCCTTTAATGAAAGTGAGTGATTATCTCACCTATATTGCCGAGGCGGTTTTAGAGTATGCCCTGAGTCTTGTTTGGCAGCAGATGACCCAGCGCCATGGTTTGCCTACTCGTGATAAAGACGTGATCGATGATGTGGGCTTTGTTGTATTAGGTTACGGAAAGATGGGTGGTTTGGAACTGGGTCACAGCTCCGATTTGGATTTGGTTTTCTTACACGATGTATCACCGAATGGTTATACCCAGGCGGATGAACATGCCAAGCAAAAATCTATCGATAACAGCACCTTCTATATGCGTTTGGGTCAGAAGTTAATTCATATGCTTAACACCAATACAACCCTAGGTCAGTTGTATGAAGTGGATGCGCGTCTAAGGCCATCCGGTAATTCCGGAATGCTGGTGGCAACGCTCGACGGTTTTAAACGCTATCAAGAAAGCGAAGCCTGGACTTGGGAGCATCAAGCTTTAGTTCGCGCTCGCGCTGTTGCCGGTAGTGAGCGATTGGCGAAAGATTTCGATGAAGTAAGAAAAAACATTCTGTGTGTTCAGCGTGATAAAGCAGAGTTACAAAAAGACGTGAGAGAGATGCGTATTAAAATGCGTGATCACTTGGGGTCGAAAGGGGGTGAAAAAGAATCACAATTTCATTTGAAACAGGATGCAGGTGGTATTGTCGATATTGAGTTTTTAGTGCAGTACGCAGTGTTAAGTCAGGCGCACCAATATCCGGAATTAACAGATTGGAGTGACAATGTTCGTATTCTGGAAACGTTGCAAAAACTGAATTTAATGAGCGATGAAGAGGTTTCAGGTTTGACTGAGGCCTATAAAGCCTATCGCAGTGCAGGCCACAAGTTGTCTCTGCAAGAGGCTTCAGGAGTTGTGCCGGAAAATGAGTTTAAGGCACAGCGAGAAATGATAGGGGAGCTTTGGGATAAGTGGCTTTCTTAGAAGGCTGCTGTGATGTTGTCATCCTGAGCGATCAAAAAACTGCTCCTGCGTTTTTGACGTCCCCTCCGTCCGTGGAGGGCAAGCGAAGGATCTTTTATTCGTAACCGAAAAACTTGAAAGGGATGGTGAGCTTAGCTGCTCTATCGAGTCGCTAAGCTCAGATTAAAACTAAATTATCAGTCGCTAACGCAAGTTAGCCAGCCATGTTTGTCTTCCGACACCCCCCACTGAATATCATTCAGTGCTTTGCGCAACTTTGCCGTGGTCTCGCCGGCTTTACCATTACCTACCGTAAATTCCTTCCCGTTATGCAGAAGTGTACCAACAGGGGTGAGTACTGCCGCAGTACCGGAAAGGGCGGCTTCAGACCCTGGCTTTTGTGCACGTTCCAATAGTTCATCAACGCTCAGCGAGCGTTCTTCTACATTCATACCCATATCGCGGGCTAGCGTAAGAATAGAATCACGGGTAATACCGTGAAGGAAGCTGTCGTCCAAGTTCTTGGTGATGAGGGTATCGCCATCAATCAAAATAAAGTTGGCAGCACCGGTTTCTTGAACATCCCCATTGGGGCAGAACAGGATCTGGTCTACATTCAGGTCGCGCTTGGCATCCAGAGTTGGGCGTAGGGCGCTGGCATAGTTGCCACCACACTTGATGCGGCCCATATGTGGTGCACAGCGCATACCGTCTTCTTCCAGTAACAGGCGTAGAGTGGAGTCCGCACCACCGGCGAAGTAATCCCCTACCGGGCTTACCAAAATATATTGGCAAGACGTGGCAGAAGGTGAAGCCGCTTTGCCAATGGCAGGTTCGGTGCCGATATGGGTGGGTCGAATGTAGAGAGAGCCTGGGGCTTCAGGTACATCCGTTGCGAAGCGTTTCACTGTAGTAACAATCATTTCTCGACTCATAGGGAGATCTAAGGCGGGTAGGCCTAGAAGGTCACTACTTTGCGCTAGGCGAGCAACATTACAGTCGATGCGGAAGATCTTCACGCTGCCGTCGGGGTGGCGAAAGGCCTTGAGTCCTTCAAAACAGGTGCTGGCGTAGTGCAACGCGTGGGCACCAGGGTGGACGTGCAGACTGTCGCTGGCTACAAGCTCAAACGGGGCCCACTGCTGTCCATCGAAGTGACTAAGGGCCATTTCTGGCATGAAAACGCTACCGAAGGCGGTCATAGGGGTAAACCTCAAAACTGGGGATACGCATAGGCTCGAATGAGAACTTCGTCTTTCTGCGCGAAAAGGACAGATTGTAATTAGCTAGCCCCTAAATTGGAACTAGGAATTGGAAGATAGGGAGAGGCTAGAAGGCTTGATTGCTGGGTGTTTGCAAGTGTCTGCGGTATCATAGCCGCCGTTTATAGGGTGTGGTGACGGCTTTGAGAGTAATGCAGATACTGCCCGAATTGAATTCGGGAGGGGTTGAGCGGGGAACCGTGGAATTTGCTCGCGAGTTGGTGGCTCAGGGTCATCAATCGCAAGTGGTTTCGGCTGGCGGCCGACAGGTGGTCAAGCTAGAAGCCGAGGGTAGTGAGCATTTTCAGTTTCCGGTGCATAAAAAGTCTCTGCTCAGCTTATTACAAGTGAAGCCACTGCGAGCCCTGATTCTTGCGCAGCAGCCCGATATTGTTCATGTGCGCTCCCGAGTCCCCGCTTGGCTGGCGTGGCTCGCGCTGAGAAAAATTCCAAAGGCTCAGCGACCTGCACTGGTGAGTACTTTTCACGGTATGTATTCGGTGAATGGTTATAGTGCGGTAATGGGAAAGGGCGATCGGGTGATTGCGATTTCCAGGGCAGTTCAGCAGTATATTTTTGAAAACTATCCGAAGGTAAATCGCGATAAAGTGCATTTAGTGCATCGTGGTGTCGACCCTACAGAGTTTAAAGACGGATTCGAAACCGGTGAGCAATGGCGGCAGGATTTCTATAGCCAGTACCCTCAATGCGGAAATAAAAAGCTGTTGTTAATGCCAGGGCGCTTGACCCGTTGGAAAGGGCAGTTGGATTTTATTGAGTTACTCGGGCAGTTACGTGATCGCCAGCGAGATGATGTTCACGGCATTATTGTTGGAAGCTCCGAGGGCACCAAAACCCATTACGAAGATGAATTAAAAACACGGGTTTTGGAATTACAGTTACAAGATTACATCACCTTTTTAGGGCATCGTTCTGATATGAAAGAGCTGTATGCCACCGTATCGGCGGTGTTTAATTTGTCGAATCGGCCAGAGCCTTTTGGTCGCACGGTGACCGAGGCCTTGTGGAGTGGTGCGCCTGTTATTGCCTACGACAAAGGTGGTCCTGCAGAAGTATTGCGAGATTGCTTCGAAAAAGGATTGGCGACAAAAGAAAACTTGGTGGATGTTACCGAGAGTGTCTTGGCTGGTGATAACGCTATTCAGTTGCAAGAAGATTACTTGTTACAAACTCAGTGTGAAAAAACGTTAGCGATTTATCGCGAGTTGCTGGCAGATAGAACTTAAGCGGGCAGAAGTTAAAATATTTTAGGGGCTAGGTTTTAGAATTTATGCGTATTTTACATGTCGCTCATCAGCAGCTAAGAAAATATGGCCACAACCGGGTGAGTTGGGGGCAAAAGCTATATTTCGGAATGATTCGCAATAATCACTGCGTGCAAGCCTTTAGTGATCGAGATGTGGCCGCTTTCGAAGCCCCTTTTGGTATTCGCGATTTAGGGAAAAGCAAAGCGAATCAACGCT
Source organism: Cellvibrionaceae bacterium (assembly GCA_045430295.1). GTDB lineage: Bacteria > Pseudomonadota > Gammaproteobacteria > Pseudomonadales > JAILXX01 > JAILXX01. Next base: position 464,041 of record JAILXX010000001.1, on the reverse strand, counting down.
TGTTACAAACCGTTGAGGCTTTTGAACCTGATCTGATGATTGTGGGGCACTGCGATATTATTACCAATGCCACGTTAGAGGCGGCAAGAAAAATTCGCCCGGCCATGAAGATTGCCGGTTGTAATAACGATCCTTTATTTGTGCCAGAAAATGCGAAAAAAATCGAGCACCGCTGTGATGTGGTGGATGCTATGTTTGTCTCTACTGGTGAGCCTGAATTGGCGCGCTTTAAAGGAAAAAAAGCCTCCCTATGGCATATGCCTAATCCGGTGGATATTTCCATTGAAACTTTTGATGCGTCTCAGCAGACGAGCTTTGATGGCGATTTGATTTTTTGCAGTAAGGAAACCAAGCATACCGAGCGTGGTATTTTGGTGTCGGCACTGAAAGATAAATTACCTAGTGATTTTCGCTTTAGTACCCCAGGCAGTTTTGGCCTGCCGGGAGTTTGGGGGCGCGATTATGACAGAGCTTTATCGAAAAGTAAGATGGGTCTGAATTTGAATCGTCAAGAAGGCGATTATTGGTACTCTTCTGCGCGAATGGCTCAGTTGGTGGGCAATGGGTTGCTAACCTTCACCCATGAAAGTACTCGCTTCGATACCCTGATGCCTCCAGAGTCGTTAGTGTATTTCAATAATGTGGATGATCTGGCTGAAAAGGTGACTCAATTTCATTGCGACGACGCCATGCGCCAACAGTGGGCAGCTAACGCGAGACAATTTTTCCATGAGCATATTAATTCAACGTTATATGCGCAGTATATTGTGGAAACCGCCATGGAAATGCCTTATTCAACACCCTATGTGTGGATGAAAGATTAATGGGTGTTATCCACTTTGAATCAGAAGACCAGGCCTTTGCCCGAGGGGGGAATCGCTGGTGTTTTGTCGACCCAGAAAACAATGGGCGTTGTATCAAGGTGGCTCGGGCAGATCGAACCCCTGAGATAAAGCGGGCAAAGAAAAAGTTTCCCGCTAACCTCAAGCGGTTGTCATCTTTTGATGATAATCGTGAGGAGTATTCCGTGTATGCGCGTATTGATCAATGTGTCGGCGAGCAGGCCTATGAATTAATCCCTCGCTGCTATGGTTTTGTGGAGACGAGCTTAGGAAAAGGCTTGGTAACTGAGCTGGTGCGAGACAGCGATCAATGTATTTCGATGTCGTTAAAACAATACCTGTGGCAAAACGGTTATACCGATGAATTAAAGGCAGTTGTGGAGCAATTCAAGTCTCGTTGGGCTGAATTGGGAATGCCTTCCCGTAATTTGTTATTGCACAATATTGTGGTAAAGCAAAAAGAAGGTGTGATCGATCGTTTAGTAGTGATTGATGGTTTGGGCTGGCCCGATCTAATTCCATTTGCCTACTTTTCAAAAAGCTTAGCTCGAAAAAAAGCCAGCCGTAAAGCACAGCGGTTAGACAGCGCTATTGAAAAGTTACTTCAAGTAAAAGCCGAAAATGGTGACTGGGGATATCATGGTTGGCTCGAACAGGATAAGCGCGAAATGGGCTTAAATGTTGAAAGTACAGCAAGCATAGAGAAATTAGAGAAATTAGAGAATATAGTGAAAGAAGACACGTCTAATGACTGATCAAATTCGTGTGGCTCAAGTAATGGCTGGCGCACCTATTGGTGGTGCGGAAAATTTTTATACCCGCATGGTGGCGTCTCTGGCAGATTATTCTGAGTTAACTCAGTGTGCTTTTACCCGTAAAAATGAACGACGGGAAGGAATCTTCCGGCAGGCCGGTGTTCCAGTGCAAACCTTTCGCTTGGGTGGGCCGCTTCAGTTTTTCAATAATTGGCAATATACCCAGGCCTTGAGGAATTGGAACCCTGATATTGTGCTCACCTATATGAATCGGGCTACTAAATTGACGCCGCAGGGTGATTATCAACTGGTTGCACGGCTTGGGCATTATTACGATTTAAAAAACTATCGCCATTGTGATCATTGGATAGGGATTACCAAAGGCATTTGTGATCATCTTGTTCGCGGTGGAATGCCTGCGGATCGCGTCGTTCAAATTCCAAATTTTGTGGATGAGGCCGACGCTGAACCGCTAGCGCGAACCAGTTTTAATACCCCTGAGGGTGTGCCGATTTTATTTGCCTTGGGGCGTTTGCACACCAATAAAGCGTTCGATATTTTGCTTAAGGCGCTGCCTGCGATTCCGGATGCGGTATTGTGGTTGGCAGGGGATGGCCCTGAACGAGAATCCTTAGAGGCCTTATGTCGAGAGCTCAATATTGTAGATCGCGTGCGCTTTTTAGGTTGGCGAAATGACGGTAATGCCTTGATGCGTACGGCGGATGTTTTTGTATGCCCGTCGCGGCATGAAGGCTTAGGCAGTATTGTTCCCGAAGCTTGGTTTAATCGCTGCCCTATGGTGGCGACAAATTCTCAGGGGCCAGGGGAATTAATAGAACACAATGAGACAGGATTAGTCACACCAGTGGATGAAGTGGAACCGCTTTCGGATGCGATTAATCAATTGCTTGGTAACTTAAACGCTGCAAATGCCATGGCCGATCGAGGTTATCAGCACTATTTGGATAATTACAGCCGAAAAATTATTTGTCAGCAATATGTAGATTACTTTAAGAATATTAGTTAATTATGAAAGTAATAATGGTTAGCAATGAATTTCCTCCGAGTATTGGCGGAGTTCAAACACACGTGTATGAACTGTCCAGAGCTATGGTTCGACTTGGGCATGAAGTAGTTGTTATTACTCGTCAGAAAGACAAGCATTGGCCCAAGCATGAAGTGATTGACGGTGTGGAAGTACAACGTTGTTGGCTGCCAAATAACCATGTTCTTTATAATTGGTTGCTTAAAAAGAGACTGCTGAACTTGATTCGAGGTCGTGGTTTTGAATGTGTGCATATTCATGGTATGCGACCGTTGGGAGGCTGTAAGAATCTCGGTGTTCCCGTTGTCTTTACTAATCACACGTCTTCTTTTTTGAAAAGGATTAAAAAAGGTAAAGCGGTATTGGGAAAAATGCGTCGTCAGTTGTCAGTGGCAGATTTTGTGCTGGCGCCTAGTGATGAATTGGTCGACGCCACATTAGTAACAGGCTACGAAAAGCCGGTGAAGTTTATTTCTAATGGTGTTGATGTCAACCGTTTCTATCCGGTTGCGAATAATTTAAGAGAAAGCTTGGGTATTCCTAGCGATGCTTTTGTAGCGGTGCTGGCGAGACGGCTTGTTGAAAAAAACGGGGTGCTATTTTTTGCCGAAGCTATTTCCACGATTGATCATGAAGATTTTCATGTGGTGGTTGCTGGTGATGGCGCTGATCGAGGTACCTTCGAAAACATCATTGCGCCGGTTAAAAATAAAGTGCATATGCTAGGGGGTGTTGATAACACACGGATGCCTGAAGTCTTTAGTGCTGGGGATGTGTCTGTTTTACCTTCGCTGATGGAGGCTACAAGTATTGCCGGTTTAGAGGCAATGGCTTGCGGACTACCATTGGTGGGGACTAATGTAGGTGGTATTCCGGTCATTATCGATGACGGAAAGACTGGTTTGCTGGTTGAACCCGCTTCGCCATCATCTCTCAAAGAGGCATTACTGAAGCTCTATAACGATAGAAACTTAACGCAGCAGATGGCGAAGGCCTCTATTGATAAAGTGCAAGCAGATTTTTCCTGGGATGAAATTGCCAGAAGAACCATTACTCTGATGGAAGGTGCTTTGTAGAATGTTGTCTAAGGTCGCTTCTAGAATCACTTATTCAGGTGACCAAAGCAAAGTTTGGCGGAATTTCAGTACGGCAATAATGCTAATTCTTTGCGCTTACGCGTTGTTCTTCCCGTTGCTGTTCTCTGTCGGGGAGTATGCTTTTCGTATAGTCCTGCTGCTCGGTGCCGCGTTATTTGTTTTGAATTACGATAGAGTATATGAGGCGAAGGTAAGAACAGACTTTGTTGTGCTTTTGTTTTTTGCGGGTTTGTTATCTCAGCTACTTTCTTGGGGGGTGGGCTTATATTTCGGATACCCCTGGGCGGAAAGTTCACCTAAATTACACCGAATGGCCATTTGGTTTTCAATAATTCCAATTGCTTATTTTATTCAGGCGAACACTCAAAAAGTTGTTGTTCTGAGTGGCTGTTTCCTTTTGGTTTTATTGTCGATTCCTTGGGTTGTGGGGAATGGATTAGAAGATTTCTATAAAGGCTTTCAAGGCGAGAGGATTAACTTCCAAATTCATAATGCTCAGCATATGGGAATGTTGTATGCCGTGGGTTTTTTGGGGGTGCTATCAGTCATCTTTTTCACTTTGGGAAAATCTAAATCTTTGATGTCTTCCCGTTTTTTGCTGTCTTTTGCCGCCCTTGCGTTCGTTTCTTGTGTGATATTTTCTAAAACCCGGGCAGTGTGGATTGGTTTGCTACTGAGTGGTTTTTCATTGTTAGTATTTTCAGTGTCTACCCTTAAGGCTCGGAAGTCCTTCTATGCCTTGGGCTTAGTTTTGACGTTTGTGTTAGTCATCCTGATGGGTAAAACTCTCGGGTTCGATAACCATGTAACATCTAGGCTCTCCCAAGAAAGCCATCAGCTTGAAGCTTTATTTAATAGTGATGAAGCTATTAAAAATAATACGAGCATTGGTATTCGCATATTAAGCTGGAAAGAGTCGCTGGATTGGATTAAGGAAAGGCCATTGTTGGGAAGCGGAGGTAGGGCAGCTAGGGAGGTGGTGCAGAATGCCGAGAGCTTGTCTCCAGGCGTGAAGGCCATTACTGCCCATTTGCATAATAGCTACCTGGATATCTGGGTTAGATTTGGTCTATTGGGTTTATCTATACTGCTATTACTGATGACTTATCTTGCGGTGGGCACCTGGCGGGCGTGGAAAAAAGGAATTATGCCAGAGCCGGTATTCGCGTTTTTCGTTGCGTTTTTTCCCTTTTGGCTCTGGGTTAATTTTTTTGAGTCCTATATGTTTTTTTCCTACGGCAACTATATTTTCTCGTTGGTAGGCGGTGTATTACTTTCTTATATTTGGAAAGCAAAATACCAATGATAAATAGCACGGGTTGGTGTGTGCATAATATTTATCTAAGCATTATTGATCTTGTAGCTTCTTTGACAGTTTATAGGCTTTAAAGGTGGCTTCAATTTTACTGTCGTTTCCAGATCCCGCTTTTTTATTTCTACGCTTGAGTGAAACCGTTTGCGAGCCGCTAATTACCGGGAAGCGAACGCCCCAATCTCGGTGATCGGTGGTTTTCTTACAAAGCGTCCCTTTCTTTAAGCTCATGGCTTTTAGCCACACATCATCGGCACCGGGGGAGAGTTTTAAAAAAGCTTCTTCATTAATAATTTCATCATCAAAACAACCTGGGAAATACAATACGCCGCCAACACCAGTCGGAAAAACGGTTAACGACGGTGTGTCGTCCTGGATATTCCAGGGCCACTGTTTGTACGGTTTGATGGCGCCATTTTTGTCTAAGTCGATCCTGTGTGCGCGATGGCAGTGAATCATATTGGGTGCTTTAAGATATTCCCGGTAGAGCATGTCGACAGTGTCTACAGGGTAGAGAATGTCGTCATCCACAGTTAAGACTAAGTCGTTAGGGTATTTCTGAATGGTGTAGTGGTATTTGGTATGGGGGCCAATGTCCTTACAAAATTCAATTTCTAAACCCCGCTGTATTTGTTTTTTCAATATTTCTGGAATGTCGTGCTCGCCGAAATCGTCTTCAGATAACCAGAGTACAACTTTGTCGGCTTTTAACGACTGCTGAAAAATACTTTCAATGGTTAGGTGGATATCGTTGATACGAGGTTTAATGGTAGTCAGGGAAACAATAATACGGTGTTCTTTGTTGCTCTCTATGCCCTGTGCTATTGAGCTCAGTGCGAGCCTAAGGTATTCCTGAGATAGCAGCAGTGAGTGCATTTGAATAAGTTGTGTGCGCTGTTGCTTGGCTTGCTTTTTACGGCGGAGCTTCTTAAACATAAGATTAATCGCTTGTTTGATTAAAACTATCCAGTAGTTGCTGGGCAATAATATCGGCCTGGGGCGGAAACTTTTTATTATTATTTGGTTCTTGGGTGCTAGAAATTTCGGTTAAAAGATAGTTCTCATGAATCAGCTGTTCAATACTGCGGATGACTCGGCTAGATGCATTTTTTTGAGGAGCTATTTTTTGGGGGACTCGAATCAAACCTACTTGTGCACCGGAAGTTAAGCTTTCGTACACCATAGAGACACTGTCTTCACTCACCCAAACTTGTGAGGCTTTGGTGAATTGTTCCTTAAGCCAGTTTGAGCCTGTCTCTTCACAAGGAATAAAACTGAGGTTGGATAAACGAGAGAGGCTTTCTGTGAGTGTTTCATTGAAGGTGCTAGGCGTTCGACGAGAGGTGGTGAGAACCCATTGGGTTTCTGGCCATTGCTCGCAGATATTTTTAATCTGTTGAAGGGCCTGCTCATTATCCCAGTTGTGGTGTTTTGATGGTCCACCGATTAACAGCAACCCCCGGTTAGGGTCTTGTTGGGAAGCTGCAGAGGGCTCGATAGTGTTGAGTACGCCCTTCGTGGTGATAATGTTTTTTCTATTAGGCGGCTCATCGTGTTCGGGAATAATACACAGGTTGAAAAGCCAGAGCGGTAAACTGGGCTTCATTAAAACCGTTAAGAAACCGCCGTAGCAAAGTTTGCAAAGTAGTGCGGGGATATGTGTGCGATGGCCGCAGCACAGGATTAGGTCAGGCTTGCCATTCGGGACCGGGCCCACAAGAGGTTGGTGCCATGCGCTAATCTCAAGCCAGTGGGCTTCCACGGCAATCTGCTTTTGAAGCGCCGAGAGTAGGCCACGTAATTGATTTTGATGGCCGGGTTTACTGTCGGTGAGCAGCCAGATTGTCAGTGGTTTTGAGGGCATGGCAGGGGCATCTTTTGGCCTGAAAACATTTACGGTGGCAAGTATACTGTTTTCCGTCCAGAATTGTGGATCAGAGGTTCATTTCTAGGGAATCAATGCAAGGTGGCGTTACCTTGCGGTGGGGGAGCCGAATGCGGCAGCTGTACAGTCTTTTTCTTTATGTAATCACGCCTTTTATTTTACTGCGCTTGTTGTGGCGCTCTCAGTTAGCGCCGGCTTACGGGAAGCGCTGGGGCGAGCGCTTCGGTTTTGTGCCTTCTTTGTCTTCTAAGCCGTCTTCTAAATCGCCTTCTGAGTCATTGCCTGAAAAGAAGCCCGTGATTTGGGTTCACGCGGTCTCGGTGGGTGAAACCATGGCCGCCATTGGCATGATAAAGGAAATTCAAAAGCAGCAGCCTCAGGCTCAACTGGTGATTACCAGTATGACACCCACAGGATCAGAGCGAGTGCGTTCAGAGTTTGGCGACTCGGTTTATCACTGTTATGCCCCTTACGATCTTCCTTGTGCGGTAAAGCGCTTCCTAGGGCGTGTTCAACCCGATCAGCTCATTATTATTGAAACAGAAATCTGGCCCAATTTAATCCATTACACCCACAAGGCAGGTGTACCCATTGTATTGGTGAATGCGCGAATGTCTCGCCGCTCTGCTCGGGGTTATGGTCGTGTGAGTCGTTTGGCTCGCCCAGCCTTGGGGAAAATTTCTCGGGTTGCAGCGCAATACAAAGGCGATGGTGCCCGCTTGTTAAAACTGGGCGTGCCGAAGGAACGGTTGAAAGTTACTGGCAGTATTAAGTTTGATATTGCGCCCTCTCCCCAGCAGCGCCAGCAGGCGGTGGCCTTGCATGAGGGGTTACGAATAGAAGGGGATCGCCCGGTATGGGTAGCTGCCAGCACTCATGCCAATGAAGAGCGAGAATTACTGGATGCCTTTCGGTTATTGCGCAGGGTGTACCCTCAGCTGTTATTGGTTATTGCGCCCCGTCATCCGGAGCGTTTTCAGCAGGTGGAATCCCTTTGTCAGCAAGAGCAGCTCCGCTTGCAGCGTCGTACCGATGTGGAAAGTGATGGGGTGAGCCTTCATGTGGAGGTACTTCTGCTAGATACCATGGGCGAGTTGATGCCATTTTTTGGCGCGGCAGATGTGGCCTTTGTGGGGGGCAGCTTGGTGCCTCGAGGTGGCCATAACCCTATTGAGCCTGCGGTATGGGGCTTACCTGTGCTGATGGGGCCTTCGTGCTTTAATTTCAAAGCGGTAGTGGAAGTATTGAAGCGCAGTAAAGGCTTGCAGGAAACGGCTAATGCCTCTGAATTAGCCTCAGCCGTACAGAACTTATTGGATCACGATGACCTTCGCCGCAAGCGTGGTCAGGCTGCATTGGAAACCGCTCGAGCCAATCGCGGTGCGCTCAAGCGCGTATTGGCTGTATTGGGTGAGGCGGGAATAAAGCAGGCGTCTTAGGCTTTGTTAAGAGTCTTGTTAAGCGCCTGCTGCTGAGCTAACACAGGGATAAGGTCTAGAAGCTGGCAGGGGTCTAGAGCTAGTTAGCGTTAATGGTTTTCTCGTCTTCCAACCACTCATCTAAGGCTGTCAGGTCACTGGCTGCTAATACGCCGGCGGTCTGCTTCAGGCGCAACAAATCCAACACATACTCATAACGCGCGTTAGCGTAGTCCCGGCGGGCCTTGTAAAGGTTTTGCTGGGCGACTAGCAAGTCCACCGTATTTCGAGTGCCTGCCTCATAGCCAGCTTTTGTGGCCTCTAAGGCGCTTTCCGAAGATTTCAGCGCTTGTTTACGGGCCTTGGTACGAGCAATGTGGGTATTTACTGCCAGGTGTAGAGAGCGAGTGTTCTGAATCAGATTGCGACGGGTGGCCTCTTCAAGGGCTTTACTTTCTTCGGCGGCGTAGTGGGCTTGCTTGCGGCTGGCGTGAACACTCCCCCCTAAAAATAACGGCATTTGCACGTTTACGGCGTAAATGGTGCTTTCGTCTTCGGATTCGTACAAAGAATCTTGGCGTTCGCCTTCCGTGGTGCTGTCACTGTAGCTGGCGCTAGCGGTGATGGTGGGTAGGTGCGCGCGGGCGGCAGATTTCGCCTTTTGACGAGCGGCTTTGTATTGATGGTGGGCCGCTTGAAGCTCTGGGCTGTGCTCTAGGGCTGAGCGAGTCCACAGCTCCCGCTCCACTGGCCGTGGAACTTCGATAGGAAAGGCGGCTTTTAATGGGCTAACCGCCTGCTGTTCTTGACCTGTTAGGTTGGTAAGTGCTTCGAAACTAATGCCGAGATCCCCTTCGAAAGCCAGTCTCTGGGCTACAGCACCATCGAAAGCAGCTTGCGCCTCGTGCACGTCAGTAATGGCAGCCAGGCCCACTTCAAAGCGCTGGCGGGTTTGTTCTAGTTGCTGGCTGATGGCCTTTTCTTCGGCGCGGGCTGAGGTGAGGTTATCTTCAGCGCGCAGTACCGTGAAGTAGGCTTCGGCGGTTTTCAGGATCAGGCCCTGCTCATCCCGGCGGAAACCCGCATCGGCCGCTCGCTTAAGGCTTCGACCTTGCTGATAGCCATGCCAGGCGGATAAATCAAATAGGGTTTGGGTTAGGTTGGCGGAATAGGTCTCGGTTTCGCTCGTACCTGTGTTGTTTGGAAAGGCGCTGGGAGTTTCGCTAATGAAAGTCGACTCGATCTCACTGTCGCTATAGCTTCCTGAAATGGAAAGTTGAGGCAATAACGCCGCTCGGCTGATATTAGATTGCTGTTTCGCAGACTGGTGGCGGGCTTTCGCAGCTTGGAAATTGGGGTCGTTTTGCAGGGCTTGTTGGTAGATGTCCTGCAAAGCGTTAGCGGAGCTTCCTGCACTTAAGGTAGCGGTGAACAAAGCTGTGGTGAAAATTGAAGCCACTGATCGTAATTCCATGTTTAATTTCATGTGTTGTTCCAAATTAGCTCCGAGGGGTTACAGCGTGTCTGTATTGGATTGTGAGGTATCTTAGCCTAAGGTAGCCTGAGTAGCGAAATGATTTAAAAAACTTTACCTTTCAGGGGTTTACCTATGTCTTCAAACTCGCCTCAGCAGCCGACTTTTAGCTCGCAGGATGTGGAAGTGCTAGAGCGTAAGCGAGGCTTCGACGGCTTTTTCAAGCTTGATACGCTAAAACTTCGCCATCGGTTGTTTAAAGGTGGTTGGGGTGAAGAGATTCAGCGGGAAGTGTTTGTTCGCGGTGCCGCCGTGGTGGTGCAGTTGTATGATCCCGCTACGGATCGCGTGGCCTTTACCGAGCAATTTCGTGCAGGGGCAATGGCAGAAGAGCGCGGCCCCTGGGTATGGGAGTCTGTGGCGGGCATGGTTGAAGAGGGAGAAACCCCGGAGGATGTGGCCCGCAGAGAGCTGGTGGAAGAGTCTGGAGTTGAAGAGGCTCAGTTAGAGTTTATTTGTGAGTATCTCCCAAGCCCAGGAGGAACAGATGAAAAGGTTTATCTATACTGTGGCTTAGCCGATTTAAATGGTGTGGAGGGTGTATACGGCCTTCCGGAAGAGGGCGAAGATATTCGGGTTGTCACCATGCCCCTGGATGAGGCGGTTACCCATATCGCCACAGGCTTTAACACTGCCGCTACCATTATGGCGTTGCAGTGGTTACAGTTGAATAAAGCGCGTTTGTGTCATCACATATCGAGTCAGTGAGAGACCGAATAGTAAAGAAACCGAACAGAGGGTTACCCCGTACAGCTTATGTCAGCGGCAGAATCGACCTACATCAGCGACTACCTGGTACTGCGAGAAAAGCAGCGCTACCGGGTAGACTTGCGCAAGCAGCAGGCTGAGTGCGAGGCCAACTATGCCCGCTTAAGCAAGCTATTGCCGTTGCTGGAGCAACAAGCTGGTGAGGGAGGTGATACGGTTTGTTTCGGGTTAAGGCAGGGGGAAGTCTTTCTTAAAGTGTTAGAAAAGGCCCCTTACACCACCACACTAGAGGTGGTTCACTGCCAGCAGCCTTGTGAACAAGGGGGCTACGAGTGGAGTAAGGCACCCCACTTGAAAGTACGTATGTACCACGATGCCTCTATGGCAGAAGTGGTTGCCTGTGAGGGCCACCGGCACCTAAAGCCAAGGCTGCCCTATCCACACCCCAAAGGGTATCATGTGGATGAAAAAGCCCAGTGGAATGTGTTTTTAGGTGAATGGTTATCACATTGTCTAGAACAAGGCTTTGCATTGGCGCCGCAGGTAGGCTATTAAATAGCACGGATAATAAAATCTGGGGGATCGGGACAGATACCCCCATTTGTATGCAAATAACCCCTAAGCGAGTGGGGTTTCCAGGAGTACTGAGTGCAGTCATTGCGCATCGACAAGGCGGGTAGTATCCGCATTCTGCAAATCACCGACAGCCACCTAGGAGAAGACCCTGGTGAAAAGCTGACGGGGGTCTCTACTGAGCAGAGTTTTCTCGATGTACTGGACCATATTGCGGCTCAAGAAACTCACTATGACTTAATCCTCGTAACCGGTGATATTGCTAATCACGGTACCGAGGTCGCCTATAAGCGTTTTGTTGCTCACCTACAGAAGCTCGGTAAGCCTTGGTTATGGCTGCCGGGTAATCACGATATTCCCGGCTTAATGAATCAAGTTGCCCCCGATAACAGCTGGGAGCGTGGTGTGGACTTACCCCGCTGGCAGTGTCAGCTGTTAAGCACCCATGTGCCCCGTGAAGTTGGGGGTGAGTTAGCGCAATCCGAAATTGATCGCTTGAAAGCGGCGTTGGCGGGCAGTGACAAGCATCAGATGGTGTTGATCCATCATCAGCCACTCCCTGTGGGCAGTGCGTGGATTGATTCCCAGCTAGTGGCTAATGGCCAGGAGCTGTTGAGGATACTCAGTGAGGCAGGCCATGCAAAAGCCTTGGTGTGGGGACATGTTCATCAAGAGGTGGACCGGGATTATGACGGCTTGCGCTTACTGGCGACACCTTCCACCTGTATTCAGTTCAAACCCATATCCGACGGCTTTGCCCTAGATGATTCCATGCCGGGTTATCGCTGGATCGAACTGCATGAAGACGGCTCCATCACCACCGGTGTTGAGCGAGTTCCGGAAAAAGATTACGGCGTCGATTTTAATTCGGCGGGCTACTAATTCCTTCATTTGTCATTCTGAACGCAGTGAAGGATCTCTTTGATGTATGTGAAAACCCTGGAGAAGATCCTTCACTGCGCTCAGGATGACAGTGTAATATTGGCCATTCATCTCCCTTCTCACATTTTCAAATGCAAACTCTTCTCTATATCCACGGTTTTCTCAGTTCACCAAAATCCATCAAGGCCCAGCAAACCCAACAGTGGCTTAGCGAACATTACCCAGACACTCAATATCTGTGCCCTTATCTCTCTTCTTATCCTAGTGAAGCGCGCAAAGCCTTAGAGCAACTTTTACTGCCGCTATTGGAAAAGGGTATAGAGGTGGGGTTAATCGGCAGTTCACTGGGTGGTTATTGGTCCACGTATTTAGCTGAGCAATATGATTTACGGGCTGTGTTGGTGAACCCTGCAGTGAAGCCTTCCCTATTCTTGCCGGGTTATTTAGGCAAAGAACTCAAGAACTATCACACCGACGATGTATATGTGCTGACAGAAAAAGACCAGCAAGATTTGCGGGCGGTGGATACCACTGATATTCAGCGTAAGACAAGCTATTGGCTGTTGGCACAAACTGGTGATGAAACCTTGGACTACCGCTTGGCGGTTGAAAAATATACAGGCTGCCGTCAAACCATCGAAGAGGGGGGTGACCACGGGTTTCAAAACTATGATCGCCATTTACCCGCGATCTACGAGTTTTTGTTTTCCCGTTGATTGAGTCTGCGGTCAGTGAGATAGTAACGCCCTAATTCGCCATTCTGGAATCACTAGAATGGCCGCCAATTTCAGTCATACTCAGATACAGATTAACGAATGACCAACTATACCGCTGAAGATATTGAGGTTCTCACGGGCCTCGACCCTGTGCGCAAGCGCCCAGGCATGTACACCGAAACCTCTCGCCCAAACCACTTAGCTCAAGAAGTGATCGATAACTCTGTGGACGAGGCCCTCGCCGGTCATGCCAATCAAATCGATGTGCTAGTGCATAAAGACGGCTCCTGCTCGGTTTCCGATAACGGTCGCGGTATGCCGGTAGATATTCATCCAGAGCAAGGTTTGCCTGGTGTGGAAGTGATTCTTACTACCCTTCACGCCGGTGGTAAATTTTCGGGTAACAATTATCAGTTCTCCGGTGGTTTGCACGGAGTGGGGGTGTCGGTTGTAAACGCCCTTTCAAAAGTTCTTGAAGTCACCATTCGTCGCGGTGGCAATATTTATCGCATGGGTTTCAAAGGCGGCGACAAAGCCACTGATCTAGAAGTTGTCGACACCTGTGGTAAACGTAACACCGGAACCACGGTTCGTTTTATGCCAGACGGTCAATATTTCGATTCCGTAAAATTTTCGTTGCCACGCATGAAACACGTGCTGCGTGCAAAAGCGGTTTTATGCCCCGGCCTCACCGTAAATTTTGTAGACGAAGCCAGCGGCGAAAAAGAAACCTGGTATTACGAAGACGGTCTTAGAGATTATTTGTTATCTACCACCAAAGGTTGGGAAACACTTCCCTCCGAAGGATTTGTAGGGAATTTCTCCGCCGCTACAGAAGCTGCAGACTGGGCAGTACAGTGGTTGCCCGAAGGTGGCGAAGTTACTCAAGAAAGTTACGTAAACCTGATTCCTACTGCGCAAGGCGGTACACATGTAAACGGTTTACGCACCGGCTTGTTGGATGCCATGCGTGAATACTGTGAATTCCGAAATTTATTACCTCGCGGTGTAAAACTTGCGCCGGACGATATTTGGAATAACTGCTGTTTTGTTTTGTCTTCCAAGTTGCAAGACCCTCAGTTTGCAGGGCAAACCAAAGAGCGTTTATCGTCTCGTGAGGCGGCAGCCTTTGTTTCCGGTGTGGCAAAAGATGCATTTTCACTGTGGTTAAATCAACACACGGAAGACGGCGACAAGCTGGCAGAATTTTGTATCAGTAACGCACAAAAACGTGTGCGCTCTGCGAAAAAAGTTGCCCGTAAGCGGGTAACTGCAGGCCCGCAACTGCCAGGTAAGTTGGCAGATTGCTCCGGTGATGATCCGACCCGCGGCGAATTATTTTTGGTGGAGGGCGATTCTGCCGGCGGTTCTGCCAAGCAAGCACGCAACCGTGAAAATCAAGCCATCATGCCCTTGCGCGGAAAAATTCTAAATACCTGGGAAGTGGATTCCGGAGAAATTTTTTCCAACCAAGAAGTACACGATATTTCTGTGGCCCTGGGAATTGATCCTGTCAGTGATGATTTATCCAATCTTCGCTATCACAAAATTTGTATTCTCGCGGATGCGGACTCCGACGGCTTACACATCGCAACGCTAATTTGCGCACTGTTTGTGCGTCACTTCCGCCCGTTAGTAGCTGCAGGGCATGTATTTGTCGCCATGCCGCCGCTTTATCGTATTGATATTGGAAAAGAAGTTTTCTACGCGCTGGATGAAGCCGAAAAACAAGGCGTTCTCGACCGTATCGAAGCGGAAAAGAAAAAAGGCAAAGTGAATGTGCAGCGTTTTAAAGGCTTGGGTGAAATGAACCCCATGCAGTTGCGCGAAACCACCATGGACCCAGATACCCGTCGTTTAGTGCAGCTCACCATCGAGCCCGGTGACGACACCAACCAAACTATGGATATGTTGCTGGCGAAAAAACGTGCGGCAGACCGTAAAAGTTGGTTAGAAGAAAAAGGGAATTTGGCTGAGGTTGTTTAGTGGTCTTTAAGGTTCTTCACGGGTAATTTATCAATTTCTATTTATTCGATTCCTATCAAATCACTTAGAGGGCTGCGCACTGCATGGCCGCCACGGTTTAGCACGTGAGTGTATATTTCTGTCGTTCGGATGTCACTGTGTCCAAGCTGGGCTTGGATTGTGCGAATATCGGCCCCGCGTTCTAGCAAGTGTGTCGCAAAGGAATGGCGTAAAGTATGGCAGGATGCGGGTTTATTTATGTTACTTTTTCGTAATGCTTTTTTGACCGCCCGTTGTATCGCTTGCTCACCAATATGATGACGGCGAAGTTTATCTGAGCGCGGGTCCAGGGACATTTTGTTGGCGGGGAATAAATATTGCCAGCCGAATTCAAAAGGAGCTCGGGGGTATTTACGCTCAAGCGCGTTAGGGAGATAAACGCCATCCCATTGTGGTTCTGATTTATCTTTTACGTATAGGGACTGAATAAAATCAATTTGATTTGATAATGGCACTGTAAGCTCTGGGGCAAGGGTTGTGATGCGAGATTTTCGACCTTTGCCGTCACGTACGTAAACCGTGAGTTTATTGAAGTCGATATCTTGAACTCTAAGGCGCACTGTCTCCATGATACGCAGGCCAGAACCATACATTAATGCTGCGCAAAGCTTTGGTGTGTCGGTTAAGTGGTGAAATAGCGTTGCAATTTCTTTGTGGGTTAAAACCGTAGGTAATTTCTTCGGAGCTCTGGCGCGATAAAAATCGCTAAAGTCACCTAATTCTTTCTTAAGCACATGCTTATAGACAAAAACAATGGCATTTAAAGCGATTTTTTGAGTGCTAGCAGACGTAGATCGTTCGAGTGCGAGATAATTAAGATAATTCCGTATCTCATCATCGCCCATATCGTTTGGATGGCGCATATTGTGGAAGCGTATAAAACCCACAAGCCAATAAAGATAGGTCTCCTCTGTTTTGATGCTGTAGTGCTTCGCGCGAATTGTGTCTCGAACAAGACTAAGAAAAGGACTGTTCACATTAAACTCCATTTACCTGTATTAATGAACAGTATTGTAAAAATTGCGGTGCTCGTCAAGAATGGGCCAAAAATGACGTGATAAAACACGTCGCTGAACTTTATCTCTATAACCTTTTGATTTTTGGGAAAAAATTTCCGAGCTAGGTTGAAGAGTTGTGGATATACGTCAAAGTGACGTAATTAAACGCGTCATCGCGACGTATAATAAGCTGTTATGTGTCTCAAAAGAATTTTTGAGTTTTAATTTTAAAGTTGGGTGCTTGTAGTAAAGTATCCATTCTGAAAAGTCAGTGTTAGCGTGGTTTCGTTCGTTTGTACAATTCGGAAGCATCGCAAAGGCTTAAATTACCTGCTGTCAAAAGGTAGGTTCTTAATGAATATAGTGACAGGTTAAAGTTTAGGGGTTCTAAATGGTTAATCTGCAGTAACGTGACAGCGTGTCTTTTTGTACAAAAGTGGTTCGTCACATAACCAGGCAATTAAACGGGACAGTTTTTACTACGCGCTGCTCCGTAAAAATCGCCCTTTATTGCGGCGTTATGAACTTATGAGGTCGATTCATGAAGTATCTAATTATCATATTAGCGATAATTGCTTCATTTAGTTCTGGGTATTGGTTTGGTGAAAGAGACAAAATAAATAAGCAAAATCTAGAGAATCTACAATGGGATGTAGTTACGAATACATTTCTAGAGTCTTCTTCCAGGTGCTTAATGCAAAGTATTGCGTTTCATGGGTTAACTGAAATTGAAGATCAAGAAAAATTTAAAAGCTTAGTGAAATCTGTTTCATTAGAAACAATGGAGAAAGAATTAGAATCTTTATGGGCTTTTAAAAATGAACATTTTTCCAATAAAAAATCAGTAGCCGATAAAGCCATTATTGAGGCAACACAAATTTTACACGAGGTTCATAACAAGTAGCTCAATCCGACCCTTGGGTCTCCGCGCTTTTTGGGGTGCTACGCACTTAACCCCAAAAAGCGCTCCAACCCAAGGTCGGCTTAGCTAGGCGTTATGAGGCTCTGCCAAATTTGTAAGTAACTCTTACAATTGTCCTAGAAATTGGCTGTAGCCAAAGTGCCCGTAGTTGGCGCATAATCAAACAACAATAAATTGCTTGTAGTAAGCAATCTAAGCAACAGGGAATGTGCTGATTCCTATCTCAAACCATTCGTTCCTGTTGCCAATCTGAGAGTTTATTCATTCGCCTAGCTTGTTTATTTCGGCGGTGGGTAGTTCTTAGTGAAATTTAGCTAATCTGAAAGGGCATTGTTCTTTCGGGTTAAATTTTAACTATGGTGGCAGCGTGTCTTGTTCGGTATCACGGTTCGCCATCATAACCAGGCAATCAAACGGGACAGTTTTTACTACGCGCTGCTCCGTAAAAACCGCCCTTTATTGCGGCGTTAGTTTTCATCACGGATCGAAGTATGTGGAAATCTTACGAAGGTGGTAAAACTCTCGGATCAGTGGGCTCTGAAGATGGAGTCATCATTCGTGACGAAGAGTGCTCTAAAGGAGCGAGGTTAACTCTTGAGGCCGACGGTAAAATAGCTCCTTTTACTGTTACAACAGGAATCTATGGTAGTTTCTTTCACACTACCTTTTTATCTGCTCGTAATGAATCAGAGGAAGTCTTCGAAGCAATAAAAAAGGAAATAGATGAATATCTGAGCGGAGAAAAATCTCAAGAGTGGATAGAGAGTTTTATCAATCGCTACTAAAACTAACAAGCACCTGCAGTTGACCCTTGGTACTACGCGTCTTTTGGGTTTGCTGCGCAAATTAACCCAAAAGGCGCTCCATCCCAAGGTCAACTGAGGTGGGCGTTATATTTATGAATAAGTTTATAGCCTTATTCTTCTTTATAGTATTTTCTAGCCATGCATTCTCATGTGACAAGACGAATGTAGATGTAGGCCTTAAAGTTGTTTATGAATCCGATACAAATAAAGAAGTAGAAATATCATTGCCTGTAACTTTCAATGAGTTAGCTTTAAGTAATCTTACTTATGTACGGGGAAATGCCGAAATTCCAATGGCTATTTTTAGAGAGGAAGGTAAAGCTCTATCATATTTAAAAGGGGGTAACTCATTGTTCAAAAATGCTAAGTTACAAATCACATATAAACCTCAGCCAAATGAAAATGGTAGTATTTCTCTATGCTCCCATTTTCAAACAGTAGAGCTAAAAACTTAGTATCAACCAGTAAGTGCGACAAATCGACTTAGGCATAAAGTATCTCCGCTGGTGTTTTGTAGTTGTGTCTTTTTCTAGGGCGTGAGTTTAGCTTTTCAGCAATACGGTCACATTGTTGTTGAGTTAGTCTTTCCATTGAAGCTCCCTTTGGCAGGTACTGCCTTATGAGTCCGTTACAGTTTTCATTCGTTCCGCGCTCCCAAGAATGGTATGGCGTAGCAAAATAAAATATACATCCTGTTTCTTTTTCAATGGTTTTGTATTGATGAAATTCAGTTCCATTATCAGCAGTGATGCTGTGAAATTTGGCTGGTGTTTTTTTAATTAGTGAAATTATTTTTTTATTGAGTGAGGCAGTGCTTTTGTCGGCTAACTTTCCTATAAGAACATAGCCGCTCTTTCTTTCTACTAAGGTTACAATACAGTCGTTAGAGCCAGTGCCCATCACTGTGTCTATCTCCCAGTGTCCGCGGTATTTGCGGGTCTCTACAGTGTCTGGGCGCTCAGATATGTGGCGTTTGTTAGCGAGCTTTCCTCTGCTGTCATAGGCTTTATAGCGTTTTCTTCGCTGTTTAGAAGATTGTCTCAAGTGAGTCCACAAGTTGCCGCCGTTAGCTTTGTCGGCCCATATGAACTTGTAAATCGTTTCATGAGACATTGGTTTTAAGTCGAGTGAGCTAAGTGATCCGGCAATCTGCTCAGGACTCCACTTTTCTCGTATTAGCTTCTTAACGGGAGCGAAATGCACATCGGTAAATTGCCTGTATTGGCGTAATTTCCTTCGCCTGGCTAAGGCTCTGTATTGAGCTTTGCTCGGGCGGTAGGAGCAATCAGTATTAAGGCAAGAATTACGCTTTAACTCACGATAGAGTGTGGAGCGGTGTCGCCCTAATGCTTTTGCTATAGAGCTTAGGGTCTGGCCTTGCTTTCGCATTGTAGAAAAGTATATCTAACCTTTCTTAATAGCAGGGGGGCACTTAGTACATGAATTCGGCGGTGCTAACATTGGCTTTGACTACTTCGATGTGAGCCCTTTGGGGAGCAGTAAATCGAGAGGTTCGAGTGATTATTGGTATATTGATATATTGATAGAGGCCGACTTGAAGGTTGCTGGTTGAGGCCGGTTGTGATTGATTGGCTGGAATAAATAACAGCCTGAGAGGCAGAGTGTGAGAGGTAGAAAATGAGAATAGGGAAGTCAGTTTGGCTTCCCTTTCTTTTGTCTATATGAAGGCCTTCAGGGGGAGGGTAAAAATGCCCCGATAATTTTAGGGTTGTCGGGGCACTTTTGAGTTCGAGATGATTAGAGAGAATTACTCGATGCAACGCTAGATTAAGCGGCTTTCGAGCTTTTTCTTCTAGAAAATCCGAGGCCAGCTAAACCCAGGCCTAATAGAACAATTGAGGTTGGTTCTGGTACGGTTGCAGGGCCTACTTCACCTCCACTGTTTAAAAACCAGAAGCTAGAGTATTCGTGCGGACTTACGTCAATACTGACAACATCGTAAATCACTCGGAATCCTGTAAATGTAATGCTCTGTCCCGCAGATAAGAAATCAGAGAAGTATGGGCCTAGGTGTGCCATACCTGAGTCTTCGGATGCATTAAAATAAGTAGAAGAGGCTCCACCTGTACCGGAAAAGCCGAGAAATTCTAGAGAGATATTTTCAATACTGAAAGAACTGTCGTTGTCACCGGCTAAGAGCCATCCTGTAAAATATTCACTTGATGAATTGTCAAGCATTGTGAAAGCTTGATTATTATCAAAAGTGACGGTGAAGTCTACGGTATCACCGTTGGCAATGGATACAGGACCGTTGTCTAGTGAAGCACTAGTGCTGCTAGAGGTGAGGTCATAGGTGGTGTCGATGTCGACAATTCCAGCGTTCGCGATAGAGGTCATCGCAGTAGTTGCTAGCAAGGTGAGAGTTAAGTAAGCGCTTCTTAGCATGATGTAAACATCCTTCGTTTATATTCATTGGGCTTCTACTTAAGCAAAAACCATGCCGTTCTGCAACCTATTGTTTTTTAAAGACTTTTTTTGCTAGGCATCAAGAGTTGTAAATGATTTCGACGCCTTTGGGTGTACTTTAAGAATAAAGAGCTGGCTTTTTTGCGTTTAGGTTTGGATGTTTTGACTTGTTGATCTAGATGATAGAAATACGAGTTCTAGACGCACTTGTTCATAGAACTGCTTGAGTATTGAGATTAAGCCGCTTTTCTAAACCGCCGATGCACAATCTTTTCAAATTGTTGGCTATTGATAAGCCATTCTTCGATCGGGATATTTAGGCGAGTCAATATAGGAGGGAGCTTGTTGGAGATGTGCCCTCGTTTGTCATCGCGAACAATCTTTCCTGTCCAATCGACGAGTTGTAGGGAGTCGCTGAGAGAAAATAAGATTCCAGTTTGTTTTTGATTTACGACGTTATCTTCAAAGGCCGCTAATGGCTTTATGGGGATAAGAAAATCACTACAGAGATTTTACTCGGCAATGGCTTCTGAGAGATTAAATTCGGGAACGATACGCTCTTTGATACTGGTATGACCCGACTCTTCTGGTGTGTTAGTCATACAGGACCGAATAGGATTTAAATCTACATAGGCCATACAAGACAGTAAGGCTTCTTATGTGAGTAGAGGATGACACTTAAATCTCGATTCCCAGAAATGTCCTGTACAGTTATCTTCCGCGTTGGCCATTCTGGCGCTAGGCTCGTTCAAACATTTCATAAACCAACTTAGATCTTGTAAGCGCTTTCGCCATATAGCGACGATATCTTGAATAGTATTGGGCTCTGCTTGGGTGAGTACTTCGCCTTTATTGAACCACTGAATTAATAACGGCTCTTTATGCAAAATTAACCAGTGTTGAATAACATTTTCGTCAGGCCACTCTTCTGTTAAATCCAGTTTTACCACCAAGTGGTAGTGCATAGCCAGGGAGGGGTAATTTTGGATTGCGTATGAATCTAGGTAAAACGAATTCTGTCGGTAATTTATTCGAAAGTATGCTGCCTTTGGAAAAATTACAGACGTTAACACCAGAGGACTATATATTACAAAACGTGGGTAATGCTTCTATTCTTAAAGTCTATCCTCCCCTTGATGAGAGTGAGCGCGTGAGCCAATCGAAAGATATTGCTTATTACATCGCTATCGACGAAAGCTGCTTTGTTTCTCTGTCTTTTACCTATTTCAAATCTTATGGCGGCGACTATATGCCTTCAGGTTGGCAAGATCAGATTGAATCCGACATCCAAGAAATCATAAACAGCATCACCATAGAATACGCCCCCAGCGTACAAGCACGGATAGATGCTATGACCGCTTCGCCACATGTAGCTCCCTAACTCCCATTCGGTGGGTGGCGGTGATAAGCCGGTGATGAGGCTGGCTTGGAATGCCCTGTTCTGGAGAGGGGGAGCAGAGCTAATATCCTTCCTGTAGAGAAGAATGCCTGTTTTTTGCTAAACTGCCGCTGAATTTTTAAGCGGCCGGATGCTATTTCAGGCTGTGTTCTTCTATTTCAAGTAGTAAATTTGCTATGGCACTCCAGTATAAAATTATCCCAGTAACCCCTTTTCAGCAGAATTGTTCGCTTATTTGGTGTGATGAAACCCAAAAAGCCGCTTTCGTGGATGCAGGTGGTGATTTACACCTGTTAGAGCCTGCGTTGGCGCAAGAGGGGTTAACCCTTGAAAAGATTCTCGTAACCCATGGCCATTTAGACCATGTGGGTGGAACGGCAGAGTTAATGGAGAAAACCGGCGTGCCGGTTGAAGGCCCGCATATTGATGATCAGTTCTGGATTGATGGCCTGAAAGACCAGGCTCAGGCCTATGGCTTTCCACCTTCTGAGGGCTTTACCTCGACTCGCTATTTACAGCAGGGGGATACGGTGACAGTGGGGAATGAAACCCTCGAGGTGCGTCATTGCCCCGGCCATACTCCGGGTCATGTTGTGTTCTACCATGCTCCCAGTAAGCTGGCTATTGTGGGTGATGTTTTGTTTAAGGGCTCTATTGGTCGTACAGATTTCCCAAAAGGGGATTACGAAACACTGATTAGCGCGATTCGTCGTGAGCTTTGGACTTTGCCGGATGATGTGAAATTTATTCCCGGTCATGGGCCTATGTCCACCATTGGTTACGAGCGGGAAACGAATCCATTTGTGGCCGATAAAAACTTCGGTTAACCCCCTTTATTCCTTCTACTTTCCTCTATTACGCGAATCAGCGACAGGCACGTACCATGGATCAATTACACCCCACCGATACCGAGGAAAATTACGATCGCTTTATTGCGGAAGCTATGGACACAGGGTTGGTGTGGGCTCTCAATGAGAAAGGGCAAGAAGAGGGTTCTTTTGCCCTGTGTCCTTCAGAAGTGCATAAGTCCAGTGACGTGATGCCTTTTTGGTCTGCGCAGGAATTTGCGGAAGTTCACTGTGTAGATGAATGGGCAGTCTATGAACCCATTGCCATCGATTTTGGTGAGTTTATGGAAGACTGGCTCGATGGTTTGCATGAAGATGGCGTTTTGATTGGCATTAATTGGAATGCGGATATGGAAGGGCCGGAAGTGGAACCGTTGGATCTCGCTTCTGATATCGAAGAACAACTCTGAAAACTACCTGCATATCCAGTGGGACAGGCTCTTGCCATCGCGGCGTTAAAAGTAGGCTTAAATCTTACTGTTCTGTCATCCTGAGCGTAGCGAAGGATCTCTTTAAGGATGACAAACTAATAAAGCGATCTATATAAAATGACCAATCACTACGATGTAATTATTATCGGCGCAGGGGCTGCCGGTTTGATGTGTGCCATAACTGCAGGTCAGCGGGGCCGTCGGGTGTTAGTGGTTGACCATGCTAATAAAGCGGGTAAAAAAATTCTGATGTCTGGCGGTGGTCGCTGCAACTTTACCAATCTGTATGTTGAGCCAGATTGCTTTCTCTCTCGTAACCCTCATTTCTGTAAATCAGCACTAAACCAATATACCCAGTGGGATTTTATTGATTTAGTTTGCCGCCACAATATTCCTTATCATGAAAAAAAACTAGGCCAGTTATTTTGTGATAATAAATCCAGTGATATTTTGAATATGCTCTTGGCTGAATGTGAGCAGGCTGGTGTTGATATTCAACTCAAAACAGCCGTTGAGTCTGTAGAGAAAAAGGAAGGGGGTTTCTCGCTTGTTCTTGAGAAAAAAGAGCCGGCGAAGGAGTTGCAGGCAAAAGGAAAACAGTCGTGTGAGTCGCTAGTGATAGCAACCGGTGGACTTTCCATTCCCACGATGGGTGCAACGGGTTTTGGTTACGAGCTTGCCAAGCAGTTTGAGTTAGAGGTATTGCCACAAACAGCAGCCCTTGTACCCTTTATTTTTACCGATGAGCATAAAGTCGCTTTTGCAGAGCTGTCGGGTATTTCACTACCTGTAGAAATCAGCTGTGCAGAAAAAAGTTTCTCAGAAGATCTGCTGTTTACCCATCGGGGATTAAGCGGGCCGGCAGTATTGCAGTTATCCAGTTACTGGCAGTCAGGGGAGCCAATCTATATTGACCTACTCCCTGGAAAAGATGTGGAAGGCTGGTTGCTGGATGCAAAGCGAGCCACGCCTCAAAAGACACTCCATAAACTGATGGTAGAGGCGTTTGCGAAAAAAATTGCTGGATATTTATCTCAAGTGCTCGGCGATGATAAGGCTTGCGGTGAAAAACCGCTGCAGCACTTTTCTGATAGCCAATTAAAGGAGATTGCTCAGCACTTGTCGCAGTGGCAATTAAAGCCCTCGGGTACGGAAGGCTATCGCACCGCTGAGGTCACCTTAGGTGGTGTGAATACGGATGAGCTGTCTTCAAAAACCATGGAAGCGAAGAAGGTCGCGGGCCTGTATTTCGTGGGTGAGGTGGTGGATGTTACCGGGCACTTGGGAGGCTTTAATTTCCAGTGGGCTTGGTCCTCAGGCTATGTGGCGGGTATGGCTGCATAGGGCTTGGTATAAGCCGTTGGTGCAAAAGAAATTCAGCAAGAAAAAGCACTCGTATCGAGGATTCTCCTACCTTATTACCTCCGGCTGTTTAGACCTTCAAACTGTCAAATATTGCCTATACTGAATGGGTGTCGGTCGGTGAGGTCTCGCGGTGGAGTCGGTGGCTAGAACGGTTTATAACCCCAATAAAATCAATATGTTATGCCGCCTTGCGGTTGTATTCTTAGCCCTTTTTGTAGGCTCGTCTTGCTATGCTCAGTCGCAATTGCAGCCGCAGCAGCAACCTCAAATTCAATCTAGGGTCCCTATTAAAGCTCTCTATATTCCTTTGGCAGATCACTACGCTGCGCTCGTAGCCTATGAGCGTTACCGTGATCAGATGGTTCACGCCGATTTTCAAATCCAACAGATGAAGAATTGGGATTTATTGCGAGCCTATTTTCAGTCTGGAGGGGCTGATATGGCATTTGTGATGAGCCCTTTAGCCATGGACATGTACCGAGAGAAGCCAGATTTTCGCTGGGTAGGCTTGATGCATCGCGATGGCAATGCCTTGGCGGTAAACGATCTAATCTATAAGCGATTGTCTTTGCCCGAAAAACGCGTGGAGCGTAAGCCCACTGAGCAGGTAGCGAAGGTATTAAAAGATTTTCACCAGGAGTCTGGAAAGCAAACGGTGATTGGTATGCCGCATTTGTTATCTACACATACCGTGGTGCTCTACCAATATTTAAAAGAGAACAATGTGCAGTTGTCACTAAAGCACAGTACGTCTGCGGCCGTGAGAGCGATTGCTGTAGCGCCACCCAAAGCCCCTATCTTTATTAAAGGGAAGAATAATCGAGCACAGCCTGCGGCATTTGAGCAGTCTTTACCTTGGGCAGATGTTGTGGAAACCCAGGGCTTTGGCCATGTAGCTTGGTATTCGAAAGATGTGATGCCGTGGCCAGAAGGTCATGTGGAGTGCATTGCGCTGGCGAAAGACTCTGCCATTGAGTCTAAATTTAAAGCGACTCGTGAAGTGATGGAATTTATTCACAAAGCCGGTGCAGATATTGAAAAAGCCAGAAGGCAAGGGGGTGAGGCTTTAGAAGAAATTGTGAAAATTGTGAGAAAACACATCCCTATGCATAACCGATTGGCCATTGTTGCCAGTTTAAATCCGCGATTAAGAGTAATTAATTACCAAAATTTAAATATTGATAAACCTGGTATCAAGAGAATTATGGATTTGGCCGTTGAAGGAAAAATACTCAAGGCGCCAGTGGATATCGATGAGTTTGCAGATGAACGATTCGGTGTGGAAATAGAAAAGAATGAAGACGTTGAAGGGGTTAGTCGGTGAGTAAAACATCCATTCGCCATAACTTGTTATTTTGGTTTCTAGCGATATCGTTAGTGCCCTTATCTCTTTTGTCTTGGTTTTTCTATCAGCAAGCCAGTGAAAATTTAGCTCAATCAGCCCTAGATAAATTAGAGCAAGAAGCAACATTAAAGCTTCGGTTTATTAATAATTGGTTTGATTACCGGCTAATGGATTTGTCCGCTCAGTCTGAGTCTCAGGCAAATTCTCGAGTCCTTGAAAAATTGAGCGCAGACTTTAAAGCATCCGGTCAGTCAGTGAGTGATTATGTGAAAAGCTATCCTTGGGTTGAGTTAACTCAGGAAATCACAGGCGATTTTCATGTTCTACAAAGTCATTATGATTATATTTACGATATTTTCCTCATTGATAATGAAGGTAACTTGCTATTTAGCGTAGAGGAAGAATCTGATTTGGGCACTAATTTGCTTACGGGTATATATGCTAATACGGATTTTGGTGTGGTAGTGAGGCGTTCTTTAGAAACCGGTGAAACACTGTTTTCAGGTGTTGAGCGTTATGGCCCTTCTGATGGGGAGTTTGCAGGTTTTCTAGTCTCTCCTCTACTTAATGACTTGGGAGATAGGATTGGTGTTTTTGCAGTGCAGCTTAGGCTCGATCGAATTTTTAATATTCTGGGTGTTAAGTCTGATTCGCTCGAAGGCGAAAATCATTATGTCGTTGCTAGAGGTGGGTATTTATTATCGCCAGTAGACGACAATTGGGATGATGTATTACGTAGAAAGATTGATCTTCAGTCAGTCTTTAATAGTGAGTCTCGAGGTGAAGGTTCATTAAAGGAATATGTTGGTGCAGCAGGGAATGAGGTGTTTGGTACTTGGCGAGAGGTTTCGGTTCTAAATCAGAAGGGGTATTTATTTAGTGAAATAGACAAAAAAGTTGTTTTGTCATCAGCGGATTTATTAGCAAAAATTATGGCTGTAATGTTTATTTTAACCCTGTTTTTTGTTGCGATAATGGCAGTTGCAATATCTCGGCGAATTACTCACCCTATTGTTTCTTTGGTAGGTATTGCTAAGCGAGTTGCGTCAGGAGATATTCATCAAAGAGTTGATATTGAAAGTGAGGATGAATTAGGTGATTTGGCTGTTTCTTTTAATGAAATGCTAGAGTCTAGAGAGTTATTTGAGCAATCTCTAAAGTCTAAAAATGAACATATTAATAAAATTCTTTTAGAACTCGAAGATCAAAAATTTGCCCTTGATCAACATTCGATTGTAGCGATTACGGATATCAAAGGAACCATTACCTTCGTTAATGATAAATTTTGTGAAATTAGCGGTTATGCAAGAGACGAGCTTGTTGGCGCCAATCACCGGATAGTGAATTCTGGTTGCCATGATCTGGGTTTTTTCCGGGAAATGTATAAAACCATTTCCTCTGGAAAAGTGTGGCATGGCGATATTTGTAATCGAGCAAAAGACAAGCATTTATACTGGGTGGGAACCACAATTGTTCCTTTTATGGGGGATGATGGAAAGCCAAAGAGCTATATATCTATTCGTACTGATATTACGGAAACGAGACGGGCTTCAGAGGAGTTGATCAAGGCTAAAGATGATGCGCTGATGGCGGTAAAAGCCAAAAGTGAATTTTTGGCGAGTATGAGTCATGAAATCCGAACCCCCATGAATGGCGTAATCGGCATGCTCAATCTTTTATTGAATACGCCACTGGATTCCGATCAGCAGCGCCGGGTTAAAGTTGCGCAAAGCAGTGCACGCTCCTTATTAACCCTAATTAACGATATTCTCGATTTTTCCAAAGTGGAAGCAGGTAAGCTGGACTTGGAAGAGGTGGATTTTGATTTGCGGTCCATGATGGGTGAGTTTGGTGAGTCCATGGGGCATTTAGCTCAAGAAAAACACTTAGAGTTGATTATTGATACCACCGAAGTTGATGCGTCGATGGTTTGTGGTGATCCAGGAAGGCTTCGCCAAATTCTCACTAATATTGTGGGTAACGCCATTAAGTTTACAGAGCAAGGTGAGATATTAATTCAAGCTCGTTTAGAGTCCGAGAGTGATAGCCATTGGCGACTTTGTTGTGATGTTATTGATACAGGCATCGGTATTCCCCCCGATAAGCTTGAGCATTTATTTGATTCTTTTAGCCAGGTAGATGCCTCCACTACACGAAAATTTGGTGGGACAGGTTTAGGGTTGGCGATTGTTAAGCAACTTTGTCAGTTAATGAAAGGTGATGTGAGTGTTACTAGTGCCCTCAATGAAGGGAGTTGTTTTTCATTTAATATTGCCCTTAAAAAGAGTGTGCGTTATCAGAAAGTTATTCCAAAGGTGGATATTTCATCGCTATCGATTCTTGTTGTAGATGACAATGCGACAAACAGAGAAGTACTTTGTGGTCAGTTAGAGCATTGGGGGGCGAGCGTTACCGAAGCCTCCAGAGGGCAAGAGGCGCTGGATATTTGCCATGATCGACTCGCTAAGGGCGAATCAATATTTGATATCGGCTTGCTAGATATGCAAATGCCAGAAATGTCTGGCGCAGATTTAGGGCGAGCATTGAAAGCAGATGAAACCCTGAAAGCTATTCGCTTGGTGATGATGACCTCTATGGGTGGTAAGGAAGATATCGAGTTTTTCTCAAGCTTAGGTTTTGATGGATATTTTCCCAAGCCTGCAACAACTTCTGATTTATTCGACGCTCTGTCGTTGATGGCTGTTCGGGATAAAGACGAGAGAGCAGCTGAGATGCTCACCAGTCATCATTTATTAGGCTATAAACGAGAAGATGGGGAAGTCAATTTCACTGAGGCGGGCTGGCCGGAAGGTACGCGAATTCTGTTGGTAGAGGATAACTTTATTAACCAGGAGGTTGCCGTTGGTATCTTGGAAGATTTTGGTTTGTATGCAGACATTGCCGGTAATGGCATTGAGGCTTTAGCGGCACTTAAAAATGCGCCGAAAGATGCCCCCTTCTCGTTGATATTAATGGATTGCCAAATGCCAGACATGGATGGCTATGAAGCATCTCAGGCGATTCGCTCTGGCGAGGCGGGAGTTGCCTATCAATCCATACCCATTGTGGCGCTGACGGCAAATGCCATGACGGAAGACCGTGAGAAGTGCTTGAATGCAGGTATGAGCGATTACTTGTCTAAGCCTGTGGATGATAGGAAGTTGCAGGAAAAATTGCGCTTCTGGTTAATCGAACATACTAAAATGGTATCTGAACAAGAGCGGGCACGTTTATTAGGAATTACTGGTGTTGAGCCTCAGGGAGGGCATCTTGAAGGACAGCAAACTGCACCGAAAAATATTTGGTTACAAGATGAGGCCCTTGAGCGAGTAAGAGGAAAAACCGATCGCTTGAGAAAGTTAGTGGTATTGTTTTTAGGCAATATTGATCAGTGGCAGAGTGAATTGGAACAGGCTGTTGCTGATAAAGATTACAAACAGTTGACGCTGGTGGCGCACAGTGTAAAAGGTGTGGCGGCAAATCTCAGTGTACCTCAGTTGCAGCAAGCATCCGGGACTCTGGAGTTGGCGGCTCGAGAAGAGAGTGGTGATTTCGATAGTATGCTGGTGTCTTGGCGAGAGGCTTTGGCTGAATTTATTCCGCTAGCGGAAGCATTTGTTCGCTAAGTGGATTTAAGTTTAATGCCGATAACAAGACAGTACTAGGGAAGTGCTAAGGCTAGGCTGAGATCAAGGTTAAACGACCGGTTTCGTATTGGTCTGAGCGTAGTGCAATATCCAAACGTTGGGCACCGGGTTTATTGAGGATGGTTTCAATGGCTGGGTTGAGTACTTTTACCACGCTGACTTTTTTCAATACCAGGTGGACGTTAGTGCTTTTGTCGAGCACCATGTTTCCAAGCCTTTCTAGCGTATCTTCGCAGTTTTGAAGGAGGTCATTAGGTACCTGCTTCTTCATTACGATATTTCGACTTTCTGCTACCGGTAAATTATTCATGCACGATGGAATCGCGCCTGCGGCTTTACCGTCGAGAATTGCTGCGGCTTGAAGCTTTTCTGTGGAAGGGTTGGTGTAAAGAGCAACAAGGTAAGGCAGTCCTCTGGCCCAGGCTACCTGCAGGGAGGTCTCTTCCACATACAGAGGAACTAAGCAGCTGTCGTTGAACAGGCGTTGCAGCTCGCCGATGGTGGGAAGTTTTAGGGTGTGGTCTTCCGGAGCGTCTGCTGCGGCAGAGGGTTTGCTCGCGCGCTCTTCTGCGGTACCAGTTTCTTTCTTCTCTAGTAGAGGCTCAATGGCGTCATGAAGCGTTTTAGCTTCGAAGGGTTTGGTAACTACAAACTGGGCACCTGCATCGGTGGCTTGTTTGAGCCTCTCTTCAGAATATTCGGTGGTGATGAACCCGAAATCTACCTCGATCATGCGCTGGTTGAGGGTTTCCAGCAGTTCCAAGCCGCTCATTTCTGGCATGTGCCAGTCGCACAATACCAGTTGAGGTCGCCATTCTTGAATGAGATCAAGGGCGACGTGGGCATTATCCGCAAAGCGAAGGGCTAGGTCATTGCGATCAAGTTCAGCAATGGTGCGACGCAAAATGGTTTGCATGGCTTTACTGTCGTCGACAATCAATACTTTTAGTTTGTCGGCATCCTGCATAGGGGCTTCCGCGCTTTATTTTTTTCTTCGGCCAGTGAAGAGGCCTTTGTTAATCTTCTACCAGTGCGTTTTTCGGATTAGTCTTCGAGCAGCGCAATATATATGGGTAGCTTGCGCGAGCTTGTCAAAATTTCAGCGGCTGGCTTGCTATGTTGCATTAAAACCTGTGCGTCCTCATGACGCAAGAACTCAGGCGCGGTAACTCGCTGGTTGGGGAAATAGTTGCTGGCGATATTTTCGGTGATGGTGCGGCCCAGGGTGGAAATCGCTTTGTCTAGGTCGCGGGGCTTGAGTTTGTCATCCCCCATGGACAGTAACCCTGCGGCTAGTGAGCGCTCCAGTTCGCCATCAATGCCAATGAGCAAGCTGTTGTTACCTTCACCGATGGCGATCTGGGTCCAGCGGTTAAAGCGATTTGAGCGGTTGTATTGGTTGTCTACAAATACAATGGGTGTGGGGACGTGCTGGCTCCAAAAGCTGGTGAGGGCATTGTAGAGGGACTTATCTTTGTTCTCTTTGTTTTCCTTGGCGATCTCTTCTGGGCTGCGACCATCTTCAATAGTATCTGGAGCGGTTGTTGATTCTGATTGGGTGCGGAGATCTTCTAAGCTGTCTTCCGTCATGCCGTAGTCGTCTTCCAGCTGGATCTCCTGCTTTCGTGCTTCCTCGATACTTTTATCCAGTTCAATCATGTGGGATTCAATAAAGTTTTTCTCACGGAGAGTGCGTTCAAGTTCCTCTTGAACGTGTTTTAGATCTTTATCCAGCTCTGCCAGTTTACTGTTATCAGCTTCGGAATCCAGTTGCTTCTCCAGGTGGTCCACTTTTTCCATGAGCTCTTTTTCTGCTTGGATTTGCTGGCGAAGCTGGAAGTTTAACTGCTCAATGGTGTTGCGCTGGGCCATGGAATCTTTGGACAAGGATTGAACCCGTTCAACCAGCTTGGAATTTCGTGCCTGTAGGTTCCAGGCTTTTTTGTCGCTGCCTTGAAGTCGAATAAGGTCTTCGGTGAGGGCTTGGTTTTTCATGCGCAATTTCTTCAAATTGGCTTTCAATCGGCTGTCTTCGCGGTCCATTTCTGCCAGTTTGAGAGAGCGTCTCGCGTCGTGCAGTTTGCGCTGTAAATCGTGGAGGTTGTCTGTGGTGATAGACAGGTCGTTGCGCAGTAGCTTGATTAAACGATCTTGTTCTTCGGTGCTGTCGAGAAGAGCGGTTTCTTGGTCGGCAGAGAGAGGCTGGTTGGATTGTAGCTTTTCGATGAGCTCTTCTTGTTGTTCTTTGATGGACTGGATGCGCTTCAGGCGCTCGTCCTTGTCGCTCATGCTGTCGGTGAGCTTGAGAATCGTATCTACAAGTGCATCGTATTCGGCATCGGTATTGTCGTCTTGTTCTGTACTGGCTGCGGGCGCGCTAGCTTCTGCGGGAAGCGGTGTGGGTAGCTCTTCCTTCTCATTTTGCTGTTGAATGGCCAGGGCTTCATTCAGCTGCTTGCGGGCGCGCTGCAGGGATTCTTTCAGGGCTTCTTTATCTTTCATCATTTTGGCAATGGATATAAAGCCCAGCCCCCATGACAGGAGCAGGAGTAATCCAAGGTTGATGATAATGATTTGATAAATATCTAGGGACATTCTGTTTTCGTTCTTTAGAGCACCAGGCTGCTTGTTTTTTTATTGCTTTTTATATTGTTTTTATTATTAAAAACAGTGAGCCGATTACTGCGATCTGTTTCTAATTTGAGCGCTTGAGACACAGAAAAGTCGAAACCGTGTGTTGATTGTCATTGTTAACGTTAATGGGCACTTACCTTAGCTTGCCCACAAATGAGATCAGTATAGACTTTTTTCACGTTTTTGCCTTCCTTGGTAGCCATGAAATTTTATAGTTAACAGGGTAATATGCCGCTTTTACGGCAGAAAGTGGTAGTGAGAGTACATGTCAGAGCTAAAAAATGATCGTTTCCTTCGTGCGCTGTTAAAGCAGCCGGTAGATGTGACCCCTGTGTGGATGATGCGCCAAGCGGGGCGTTACCTTCCAGAATATCGCGCTACCCGAGCTAAGGCGGGGGATTTTATGAGCCTGTGCATGAATCCTGAAATGGCCTGTGAGGTAACCTTGCAGCCCTTGGACCGCTACCCCCAGCTGGATGCTGCCATCCTCTTTTCTGATATCCTCACCATTCCAGACGCTATGGGTCTTGGGTTGTATTTTGAAACTGGTGAGGGGCCTCGCTTCAAAAAGACGGTTCGTACAGAAGCCGATGTTGATGCTTTGCAGGTTATCCAAACAGAGAAAGACTTACCTTATGTGACCGACGCAGTGCGTACCATTCGCCGCGAGCTTAATGGTCGCGTGCCCTTGATCGGTTTTTCCGGTAGCCCTTGGACACTGGCGACTTATATGGTGGAAGGCGGTTCTAGTAAGGATTTCCGCCGCTGTAAGGCGATGGCCTACGATCAGCCTGAGGTGATGCATAAGCTTTTGGATACGCTGGCACAGTCGGTGACAGAATATTTAAACGCTCAAATTCAGGCGGGTGCCCAGGCGGTACAGATTTTTGATAGCTGGGGAGGCTCCTTGTCCTATAAGGGGTATCAAGAGTTTTCTCTTCGCTATATGCAGCAGATTGTGGATGGTCTGATTAAGGAGCACGAAGGTCGCCAGATCCCAATTATTCTCTTCACTAAGGGTGGAGGGCAGTGGTTGGAGCACATGGCTGATACTGGGGCTACCTGTTTGGGCTTGGATTGGACCACGGATATTGGTCAGGCACGTGCCCGTGTGGGGGATAGCGTTTCATTACAGGGTAATATGGATCCGTCTATGCTCTACGCCAGCCCTGAGCGTATTCGTCAGGAAGTGGGTGATATTCTCGCAGGCTTTGGTGAGGGTAGTGGCCATGTGTTTAACCTGGGGCATGGTATTACTCCTGAGGTTGACCCTGCCAATGCAGGCGCTTTCTTTGAAGCGGTTCACGAGTTGTCGGCCCGGTATCATCAATAACGAGTACCACCAATACAAGTACTATCAGTCGTATGGGGGGAGTGCTCATCGGGAATGGCTAATTAGCCATATGCCCTTATTCAGTCCATAATTCAGGTTTTAGAGGGCTGCGGAATAGAATAAAGTGATGGAGTCGGCAAAACCGCAGTCCGGGCCGGCTATGCGTAGCGAAAAAAATAAAAATACGCTAAAAAAACAATTCGATGAGCGTTGTTTGTATTTGTAAGTAATATCTAGTCATAGGTGTTGTGCGAGCCCTAGAGGGCCCTTTCCTGCACACACAAAGGAATCTGTATGGGTGTTAAGCAAGTCAAAGTTATGGTGGAGGATCTTCAGAAAGACATGTTTGTGTCGAATCTGGATCGCCCCTGGAGTAGCACCCCTTTCCCTTTGCAAGGTTTCTATATTCGCGATGAAGAGGATATTGCCAAGCTGAAGATCCACTGCAAATTTGTGTTTGTGGATGTGTCCCGCGGTGCCAGCCCGGGAAAAGCCAATCTAAAGACTGTCGGTAAGCCCGCGTCCTCTTTAGGCGAAAAAGGCGGTTTACGCACCCGTGAAAAACCCGCAGCCAGTTTTAAACCGTTACCCCTACGTAAAGATGTTTATGAGGTAACGGCACCTCTTAAAAAAGAGCTGAAAAAAGTCGATGCCTTGCTTAACGATGTGGGGTATGCGGTGAGTGAGGTGATGTCACAGGTTGAAAGTGGCGTCCCCATGACCTATGGGGATATCCGGGATACTGCCAGTGGTATGGTGGACTCGGTTGTTCGCAACCCCGACGCGTTAACTTGGTTGATGCGTATGCAGGAAAAAGATGAATACACTCACGACCATGCCATTCGCTGTGCCATTTGGTCACTATTATTCGCTCGGCATGCTGGTATGCAGCCTCAAGATATGAAGCTGCTCACCGAAGCCGTACTCATGAAAGATGTGGGCAAAATTAAAGTCGCAAAAGATATTCTTGTAGCGGAGGAGCGGACACCAGAGCAGCAGCGCGAGTACGAAAACTTTGTGGAGTATGGGGTGGAGATTCTCCAGAATACACCCGGTGTAAATCCCAAAGTGGTCTCCATAGTTCGCAACCACTGTGAATTGGTAAATGGGAAAGGTTTTCCTCGGCGTTTAGAGGGAGATAAGATTCCTTTCTTGGCCAAGGTGGCTGGCATTGTGACCGTGTACGATAAAATTACTAACCCTCGTTACTCTCGTTATCCGCTTGCGCCGTCTAAAGCTGTGTCGCAGCTTTACAAGATGCGTAATGAAGAATTCCAAGAACAGTTGGTGGTTGAATTTATTCAGGCTATTGGTTTGTATCCAACTGGGACTGTAGTTGAGCTATCGTCTGGTGAAATGGCTGTGGTGGTGGAACAGAATTTTGGTCGCCGCTTAAAGCCCAAAGTGATGGTGGTGAAAGATGTGGCAGGTGAGCCACTGGAAAAGCCTCGCTTGGTGGATATGAACTTGCTGGATCAACAGCGCCAAGAGCTTATGGACAAGGGCAAACGAGAAAAAGCCGAGGAGTTACGTATTGATGTGACTCGCGATGTGGAGCCCAATATTGCCGATGTGGATGTGAATTCTGTATTGGAAGGTTATTTAAAAGCCCAGAAAAAAGGAATTCTGGGCTTTCTTGGCAGGGGCTAATTGAGTTTCTTTTTTTGTTGCCTGTTTAGTTTTTTCTTATCTAGTCTTTTATCAAGCACTTGTCCCAAGTGCTTGCCCCATCTGAACTGAATCACCACTTTTTATGGTGTCGTCCCACTGTATTTGGTTTGGGCCAAATAAAACTATAGCCGTGGAGCCCAGCATAAAGCGTCCTAGCTCGTCTCCTTTTTCTAATGTGGGGGTATCGTCGCCACTGTAATCCCAGTGTTGCAATTCACCTTGTCGCCCCACTTGGCCATGCCAAACGGTTTCCATACCGCCTACAATCATGGCGCCTACCAATACAACGGCCATGGGGCCGTTTTCTGTTTCGAATAAACAAGCCACTCGCTCATTGCGGGAAAACAATCGTGGTACCCGACTTACTGTTGCGTTATTTACCGAAAACAAATGACCGGGGATGTAGCTCATGCGCTTTAAGGTTCCTGCAGCGGGAATGTGCACGCGGTGATAATCTTTGGGTGATAAATAAACGGTTGTAAAGTGGCCGTTGTGAAATTGTTGCGCGGTGCCTAGATCACAGCCTAATAATTCTTCCACGGAAAAATCAAAGCCTTTTGCCTGGAAAATCCGGGCGTTATTTTGTTCCCCTGTAATATTACCTATTTGGCTGATGGCACCATCGGCGGGAGAAACAATCGCATTTGGATTTTCTGGAAGTGAGCGTGCGCCATCTTTTAAGGGGCGGGTAAAAAAGTGATTAAAATTTTTGTAAGCCGTTAAATCGCTTTCTTGGGCTTCTTCCATGTTGACTTGGTAACGATTGGCAAACCAGCGGGTAAAGGTATTTTTAAACCAAGTATTTTCGCAATTGGCAATTTTTCCAGCCATACGAGAAATAAAAATGTGTGGAACTATGTGCTGTAGCGCAACAAAAATAGCGTCTTTCATAAATTTATTTTCTAATAAAGGTTAACAAGATGGCTTTTATTTTTTAAGTTTCGATGGGTGTGTTTGGATCATTCCCCCATTCGCTCCATGAGCCAGGGTAGGCTTGAATATCAAACCCTAAACTTTTTCCAACCAAGTAAGTAAAACCTGAGCGATGGTGGCTTTGACAGTGGGTGACAATGGGCTTGCTTCCGTCGATGCCGATGGTCGCTAAATATTCGCGGGCATCTTCGCGAATACGCAGTTCACGTTCGCGATCCATAAGCCAGGTCCAGTCACAGTTTTTTGCTCCAGGAATATGGCCGCCGCGGGCAGAAACCATTTTTTCGCCGGTATGCTCAGCGGCACTGCGTGCATCCCAAATCGTGGTGCTGCCGTCTAAGCGCTGTAGTAATTCTTCCTTGGTTACGAAGAAACGGTTGTCGATGGCAATATCATTGGCCGCGGGAGTGGCTTCAACTAATTCAGCGGATAATGGGAGGCCTGCTGCGCGCCAAGCGTGAATACCACCGTTTAAATAGCTGTAGTGCTTATGGCCGATCACATCCAGAGTCCAGATCATACGCCCGGCCCAGCCGCCGCCTTCATCGTCGTAGACCACAACATGTGTGTCAGGGGTGAGGCCAATACGGGCAAAGAGGGCGTCGAGACGCTCTTTAGGGGGGAGCTTGCCTGGAGCAGGTGGCTGGCCCAGCATGAGCTCCATGGGGTGAACATAGACTGCCCCGGGGATATGGCCTGCTTCGTAACTGTTTGGCTGGCAGAGGTCGATAATCAGTAGTGTATTTTCTGATTGAGAGCCCTGCTGCAGGTGTTCTTGCAGCGTGCCTGGTTCGATGATTAGCGGTAAAGACATATCGCCCCCTTCAAATAACGTGTGGCGGGAATTGTAAAGGGGGCTTGGTGGTAGCGCTAGTGCGAGTGTTTATCTGTTATTAGTTTTAATTAGCCTTAGGGGTAGTTATCAGTCTTTTACTGGCTCACGCATGGTGACAAACTCTTCTGCAGCCGTCGGGTGAATACCAATGGTTGCGTCGAAGTCAGCCTTGGTGGCGCCAGCTTTTATGGCTACTGCCAGTCCTTGCATGATCTCGCCAGCATCGGGGCCTACCATATGAGCGCCGAGGATTTTATCCGTGTCGCTGTCCACCAATAGTTTCATGAGAGTGCGTTCGTCAGAGCCGCTGAGGGTATGTTTCATGGCGCGGAAGCTGCTGCGGTATTTCACCACATTGCTGTAATCCGCTCTCGCTTGCTCTTCTGTCATGCCCACGGTACCAATGTTGGGTTGGCAGAATACCGCTGTGGCGATATTACTGTAATCCAATTTGGCATCACCACCTCGGTAAAGGTGTTTTGCTAAGGCCATGCCTTCGGCGAGGGCTACCGGGGTCAGCTCCATGCCGCCGGTGACATCGCCCAGTGCGTAGATGCTGGGGATACTGGTTTGGAAAGTGTCGTTAACCTCGATGTAGCCACGGTTGTTGAGCGCGATGTCGACATTCTCTGCCAGTAAGCCTTGCAAATGCGGTTTGCGGCCGGTGGCGTAGAGTACGGCGTCCACTTCAAGTGATTCACCATTTTTCAGCGTGACTAGTAGGCTGTTATCGGATTGTTTTTGGATGTGATCAACATCGCTATTAAATTGCAGATTAACCCCTTGTTTACGAATTTCTTCAGCGGCAAAGTGTCGAACTTCGTTATCGAACCCCCGCAAAAATAATTCACCGCGATACAGTTGTGTCACCTTTGCTCCTAAGCCATTAAAGATGCCGGCGAATTCCACCGCAATATAGCCACCGCCTACGATCACAATGCGCTTTGGAAAGTCTTCCAAGTCAAAAATTTCGTTGGAAGAAACAACATGTTCGCTTCCTGGGAACTCCGGCACGAAAGGCCAGCCACCTACGGCAATAATAATGCGTTCAGCGGTGTAGGTTTTATCGCCGACGGCGACTGTGTGAGGGTCGAGAATTTTTCCTCGGCCCTCAATCACGGTCACGCCAGCGTTATCCAATAAATTATTATAAATGCCGTTGAGCCGAGAAATTTCAGACACTTTGTTGTCGCGCAGCGTTTGCCAGTGAAAGTCCACGGGCTGTGTTTGCCAGCCAAAGCCCTTGGCTTCTTCGAGATGATTGCCGTATTCCGACGCGTATACATAGAGTTTTTTCGGCACGCAGCCCACATTGACACAGGTGCCGCCCATATAGCGGTCTTCACAGACTGCGACTTTAGCGCCGTAGCTGGCGGACATGCGCGCGCTGCGAACGCCGCCGGAGCCGGCACCGATAACAAAGAGGTCGTAGTCGTAAGAGTTACTCATTGGGCTTTCCTGTATCGCAGGTTCAAAGGGTTAGGAGTTAGTTAGCGTTAAGCGTTTCAGTCGTTAATTATTTAAGCAGTCAAGTAGTTAATCATAGTGTCTACATCACTAACTTCAAAGGGATCTTCTGGGCAGTTATCCATCAGGCCCGGCTCCGTGAAGAGTGCTTTAATTTCGCCATCGGATACCAGCATGGAGTAGCGCCAGCTACGATCGCCAAAGCCTAAGTTTTCTTTCTTCACCAGCATGCCCATTTTCCGTGTGAACTCGCCATTGCCATCGGGCAACATTTTTACTTTTTCAATGCCAAGGTTTTTACTCCATTGGAACATGGTGAAAGCATCGTTAACGCTAAGGCAGTAAATCTCATCTACGCCCAAACTTTTCAGCTCTTCGTATTTTTCTTCGAAGCCAGGTAGGTGGGTGCTAGAGCAGGTGGGGGTGAAGGCGCCGGGTAGAGCCAGGACGATGATATTTTTGCCTGCGAAGATGTCATCAGTACTGACATCCTGCCAACGGAAGGGGTTGTCGCCGGAAATACTTTCATCGCGAACGCGGGTTTTAAAGGTAACTTGGGGTACGGTGTTGATGCTCATTGTGTTCTCCTTCGTGGGCTTCTTTTACCCTGTTTTCTCCACCAGGTCGTAGAGTTGGTTGATTTGTCGTTATAGTAGGGAGGAAATTACATTATTTAAAATTGATTGATTTAAATATATTGATCAGTTTAATAGATTTATGGTGGCTATCAGCTTTTAGCTATAGCCCCCTGTCTGGCAGGCGGGATAAGCTTGCTGCCTGTCATTAGAATATAGTCTTTTATGTGAATACACGGTGGGCGCCCCTATGCGAGTCTTTGATAGCCATTTTCATATTATTGATAGTGCGTTTCCTCTTGTACCCAACCAGGGCTACTTGCCCGATGAATATACCCATCAGCACTATTTGGCGGATACCAAGCCTTATGAGCTGGTGGGTGGCGCTGTGGTGTCGGGGTCTTTTCAGCAGTTTGATCAGGGTTACTTAGTGCATGCTCTGGAGCAACTGGGGTCGGGCTTTGTAGGGGTGACTCAACTACCCCATACGGTCAGTGATGGCGAGCTATCACGGCTCCATCAGTGTGGTGTGCGGGCGTTGCGATTTAATGTAAATCGCGGTGGCTCTGAAGATCTGGAGCACCTGCATGCTTTTGCCATGCGGGTTTACGAGATGCTGGGCTGGCATGTGGAGCTCTACATCCATGCTAAGCAGCTGGCGCCTATTAAAGATACGCTTCTGAAATTGCCGGCAGTGAGCATTGATCATCTGGGGTTAGGCAAGGAAGGCTTTAGGGATTTATTGGATTTGGTTGAGAGTGGTGTAAAGGTTAAGGCAACGGGCTTTGGGCGTGTGGATTTTGATGTAGCCCAAGCGCTCAAAGATATTGTGTCTGCTAACCCGAATGCGCTGATGTTTGGTACGGATCTACCTTGTACGCGAGCCCCGCGTCCTTATTGCCATGAGGATTTCCAGTTGGTTATGGATGCTTTTGACGAAGCAACCGCAGAAAAAATCTTTTATAAAAATGCTTGCGAGTTTTATGGCGTGTCGCCGTAGGCTTAAAGCCTATCAAGAGCGCTTTGGCTTGCGTTGATTAGTTTTTGAAAGTTTTTTTGTTGCTGAATGTTGATGCCGCCTTCAGTAGAGGGTTCACCAATGCATACTGCTAGGGCTAGTGGTTTACCTTTGTAATGCAAGCTGTGGAAAAGCGTATCTCCTGAAAGTAACTGTCCTAATCGTTGTGGCAGCTTCGGTTGGATTTGTTTTCGATTTTTTTGGTTTAAAAGAAACAGCCCTGGTTTATTCAGCAACGTTTTTAATGCGCTAACGTGCACCTCGTCTGGCAGGGAAAGGCTGAGCTTTCGCAAGCCATCTCCAGGTGTGTCACCTCGCCAAGTCACTGATCTTAGCTGTTGCTGCTTGTTGTCTACCAGCATGATGGCGCAGCGAGAAACGCTGATTTTTTGAATGCCTTCAGCGAGGTTCTGAAAAACATCATTTAATTTTCTGACGCTATTTGTCTTTAGTGCCTGTAAGTGAACTTGCCATTCTTCTTGCAGTGTTTCTTGTAGTTGGTTTGTTGCGAGTTCTCTTTCTTGGCCGGGGGGTAATGAAGAGATTAACGAGTTGCAGTTACTGCCAGCTAGCCAATAAGCAGCCAGTGATAGCTTGGGTTTTTTATGTGAGGGAGCACTAGAAAACGTTTCTTGAGTGTGGGTCACTATGGTTGTGCTGAGTTTGGAAAATAAATCCCCGAATTTAGACTGCCAGAGCAAAGCCGCTAGTTGCAGTTGCTGATGAAGCCGTGGGTCGTTTGGGCCGTGGAAGAGTACGCTCCAGGCGATGTTAATACATAATGCAATGGTGCCACTGTCGCTGAGCCAGAATGCACTGCTTTGAGGATTGTCATCAAAGTAATCTAGCAGTAGGTGTTGAGGCAGTGCAGATAGCTTATGGATATCTGCAAAATAATCCGGTTGCTCTCCGTGAGCTTTATTCAGCTCTGCCGCAAAGGGGCCTATGGATTTTCCGGCAGATGATAGTGCACTTGCTAAATCCGGTTGCAGCGTGAAGTTGGTGTCGTTAGTTCCAGTCTGGCTGAGAACACGCCATAGCGGTTGTAGGTAAAATAGCGTTGGAAAAAATAACTTCTCTGAATTTTTAGGTGCAATGCTGAGGCTTAAGCGTGCGGCTAAAGTACCAGCCTGATAGAGCAGCTCAAATTTTTCTTGCTGTTCCCTTGAGTATTTCTTTTCCACACCTTTACTATTTAATTCATGGCTTCCTTGAAGAAGCTGCTCGGTATAGGGCAGTCCTAATAAGCCGATTAAGTGAGGGAGGCGAGAAACATACTGTACTTTTCCGGGGGCTCGGCGGTGGGCGCGGTAAAATAACTTCCAACAAAATCCTGGGTCGTTTTGAATGGCTCGAGCAACGCTAATGGCATTTGATTGAGGGTGATGCAGCGCAGGTTTTATTCGCGCGAGGGTGCCAGGTAATAGTGGGAAATCGTCGGTGGCAGCTGGCATCATTTGAAAGAATAGTCCGTCAAATTGGCTCTTGAG
Organism: Cellvibrionaceae bacterium; assembly: GCA_045430295.1. Lineage (GTDB taxonomy): Bacteria > Pseudomonadota > Gammaproteobacteria > Pseudomonadales > JAILXX01 > JAILXX01. The sequence continues at coordinate 423,105 of JAILXX010000001.1, read as the reverse complement.
GAGTGTCGTCTGCGGAGGAAGGTGCTTCACCTAAAATATAGCGCAAGCTTTCCAAGCGTGCGGAAGAAATTTTTCCAGCCTCGATGGCGTCTCGCACTGCACAATCCGGTTCTTGCTGGTGCCGGCAATCGCGAAAACGGCATTCCCCGAGATAAGATTTTAATTCACGAAAACCTTCGTACACGATGGTGGCCGGCAAGTGCTCTAATGAAAACTCACGAATACCGGGAGAGTCGATCAAATCGCCGCCTTCCGGTAAATGGTAGAGGCGGGATGTGGTGGTGGTGTGAGTGCCTTTGGCGGTGGCTTCAGACAGCGCGCCCACATCGGCGTCGACATGGGGTAGGAGTTCGTTGATTAACGAGCTTTTGCCGACGCCCGACTGGCCTACAAAGGCACTGGCGTGGCCTTTTAATAAGGCTTGAAGTTGCTCAAGGCGGTGACCTGAGTGGGCAGATACTTCCACCACGGGGTAATCGAGATTTCGATACTCTTGCAGGAAGTTATCCAGGGAATGTTCGAGATCCGATTTGTTCAGGATTAGCACGGGGGATAACCCAGCGTGCTCTGCGGCAACGATATAGCGATCGATCAGGTTGTGGTGAGGCTCTGGCTGTGGCGCAATCACAATGAGCAGTTGGTTGAGATTGGCCGCTACCGGGCGAAGATTGCCTTGGCTGTCGGGGCGCTCTAAAAGCGACTCTCTCGGCTCAAGGGCTTCTATCACCCCTTTTTTCGGGTTGCGAGCATCCCGGGAAAAAATAACCCGATCTCCGGTAACCGGGTGGCCTAAATTTGCTCGGAAATGACAGCGAGTGATATTGCCGTTTTCGTCTTCCACATCGCCGTGGCGAGAAAATCGCGCAACCAGTAAGCCATGCTCAGCGTGGTCTAAATGGTTATCGGTTTTGTTTTTTCCACCTTTGCCGGCGCGATCTCTCACTTGCTGTTGCTGTTTGGCAACACGGTTGGATTGTTGTTTAGAGAGTTTACGTTTGGCCATGTGGTTAGGGAGCTAATAACGGAGTGGGTAATCATAGCGGATTCTGCCTTTGATTACCTGAGACTATTTGTTTGCCTCGGGATGTTCGATTACCTAGGGTTATTCATTTCTCTGGATATGCTCGATTAACTAGGCCTAAGAGCAAACATGCTATTATTTGATGATTATAAAACAGATAGGCGCCTATTCATGCTCGACGATAACAACTTGATTTGGATTGACTTGGAAATGACCGGATTGGACCCGGAGAACGATCGCATTATAGAAATCGCCACCATTGTGACTGATGCCCAGCTTAATATTTTGGCGGAAGGACCGGTGATGGCGGTGAAGCAATCGGAAGCGTTATTAGGCGGCATGGATGAGTGGTGTACCAAAACCCACGGTGAATCTGGTCTGACACAGCGTGTGAAAGATAGCGCCATTTCTGAGGCAGACGCGGAACAGGCCACCATCGAATTTTTGCAGAAATATGTGCCGGAAGGAAAAAGCCCGCTTTGTGGGAACAGTGTTTGGCAAGACCGTCGCTTTCTCGCGCGCTATATGCCCAAGTTGGAATCTTATTGCCACTACCGCTTAATTGATGTGAGCACGGTGAAAGAATTGGCCCGCCGTTGGAAGCCTGAGGCAATGGACGGTTTTGAAAAGAAAGGCGCGCATTTAGCCTTGGACGACATTCGTGAGTCCATCGAAGAAATGAAGCACTACCGCAAAACCTTTATCGATGCCTGATAACAACGTGCACGATGCCATGAAAGCGAATCCTCTGCGTCAGCGTATCGCTCACATACTAGAAGCGGATACCCGTGGCGATACCGTTAGCCGCTGGATAGATGGGCTGCTGGTGCTGCTGATTGGCAGTAATGTACTTGCGGTTGTTTTGGAATCGGTGGCTAGCCTACACGCGAAATATGAAACGCAGTTTGCCGCTTTCGAAGTGTTCTCCGTGATTGTTTTTACGGTTGAGTACTTTCTTCGGGTTTGGTCCAGTGTAGAGATTAACGGTAAGTATCAGCATACAGTATTAGGCCGCTTGCGGTTTATGCTCACCCCGGCTGCCATTATCGATTTACTCGCTATCTTGCCCTTTTATTTGTCGATGTTCTTTGCCTTGGATTTACGTTTCTTACGGGCATTGCGCTTGGTTCGCGTGTTTAAGCTTACCCGCTATTCCAGTGCTATGAATATTCTCTTAAATGTTTTCCGTGAAGAGAGGAGTGCGTTTACGGCGGCTTTTTTTGTGCTGATTATTTTGATGGTGATTGCCTCCACGGGCATTTACTTGATTGAGCATGATGTACAGCCTGAAAACTTTGGCTCCATTCCTGCCGCTATGTGGTGGGCGATGGCGACATTAACCACTGTGGGCTATGGGGATGTCACCCCCATTACGCCGTTAGGCAAATTCTTTGGAGGCTGTATTACCATTGTGGGGATTGGTATGGTTGCCTTGCCTGCAGGTATTTTAGCGTCTGGTTTTAGCGAGCAATTACATCGCGCTAAAGAAACCTATTCTGGGGAGTTTGAAAAAGCACTCGATGATGGTGTGCTGGATGCCAAAGAATTGCAAAAACTCGAAGAGCTTCGAGAAATGCTAGGGTTAACAGAAGAAGATGTGGATGATATTCAAAGTAATTATCTAAAGCGCTGTGTGCAACATATGCGTTCTTGTCCTCACTGTCATAAGCCATTAGTGAAAAGTCGTAGGGACGATTTGTAGGTCGGCCTTTAGGCCGATATTTCGGAGCATAACGAAAGGCGGGTGGCGCAGTGCCATAAAAAAACCGAGGCTTTGACCTCGGTTTTTTTTGTTTTCTAGGCGCTTGGCCTTTAGCTTAAGCCGACAGAGAAAGTATCATCACAGTGTCGGTCTAAAGGCCGACCTACATCTCTCGCTCCCCGTCTTTCATGCCACCTCAAATCACAAAACGGCGAATTGATTCATGCATTTGATCGGCATGATTAGTGACTCTATCAGTTACTTCATAACTGTTTTTCGAGCGTTCTTCTGTCGCCAGTGTCATGGCTTGGAGTTTACTGGTGCGGTTGTTGATATCGCCAAGAACGGCTGTTTGCTCTTCAACTGCAGCAGCAATTTGCGTACTTAAATCCATAATGTGTTGTGCTTTGTCTGTCATTTTGTTGAGCACTTCACTGGTTTCTTCTGAGCGAGCGGCGCTTTCTTCGCCGCGTTCCATGCAGGCGCTAATTTCGCCTACCATCTGTTTGGAATTTTGCTGCAAGGTATTAATAATGTCGGCGATCTGCTCGGTTGATTCTTGGGTGCGCTGAGCCAGTGTACGTACCTCGTCGGCAACAACGGCAAAGCCTCGGCCTTGTTCCCCTGCGCGGGCCGCTTCAATGGCCGCGTTTAAGGCAAGCAGGTTGGTTTGTTCGGCTACGCTGCGGATTACTTCGAGCACTTGTCCGATTTCTTCACTGCTGCGTGCTAGATCATCGGCAGCGGTGGAGGTGTTTTGTAGCTGCTCAGACAAGCTGCGAATCTGCTGTACCGAGGCGGCGGTGGCTTTTAGGCTTTCTTGGGCGCTGTCGTAAGTGTCTCTAGCATCGTCTGCTGCAAGGGCAGTATTCTGAGCAATTTCTTGAGCCGTGGAATTCATTTCTTCCATGGAATGACTTACTGCGGTGCGTTCTTCGGTTTCAATAGCGGCAGATTCTTTTGCCTTTGCAATATTACCTTTTAGGTGGTTTGCAGATTCATCCAGTTTGCTGGCGATTTTATCGGTGTCGGAGACCATTTCATGGAACCAGCACAGCATGCTGTTTAGCCGCACGGCCATAAGGCGAATTTCATTGGTTTTACCGTAGCTATCGCCAGCTAATTCTGTTCGCAGCGTGAGATCGTGATCGGTTTGTACTTGGGTCATAAAATTGCCAAGCTTGTCGATTGTAGAGGTGATTCGACGGGCAATTAATATAGTGATGGTGCTCAGAATTACAGCAATAATCAGTAATACAATAATGGTGCGAGTGCGGGCGCTAGCAGAAGCGTCTTCCATTCTGACAACTTCTTTATCGGTCATAGAATCAAGAGTTTTTTCCAGTTCATGAACTTTGCCGCGCATTACGCCCGTTAGACCTTCTTTGCTGCTTAGGCCAATGGCTTTTTGTTCATCTACCAAGTCATAAAATTTATTTTTGTATTCCGCCATGTAGGAGCGGATTTCACTACGCTTACTTGAGCTAATGTTCTCTTCGCTTAGGTGACTGAGTAACTTGTCATAATCCGTGTTGAATTTATCTAAATATTTTAAATTCAGACGCAGCATAAAATCTTTTTCGCGGCGGCGGAGCATCAGGGTGTCTGCCAGTAAGCGTTGGTTGCCGATTTCGTTAATGGTTTTTTCGGCATTGTGAACGGCGGAGCGTAGGGCGCCATAGTTGCCAGATTTAGGGTCGAGCCCAAGGCGAGTGTAGGCTTCGACAACTTGATTAAAGGCTTTTTCGTATTCAGATAAGTTTTTCTTAATGCTTGAGGTTGAGGCTTCGCTGTATGCCTGAACTTCATTAATGTCAGACTTGAATTTGCTCATGGTCTTAGCAAATTTATCTTTGTATTTTAAGTCCGTGCGCATCAGGAAGTCTTTTTCATGTCGACGCAGCATGAGCATGTCGACTTTCATTTCTTCTACGAAACGAATGGTGTGGGCGAAGTCGCTTTGCTGATTTAAAGCGCTGCTGGCCATAAAGATACTGAGAAGGAGTGCCAGTACTAAGCCGATGGCTAAGCTGTAAAGTCGTTGGCGGATAGACATAAAACGCTCCGAGAAATCGATTACTGTCTGTTAACTCTTTGCTGCCTGTTGTACGAATCCATCCAGCGCAATTTCACTACTAGTCATACAGAGGGGGCAGTTACCTTAGCTTCTGTTATCGGCGGTCAGACTCTTAACATTAGCCTTTAACATTAGCCCTTAACGTTAATGAAGGTAGGCTGCTTGGTGGGTCAGCTGGGTAATTAATGCCTAACTTACTGAAGTGTAGGTCAGTTTTGGCGAATTTTCCGCTTTCGGCGCTTGTTGGATTGTTGGCGTGCTAGGGCCCAATGAATATGTTCGAGAACAAGAGGGGAGGGGTGATCGGCGCGTTGGTTTAAGGCTTCAATAACCCTGATATCTTTAGGGGCATTACCGAGGGCGATAGCCAAGTTTCTAAGCCAGCGTTCATGGCCGATACGACGAATGGGTGAGCCTTCGGTGTTTTTAAGAAACTCCTCTTCTGTCCACAAGAAAAGGTTTATTAGACTTTCCTTTTGTAACTGATTGCGGGGGGAAAAATCAGTCTCTGTTGTGTGAGTGGCGGGCTTATTCCAGGGGCAAGTTAATTGGCAGTCGTCGCAACCAAACACGCGATTGCCCATGGGTTCGCGAAACTCTTCTGGAATACTGCCTTTGTGTTCGATGGTGAGATAAGAAATACAGCGACGAGCATCCAGCACATAAGGTTCTGGAAAGGCATCCGTGGGGCAAACCTTCATGCAGGCGGTGCATTCCCCACACTCATTGGTAACAGGATTGTTGTCTGTGGGTAACGGCAGGCTGGTGTAAATTTCACCGAGGAAAAAATAGGAGCCCGCTTGCGGGTGAATAATCAGGGTGTGCTTGCCCATCCAGCCCAGGCCCGCTTTTTCTGCCAGAGGTTTTTCCAATACGGGGGCGCTGTCTACAAAGGCTCTTTGTTGTAGGTCATCAAATCCTAATTCGGCGGCGGCGTGCTCAAGCTTTTCAGCCAGTTTGGCCAGTTGCTTGCGGATTTTTTTGTGGTAATCCCGCCCTAGGGCGTAGCGGGAAACATAGCCGAGGTCTTCTTGGCGGAGAACATTAATGGGATCGGTGTCTTCCGGCAGGTAATCCATTCTGGCGGAAATCACCCGCAGGGTGCCGGGTTCTAACTGGTCGGGATGGGTGCGTTTATCGCCGTGACTGGCCATCCAGCCCATATCCCCGTGGTAGTGCTGTTCTAGCCACTGCTGCAAGCGGGGGCGGGCTTGGGATAAATCCACATCCGTAATACCCACGTGGGCAAACCCTAGCGCTTGCCCCCAGTGTTTTAACTGTTGGCCTAGTTCTGAGAGAGAGGGGGCGAAAAGTGGTTGATTAGAGGTAGAGTCAGTCATGGAGTGCTTTAGTGTTTTGTGGAAGCCAGTATACTTTGTCCCTTATATTTAGACCTACAGAATTTCTTACTGCTAAGAGCTAATTATGGCGAGCCCTTCTAAATCTATATCTGCGACAAACCTTTATACGGCCAAGCAAACCCGTGAGCTTGATCGCCTTGCTATTGAAGAGCACGGCATCCCCGGTGCCGCTTTGATGAAGCGAGCAGGGCGTATGGCCTTTGAGGTTTTACTTCAGCGCTGGCCTGAGGCAGAGAAAATCACGGTATTTTGTGGTGGTGGTAACAATGGGGGCGATGGTTATGTGATTGCCGGCCTCGCTGCTCAAGCCAATATTCCCGTGGTGGTGATTGCGGTTACCGACCCTGAAACCCTCAAGGGTGATGCCTACAGTGCTTACCAATTTGCACAGCAAGAGCAGGTGGAAATCCATCCGTTTAGTGATTGTATTGACCTTTCCTGTGGTGTGATCGTCGATGCGCTGTTGGGCACAGGTATGACCGGTGAGGTGCGTGAACCCTTCGCCATGGCAATCCGCATGATAAATAACGCCTCGAGAGAGGCTCACCTGCCGGTTTTAGCGGTGGATATCCCTTCGGGCTTGTGTGCGGATACCGGCTGGATTTTGGGGTGTGCGGTACAGGCTCACTGCACGGTCACTTTTATTGGCGGCAAGCGAGGTTTGTATACGGGTAAGGGGCGTCAGCAGTGTGGAGAAATCGTTTTCGATGACTTGTCTGTGCCGACGGAGGTCTATTCACAAGTAGCCAGCAATATTCTCAAAAGCTCTCTCTTGGATTTATTACGCCAAGTGCCGAGGCGCCCTCGGGATGCCCATAAAGGAAATCACGGTCACTGTGTGATTGTGGGGGGTAACCATGGCTTGGGCGGCGCGGCGTTAATGGCAGCGCAGGCGGCGGCGAGAATGGGCGCCGGTATGGTTACCTTAGCCACGAAGCCTGAGCATGTGCCTGCGGCCCTGGCTCGCTGCCCGGAAGTGATGGCCCATGGCATAAAGAATGGCCATGACCTTGAACCGCTTATTGCTAAAGCCAGTGTTGTGGTGATTGGTCCAGGCTTGGGGCAGGATTCCTGGGGAGAGCAGTTGTGGGAACGAGCCTTACGCACGGATAAACCCATGTTGGTGGATGCCGATGGCCTCAACTGGCTGGCAAAGCAGCGTTACGACGTGGCTAAGCGCGATAACTGGGTGCTGACCCCGCACCCCGGCGAGGCGTCTCGCTTATTGGGTACTGATACGGTGACGGTGCAGCGCGATCGTTACGCGGCGGTGAAGCGGCTACAGGCCAGTTTCGGTGGTACTGTGATTCTGAAAGGCTCGGGCACCGTTGTGAAAGGCGATGGCGACGATATTTCAGTGATTACTGATGGCAATCCTGGCATGGGCTCTGGCGGTATGGGGGATGTACTTAGTGGCATTATTGCCTCCTTGCTGGGGCAGAAAATTCCCAATGCGCCTCTGCTAGGCGCTGTGTTGCACGCTGCTGCGGCAGATATGGCGGCAGATGAAAATGGTGAACGGGGGCTCCTGGCCACAGATTTGATTCTGTATGCACGCCAGCTGTTAAACAACAGTGAGATTTCCCTGTGAGTGGCAGAGTGAGCGAGGAATTGGGTGAAAAAATACTTCAGGCCTTTGGTGAGGAGGCAATGGTGTCACTGGGTGAGGCCTTGGGGCGTGCCTGTAACGGCGGCGCCATCCTGTTTATGCAGGGGCAGCTCGGTGCAGGGAAAACCACCCTCACTCGCGGTATTTTGCGCAGCGTTGGTCATACTGGTGCGGTGAAAAGCCCAACCTATACCCTGGTTGAGCCTTATGATTCTGCTGATTCCAATAAGGGCTCTGATACTTGTTCTGACAACTACCAACAAGCCGTATACCATTTCGATCTCTATCGTTTGGGCGATCCAGAAGAGTTAGAGTACATGGGCATTCGGGATTATTTTTCTAAGGGGAACCTTTGTGTCATCGAATGGCCCGATAAAGGTAAGGGCTTTTTGCCTTCAGCTGATTTAGAGGTCACAATAAAGGTAATTGATGACATCTCTTCTGAGGGAGAGACGGGCCGAGAGTTAAACCTAGTGGCCTATACCCCCAGGGGCGAAGCCATTTTGGCTAGCTTGGGAAATGTGGGCGATACTTAAAGTAAGAAATGTTTAAAGAAGCCTTTATAAAGAAAATAATACTGCTGATATTGAGCTAAATGTTAAAACTTGGGAATTCTGTAATGCGATCTGCGCTGGTGATTATTTTAGTATCGCTATTGAGTTTGTTTTCCCTGCAAACGGTTGCTGCCAATGTGGAGGCGGTACGTCTTTACAATGCGCCAGACCATTCGCGGTTGGTACTCGATGTTAGCCGTTCGGTTAAGCATAAAATTTTCCCCTTAAAAAATCCGGAACGCTTGGTTATCGATATCGATAACAGCCAAATGAAAACGGATTTACTGGCGGTGGATCTTAAAGGGTCGCCCATTAAACAATTGCGCAGTGCCAAGAAAAAAGACGGCGTGTTACGTGTTGTTTTAGATCTAGAAAAGTCCGTTAATCCTCGCAGTTTTACCTTAAAACCCAATCGCAGTTATGGCCATCGTTTAGTGGTGGACCTCAACAAGAAAACAACGTCCAGTGCATCGAGAGCTGTTCAAAAAACGGTTCCGTCGACGAATCAGCGAGATATTGTTATTGCCATTGACGCAGGGCATGGAGGTGAAGATCCGGGGGCGATCGGGCCTCGCCGCTTGAAAGAGAAACATGTGAACCTTTCTGTGGCGAAAAAATTGGCTGCAAAAATTAATGCAGAAAAAGGCTATAAAGCGGTGCTGGTTCGCACGGGCGACTACTATGTGCAGCTGAAAAAACGTCGAGACATCGCTCGTAAAAATCGCGCTGACTTATTGGTTTCTCTCCATGCGGATGCCTTTCACGATAAACGTGCAAACGGCGCTTCTGTATTTGCCTTATCCCGCCGAGGTGCATCTTCTGAAATGGCCCGCTATCTGGCCCAGCACGAAAATGAATCCGATTTAATTGGTGGTGTGGGTGATGTGAACCTGGAAGACCACGAAGATATGGTGAAAGGGGTGCTGGTTGATTTGTCCATGACCGCGACCTTGTCTTCGAGTTTAGATGTAGGTTCTCGGGTTTTGAGTGAAATGGGTAAGGTCGCTCAACGTCTACATAAAAAGAAAATTGAACAGGCGGGCTTTGCGGTATTGAAACGCCCAGACATTCCTTCCATCTTGGTGGAGATGGGTTTTATTTCAAATCCGAAAGAAGCGAAGCTGCTGTCTACAAGAAGCTATCAAAATAAAATGGCCAATTCGGTTTTTAAGGGCATTAAAGCGTATTTTTGGAATGCGCCCCCAGAAGGCACCTATGTGGCCTGGCGAAAAAATGGTGGTAAGGCCACTGTCATCTCTACCGCGAAAACCTCAAGGGAAAAAGTGAAGGAATATACCATTAGTCGTGGTGATACCTTGTCCGCTATCGCAGAGCGTTATGGTGTGTCCGTTGCCAGCTTACGCCGAACCAATGGCTTGAAAGGTTCTACTATTAGAATTGGGCAGAAGTTGATTATTCCTACTTCGTAGGGATTTTTGTGTTTGACGTTCGATGTGTAGGTCGGCCTTTAGGCCGACATGTTGGCTTGAAAGCCAACCTACCCGACTTCTTTATGTTTGCCTGTGGAAGTGCAGATAAACAGGTCAGCGCATAAGCTCTGCGGAATTTATCTATCCTGTTATAATCCCACTCTTGTTCAAATTCCCAAATCACATCAATCCCATGTCTAAAATCCGTCTATTAAGTCCTCGTCTCGCCAACCAAATTGCTGCTGGTGAGGTGGTGGAACGCCCCGCTTCTGTGCTCAAAGAACTGGTTGAAAATAGCTTGGATGCTGGCAGTACCCGCATCGATGTGGAGGTTGAGCAGGGCGGTGTGAAGCGCTTGTGTATTCGAGACAACGGTGGCGGCATTGCAAAAGATGATTTGCCCTTGGCTTTGTCTCGACATGCCACCAGTAAAATTTATGAGCTGGACGATTTAGAAGCGGTGGCATCGCTGGGTTTTCGAGGGGAGGCCTTGGCCAGTATCAGCTCGGTTTCCCGTTTAACCATCACCAGTAATACAGATGAAAACCCCTCGAACGGTTGGCAGGCTCGTACAGAAGGGCGAGAGATGGAGCCTATATTAAGCCCTGCTCCTCATCCTCAAGGATCGACGGTAGATATGCGGGATTTGTTTTTTAATACCCCGGCTCGACGCAAATTTTTGCGCACAGAAAATACCGAATTTAAACGTATTGATGAAACCTTAAAAAAACTGGCGCTATCCCGGTTTGATATCAGTTTTAGTTTGCGCCATAACCAAAAGCAAATTCACCAATTGCGCGGCGGTGAATCTCAAGCGGAAAAAGAGCGACGAGTAGCTTCGGTGTGTGGCCCCGCATTTTTAGAAAATGCGGTACATGTGGATATTGAACGCGGCCCTTTACGTTTGTGGGGGTGGATGGGTTTGCCAACCTTCTCTCGCTCTCAGGCGGATTTGCAATATTTTTATGTGAATGGCCGGGCGATTAAAGATAAGGTTGTGACTCATGCTGTTCGACAGGCTTATCAAGATGTGTTGTATCACGGTCGGCACCCGGCCTATGTTTTATATTTAGAGCTTGAACCCTCCACTGTGGATGTAAACGTGCATCCCACAAAGCACGAAGTGCGTTTTCGCGACAGTCGTATGGTTCACGATTTTCTATTTCGGAGCTTGCATAAAGTCATCGCGGATATTCGGCCAAGTGAACAAGTGGCGGCGGATGAATTTTCTCAATCCACACAGCCCTCTTTTGAGCAGCAGACTGCATCACAGATTCAAGAGCAATCGAATCTCTCATTGTCATCGCGGCCACAACAGAATTATTCGGCGTCTTACACACCGTCTTCGTCAGCGAATGGTGTGCAAGAACAAATGGCCACTTATCGTTCTTTACATGAACCACAAGATGCCAGTGTTAAATATATTGCTGAGAAAGCCTTTTCTGAATTAGAACAGGAAAATAGCGCGGCGGATGTTCCTCCTTTAGGGTTTGCCATTGCGCAATTAAAAGGCATTTATATTCTTGCAGAAAATGCTCAAGGTATGGTGGTGGTGGATATGCATGCTGCCCATGAGCGCATTACTTATGAGCGAATGAAGAAAGCGTATGCTGAACAGGGTTTGCTGGCGCAGCCTTTATTGGTGCCTGAATCGTTGGCGGTTTCAGAAAGTGAAGCGGATTGCGCTGAAGAATATGCCGAAGAATTTAAACGCTTGGGTTTTGTGTTAGATCGCGCAGGCCCGGAATCGATTCGTGTACTGCAAATTCCTGTGCAGTTGCGCAATGCCGATGTGATGCAGTTGGTGCGGGATGTGCTGTCGGATATTCGCGAGCAAGGTTCTAGCGAGCGTATCCAAAATCATGTGAATGAAATTCTCGGCACTATGGCCTGCCACGGTGCAGTGCGGGCAAACCGCAAACTCAGTCTCGATGAGATGAATGCGCTATTAAGAGATATGGAAGAAACTGAACGCAGTGGCCAGTGTAATCATGGCCGCCCGACCTGGGCGCAAATGACCTTGGCAGAAATGGATAAATTGTTTTTGCGTGGTCGCTGATTTTATTTGCGTCTAACGTTTGTTAAAAACGATAGGCAGCGTGAAGTAAGAAAAGATTCCAGCTGGCTTGCCGATCTGTGATGGCTGGATTTTCGATACTTGGAAGCCAGTATGTGCCGAGTACGTTGTGCCACTCAGCCATAAATTGCCATTCTGGGGTAGGGGTGTATTTTAGACTTAGGGTGTGGTCTTTGGCGTAAGCGTCGTGGGAGGGTTGTCCTGCAAAGGCCGGGTGAAGCTGGCCAGATTTGTCATCTTTGCGTAGGTAAATATCGTCCCTGCGAAGTAATACCTTCCATTTGTTACTGATGCGATAACTGAGTTGGGCGTAATAGCCTTCAGACTCAAAGTTAATGGTGAGTCCAGGAAAATGAATATCTGAAACAGTGTAATCGCGAAACTGATATTCGGTGACGAACTGCCACTGCTTGTAGTTGTACTCAAAAGAAAGCAGTTGCTGTGTTGTGTCTGTAGCACCACTAAATAGGGTTACATCTGTTGGTGCAGGGGCGAATTCGCTCTCAAACTCTACATGAGAGTAAGCCAGGCGCCAGGCGCCAGTGCCGTGCTCGTATTGGATTCGGCTAACCGTGAGGTCGATATCTTTTAAGTCACCCTTGTTAGGTGTAAGAGCAATGGTGCTGATGGTGTGTTGATTAAGATCTTGATCACCATTTACAGCGCTGAAGCTGAGGGTGCCCGTAGGGAGTTCTCTATGGCTGTAGATACCAAATCCATCGACGGAGTGGATTAAGTCTCGTAGATAATCGATGTAGATAGATTCTGGTAGTAGAACCGTGGGGCGGGTATGAGCTAAATCTCTTGGCTCATTGTAAAAGCCGTAAGGGTTTTTAAGGCGCCCTGCCCGTAAACCAAAGCCACCCTTCATGCTGTTATAAATACTCCAGTCAATGACCCCGTAGTCCAGCTCGATATTATCTGGCGCGACTGTGCCGGTTTGGCGGTATAGGGCTTGGGCAGAAATTTGTAGTTTGGAGTGTGGGCGCCAAGAGGTATTTAAGCCTGCTTCAGTGAGGCGAAAACTACCGCTGGAACTATCGCCCAGATAGTTATTGTCATCGGAATAGGCAAAACCTTGGCTGATAAAACCATTCCACTGAATCGTATTCAGCACAGAACTGCCTGCCATAACCGAGCTTGCGCTCAACCCTAGGGCGGTCACTAGCGCTAACCCGGAAAGGCGTTTTGTAAGTAAGGCTTTAATACGAGACAACTTTCACTCCTTGAGGGGTTGCTTCAGGGCTTAAGTAGCCCATTGATCCTGGTGTTGCTTTTACACGCTTCAGCATCTCTTCTTCGCTGTGAACGGTAATGGGGCCTTGCCCTAGACCTGCGTATACATGGTGGTCCCAGTGTCTACGTAGCTGATGGGGCAGCATATTTAAGACGTGACGAATAAAGAAATAGTGGCTGGCGTGATCGTCAGGTAACACGAATAAGGTGATGGGGACATTGTTGTCCCAGCGATTCACTCGCAAGCTAAAAATGGTGCGTAACTGGCGGCGAGACAGCTCTGAGGTTGGGGCCTCGTTATGGACAATTAGAATATTTCTGGGCATCGCCGCTGCATCCGCTTTCCAGCTAAAGGAGAGCAGTAAGCAGAAAATAAGAATGAAAGCGCGGCGAAAGCTAATGACGAGTGTCCTGTTGATTTGCGAGTGATTAATATCTGTTCAGACTGTGAATCATAGCAGAGTAGGGCAGGTTGGCAATTTGAGCGACGTTCTAGGGGCTTTATAGCGGTATAATGGAGTCCTTATTTTCTTTTAATCAAAATCCTGAGCTAAGACCATGACCGTTGTTGGTAATCGTAAAAAACCGCCAATCATTTTTTTGATGGGGCCAACCGCCAGCGGTAAAACGGATTTAGCTATTGGGCTCAGTGAGCACTTACCTATTGAGTTGGTCAGTGTGGATTCGGCTTTAGTCTATAAGGGCTTGGACATTGGTTCGGCCAAACCCACCCCTGAAGAGCAGGCGCAGCACCCCCATCGTTTGATTGATATTTGTGATCCCGCAGTACCCTACTCGGTTGCGGATTTTCGTCGCGATGCATTACAGGCCATTGAGGAAATCCACCAAGCGGGAAATATTCCATTGTTGGTGGGTGGCACCATGATGTACTTCAAGGTGTTGTTGGAAGGCATTGCCGAAATGCCAGCTAGCACGACGGAGATTCGAGAGGCTATTGAACAGGAAGCGAGGGAGAAAGGTTGGCCTGCCATGCATGCTCAGTTAGCAGAGGTTGATCCGGCCATGGCGGACGAACTTCACCCCAATCACTCCCAGCGCATTGCGCGGGCGCTCGAGGTGTACCGTTTGTCTGGTCGCACCATGAGCCAGTGGCGGGCGGAGCAGCAGCATCAGTCATTGCTGGAGGATTATGAAGTGGTGCAGCTGGCCCTGATGCCCCACAAGCGAGAGCTGCTTCATCAGCGGATTGCCGAACGCTTCCGCAAGATGGTGGATGGGGGATTCGAGCAAGAAGTTCGTCACCTTTATGGGCGTGGCGATTTACACGAAGGCTTGCCGGCTATACGGGCCGTGGGTTACCGGCAAATGTGGGAATACGTTGAAGGCCTTCACAGTTGGGGCGAAATGATAGAAAAGGGCATTGTGGCAACCCGTCAGTTAGCCAAAAGGCAACTTACCTGGTTGCGGGGCTGGGAGGCGTTATATCCCCTTTATATGGATGATTCACAGGGAAAATTGCGAGAAAAAGAAGAAATTCAGCAAGAGGCCTTGCAAATTCTGTCGAAATTGACGATAAATTAACGTGTTGGGTTCCGTTTTTGTGACCCGCGTCTGTTGTTTTATTTATTTTGCTTGCCGTAATGGGTTTGTCTGATTGTAACAGTACATTTTGATGCTGTTTCTGATGAACGGATAATTGCGGTTTTTGTTTGGCCTGACTTGGGAGAATAACAATGTCAAAAGGGCACAGCTTACAAGATCCATATCTTAATATTCTGCGCAAAGAGCGCGTTCCTGTATCAATTTACCTGGTAAACGGCATCAAGCTGCAAGGGCAGGTTGAGTCTTTCGACCAGTTCGTGGTGTTGCTGAAAAACACCGTGAGCCAGATGGTTTACAAGCACGCGATTTCAACGGTTGTACCGGCTCGCAATGTGCGTATTCCAATGTTTAATCCCCAAGATGGCACTGGCCAAGGGGAGAACGGCGGTTTCGACTATGGTGATCAGGGCTAGTGATGGTCGAAATGAGTGGTGATCAAGGTTAATTAGTTAATCTTGAATTAACCTATTTTGGTAAGCCCCAGAAAGCGGTCTCTTCGGAGGCCGTTTTTGTTTGTGTGAGAAAACTAGATCACCCACAAAACAGTGATTAGCGATGAGCAAGATTGTATGCCTAGACCTGGAAGGGGTCTTGATTCCCGAAATTTGGCAATTGTTTGCCCAAAAAACCGGTATTGAGATTCTGAAAATCACTACCCGGGATATTCCAGACTATGGCGAGCTAATGGCACTCCGGCTTCAGACCCTGGCTGAGAATCAATTGAGCTTGGCCGATGTGCAAAGCGTGCTAGCAGAAATAGAACCATTAGAGGGAGCCGTGGGATTTTTGCAGGCAGTGCGTGAGCAGTTACAGGCTCAGGTGGTGATCTTGTCGGACACCTTCTATGAATTTGCTCGGCCCATTATGCCGAAGCTGGGAAACCCCACCTTGTTTTGCCACTCTCTAGAACATGATGAACAAGGGCGTTGTGTGGGCTATCAGTTACGTCTGGAAGACCATAAAACCCAAGCGGTAAAAGCCTTTCAGGCTCTGAACTTCACCGTTTATGCGGTGGGGGATTCCTATAATGATCTCGGTATGTTGGCGGCGGCGGATAAAGGTGTATTGTTTAACGCCCCTCAAGAGATCGAGGCTCAAAACCCAATGTTCGAGTGTTGTGATACTTATCAGTCACTTTTAGAGCGCTTAGAACTGGAGGCTGATTCAGGTTCTGCGACGATAGACGGCCGTTGACTCCCTTCTGTGCAGGCGCTATAAAGTGCGCCGGTTTAAGGATCAGGGAACTCAGTGAAAGTCTGGGGCTGTACCCGCAACTGTAAGGCGCTCTTATTTCCGATATTTCTGAGGCGCTAAGTCAGACACCTATCCTTAAGCTCTTGTGTTTCATGTACCAGGCGGGGTTACCTGGGCTGAGCTGTCTGATTTTTATTTCCGACTTCTCACGTATCCCTTGTCTTTTTTTAGGAACTTCTTTTGACTGGGGTAGCCCCTTTGGATTGGCAGGCACTATTTCAAAATCACTTCGTGATGTCTGCTCTGGTTTGCGGGTTGGCTCTGCTATTGGATCGGGTTTTCGGTGAGCCTCGTCGCTTACATCCGTTAGTTGCGTTTGGCAACTGGGTGGTTTTTGTTGAGCGCAGCGTTATTGGCTATGGGAAAAAGCGGTCAGCTGGTTTTGTGTTGTTTCTGGGGGTGTTTGCCTGGATTGTGGCAGTGGCTGTGCCGGGCGTATTGCTGCTGCTAGCCTATTGGCAATTATCACTGGTTTTACCAGCGATGCTTTTACTGGTGGTGGATACGCTGGTGTTGTATCTGGTGATTGGCGGTAAAAGTTTAGGTGATCACGGTATGGCGGTGGCAAAGCCTTTATTAGACGGTGACTTACCGCAGGCGCGAGTCAAGTTGGGATTTATTGTGAGCCGTGAAACCTCGAACTTGAATGAAGAACAAGTGACGACCGCTACCGTTGAATCCATATTGGAAAACGCCCACGATGCCGTAATTGCCCCCTTATTTTGGTTTGTCTTGTTAGGATTGCCAGGGGCTGTGCTGTGGCGTATGGCGAATACGTTAGATGCCATGTGGGGTTACCGTTCACCGAAATATCTTTATTTCGGTCGTTTTGCAGCACGGGTTGATGATGCGTTGGGTTTTCTCTCTGCGCGGGTCACGGTACTGCTCTTTGGTTTTTTGAATATGCGTGCGTGGTCTGTAGTTTGGCATCACGGTGGGCAGTGGTGGGGAACCGCGTTATCTCCTAATGGATTGCCAGTAATGGCGGCAGGTGCCGGCGCGCTCAATATTTCCCTGGGTGGCGATGCCGTTTATGGTGGTGAAAAAAAGCATCGGCCTCAATTAGGATTAGGCAGAAAACCTGAGGCAAGTGATATTGTAAAAGCCATAGCACTGGTGAATCGCAGTTATTGGGTGTTTGTGGCGGTTGTATTGCTGTTAGCGGCCCTAGTGTCTGCAAATATTTAACTGTAAATGACAAAATTGATTTCGAATGATTTTTTATGACGCAGATTCTTGATGTTAATCAACTCAGCTGGAGTGCTGGCCATAAGCAAATTCTGCGAGATATTTCTTTTGCGGTTGAACAAGGTTCTTTTGTGGGCTTAATTGGGCCTAATGGTGCGGGTAAGTCCAGTCTGCTTCGCTGTCTGTATCGGGTAAATCAGCCAACCTCGGGCAATGTGAAAATCTTTGGTGAAGATATTTGGCAGGCATCCGCCAAGCACACCGCAAAAAAAGTCGCGGTTATTTTGCAAGAGCACTCAGAGCATTTAGGTTTGCGAGTGCGAGATGTAGTGGGGCTGGGATTAACGCCCCATAAAAAAATGTTTGAGTTGGATAGCGCTCAAGACAAAAACAGAATTGATCAGGCTGTTCAAAGTGTGGACTTAGAGCACTTGCTGCATGAACCCTATGCGCATTTATCCGGCGGCGAAAAGCAGCGAGTGATGGTAGCTCGCGCAATTGTGCAGAATCCCCGATTATTATTAATGGATGAACCCACCAATCACTTGGATATTCACTATCAAATCGATGTATTGCGATTGGTGCAAAAAATGGGGGTGACGGTTTTCTCTTCATTCCATGATTTAAATCTTGCAGCGGCCTACTGCGATAAAATTATTTTAATCAATAACGGTGAATTGGCAGCCGTAGGTACCCCTGACGAGGTCATTACAGAAAATATGATTTCTTCTGTTTTCAAAACCTGCGCAGTGGTAGATACCCATCCGCTTCATAAAAGCCCTCGGGTGACCTATGCCTATGAGTAAGTCGGTGGGGAATAAACAAGGACTGATCATTGTGTTATTGGCGGTGCTCACGCTGGTTTCACCTTTCTTAGCCATTGGTTTTGGTGCGGCCAATATTAGTTATGGCGATATTGTGGCGGCGGTCTATCACTACTTTGGTGGCGATGTAGAAATCTCAGCCATTAAAGAGCGCATCATTATTGATTTGCGAATGCCCCGCACCTTATTGGCTTTTTTGGCCGGTGCAGGTTTGTCCCTTGCCGGTGCGGTTTTACAAACCGTCACGCGCAATCCATTGGCTGATCCTTTTCTGTTTGGTATTTCATCGGGTGCGTCGTTTGGTGCGGTGTTGGTTATCGCTGCCGCAGGAGCAACGGTGGGTTCAACTATGGGGCCATTACTAGAATTAGGTATCCCCGTGGGCGCGTTTGCCGGTAGTGCCATTTCTGTGGTGTTGGTGATTAGTCTTGCCGGTGCCGGTATTCAAATTGAACGTATGCTGCTAGCCGGTGTGGCGGTATCTTATATGTTTGGGGCAGCAACCAGTTTGGTGTTGTACAGTTCAGATCCGCAAGCTACGGCATCGTTGCTGTTTTGGACTTTAGGCAGTTTTTCCCGTGCACAGTGGGATAATCTTTTATTGCCAGCAGTCATTATTTTTGTCTGTCTAGCCTTGTTTATAGGTTATGGTCGACAGTTAAAAGCCGTGCTGGCTGGCGATGAAAGTGCGCGAGCGCTCGGTGTTAATGTGAGCCGTTTGCGTATGGGGATGTTGTTATTAAGTTCGTTAATGACAGCCGTCTTGGTGGCAAACTGTGGCGGTATTGGTTTTGTGGGCTTGATGATTCCTCACTTAGTACGGCGATTACTTAACAGTAATAGTCAGTCTACTTGGTTAGCCACAGCCTTGTTTGGAGGCTTGTTTATGGTGTGGGTGGATGTGTTGGCCCGCCAGTTGATGGATAATCACGATTTGCCTATTGGTGTGATTACTGCCGCTATTGGTAGTGTGTTCTTCTTAATTGTGTTGCGTCGCCGCAGCTGGTTAGACGGTTAATAGGTTGTACTCTTGTGGCGCTTCATCATGGTGGAAAATTACTTCAAGCAGTCGAAAGATATCAGATTCCTAAATCCGATTGGTTGGATTTATCGACAGGGATAAACCCTTATAGCTATTGGCAGGGAAATCAGGTTTCTGAAATACCCAATGACGTTTGGCAGCGGTTGCCGGAAGAGGGTGACGGTTTAGAATATGCGATTGCGCACTATTACGGCATTAATTATCAAGCTAACTGCTTACCCATACCGGGAAGCCAATGGGCAATACAGCAGCTTCCATTATTGAGGCGAATAGTTAATGCTCATGATTCGCCTCGAGAAAAAGTTCTACTGCCTGCCTTAGGGTATCAAGAGCATCATCACGCCTGGCAAAAAGCGGGCTTTCTTTGTGAGCACTACCATGAGCAGCCTACTTCGGCACAGTTGGAATCGTGCAGTGTATTGGTGGTTATCAATCCTAATAACCCAGCAGGCTGGCGTATCGATCAAAAAACGTTGAGCGCTTGGCAAGAGAAACTTGCTGAACGTAAAAGCTGGTTGGTGATTGATGAGGCTTTTATCGATGCTGAACCAGAGCAGAGCGTATTGCCATGGCTTAGGGATGAATCTCACTGTTTTGAGAATGTTATTGTGTTGCGCTCCCTAGGAAAGTTCTTTGGTTTAGCGGGGCTTCGTATGGGAGTGGTGTTTTCCCAGCGTGAAATCATTTCAGGGTTGAAAGAAGTATTAGGACCTTGGGCGATTCCAGGGCCAACTCGATGGGTGGCTAAGCAAGCATTGCAAGATCAGAGCTGGCAGCGTGGTATGCGAAGGAAGCTACCAAGCATGGCTAATAAGTTGTCGAGCATGTTGGAAGATATTTTTCAGGCGCCGGTTGTTGGCTCTAGCCTATTTAAGACGGTTTTTTTAGAGAATGCAGAAATGCTTCACCATAGGCTGTGTCAGCGAGGTGTTTTGGTGCGCTTATTGGATGATAAAAGCGGCTTGCGTTTTGGTTTACCAGAAGATATCGAAGAGAACTGGTTGCGGTTAGATTGCGCTTTGCGTGAATCGGTTGAAGCGGGTTAGAAGGAATTAAAGAGGGTTAAGGTTTGTTTAATAGATACATTGCACCATTGCTGATTATTGTTTTTACTTTTAAATCGTTGTCGGTTTATGCCGAGGAAGCGAAAGTACTTCTGGCAAAACCGGCAAAAAAAATTGAGCGTATTATTGCTCTGGCTCCTCATTCCGTAGAGTTGCTTTTCACGTTAGGTGCCGGGGATATGTTAGTCGGAACCAGTGAGTTTGCCGATTATCCTGAAGCGGCAAAAGCAGTGCCTCGAGTGGGCGGCTATAACGGCATCCAACTAGAACGTGTGCTGGAATTGCAGCCGGACTTGATTATTGCCTGGGATGGTGGGAATAACCCCGGTGATATCGATCAGATGGAACGCTTAGGATTGCCGGTATATCGCAGCCACAGTAAAAAATTATCCGATATCGCAGAAGAATTAAAAGTGATGGGGCGTCTTATCGGTATGGAAAAAGCGGGTGTTGATGCGGCTAAAAATTTTACGGACCGATTGGGAAATCTTAAAACCAAGCATAGTGGAAAATCTCCTGTCACATTTTTTTATCAACTATGGGCGAATCCGTTAAAAGGTATGTCGGAAGGCAGTTGGATTAACGAGGTGTTAGCCATTTGTGGCGGTAAGAATGTGTTAACAGATAAGGCTAATCATTATCCCAGTGTAAGCATGGAAAATATTTTAGTGCTTACGCCGGAAGCTATTGTCCAGCCCTCTCAGCACGGCACTGATCAGTGGAATGCCATTGATTGGACGCAGTGGCCGGAAATTCCTGCAGTGAAAAATAAACATATTTTTCCTGTTAATGGTGATCTGCTACATCGTTTTAGTGTACGCATTCTCGATGGTATGGAGGTTGTGTGCGATCGCTTTGATCAGGTCAGAAAGCAGCGCCAAACCCTTTAAGTGTTTCTAGAAGCTTTTCTTCTTAGTGTCTTATGCGTTAAGTCGTGTTTGTCAGGTGAGAAATAAGCGTAAGCCCGTTTGTCGCCCGTATAAGCAAAATCTATTGACTAAATCACACCCAGCACGTATCTTGCGCGTCCACTTTTGGTCGCGCTTTTTTGTGCCGCTTTAGACCCCTAAAAGGGTTGGCATAGGTTGTATTAGCGCTTAAATGGGAAATCCGGTGGGATCGCTATCTACGATTGAGTAGGCAGTAGATCGAATCCGGTGCTGCCCCCGCAACGGTAATGAGTGACTTGTCAGGTCCTCAAAGCCCGATACCAGCCAGCAGTGCTTTGAGATTTTTGAGCTTATTCAAATAAATCTCACTCGATAAAGCGGAGGGCTTTGTCGGAGACGTCAGCTACTGATTTCCCCTTTCCCTCCCTCAATCGCAATGAAATTAACGGGCAACTGTTTCGCCCAAAGCATTGAGGAAATTCTATGTTTAAGAAAACTTTATTGGCTACTGCGGTAGTTGCAAGCACCTCTTCTTATAGTGTCGTGTCTTCGGCAGATAGCACAGCTCCAATCGTTGAAGAAAATATTTTAGTCACTGCAACTCGTACTGCGCAAAGTGCGGATGAGGCACTGGCATCGGTAGATGTCATTACCGCTGATGAAATTGCACGTATGAATCCGTCTGATGGTTTGGATTTATTGTCTCAAACAGCGGGTGTTGATGTTAGTCGTAAAGGTGGGCGCGGTGCGGCTGCCGGTTTGTACTTGCGTGGAACTTCTAGCGATCATACCTTGGTCTTAGTAGATGGTGTTCGTCAGGGTAGTGCGACTCTGGGTGAAGCGGGTTTACAGTTTATTGACCCTAACCAGATTGAGCGTGTTGAGGTAGTTCGTGGTCCTCGTTCTAGCCTTTATGGCTCTGATGCGTTGGGTGGAGTAATCCAGATATTTACCCGAAAAAATAACTCAGATTTCGTGCCAATAATTAGTGCAGGCTTCGGTTCTAATAATACAAAGGAATCGTCCATTTCTTTTGGTGGTGAGCTGGGCTCAACCTATGTACGCTTCGGAGCCAATCACTACGAAACAGAAGGTATTGATAATCATGTCAATACCGCATTTGGTGAAGATGATGATGATGCTTCTAGGATGACTACATTGTCCGCGGCAATTAAACATACCTTTGCTAATGACTCAAAGCTGTCGCTAGACTATTTTCGCTCTTCCGGTGAAAGTGAATACGATACGGGTTTTTGGGCTTTCCAGGATACGGCACCTTATTTAGAAAACTTGGTAGAAACCGTTAATGCTTCCTATGAGGCGGCACTCACGGAAAGTTGGTCGACAAGGGTGACTCTTGGTCAATCGAAAGATAAGAGTGATACACGTAATGATTTACAGTCACTGATTCATGATTATTTCTATACAGAGCGCCAACAAGTTACTTTGCAAAATGATATGCAATTTGGAAGTGGTTTATTGCTTACTGCCGGTGCCGAGTACCTTGATGATAAAGTAAAAAGCTCAATGGATTATACTGATAGCGGTCGTCCTGTAGGTAGTCGTTATAATCAGGCGCTGTTTACACAGCTGCAAGGTGATATTGCAGACGGTGTTGATTTTGTTGCTGCGATTCGCCGGGATAAAAATGAGCACTTTGGTGTCGAGACTACTTATAACGCAGCTGTAGGTTTTGAGCTAGATGAGCAGCACCGGTTGATTGTGTCTCACGGTACGGCTTTTAAAGCCCCAACCTTTAACGACTTGTATTGGCCAGTATCCATTTATGCTTTCGGTAATCCTGATGTGCAGCCTGAAACATCAAGTAATGTAGAGGTTGAGTTGCGAGGTAGTTATGATGATCTTTCGTGGTCAATTGCTGCTTTTAAAAATGATATTAAAGATTTGATTGATTGGGCACCTAGCGATCCAAATGATCCGTGGTCTGCGATTACCCCTAGTAATATTAATGAGGCAGAAATTTTAGGTTGCGAGGTGTCAGTAAAAACTGATGTGTTAGGTTGGGCTTTAAGCAGTTCCTTGACCTATCTTGAACCGAGAAATGAAACTAACGATCAGATTCTTATACGTCGTGCTAAATCCACCTTGGCTTTACAGTTGGGGCGAAGCTTTGGCCCTATTAATCTGAACCTTGACTGGAAAGCTCAGAGTCACCGCTATGATGATCCTAGCAATACATTGCGTTTAGCGGGTTACGGTATTGTGGGTGTGAACCTGGGGTATCGTATTTCTGAGGATCTAAGTGTGCAGTTAGATCTTGATAACCTGTTTGATAAAGATTACCAGTTAGCCGCTGGTTACAACACCGAAGGTTTCCAAAGTAAGCTGTCTGCTACATACGCCTTCTAGTTACTGGCAGTTAAGGTACAAAAGACCTTTTCAAGGGGGAGTGTTAAACTCCCCCTTGTTGTATACGGTATTTACTTATGTCGAAAACTGCGTTCTTACTTATTGGTCACGGCTCTCGCAATGCTCAAGCGAATGCGGGAGTGTATCAATTAGCAGAATTAGTGTCAGAGCAGTTGCCCAGTGAGCAGATCGAAGTAGCCTTTATGGAGGTGTCAGAGCCTTCTATTGAGCAGGTGTGCCTTCGACTGTCTGAAACAGGCATTACCCATATTGTTGCCTTGCCCGTGATGTTGATGGCAGCGGGGCATGTGCAAAATGATCTGCCGAGTATTCTTGAGTCAGTGGAGCGGGAATTACCGGTCACTATTCGTTTTATCCCTGGATTATCGGTTTCGCAGAATATTATCTCTGCCGCAAAATCTCGGATTGATGAAGCCTGCATTGAAAGCATTGGGGATGGCACTACGGCTTTGATTGTTGTGGGTAGTGGCTCCTCAATAGAGGGCGCCGGTGACAATTTAGCGAAGCTGGCCACAGGTCTAGGAAAAGAACTTAACTGCACGAAATCCCTGAGCTGTTTTACCGGTATCGCAAAGCCGGATTTGAGAGATGCCGTAGAGTCAGTGAAGGAACATTGCCAGAAAGTTATTGTGTTTCCTTGTTTTTTGTTTTCAGGTTTTCTCTCCAATAAGGTCGCTTTGTTGGCTAAAGAAATTGATCGAGAAATTGATGGCATACAGTTTATCTTGGTTGAGCCCTTTAACTGTCACACGGGTGTGGTTTCGGAGTGTGTCGAGTTGTTAGTGTCTGCGAAAGAAGAAATAGAGTCGTAAGTAATGAAGTATTTACCACTGTTTCATAATGTAAAAAATTGGCGCTGCCTCGTGGTGGGTGGCGGTAATATGGCATTGCGCCGTAGTCAGGTTTTGTTGCAGGCGGGCGCAGTGGTTGATGTAGTTTCCACACGAGTTGATAAAGCCCTTGAAGAGAAAATTACGGCGACTGGTGGTTCTATCACTTTGGCGGAGTTTTCTGAAAATCATCTATCAGGTGTGTATCAGTGTGTGGTTGCCGCGACGGATTGTTATGAGGTGAACGGAAAAGTCGCCGTGAGGGCAAAAAAACAGGGTATTCCTGTAAATGTAGTTTCTAATTTTCGCGATAGCGACTTTACCTTTCCGGCAATTGTTGAGCGTGATGCATTGACCATTGCAATTTCAAACAGTGGTAACTCGCCGGTGCTGTCAAAGTTGTTAAAACAGCGCCTAGAGGTACTCATCCCTCAAGCCTATGGCGAATTAAGTGATTTTGTAGGCCGTTTTCGTGAAACGGTTAAAAGTAAGATCGCTACAAGTGCTGAGCGCACCCAGTTCTGGCGTTATGTATTGCAAAGCAATATTGCGGAGAAGTTTTTTTCTGGGGATCGTCAAGGCGCACAGCAGTTGTTAGATCAAGCGCTGGAAAGAACAGAAAAAGTGCAGGGTGAAGTTTATCTGATTGGTGCAGGCCCAGGAGATCCTGAGCTGTTAACGCTAAAAGCATTTCGGTTAATGCAGCAAGCGGAAGTAGTGCTTTACGACAGATTAGTTTCCGATGAGGTTATGGCGCTGCTGAATCCCGAGGCAGAAAAAGTGTATGTGGGTAAGCGTCGGGCAGATCATGCTGTGCCGCAAGAAGGAATTAATCAGCTATTAGTAAAGTATGCCAAGCAGGGTAAACGTGTTGCTCGCCTAAAAGGTGGAGACCCCTTTATTTTTGGTCGTGGCGGCGAAGAGATTGAAACCCTGTTCGAAGAAGGGGTCTCGTTTCAGGTGGTGCCAGGTATTACGGCCGCCAGTGGTTGTGCCAGTTATGCGGGTATTCCCCTTACTCATCGCGATCACGCAAAATCTGTGCAATTTATTACGGGTCAATTAAAAGACGGTACGGTGGATGTACCTTGGCCTGAATTAGTGGCAACGGATAAAACCTTGGTGTTCTATATGGGCTTAAAAAGCCTCCCTGTTATTTGTGAACAGCTCATGGCTCATGGCGTGTCACCTGAAATGCCCGCAGCCATTGTTGAAAAAGGCACAACTCGCGAGCAGCGGGTATTGAGTTCGAAAGTGGCAGATATTGCTGAATTGATTAAGCGCGAAGATGTAGCATCGCCCTCACTGTTTATCGTGGGGTCAGTGGTGACTTTGCAGCAGCGATTAAATTGGTTTGACTCTTAGTATTAACCAGAAACAACATTATTTTCTGAAATTAAAGTTTTGAAAGTGAGAGAGATATGAGCGACGAAAATCAAAAAAACGAAGCCCATAAGCGAAAAATGCAGAAGCAGAAAGAGAAAGTAGATGCCAATATTGCTTCGGCCAATGAAGAGCGTGGCGTACTAATTTTACTAACCGGTAATGGTAAAGGTAAAAGCAGTTCTGGCTTCGGCATGGTTTTACGGGCTTTGGGCTACAATCACAAGGTAGGTGTTGTGCAATTCATTAAGGGTGCACAACTGTCTGGCGAAGAGTTGTATCTCAAAGAGAAGCTGCCTGATATAGATTTCTATCAAATGGGAACAGGTTTTACCTGGAATACACAAGATCGCACCGCCGATATTGCCGCAGCAGAAGAAACCTGGGCTGTTGCCGAAAAAATGCTGAAAGACGATAGCTATGATTTAGTGTTATTGGATGAGTTGACTTACATGATCGCCTACAAGTATCTCGATGAAGAGATGATCTTAAATGCTTTGAAGAACCGTCCGAGAGAGCAGAGTGTGGTTGTTACCGGTCGTGGTGGCGGTAGTGCTTTACAGGAGTTGGCCGATACCGTTTCCGAAATTAAAGAAATTAAACACGCTTATAAGGCCGGCATTAAAGCTCGAGAAGGTGTGGATTTTTAATTCCGCAGACAATTGAGATGACAGATTTTTCTTCAGAACAAGTTCAGGGTGTTTATCAGGCGATTTTTTCTCGTCGTGATATGCGGCACTTTAATAATACGCCTATTCCTGAAGATACTTTACAGCGTTGCTTGCAGGCTGCTCACCATGCCCCCAGTGTGGGGTATATGCAGCCCTGGCGAATTATTCGAGTGAATGATGCTGAAAAGCGAAAAGCCTTACACGAGCTAGCCGAGACGGAGCGCCTAAAAACCTGTGAGGCGATCGCGGAAAGTGATGAAGGGAAAAAAGACGAATTTGCTAAGTTAAAAGTCCAAGGGATTTTGGACTGTGCGGAAATACTAGTGGTCTCTCTGATGCCTGAGCGAGAGAAGCATGTGTTTGGTCGTCGCACGATTCCAGAAATGGATTTAGCGTCCGCATCCTGTGCGATTCAAAACTTCTGGTTGGCGGCACGGGTAGAAAATATTGGTGTTGGTTGGGTAAGCTTTTTTGAAAAGCAAGATGTACGAGCGCTTTTTAATATGCCGGAAGACGCTGAACCTATTGCCATTCTCTGTGTGGGCTATGTGGATAAGTTTTACGATAAGCCCATGTTAGAGGAAGAGGGTTGGGCCCAGCGAGGTGAGCTTTCAGATTATGTGATGACCGATAACTGGGATTTTGAAAAAGAAGATCGCAACCAAAAACAGTGGTCTTGAGTAGTGGATTTTATTTCAGATATTTCAGAGGGGTTTCGCCTACACCTGTAACGCCCAGCTTACCCAAAAAGCCATCGCGCCAATTTCTGCCATGGCCCCTGCCGTATCACCAGTACATCCCTCTAGGCGTTTTAGCATCAGTCTCCTACACAGATAGACCACAACGGCTACGGCGAGCAGTGCTATTAAACTGGTGGTTGAGTGCAATATGCACAGCAAGGAAAGCGCTGCAATCAATCCCATAATCAACGGCCGATTTGCACCGTTAATAAAGTCTGAAGCTAATCCCTGTGATCTCGCATAGGGCGTACTCATAAAAATACTCACTAGCGCTCCTCGGCCAATAATGGGAGCGAGAAAAATAGCGAGCCATTGTTGAGCGCGAATTAATTCCACTAAAGCGCCCCACTGTAAAAGTAATAAAACCACCAGTGAGATCACCGCGCCTGAGCCGCAGCGCGGGTCTTTCATGATTTCTAATGTACGTGCCTTATCGCCGCCGGCCAGCCAGCCGTCTGCGCTGTCAGCAACACCATCCAAATGCAGTCCGCCGGTAAACATGGCGCTTGCCCCTAATAATATGGCTGCTACCAGCATAGGGTTGGCATTCTGAAAGCCAGCCGCTAATAGGCTGAGAGTAAGTCCTAGGGTGGCGCCTACCAATAAAAACCAAGGCAAGCTGCGTGATGAATCTTCAGGCTCTATGGCTTCCAGTTTCGGCATAGGGATGCGACTGGCAAAAATAAAGGCAACGGCGATGGCTTTTAATTGTTGGTTAAGCATAAGTGTTTATGGATTTCTTAAGGTAAAGGCAGCTAAGGTCAGCTTGGTTACGACAAAGATAATTAAGGTGCAGATAGTGTAGCCTGATTATGAAAAACTAATTGTGGCCAGTCGGCTTTTCCTGGGCTGTGGTAAATACGGATGCGGCTCCAGCTGGCGTGGGGTACTTCCAGTCGGCCCAGATTGTCCAGAGGTATGCCCAGTAGGTCGCCAATAATACTGCGGATAACGCCGCCGTGGGTAACAATCAAAGAGTGTTGAGCTTTACGTGTGGTTTGAAGATCTTGCCAGCAATGAATAATGCGATTATGAAATTCTTGTAGGCTTTCACCGCCGTGAGGGGTGCTTTGATTGGGGTGTTGCCAGTAGTTTTCTAATTGCTCTTTAGATTGCTGCTCAACTTCGGCGACGGTTTTTCCTTCCCAATGACCAAAATTTATCTCACGTAGTTCGGGCTCTATGAGCAGAGGAATGTTCAGTTTCTCTGCCCATTGTTTGGCCATGGTTGCGCAGCGCTGCCTTGGAGAGGAAATAATACTTTCCAGCGTGTAATCACTTTTAGTGTTGTTTGCGTGTTGAAACGTTTTAAAAGCGCGCTCTAGTTGAGTAACACCTTTATCAGTCAGTGCAGAATCTACCGTGCCACGAAAACGATTACCGCCTTCGGGTTCGCCGTGGCGAAAAAAATCGAAGGTGGTTACGCTAAAATCGTTTTTATTTTCGATTTCAGTTTTGTTGTTATTTTCCATAGCCACAATGCATTCCGACTTAATTATCGTTCTCTTGGTTGCTTTAGTCGCTGCTTTTCTCACTCACATCAGCGCTGGCGAAAGTGGCCATGTTGTTGTGAAGGGCACAGGCTAGCTTTAATAATTGAAACGTTGTTGCTGCGCCGCTACCTTCCCCTAGTCGCATTTGTAGGTCCACCAGAGGAGGATAAGCAAAATGCTCGATAAGATGTTGATAGCCAGGTTCTGTAGAGCAATGGCTCAGCAATAGCCATTGCTTGGTGCTGGGGTTTATATGCATGGCCGCTAGGGCTGCTGCGCCGCAAATAAAGCCGTCCACTAACGAGGGGATACCCAATTGAGCTGCGCGAATATAAGCTCCAGCGAGGGCGGCAATTTCTAAGCCCCCTAGGCTTTGTAAAATAGCTTCTGGTGCTGCGTCTGGGTGGTCTGAGTTGTGTCGCGCGAGGACTTTTTCAATCACTTGGGTTTTATGGGCAATGCCTGCGCTATCCAACCCTGTCCCCGCGCCCGTAACATCCGCAGGTTTTTTATCTTGATAAGCGCAGAGTAGTGCACTGGCTGCGGTAGTGTTACCTATTCCCATTTCGCCGGCGAGAAAAAGATTCAAGTGCTTGTTGTTTTCGATGATGTTGGCGCCTGCGTTAAGTGCGCTTTCAAGTTGGTCTTGAGTGAGGGCATCTTGCTTGGCAAAATTTGCTGTGCCCGCTGCAATATTGTGGTGAGTAATGGGGTAGCGATCAGAGCCTGTAATATCGCTGGCATTAAAGGCGGTGCCTAAATTATGAACTTCTAGAGGGGCGTTAATGCTATTCGCAAGTACATTAATAGCCGCGCCGCCGTTGCCGAAGTTTCGAATCATTTCTACGGTTACTGCTTGAGGGAACGCACTGATTCCTTCTTCTACCACACCGTGATCACCAGCAAAAATAGCAATCAGTGTGTTATCCACGCTGGGGTGAATGTTTTTTTGCAGGGAAGCCAGGGTAATGGCCAGCTCTTCCAGTCGCCCCAAAGACCCCGGTGGTTTGGTCAGTTGGTTTTGATGGTTAATGGCTTGCTGTCGAATGCTCTCGTCAGGCGTGGGGCAAGTTTTTTTGAAGTCGCTGAATGTCATGGCAATTGTTTTCGCTGAAAAGTTCAAGTTTAGATACTTAAAGGCTGGGGCCTTTTAAAACCTGTGGCAGGCCTGCCACTACATAAATGGTTCTGTCTGTGGCTTTGGCGATCTGTTGATGGAGCCTGCCTGCTTCGTCAACAAAGCGACGGCTAAGTGGGTCCATGGGGATAATGCCTTGCCCGGTTTCATTGCTGACAAAAATAATATCGCTGTTGATGCTGTCTAAAATTTCTAACAAGTTTGCCACTTCTTTTTCCAGGGTGCCTTTTTCTGCGAGCAGAAGGTTAGTAATCCAAAGTGTTAGACAGTCCACCAATATTAACCCCTTTTGCTTGTCAGCTTGCTGGAGCGCACTACCCAGTGTGATGGCGGCTTCTACGGTGGTCCATCCTTTGGGCCTGTCTTCTTGGTGGCGAGCAATACGCTCGGCCATCTCTTTATCTCCGGCTTCCGCTGTGGCGATCACGGTTACGGGTAGTCGCTGTTCTAATGGCAAATGCTCTTGCAAGGCCAAGTCTTGGGCGAAGTTACTTTTGCCGGAGCGGGCGCCGCCAAGGATCAATTGTTTCATGGGGGGTGGTGTGGGCTGTGATTGACGGCGTGATTATACCGCAGTGGTTGAGGGCTCTGGCGGGGTAGAGCAGAAAAAATTCAACTTCTTGTCAACCAATTCCCGCCTGTTGCGTTGTATTAAATAGAAAGGCCGTTAACAGCACTTCTTTTTACCGAAATACAATACCGTTTACACGTAATGAGGATAGGAAAAATGCAAGTAAAACAAACAGCTACCGTAGCCGTTCTCTTTTTTGGGTTGGCGTTTGGGGGCAGTCCCGTGGTGGCAGAACCGGGAGATGCTATCAATAATCACCTAGATCGCAAGGGTGACCGCATCGATAATCGATTGGATAGAAAAGGGGATCGTATTGACGCTCGTCTAGATCGACGTTCAGAGCGGGCTGCAGAGAATGGTCATGATCGTTTGAGCAATCATTTGGACAGGAAAGGTGATCGTATCGACAGGCGCCTAGACCGCAAGGGCAACCGTATTGATCGACGCCTGGATCGAAAAGGTGATCGTATTGATCGCCGTCGCGGCTAGTGCTGCGAGCACAGTCACGGTTAAAGCGATTGTGATCAGGCACTATTGTGAGCGATGAATTGTCAGCTATGATTTGGCAGTAGTGGATAACTCATGGGCTTACTCGTGTTAACAGGCCCTAAACCAGGTGGATACTTGAGTACAGAGCAGCAGTTAAATGCCTTTTTGGCCGCCGAAGAAAAGCAGGCGTTTCGTATTGCTCAAGTATCCACGGGGGCGGCGGATGATGCCTTGGATATTATTCAGGATGCCATGATTAAGTTTGTGGAGAAATATAGTCACAAGCCACAGCAGGATTGGAAGCCGCTCTTCTATCGCATTGTGAATACGCGCATTATCGATTGGCATCGCCGGAAAAAAGTAAAAAGCTCCGTGTTGAGCTTTTTCGGGTTTCATCAAGAATCTGGCGTAGGGATGAGTGTAGAGAGGGGCGAGAGGAAAGGCGGGAATGCACAAGTGATTGAGCAAGCCCCTGCCCCTGAGCTTTCCCCGGAAGAGCAAATGAAAGCGGATTCCGCCATTGGCGTATTAGAGTTGGCCATTCAGCAGTTGCCCTTGCGTCAGCAGCAAGCGGTGATGCATCGACTCTGGGATGGGATGGATACGGCTTCAACCGCAACCGCAATGGGTGTTAGCGCAGGTAGTGTGAAAACCCATTACTCGCGAGGCTTGAAAACCTTACAGCAGCTTTTAGGAGAGCATTGGCCGTGAATGATGAACCCTTAAACGAGCAGCAGCAACAGATTAAACAATTGTTAGATCGAGAGCGTAACCATATTGATCCGGCCGTTGCGCAGCAATTGGAATACTCTCGTCAGCGCGCGCTAGGTCATTACAAAGAGCGACCCCGTTGGACAGAATATTTTCGTCAGCCGCTATTAGTTAGTGCAGTCGCTGCGGCGTTAGTGGTGGTTGTGATTTCGCCCTCTCAGTTAGCGAAGCGCTCATTGCAATCTCTGCCTGCGGGTATCGATACCCCCGATGCTGAATTGGTGGTGCAGTTGGACGACTTTGAGCAAGAGTTGGCTTTTTATTACTGGCTGGAGGCCAATGATGCGCCGGCAAGCTAGTTGTTTTCTACTGTGTGCGGCGATTGTTGGTCATGAAGTATGGGCAAATGAGCATGCAGATGGCGAGATTAGCGCTGATTTTTTCGAATTCTTGGTGCTTTGCACGGATGAAAAAGGGCAGTGGAGTGGGCCTAGGTTAGATAAGGTTGATGAGCTAGATAAAAGCCCCGCAGAAAATGATATTTCAAAAAATGACGCCAGCAGTATTCAAAAAGATGACAAGATTAAAGGTGTGGAGCGATGAGTCAGTTAGTGAAAAATAAATCGCTATTGAAAACGTATTTTGTGTTTCTTGCAATGTTCTTGCCCTTGTATGGATATGGGCTGGATTGGCAGGCATTAACACCGCAAGAGCAAAAAATTCTCCACCGTTTTGAAGCGCAATGGGATGAGATTGGTCGTGAAAAGCAAAAGCGCTTACGGCAAGGAGCAGCTCGCTGGCAAACGATGTCGCCAGAACAAAAACAAAATATGAAAAAGCGTTTTCATCGTTGGCAAAGCATGACGCCGGAGCAGCAGGAAAAATTTAAAAAGCGCTTTGAAAAATTTAAGCAGCTATCCCCAGAAGAGCAAGCGCGCATTAAAAAGCGTATGCAGGGTTTCCGTGAGATGTCGCCAGAACGGCGAAAAAAAATGCGAGAGCGCTGGAAGAATATGACGCCCGAACAGCGTAAGAAATTTCGCGAGGGGGCTAAATTGATGCGGGAAGCCGTGAAAGATGAGCAAGAATAGTTGTGAAAAATAGCGTGTTTAACGCGCTATTTTTCTGCGGCAAGTCGTTCCAGTAGGATTTTCGCAAGCTCAGTGGGTTCCCCTGCTTTATTGTCTAAGCAGGCTACGGCTGCGCGGGTGTAATGATCGGTGTTGTTGAGTTTTAGGGTGTGTGAAATTTTCGCAATGCTTTCTAACTCGGCACACCAGGCCGCAGTAATGCCACTTTTAGACGGGTTACGGAAACTTCTCTCTTCTTCTGCAAGTAAGGCTTGCTGCCATTCTGTTAATAAATGATTAATCCTGCGTAGCACTGACTTATGCCACAACTGTTTTCGAGTATCTGGTAGTAGGTTGTTCATCCGCAATTGCAGTGAATGCTCTGCTTGATATTGGCTGTGTAAACTTCTCAGGTCGTCTTTCAGTAGCTGAATAAGAATACTGACATAGGCTCTGCGGCGAGCCTGATGAGTATCACTGACTTTCATGCCGTCTGGGCGTGCCGGGATGACAAAATCCTCGAGAGGACGCTGCCCGTTTTCCCCAAAGAGTAAATAAGCCATGGCTTGCATGCCCACGGCAACGTCGGTGGGGTCAAGAATACCGTGCTGTTCCAGCAAAGCATCCGCTTTCATTATTACGGTTGTGTCGTTAACCAAGCCGCTTTGAGTGTAGACATCGAAGTAATCAATAAATCCAGGCTGGATCGGCCAGGCATCCATATGGGTATTGTAGCGGCGTAATTCACTGAGTAAGGCGGGCTGTTCAAAGCCTATTTCACCCTGCACAGCTAGAGGGATTAGGGCTAGGTAGGTGTTCAGCCACTGCTGGCGGGTGTTTTCTAGATTCTCCGCAAAGGGGCTGGCCAGTAGACTGTCGATACTGCTCTGTAGTTTTTCAGCTTCTTGTTTTGCTCGGGTAATGTTTTGCTTGGTTTTGTGGTTAAGTTCATTTAAAGCGGTGAGCAGTGTGGGGTTGGTTGCTTGGCGGATGTTTGGGGTGGCGTTTTGTGGTGTGCCAGGGGACGGCGACTCACTCTCCGAGGGCGACGAGTCGCAACCGCTGAGGCTAAGGTGGAGGCTAATGAGTAAGGTGAGAATACAAAAGCGCCGAAACATATCAGGCCCTGGAGTCCGGATTGAAAGAGGCGAAATTCTATCATGTTCGTGAGTCAATGTAGGAAGCAACAGGGGACAAGCCCCGCAGACTTGTGTATAACGTCACGTTAATAGAAAAAGATAAGGCAAAAGTGTGATAGACGAGAAAGGCTTCCGTCCCAATGTTGGGATTGTGTTGTGTAACGACCAGGGGCAAGTGCTTTGGGCGCGGCGAGTAGGCGGACACAATGCATGGCAGTTTCCTCAGGGTGGTATCAAGCGCGATGAAAGCCCAAAGCAGGCGCTGTTCCGCGAGTTAAAAGAAGAAATTGGCCTCAATAAGAATGATGTCGAGATTCTCGCTTGCACTCGGGGCTGGTTGCACTATCGTCTTCCTAAGCGTTTTGTTCGCAGAGATCAAAAACCTGTGTGTATTGGCCAAAAACAGAAGTGGTTTTTGCTGAAATTGACCTCTGATGAGGGCGCCATCCATTTTCACAGTGGCGATAAGCCTGAATTCGATGGTTGGCGTTGGGTAAGCTATTGGTACCCTCTCAATGACGTGGTGGCCTTTAAGAGCGATGTTTATCGCAAAGCGTTAAAGGAACTCTCATTGGCCCATATACGTCTAGAGCAGGTGGGCTCAGAAGGCTAGTTTCTAGGGAATACTAGGCGCTGACTGGGCTTTCATGGTTTGGTTATAATGACCTTCTAGCAAGCTATAACAAAAACTGACGGAGATAGCCCGCCTTGCTGCATGATCTAAGAGCTATTGTTCAAGAAGTAAACTCCGCCCCCAGTTTGGATGTGGCGCTGAACGTTATTGTTCAGCGTGTGAAGACCGTACTGGGCTGCGAAGTATGTTCTGTCTATCTCAAAGAAGATCTCGAATATGTCCTAACCGCCACCGAAGGTTTGAAACCTGAAGCGGTTGGGAGTATTCGCCTGACTGAAAGTGAAGGTTTGGTGGGATTGGTTGCTTCTCGTGAAGAGCCTCTGAACTTGGAAAAAGCAGAAGACCATCCCCGTTACCGTTACTTCCCTGAATCCGGAGAAGAACGTTTTAGTTCCTTCTTGGGGGCGCCTATTATTCATCAGCGTCGCCCGATGGGAGTTATTGTTGTTCAGCAGAGGGAGCAGCGCCGCTTTGATGAAGGCCATGAAGCCTTCTTGATGACTATCTCTGCCCAGCTGGCAGGGGTGCTTGCTCATGCGAAGGCTACGGGGTCTTTGCGCCGCGATGCTGAAAAAGGCAATGAAATCCTCTTTGGTCAGTTTGTGGGTGTGGCCGGTGCATCCGGTATCGGCTTGGGGGAAGTGCTTGTACTGCGTCCGCAGGCAAATTTGCAAACAGTTTCCCGCCGCCCTTGCGATGATATCGATGAAGAAATTATCCATTTTGCGAACGGCTTGGCTGCGGCCCGCTCTGATGTTGAGCGGGTGGGAAAAATGCTATCTGGTAAATTGGAGAAGCAAGAGCAGGCACTTTTCGATGCGTATTTAAGCTTGCTGGATGACGATGCCTTGGCTAGCGGGGTTATTGATTTAATCCGAGAGGGCCAAAATGCCGAGGCCGCTTGGAGTGAGGTTATCCTCTCTCATATTAATCAGTTTAATGCCATGGAGGATCCTTATCTCCGTGAGCGGGCATCAGATCTGAGAGATCTCGGCCGGCGGGTGCTGGGGCACTTGCAGCAAGATGGATCTCACTGTCCGGTTTTCCCTGAAAATACGATTTTGGTGGCGGAGGATTTGGTTGCCTCTATGCTTGGCGAGGTACCACCTGAGCGTTTAAAGGGTATTGTTTCCACCATGGGGTCGGTGAACTCCCACGTGGCCATTGTGGCTCGAGCCTTGGGTTTACCTGCGGTGGTGGGTGCGGTCGATATTCCTTTGCAGGATATCGATGGTATGCAAATGGTGGTAGACGGCTATACCGGCACGGTTTCCGTTAACCCTGACGCTGAGCTTCTTGAGCACTATCGCAGTGTGCAGCAGGAAGACGAAGATTTAATGGAAGAGCTGGTACTTATTAAAGACCTGCCTTCTATCACCCCTGACGATCACCGATTAACACTCTGGGTGAATACCGGCTTAATGTCGGAAACAGTGCACTCTCTCAAACACGGCGCCGAAGGTGTTGGTCTGTATCGTACTGAAGTACCTTTTTTAATGCGGGATCGTTTTCCCACAGAGGAAGAGCAGCGGCAGGTATACCGAGAGCAGTTAGAGGCTTTCCACCCCTACCCCGTGACCATGCGTATGCTGGATATCGGCGGTGACAAAGCTTTGCCTTACTTCCCTATTGAAGAAGAAAACCCTTTCCTCGGTTGGCGGGGTATTCGGGTAACGCTCGATCACCCTGAGCTGTATTTGATTCAAGCTCGCGCCATGTTTAAAGCAAGTTCAGGCTTAAATAACCTGCGAGTGATGCTGCCCATGATTACCTCCATGGAAGAGGTAGATATGGCTTTGGCTTTGGGTACGCGTGCTTATCGAGAGGTGCAGGAAGAAGGTTACATTCTTAAAGCGCCGAAAGTGGGTGCTATGATCGAAGTGCCGGCTGCGGTGTATTTAGCGAAAGAGCTGGCTCGCCGTTTGGATTTCCTTTCCGTGGGTAGTAATGACCTAACGCAATACTTGCTGGCGGTGGACCGCAACAACCCTCGGGTGGCAAATCTTTATCACACCTACCATCCATCAGTGCTTCGCGCGCTGCAGCAAATTGTGGAAGATGCCCACTCTGAAAACTGCCCAGTGAGTATCTGTGGTGAATTTGCCGGGGATCCAGGGGCGGCCTTGTTACTGATGGCGATGCGTTACGATGTGCTGTCTATGAGTGGTAGTAACTTACTTAAAGTGAAGGCGGCCATTCGCGGATTCTCACTGGGGGATGCAAAACAGTTACTGGACGACGCCATGAAGATGCCGGATGCTCGTAGTGTGCAGCGCTTAGTGGTGGATACCTTGAAGGATGTTGGGTTGGGTAATTTGGTTTCCCGCGCTTTGCGTAGCTAGTAAATAGTTAGTAAATAGTTAGTAAATAAATAGATGGCTAAGCAGGCGCACTGCCTGTATTAAGTGATCATAAAGCTTATTTCAGTCTCGCTGCTGATTTGCTTGTTTAAATCAAAGCCGATTTCGCGAAACAGTATCTCTCCTTTGCGATTCAAAAGCACAGCCGTGCTTGCCCGTGTGCCGTAGCCTTTCGAGTGAATAAACAGCGGCGATAATACTCTTTCCCAGGCTAAAGATACGGCGGTATTCGGTAGCTGCTTATCAGGGTATTGTTGGGTGTTGGTGAGTAAATCCAGGAGCTGCTGAGAGTCCAGATTTTGCTCATGATTGTCAGTTAAGTGGTTGGCAAGAGCTGCATGAAGCGCTCGTGTTTTTGGCCAAGGGGTGTTTAAGCTGCCATTACTTAGCGTATTAATACCAGGAGAGAGAGGGTTTGCTTTGTGGGTTTTGTTGTTGAAATGAAAGCCACAGTTCTCACTATGTTCCAATAGGCCTTTCAAATCTAAGGTTAGTAAATTAAAGCCACTGTAAATATGCCCTTGGAGCTGAAGCTTTTGCATAAAGCTTTGGGCTGATAGGTCGCTTTTCAAAAAGTCGAGGGGCAGTAGGCCTCGGCTGCGGGCGCCTTGGAAATTATCATTGCCATCGCGAACATTGGTGAGGGCAGCAAGCCTTCCGCTGCGGTTAATGCCTAGCCAAGTTCCGCCAGCCTCGAGATCTCTACCGGCAAATATCTCAGGCTGATCTTGCCAAAAAGCAGCGCTGGCAGTGGGGCGGTGGTAGAATTCGTCCCGGTTTGCAATCAGGATCAGTGGGTATTCAGGGTGCTGCTGCAAAGCGAGGGCAATTAGGCACATGGTTGGGTCTTTGTCTTTTCGTCTTCTAAATATTAAGTCTGTTGAGTTATACGATAAGGGTAGTACGTGGATATTGTAACGCTGGCAATTATTTATTTATCCCTGGGGGCTGTTGCGGGGCTAACCGCAGGCTTGTTTGGTATTGGTGGTGGTGTAGTGATCGTGCCGGCGTTATTACTGACTTTTCCCTTTTTGGGGGTGGATGAAGCCGTCATGACGCACTTGGCCATCGGTACCTCCCTTGCCACTATATTGATTACGTCTGTTAGCTCCATTCAGGCTCATCACAAAAAAGGCGCTGTTCGCTGGCCAGTGGTGTGGCGAATTACCCCTGGCATTATTGTTGGTGCTTTGTTTGGGGCGCAAATTGCCGGTAGCTTAGATGGTGAGACCTTGCGAAAAGCGTTTGGGATTTTCCTGCTAATCATTGCTTTCAAAATGGGTATTGGTTTAAAGCCAAAGGCTACTCGTGATTTGCCGACTACTCCTGGCCTTGTGTTCTCTGGTGGGGTGATTGGGGGAATTTCGGCATTGTTTGGTATTGGTGGTGGCAGTCTTACCGTGCCATTCTTGAGTTGGTGCCGAGTAGCTATGGCAGAGGCCGTGGCCAGTGCTGCTGCAGTAGGTTTTCCCATCGCTTTGGCTGGTGCCTTTGGGTATTTTTATACTGGTTTAAATGCAGAAAATTTACCCGATATGGCGACAGGCTATATTTATTGGCCGGCTTTTGTGGGGATTGTCATTGCTAGCGCCCCTTGTGCAAAAGTGGGGGCATTTATTGCCCACAAGCTCCCAGCGAGAAAATTACAGATAGGATTTGCCATTTTACTGGGGGTGATCGGTCTAAAATTTTTACTGTAAAACTATCTGCCAGTGATTCTGGTCGGTATGATGTTGGTCGCTTTCTGATTGGGAGGTGCCCTAATTTAATCACGTTAGCACTGGTTGGCTGCACAATAGCCCTTGGAATAATTCGGAACCCTAATGCTCACATACCCAGAAATAGATCCCGTTGCTTTTAGTTTTGGCCCATTAACAGTCCATTGGTACGGTTTAACGTATCTTTTTGCTTTCGCCTCTGCTTGGTGGTTGGCCATCACGCGTTGTGAGCAGCCTTGGTCACCCATCAAGAAGAGCCAAGTGGAAGACTTAGTTGTCTATGGGGCCTTAGGTGTAGTTCTTGGGGGGCGCCTTGGTTATGTGTTTTTTTATAACCTCGAACACTTCTTGCAAGACCCTCTATGGTTGCTCCGTATTTGGGAAGGCGGGATGTCCTTCCATGGTGGTTTGTTGGGGGTAGCGGTTGCCGTCTGGCTCTATTCTCGTAAACTGCAAACAAGTTTTTTAAGGTTAGGGGACTTTGTGGTGCCTATGGTACCGCTGGGCCTTGGCTTTGGCCGCTTAGGAAATTTCATTGGTCAAGAGCTTTGGGGGAGGGCTGCCGATGTTCCTTGGGCCATGATTTTTCCTCGTGATCCCCATGGGGTTCCTCGTCATCCGTCGCAGTTGTATCAATTTGCCCTAGAAGGTCTGCTGTTATTCGTTCTCATTTTTTGGTTTAGTAAAAAGCAACGTCCTGCTGGCTCTATCGGTGGGTTGTTTTTGGTGGGTTATGGCTGCGCGCGTTTCTTTGTGGAGTTTTTCCGTGAGCCCGATGCCCATATCGGTTTTGATTTACTGGGTTGGATGAGTCGAGGTCAGTTGCTGAGCATTCCTATGATTCTTATCGGCTTGGGCATTATTGCGTGGGCCTATCATCGCGAAAAGAAAAATAATCAGAATACGAATACAGGCGAAACAAACAATAGTAAAACGGATAATAGTGTTAAAGCATCATGAAACAATATCTGGATTTGATGCGCCATGTGCGCGATAACGGAACCCGAAAGGATGATCGCACGGGTACCGGTACGGTAAGTGTTTTTGGTTATCAAATGCGTTTTGATTTAAGCGAAGGCTTTCCATTAGTCACCACAAAGAAATGCCATTTACGTTCCATTATTCATGAGTTGTTGTGGTTCTTAAAAGGCGATACCAATGTTGCGTACCTCAAAGAAAATGGGGTGAGGATTTGGGATGAATGGGCGGATGAAAACGGCGATCTCGGGCCTGTTTATGGCCATCAGTGGCGCTCCTGGCCGACGCCGGATGGCGGCCATGTGGATCAAATCAAAGATTTACTCGATC
Source organism: Cellvibrionaceae bacterium (assembly GCA_045430295.1). Classification (GTDB taxonomy): domain Bacteria; phylum Pseudomonadota; class Gammaproteobacteria; order Pseudomonadales; family JAILXX01; genus JAILXX01. The sequence goes on along the minus strand of JAILXX010000001.1, from coordinate 383,567 downwards.
AAATACAAAACAATCCGGATTCTCGTCGTTTACTGGTGAATGCCTGGAATGTGGGCGAGTTAGACAAGATGGCGCTGGCGCCTTGTCACTGCTTGTTTCAGTTTTATGTGGCCGACGGCAAGTTATCTTGCCAGCTCTATCAGCGCAGTGCGGATATCTTTTTGGGTGTGCCTTTTAATATCGCTTCTTATGCATTGTTAACCATGATGATTGCACAAGTCACGGGGCTCGAGCCTGGTGATTTTGTGCACACTTTTGGTGATGCACACTTATATGTGAATCACCTTGAGCAAACGGATCTTCAGCTTTCGAGAGAGCCTCGCTCGTTGCCAGTGATGAAAATCAATCCGGAAGTGAAGGATTTATTTGCCTTCACTTTTGAGGATTTTGAGCTGACGGATTACGAACCTCATCCTCATATTTCAGCCCCAGTTGCTGTCTGAGCTCAGTGGAGTAGTTAATGGGTCAAACAGAATTCCCAGTCGCCCTAATTGTAGCAATGGCAAAAAATCGAATTATAGGTAAGGAAAACACCCTGCCTTGGCGTCTACCTAGTGATTTAAAGCACTTTAAGGCGGTTACTTTAGGGAAGCCCGTGATTATGGGGCGTAAAACGTTTGAGTCTATTGGTCGCCCACTGCCGGGAAGAGAGAATATTGTGATCACTCGGCAAAAAAATTGGACATCTCAAGGTGTTTCAGTGGAGACATCGCTAGAAAGTGCTATTGTTAAAGCTTGCCAGGCAGCGCAAAGTTCCGGCGCTGAAGAATTAATGGTAATTGGTGGGGCGGAAATTTATGCCCAGGCGTTACCCTTGGCATCAAGAATTTACATTTCTGAAATTCAGGCAAACGTGGAAGGCGATGCGGCTTTTCCTGAGCTGGATGAGGAAGTGTGGCGTGAAGTGAGTCGCGTTGATGGTGACTTTCAGGCAGGGAAAGACGATTTCCATTTCCAAGTGGTGGTCCGCGAGCGGTAATTATTTGGAATTGTAAATTGTTTAAGCGGAAGTAAGTGCGGTTGCGCAAGGTGATTAAAAAGATGCTTGTTACCTTTTGACCCAAATTGTCCTCTTGCAGGGTTAATTTGGTCAATGCGTGATCCATTTTGTTACCGAGATACACAGCGGTAAGAAGTTAAAATTAGCTCGTTGATAATGCTTTTTTTGACTCTTTATAATGCCCGATCTCTTACGGGCTGCTGGGCCTGTAATCAGGTAACGAGAATCCGAATAGACGGTAAGCCCTTGAGGTTTAGGTATTACCGGATGTTCACGATGAATTCGACTAGAAATAACCCATTGGGGGAGACATGAAGAAGCAGCAATTTAAAGCCGTGGCATTGTCCGGTGTGCTGTCTGCCGGTGCCTTGTTTGGTGCTATGGCTGTACAGGCCGCTGACGTGACCGATGCGCTTAAATTGGGTGAAAGCAAAACTGCTGCAGCCCAGAAATCACAGAAGCGTATCGAGCAGATCGTTGATAAGACACAAGGTATCGTTCAAGACTACCGTGTTGTGAGTAAAGAAATTGAAGCGTTGGAAGTCTACATCGCTCAATTGAATCGTCAGCTTGAAGCGCAGAAGAAGCAATTGGTTCAGTTAGAAGAATCTATTGCGGACGCGACTGTTCTTGAGCGCCGTATGGTTCCCCTGATTGATCGTATGGTTACCGGTCTGGAGCAATTCATTGGTTTGGATATTCCATTCTTGATGGATGAGCGTAATGAGCGCGTTGCTAAACTGCGTTCTAACCTAGATCGTGCCGATATCTCTGTTGCTGAGAAGTTCCGCCAAGTACTGGAAGCCTACAAAATTGAAGGCGAGTTCGGTAAGAAAATGTCTACCTACTCAGGCAATATCGACATTAATGGCACTGAGCGCGAAGTAAACTTCCTGCAGGTTGGTCGTATTGCTCTGGTATATCAAACCACCGATACCAAAATCTCTGGTGTGTGGGATAAAGAGCAAAAACAATGGATTCATGATATCGATGCTGGTCAGTATCGTAGTGCTATCCAGCAGGGTATCCGTATCGCTCGTAAGCAAGCGACTATTAATATTATGAACATGCCTATCTTGGCTCCGGAGGCAGCGCAATGAGAAAGTTTGTAAAAAGCTGCGCTGTAATCGCTGCAGCAGCACTGATGGGTGCATCCACGTTGTCTTATGCTCAAGATCCTAAAGCACAATCTTTGGATCAGTTACTTCAGTTGATTAAAGAAAGCAAACTCAACGAAACCAAAGAGCATCGTCAGCGTGAAGCGACGTTTAAGCGTGAAAAGAGCAAGCAGCAAGCGCTGTTAGCGAAAGCCAAGGCAGAGAAAGCGCGCCTTGAAGCTCTGAGTAAGCAGAAAGAAAAAGAGTACGCCCAGCAAGAGCAAATTGTTAGTGCTAAGCGTAAACAGTTGGACGAGCGTCTGGGTTCTTTGAAAGAGCTGTTCGGTCACTTGACCACTGTAGCTGGCGACCTGCGTCAGACGTTGAAAGATTCTGTAACCTCAGCTCAGTATCCAGGTCGTGGTGACTTCATTGATGGCTTGATTGATAAGATGGCTAGCAATACTCAGCTGCCAAAAATGGATGAGATTGAGCGTGTGTGGTACGAGCTTCAGCGTGAAATTATCGAAGGCGGCAAGGTGGTTAAGTTCGACACTACGATTACTCTGCCAGACGGTAATAAGTCTGATCAAGAAGTGGTTCGTGTAGGTGTTCACAACTTGGTATCTAATGGTAAGTACTTGGCTTACAACGGTGATACTGGTTCAGTTTCTGAGTTGGCTCGTCAGCCGTCTGGTGCTTTCTTAGCACAAGCTTCTGACCTTCAAGGTGCTTCGGCAGGCTTCTCTCGCTTTGGTCTTGACCCTACCGGTCCACAAGGTGGTAGCTTCCTTAAAGCCCTGATCAATAGCCCGAACTTGGTTGAGCGCTGGCATCAAGGTGGCTACGTTGGCTACTTTATTACGGCCGTTTTCTTGGTGGCGATTGTATTGGGTATCCTGCGTACCCTCATCTTGTCCGGTATGACCAGCAAGGTTAAATCTCAGCTGAAAGCGAAAAAAGCGAATCCAAACAACCCACTGGGTCGTGTATTGAAAGTAGCTGAAGACAACAGCAGCTCTGACACTGAGTCACTGGAGCTGAAACTGGCTGAAGCAATCCTAAAAGAGCGTCCAGCAATCGAAAGCGGCCTGAGTTGGTTGAAGCTGGTTGCTATGCTGGGTCCTCTATTGGGTCTGTTGGGTACCGTAACCGGTATGATCATGACCTTCCAGGCGATTACTATCTTCGGTGCTGGTGATCCTAAAGCAATGGCTGGTGGTATTTCCGGTGCATTGGTGACCACTGTATTGGGTCTGTTGGTTGCTATTCCTATTACTCTACTGCACACCTATGTGGGCGGTAAGGCGAAGAAACTACTGCACATTTTGGAAGAGCAAAGTGCAGGTATCGTTGCCGAGAACTCGGAGAAGTAAATTATGCTGCTGGCACTAACAGATGCCCTCGCAGCCTTAAAAGGCTTCCTTGCAGCAGGTGGAGTGGTGTTAACCTGGGGTATTGTTCCCCTCACCTTCCTGTTGTGGACCTTTATCTTTGAGCGCGTGTGGTATTTCCACGGCGCACTCAAAGGTGATGTGCAGCAAGCGCTGGACTCTTGGGAAGCCCGCTCCGAGCGCAAATCCTGGAATGCCCACATGATCCGTGAAGCCATTGTTTCTCGCGTATGCGTGAAGGTTGATGATGGCTTACCCATGATCAAAACCATGGTTGCTCTGTGTCCGTTATTCGGACTGTTGGGTACCGTGTGGGGTATGATCGAAGTATTTAATATTCTTGCTGTTACCGGTGGTGGTGACGCTAAGCAGATGGCTGATGGTGTGCAAAAAGCCACCATCCCAACAATGGCGGGTATGGTTGCCGCGCTGTCAGGTATTTTTGGTGAAACTTATCTGAGTCGTGTCGCTAACCGCGAGAAAGAATTGTTGGACGACCATCTGACAATGGACCATTAAGGTGGTCCATTTTATAGCGAAAATCACTGCTTAATGCAGGCAAGAAAAAGAGACTAAAGAGGCTGACTCATGCGTAAAAGCCATATCAGCAAGGCGGCAGAAGAAGAACAGGCAATTGACTTAACGCCCATGTTGGACGTTGTATTCATCATGCTGATTTTCTTCATCGTAACTGCTTCCTTCGTAAAAGAAGCCGGTATCGATGTAAATCGACCGGAAGCTACTGAAGCACAATCAGCTGGCCAGGCCAATATTCTGATTGCAGTAAGCGCCAACGATGAAATTTGGTTGGATCGTCGCCGAATTGATAAACGTGCGGTGAAAGCAAACGTTGCCCGTATGCGCGCAGAAAACCCGAAGGGTACTGTGGTCATTCAGGCTGACGGAAAGGCTACAGTGGAAACACTGGCTGCCGTAGCAGATGGTGCTATTGCTGCGGGTGTTCCTCGCAATCAAATCATTATGGCAACAGCGAAGTAATACAAACGATAGGTAATTAACGTGGTAAGACTTCTAATAGCTGCAGCATTAGCTTCCGCCACAACTTTCGGGCTTGTTTTCCTGATGCACTCGCTAATTAATGCGGACATCAAAGAGCCTAAAGAGGTGGATAAGCTTAAGCTGCCGGATATCACAATGGGTGAGACGGAGATTACAGATCAATACGATCAGAAACCCGAAAAACCCGAAACGCCAGATGAGCCGCCACCCGACACGCCTGAACCTGAGGTTGATAGCCCTGATATTCAGGACGCAGTGAATGTTTCTGCGCCTAAGATGGGTAACTCTCTTGGTGGGATTGGTCTAGGTGCTGGCTTCTCTGATGGTGACTTTATGCCCATCTACGCGGCACCGCCTATGTATCCTTCTCGCGCTATGAGTCGTGGTACAGAGGGGTGGGTTGTGGTGAGCTTTACAGTGACCCCACAGGGTACCGTGCAAGACCCTGTGGTTGTGGATGCAGATCCACCGAATATCTTTAATAAGTCGGCAGTTCGTGCGGTTAAGAAATTTAAATATCGTCCGCGTGTTGTTGATGGTGTTGCTCAGGCAGTTCCTGGGGTGAGCTATAAGTTTACCTTCAAGCTGGATCAGAGCAAAAAAGGTAGATACAACTAAGGTGGCCTTCTTATGATGAATCAATCAAGTAAAAAGGCGCTTCGCTCACTAAAAGGCTTGGGTCAAGTTTTGGCCCTTGCTGCTGCTCCATTATTGGTTCAGCAGGCAGTGGGTGTTGATAGCCTAATCCAGATCTCCTCAGCGACTGTGTCTGCTCAGGAAGACAAAGCAAAGAAGTACAAAACTCGTAAAACGCTACCGATTCGCCAAACTGTTAGTAAGCAGTTGGGTAAGGCCCAAAAATTACTCGAAGTTGAGGATTGGAAGGGTGCTGGTCTTGAATTGGATAACTTGCTTAAGAAAAATGCAGGTAAGTTAAACGGTAACGAGATCGCTAACGTCTATAACTTTAAGGCTTATGCGCAGATTTCTTTGGAAGATTTCAACGGAGCAATTGCCTCGTATCGGAAGGTCGTGGCCCAAGAAGGAACTTCTTTAAGCCTGCAGACTGGCGCCATGAAATATTTGGGCCAGTTGTATATGCAGGTTGGGAAATACCGCGATGCGATCAAGCAGCTGAAAGACTGGATGAAGATGTCAGAAATTGTAGGTTCTGATACTTATTATCTGTTATCGCAGTGTTATTACCAGTTGGGTGATATGAAGTCAGCCCTAACCTGGATTACCAAAGCGGTTAACAACTACACCAGCAAAGGTAAGTTGCCCAAAGAGTCTTGGTACAACATGCAGGCCGCTCTTTTGTATGAGAAAGGTGATGTGAACGGAGCTATCAAGGTTTTTGAAACCATGATCAAGCACTGGAACAAGCCTAAGTACTGGAAGAGTGTTGCTGGCCTGTACGGTATGAAGGAACGCTCGAAAGATCAGCTTCATGCAATGGAAGCAGCATATGTGACTAACTCTTTGGAGAAAGAAACTGAGCTGACAACATTGGCTGCGTTGTTTATGCAGCAGGAAGCTCCTTGGAAAGCGGCAAAAGTACTGGATAAGGGTATTAAAGCCAAGGTGATTAAATCTACGGCTAAAAACCTACAGGCCTTAGGTAACGCTTATTCAATGGCTCAGGAAAAAACAAAAGCCATTGCTGTGTTGGAGAAGGCGGCAGCTAAATCCGATGAAGGTAAAATTTATTACCACTTAGGCGCGATTTATCTTGATGATGAAAAATACAAAAAAGCTGAAAATGTATTACGTAAAGCCTTGAAAAAAGGCGGTTTACGTAAGAAAGGTATGGCTCAGTTGTATCTTGGTCAGGCGTTGTTCTATCTGGATAAATTCAAGGAAGCTGATAAGTACTTAACTTTGGCAGCAAAAGAAGAGAAAGCTAAAAAAGCGGCATATCAGTGGAAGAAGTATATGTCCCGTGAAATTAAGCGTAGAGAGTCTTTACAGCTCTAATAAGTGCTTAAAAAGAACGAAAAAAACCGGCGCTCTAATGGGTTAGCCGGTTTTTTTATGGTTATGATTTATTGATAGTGTGTGAGATGAATAAAAAGCCGCAGTTGAAAAATAACTGCGGCTTTAGCGTGAGGCTGTCTATTTTGTTAATCGAGTTGTGATAAATCTCGAACTGCACCTTTATCCGCACTGGTTGCCAATTTCGCGTAGGCTTTCAGAGCGGCGCTGACTTTGCGAGGGCGGCTTTGGGCTGGTTTCCAGCCTAACTGGTCTTGTTTTATCCTGCGTTGTGAAAGCTCTTCCTCGCTAATCAGTACATCGATCGTACGATTGGGGATATCGATGCGGATTTTATCGCCATTTTGAACCAAGCCAATAGTGCCACCAGCTGCGGCTTCGGGTGAAACGTGGCCGATGGAGAGGCCTGAAGTTCCGCCAGAGAAGCGTCCGTCAGTGAGTAGTGCGCATGATTTACCCAGTCCCTTAGACTTGATGTATGAGGTAGGGTAAAGCATTTCCTGCATGCCGGGGCCCCCTTGAGGGCCTTCGTAACGCACGATAACAACATCGCCAGCTTTGACCTTGTCGTCGAGAATATTAGCAACGGCTTCGTCCTGTGACTCTGTTACGTGAGCTGTGCCTTCGAATAAAAGGATAGATTCGTCAACACCTGCGGTTTTTACAACGCAGCCGCCAAGGGCAATGTTGCCATATAAGACTGCAAGACCGCCTTCTGTGTTGAAGCAATGTTCAAGAGAGCGGATGCAGCCGTTCTCACGATCTGCATCGAGAGTTGGCCAGCGAGTGCTCTGACTAAATGCGGTTTGGGTCGGGATGCCCGCAGGTCCTGCTTTATAGAAGTGTAAAACGTCTTCTGAAGGGGAGCGCATGATATCCCATTGGTCTAAAGCATCTTTCATACTAGCGCTGTGAACAGTGGGAATGTCCGTATGCAGGTTACCCGCACGATCGAGTTCACCAAGAATGGCCATAACGCCGCCGGCTCGGTGAACATCTTCAATGTGATATTCCGGGGTGTTTGGGGCAACTTTACAGAGCTGAGGGATTTCTTTCGAAAGGCGGTCAATGTCTTTCATGGTGAAATCAAGTTCGGCTTCTTGAGCGGCAGCTAACAAATGGAGGATGGTGTTAGTTGAGCCGCCCATGGCGATATCCAGAGCGACACAGTTTTCGAATGCCTTGTAGCCGCCGATAGCGCGAGGTAATACAGAGGCGTCGTCTTGTTCGTAGTGGCGTTTGGTGATTTCAACAATCTGGCGACCAGCCTTTAAGAAAAGTTGTTCACGATCTGCGTGAGTTGCAACCACGGTGCCATTACCAGGAAGAGAAAGGCCAAGTGCTTCGGTGAGGCAATTCATGGAGTTCGCAGTAAACATGCCGGAGCAAGAACCGCAGGTAGGGCAAGCGCTACGCTCAATTTCGGCTACGGTTTCATCGGAGGCGGAGTCATCAGCCGCGATAACCATGGCGTCTACAAGGTCTAGCTTGTGCTCTGAGAGCTTAGTCTTGCCGGCTTCCATTGGTCCGCCAGAGACAAAGATAACAGGAATGTTAAGGCGCATGGCGGCCATTAGCATACCTGGAGTGATCTTGTCGCAGTTGGAGATGCATACGAGGGCGTCAGCACAGTGTGCATTCACCATGTATTCCACGGAGTCAGCGATGATGTCGCGAGATGGTAGGCTATACAGCATGCCGTCGTGACCCATGGCAATACCGTCGTCTACAGCAATGGTATTAAATTCCTTTGCGACACCACCTGAACGTTCGATTTCACGTGCGACCAGCTGACCCAAATCCTTGAGGTGTACGTGACCCGGCACGAATTGGGTGAAACTATTAGCGATGGCGATAATGGGTTTATGGAAATCGTCGTCTTTCATACCTGTGGCACGCCAAAGTGCACGGGCGCCAGCCATATTACGGCCTTTAGTGGATGTATGGGAGCGATACTGTGGCATTGGGAAAACCCCTGTAAACAGTGTTGAAATTCAATGAAAAAATGGTGATAAAGCTTACCGTAATGGTGTCTGTGGGTCGAGAGAAGGCCGCTATAACGGTAAAATCATAGGCAATTAAATATTACGAAAATTCTGGAACTGTTGGAATGCGTGGACTGATACAGAGAGTAAAAAAAGCCTCGGTAAAGGTTGAGGGTGAGGTAGTTGGTGAAATTGGTGAAGGTGTTCTATTGCTGCTGGGAGTGGGGCATAGTGATGAGGAAAGTGACGCTGACAGGCTGGTAGATAAGATACTGAAATATCGCATCTTTTCTGATGATGCAGGGAAAATGAATTGCTCAGTCTCTGATATACAAGGTGGGGTCTTGGTGGTGTCTCAGTTCACACTCGTGGCAGAAACCAAGAAAGGCTTGCGGCCGAGTTTCTCAAGTGCGGCAGCGCCAGAAAAAGCGAAAGCACTTTATGAATACTTCGTGAAAAGACTTAATGAAAAGCACGGTAAGGTTGCCACTGGCGTATTTGCGGCAGATATGCAGGTGAGTCTCGTGAATGATGGTCCAGTAACATTTCTACTGGAGACGAACTAAACTGTTAGGTAGAGCGGGTATAAATAGAAGCAGAGAAAGGAAATAATATGGCTAACGATGATTTGAAAACCTCCTTGGCAGAAATGAAAAAACACATGGCAGATGCGCTAGCTGAATCACGTCATGATGTGCTATCGGATATTATTCAGAATGTGACTACTTTGGCTGAGCCTGAGGCAGAAGTGACAGAAGAGCACAGTCAGTTAGTAAAGCAATTGGAAGAAATTGAAGCAGAATTTGAAGTGGATCACCCTAATATGGCAGCGGTGCTAAGGCAGACCATTGATATTCTGAAAAATATGGGTATATGAAATTCCCAGCGGTAAACCTCAGGAGCTATACCAAGGGCTATCACAAGAGATGAAATAATATATGGTAGCTGTCTTTATTTTGCTCATCCTGCTTGTAGTCATATTAGGGCCAAGTATCTGGGTGAAATATGTATTGAGAAAACATCACAGGCAACTAGATGGAATGCCGGGAACGGGTGGAGAGCTGGCTGTGCATTTGCTGTCTCGATATGAGTTGGAGAATGTAAAAGTAGAGAAGTCTGTTAAAAACGATGATCATTATTCTCCGGGTGATAATGCCGTACGATTAAGTCCGGAAGTCTATGAGGGTAAAACCTTAACTGCGATTGCGGTGGCAGCTCATGAAGTGGGTCATGCTATTCAATTTAATCGCCAGGAAGCGGTGACGCGATTGAGAAAGCGATATTTCCCCGTGGCGCTAGCCATTCAGCGCTATGGTGTTTTTATTTTGATGTGTGTGCCGATCGTGGCCGGCTTGATTCGGTCACCTGCGGTAATGCTGGCTATTGGCGTCGTTGGGATCGTTACCATGTTGGTATCAGTGCTGATGTACGCAGCAATTTTGCCTGAAGAGTGGGATGCGAGCTTTAATAAAGCTTTACCCATATTAGAAAAAGGAGAGTACGTACCCAAAGAATATATGCCCGCTATTCGACAGGTACTCAAGGCGTGTGCCTTAACTTACGTGGCGGCAGCATTGGCAGATGTGTTGCGATTGTGGCGTTGGTTACGGTTTCTTCGGTAGAAAACATTAGATGAAAAAAATCCCGCCTTAGCGGGATTTTTTAATGGGGCTGTGTTGTTTGTTAGTTTTGCCGCTGGTTAAAGAATAAAGCGGCTAAGGTCTTCATCTTGTGCAAGCTCACCAAGGTGCTTGTCTACATAGTTTCCATCGACAGTAATGGATTGAGATTCTGCTTGGAAGGATACTTCGTCGAGTAGCTTCTCCATAACTGTGTGTAGGCGACGTGCGCCAATATTTTCAATGCGCTCATTGACTTGCCAGGCGGTTTCAGCAATGCGGAGAATGCCATCGGCGGTAAAGTTTAAGTCAATATCTTCGGTTTTTAGTAGGGCTTGTTGTTGCTCCGTTAAGGATGCATCTGGCTCTGTAAGGATTCGTTGAAAATCCTCAGGGGATAGAGCGCTAAGCTCAACGCGGATTGGAAGGCGGCCTTGGAGTTCAGGGATAAGATCCGATGGCTTAGCAAGATGAAAGGCGCCAGAGGCAATAAACAGAATATGATCGGTTTTGATCATGCCATATTTTGTTGAGACGGTGCAGCCTTCAATAAGAGGGAGTAAATCACGCTGTACGCCCTCCCGGGAAACATCACCACCGGTTCCGCTGTCCCGTTTGGTAACCTTGTCCAGTTCGTCGATAAAAACAATCCCGTTTTGTTCGGCATTTTCAATGGCGCGGGCCTTGATTTCATCGTCGTTGATCAACTTTGCCGCTTCTTCGTCACGCAATTGTTTCAATGCTTTTTCAACGGTTAGCTTGGTTTTTTGAGTCTTCTGATTGCCCATGTTGGAAAACATATTCTGTAGCTGGCTAGTCATTTCTTCCATGCCTGGAGGAGCCATAATCTCTACGCCAACGTTGGGTGCTTGTAGATCGATTTCAATTTCCTTGCCATCCAGTTCGCCCTGGCGGAGTTTTTTGCGGAAAATTTGTCGAGTGCCAGACTCAGTGCTTTCGCTGAGGTCTTCTCCTCTTGCAGGGGGAAGCAAAGCATCGAGAATGCGCTCTTCTGCAGCGTCAGTGGCGCGGTGCTGAACTTTCTGCATCTCTTGCTCGCGCAAAAGTTTAATGGAGGTTTCTGCTAGATCCCGCACAATGGATTCTACGTCTCTGCCCACGTATCCGACTTCGGTAAATTTAGTGGCTTCAACTTTAATGAAAGGGGCGTTGGCAAGCTTGGCTAAACGGCGAGCAATTTCAGTTTTTCCGACACCAGTGGGGCCGATCATTAAAATATTTTTCGGCGTAACTTCGTTGCGCAGTTCTTCAGGCAATTGCATGCGGCGCCAGCGGTTTCGAAGAGCAATTGCAACTGCACGTTTCGCTTCTGATTGGCCGATGATGTGTTTATCCAGTTCGTGGACAATTTCTCTGGGTGTCATCTGAGACATAGCTTTTTCTCTAATACTTTTCAGTGTCGATACGCTTTGGACATAAATTGGCGTATTTTAAAAATCAATTTTCTCAATGGTTTTGCATTGGTTGGTATAAACACAAATATCACCGGCGATGGTCAGCGCTTTTTCCACAATGTCGCCAGCACTAAGTTCGGTGTTTTCGAGGAGTGCGCGGCCTGCAGCTTGAGCGAAGGGGCCGCCGGATCCAATGGCAATAAGGTCATCTTCGGGTTGGATGACATCTCCGGTGCCGGAAATAATCAGGGAGGCCTCTTTATCGGCAACCGCCAGGAGAGCTTCTAATTTACGGAGGGCGCGGTCGGAGCGCCATTCTTTGGCTAACTCTACTGCAGCGCGAGTGAGATGGCCTTGATGTTTTTCTAGTTGAGCTTCGAAGCGTTCGAAAAGGGTAAAGGCATCTGCGGTGCCGCCAGCAAAGCCGGCAATGACTTGGTTTTTCCAAAGGCGGCGTACTTTCTTGGCGTTGCCTTTCATGACGGTATTGCCGAGGGAAACTTGGCCGTCGCCACCGAGGACAACGCTGTTGCCTCGACGGACAGAAACAATAGTGGTCACAGGAGGATTCCTTATGTGTTACGAATGCCACTTAGATGGGGGCATTCCTTCAGGAATCAAGGGTTTTGAGTGTCTGGGCGCTTCTTCTTTAGCACTAGAGGATTGATACCGTTACTGATAAGGGACTGGCGGGCGCTGGCCATTTTTGAGCGGGATTCAAAGGGGCCCACCAGTACGCGGTGCCAGACATCGCTTTTCCCTTTCGGGGATGCCGACTCAATGCGGGCATTCATATTCATCAGCAGTAGCTGGGCTCTTTGGCGATCAGCATCGCTGGTGTTGCGGAAAGAGCCAGTTTGTAGAATGTAATCGTAATCAGGCGTAACTGTGTTCAGTGTAGCTTGCTCGTCGGGAACTTCGACGCTGCTATCTGGCAATAATGTATAGAAATCAAACTGGGGTTTATTGTGATTTTTTTCTGCGCGCTTTTCCGGGGAGGCCTTTTGTTGCAGGCTCTGTTTTTCTGGGGCTAGTCCTGCAAGGTATACCAAGAAAGCAATAAAGGCACCCAAGGCTGTGCCTGTGAACAGCCAGACCCAGCCGGGTACCTGTGAATTAGGTCGTGGTGACTTCTTGCGTTTGCTGGCGGCTGGAGCGCGTTTTTTTTTGGCGAAGTCGTGAGTCATGCAGGCGTATCGTTGTAATCTAGGGGGCGGAGTTCAGGAAATGTTATTCGTTGTTTTGGGGGGAGTTTAGCGGACTCTTGGGTAGGTTGACAGGGCGCCTTCAACTTAGTGTTAACTGCCTCTATTGTTAGGTCAGTGGGTTAGCTCATATCTTGAGGGTCCACATCGATGTGCCAGCGCAAGTCGCGGCTTACCTTGTGTTGCTCAAAAAACTGTTCGGCATAAAACAGCTGCTGGTGGAGTGCCTGTCTTGATGGGCTTTTCAATAAAATTTCCCAGCGATAACGGCCTTGGCGTTTTTCCATCAGGCAAGGCCAGGGGCCGAAGAGAGTGACTTCGCTTTGGTGGGGGAGTTGTTGCCTCAAGGCTTGTAGCGTATTACCGGGAAGCGTCGCTTGTGTAGCGCTGGCTCGAATTGCCGCCAGTGATGAGAAGGGCGGCATGGCGGCAGTGTACCGCTCTTCCCTTAACAGGGAGCACAAAGCTTGGTAGTTCTCTGTTTGCAAGCATTTCACAATAGGGTGATCAGGGTAGTGGGTTTGCATCAGCACCCGGCCTGGTAGCTCTCCGCGCCCCGCCCGGCCATGAACTTGGGTGACCAGTTGCCCAAGGCGTTCTGCTGCGCGGAAATCGCCGGCAAAGAGGCTGCTGTCGATATCGAGAATGCCAACTAGAGTGACTTTGGGAAAATGGTGTCCTTTGGCTAGCATTTGCGTGCCTAATAAAATGCAAGGTTCTCCGGTATTCACTCTTTCATACAGTTCAGCCATGGCGTGCTTGCGGCTAGTACTATCTCTGTCCACTCTGTACACCGGTGTTTCGGGGTAGAGGTGTTGTAGTCTTTCTTCTTGGCGTTCGGTGCCTTGGCCGAGAGGTTGGAGGTCGCGGCTGTGGCAGTTTTCGCACTGCTGTGGGATGGGGCGCTGTAGATCGCAGTGGTGGCACTGCAGCTTTCTAGCCTGCTTATGGAGGGTGAGCTTGGCGCTGCAGTGAGAGCATTCCGATATCCAGCCGCAGTGATTGCAGCGCAGGGCAGGGGCATATCCTCGTCGATTGATAAACAGCAAAACTTGCTCGCCGCGGTCTAAAGTATGGGTGATCTCTTGCTGGAGTTTTTGAGAGAGCCCCTGCTGATTGGGGTGTTGATTGAGGTCGACTATCTCTAAAGGCGGAGGCTCGGTCCCGCTGGGGCGTTGTTGTAGTTGAAGGTGTTGATATCGGCCTTCTGTAGCGCCTTGCAGGCTTTCCATTGAGGGGGTTGCTGAGCCGAGTATGACGGGGATGTTTTTTTGCTGCCCTAAATAGATTGCTAGGTCCCTGGCGGAATAGCGGAACGTGTCTTGCTGTTTGTAGGAGCTATCATGCTCCTCGTCAATAATGATGATACCGAGGTTGGGTAGGGGAGTAAAAATGGCAGAGCGTGTTCCAATGAGGATGCGCGCCTGGCCGTGTGAGCACTGAAGCCAGTGGCGTGCGCGCTCGCCGTCAGCCAAACCCGAGTGAAGCTGAGCAATTTCAGTGTGAAAGCGTCGGTCAAAGCGTTTAACGGTTTGAGGGGTGAGGCCGATTTCGGGTACTAAAATAAGCGCTTGTTTACCCTCTTTTAAGGCTTGCTCCACAAGTTGTAAGTAGATTTCGGTTTTACCGCTGCCAGTGACGCCTTCTAATAAAGAGACCTGAAAGCCTTTGAGCTGAATGTGATCTCTGGCCTGTTGTTGTTCTTCAGTGAGAGTGAGTTGAGCTTGTTTAAGTAAGGGGTGGTGATTTGTGGATTCTGTTTTTGGTTCGGTCGCCTCTTCTATAAACCCCTGGCTAACGGCGGCTCTAAAAGTGCTGCGCTTGATGTGTGAGCTTGAAATTTTACTTTCACTCAGGTTGTCCTGGGCAATGAATTGCAATAATTCAAATCGACTTGGAGCTCTCTTTTGGGTTTTTGGGTCTTTTAGTTGTTCTTCCCCTTGTTTGGATAGCTTCCATAATTTTTCCTGGTAATTTTCCAGCTGTTTACCGCTGCGAAGAAATTTAGGGAGAGCCTGGGCTAATGCTTCCCCTAAAGGGAAGTGGTAATAATTGCTTGCCCACTGAAGAAACTGGAGATTTTCTGGCGGGAGTAGTGATGAATTATCTAGGCATTCTTCGATAGAGCGAAGTTTGTCAGCAGGGATGTCGCTGTCTTGGCTGTGAGCGATGACCATGCCGATGAGGGTTCTCGGCCCAAACTTCACCCTTACTCGGCTGCCTACGCTGGGTAATGCTTGATTGGGTATGGAAAGATAATCAAACAGGCGGCGAAGAGGGGTGGGAATGGCAATGCGTAAAATCACAATAGGGTAGTCGATGATGAGTGTTACGAAGAATTATGGCAAAAGTTATGGTCGCTAGTATGCGGTAATTACCAGAGGTATGCTCTGGTAAAAGCTTAATCGATTAAAAGCTAAGCAATTGCTTGTGTATCTGTTAGGTTCTGGTATCATCCGCCCCCTATTTTTATCTGAGTAACCGTGTGCGGTGCTTGTTCCGTTAGGGGTATAAGTGGCGGTACACAAAGGTGCAGAAAGAGGCTAATTCAATGCAATCAGAAATTCACCCAAACTATAGCGAAGTTAGCGTAACTTGCAGCTGTGGTAATAAATTCCAAACCAAATCCACTCGGTGCGAAGATTTTCACGTAGACGTGTGCTCTAGTTGCCACCCTTTCTACACGGGCACCCAGAAAGTTGTTGATACTGGTGGTCGTATCGATCGCTTCAATAAGCGTTTTGCTGGTCGTTCTCTTAAGAAGTAAGAGGCTGGTTGCAGGATCTATCGCGAAGAAAATCCCGGCAGCCGCTGGGATTTTTTTTGTGAAGAAATAAGTCGGATGTCACAAGTTCTCGATCTTGTAGTTTTTTTACAAAAAGGATTCGCTTGATTCTCAAGGCTTTCAGGCCTGCATCCTATCTTTTTGGAATTTTTCTTGAGCCTTCAGGTTTTAGCCTGTAGAATCGCTACACTTTTCGCCCGGTCTGGGTGAATTTTAATCAAAAAATATCAGTAACAATCCGCTTTTCTGGGAGTGGGTGGGGAAATTTGCATTATGAGTCAGGACTTGAAACAGGAAGCTCTGGATTATCACGCGTTACCAAAGCCGGGTAAATTGGCCATTGAGGTGACGACACCTGCGGAAACACAGCATCACTTGGCGCTAGCTTATAGTCCAGGTGTGGCAGAGCCTGTTCGTGAAATCGCTCGTGACCCTGATTTGGCCTATCGTTATACCAGTAAAGGTAATCTAGTCGCGGTGATTAGTGATGGTAGTGCGATTCTTGGTTTAGGTAACTTAGGTCCTCTGGCCAGTAAGCCTGTAATGGAAGGTAAGTCACTGTTATTTAAGCGCTTTGCGGGTGTGGATTCGGTTGATATCGAAGTGAATACGGACTCTCCTGAGCAGTTTATTGAGACCGTTGCCAGTATTGCTGAAACCTTTGGTGGGATTAACCTGGAAGATATTAAGGCGCCAGAGTGTTTTCAGGTTGAGAAGGTGCTCATTGAGCGCTGCAATATTCCTGTTTTCCATGATGATCAGCACGGTACAGCCGTGGTGACTGTGGCTGGCATGCTGAACGCGCTGGAAATCCAGGGGAAAAATGCCGCTGATGTAAAAGTTGTTTGTTTGGGGGCGGGTTCTGCAGCCGTTGCTTGTTCCAACTTAATAATTGAGGCGGGTATTCAAAAGCAGAACTTATTAATGTTGGATCGTCGCGGTGTGATTCATGCTGGTCGTGAAGATTTACCGCCTCACAAGCAGCAGTTTGCTGTGGATACAGATTGCCGTACCCTGAGTGATGCTATCGAAGGCGCTGATGTTTTCTTGGGTTTGTCTGGTCCTAATTTGTTATCCGAAGATCAATTGGCTGCTATGGCGGCGAATCCCATTGTTTTTGCGTGTTCAAACCCTGATCCTGAAATTAGTCCAGATGCGGCGAATAAGGTTCGCGATGATTTGATTATGGCGACAGGCCGCTCTGACTACCCAAATCAGGTTAACAATGTGTTGTGTTTCCCATTCTTGTTTCGTGGTGCTTTGGATGTTCGCTCTAAGGTGATTAATGCTGAAATGAAAATGGCTGCGGTGGAAGCTATTCGTAGCTTGGCGAAAGAGCCTGTCCCGCAGGATGTTGTTGAGGCGTACGGTGGTGAGGCTATGGAGTTTGGTAAGCACTATATATTGCCGAAACCGACGGATTTCCGTTTATTGCCAGTAGTGTCTGCGGCGGTGGCTCAGGCGGCAATTGATACGGGGGTGGCGCGTCTGCCTTACCCTTCGCATTATCCTATTGAGTCTTTAGAATCCTTATAAGGGCTTCTATCTAAGGCACAAAAAAACCAGCTCATTGAGCTGGTTTTTTTGTGCCTTATTTTTGTAGGGTGGTGAAGTTAAAACAGCTCTTCAGGTTCCACTTCTTCTGTGGTTGCGGTGCTACTTTTCGGTGCGGTTTTTTGAGGCTGTAATTCTTCACGGAAGATTTCAAAATATGCATTGCTTTGTTGTGGTGATGCGCGAAGCCCCGTTTCGGGGTCGATGCGTACCATTACAAGTCCGTCTGGTTGTTGGGGTGAATCTTCAGCTACGTCTTTTAAGGCTTCTTTCATGAAGTTAATCCAGATCGGTAGTGCTGCAGAGCCTCCATATTCACCGCGCCCCAGGTTGCTGTTGTTGTCGAAACCAAGCCAGGCAGTGGCGACAATCTTTTCGTTATAGCCTGAGAACCAGGCGTCTTTAGGGCCATTTGTGGTGCCGGTTTTCCCCGCGAGATCACTTCGCTTGAGGCTCTTGGCGCGCTTTGCGGTGCCTTTCTTGATTACGTCTCTAAGGATGGAGTTCATGATGTAGATGATTCGACCTTCTACAACTTGCTCTGCTACGGGCGGTAGAAATTCATCAGCTGTTGTATTTGTATCTGCTTCTTCTTGTTGTGGGTCTTGCGATGCTTTGATGGCTTGGGTGGGTTTTGCTGTGTTTGTTTCGGCTAAAGCAACTTGTTGAATATTTTCAAAGATTGCTAGTTTCTCTTCTGGTGTTTCCTCGGGGTTGTTGTCGATATTGCTGTTAGTTGCGTTGCAGTTTTTACATACGGTTTCGGGTAGTGCTCTGTAGATTTGGTTGCTGTCTCTGTCGAGGATGCGGTCAATAAGGTGGGGGGAGATTTTATAGCCGCCATTGGCAAAGGTGGCGTAGCCGGTGGCAATCTCCGAGGGTGTAACTGCGTGGCTGCCGAGTGCTAGAGATAGATCTCTGGGGAGTTTGCTTGGCTCGAATCCGAAACGGTGCATTTCATCGACCACGTTACCGACGCCGATGCTGCGAAGTAGTCGGATGGAGACAAGATTTCGCGATTTATATAATGCTTTTCTTAGTGGGGTTGGGCCGAAGAATTTTCCGCTGGAGTTTTCAGGGCGCCAAGTGCTTTCGAGCTGGGTGTCGCTAAATACAACTGGTGCGTCATTAATGATGGAGGCGGGAGTGAAGCCTTTCTCGAGTGCGACGGTATAGATAAATGGTTTGAAGTTGGAGCCTGGTTGGCGCTGTGCTTGTGTGGCTCGGTTGTAGTGGCTTTGGCTAAAGTTGTAGCCGCCAACGAGTGAGCGAATGCTGCCGTTAATTGGGTTAAGGGCGATTAGGGCGGCTTGAACATTGGGGAGTTGGCCGATGGTGATTTGATTGTTTTGCTGCTTGATGCGAATTAGGTCACCGGCTTCAAAAGTGTCGCTAGGTGTTTCCGGCGTTTTTCCTCTTCGGCTTTCGTTGATAAAGGGGCGCAAATCTTTACGAATGGTTTCCCAGTCGATGATTAGGGTTTGGTTGTTACGGGTTAAGAGTTCAATTTGCGCGTCGCTAATCACAGAGACGATGGCGGGTTCCAATTCATTGACTGTAGGGGTTTTATTTAGGGCTTCCAGCCATGGGGTTGGGTCATCATCTAGAGGGAGGGGGAGTTTGCGCTCTGGTCCTCGGTAGCCGTGGCGCATTTCGTAGGCGTCAATGCCAGCGATGACGGCCTTTTGGGCGGCTTGCTGTAGACGGCTGTCAATGGTGGTGATGGCACTAAACCCGTCGGTGTAAGCGTGTTCGCCATAGAGTTTCACTATGTCGAGGCGTGCGGCTTCGGCTACGTAGGGGGCGTGGAAGTCGAATTGTGTGGCATGTAGCTCGGCTGTAATGGGTTCTGCTAACGCTGTGTGCAAATGTTCCGCTTTGATGTAGTTGAGCTCGTGCATGCGGCGCAGGATCCAGTTTCGGCGAATCAGTGCTCTTTCTGGGTTGATGATAGGGTTGAAACGTGAAGGGGCTTTGGGTAGCCCTGCAATCATGGCTAATTGGGCTACACTGAGTTCGCTAATGTCTTTGCCGTAATATACCTGTGCGGCAGCTTGAATGCCGTAGGCGCGGTTGCCAAGATAAATTTTGTTGAGATATAGCTCGAGAATTTCGTTCTTCGATAACTCTCTTTCAATTTGCAGGGCTAGTAAAATTTCGTTGAATTTGCGGGTAAAGGTGCGGGCGCTGGAAAGGAAGTAGTTTTTCGCTACCTGCATGGTGATGGTACTGCCGCCGGTTTGGATCTGGCCTGAGATGGCAAGTTCCAAAGCTGCTCGGGTTAAGCCTTTGATGTCGACCCCGTGGTGGGAGTAAAAGCCGTCGTCTTCCGCTGCGAGTAGGGCGTGGATGAAGTTCTGTGGAGTGTTGGTTATGGCGATGGGGATTCGGCGCTTTTCTCCAAATTCCCCAATTAATTTTCCATCTTGTGAATAAACTCTCAGTGGGGACTGTAATTGTACGTCCCGGAGAGCTTCAACAGCGGGAAGTTTGGGGCTAAGGTAAATGTAGGTTCCGGCGAAGATCGTGAGGGCGCCAAAAAGGGCGGCCAAAGGGGCGATTAGTAGAAGTTTTAGGTATTTGCGCTTGCTGCTCATATTTTTTAGCGAAATTAAGGACTTAGGGGCCAGGAAGGGCGAGTAGGGCATTATACGGCCAATGGCCTAGTAGTTGACAATGACATTTTTAGTTGCAGCTTTTTGTTAAAGTGCTATAACATGAAATACGTCTAAGTATCGGATATAGATAGAAAAATGGGAATCTTAGAAATCTTCACGAAACCCCAAAAGCCTCGCTTAGGGCTGGATATCAGCTCTACGGCGGTAAAACTTTTGGAGTTAAGCCACAGCGGTAGCCAATATCGAGTGGAAAGCTATGCTGTGAAATCCCTTCCTCCCAATGCGGTGGTGGAGAAAAATATTACTGAGCCTGAAGCCGTGACGGAGGCTGTTGATCAGGTTGTCTCTATGTCCAAGAGTAAGGTGAAAGGGGTGGCTGCTGCAGTTGCGGGCTCTTCTGTTATCACTAAGCTGATCGAAATGCCCAAGGGGCTGAGTGATGACGAAATGGAAACTTCCATTTCTTTGGAGGCTGAGCAATATATTCCTTATCCTTTGGAGGAGGTTGCTCTGGATTGGGATATTCAAGGCCCGTCTGAACGCAGCCCTGATGAATTAGTTGATGTTTTACTGGCTGCGTGTCGTCGCGAAACTGTAGATGGTCGAGAAGAAGTACTTGAAAATGCAGGCCTGAAGCCGGAAGTGATTGATGTTGAAGCTTATGCAATGGAGCGTGCGTTTGGCTTGTTGGCGGATCAGCTTGATTGTGAAGGTCAAATAGTTGCAATTGTTGATATTGGCGCCACTATGACTACGCTAAGCATTTTGTTGGATGGCGTTACGGTATATACCCGTGAGCAATTATTTGGTGGTCGCCAGTTGACTGAAGAAATTCAGCGGCGTTTTGGCTTGTCTATGGAGGAAGCTGGAATTGCGAAGAAGCAAGGCGGTCTACCCGAAGAATATGAAGTTGAAGTGTTGGAGCCGTTTAAAGAGGCGGTTGTTCAGCAGGTGACTCGATCGCTGCAATTCTTTTTCTCCTCCAGTCAGTATAGTGATGTTGATCATATCGTTTTGGCTGGAGGCGTGGCCTCGACAGATGGTCTTAGAGAAATGATCGAAGAGCGTTTAGGTACACATACAACTATTGCGAATCCATTTTCCAATATGTCCATCTCAAGCAAGGTTGATGCAGTTGCTCTAGCCAACGATGCACCCTCATTAATGATTGCAGCAGGTCTTGCAATGAGGAGTTTTGATTAATGGCTATGATCAATTTACGCCCCTGGCGGGAAGAACTACGGGAAGAAAAGAAGAAAGAATTTGTCGTTATTCTTGGTGCGGTAGTAGCGTTTGCTTTTATTCTGGTTTTTGTTTGGATGAGTTTGATTAATTCTCAGATTGATAGCCAGAAATCTCGAAATCGTTTGCTTGAAACAGAGTTAACGCAGCTTCATAAGCAGGTGAAAGAAATACGTGAGTTGCGTAAAAAACGAGAAGAGCTTATCGATAGGATGAAAGTTATTCAGGATTTGCAAGGTAAGCGACCTGCGATTGTGCATGTGTTTGATGAGTTTGTTCGTGCTATGCCCGACGGTGTTTTTCTTGGGGAGCTGGAGCGCTCAGGCAAGACACTGAAATTTAAAGGTACTGCGGAGTCCAATCAGCGGGTTTCAGCGTTGATGAGAAATCTTAATAAGTCTGAGTGGTTTACGGCTCCAAATCTGACTAAGGTTGAGGCTGGTGGCGAGCTTGGAGATCACTCAAGCCAGTTTGATATGACGGTTAGGATTACTGATCCTAAAGATGCTAAAAAAGACGATGAGGCTGCGTGATGGCTTTAAATGACGTAGTAGAAAAGTTAAATAACCTCGATGTCAATGATCTTTCTGAGCTTGATTGGAATGCTGTTGGAACCTGGCATATTGGGATTCGCTCCTTTTTGTGGGGGGCGGTATTCATTCTTGTGCTGGCGCTAGCATTTTTCTTTCATATTAAAGAGTTGAATCAGACGTTAGATAAAATCACTCGGGAAGAAGAAACACTTAAAACCGATTTTGCAAAAATGGCTCGTGACGCAGCTAATCTCGAAAAATATCGTTTGCAGATGGTGGAGATGGAAGAGCAGTTTGGCGCTTTGTTGCGGCAGTTGCCGACAGACACTGAGGTGCCTGGATTGTTGGAAGATATTGATGAGCGTGGCGAGAAAAGCGGCTTAACTATTAGTGCTATTGATTTACAGTCTGAGGTTGCTCGAGAGTATTATATTGAGTTGCCTATTGAGGTTCATGTGACGGGTGGCTATCACGATTTTGGTTCGTTTGTGAGTGGTGTTGCAGGAATGCCTCGAATTGTGACATTGCATGATTACACCATAAAACTTAAAGATGATGGTTTTTTGGATATGACTATTCAGGCAAAAACGTATCGCTATAAGGATCAGGAGGGCTAGACATGTTTTTGCAATTAAGTTGTAGAGCGGCTCTCACTGCTCTGTTATTCATCACATTTGGCCTTGTAGGTTGCTCTTCATCTGGAGATCATTCTGACTTGAGAGAGTTTATGACTAAGGCCCGTAATGTTCCGAGTTCTCCGATTGAGCCTCCTCCGACTTTCGAGCCTTATGAGCCATTTGTTTATGCTGCGGCTGGCCTTCATAGTCCATTCGAAATGCCTGTTGGGGAAGCTTTAACCATATTGACTGGGACGAAGTCTACAGTTAAGCCTGATTTCAATCGCCCTAAAGAGCCTCTTGAGTTTTTTGGGATTAATGGTTTGAAGATGGTGGGGACATTAGAGCAGGATGGTGTGATTTGGGCTCTCATTGATGATAGTGATGGGGGAATTCATCGTGTTACTAGTGGTAATTATATAGGTAAAAATCATGGACGAGTTGTTACGACAAATCGTGACAAAATTGAATTGATAGAAATTGTTTCAGATGGCCGTGATGGTTGGCTTGAGCGACCGAAAACCATTCAGTTGAGTGGCACAGGGGATTAACTAGGTGGTAGATATGAAAAAGACAATAACACTAATGCTTTCGTCGCTGGCTTTGCTTGCTTCGGAAGTGTTTGCTGCGACTCTGGAGAATATGGAGTTTGCCGCTTTGCCTGGGGGGAAATTTGAAATCCGTTTAGGTTTTGACTCTGTGCCGCCAGAGCCTAAAGGCTATGCTATTGAAAAGCCTGCGCGCTTGGTTTTGGATTTTGAAAATGTATCGAATGCAATTAAGGAAAAAAAACACTCGATATCTTTGGGGAACGCAAAAAGTGCTGTACTGCTAGGCACAGAGGATCGTACGCGTCTTGTTGTAAACCTTAATCAGTTGGATGAGTATCGAACTCGCGCGGAGGGGAATACTTTAGTTGTTGAAGTGGGTAGCTCCACGGAAACTGGTTATATTGCGGAAAGCGCTCAAGCAATTAATAGTGTTTCACCTGTAGCCTCTTCTAGAAATGGAGATGTTCAGATTAGTGAAATTGATTTTCGCCGTGGTGATCTAGGGGAAGGGCGAGTAATTGTTAAATTAACGGATGATGATTTAGATATCGACGTTCAGCAGCATGGGGGCAAGATTGTTGTTAGCTTCTTCGGGGCAGGTCTTGCTCAGGAGCTGCATCGCCGACTAGATGTTAATGATTTTGCGACACCCGTGAAAATTATTGAGTCAAATAGTGATTCTGGGCGTGCTTGGTTGGAGATTACACCTGTTGGAGATTACGATTATCTCGCTTATCAAGCTGATATGGAGTATGTGATCAGCGTTAAACCTCTAACGAAGAGTGAGCTGGAAGAGCGTAAGAATAAGTTTGCTTATGTAGGTGAAAAACTTTCTTTGAACTTTCAGGATATTGAAGTGCGTTCAGTGCTTCAGTTGATAGCGGATTTTACAGGTTTGAACTTGGTTGCGAGTGATACTGTTCAAGGGCGAATTACCCTAAGATTGGATAATGTGCCTTGGGATCAAGCGCTGGAGTTGGTTCTTAAAACGAAAGGCCTTGATAAGCGACAAGTTGGTAATGTACTAATGGTTGCCCCTGCAGTGGAAATTGCTGAGAGAGAGAGGCAGGAGATTGAAACTCAGCGTCAGTTACAGGAATTGGCACCCTTAAGGACAGAATTTGTTCGTATCCGTTATGCTGATGCGAGTGAGTTGTTTGAATTGTTTGGTGGTGAAGGAGGCTCTTCAGGTGGTTCTGGTGAGGGTGGTTCGGGAGCTGCCTCAACGGGGTCTATTTTGTCCGAGCGTGGTAAGGTTATTGTTGATGAGCGCACGAATACAATTATCTTGACGGATACCGATGAGCGAATTCAAAACTTCCTGCGCTTGGTTGAGGAGATTGATCGCCCAATTCCGCAAGTGTTGATTGAAGCGCGAATTGTTATCGCGAATACTGATTTCCGTAGGGAGTTGGGTGTGCGATGGGGTGTTGCAGGTTCGAGAGATATTGACAACGATGAGTCTATTGTTGAGTTTGGAGGTAGTACAGCTTCTTTAGAGGGGCAGGGGCCTTCAGGTTTCTTTGCTGGGCAGCAAACTTTGGACTTGGCTGACACTGCTGTAGTTGATTTGGCTGTTGGGACTCCCGCTGGTAGCTTGGCTTTTGATATATTGACTGATAACACCTTTTTGGACTTGGAGTTGAGCGCCTTGCAGAATGGCGGTCATGGTGAAATTGTTTCGCAGCCTAAAGTGATTACAGGAGATAAGCAAAAAGCTTCAATTCAGGCGGGTACTGAAATTCCCTATCAAGAGGCAAGCTCTAGTGGTGCGACTTCTACCTCGTTTAAAGAGGCTGTTTTGAAGTTAGAGGTAACCCCTCAGATTACGCCTGATGACAATATTGTTATGGATCTGAATATTTCTCAGGACTCAGTGGGTGCAATTGACTTGGCTAGTGGTATTCCAACCATTGATGTAACTCAGTTGGAAACACAGGTTCTGGTGGGTAATGGTAAGACCGTTGTGCTGGGTGGTATTTTTCAGAATGAGACGTCTGATCAAGAGCGTAAGGTGCCATTATTGGGAGATATCCCCGTTTTGGGTCGCTTGTTCCGTCAAGATATTACTTTGAGTGAGAAGCGTGAAATTTTGATCTTTATTACCCCGAAAATTCTGACGGATCCTCTGCGTAAATAATGTCAAAACTCAATATTGTGCTTGTCGGCCCTATGGGGGTCGGTAAGACCACTATAGGACGGCAGTTGTCGCGTGAGCTTCAACTGCCGTTTTTTGATAGTGATCGTGTAATTGAAGAGCGTACAGGGGCCGATATTCCCTGGATTTTTGATATGGAAGGGGAGGATGGTTTTCGCAAGCGAGAGTCTGGGGTGTTGACCGAGCTGTTAGAGCAGGACGGCCTTGTGATCGCGACAGGTGGCGGTATTGTTACCCGTAGTGAAAATCGAAATCTACTTAATCAAGGAGGGGTCGTTGTTTATCTCACTGCGTCGGTGGATCAGTTGTGTAAGCGTACGTCCAAAGATAAAAAGCGCCCTCTTTTGCAGGTGGAAGATCCTCGTCAAAAAATTGAGGAGCTGTTAGCTGAAAGGGATCCTCTGTATAAAGATGTGGCTGATGTCATTGTAGATACAGAAAGGAAGGGGGTAAGGGGAGTGATCAAGGAAATTGTGGATTGTTATAAGCAGGCTTCTTCTCGTATCTAGTCTATCTTGATTTTTTAGCTCTGTAGCTGCAGTTGGCGTTATTTCCAGGGATTACTGTATGGCTATCCCCATGGCATACCTTTCTGTTGTATGATCTGGCTTATTTTTGGTCAGAAATCTTTCTATGAAAACCCTTAAAGTTGATCTCGATGATCGGAGTTATCCGATTTATATCGGCGAAGGTTTGTTGAACAATCCGGGCCTGCTTACATCTCATATTCGTGCCTCTGAAGTCCTTATTGTTACCAATACCGTGGTGGCGCCCCTTTATTTGGAAAAAATCAAAGTGGGTTTAGATGGCTATCGTGTTGCTGAAGTGATACTGCCTGATGGTGAACAGTATAAAAGCCTTGAAACTCTCAATCTGATTTTTGATAAGTTGCTAGGGGAAAAACACAGCCGAGCGGCGACACTGGTTGCATTGGGAGGAGGTGTGATTGGTGATATGACAGGTTTTGCTGCGGCCTGTTACCAGAGAGGAGTGGATTTTATACAGATTCCCACTACGGTGTTATCTCAAGTGGATTCCTCCGTTGGAGGGAAGACAGCTGTAAATCACCCGCTTGGCAAAAATATGATTGGAGCTTTTTATCAGCCTAAGTCAGTGGTTATTGATATTGATGTCTTGGATACGCTTCCAGGCAGGGAGCTCTCTGCTGGGTTGGCTGAAGTTATAAAGTATGGTCTGATTTACGATGGGGCATTCTTGGTGTGGCTTGAAGAAAATATTGAGCGGCTGATGGTGAAAGATCCTCAAGCAATGATTTATGCCATTGAGCGCTCGTGTGCTATTAAAGCGGAAGTGGTTGCTCAAGATGAAAAGGAAAGTGGAATTCGTGCGCTTTTAAACTTGGGGCATACCTTTGGTCATGCTATCGAGACCGCTTGCGGTTATGGCAGTTGGTTGCATGGAGAGGCTGTTGCAGCTGGTACCGTGATGGCGGCGAGGCTTTCAAAGATGCGTGGTTGGATTGATGGCGCTGATGAGCAGCGGATCACTCAGTTATTCGAGAGGGCGAGCCTGCCCGTAAAGCCTCCTAAAGAAATGACTGTAGAGCAATTTATCGAGTTGATGGGGCGTGATAAGAAAGTGATCGATGGAAAGTTACGCTTAGTTTTATTGAAAAAGCTTGGTGAGGCTATTGTGGATGGCGAAACAACAACGGAAATGTTGTCTGCCTGTATCCAGGATTGCATCGATATGAATAGTGCGGAGTAACTGCTTTTGCAGGGATAAAATTGCCTATGAGTCAGCTAGCTAGCGAACAACTATCTTCGGATGCTCCTCTGATTGATCCTTTTGAAAACTATTCTAAGGGTGTCTTTTTCACAGGTGGTTGTTATCAGCAGCTTCTTGATCAGTTAACGCATTTTGTTCAGTTTGGTAGTGATCCTGTTGTTATTTTTGGGGAGCAGGGGGCGGGTAAAACGGCTCTATGCCGAGTGCTTGCGGATCAGGCAGGTTCTCCTTTTGCATTTGTTACCGCGAGTGCGTCTTTAGATGTTGATGCTTTGATGGCTCAAGCCTGCGTGCAATGGGAAGTGCCGCCTCCTGAGCAGCGTGGGCGAGCGGCAATGGTGGCGGCCATTGAGAAGTATTGTATTGAGGAGGATCTTCAGGTACTTCCGCTTTGTGTGGACGATGCTCATGTACTGAACTCCGATAGTGCTGAAATTCTCCTGGAAATTTGCAGTTTATTACCTGTAGTGCCCTTAATGTTTTGCGTGGAAGAAGAGGCTGCGCCAGTATTATTGGATAAAAGTGTTGAGTTGGAAATTACACCTCTATCGCAGGATGAATTAACCCATTACCTGGCGTATCGATTTGATAGTGCTGGTTTAGCCGGAGCTGATTTTGATGAAAAAGAAATTCAGCAATTGTTTGAGTTTAGTGGTGGAGTTCCTGGTTTAGTGGCTGATGAGGCGCGTGCGCTTTTGGTTAAGAAGCATCAAGAGAAAAGTGCAGTGCTTAAAGGTTCATTGCCGCTTATGCATATTGGGGTGCTGGTGGTGTTGGCGGTTGCGCTGCTTTTTCTTTGGCTGGCAGCTCCGGAAGAAAAACCTCCTGTTGTGAAAAAGCCTGAAGTGAAGCGGGAGATGATTCCTAAAGAGCAGGTTGAGCAAGCGGAAGTAAGCGCAGTTTCCACTGGGCCTGTTGCGATAAAAGAACCGGTTGCTATAGAAGAAGTAGATGCTTTCGATCAGCAGACATTGAAAAATTTGCAGGACGAAACTCAAGCCTTTGAAGAGGAAGCCCAGGGGGCGGAGGAAGTTGAAGCGCTAAGAGAAAAAGTGCCGGCTGAAGTTGTTTCGAAAGTTGGTGAGGTGGCTTCTCAGGATGTTGATTCTATTGGTGAGATCATCGAGGCGCTAAATAAAGAGCAGGATCGTGGGCAGGAATCATTGCTGGCTTCTGATCTGTCTTTTGAAAGTGAGATTTCGGATGAAGTGGCTACAGCAATATTGTCCGATAAAGAGCAGGAGGGTGTTGTTTCTGGGGGGCAAGCTTCCGAAAATTCTTCGCGCTCTTCTGATGTTGCCTGGCTTCAGCGTCAAGATGATAGTCAGTACACTTTACAGCTGATGGGGGCGGGTGAAGAAGCGAGTTTACGTCGGTTGGCGAGTCGATACTTTGAGCGTCCTTTGTATATCTTGCAGACCACAAGGGCGGGAAATCCTTGGTATATCTTGGTTCACGGGGCTTATGAGAGTAACTCTTCGGCGCGAAGTGCTATTCCTGAGTTACCTGTAGAGCTAAAAATTTCGGCGCCTTGGCCGAAGAAGTTTGCTGAGATTAAGGGGCAGTTGGAGCTTTAGGGGGCGTCGTCGAGTGTATGGTTCTGATTACGAGATTTGAGAGCTCTTAAGTTGCACCTAAAATCGCTGAAAAGACCTTTAAATTACCCAATAATCGTCTAATTTCGCTATTCTGTATTTTCTTTATATATTTATTGCTTGCTCGGCCGTTTTTCTGTAGGATTTGCGTCCATTTTTTCGTGGGTGCTTCAAACAGCGAGTGTTTCAGGTAGTGGCTATAGATAATCGCTACTTGGGATGGTTCTTTCGAGCAGGGCAGAATACAGCCCAACAGTTGAAATATCACGGAGGCTTTGCCTCCCTTCAAGATGCTCTCTTTAGAACAATGATCAATCTGCAATAGCTGGTATCAGCAAGTTGCGGTTAAAGAGTCTCCGCTTGTTTCGAACACCTGGAATTCACTATGAGGACGCTCATATGAGCCAAGGCCTGTATCGCCTAGACGAATTTAAAGACAACTGTGGTTTTGGGTTGATTGCCCACACAGAAGGTCAGAAGAGCCATCGCTTGTTACAGACAGCCATTGAGTCACTTACCTGTATGACTCACCGTGGTGGCATTGCCGCTGACGGTAAGACCGGTGATGGCTGTGGCCTATTAATGCAAAAGCCAGACAGCTTTTTACGTGAAATTGCTAAAGAGCAAGGCTTTGATACGTTAACGGATAACTACGGTATCGGCGCGATTATGTTGAGCCGAGATGAAACCGAAGCCGAGCAAGCCCGTAAGACGTTTGATGAATGCTTAGAAAAGGAAGGTCTTACTGTCGTTGGTTGGCGTGAAGTGCCTACTGACAATGAATGCCTTGGCCCTATTGCTTTAGAAACACTGCCTTCTTTTTATCAGGTATTTATTAATGCAGACTGCTCTCAGTCGGCGCTAAACGCTAAATTGTATATGGCGCGACGCCGTGCTGAATTGGCCATTAACGATGAGAAAACACTTTACGTTGCCAGTTTGTCGGCAGCTGTTCTTTCTTATAAAGGTTTAATGATGCCTGTGGATTTGCCAGCCTTCTATAAAGACTTGGCTGATCCGCGTTTGGAAACTGCTATTTGTGTTTTTCACCAGCGCTTTTCAACGAATACTATGCCTCAGTGGAACTTGGCTCAGCCGTTCCGTATGTTGGCGCACAATGGTGAGATCAACACCATTATGGGTAACCGCAACTGGTCTGTTGCCCGTACCAGTAAATTTCAGTCTGAATTACTGCCAAACTTAAATGATGTAACGCCTTTAGTGAATCGTACGGGTTCTGACTCTTCTAGCTTGGATAATATGTTGGAAGTACTGGTGACTGGTGGTATCGCAATGCATCACGCCATTCGCATGTTGGTTCCACCTGCGTGGCATAACGTAGAAGATATGGATCCAGACCTGCGTGCTTATTTTGAATACATTTCAATGCATATTGAACCGTGGGACGGCCCTGCAGGTTTGGTTATTACTGATGGCCGTTATGCGGTATGTACTCTTGATCGTAATGGTTTACGTCCATCGCGCTGGGTGAAAACCAAAGACGGTATGATTACCGTTGCCTCTGAGATTGGTGTTTACGACTACAAGCCAGAAGATGTTGTGGCTAAGGGTCGTTTGGGCCCTGGTGATATGTTGTCTATCGACACCGAAACAGGTGAGTTACTAACCACCAAAGAAATTGATCAGCAATTAACAGAGCGCCAGCCTTATAAAAAATGGCTGAAAGATGCCGGTGTAAAAATCGAAGCGACTTTGGCTCCAACGGATTACACCGTGGCAATGGATCCAGAGCGCC
Source organism: Cellvibrionaceae bacterium (assembly GCA_045430295.1). Lineage (GTDB taxonomy): Bacteria > Pseudomonadota > Gammaproteobacteria > Pseudomonadales > JAILXX01 > JAILXX01. Next base: position 353,679 of record JAILXX010000001.1, on the reverse strand, counting down.
TGCCGGTTTACATGAAAATGTTTAACCTATCTTTCGAAGAGCGCGACCAAGTTTTACGTCCGCTAGCTGAAGGTGGGGCGGAAGCTGTTGGCTCTATGGGTGACGATACGCCAATGGCGGTATTGTCGAAAAAAGAGCGCAACTTGTTTGATTATTTCCGCCAGCAATTTGCTCAGGTAACTAACCCGCCAATCGATCCGTTGCGTGAAGCGGTAGTGATGTCCTTGGGTACTCAGTTGGGTCGTGAGTTAAATATTTTTAACGAAACCGCTGAACATGCGAAGCGTATTAATTTGCGTAGCCCCGTGTTGTCGCCATCAAAGTTCTATGCGCTGAAAGATTTAGATCATCCAGATTATCGCGCGGAAAATTTCCGTCTTTACTACAAGCCTGAGCAAGAAAACTTGCAGCAGGCGATTGATCGCATTTGTTCTGAGGTTGAGGCGGCTGTTCGCAATAACGCTGTGATTTGTATTCTGAACGATGGTTATCCAGAAGAAGACGAATTGCCAATTCACAGTTTGTTGGCAACCGGTGCTGTTCACCATCACTTGGTGGAAGCCGGTTTACGTTGTGATTCTAACTTGGTTGTGATGACCGGTTATGCGCGCGATTCGCATCAGGTAGCGGCTTTGATTGGTTACGGTGCGAGTGCGGTTTACCCGTACTTGAGTTTCCAGGTGTTGGCCGACCTGATTGCTCGTGGTGAGTTGGTTAGCGATGTGGATACTGCGTTTAAGCACTACACCAAAGGTATCAATAAGGGCTTGATGAAAATTCTATCGAAGATGGGCATTTCAACAATCGGTTCTTACCGTGGTGCGCAGTTGTTTGAAGTGATTGGTCTTGATGACGAAATCGTTGAGCGTTGCTTTAAAGGCACGCCAAACCGTTTAAAAGGTGCGAGCTTTGCCGATATCGAAGCGGATCAAGTTGCACTGTGCAAAAATTCTTGGAAAAAGCGTAAGCCCATCGAGCCGGGTGGCTTGTTAAAGTATGTTCACGGTCAGGAATATCACGCCTTTAACCCTGATGTTGTGCAGACACTGCAAGATGCTGTGCAATCCGGTGATTATTCTATTTGGCGCGATTACGCTGCATTGGTAAATGATCGTCCGAGTGCAACACTTCGTGATATGTTGGCATTGAAAGGCAACACCAATGCGATTGCTTTGGATGAGGTTGAGCCTGCCACAGAAATTTATAAGCGCTTCGACTCTGCGGCGATGTCTCTAGGAGCCTTGTCTCCAGAAGCACACGAAGCTTTGGCTGAAGCCATGAATGGCCTGGGTGGTCGCTCAAACAGTGGTGAGGGTGGTGAAGACCCTGTTCGTTTCAATACCAATAAAGTTTCAAAAATTAAGCAGATCGCTTCTGGTCGCTTTGGTGTAACGCCGCACTACTTGGTTAATGCGGAAGTGTTGCAGATTAAAGTTGCGCAAGGTGCCAAGCCTGGTGAAGGTGGTCAATTGCCGGGTGGTAAGGTTAATAATCTGATTGCGCGCCTGCGTTTTTCTGTTCCTGGCGTGACCTTGATTTCACCGCCGCCGCACCACGATATTTATTCCATTGAAGATTTAGCCCAGCTGATTTTCGATTTGAAACAAGTGAATCCGGATGCATTGGTGTCGGTGAAGCTCGTTTCTCGCCCGGGAGTGGGTACTATCGCTGCGGGCGTGGCAAAAGCTTATGCTGATTTAATTACCATTTCTGGTTATGACGGCGGTACCGCTGCGAGCCCGTTAACCTCTATTCGTTACGCTGGCTCTCCTTGGGAGCTGGGTCTGTCTGAAACTCATCAAACCCTTCGTGCAAATGATTTGCGAGATAAAGTTCGCGTGCAAACTGATGGTGGTTTGAAGAGTGGCTTGGATGTGATTAAGGCCGCGATTCTGGGTGCGGAAAGCTTCGGCTTTGGTACGGCGCCTATGGTTGCTTTGGGTTGTAAGTACCTACGTATTTGTCACCTCAATAACTGTGCAACCGGTGTTGCGACTCAGAACGAACAACTTCGTCACGACCACTACAAGGGTACTGTGGAAATGGCGAAAAACTTCTTCCGCTTTGTGGCTGAAGAAGCGCGCGAGTGGATGGCGAAGCTGGGCGTTCGTAGTCTGGAAGAGTTGATCGGTCGTGTTGATCTATTGGAAGCTGTTGAAGGTGCTACTGAGAAGCAGAAAAAGCTAGATCTCAGCCCAATTGTGTATACCGATGATTTGCTTGAGAGCAAGCCGCAGTTCTGTCAGCAGGATAAAAACGAGCCTTTCGACAAGGGTGAGCTGGCAGAAAAAATGGTGGCAGATCTATTGCCGACTATCGAAGGTAAGAAGGGCGGTGAGTTCAGTTATAACGTTACCAACTGTGACCGCTCTATCGGTGCCCGCCTTTCAGGTGAAATAGCTAAGCGTCATGGCAATCAAGGCATGGCGGATGCGCCAATCAACCTGAAATTAAAAGGTGTGGCTGGTCAGTCTCTGGGTGTTTGGAACGCCGGTGGCTTGAATATTCATCTTGAGGGTGATGCTAACGACTACGTTGGTAAAGGCATGGCTGGCGGTAAGATTGTCATTCGTCCGCCTGAAGGTAGTGAGTTTAAGTCCAACGAAACTTCTATTATCGGTAACACCTGTTTGTACGGTGCAACCGGTGGTAAGTTGCTGGCTGCTGGTGTGGCGGGTGAGCGCTGTGCGGTTCGAAACTCTGGTGCCCATGTTGTTGTCGAAGGTGCTGGTGATCACTGCTGTGAATATATGACCGGTGGTGTAGTGACAGTACTGGGTGAGACGGGGTACAACTTCGGTGCCGGTATGACCGGTGGTTTTGCCTACGTATTGGATTTGGACCGTCGTTTTGTTGATCGCTACAACAATGAGTTGGTTGATCTGAAGCGCATTACCAGTGAAACCTTCGAAGAGCACCGTCATCACTTGCGTGGCATCCTTACAGAATTTGTTGAGGAAACCGGTAGTGACTGGGGGCGCGAGATTCTGGAGAACTTCTGGGATTACGCTGGTAAGTTCTGGTTGGTGAAACCGAAAGCGGCAGGTGTTGATAGCCTGTTGGCGGATGTTAAATCCAACACGATGTGATTTTAAATATGTAATACGAGGCTAGTGCATTTTTAATGTGCTGGCAGCATAACTTTCGAGTCGATACTGTTATCGGCGATCTCGCCCCAGGGACGGTGCAAGAGAAAAGAGAATTGTGGTGAAGATTATGACTGCACGATTAAATAACAACTTCCAGTTTTTGGATGTATCGCGGCAAGATCCGAGTAAAAAAGAAATTCAAACTCGTCAGAAAGAGTTTGTAGAGATTTACGAGCCGTACGACCAAAAGCAGGTACAGAACCAATCCCACCGCTGTTTAGAATGTGGTAATCCGTACTGTGAGTGGAAGTGCCCGGTGCATAACTACATTCCTAACTGGCTGAAGCTGGCTAGTGAAGGCAATATTATTGAAGCGGTTGAGCTGTCTCATCAGACAAACTCTCTGCCAGAAGTCTGTGGTCGAGTATGCCCGCAGGATCGTTTGTGTGAGGGTGCTTGTACGCTTAATGACGGTTTCGGTGCGGTGACTATTGGTAATGTTGAAAAATATATTACCGATACTGCTTTTGCTATGGGTTGGAAGCCCGATGTTTCAGCGGTAGTCGCGACAGACAAAAAAGTTGCCATTATCGGTGCGGGGCCTGCAGGTTTGGGTTGTGCGGACGTTTTGGTACGTAACGGTGTTAAGCCTGTTGTATTTGATAAAAATCCAGAGATTGGCGGCTTGCTGACCTTTGGTATCCCTGAGTTCAAACTCGAAAAATCTGTGATGCAAAAGCGTCGCGAAGTGTTTGAAGAAATGGGCGTGGAATTTAAGTTAAATACTGATGTGGGTGCTGATATTTCTTTCCAGGAAATTGTAGATACTTACGATGCTGTATTCTTGGGTATGGGAACCTACAAGTACATGAAAGGTGGCTTCCCGGGTGAGGACTTGCAGGGTGTTCACGACGCGTTGCCATTCCTAATCGCGAACGTAAATCGCAATATGGGTTGGGAGAAAAACGCCGCTGACTTTATCAGTGTTGAAGGTAAAAAAGTTGTAGTACTTGGTGGCGGTGATACTGCTATGGACTGTAACCGTACTTCTATTCGTCAAAATGCTGAGAGTGTTATTTGCGCTTATCGTCGTGACGAAGAGAACATGCCAGGCTCTCGCCGCGAAGTGGCTAACGCCAAAGAAGAAGGCGTTCAGTTCAAGTTTAACCGTCAGCCTGTAGAGGTTGTGGGTAACGGTAAAGTCGAAGGCATTAAAGTAGTTTCTACTGAGTTGGGTGAGCCCGATGAAAATGGTCGTCGCCGCCCAGTTGTGATCGAAGGTTCTGAAGAAATTATCCCTGCTGATATCGTGTTGGTGGCTTTCGGTTTTCAGCCAAGTCCAGCCCCTTGGTTCGCCGATTTTGGTATTGAGTTGAATAGCTGGAACGGTGTGGTTGCTCTAGAAGAGCAAGAATTTAAATTTCAGACTTCTAACGAAAAGATCTTTGCAGGCGGTGATATGGTGCGTGGTTCTGACTTGGTGGTTACAGCCATCTGGGAAGGGCGCCAAGCAGCAGAAGGGATTATGGACTATCTTGATGTGTAAGCATAAAGCTCCATAAATCTGTGAGTATTTTCAGAAAGTCCTTGCGTATGCAGGGACTTTTTCTTTATGGGGTTGGAAAAACATAATTGAGAGTAAGAGAAGATCTTATGTCAGAGCCACTTTCTATTGATTATTACACGGATATCCTTTGTGTTTGGGCATGGGTTGCTCAGCGCCGCAATGAAGAATTACAAGTGCAGTTTGGTGATAAGGTTCAGTTGAATTATCACTACATCAATTTATTTGGAGATGTAGACCATCGCATGAATAATCAGTGGTTGGAGCGTGGTGGTTATAAAGGCTTTGCCGATCATGTAAGAGAAGTGGTTCAACCCTATGACAGTGCGCCGGTCAATAAAAATATTTGGAAAGATGTTCGCCCAAAAACCTCTGCTAATGCACATTTGATTTTTAAGGCAGTAAAATTAATTCACGGTGTAGAGGCTTCGGGATTGTTTGCTCGAAAAGTACGGAGTAAATTTTTTGAAGAGTGTGTCGACATCGGTCGACAAGATATTTTGTTAGAGCTTGTTGAGGTAGAGAATTTACTCACGGTCGAGTTAGAAAAAATCTTGGTTGATGGGCGTGCCATGGCCGCGTTAATGCAGGACTATCAAAAAGCACAGCAAAACAATATTAAAGGGAGCCCGTCTTGGGTGTTGGATGGAGGGCGGCAAGTGCTCTATGGAAATGTGGGTTATCGAGTCTTGTCTGCCAATGTTGAAGAGTTATTGCGGCATCCTGTGTCTGAAGCAAGTTGGTGTTAGCTAAGTATTGCTATTCGTTTTCGACTAGAAGCTAAAGTTATAACGTTGGTGCGAAATACTGCACGAATGTCCAATCATGGGTTGTGTCATTAATGTTCCGTTGATTTTTCTTTTCTGGAACTAATTTCCTTTCCATTGCTCGAAAATGTGCTGCTAGAGTCACATTGTATGTGGCGAAAAATTACAAAAGCTCAGCATTTTGATAGGATATTCCACAGTACGTGTCCCATGGCATAGCCAATAGTCTTTCGCTGTATTAAGGGCTGTAAGCTTTACGACGACTTCTTCTGATAGCTGGTATGATGAAAACTAATTTCCCTATTGAGCTAACCGCCGAAGAGTTACAGTTACTCGGCGAAGTTTGCAAAGACTCAGGCAGTCATCTGCCAGCTGAGTCTGTGGGAGATTATCCTATTGCAAAAGGCGTGAAAAAAGATCCCATTTCTCACTTGTTGATGATGAGTGAGCACCTCACCATGGAGGCGCGATTGGGGCGTTATCAATTAATTTTTTCACCGTTCCTCTACGAAGATCCTATTTCCCATGAAACCCGCATCGAAATGGGTTATCCCATGGTTTACGACACGGAAGGTGTGAGCCGTAGTAAGCGTATTCAGCCGGAAGGTAATGAAGTGCAGGTTATCGATTCGAAAGTGTCGGTTATCTCTCAGGCTAAGATTCGTGATATTTCTACATCGGGGCTTTCTCTTGAATTGCCTGAGGGGACCTTGCCGCCGGAAACTCAGGGTGAGGCGTCGTCCTTAACACTATTGCTTCCCTGTGATACGCAGGTGGAAATTGGTGGTGTGATTGTGCGTGATGGGCAGGGTGGCGATCGAAGTCTTGCTATACAGTTTGATCATATTGATCGCGAAGGATTGGAAGCATTAAAAGCGTTTGTATTTGAACGTACGAAAGCAAATAGCTTGGAGTTAATGGAAGGCGTTCCTGAGGCTTAGTTTTTGAGGGTTAATGGCTGAGGATGGGTTTCTGGGATTTATTCTTCTTCCCATACCCAGCGTAAGGGCTCGCCAAAGTCATCAGTTATCAATTTCTTTTTCGGCGTTTTATTTCTCTGAGTGAGTGGTTTGCTTTTATTTTTTTTACGAGAATCTAAGGTGGCTAACACGTCACTGACAGGTGTTCGCTCTTGGGTTTGACCGTCGAAGGGAGCAGGGGGTAGGGGTTTTCCTAGTTCTCGACCGCTTTCACCATTGGGAACATCCGCAATTTCGCCGCCTTTTCTTAGAAAGCTTTCCATCTGCTGTTGTAGTTCGTCGCGGATTTCAGATTTGGATTTCGGTAGCTTCATAATGCTGCTCTAACAAGTGAATCTCACGGCTAGTTGTCGTTATCTAGTAGCGCTTTAAGTGCGGCCAGTTTTTCTTGCTGTTGCTCTCGAGGTAAGGGGACTGCACTTTCTTGCGGTAACGCTTTAATTTCTGGTTGTGAGAGTTCTTCTCCTTGGAGAATACGCTGGCAAATATTTTGGTAGTGCTGTTCAAAAATGGGATAAGCCAAGCGCTCTTCGGTGCCTTCTAGATATAACCAGCCGCAAGCTCTGCCTGCATGGTAAACCGCAAGGTGGCTCCAGTTGTGTTCGGCTTTGGGGTTGGGGGCGGTACAGGCTTCTACATAGGCGTCGTGAATGTCGGGTAAGCCATCGGCACTGCGAGTGCAAGCTTTTAGCATGGCATTGAGTGTGGGCAAAAATTCAGAATTTTGAATCACATATTTTGCGCCCTGCAAAATGGTGGTCGCTGGCAGATGTTGAAGGCTATCGAACCACAAGCGCTTGGCGCTATTCACAATTTCTACATCTGAAAACGCTTTGTAGTATTGATTGTGGTAGTTGATGCGAAACAGCTCAAAGGTCTGGTTGATCGCATCAATATGGTCGTTAGAGGGGGCGCCCGACGATGAGTTGTCAGTCTGGGAATTAGCTTGCCCAGCTTCTGTCATTGAGGTTGTCATTGATGCTTCTCTCTCGGGTGCTTTGTTGTAAGGATGATTGCTGTTGTGTGGGCATATTGTGTCGTTGTGCCCAGCGATATTTTACGTGTTGCAAAAATTTACTGTTCCAGGAGCTATGTAGCTGCTTACTCTCTCGCCAGTAAATGACGAACTCTTTTTCCTGCTCTTTAGCAAATTGGATATCAATGTTTGCCATAGAGAGCACTTCATAAACATCTGCAGAGGCGCTCCAATCCTTGGGGATGGGGCGAGGCTCGGTGTCGTTTTGTAGTGCGTGAGTAAAGCGCGCCCACTGGCGGTTTACGTGGTTCATAAAGCGGGAATTCCAGGTGCGACAGCGGTCACCTTTTTCCAGCCAATATAAAATAAATTCAGCAACTGCGTCGTCGACAAAGTTTTGTGGAATTTGTTTTCGTAACAAAATTTCCATGGCGTCGGCGCTAGGTTGCCAGTCGCGAGAGATGGCGGCGTCTTGCTGTGGTGCGCTTTCTCGTGAGCGATGCTCTTCCCATTTTCGGAGTGCGTGTTTGAAAAATTTATTTCCCCAACTGCGATGAGCTTCGCCGGTTTCTCGCCAGTAAGTAATAAACTCTGGGAGTTGTTCTCTGGCGAAATGAGGTGGGACGTTGTGCTGTGAAAGTCGGTCCAGTACTTCTTGATTGGGTTGCCAGTTAGGGGCAATACGATTGCTGCCTGGTTGAGCTGAAATCGTTGGGGATTGCTGTGGCGGTTGATTCAAGTTGCTTGTGCTGGAAGCTTGTTCGTTGAAGGCAAAGTGAATGCACTGGCTTTCGCTAAAAGGGGCAGACTGAATCAGGATTATTCCCTTGTCTCGCAGACTAGCCACAACGCGATCAATATCGTGAGGATTCCAGAAAGGTAGAAGTTGTGTCACTGCGTCCTGTTGCAGCTGTAGCCAGTAAAAGCCATTGTGGGCCTGGGGCGAGCGGTACTGCATCATCGTATTGAGTGCGGCGAGCAGGGTCGCTTCTTCCAAGCCGATAGTGGCGGCTAGAGAAGGGCTGACCAGTAGAGGTGTTTCTGGAACCAGAGATGAATGCATCCCTCCATTGTACAGCATGGAAGAGTCTGGGTTGTAGCACCTAAAAGCGGAGGTGGTCCTGTGTTTGCCTCGGAGGATTTACCCCTTTGGTTGGCGCGGGGTAATATGCGCTACTTTCCCAATAAACCAGCCCTTGGAGATTTTCTGTGGCCAAAGCCAAAACTGCCTATGTGTGTAATGACTGTGGAGCCGACTACCGTAAGTGGCAGGGGCAGTGTAGTGAGTGTGGTGCTTGGAATACGCTCACTGAGGTGAGGTTGGGTGCCGCGAGCGGGGGGAGGCGTGAGACGCGCTTTGAGGGCTATGCAGGGGGTGTTGGAGCCCAAGGTAAGGTGCAAACCCTTAATGAGATTGATCTCGCAGACATTCCCCGCTTGGGTTCTGGCTCAGGTGAGTTGGACCGTGTACTGGGGGGCGGTTTGGTCGCTGGCTCTGTGGTCTTGATTGGCGGTCATCCGGGAGCGGGGAAATCGACATTATTACTCCAAACCCTTTGCCGCTTGGCGGAGCAGCAGCCCTGTCTGTATGTCACAGGTGAAGAATCTCTGCAGCAGGTAGCCATGCGAGCTCAGCGCTTAGGCCTGCCTACGGATAAGTTAAAGATGTTGTCTGAAACGAGTGTGGAGACTATCTGCAATACAGCTCAACAGGAGTGCCCTAAGGTGATGGTGGTGGATTCCATTCAGGTGATGCACTTGGGGGATATTCAGTCGGCGCCAGGTTCGGTATCACAAGTGCGGGAGAGCGCCGCCTATCTCACTCGCTTTGCCAAGCAGACCAATACTGCGGTGTTGTTGGTAGGGCATGTGACCAAGGATGGCTCTTTGGCGGGGCCAAAAGTGTTGGAGCATATGATTGATTGCTCTGTCTTATTGGAAGGTTCTCACGACTCCCGTTTTCGTACCTTGAGAGGCATGAAGAACCGTTTTGGGGCTGTGAATGAGCTGGGTGTGTTCGCCATGACCGAGCAAGGTTTGAAGGAGGTAAGCAATCCGTCCGCGATTTTTTTACAGCGTGCGGATGAAGTTGCCCCCGGCTCAGTGGTGATGGTGGTATGGGAGGGTACTCGGCCTCTGATGGTAGAGATTCAAGCCTTGGTGGATGACTCCCACTTTGGTAATCCTCGTCGTGTTGCGGTAGGCCTGGATCAAAACCGCTTATCTATGCTGTTGGCAGTCTTGCATCGTCACGGTGGTTTGATGGTGGGTGATCAAGACGTGTTTGTGAATGTGGTGGGCGGCGTAAAGGTGGTGGAAACCAGCGCAGATTTGGCCTTGCTGGTGGCTATTGTCTCCAGTTTTAGAGATCAAGTATTGCCGCAGGATTTGATGGTATTTGGTGAGGTAGGGTTGTCCGGAGAGATTCGGCCTGTGCCGTCTGGGCAGGAGCGTTTACGAGAAGCGGCGAAACACGGGTTTAAGCGCGCCATTGTGCCGGTTGCCAATGCGCCGAAAGGCGGTGTTGAAGGTATGGATGTCGTGGCAGTGAAAACCTTGGCGGAAGCAATAAGCGTCATTTAGTGACTAGTACTGACGGATTTGTCGACTATATTGACAAATATTGTCATCTTGTGACTGGTGTCGCACTTCCACTGATGCCCAGTTCTGGGTATTCATTATGAGTATTTCGTATTATTTGACCCAACGTAGGGAAAACTCTATTCCTAAAATTGGTGCCTCAAATGTTAAGAAAAATGGGTTTAGTCAAAAGTAAGGCCGCATACAAAACGAAGTCAGGGATAGAAAGTCAGGTTCAAAATTTCACTCAGCAGCTGGGCGTGAATGCCGGAAAGCCTTCTCTTATGACGGTAGCGGGCAGTCAGCGGGCCGGTAAAAATGAACGCTGTGTGTTAACGGTGGACCCTTTGGCGATTCGGCGGCAGGTAAAAGGCCGTGACTGGGTGGGAACCTTCAACTTCAGCGCTTGGCTGCTATTTCATAATGGGCTTGGTTCAACGGTGAACTTGGTGTTTCGTTACCGGGATAGCGAGCGAGTAAAAACAGTGTTTATTGATCGCTGTTTGCCTGCTTGCCAGCACACCATCCTCTTGAATGGCCAGATGCCAGTGGAGGTGAAGGGCGATGTTATGGAGGCGGGCTTGTATTTGGTGGGGGTCAATGAGTCCGTGGATATGAAAATTGAGGAAAGTTTGGTGAAGATTATCGCGGATGAGCCTGTGGTGATCGCGCGTCAATCGTCGGATAAGTATGCGCAGGAGATGGGCTAAAGAATTTCTTTGGGTGTTGCTGGCGTGTGAAATGTCGAGAGAGTTTAGAGCGAAAACGAAGGTGTGGTGAGTTAAAGAAAGTAGCGTAAATTAAAGTAGTCGCAGTGAATTAAAAGCCCTGTCGGTGTCAAATGAAATCGGCAGGGCTTTTTTAATGGCGTATTACGCTCAGCAAGAAAGTGCGTGATTTTACAATTTAGTCTTCGTGGGCGACTAAGCTTTCCAGGTCGCGCTCAATCAGTTCGGCGTCCCCGAGGTTTAGTTCAATCAGGCGACGTAAATGCTGAATGCTCACTAAATCAATATTGTCGCAAGAGAAGCCAAGGTAGTGTTCTTTGTGGTGGGCAACGTGGCCTTCCATGGTGATTTGAATATCGCCATCCAGCATAAGGTTTAAGACGGTTGGAGAGCTGTCTTCAGGCTGGGATTCATTGAGTAAGACCAGTAGGGCGCCTTTTAAAGAGATATCGAGGATATCCACTTCCCAGGTTTTGTCCTCTTGGAGTAATTCGGCGTGGCCGCGAAATTTCACTCGGTTGTAACGACGACGGTTATCAGCTGAAATAGACATTGAAGTAGCCTCGAATTGTTATTCTTCTAAGACTCATAATAGCCCGATTTGTTGCTAACTCAACCGAAAAAGGCTGTTGGAATACGCTTTTGTGTGGTTTATGGATATTCCTCACGCTCCTTGCCTCTGGTTTGGAAATTAATTAGGTATGGAAGTTAACTGGCATACGGAGATTGTGTTGATAAAAAAGAACCCCGCGCATTTTTCAATGGGCGGGGTTCTTTTTGCTATGCGAAGCGTCGCTTCTAGCGCATTGCTATGGGCGGGGTTACTTACGGCCACCTTTGGAGTCGTTCAGATAGCGGAAGAAATCGCTGTTAGGATCGATCACCATAATGTCACCCTTGTTCTTGAAAGACTCCTTGTAGGCCGTGAGGCTGCGTGCAAAGGAGTAGAACTCGGGGTCACGGTTATAGGCGTTGGCGTAGGTAGCCGTGGCCACTGCATCCCCTTCACCGCGAATTTTTTCCGCGTTGCTGTAGGCTTCTGCCTGAAGGATTGTGCGTTGGCGGTCGGCGTCAGCGCGGATTTTTTCGGCTTCTTCCTGTCCTTGCGAGCGGTGCTCGCGAGCTTCTTTCTCGCGGTTGGCAGCCATACGGCGGTATACAGAGTCACTAACATCGTCCGGTAGGTCGATACGTTTTACACGCACGTCCAGTACTTCGATACCCAGGTCGTTCTGAACAACTTTATCCACTTGGTTACGTAGAACCGCCATCAACTGGTCGCGCTCACCGGATACCACTTCGTGAACGGTACGAGTACCAAATTCATTACGAAGTCCGTCGTTGATACGCGCTGCAAGTCGTGTGTTGGCGCGTACTTCGGAGCCACCGGTGGATTTATAGAACTTTGCGACATTAATAATGCGCCACTTGGCAAAGGAATCTACGATTAATCGCTTATTTTCCACGGTGAAGTAGCTTTCCGGTTGAGCGTCCAGAGTTAGAACTCGTGAGTCAAACTTGCGAATGTTGTCTACCAGAGGCCATTTCAGTTTTAGGCCGGGTTGAATGTCGTCACTGATTAAAGCGCCAAAGCGAAGTTTTACGGCGCGCTCGGTTTCTTTAACCACATAAACACTATCCGTCAGTAAGAAAATGGCGATGAGTACGATAATCAGAGATACAGTGCTACGAGGAGACATTTAGCGGCCCTCCCGGGTGGTTGTGCGGCGAGTGGTTACAGAGCGGCGTAGTTCTTCTGCCACTTCGCGGGCGATTTGTCGTACTGCCTGAGGCGAGACCTCGGAGCTGCCGCTAGCGCTACTGCCGAAGTTGTTGCTTGGGGCTTGTTGTACGATCTTATCCAGTGGCAGATACATCATGTTGTTGCTACCTTCTACGTCCATGAGTACTTTGGAGCTGTTACCCAGTACTTCCTGAACCGCATCAATATACAGACGCTCGCGGGTTACGCGAGGTGCTTTTTTGTATTCCACCAGCAGTTTCTCAAAGCGCTGGGCTTCACCCTCAGCCTTTGCGATTACTTCAGCTTTGTAAGCGTTAGCCTCTTCGATCAAGCGTTGTGATTTACCGCGGGCCTGAGGGATGATTTCGTTGGAGTAAGCTTGAGCTTCATTAATAAAACGCTCTTCGTCTTCTCGGGCTTTAATTACGTCATCGAATGCAGCTTTCACTGCAGAAGGGGGTTTGCCTTCCTGAATGTTTACATCAATGATGAAGATGCCTGTGCCGTAATTGTCTAAGTAGGTTTGTAGCCGGTCTTCTACGGCTACAGCAATATTTTCACGGCCCTCGGATAGAACTTGATTGAGGGAGCTTGAGCCCACTACATGTCTCAATGCTGAATCTGTGGCATGTCGCAAGCTTGCATCAGGGTTGTTCACGTTCAGAATGTAGGCCTTGGCATCTGCAATGCGGTATTGCACGGTGAGGGGCAAGTCTACAATGTTGGCGTCTTCAGTGAGCATTAGGCCCCGTGTGGAGTATTGCTCTTCTGTGGTAACTTTGACGATAGATACACTGTCAATAAGTGGTGGGTTCCATTTAAGGCCGGGGCCGACAGTGTCGTGGTAAACACCTAAGCGCAAAATCACAGCTTCTTCCTGTTCGTCAATCTGGTAGAAGCCCATAAGACCCCAAGCGATTGCGGCAAAAAAAGCGCCAATAGCAATCAAGCCACCAAAGCCAGTGCCGCCGGAGCTGCTGCTACCACCGCCATTGCCGCCACCGAAAATACCGTTAATCTTGTTCTGAAACTTTTTAAGAGCTTCATCTAAATCGGGGGGGGCATCATTGTTATTGTTACCGCCGCCCCAAGGGTCGCGAGGTTTATTGCCACCAGGCTCATTCCAGGCCATAAGAAGGCTCCGTTATTTGTTGAGTGTCTGAGTTAAGTATGAAAAATTTTGCAGGGCAAGATTCTAGCAGAAGCCCGCTGCGGGTTGTAATGACTTTATATGGGCGGTACTAAATATGGGTGATACTAGGGGTTTGCAATCCCCGGCTTCAGCCGACTTTCGTCTATGTCTTCTGCGGAGAGGATTCTTAGCCAGTCATTTTTTGGCAAGCTGATGCTTAATATGGACTCTCCCTGCTCGTTGTAGGATTCATTTGAGACGGCATTTTGTTCAAATAGTTTAGCCCGCAGTCGCCCGTATTGAGGGGGGATGCAAAAGTCACCGCTAATGATCTCGGTGGCTAGCCGTTCGCTAATGGCTCGTTGTAATAGGTCGCAGCCTTCGCCAGATACGGCAGAAAGCCAAACTGCAATAGGTTTGCCGTCTTCGTTTCTATCTATACGGGGCTTTCGGCTTTGTAGATCATTGTTCAGGAGGTCAATCTTGTTGTAGACCATAAGGGTGGGTAGCTCGTTGGCCTCAATTTCTTTTAAGACCTTGTCCACTTCTTCGATGTGTAAGTTTCGGTCGTCTCCGGCGGCATCCACTACATGCAGTAGCAGGTTTGCGCTAGCGGCTTCCTCTAAGGTTGCTCGGAAGGCCTGAACCAGTTTGTGGGGAAGGTGGCTGATAAAGCCTACGGTGTCTGCCAGAATCACAGGGCCGATTTCTGGTAGTGATACTCTGCGCATGGTGGGGTCGAGTGTGGCGAACAGTTGGTCGGCTGCGTACACCTTGGCTTCGGTGATTCGATTAAACAGGGTGGATTTACCGGCGTTGGTGTAACCAACTAAAGAAACCGTGGGGACTTCGGCGCGGATGCGGGAGCGGCGGCCTTGGTCCCGTTGTTTGCGCACTTTTTCTAATCGCCGTTGGATTGCGTTGAGGCGTACTCGCAGTAAGCGGCGGTCTGTTTCCAGTTGGGTTTCGCCGGGGCCGCGCATACCGATGCCGCCTTTTTGTCTTTCCAAGTGCGTCCAGCCCCGCACTAAGCGTGTAGACATATGTTGTAGCTGGGCCAGCTCTACTTGTAATTTACCTTCGTGGGTGCGGGCGCGCTGGGCAAAAATATCCAAAATCAAGCCCGTGCGGTCTAGTACGCGGCACTGTAATTCTTGTTCGATGTTTCTTTCTTGGCTGGGGGACAGGGTGTGATTAAAAATGACTAATTTGGCGTCGTGTAAGGTAACGGCATCTTGCAGTTCTTGTAGTTTACCTGTGCCTACAAAAAATTTTGGGTGAGGTTTTGCACGTTGGCCAAGAATGAAATCCACAGGATCGGCTCCGGCCGATAACGCGAGTTCTTCAAATTCACGAGGGTCTTCAGCGTGGTCGCCAGATTGAAAAGTAATGTTAACGAGAATGGCAAGTTCGCCGCTGTCGGGTCGGTCGAAAAACAAATTGGCTCCAAAGTAAAAATGTTGTGAATCACTCCTGTTAAGGAGTGTAATTACCCTATTTACTCAATAGGGTGTTGTAGGGATTTGTATTGGTTAATGTCATGGAAGAGTAGTCGTTTTACCCAAAATTATGTTCATCGCTTGGAAAAATATCGTTCTTCACATCGTTCACAAATTTTTCTAATGCACTGGGGATATCTTCGGCTTCTCTTAGAAAGTTTTTAGAAAACTTCGGAGGCTGGGGTGTTAAGCCTAAAATGTCATTGATGACTAATACTTGTGCGTCAGTATCCGCCCCGGCGCCAATGCCAATGACCGGAATATCCAGTGCTTCCGTAATGCGCTTAGCGAGAGCCACAGGTACGCACTCCAGAACTAATAAATCTGCACCAGAGGCTTGTAGTAATAGTGCGTCGTTAAAGATTTGTTCCGCTTGCTCGTCGCTGCGGCCTTGCACACGGAAGCCGCCAAATTTATTGACGGATTGAGGTGTTAAGCCCAAATGTGCACACACGGGGATACCGCGATCGGCGAGCATTTCTACGGTGTCTGCCAGCCAGGCGCCGCCTTCAATTTTTACGGCATGGGCACCCGCTTGCATAATACGGGTCGCATTTTCCATGGCTTGTTGTGGCGTGGCGTAAGCCATAAAAGGAAGGTCGCCCATAATAAATGAGCGATTGTTGCCACGCTTTACCGCTTCTACGTGATAAATCATTTGTTCCATAGTGACAGGGATGGTGCTGTCAAAGCCCAGTACTGTCATGCCTAAGCTATCGCCCACCAAGACAACTTCTACGCCACACTGTTTTGCCATATTGGCCATAGGGGCGTCGTAAAGGGCAACAGTAACAAATTTTTCACCGTCGGCTTTTCGCTTGCGAAGGGTGTTTAGGGTTACCGGTTTTTCAACAGGAGATGCTGCGTAAACCATAACAATGTCCTCGGCGGTTTATGGGTTGTCAGACGAAATTAAAAGTTAATGTCTGAAGAAGGGTTGTAGAAGTGGCGGCCAGGTTTGGTATCTAAAATAACGTCTACCAAGTTGGCGTAATCTTGCGGGTTATTAATCCAATCAATTTTTTCTGCATTAATAATCAGCAGCGGTGATTGGTCGTAGTACAAAAAGAAGCGGGTGTAGGCTTCGTGTAAACGCTGAAGGTAGTCATCGCGGATTTGCTGCTCCATGGGGATGCCGCGTCGATGAATGCGATCTTGTAAAACGTTTACGGGGGCTTGTAAATAAATCACTAAATCCGGTGTGGGGGCGTCGATAGTGAGCTGGTTGTATACCTGTTGGTATAAGTGAAGCTCGTCGTCATCGAGAATGGTTTGTGCAAACAGTTGATCCTTCGCCATTAGAAAATCGGCAATGCGAACAGGCTGAAACATATCCCCTTGGCGAAGTTCTTGAATTTGTTTTGCCCGTTGAAATAAAAAGTGTAGTTGGGTGGGCAGGGCCGAACTTTTTGGATCTTGATAAAAACGCTCTAAGAAGGGGTTGTCTTCGGCTTGCTCTAGCAGGGTGTTGTAATTAAACGTTTGTGCCAGGCGTTTTGCCAGAGTGGTTTTTCCTGCGCCAATGGGGCCTTCCACAGCAATATAGCCGGGAATGTTTTTATCGGTTAAGTCCAGGCGAGCGCCTTGATGCTGGGGCTCGGGTTGGAGTGGCGATGGCTCTGTGGTCACTGGGTGTTTCCCATTGTTGTCGATAGTTGGGATAGGTATCCCGTTTTCTGTGACTGTTCTAGTGTTTCAATCAGTGCTGATATGGATTGTCCACAGGGAAACCTTAACCCCGGGGCAATATCCCGTAAAGGGTAAAGCACGAAATTCCGTTGGGGCATATGGGGGTGGGGTACGGTAAGTCGGGGAGAACTGATGGTGTCGTTGCCATACAAGAGTATGTCGATATCCAGTGTGCGAGGCCCCCAGTGGGTATTTCTAATCCGGCCTTGCCGATTCTCGATAGCCTGGGTGGTGTTCAGTAGGGCTTCTGGTTTTAGTGCTGTGTGGATTGCGCAAACGCCGTTGATGTAGTCAGGCTGCCCTGCAGGGCCTACCGGCTCCGACTGGTAGTAGGGCGAGATGGCAACAATTTCAATAGCGGAGTGTTGCTCGAGGCTCGATATGGCGCTGTCCAATTGCTGGGCAGGGTTCTCCTGGTCACCGGATAGGTTGCTGCCCAAACCGAGATAGACCGTGGTCATTAGTTGGCGCTGTCCTGGCTTTGGTTAGCTTGGTTGTTTACTGGAGGGGTGGCAGAGTTGTTTGAAAGGTCGTTGCTATCCGATTTTTTACGAGAGCGACGGCGAGGCTTACGCTTGCTTTCGTTTTTTTTGGTGGATTTAGCGAATAAGTCGTCGACCATTTTCTTTTGCTGATGTTCGCTAACTGCTTGGAAATCCGTCCACCATTTGCCTAGCTCGTTGAGGTTTTCGTTGCTGCCCGGTTCACCGACTTCTGCCCGTAGCAATAGGAAGTCGTAAGCGGCGCGGAATTTGGGGTGCTCCATGACGCGGAAGGCTTTGCTGCCCCCGCGCTTTGGCAGGCGCAATTGTAATTCCCAGATTTCTCGCATCGTGGAGGTAAAGCGCCGAGGGATAGCCACTCGCTTTATCTGTTGATCGAGTACTTGATTGGCTGCCTTATGGAGGGCCAGGCTAGGCTCGCTGCCCTTGGCAATGCGGCGGTCTAAATCCACTTTTAAAGGTGGCCACAACAGTGCGGCGTAAAGGAAAGCCGGGGTGATCCGTTTGCCTTGGGCGAGGCGAGTGTCTGTGTTTTTCAAGGACTGGCGAATAAAGCGCTCGAAGTAATCACCGCTTTCTTGTTCGTACTGATTTCCTCGGGGTAACAATGGCGTGGTTACCGGGAATAAATGCTCAATCAGCTGGAATTCTTGCAAGACTTCGTAGGTGCGAAGCCCGGCACCGCCGGCGAGTAATTTGAGAATTTCGTCAAACAGTCGCGCTGGGGCGGTTTGATCCAGTAGGTAAGCCAGGGGGCGTAGAGGGTGCGCGGTTTCTGGCTCGATGTCGAAATCCAGCTTGGCGGCAAAGCGTGCAGCGCGAAGCATGCGTACCGGATCTTCCCGGTAGCGGGTTTCGGGGTCGCCGATCATGCGGATCTGGCGATTTTTTAAATCCCGAAGGCCACCAGTGTAATCGTGCACCGTGTTATCGGTTGGGCAGTAATAGAGCGCGTTAACGGTAAAGTCGCGGCGTACGGCATCGGCCTGCAAGTCACCGCCGTAGACGTTGTCTCGCAGTAGAACGCCGCTGTCTCCTTGGGAAGCCTCTTTGGCGTCTTCACTTTCTGTATGGTGAGAGCGGAAGGTGGTGACTTCAATGATTTCGCGGCCAAAGCGCACATGTACGATGCGGAAGCGACGGCCGATAATGCGGCTGTTGCGAAACAGCTTACGGACTTGCTCCGGGGTGGCGTTGGTGGAGACATCAAAGTCTTTGGGTTTGTCGTCTAGCAGAAGATCTCGTACACAGCCGCCCACGGCATAGGCTTCAAACCCGGCATCTTGTAGGCGATCAACGGTTTTAACGGCTGCGCTGCTGATTTGATGGCTGTGAAGGCCGTGCTGGCGAGCGGTAAGAATGCGGGGATCTCGGCCACCGTCGTTGTCATCGTCGGGCTTAAAGAGATTAAAGACTTTTGAGAGCCATTGAGCCATAGGCTTGAGGACCAGGTCATGTGGGCGTTGATAAAGGTCGCGAAGTTTACCACAGCTGGTAATGAAGGGGAGGCGTTGGCGGTGTGGTTTTTGTGTGTGAGTTAAAGAGATGTGTGCATAAACTCTTTAAATTCATTACAGGCATGAAAAAGGGGAAGTGTTTCCACTTCCCCTCTTAGGCATTATTTTTCTTGAGAAGACATCTTAGCTTCCATACCGCAGGCGACCTTTTAACCAGTTGCCCCATCCGCGTTGTTCGTTGTTTTCCGCACCTGTTTGTTTTTGTTGTTGGTGCTTTGTCTATTTTTATTATTATTTATTGTTTTTATTAGTCTGTTGTTAAGTCGTTATTATTATTTATTGTTTTTATTATGCGGTACATAAGAGCAGAGAGTGTGCCAGTTTTGAAAAGTCCTTTAAAAACATTGAGTTACGATTTTTAGGTGCATTTCGTAACCTTTTCTCGCAAGGCTTTGTTACTGCTGTTAACGGCTTATGTTACCTATGGTGATTTCTTTGAGGTAACACTTACGAATTGGAATAAGTGTGTGACTTTTGTAACAGCTCTGCTTGGAATAATGGGGTTGCTGGTTATAAGGCGGAGTTCGGACGTCAGGTTTTGCTCCTGAATGTGTTCAGGAGCTTAGTGTGTCTTTAAGGGCTGGGATAGTGGGTCGAATTACGAAGAGGCTTTATTGGCGTTGCGGGGAATTCCAAACTTTTGGCGTCGTTCCCATAGGCATTTACGGCTAACCCCGAGTTTTCGAGCCAGTTCGGTCTCTGTCATGCTGTCTTGATGTTCAAGTACAAATCGCTGGAAGTAGTCTTCCAACGAAAGGTCTTCCATAGGGTCTTGGTGTTTCGCTTCCGTATGGGGAATGCGAGTATCCGCAGATTGGTAGGGTGATAGTACTGTGGTGGGTGCTTCTGGCTCTACCCGCTGAAGTTCCAGGTCCAGCCCCAGTAAGCTGTGATGGATCTCTGCCTCGTCGGTAAGGATACAGGCACGCTGGATTGCATTTTCCATTTCTCGTACATTGCCCGGCCAGTGGTAGCTGGTAATGAGCTGAATGGTTTCAGGTGATAGTACCAAGGGGGTTTGTTTGTGACCGTGGCCGAAGCGCTTCAGTAAGTGCTCGGCGATAGCAATGATATCTTTACCACGCTCCCGCAGGGGGGGGAGTACGACCTGAACCACGTTGATGCGGTAGTACAAGTCTTCTCGGAACTTGCCCTCTTTACAGAGCTTGCGGAGGTCTCGGTGGGTTGCGGCAATGAGTCGAACGTTCACTTGTCGCGATTCCACGGCGCCAATGGGGCGGACTTCGCCTTCCTGTAGCACTCGTAGCAAACGGGCTTGAGCTTCTAAAGGGAGCTCGCCAATTTCGTCTAGGAACAGGGTGCCGCTATCGGCAGCGGCCACTAATCCTTCGCGAGCAGAGGCCGCGCCGGTAAAGGCCCCTTTTTCGTGGCCGAATAACTCGGATTCGATGAGTGTTTCGGGGATTGCGGCACAGTTAACGGAAATCAGGTTGTTGGCTGCGCGGCGACTTTCTTCGTGAATAGCGCGAGCCACCAGCTCTTTACCGGTACCGGTTTCACCGTGAACCAGCACAGTGGCGTCAGAGGGTGCCACCTTGTGAATGACGTTGTAGAGATTTTTCATGGCGGCACTGCTGCCGATCATGCCGTCTAGAGCTGAAGTGTTCCCCGACGTGGGGGCGGCTGCCGGTTTTGCGGCCCTGCGAGCGGAAATAATGCGCTCTACGGCTGCTGCCATTTCATCGTGATCAAAGGGCTTGGCGATATAGTCCACGGCGCCCATGCGCATGGATTCTACGGCGGAGCGCAGGCTGGCGTAGCTGGTCATAATCAGCACGGGAACATCGTCTACCAGACTGATGAGTTCGGTACCCGGTGCGCCGGGCAGGCGAAGGTCACTGATGATAAGGTCGAAATCGTTGAGGCGGTATTTCTGAGTGGCTTCCCTGACGGTTGCAGCTTCATCAACCTGGTGGCCTTTTCGCTCAAGGAGTTTGCGTAAGGCTGTGCGAATAATACTTTCGTCTTCTACGACCAGGATTTGACTCATTCTGTAAAACTCTTTCTGTGCCTAGTTCGTGCTATGCGCGTGCTATACATTAACACTGGGGCATTACTGCAATGGTTCCGGGAGTCACTATTTTGGCTGCTAAAATTACAGCGGTTAGTGCTACCTCAAGCGCAGAGGGTGATTTTTTGATCATCTCTGCGTAGGGTGTTAGTTTGCTTGTGTGAGTGACGATATTCAAGGCCCGGTCTTTGATTATAGTCAAACTTGTTGTTGGGTTGAATTTAGAGCCACCCTCGGTGGTCCTTGCTCTAGATCAGGCTTGCCTGATTATACGGCGAGATTGCTCTCTGGTTCTTCTTCTGTTTTAGGTAGGCGAATCACAAAGGCAGTGCCTCGTCCAGTGGCTGCGTCAACAGGGCTTTGGATTTCAATATTACCATCGTGCTCACTGATAATGCTGTATACCAGAGATAGGCCCAGGCCGGTTCCCTTGTCGGGGTCTTTGGTGGTGAAGAAGGGCTCGAAGACTTGCTCTTTGATGTTCTCGGGAATGCCGCAGCCCTCATCAATCACTCTTAAGTAGATATCCGTTTCATCTTCCATGGCGGTTACGGTAACTGAACTCCCTGTCTCGCTGGCGTCTCGGGCGTTCCCTAGTAAGTTTACAAATACCTGTACCAGCTGCTGGGGATCTCCTATGACTTGTAAGTGATCGGCGACTTCGTTGCTGTAGCTCACTTCCTTGGCTTCTTTCTGTAAGCGCAGAAGCTGCATGGCATCGGAAACGCATTGGCTGATGGGGGTGCAGACCCGCTCTTGTTCAGTACTATTTTCTTTGCCGCGATGGGCGAAATTTAGTAGTGAGTGGAGAATACGGCGGATGCGCTCGGTTTGCTCCAGGATGAGATTTGCGGATTCTTTGATTTCGGCTGGATCGTCTTCGTATTGCAGGTTTTGGGTGATGCAGGCGATGCCGGTAACCGGGTTGCCAATTTCGTGGGCAACCCCGGCTGCTAGGCGGCCGATAGAAGCGAGTCGTTCGCTGTGGATTAGCTCTTGTTCGAGAACTTGGGTGTCGGTGAAATCTTCCAGCAGTATCACTTCACCACCACTTACTGCGGTATCGGTGCTGTGAATGTGGGCTTTGTGGAGGCTGACCCAGTGGCTTTGATTGTCGAAGCTCAATTGCTGCTTTGAGATGTGGGATGCAGGGTTTTCCAGGAAGTTTGAAAGTAATTCTCCCCAAGGAGTTGGGGTGTCTTCAATGCGTGCGCCGATGACTCGCTCTGCCGTTACTTGGGTGAAATCTTCCATGGCCCGGTTCCACATGAGTACCTCTCGGTCTGGGCCGATAGAGCAGGCACCCAAGGGAAGATTTTCCAGGGTTTGCCGGTGGTGGCGTCGAAGGGCGTCTAGCTCGGCGGACATACCGGTCATATGGGAGCGGTATTCCTCTAGGCGGGATTCGATAAAGCGAATATCACTGCTATGGCTGCCTTCGGGGATATGATAAGGGATGTGTTTTTCAATAATGTTATGGGCAGTCGCTGGCCCCATAAGTCCTGAAAGGTTGGTAAGTATTTGCTCTCTTAGCTTTCTTAGGGCGTAGGGGCGATGTTCATTGTGGGGTAGCTTCAGTTCGCGGAGGGCGCGAAGCACCTCTTTCTGGGCGCTTTTCAGGCCGAGAGAAGGGGTCAATTTTTCTACGAATTCGTTCGGGGATTGTACCTTCAGCTCTAAACGCATGGGGCTATCGATATCGCTGAGGGTGCACAGAGAAGCCATTTCTTTTTGCTTTTCGCTACTGGGTACCAGAGTGGAAACTGTCGTAAATAGCAGGCAATTTACCGCTAGACTCAGCAGGGTAATAGTGGGCCACTGCTCTATACCTAAGTGAATGGTAATCCCGGCGATGGTGATTTCTGCGAGATGGCTGAGTAGTGGTAAGAACAGGCCGAAGAACCAAATCAATAACCCGCCGCTAATGCCTGCAATTACTCCCGGTGCGTTACCTCGGGCCCAGTAAGGCACAGCAAAAATCGCGGGGAGTAATTGGCAAACCCCCACAAAGGCGGTGAGACCAAGGTTAGATAGGGAGATATCTTCCGGCGCCCAATGATAGAACAAGTAGCTGCTAACGATGATTCCAGCAATCAGTAGGCGTCGGAGATCTGCAAGCCAAAGATACAGGTTGGGGGTGTTATCCAGGCGAATAAAAGGGGTGAGCCAGTGGTTTAGCAGCATGGTGGCCAGGGAGAGAGTGAATAGCACAATGGCGCTGGTGGCGGCAGCTAACCCCCCAAGAAAAGCCAAGATGGTGAGGAAGTGGTTGTCTACAAAAATGGGAAGCCCAAGGGGGAGGTACTCTGGTGGTAGCGGAACCCCGAGTTTTAGACCGGCCCACAAAATTGGCAGCATAGGAAGCGCGGCCAATAGAAGGAGAATCAAAGTACCCCAGCTGAGAGTGTTGAGTGAGCGCTCGATGGGGAGAGAGGCGGAAGCGATTTGATACAGCTGAGGCATGCCCAGGGTTACCCCAAAGCAAACCAGCAATAAGATATTGGCGGTGGCGTCGTGGCCAGGATTATTCATGGTTTGCATCAGCTGAGGGTTGCTTTTCAGCCAGAGGTCTAGGCCATCGTTGCCTTCGAATACACCGAACAGTGCCAGCGCGCCAATACCTAATAATGCCGAGAGTTTTAACAGGGTGTCGAAAGCCATTACCGGTACCATGCCCTGGCGTGAGCGGCGGGTGGTACCGAAGAGCATAGTGAAGGCGGCCACCACAATGCAGTATGCGATGGGCAGTAGGCTGTCGTTGATATGGATAAGTACTTCTTCCTCGAAACTTCCCTGCCAATCTGTATACAGACGCAAAATAATGACGGTGTCTGCGACGGATTTAATTTGTAACGCCAGGAACGGAATCATGGCTAGGGTCAAGCCTAGAGAAGTGATCATGCCCGTGGTGTTACTGAAAAATCGAAAGGTGAGAATGTCTGCCAGGGTGTGTAGTTGGTGAAGGCGGCACAGCCTTAATAAAGGCGCGAGCAATAACGGCGAAAGCACAAACACTGCGCCAATACCGATGTAATAGGTGAGGGCGGAGTAGCCGTACTGGGCAATCAAATCCAGCATGCCGAAAAAGGCCCATGCGGTAATAAAGGTGCCCATGGAAAGCACATGCATTAGTGGATGATTTAATAGCTTGGGGGGCAGTAGTTGCTTTTCGGTAATACTGGCGAGGATAAATAAAGAGAGTAGATAAAGCCCAAGAATGCAGGCAACTTGTATCAGACTAAAGCTCATCATTATTGTTTATCCAAGTGGTCCGTTAGTATTTTTATATTTGGCTGATTAAGGCTCTGGGGCATCCCGGCCAGAATAAATAATGTAGGTAATGGCAATTACCCCCGACCAAAAAACAAAGGGCCGGTACCAGCTGCCGCTAGTGGACATCACCCAGGCACTAATGGTGGGAGATAAAATAAAGGCTAGGGCTAGCAGTAAAATTAGGGCGCGGGAGACATGCATAGTTTCTAAAACTCTTATTAAGTCTACGATTCTTTCTGGGCAACTACTGCAAATATATGCCAGTGATGAGGAGCTCCCTTAGGTGTTTCCCCTGAAGTATTATGTTCGGTGAACCTTAATATGTTGAAGTTTTTAAATATTGATTTAACTTCTTGTTCGCTAAAGGTTAACACGTCAGGCCAAAATGCTTCTCTGTTGTAGTCTGGACAGGCCATTGTGTCCTTGGGGCCAAGGAAAGAGCCACAAAAGACACCATCCTCATGGAGAGATTTAGTAATTTTAGACCAAACCTCATTGAACTCGAATTCAGGGCAAAAGAATAAGCTGGAATCGGCGACGATCAAGTCTGCTTTGGGATATTTAAATGATTCAAAGCTCGCTTTTTCCAGGAAAACTTTCGGGTCCTCTTTAAATCGATCTTGGCATAAGTGGAGAGACGCCTCTTCAATATCAAAAGCATGGACCGTGAAGTTTTGCTCACGTAAATAAGCGATGTCTGCGCCTGCACCGCATCCACAGTCGATGGCTATCTTGCCTTGAGCTGTTTTTGAGGCAAAGATTAGGTCGTCTCGGATATCGCGCTCAGAGGTGTCTGAGTAATAATCCAGAATCTCTTGGCTAGTCATGATTGTGTTTGATGATTTTTAGCCAGTGTGGCAGGAATTTTTTTTCGCTGCCAGTGGCGAACTCCCCATTGTAATTGTTCGGAGGCTGGAGCCTTTTCTAATTCGATAGGAAGCTCGTGATTTAGAAACTGAAAAGCATGTGCGAGATTTTGCGAGGCTTTAGTGCTGTCCACAGCGGGGGCGTGGTTCTGCTTGCTGAGTTTATTACCATCGGCATTTACGGCAACGGGAAAGTGGCCGTATTGTGGAGGCGTAAATCCCAAGAGCTGGTGTAGATAGCGCTGACGACAAGTGGTGCTTAATAGATCACTGCCGCGAATCACGTGAGTAATATTTTGGTAGGCATCGTCTACGGTAACCGCCAGTTGATAGGCGTATAGGCCGTCTTTGCGATGGATAACAAAATCCCCTTCCTCTGCGGTGTTATCTATTTGCTCCCCCTGGAAAATATCTAAGAAATTGCCGTGATGTTGCTTGCTGTCCGTTCGCAGACGAATGGCGGCGGGAGCATCTTTTTTAGGGGGATTTTGCAGGCAGTGTTGATCGTAAACACCGACAAGTTCTTTTAATCGTTGCCGAGTGCAGTTGCAGCGATAGCTGAGGTCTTGTTGGGCCAGCTGATCTAGGTAGTGGTTGTAAGCGTCGCTTCGGTGACTTTGATAGAGTACTTCGCCATCCCATTCTAGCTGATGTGCTTCCAAGGTTTTCAAAATAGCACGGGCAGCGCCGGGGACTTCTCTTGGGGGGTCGATATCCTCCATGCGCACTAGCCATTGACCATCATGGGCGCGAGCGTCCAGATAGCTGGCGAGAGCTGCGATTAAGGAACCAAAGTGCAAAGGCCCGGATGGGGATGGAGCGAAGCGGCCAATATAGGGTGTGTTCATGCGGGAGCGGGTTGCAGATGACAAAAACAAAAACGGCGCCGTAAAGCGCCGTTAGTGAAGAGGGATGGTTGGATTAGCCGCCTGTGAGCTGCTTTTCCTTGATCTCATCCAGAGTTTTACAGTCAATGCACTGGTTAGCCGTTGGACGGGCTTCCAGGCGACGAATACCGATCTCAATACCGCAGGTGTCGCAGTAGCCGTAGTCCTCTGCGTCGATACGCTCCATGGTGGACTCGATCTTTTTGATCAGCTTGCGTTCGCGGTCACGGGTGCGTAGTTCCAGGCTGAACTCTTCTTCCTGGCTGGCTCGGTCTGCGGGGTCTGGGAAGTTGGCGGCGTCGTCTTTCATGTGGGTCACGGTGCGATCCACTTCTTCCATTAATTCCTGTTTCCAGGCTTTCAGCATGTTGCGGAAGTGCTCACACTGATTTTCGTTCATGTACTCCTCACCCTTTTTCTCTTTATAGGGTTCGAAGTTGCTAAGCGCGAAACTGCTGTCTTTGGCTGAACTCTTGGGCATCTTTACTAGCCTCTAACTCTTGTTATGCATCCCGGTGAAGGGCCAATCATTGTTGTGTCTCCAGTTGCATGCGAAAGCCGCGTACGAGCGGAGACTTCTTATTATGGGGGCGAATTATGGGTTTTAAACCCCTTCTGTGCGGACAGAAGAAAACGCTAAACGAAGGAAAGTACCAGATGTTTTATCCTGGCGCTACTGTTTCGTGTTACTGGGAGAGGTAACCTGGGCGGTAGGTCAAAAAAATATAAATTCATTATTTCTAATATTAAGTGGCCAGCCTCATTCTACTTTTCCTGGAGGCTGTAGGTGGTATTTGAAAGGGGCATCCTTTAAGGTCTGCTGCATTATTAATTCTGTGGAAACTACACTCGTGACACTTCGTTTTGCCCGGCGCATCCAGCATATTGAACCCTTCCGTGTGATGAGTCTGTTGGCACGTGCTCAAGAATTAGAGGAAGCAGGAAAGCAGGTGATTCATATGGAGGTGGGGGAGCCGGACTTCCCTTGTGCTGATATTTTAGTCGGAGCGGGGCAGAAAGCCCTGGAGCAGGGGCAGACTCGCTATACCTCTGCGCTGGGAATTTGGACGTTGCGTAAAGCTATCAGTGATTATTATCAGCAGCGCTTTTCGGTAGAGGTAGAACCTGAGCGAATTGTAATTACAGCGGGGGCATCGGGGGCACTTATGTTGCTCAGTGCCCTGCTGGTAAATGAAGGTGAAGGACTGTTAGTGACGGATCCTGGTTATCCCTGTAATCCGCATTTTCTACAGGTAGTAGGGGGGGAGGGGCAGTCGGTGCCGGTTTCATCCGAATCTCATTACCAATTAACCCCGGAGCTAATCGAGCAGTATTGGCAAAAGAATACGGTGGGGGTGTTGGCGGCATCGCCGGCAAACCCCACGGGTGAAGTCATTAGCAAACGGGAGATGCAAGCTTTATACGATACAGTTACATCTCGGCAGGGCGCATTGGTTGTCGACGAAATTTATCAAGGGCTTACGTATTCTCAGGAAAGTGAGGCTACAGATTTCAGCGCCTTGTCCGTGTCTGACGATATTTATGTGATCAATAGTTTCTCAAAATACTTTGGCATGACCGGCTGGCGGTTGGGGTGGTTGGTTGCTCCAAAAGCAGCTATTCCGGAATTAGAAAAATTAGCGCAGAATTTATTTATCTGTGCATCAACGGTTTCTCAGTATGCGGCACTTGAAGCCTTTTCTGAAACGGCGCTGGAAGAATTTGAAAATCGCCGGCAAGAATTGCAGACGCGCAGAGACTATTTATTACCGGCCTTGCGAGAGCTGGGGTTTGAGATTCCTCACACGCCGGAAGGAGCTTTTTATTTGTACGCGAATATTGAAAAGTTTGGTTTAGCATCAGAAGACTTTTGTCATCGTTTATTGGAAGAGCATTTTGTAGCGATTACGCCGGGAACAGATTTTGGTAAGTATCAAGCAGATAACCATGTTCGCTTTGCTTATACTCAGCCTGTCCCAATTATGAGAGATGCTATCTCACGCATTCGTTTGTTTGTTGAATCACTTTAATTTTAAAAACGTTAATATTGAAATATAAGGCTTATGAAATTTGATCCTCCCTTAGAGAAAGGAACCTTTTTAAAACGCTATAAGCGATTTATGGTTGATGTGCAGCTAAAAAATGGTGAAGAGATAACTGTTCACTGTCCTAATACAGGTTCCATGAAAAACTGCTTGGCACCTGGTGAGCCTTGCTGGTTTTCTGACTCGCAAAACCCTAAGCGTAAATATCGCCATACCCTTGAAATTGTCACGACCCCGGATGGTCATCAGGCGGGAGTGAATACCGCTCGACCCAATGCGCTTATTGAAGAAGCTATCAACGATGGGACTATTCCTGAGCTTCAGGGGTACGAATCATTAAAGCGAGAAGTGAAATACGGTGAAGAAAATAGCCGTATTGATATCTTCTTGGAAAAAGGAACAGAAAAAGAAAATCAGCAATGCTTTGTGGAAGTGAAGAATGTCACCCTCTGTGAAGAGGGTGGGAGAGGGTTGTTTCCTGATTCTGTTAGCGCTCGCGGTACAAAGCATTTGCGAGAATTAATGGTCATGGTGGCAGAAGGTCATCGGGCTGTTTTGTGTTTTTGTGTGCAGCACAGCGGTATTGAAACGGTGTCGCCCGCGGATGAGATTGATGAACTCTATGGGAAAACGTTAAGAGAAGCGGTTGATGCCGGTGTAGAGGTGATTGCCTATCGGGTTAGTATGACTGCATCAGAGTTTTTAGTGGTGAAATCATTACCCATTGTTTTGTAGAGAAATTTGCCCCAGTGCTGTTGAAGAGATAGCTGTGAAAAAAATAAGTAAAAGGATTTGTTGTGAAAATTATTGAAATTATGGCTCCAGTGCCATCCATCGAAACCGTTCATAAAATGGCGGAAAATCATGAGTTGCGTGATATTTATATTGCCACGCCGGAAGCTGATGCCATTGATGATGATCGTTGTTTGGTTCGCCTGTGGGTGACGGATAATAAGGTTCAGGAGATTCTCGATTACCTGCAGAATGTACTGCATGAAGAAGATTCTCATGTGGCGGTTATTCCCGTGGAAACGTACTGGCCACACCCCAAGGCAGAAGAAAGAAAAGAAGAGCAAAAAGCCACGGCTATTCGGGAGGCCCTTTACAGTAGTATTGAACGCAACGCCCATCTTGATATTAATTTTGTAGTACTCGTAATGCTTTCTACAGTGGTAGCCACTATTGGCCTAATTGAAAATAATGTGGCTGTAGTGATTGGGGCTATGGTGATTGCGCCATTGTTGGGGCCAAATTTGGCTCTGGCGTTAGGGACGTCTTTAGGGGACTGGGGGTTAATGGCTCGCTCCCTGCGCACTAATCTCGCCGGGGTTTCCATCGCCGGCAGTATGGCAGTCGTAATTGGTATGCTGTGGCCAGATGCGTTAGATAGCCCTGAGTTGATGTCTCGTACTGTAGTGGGGTTGGATTCCGTAGCTCTCGCACTGGCTTCTGGTGCGGCTGCCGCACTGTCTATTACCAGTGGTTTGCCCAGTGTATTGGTCGGGGTCATGGTTGCGGTGGCCTTGTTACCACCAACTGCAACGGCTGGCTTAATGTTAGGGGCGGGTAATTACCCGTTAGCTGTTGGAGCTGCATTGTTATTAGCGGTTAATGTAGTGTGTGTGAATTTATCCGCGAAAGTTATCTTCCTGATAAAAGGGGTTCAGCCTCGAACCTGGTGGCAGAAAGCAAAAGCAAAAAAGGCCATGCAGATCTATCTCGCGATCTGGGTGGTGTCGCTGTTGATCTTGATCGGTTTGATAGCGTTTAAGAAAAGCGTGTAATTGAATACGCTCTAAGTTGTTGATCTACAAGGGTTGTCGTAATTATGTCGTAATGATTTCGTACCCGACAGGGTTCAAATAACGTCATACTCTCGCTGGAAACCGCGTCGAGGAAAGAGAATGGTCGTACGAAAATTAAGGCTCAAAAAAGGTTGGTCGCAAGAGCAGTTAGCGCAATTGAGTGGGCTTAATATACGCACGATTCAGAGAATCGAAAGGGGCAATCAGGCTAGTTTAGAGTCCTTGAAATCTCTCGCAGCTGTTTTTGAAGTTGATATTCATGAGCTGACAGCGGAGGCGAAAATGGGCACCTCAGATGAAATATCTATGGAAGAGCAAAGGGTTATTGAGCACGTCAGAGACTTAAAGGCGTTTTATCAGCATGTTATTAGCTATCTCTGCACCATTGGTTTTCTGTTTATTTTAAATCTTATTACATCTCCCGATAACTTCTGGGTGATTTGGGCGGCCATGGGCTGGGGAATTGGCGTTGTGGCTCATGGGTTTAGTGTTTACGAGGCCTTTGATTTTTTTGGGCCTGACTGGGAAAAGAAACAAGTGGAAAAACGCCTGAGAAGAAAACTGTAACTTTATCCGTTGTGATTTCTGTTTTATTAGCGGTTAGTGTTGTTATAGGTCAGATGGCTCTAAGCTTCTTTGCTCTCCATGGCTTTTAGGTAGGTTGTGATTCTAGGATCGAGAGGGGTTGTTGATGGTGTTATTGCTGAGGGTGTTGAATAGCTTGTTGAAAGAGTGGTTGAGTGCTGTAGTGCTCGCGCTTGTGCCTGAATGTTTGCAATACGCCCGCGGGTGTTCGGGTGGGTCTCAAAAAAGCTTATCCACTGCTGGTGATCCTTGGGGTTAAGGATGGCTTTAAATAAAACATCGGCATCTTCTAAGTGTTGATATTTTCTAATCAATATTTTTATTGCGTCATCATCAGCCTCTTTTTCCATATCCCGGTTAAATGTAAGCAGTGTGAATAAGCCAGTTTGTCCCAATATGGTTTGCACGGCTGAGTTGCCTTGGGTTCCTGCGAATATCGCTAAAAATAATTGTAGGGTGGCACCGCGACTGATTGATTGGATTCGGTGGCGCCGAATAACATGAGACATCTCGTGAGCCAGCACCATGGCCAAACTGTTTTCGGATGTGATGTTTTCCAGCAGTCCGCACGTGACAATAATGTTGCCCCCTAGTGTGGCGAAGGCATTGGGAGCGGGGTCGTCCATAAGGTGCACGGAAAAGTGAATGGGATCATCTGTGTTATCGATGTTTATATGTACACTTAACTCTTCAGTCAGCTCTCGAATAGCCGCTTGTGCGGCAGAGTGTTCTGATGTTTGTTTCACTTCCGGCAGATTAAGTGCATTTTTAGTAAGTCGGATTTCCCAAGAAAAAGGAATCAGCGGAGAAAGAATCTGGGCGAGTAGGCTAATAACCACCACTAAAATGACGATGGCAAGGGTAACCCCTGAAAGTAAGGTTAGGAATTCCTTTATGGGATGCTCGTCGGAGGTGTTAATGCCCTCAGGGATTTTTGGATTTTGTTTTAATCGCACAGCTTAACTCTTAAGGGCGTTGTGGGATTAAGCCTGTGCCATAAGCCAGGATCTCAATGGAGCCAACACCTTGTCCTGCGTTGCCTGAGATACGGCTGGTTTCAATCTTTGTATTAATGATTGAAACGGCACCCAGTGCGTCGGCGTGTTCCTGCATACGCAAAATAGCTTCCCGTCTAGCGCGATCGAGTAGAGATTCATACGCAGAAAGTCTGCCGCCAATCAGGCTACGCAATCCGGCAACTACCACTTTAAAATAATCCACTGAGATCACTACGCTGCCGCTGACTAAGCTAGGGTCGTGGCTGATTAGAGCGGGTTCAGGAATTCGGTCGGTGGTGACGGTAATGTGTCTGAACTGGTCTTCTCGATCAATGATGCTGTGGTAGTGTTTTTTTTCCGCACGGCGGCCAAAAATATACCCGGTCAGTAACAATAAAATAAAGATTCCAAGCTGAAAGAAGGCTTCCATGGTCGACTCTCTTATTTTTCTTCAACAAAAACAGCGGTTCCATAAGCAAGAATTTCAGATGCTCCAGCGGCAATAGCAGATGTGGCAAAGCGCACATTGATCACAGCATTACCGCCGATGGCTTGGGCTTGTTCGCTCATGCGATCGATGGCTTCTTGGCGAGATTCTTGAAGTAACTCGGTGTAGCCGGTGAGCTCACCACCTACAATATTTTTAAGGCCCGCGAGAATATCTTTTCCGGCATGTTTGGCTCGCACTGTGCTGCCCTGGACTAGCCCTAGGTGTTTTGTAATACGCTTATTGGGGATAACTTCGATGTTGCTGATGATCATTTAGTCACTCCTGGAAAATGATTAAGAAATTTAAATGGGAGGTTTCTTTTTGTTGTATTTTTATTATTTTGTGTGTTTATTTACAGTCGCATTCAAAATACATTTGATCTTCTAAGCGCATTAAACACATTTTATTTCCCCAGACGCAGCCAGTGTCTAAAGCAAAAACATTTTTAGCTCCGTCGGTATCTCCCTGTAGTGCAGCCCAGTGGCCGAATACAATGCGCTTGTGAGCAGTTTTTCGCTCGGGGTGGTTGAACCATGCATCGTAGCCTTTAGGGGGGTGATGGAGGTTGGATTCTTTATTCTCCAGATCTAGTTTTCCTTTTGGTGTGCAGAATCGCATGCGGGTCAAGTAGTTGGTGATAACTCGTAAGCGTTCATTGCCTGTGAGTTCTTTTTTCCAAATGTGTGGTTCATCGCCGTACATGGCCTTTAGGTAGGCATCAATTTTTTTATCGCTCTGTAGTACGGTTTCGACTTCTTTCGCTAGGGCTTTGGCTTTTTTTAGTGACCACTGTGGGGGGATGCCTGCGTGAACCATGGCGTACCCCAGGCTTTTATCGCTGTAGAGTAGTGGTAATTGTCGTAGCCAATGTTCTAACTGGTCACGGTCATCGGCGTCGAGAATATTGCGCATGGTGCTGTGGGGCTTCATGGCTTTATGGCCGCGGAGAATGGCCAGGAGATGTAGATCGTGGTTGCCTAATACAATTTTGGCGCTGTCGCCGAGGTCTTTCAAAAAGCGCAGAGTTTGCAGGGATTTAGGGCCGCGATTCACCATGTCGCCCACAGACCAGAGCTCGTCCTTAATAGGATCAAACTTTACCTGTTTTAACAGGCACTTTAGGGGCTTTAAACAGCCTTGGATATCGCCGACAGCGTAGGTAGCCATGATGTTATGTCGTGGTTGATCTTATTTTAAAGTTAATGCTTTAGTTTGGGTTTTAGTGGATTAATCCAGGTTTTGCCAGTGTAAAAACAGGAATGGGAACGTCGAATTCGCGGCCGTCATCCGTGAGCATTTGGTAACTCCCCTGCATAGTGCCTACAGGTGTGTTGATTACCGCTCCACTGCTGTAGCTATAAGTTTTGCCAGGCTTTAGTAGAGGCTGCTGGCCTACTACGCCCATGCCGCGAACTTCTTGAGCTTTGCCGTTGGCATCATTAATTAACCAGTGGCGAGAAATGAGTTGAGCATTTTCATTGCCATGGTTAATGATGGTGATGTGATAGGAAAACACAAACTGGTCTTTATCGGGCTCGGATTGGTCGCCGAGAAATTCTGGGGTTACTTGAATTTCAATGGCGGGAATATGATCAATCATCATAGCTTTGATATCTTGTGTTTTTTTACAGCTGGTCAATTTCGTTGCTGAGATTTACGAAGTCATTAACGGATAATTTTTCCGGGCGAAGATTTATATCAATATTTAGGCCGTTCAGTTTGTCGCTATCTACAAAATGTTTCAATGTGTTGCGCAAAGTTTTTCGCCGTTGCTGAAAACAAGCGTTAACCAGTTTTTTTAATAGTTCGATATTGTGGGCAGGGTTTTTAATTTCTGCTCGAGGTTCGAGTCTTACTACTGCGGAATCAACTTTAGGCATGGGTCGAAATGCGGTGGGTGGGACGTGGACTAATGGTGTAGTTTTACAGTAATACTGCACCATAATGCCCAAACGGCCATAAGCTTTTTCCCCAGGGGCCGCCGTGAGGCGGTCCACTACTTCTTTTTGCAGCATAAAGTGCATATCTTTTACTGCGGTGCCATAAGACAGTAAGTGGAACATTAGTGGTGTGGAAATATTGTAAGGAAGGTTACCTACAATCCGCAGAGGCTTATTGTCTTTCACCAGTGTGGTGAAATCAAACTTGAGTGCATCCCCTTCATGAATAGTAAATTCTGGGTAATTAAAAAACTGCACTCTCAAGCGAGGAATCAGATCTTTATCCAGTTCTACCACGTTTAACGATGGGCATTTTTGCAGGAGAGGGTCTGTCAAGGCACCTTGGCCTGGGCCAATCTCAATCAGGGTGTCGTCTTTCTTAGGGTTAATCGCGGTAACGATTTTATCGATAATGTTATTGTCCACCAGAAAATTTTGCCCGAAGCGTTTGCGGGCTTTATGGGGCATGATTTGCTGGTTGGTGTCTTTGGGGCTGCCTGTGGCGTTGTTATCTGTAGAATTGCTCATGGTGTTGTGGTCAGTCTGTTGTTGCGCTTTTAAGCGCTTGCGGCAGAGTTCGCCATGGTGATGGCATAGTTAATGGCAGTTTCTAAACTGCCGGTATCAATATTGCCAGTGCCCGCAAGATCCAAGGCGGTGCCGTGGTCGACGGAGGTTCGAATAATGGGTAAGCCTAGAGTGATATTGGCTGCACGGCCAAAGCCTTGGTATTTTAAGACTGGTAACCCTTGGTCGTGATACATGGCCAGTACGGCATCGGCGTTTTCTAAATATTTCTTCGTGAATAGGGTGTCTGCCGGTAGTGGGCCTATTAGCTCGCAGTGTTTGTTTTGATACTGCTCAAGTGCAGGAATGATTGTGTCAATTTCTTCCCGGCCTAGATGGCCGTCTTCTCCGGCGTGAGGGTTTAATCCTGCGACTAAAACACGGGGTGTTTTTTCGGTGGAGAAATATTTTTGTAGATCGTGAATAAGAATATCAATTACTTGCTGGAGGCGTTGGGAAGTGATGGCTTTACTAACATCCTTTAATGGGAGGTGAGTGGTCGCAAGTGCGACACGCAGCTCTTTCGTGCACAACATCATCACAACCTGTTCAACGCCGCAGCGTTTTTGTAGCCATTCCGTGTGTCCGCTGAAGGTAATTTTGGCTTCGTTGATCACGCTTTTTTGCACGGGGCCAGTAATCATGGCGGCATAGTGATGATTCAGGCAGCCATTCGTCGCGGTCTCTAGACAATCTAAAACGTAAGGCGCGTTTGTACTGTTAAGTATTCCCGGTTGTGCTGTTGCAGATAAAGACTGCGGCTGCACAATCAGCTCACCTTTTTTTGCGGGTGTTACAGGCAACGCGTTATTTGCGGTGGTAATAGTAATGGGCAGCTGAAGTTGTTTCGCTCTGTGCTGTAGTAGATCAGGGTCGGCAATCATGACCAGTTGGTGTTCAAGGTTTTCGTAAAAAGCTTGTTGCGCCAGTTTAATTACTAGGTCCGGGCCAATCCCTGCGGGTTCGCCCGGAGTAATCCCTAAGCGCAAGTGGGCCATTAGTGGGCTTCGCTCTCATTTTCTGTGCTTTGAATGGCAGCTTTGGATAAGCGATTTTCTACGTAAGCTTCAGAGCGAATTTTTACCAGCCAATTTTGCAGTTCCTCGTCGAAGCGGCGTTTGCCCAGTAAATTGCGGGCTTGGTTGCGAATAAACTCTTCGGTGAAATCTTGTTCTCGGCGCTCTATTACTTGCATGATGTGCCAGCCGAACTGACTCTTAAAGGGTTGAGATATTTCGTTTACTGCGAGGCTTTTCATGGTTTTTTCGAAGGCCGGTACGAACATCCCCGGCATGCTCCAGCCTAGTTCACCCCCTTGCAGGGCGGAGCCGTGATCGTCAGAGAATTCTTTTGCTAGCTCTGCAAAGTCTTCGTTGGCGATCAGGCGAGAGCGAATATCTTTCAGCATGGCTTCTGCTTTTGCGTTATCGCGAACGATATTGGTCTTTAACAGAATATGGCGAGCTTTGGATTGTTTTACGACCTGCTCACTGGCGCCACGCATGTCGTGAACTTTTAGAATATGGAAGCCTGCGGGGCTGCGAGTGGGGTTGCTGATATCGCCTTTTTTCATGTCGGAAACAGCTTTAGCAAACAGTGACGGTAGTTGGGCAGGTTTACG
Source organism: Cellvibrionaceae bacterium (assembly GCA_045430295.1). GTDB lineage: Bacteria > Pseudomonadota > Gammaproteobacteria > Pseudomonadales > JAILXX01 > JAILXX01. The sequence continues at coordinate 317,802 of JAILXX010000001.1, read as the reverse complement.
CCAGCCTAGGTCGCCTCCTTGTAAGGCGCTGTCATCTTTGGAATGTGTGATGGCTAGCTTTTTAAAGTCGGTGCCAGAGCGAGCTTTTTTAACAATTTTTTCCGCTTGAGCTTCGATTTTCTTTACCGCTTTAGGGTCTGCGTCGCTAGGAATCGGTAATAGGATGTGGCCTATAAAATAATCCGGGGCTTTCCAAAATTGACCCTCGGAAGAGTTAAGGAAATTATCAACTTCTCGGTCACTGATCTTGATGCGTCGGCTTACCATGCCCTGTTGGATGCGTTGTAGGGTCATATCCCTGCGGACTTGTTCTTTTAATAAAGAGAGCGTGAGCCCGTCTTGCTTTAGGGCTTGAATAAATTGCTCGCGGGTGAAATTGTTCTCCGCTTGAATGCGCTGGATGGCTTGATTCACTTCTTCGTCCGTCGTCGAGGCTCCGGCGCGGCGTGCGATTTGTAATTGAATGCTTTCGGAAATTAATTTTTCCATGACCTGGTCGCGAAGAATATTTTCTGGGGGTAGTTGGCCGCCGCTTTTCTCGACGTTAGCTTTTACCATGTCCATGCGTTCTTTGAGTTCGCTGAATAAAACGGCATCGTCATCTACCACGGCAATCGTGCGATCAACCCATTGAACTTCTGCAGTGCTCGGTTGGCTATAGAGGGTTGTTGCGGATGCTAGAAGTAGTGAAGCCGCTAGAGCTGCTGTTTTCTTCGATGAGGAAAAAATATTCAATGGAAGGTGGAGTGTAGATAGGTGGAGCATAGTGTTTTCCGAAATTATTATGTCAATGTAAATGGTTGTTGTTTGGGCTGTATTATTAGGTTTGGACTGTTTAGCTACTGCGGGTTTGATTAATCTTGTGCGGGCTGAGTTCTGCGTTTTTGCAAATAAGTTTCTCGCTCAAAATAACCGGGGATATTTTCTCGCAGGACTGAATTCTCACCGCTGCCAACGCCGGCCAAGCCTTTAAATTCTATCGATAGCATAATGCTGTATTCCGTTTCCAAATCATCGGCAAAGAGGTCTGTTAGACGTTCATCCACACCCTGACGGTAGGTGGCCTGAATACGCCAGCAGCAGTTGTCGTATTCGATGCCGGCAAGGGTTTCCAGTTCCCTTTGGCTGGTGAGATCATGCTGATAGCGGCCAATCACCGATAAGTCTCCGGCAACAGGCAGGATAAAGCTGGCTTCTGCTTGCTCGATATCGCGGTCTTGCAAGCTATCATCGATGAGTTGTTCTGGACGGCGAATGTAGCGATAGCCTATAGAAAATAGGTTGTAGGCGTTGTCCTGATAGCGCAGGCTGGCGTAGGCTTTTTCTGCGTTATTTTGGTCTTCACCTTCTGCTTGCCACTCTGATGACGATGACAGTGTCCACCACTCCCCAATGCGAGCATTTAACTCGAGAATATAATTGGAGCGGCTGTAATCGGTTTCACTTTCTATCGTGTCGAAAAGGCTTACGCGAGGAGCGTCATCGTAAAAAATTTGACCAGCGGCGAGAGAGAAAAACTCTCGGCCGTTGGTGGGATCAATAAAGCGATTGGTGATGCCAGCTGAGAGCTGCTGTGCGTCGCCAATACGGTCTCCGCCGTTGAATCGGTCGCTGGCGAACAATCTTCCGTAACGGAAGGTGGGCAAGGCGGTATCAAAAATGGGTAGTGCGCTTTGATCTTCAAAATCTGTGTATTGGTAAAAGAGGCGAGGCTCTAAGGTTTGTAAGTAGCCGTTGCCAAATAGGCTGCCATTGCGCTCGAAAAATAACCCAGTATCCAGGCTGAAGCCAGGTACGGTTATCGATGGGTTGTCATCATCGAGCATCACCGTGGAAAGGTTTTCATCCAGTTGATAGCTCAAGTGAGACAACTTTACTGCAGGGGTAATAAAGCCAGAGGGGCCAATATTTTCCCAGTGTAGGGTGTAATCGGTTCTGGCGCGAGTGCCGGTCACTTGTGTGTCGTCGCTGTGATCGAATTGCACGACTTGGTGATTGAGGTTCAGTGTGAGCTCGTTATTGCTATTAGCACTCATCGCCCAAGTGTAAAAACCGTTTACATCCAGACGAGGTACTTGCTGGTAAGGGGAATTTACGTCGTCGCGAATCACTTGGTAGCGTTCGGCTTTCAATGATGAATGCCAGTGCTGACTGCGATAACCCAATACAGCTTCTTGTTTTAAATGAGTGCGGGAATTACTGCTTAAGCTGTCGCTGCTGATATCTCGAAAATATTCTTCGTCGCTCACCTTGCTGGCGTCAATACGAGAATAGCCGTGTTCGCCAAATTGGCCTTTTTGTTCAATACTGGCCAGCCAGCGGTCTTCTTCATAAAAAGGGTTGGCTTCCTGTAGGCCGTTAACGGTGCGCTCTTCTTTCTCATCTTTGTGAAGATAAGCCCCTTGAAAAATGGTTTCCGTGTAGGCGCTTAAATGGCGAAATTCCCCACCTAAGGCCGTGCCGCGTTTTTCCATGTAGTGGGGTGTTAGGGTGGCGTCCATATTGGCGGCGATATTGATGTAATAGGGAACGGCTATTTCGAAGCCATTGTCATCGCTATTACTAACCGTGGGAAACAGGAAGCCACTCATGCGGTCATCCCCGAGAGGGAAACGTAAATAAGGGGCGTAAAAAACGGGAACGTCGTACACGCTCAGGCGCATATGCTTGATGGTGCCTTGGCGAGAGTCGTGGTCCAGTTTAATTTCAGAGCCTTTTAGCGCCCAGTCGTTACTGCCGGGTTCGCAACTGGTGATTTCTCCACTTTCTAGAATCACGCGGTTGTTTTCGTCTTTGCGCAGAGATTGTGCTTGGCCGCGAATATGGTTTTGGTGCAGCACAAATTGTGCGCCCTCGATTTGAGCACTGCCCTCGGCTTGATTGACTTTGGCTTTTTCACCGCGAATCAGTACACCTGGTTGGCGTAAGGTAATGTTGCCGGAAAGTTCAGCGGCGTCGCCTTCCTTGCTCATGCTCGCGGTATCGGCCTGTAGCTGCAGGGTGCCTTTGGTAATGGCGACTTTGCCGCTGAGGTTTAAGGTTTCTTTCCCTTGCCATTGAGCGCTATCGGACTCAATTTCTGTGGCGGCTTGCTCAGGGGGGGTGTTGGCGCTTTCATCGGTGCGTTCAGGTTCCCGGTACGCACCACAGCAGTTACCGGCTAGGGCCTGCTCCTCAGGGGTGAGAGATTCTTTGCTGACCCAGTCTAGAGGGTGTGGGCCTATAACTGTACTTTTGGTCTTGCTGCTTTTGTCAGCTTTTTTGGGGGTTATACTTTTCGGGGGGGCGGTGTTAGCACACTGCCATTGCTGGTGTTCACTGGTCATGCAGCGCCAGTAATCCACGGGCACTGCTTGGGCGGCTTGAGCGGAAATCGGAGAGGTCACTCCCAAAGCTGTATAAACCGCTAGAGAACCGAACAGGATTGTAGAGAGGCGAGTGCCGGGGTAGGTCATCGATGAAAGCCATTTAACTGATTGCCGGCAGATTTTAACGCGCTTTGCGTTAGAATGCGCTCCTTGAGAAGGGTTTTGGCAGTATATTTGTTTCAAAATTACCCTACCCGCGGGTTTTTAATTTTGCCTCTGGGTTAATGGATAGAGAATAAGAAAAGAAACTGATTCATGAGAAAAGAATTAACCGCCTGGGTCGAGGCCCGTTTGCCCCAATTAAAGAGGGGAGAGGTAAAGAAGAGAGAGCTACCGCTGCTTGAGATCCCACAACAGCTGGATTCTCAGCCTGTCACTGGGGATGCGGGCTTTCGTTGTTATTACCGGCTCAATACTCGGCCATCTCTTTTAGCGGTGGACTCGCCGCCGGAGAAAGAAAAGAACTCAGAGTTTGTGGCCATAGCCAAACAGTTGCGAGATCTGGGCGTGCGCGCGCCTCATGTGTATGTCTGGGATCAAGCGCAGGGGTTTCTCTTGGTGGAAGATTTGGGTGATCAGCTTTATCTGCCCAATCTTAGCGGAGGCTCGGTACAGAAGCTGTATGGCGAGGCCATGGCCACTATTGTGAAGATGCAGGCGCGCGCGCAGCGCCCGGCAGATCTGCCTCTCTATGATCGCGATTTGCTCTTGGTTGAGATGAACCTCCTGCGGGAATGGTTTGTTCCTCAGTTATTGGGTGTCGATCTGACCTCTGAAGACAATGCCATCTTGGATGAGCTGTTCAAGCAATTGTGTGATGCGGCCTTGGCCCAGCCACAAGCTCTAGTGCACAGGGATTACCACAGTCGAAACCTGTTGGTTATGCCTGAAAATGGTCCGGGGGTCGTGGATTTTCAGGATGCGGTGTGGGGGGCTTGTACTTATGATTTGGTATCTCTGTTGCGAGATTGCTACATCTGTTGGCCAGAGCAAAGCGTCCAAGCCTGGGCGCTCCAGTATAAACAGCAAGCGGTTGAAGCTGGCTTGTTTTCAGATGTAGACGATGCTGCTTTCTTGCGAAGTTTTGATCTGATGGGCCTGCAGCGTCACATTAAGGTCTTGGGTATTTTTGCTCGCCTCTACCTGCGAGATAACAAGCCCGGCTATCTCAATGACCTGCCCTTAGTGATTCACTACACCTTGTCGGTGGCAAAGAAATATCCCGAGTTTGAGGTCTTTGTGTCGCTCTTTGAAAGTAAATGGTTACCTGCGTCGAAAGCGTGTTCTTGGTATCACTCTGAGTTGCCCATGATGGATGCTTCGGGAGCGAAGGTATGAAAGCTATGATTTTGGCGGCAGGTCGAGGGGAAAGAATGAGACCCTTAACGGACTCTTTGCCGAAGCCTTTACTGGAAGTAGGAGGCAAGCCATTAATTGTTTATCACATCGAGCGTTTGGTTGCGGCTGGGGTAAAAGAACTCGTGATTAATACCGCCTGGTTAGGCGATAAGCTCGAAGCGGCATTGGGAGATGGTTCCCAGTGGGGTGTAAGTATTCGCTATAGCCGGGAAGGTGAGGCCCTGGAGACCGCCGGGGGGATTCGCAACGCATTGCCTCTCTTGGGTGATGAGCCATTTTTGTTGGTTAATGGGGATATTTGGACGGATTACGCCTTCGATTCCCTTGTGCAGCGAGGTTTAGCTGAGGGCGAGCAGGCTTACTTAGTGTTGGTGGGTAATCCTGATCATAACCCTGGGGGGGACTTTGGACTCTCCGGCGGTGTACTGGTCGAAAAATCTAACAGTCAGCCAGGGATCACTTTTTCAGGGGTAAGTGTGATACGCCCGGGGTTTATTGCCGATTACCCCTTCCCTGCAGAGAAAATGCCTTTGGTTTTGCCTCTAAAAGACGGTATCAAGCGAGGTGTTGTTTCGGGAGAGTATTACTCTGGCTTTTGGCTTGATGTGGGAACTCCAGAGCGACTTTTTCAGTTGAATGAAACTGTCGGTAAACTTAACAGTTGATGCTTGTTGTGGGATTTTCAACGTTTGTAACCTATTGATAGAAAAGCAATATTTCTTTTTGGCTTAGCCTTTGCTGTGTGTCTTAGTCTTGTTGTTTATTCTTTCATATTGGTTATGTTGTTATGAGAAGCTCTATTATTCGTGTTTCTGCTGCGCTTGCAGCGATCTTATTTTCCTCCGCAAGCTTTGCGGTTCCTACTCTTCAGCTGGATTGTGACGGTTGTGTTTACGATACCATCAATGAGGATGTGTTCTATTCCGGCACGTCTACGGACGTTTATGCGTTGTTAACCACCTCTGATAGTGACTACCTCACTGCGACTTATAGCTTGACCTTCGCTGTATTGGGTGCAAGTGCTAATTATGATGGCAGTGATTTCGGCTCGTTTAGTCTTGCGGGAACCAGTTATGGTTTCTCTGATCTGGTTTGGGGCACCCCTGCGGATGTTGATGGTACTGAACTTCCATCTCATGGTATTTTTGATGCGTGGTATGCCACTGTTGAGTTTTCTTTTGATGCCAGCAATAAGGCGACAACCTATAATGTAGAAGACAATCCTGGGTCGTTTTCTGCGGATGCGAGTGGTGGAAGCTACTATGAGATGTTTAGTTTGGATACCACGAACTTGAATGAAGCCTATGGCTTACATTTCGATTTGTTTTGCTATGAAGGTGTGACAGATGATGAGGGGTGTACTGCGCGCAGCTTGTTAAAAGCCCCTTTCTCTCATGATTTGACTGCAACAACCACTGTGCCAGAACCTCCTGCTGTTATTTTGCTGGGTGTTGGTTTGCTGGGCTTGGGTATTCTCCGCTCTCGCCAGAAGAAGGCATAGGTTAGATTTTTAAAGGCTGTTATTGACTGATAGCAGCCTTCACTTCCTGTCCTTTTGCATACTTCTCTAAAAAACCCTGAATTCGCTTAACCAGTCGGTTGTCTTGCTGTTCAGGGCCCGCCAGTTCCGGCAGCATAATCTGAAAATAATTTCTCATGCCATTGCGGCGCGCGTAGCTAATACGTCGCTTGGCTTCTCGTTTGTCTCGCAGATCTTTCCCGTAGTAAATATCCAGTACGGCAAGCTCTGGGTCCTTGAATAGCTTGGCTAAATCTGTGTCTGAGATGGGGAGTGTGTTTCTCGCGTTGATCAGCGTCAGAGTTTGCACTGGGCGAATGGCGCCGGTAAGGCGCTGTTGTTGTTTGGTGGGCCAGTAGAGGCTGTCGAAAAAGCTCATCACCCGTGGGGCGGAGCTGCCCACGGCAATAAAGTTCAGGTTGAGCTGCCCTTTTGCATGCATGAAACCGTATATGGCACCAAGCCGGGAGTCAGCGGTTTTCTCTGGGTCGGGTAGCTTGGCGTATACGGGCCGGGGCTTGGGTGGCGGAGCTTTTTGCTCGCCAGGTTGCTCTTCACTTTCAGGCGTGTCGTTAGTACTTTCGTCAGTCATCGCCTTTTCGGCATCTTTGTTTTCTGTTTCTTCGGTCGCGGTTAGCTCTGCTGAGGGCTCTTCTGGTGTAGTCTTATCGGTTTCCTCCACTGTTTTGTTGTCAGTTTCTTTAGCTTCGGTCATTGATTCTTCATTTGCGGCTTCTGTAGCGCCTTTACTAGCGCTTTCGATTTTGTCTTGTGCTTTTGCAGCGGCAAGCTCAGCTGCCGTTGGTGGGAAGAAGTCTCTTTCAGGATGCGGGGCTAGTAGAGGGTTCGGTAGGCTGGCTGTGGCAGTGTTCCAGCCGTTATCGGGTAGGTCTGTAAATAGGCGAGCAAGAGAGCCTGGCCATAGGGGGTGTTCACCTTCGGCATGGAAAAGTAGTACAGCCCCAAAGGGGTTGCCGGTGTTGTCCCGTTGGTAGAGAGTGAGGAACTTTCCGAAGTCATCCTCTAGCCAGAATATCTGGTCGGGCTCTGCGCTTTCGGCTAGCAGGGAAGTACTTTGTAGTTGTGGGGGCTGAAGCTCTTCGGCGGGCTTGCCCATCATCTCTGCTGCGTCGCCATCTTCGCTTTTGAGCTCTGCTATGTTTTCCGATTTTTGTGGTGTCGGAGGCTCGGTGGTGAGAGGGGGGGCAGGGGCTTGCCCCTCGGCCAGTAGCGGCAAGAAAGCGGCAACAAAAATGGAGACTAGATGGGTTACACGCATGTTATCGAGTAGAATATGGGGCCTTATAAGGATTCAGGTTAGCACCTTCAAGTGTTTCTGGATCTTTCCAAATGTTATGAAGAGTAATGCAAAGAGCACACCATGAGCGATTTTTTAATAGCCCCGTCGATTTTATCTGCCAATTTCGCCCGATTAGGAGAGGAGGTGGATGCTGTACTTGCCGCCGGTGCCGATGTGGTTCACTTCGATGTGATGGATAATCACTATGTGCCAAATCTCACTATTGGCCCTATGGTGTGTGGTGCGCTACGAAAGCACGGTGTCACAGTAGATATTGATGTGCACTTGATGGTGGAGCCTGTCGATGAACTCGCCACTATGTTTGCGGATGCTGGTGCGAGTTACATTACCTTCCACCCAGAAGCCTCAAAACATGTAGATCGTACAATTCAATTGATTCGCAATGCGGGTTGTAAGCCGGGTCTGGTTTTGAATCCGGCAACGCCTCTTGGGGTGGTTAAGCATGTGCTTCCACATATCGATATGTTGTTATTGATGTCGGTAAATCCAGGTTTTGGGGGGCAGAAATTTATTCCGTACACTCTGGATAAGCTGCGTGAAGCTCGTGCCATGATCGATAATGTGACGGCGACTACTGGCAAGCAGATTCGTTTGGAAATTGATGGTGGTGTAACGCCGAATAATATTCGGGAAATTGCGGAGGCGGGTGCCGATACCTTTGTGGCGGGCTCAGCGATTTTCGGTGCGGAAACTTATGAGGGCGCCATAAGCGCTATGCGTTCTGAGTTGGCGAAAGTAGTTCGTTAAAAGCCGCTCGCTAACCGTTAGTTGATAATAAGCCTTCTAGCAGAAGGCGCTTTACTGATCGCTAAAGGCTCCTTGTTCATTTATGTCCGTATTTTTAAAAACAAAGCCCAAGTTGGTGATGTTCGACCTGGATGGCACCTTGATTGATAGTGCCCAGGATATACTCGGTAGCGCAAATGCTATGTTGCAAGGATTGGGGCGAGAAGCTGTTACTGATGAGCAAGTTCGGGGCTGGGTTGGCAATGGCGCATCCGTATTAGTGCAGCGCGCACTAGCGGGGTGTTTTGAAGGACCGGAATATGAAGCGGTTCCTGATGCGCTCTGCCGTGATGGTTTAGCGTTTTTTCGCGAGGATTATCGCAAGCGCTGTACGCGAGCTACGGGTTTGTACCCTGGTGTAGAAACGGGTTTGGCAATGTTGCATAAGGCTGGTTTAACCCTGGCGATAATTACCAATAAACCTTACGAATTCACCGTGCCGATTTTAGAATCTTCTGGTATTGCGCCACTTTTTTCTCAAGTGCTGGGGGGTGATTCTTTAGCGAGAAAAAAACCGGCGCCGGATCAGCTATTACATTGTCTTGAGCAAGCCAATATTGATGCAACCGAAGCCCTCATGGTGGGAGATTCCACTAATGATATTCAAGCCGCTAAGGCTGCTAATGTGCCTGTGGCAGCCGTAACTTATGGTTATCATCACGGGTTGGATATGTACTCTACGGGTTCTGACTGGGTGGGCGATTCTATCGAAGATCTCGCTCGAGATATTTTGAAATAACACTATTTAACAATGGTTTGACAGGAATAAAACAATGGCATTAAAACTTTATGGTTCGATTCCTTCCCCTTTTGTACGCCGTGTTCGACTGTACTTGGAAAATACAGATTATGAAATGGTGGCGGTTAATGTTTACGATGATGCGGAGCGCGCTCAATACGCGAATGTGTCGCCCATTAAGAAACTTCCTGTACTAAAAGATGGTGAAGAAGTCGTGATGGATTCGCGGGTGATTTATTATCATCTACGGCAAAAATTTGGAAAGGGTTTTCCTGATACAAAAGAGCAAAATTTATTGGCCGCGATGGATGCCTTTGCGGACTCTTTAGTGATTATTATGCTGGGTAAACGTTCGGAGTTGGATGTTTCAAAAGATGCCTTAATTTTTAAATTACAGCTCGAACGTTTGCCGGATATTTTAAGTTGGCTAAATCTGCAGGCAGAGGAAGGTGCTTTTTCTCAGTGGGATTTTCCGGCCATGTCTCTGTATGCCATTCTGGATTGGATGGTGTTTCGCGAGCTGTATGATATAAGCGATTATCCCGCATTGTTGAAAATTTTGGCAGATAATCAAAGGCGCGAAATTGTGCAAGCTACAGATCCCCGGGGATGATGAATTCTCCGACTGTGCTCTATTAAGTAATAAAAAAGGCCAGCAAAATCTGGCCTTTTTTATTACTTAAGCGTGTTTGCTTATAGGCGCCAGAAATTAATCCCTGCTGCTTCGAAAGCTGGTTTATCAACACAGGATTTTACATCCATAAATACGGCATTTTCTTTTAGCATGCTCTGGAATTCACTCACGCTTAACTGTTTATATTCTTTATGTGCAACGCACAATACGATGGCGTCGAGTTTAGTAAGGTCACTCCACTGGCAAAGATCCACGCCATAGTGTTTTTGTGCTTCAGTGTTGTCTGCCATGGAATCATGAACCAGCAAGTTCACGCCGTAGCTTTGGAATTCAGAAATCACATCCCCAACTTTTGAGTTTCGAAGGTCTGGGCAATCTTCTTTGAAACTTAACCCTAATATGGCGACGCGAGCATCTTTCACCGGACTTCCGCTTTGAATCATGCGTTTAACAGTTGTTTCTACAATAAAACGGCCCATGCTGTTGTTTACGTTGCGGCCGGACAAAATTACCGATGGGCGATAATTCATTTTTTCTGCTTTATGGGTGAGGTAGTAGGGGTCAACGCCAATACAGTGGCCGCCCACTAAGCCTGGGCGGAAAGGAAGAAAGTTCCATTTGGTACCTGCTGCTTCAAGAACCGCCAATGTGTCGATATCCATACGGTCAAAAATAATGGCCAGTTCATTCATCAAGGCAATGTTGAGATCGCGCTGGGTGTTTTCGATTACTTTGGCAGCTTCGGCTACTTTAATGGTTTCAGCTTTGTGAACACCGGCGGTTACGACGCTGCTGTAGACATCAGCCACAATCTCCAGTATTTCGGGAGTTTGGCCGGAGACAATTTTTAAAATATTGGTGAATGTATGTTGTTTGTCACCTGGGTTAATACGCTCTGGGGAATAACCTACAAAAAAATCTTGTCCGCAGATTAGGCCGCTAAATTCTTCAAGAATAGGTACGCAGTCTTCTTCGGTTGCGCCAGGATAAACCGTGGATTCATACACCACGATGTCGCCCTTCTTGAGTTGTGGGCCGATGGTCTTTGAGGCGGAAATTAGCGGGGTCAGGTCTGGCTGCTTTGAGTCGTTGATAGGGGTGGGTACGGCCACGATGTGGAAATCAGCTTGCTTGAGGTCTTCGGGGGTGGAGGTAAATAGAATGTCAGCATTGGCCAGTTCCGTATCGCTAGTTTCCAGGGTGCGATCATGGCCTTGTTGCAATTCCTTGATACGGGCCTGGTTAATGTCAAACCCGACAACACGGTGCTTTTGTCCAAATGCCGCTGCTACGGGAAGGCCTACGTAACCCAGGCCGACAACGGAAATTTTTCTTGGCTGCATCTGAATGTAATCCTTAATAAAAGAGTGAATGATGTGAATTTTCAGTGATGACCGGTAATGTTCCTAGGCCATAATGGGTGGCAGCATAGCAAAATTATGAGGTGCAATCTAAGTAGAATAATAGTTGTCGAGCAGCTTTACATTTTTGGTTAAATGTTTGATATGCTTCTAATATTGGTGGCTCGGCAGAGTCGACTACGTTATATTCCCAATGTTATTTTTGACGCCAAATTCATCGTGTAATTGCTCGCCAGTAGGGGGAGTGATGCGGTGCTCATTACTGAATTGGCCATCAATGGATATGTATGCCCATGTCTCAGGCTGTAGAGTCACATAAAGAGAATACACATCACCTCCAAGGGGTTATTGAAGGCCCTGGGGATGAGTGGTTTTTGCCTCGCATTCGTTTTTTTAATCATTACTTTCATTCGGCGCACCTTATTCTTGGCTGCGTTGAATTGTTGCTGCTGTGCGCTTCGGTTTTTGGGGCTTCCTATGTGGATGCTCATTGGTTGAGTGCTTTACCTCTGGACTATGATGCTCTTTGGGCGCCTGCTGTATATTTTGCTGTAGTGATGAGCCTGTGTACTTTGTCGCTAGGGGTTTACTCGGCCTATTTAACAGAGGGTTTTAATGGGCTTGTATTGCGTACAGTGGCCGCTTTCTGCTTGTTAGGTAGTACAGCATTACTAATTTCTTATTATCTTTTTCCACTGTTATGGCTGAATAGTAATGTGTTCCTCATGGCCGTGATGGGCTCCGTTGTGTTGGTTTCCGTGGTCCGTTGGCTGGGGAGTCTACTGATTGACTTGTCGAAATTAGGGCCTAGGGTCATTATTTATGGTTCTGGTGCTCGGGCCGCTGAATTGTGTGCGACTACTGCTGATGGTGTTACAGGCGTTCAGATATTAGCCTGTGTTAATGGTGGTGGTGACGATAATATGGTTCCGGATAGCATGTTGGTCACGGCTCCTGAGGGTTGGTATCAGCTGGTTAATAAAAACCATATTGACGAAATAGTTATTGCACCGGATGAGCGCCGTCGAAGGGATGGGGCCACCTTTCCTGTTTCCGAGTTTCTAGAGTGTAAGCTGCAGGGGGTTCAGGTTACGGATTCCTTAGATTTTATTGAGAGAGAATTAGGGCGCCTGGAAATTGATCAGCTGCACCCTGGTTGGATGCTATTTTCTAAAGGATTCTACTTCTCTCGTGTGAGGGATTATTCGAAGCGGGTTTTTGATTTAGCGATCAGTTCGTTTTTGTTGATCTTGTTCTCTCCTTTTATGGTGCTAACGGCGATTGCTGTAAAGCTCGAAAGTCCAGGCGAAATCATTTTCTCCCAGCGTCGAGTTGGCTTGGGAGGGAAAATTTTCAGTATTTATAAATTTCGAAGCATGTGTGTCGATGCTGAAGGTGATGGTAAGGCTGTTTGGGCGAAAAAAAATGACCCTCGCGTTACAAAAGTCGGTGCATTTATTCGTAATACTCGACTGGATGAATTACCTCAACTATGGAATGTGATCAGGGGTGATATGAGCTTTGTGGGTCCTCGCCCTGAACGACCAGAATTTGTGGACGGCCTTGCGAAAGAGATTCCTTTTTACAATATTCGTCATCACGTTAAGCCGGGTATGATGGGGTGGGCTCAACTTAAGTATCCATACGGTGCTTCTGTAGAGGATGCAAAAAACAAATTAAGTTACGACCTGTACTACACCAAAAATCACAGTTTTATGATGGATATTCTCATCGTGATTCAAACGGTTGAAATTGTATTACTAGGAAAAGGGGTTCATTAAGTGCTGCTATTTTCAGTGGCGGATGAAAGCTTCGGAAGTACGAAATAACAAATAAAGGGTATGAAATGAGACTTGCACTTGTACTGGCTACGATGTGGTTGTTATCTGGTTGCGCCTCCAATTTGTCCGATGGTGCGCCCATTGCGGAAGTTGGATTGTTAGAGGAATACCGCATAGGTGTTGGGGATCAATTGCAGGTGAGTGTTTGGAAAAATAAAGAGCTATCGTTGAGTGTGCCTGTACGCCCCGATGGTAAAATTTCTATGCCATTGATCGGTGATGTGTTAGCGGCAGGGAAAGAGGCTGAAGCGTTGGCGGCAGATATTGGCAAGCAGCTTTCACGCTATGTTAGAGAGCCTCAAGTTACCGTGATTATTGTTAATCCCGGGAGTTCAGATTTCCAGCGTCGAGTTCGAGTGTCGGGGGCTGTTGGTAAGGCGATGTCCATTGCTTATCGTGACGGCATGACGGTGCTTGATTTAGTGTTGATGGCTGGTGGTTTGAATGAATTTGCCTCCGGTAATCGTGCTAAATTGTATCGCAAAGTTTCCGGGGAGGTGCGTGTTTATCCTGTTAAGTTAGTTGATATTCTTGAGCGGGGTAAGCTCGAGACCAATTATCAGTTGATGCCATCCGATATCGTAACTGTTCCTGAAAGAAGTTTTTAATTGGGCGTAAAATATGGAACCTTCTTTCTATTTAGATATATATCGGGCGATCGCCCGGGAACTTATTAATTTTAAACGTGCAGCGGTGATTGGATTTATTGCGATTACATTTGCAGTTCTATTGATCGGTTTTTTATGGCCTAAGAGCTTTAAGACTAATGCGCTTTTATATGCTGAGACAACCAATATTATTGAGCCTTTATTAAAAGGGCGCGCACAAGTAACGGAAATAGACCGTTCTCGTCAGGCGGCAGAGGTTATTTATACTCGTCGAATTATGGAGACAGTTGCAGAAAAGTCAGGTCTGTTAACTGGGGCGGAGGACCCTACCCGTAAAGAAGCTGTTTTGGGTGGTCTGCGCTCCAAGGTGACATTGACCCCGGAGGGTAAGACTCATTTTCGGATTGGCTTTTCAGGTTCTAATCCAGATGCTTCTTTCGAAGTGTTGAATAATGTTGTTTCTGTCTTTATTAGTGATACCTCGAAGCGCAAGCGGGAAGAGAGTGTTGGGGCTTTTAATTTTATTGATGCTCAAGTGAAGTCTTATAAGCGTCAATTGGAAGAGGCTGAGATACAGTTAAAGGAGTTTAAATCGAAAAATACGGAAGGGACTGAGGCTTCAGTAAGTCGTAGAATCAACGAGTTGCGCAAATCAATTGAAGATTTGAAGTTGGAAATTGAGGAAGAGGCAGCTCGGAAGAAATCTATTGAACAGCAGCTTCAGCAGGAATCTCAATATCAGGCCTCAAAAAGTAAAGTTGATGAATATCAAATTCGTCTGCAGTTTTTGCAAAAGCAATTGGATAATCTCCGTTTGAGCTACAAAGAGTCTTATCCGGATATTGTCTCTGTGAAAGCCCAGATGGCAGAGATTGAGTGGGCTATTGAGAATATTCAAGGTAAAGATAATATCGTTGTTGGTTCGACTTCCGATTCGCAGACAGAAAACCCTCTTCACGAAGAGTTGCGTAAAAAACTTTCAGAGTCAGAGTTAGAGATTCGAACAGGTAAGCGGCGTTTAGCTTCTTTAGATCGTTTATTGAAGCAGGAATATAAACGCGCTGAAAAAGTGGCGTCAAATCAAGCTGAATTGATGGATCTTACGCGAGACTATAATGTAACTAAGCAAGTCTATGAGGAAATGCTTGAGCGTAAAGAAAATGCACGGTTGTCTATGACGTTAGATATAGAAGGTCAGGGTGTCAGTTATAAGATTCAGGAGCCGGCTATTTTTCCTCTAAAGGCTTCGGGGCTTACATTTATTCACTTTGCGGTTATTGGCCCATTTTTAGGTATTCTTCTTCCTCTAGGGATGATAGTTACATATGTACTGGTTGATCCTCGTTTGCGTTCTGCGCAGCTACTACAGAATCAATTGCCTTCCGATATCGAGTTGTTGGGAGTGATTCCTCATGTGAATACTCCATTGGGTCAGCGTTTAATGAAGGCCGATATTGTTTCTCTAATGATTGTGATGGCCGTGGGGATGAGTGTTTATGTTGGCGCTGTCGCTACAGGTTTGTATTACGGTCTTTAGGGCGTAAGAGGTGTATTGAATGGACCATGAAGATAATGGCTGGCTTAAGGATAAGATCAGTACTTTCAAAGAGCCGGATGTGATTAGTAATTATACACATCAGGATGAGCAAAGTGCGGGAGCAGGCGTGAAAGATACGGAAAAGCAAAATAGATTGAGTGCTAATGGTTCTTCTCGGGGCGAACCAAGTGTTCGTGATATGTCCCAAAAAGTGTTGTGGGGTCCTGACGATCTTGCTCGTAGAAAAATCATCTATCCAGGTATGCAACAACGAGATGTATTGAATGCATTTCGAGAGATTCGTGCGAAACTTTTGTTAAAAACAAAATCAAAAAATGGTGTGCTGCTTGTGAGTTCGGTTGGGCGCTCCGGTGGTTCTAGTTTTGCGGCGATCAACTTGGCCGCTGCTTTTGCGTTAGATGAGCAGAAGTCTGCACTTTATATTGATTGTAGCTTGCATAGTGATCAGGGCTATCAGTTTGTTGCAGAAGAGCCGGGATGCGGTTTGATTGACTATTTAGAGAACGATAATTTAGTTTTGGATGATGTGTTGTATTCATCAGGGGTTCCTCGCTTGCGCGTTATCCCGGGGGGGGAGCCTAGGGAGACGGCTGCTGAATATTTTAATTCCAGTCGAATGGGGGATTTAATCCGCGAAGTACATAGTCGCTATGAGGATCGCTTCGTGGTTTTAGATGTTCCTTCGGTAAGTGCCTCCGCAGAGGCTCGTATTTTATCTCAGTACTGTGATTCGGCTATTTTGGTTGTGCCTTTTGGTCAAGTTGTTTCATCTCAGGTATTGGCGGGCATCGATGCTGTGGGGAAAGAACGCTTTGCTGGAGTGGTGTTTAATAATTAAATTTCCCTGATTTTTAGGTATGCCCTCTGTGCGTTTAAAGGATTTTCTGTGAAATATATTGGTTTCATTGTTGGGTGCTCTTTAGCTTCGTCAGTCTTTGCGTTTGATATTTCTCTCGCAGGGCGCTTGGAAGCCTTACAAACAGATAATGCTTTAAAATCGTCTGTTAATGAGGTTGATGAAGTTCAAACTCGTATAGGTGCTGATCTTGCCGTATCGCACGAAGCGTCTGATGTTTCTTTTAATTTGGATTATGAGGCGAACCGTTCTCGTTACTCCGAAGATAGTCAGGAAGATGAGACAAATCTTGAAGGCCGCTCGAGCCTTGAAGCAAAGCTGCTGAATAAAACATTAATTACCCGCCTTTCCCATAGTCGAGTTCAGGTTCTTAAAGAACCTAATGATATTGACTTGCAGATTAATCGTGATGATCGTGATGTATCTACAGCCTCATTGAATTGGGTGGTTGGCTCCCGAGTTAATAGTTTGATTATCTATGGGCAACTAAATGATATTAAGTACGATGAATTGTTCGTTAGAGATAGTAAGCGTGTCGAAGGAGGGATTACTTGGCGCAGAAGAATTTCAAAAGTCTCGAGTTTTAGTCTTCTTTCGTCATATCGAGATGTTACCTTTGAATCTTTTGATAATGCAGATTATGAATATTATTCGGCATCAATTCGTTATTCTGCTAATTTGGCGAGGTTGAATTACAGTTTAACCGTTGGTGGGAATGAGGTGCGCCGTGGGGATGCGGAAGAATCTGGGGGGCTGTTTAATTTGCGGGCTGAATATGAGTTGCCTGCTACTTTTATGAGCTTATATATAGGACGCTCACTAACGGATTCTTCTTTTGGTGATGGTAATCAAGAATTTTTGTCTTCAGAGTCTTCTAGTGTAAGCAGTCAAAGCCCTGATATTATGGAGTATTCTTCGGTAGAGTTTTTACTGAGGCGTGAAATGCTTTGTGGTACTTGTAGCGTTTCCCTGACTGCTCATATGCAGCGTGAGGATCATGAAAATAGCCTTGAGGATCGTGAGATTCTTGGGGGGCGGCTTTCGTTTAGCTACTCTCCTTCTCGTGGTAGTCAAATTAGGTTGAGTCGCTCATACACCGATAACGAATTTGATGAGCTGTCAGGCAAGGATGCATACAAGCTGGAAAAGACAGAGTTATCTTGGTCAAGGAAGTTTGGTAAATCACTTTCTTTTCGCCTGTTTGTTGATGAGGTAAGGAGAGATGAAGAAGGTGATAAGTTTTACGATGGTTTGTCGACAGGTATCAGTTTGTCATATCAACTCTTATGAGTGTCCAAATAAGTTCCCGACTACACTGCAGGCTTTCTCCGGTTTCTATACTTGCTAAGCAGGAAATCGAGAACTCTTTTCAAACATCTGTTGTTCCTACACCCTTTCAGTCGTCTACTTGGCTTTTGTCTTGGTTGGAGTCACTTCCAGTCGATGCTGAAGTGTATAGGGCTGAATTTTTCGATGATAAATCCCTTGTGGCGTTTGCTTTTGTGGTTTTGTGTAAAGAGCGGCGGAGGCATATTTTTCATAGGGAAATTGTTTATTTGAATGAGTATCCAGTTCAAGGTTATGACTTTGTTATTGAATATAATGACTTTGTTTGTCAGTGCAGGGGTACAAATTCCACTGGTCTTTGGCATGCTTTGATAGTAGCTTTGCGTGAAAGTTTTTCTTTGGATGAAATTTGTATTCGTCTTACTTCGCGGAAGAATGTACAGGAGTTGATATCGATTGCTAAGGAGAGCGATTTAAATATTGATGTTGAAAAAGAAGATGGAGATGCGTTTGCGGATTTCTCCCTGTTTGATAGTTGGTATGCGCTTGAAAGAGGGTTGCTTAGTTCAAATAAGCGTAGTCAGATTAGCCGCTCCAATAGAAGCTATGCCGGAAGGTATGGAGAGATTGTGTTGAAGGAGGCGGATTCTCAGGATGAGGCGTTACTCTGGTTTTCTTTAATGGGGGAATATCATACGAAAACTTGGAATGAGAGGTCGCTGCCGGGGGTTTTTTCTGAAAGTGCTTGGGTGGCTTTTCATGAGCGTGTTATTAAGGTGGGCTTTCCGAAAGGAGAGGTTCAGCTGTTACGTGTTAGTGCTGGTGATCACTGTGTAGGGTATTTGTATAATTTCCTGAGAGAACGGAAGGTCTACAATATTCAATCAGGATTTTACTATGAAGCGGAAAATAAATATAAGCCGGGCATTCTTTCTCACTACCTTGCAATGAGGTACTGCTACTCTAAGGGGCTTATAGAATATCATTTCCTGGCAGGTGGAGAGTCCTACAAGAAGAGCTTGTCAAATGAGAGTGTACGGCTGCAGACGGTTAGTCTTAAGGAACGGCACTTTTCTATGCGCTTAGAAGAGGGGTTGGTTTTCCTTGTTCGAAAAGCTAAGCAGTTAATGAGGAAAGCAAAGTTATATTTTTATTCTGGGTGATTTACAGGGTTAACTAAGGTAGATCTTTGGCTACCCAAGGTCCGATTAGGTTTGCTAGGAGCACAGGAAGTTTTTTCCATAGTGTAATTAGTAGCTTGTATTTTGGGTTGTTTGGGTTGATTTCCGGTAGGTTTTCGCCATCTTCCATCATGTAGTACCAATAGTGTTCTACTGGCTTGGCACCCCATTGCTTCTTAAAGCGATAGGTGTTGCTGTCTTTACTTGATCTGCCGAAATCGAAAAACTTAAACCCTTTACTAATAGTGCCTTGAAGTATATTCCAGTATAAAAACATATTCGCTTGCATGAAGTTCGCTTTTCTGAGGGTGGAGGCCCAGGGTATTTCTAATACGTCTTTGTAGGCAATCAAGAAGCCCGTAGATACCGGTTCCCCTTTATGATAAAGAAGGCTGATGCTGCAATTCTGTGGGGAGTGTTTGAAAATACTTTGAAAAAACGATTTGCTGTACACGGGAGTTCCAAGGTCTCGCATATTGGTCGAATATACACGGTAAAAGTCGTCAATAAGTTCCTGTCCGCCTTCTTTGTAAGTGAGTTCAAAATTTTCGCATTGTTTTAGTTGGGCTCTGATCTTGCTGCCGATGCCTTGTTTTAGCTCAGTGATAGTTTTGGGTAGAGCAAGGATCATTGATATTTTATTGTTTTGATAAGGGATGTTTTTGTTTTTGGTGATGTTACTGTTGGTGGTGCGGATTTCTAGGTGGGAAAAACCGAGCCGCTGACGAATTTTATTTCCGTGGTTTAATAGTGCCAGGGAGATAGCTTCATTGTCGGCAAGGGGGTCGCCATAGTTGAAGTATGGCATTGATATACCATGCTTTCCGAATAATTGTGTGTTCTGCCAGATGATGGGTAGAACACCAATGATGTTATTATCACGATCAAAAGCAGAAAGGTAGCTGGCGTTATGTTTAAAGCTTTCACTAATTATAAGTTGCCAGCGGTATAGGTGATACGGTGATGAGAGAGGGTGTTGTTGTACGTATTCATCCCATTTTTTTTGATCAAAGCATTCTGAAATTTTAGAAATAGAGCTATCTCTGTTGGGGGGGGTGCTAATAAAGCGTGCTGGAAGTAACTCTTTTGGTGCTTGGGGGGCGAGGGTGTCTTGATTGAGCTGTTTTTTTAGGTCGCTCTCTAATGCTTTTAAGTCGGCAGATATTCCGGACATTTTATCTTTTAGGGTTGTAAATTCGTGTGAGGTTTTATCGATAGTTTTGAAGGCTTTTGCGCAAAGCTGTTTCTCACGGCTTTTTTCTTTTATTTTCTTTTTGAGTGCGGTTAATGAGCTGTCGACTTGTGTTTGATTCATAGTCTATTAATACGATTAAAACTGAAAATATGGTAAAGAGTTTGTGTTGGCGGGTAAGCTGTTTTTTACTGTGCTGAAGGGGAAATCTTCTAGCATTTTTTCAAGCCGTTGTTCGCACTTATCAAGGTTGTTGTAGTGTCTGAATTTCGATAGCTGACTTATACCGCTGACGCGGGGCTGCTCGTCGTCAATTTCCCAGGGGTGTAAATAGAACATGCAGGGGCTGCTAGATTGGCGGGAAGCTCGGCTAAATAACCACTTGAAGAGAGGGTAGGGGAAAAGTCGAAAATATCCCCCTCCTGCGATGGGTAAGTGATAGTTGCCTAGTGCGGCACTGGTTAAAGGGTATTCTGTAAGGGTGTGCCCTTGTGATGTTTGGATGTTGTAAGGAGATTTAGGGCTGTCAGGAATTCCGTAGCGGTCGTGATAAACAGGAAAGATACTAGAATCCCACTTAAAGCCAAGCTCCCCTAGTATGTCTAAGGCCCATAAAGATTGACGGGTAATAGAGTAGCTGGCGGCACGATAGCCAGTAACTGCTTGCCCTGAAAGATCTTCAATAATCTCTTTGGATTGGCGGGTTTCTTCTCGAAAAACTTCAGGGGTTTGTTTGTACACGAGTTGGTGGCTGTAACCGTGGGAGGCTACTTCATGTCCGGCTTCAGCAATATCACGAATGAGTTGTGGTTGTTTTTCTGCTACGGAACCAAGAATAAAAAATGTCCCTTTAACGGCATGTTTCTGAAATAATTCGAGAAGTCGTTGGGTGTTATTGACAACCCGTGACGGCCATTTATCCCAGTCGTTAGGTGTGATTGCTGAGGCGAGGGCGCTAACGTGGTAGTAGTCTTCTACATCAATGGTGAGGGCGTGAGGGGAGGGTAATGTGTTGCTTGGCATGGTGGTCATCCGTTAGTAGTCGCTCGTCCGATGGTGTATAGTACCACAGCTAGTGTGGGTGCTAATAACTGCGCTAGAACAAAAAGTAAATTCCTTGTTTCCGAGGAGCGCAGAGCTCTTTGCGACTTTGTATCTAATAAGTGAGGAGAAGGATGGCCAAGTCTGCCTATAAAACCAATAAAATTTCAACGACTTTATTAATTGTATTCTGCTTAGCGCTGTTCTCTTGCGGTGATGATGCGGGGCAGCGCAAAGCTGCAGATCATGTTTCCCGAAGTGAAGCCTATATGAAGCAAGGTCAATTTCGCGCGGCAATGATTGAGGCTCGGAATGCTATAAAGGTCGATTCAGGCAACCCTGCAAATACATTAGCGTTAGCTAAGGTCTATTCATCAATAGGAGCTAATCGGCAGATTGAGACTCTATTGCTGCCAATGCTTAAGAATTCTCGTGATCATGTCGGTTTGGCGCTGGCTGAGGCTTATGTAAAACTTGGCAAGTTTGTTTCGGCCAGGGAGTTGCTTGAAACTTTAAAAGTGTCCACTCCCGAGCAAGGACAGCGTGTAAAGCGATTAACCGCCGATGTGTTAATGCTCGAGAAGAATTATGAAGCGGCGTTGGCAGTTTATGCTGATCTTTTAAGTGAAGACCCAAATTCTTACCATGCGTTAGAAGGGCGCATCAATGTTCTGATTCAGTCGAAGCAGCTTAAAGCTGCTCAGCAATCTGTGGAAGAGCTGGTTACTAAACACAAAGAAAACCCTAGTGCGCTATATCTGGCAGGTTATGTTGCATACTTAGTTAACTCCCTTGAGTTGTCGGAGTCCCATCTCACCAATGCTCTTATTTATCTATCTGAGACAGATATTCTGTTACCTGTGAAATCTAGAGTTTTACGTTTACTGTCTCGGACATTGACTGAGCAGGGGCGGGCAGATGAAGCTTTAGTCTACTCGCGATTGTTGGCTGAGGCGAATCCTGATGCGTACAGTGCGGAGCAACAATTTAGCTCTGTGATGGCGTTAATCCAAGAGGGTAAATTTGATGAGGCTCAGGCGGCGCTAGAGGAATTGCTAGAAGAAAATCCCAATAGCCAATCCGCGGCTTTAGTTTTGGGGTTGGTGAGGCTTGAACAAGGGGAGCTGGATTCGGCAGCTGAGTTGCTCGGAGCAAGTATTGATGTCGAGACAGCAAAGTCAGACATAATTTCCACCACTGTTACCGCTCAAGTTCGGGCTGGTCAGGCAAAGCAAGCGTTGGAGATGCTTGATCGTGCGTTATTGGCTAAGCCAAATGATGCAAAATTGCTGGCTATGCAGGGCTTACTTGCGCTCAATATAAAGGATCGAGCAAAGGGTGGTGCACGAAATTTGCAAAAGGCCCTTTCCATGGACCCTTGGAGAGTGCGCTTGCGGATGGCTTTGGCAAAATACTATTTTTCTGTTCAGGATTCAGCCCAAGGGTTGGCTCAGCTTCGTCAAGCTTTCAAAACCAAGCCTGATGAGTGGAGTGTTACAGAGAGTTATTTGAATTATTTGTTGAAAACCGGCAATACCCAAGAGGCAGAAACTGTTATTACTCAGTTGGCTGAGTCTTACCCTAAAGCCACTAAAACTCGCTTTTTGGCGGCTGTCGTGGATACCCGGACAGGGAAAAAAGCTAAAGCCATTAAAGGCTTGGAGGCATTGTTAGGTGATGATGCTTATGCTCCTGCGCGATTACTATTGGCTGGTTTGTTGTCAGAAAGTGGAAAGTTGGCTGCTGGTCAGGGGCAGGTAGAGCAGTTATTGGAAGGGGCTCCGGATAACATGATGGCTCTGCGCTTTGGTACTGAGATGACGGTTAAAGCGCAGGGGGTTGATGCTGGCTTGGAGTGGTTGGATGGTTTGGGTGCCGATGAGAGTAATATTCTTACGGTGAAAGCACTGCTTTTATCGCGCCAAGAAAAGTTTGGGGATGCTCTAAAGCTGGTTGAGGGTGTGCAGGAAAGTGCAAGTGAAATCCTTAAGCGAGTGGCGGTATTGGTTCGTGTGCAATATGCAAGTCAGTTGGCATCTGAGGAGCAGTTTGAGTCTGCGCGGCAGTTACTAAACGAGGCTTTAAGCCTTTCTGTTAAGGCGAAAAGCGTCCGCTTGGCTATGCTTCAATTGGAATTGAAAGCCAAGGATTATGATCGCGCTGATGTTTTGGTGGCTGGGTTGAGAGGTGATTATCCAAATGACCCAGGAGTCCTGATGGCTAAAGTGGATGTGTTGCGGTTGTCGCAAGGGGTTTCTGAGGCCTATGCATATTTGGATAAGCACTGGTCAGATAAGCTACCTCCTCGAGCAGGGCTGGAGCTATTTCGTTTAGCGAGGGCTAACAACGGGCGTGATCTTGATTCGGTGTTTCAGCGCTGGAAGGCTATTGCATCTCCAAAGGATACGCTACCGTACATTACTATGGGGCAATACTATCAGAGCTCGGGGAATACGCCTGAACGGGCGATTGAGTTTTATCAGCAGGCTTTAAGTATTAATGGAAAGCAACCGGTTGTGCTGAATAACTTGGCTTGGCTGGTTAAAGAAAAGAATATTGATCAGGCGGTTGGTTATGCTGAGAAGGCGGTATCATTGGCCCCTAAATCCGCAGCTATTTTGGATACCTTGGGCTGGTTGCTGCACTTGAAAGGGGAGAAGTCTTCTGCTATTGCTAAGCTTGAAAAAGCTTTGGAGCTTGCTCCTGAGAATAAAGAAATTGCAGAGCATTTGAAGGCTGTAAAATCTAGTTAGTGTGTATACAACAAAAGGCGGAGGTATTCTTGCCTCCGTCTGACAGGGTGCTAGAAATCAGTGTCGGAATTCTTTATATCGGCGGTCAGGTTTCTTAGCTTTTCTCTTTCCCTTGCTTTTTCTTCCTCCCTTAGTATTCAGAGTCTTAGCTTTACGTATGCGTTGCCCGCCTTGTTGGCCAGGTGTTTTAGATATTGTTGCGTGTCGATTTGCTTTACATTCACTTGGCTCAAGGATATCTAATTCTCTGTAGTATGCTGTTTTAAAAGGAATAAATAATAGTGGTACACTTTTTGCCTTCTACGGGGGGTGCTTTACCACTATTTTTAGGATGCCTTACATTTAAGAGGATTAAACATGAAAACAACTTTTAAAGCTGCCTTGTTGGCCGGGGCTGTATTTTCTGCTTCTGCTAATGCAGCCATTGTCTATGATGTTGCTTACGGTGCTACTGATGCCACTGCTGCTGAAACGGCTTTCTTGGGCGACATGATGAGTGCGAACACTGAAACTTTTGATGGCGCGATTGCTGCTACAGGAGCAACTTCGCTGGGTTACACGAATGATGGCACTGATCAGGGTAGCTGGTTGATGGCTTCTGAGTCTTTTGGTACAGGTGTTGGTACTTTTACCCTGACTACTCCAGAGGCCCCAGGTGCTGATGATGTTGAGCCTACTCTGCTGATGCTAGAGAACGATGCTACTGGTGAGTTTGGTCGTGATATGGGCTTCTTCGGTCCTGATAACAAGTGGCTGGATAGTAATGATGCTGATGAGGTAACTTGGGATATCGTTGGTCCTGGCCACTACGATTCTCTGGGCTTCTATCTGTCTGATCCTAACGACCAAGGTGCATCTTTGCAGTTGGTTTTTGATGATGGTGCTCAGGAGACGATTAGCTTAGAGAGCCCGTTGTCTAACGGTAGCTTAATGTATATCTCTATTTTCTCTGACTCTGCGATTACTGGAGCAACCCTTATCTTTGATAACGGTATTGGTGAAAATGATGGCTGGGGTATCGATAATGTAACTATCGGTAAGGTTCCTGAGCCTGCATCGATTGCTTTGCTGGGGCTTGGTTTACTGGGGCTTGGTGCCGCTAGGCGTAAAGTCAAGTAAGCTTAAAAGCTTGCTCGATAAAAAAAACCGGGGTTTTCCCCGGTTTTTTTATGCCTGTTAGAAATGTTTAGTCGTCACCGGTGTAAGGGTGCCTTTTCCGGAGGGTTTGCTTGATGAGTTTTACGTGGTTTGGGGTTACGAAATCATGGAGCGGAAGTGTTAGCAGGCGGTCGGCAAAATCATTGCTGTTTGGCAGGGACTTTGGTGAGATATTTGGGGGGAGGGTTTCAATACCACTCATTCCTGTTTGATACATTGCAGAGAAGCCAAGGCCTAGGCTATGTCCTTTTAGGATGAGCTCGTCTCTGGCAGCTTTGTTTCTGCAGAGTATGGGGAAGCGAAGTAGGCGGCCAAAGCCTAAGGGAGATGTGTTTATAAGCGCTTCGTATTCGGTATCGCTCTGCAGTATTGTTAGGTAAGTTTCTTCAAGGGATCGGCTTCGCTGAAGGTGCGCGTGGAGATTTTTTTGAATAAGTTGATGTTTTTGTCGGGTAAGGCTTTCTATTTTCTGCAGAGGGCGATAGGTGGTTTTTCCAAGGTTGAGTAAAGGGTTGCGGGTAAGAAATTGATAATAGAAAGGTTTTATAAGTTGATTATATAAATGGATTTTTAGGGTTTCTTTGAATGCGTTTGAACGGGGCGGTTGTGAAAGGATTGTCTGGGCAAACGTGGCGTCTTCTTGGTTTTTGCATAGTAGAGCGCCGCCGCCAAGGATGCTTACGGGTTTTCCACGGCCGAATGAAATAATGGATAAGGTGCTTGAGAGGGGGGAGTCGCTATTTTCTGGGAACCACTGCGCATTATCATCAATGATAATTGCCGGGTTTTCGTTTTTTAAAAGTATCTTTTGAATGGCGGGGCGATTTTCAGGAATACCTAAAAAGTTAACCGTTAGGATTGCGATAGTGTTGTTTGATAGTGTTTTTTCCAATGCTTCGATATTGTAAAAAGGCGAGTTTGTATCGGTGTCGATGATGACTGGTTTAACTTGGGCATATTGGGCGGCAGAAATTAAGTCAGGGCATCCGTAACCTGGAATAATGACTTCAGGCTTCGATATGTGTGGAAATTTGTTTTTTATAACAAGTAGAGCGAGGGCAAGGGCACTAGTTCCGGAGTCTGTAAATACTGAATGGTAGTGCTCTACAAGAGGCTGTGTTAGTGCTTCCTTCGAGGTTTGAATTGGATTCCCTGCGGGGGCTAGAGTCCCGCGAATTATCGAGCAGATGGTTTCCATGTGGTCATTCTGGTTCCTGTCAGGAATTTTAGGGAGGCATCAAGTAGGGCTAAGTTTACTTGCACGAAAAAATAAATAATTTTAACCGGGCTTAGTTTGGTGGTTGATTGCTTATAGTGGGCTATGGTTGCTACCCCATAAAAAGCTAGTTGTGCGATTAGGCATAAGGAAAAGAATCCGTGAGAGGGGGCGAGTGCAATTGTTGTTCCTAGTAATCCAATTAAAAACCATGGCTCAAGCCACCGCATGATTTTGTGGCTAAAGACCTGGAAAGCAAAAAGTTTATACTTAAATGGATTGAGTACTTCAGGGTGGCGTGCGAGTGCAGTCATGCCGCGAATTACAGTTCGTATTTTTCTTGAATATTCTTTAGAGGGGTCTTTAAGGTCGGGGTAAAAGCCTAGGACATCAGGGGCGGAGACGGCGCGATAGCCGTTTTTTGTGCAGTTTAGAGCGGTGTTGAAATCGCTGGGGGCGTGGATGTCCCACTCGTTGCAAATTTCTTTTCGGGCGGCAAAAAAAGAGCCGCTAAGGCCGACAAGACCCGCAAGTTCCGACTCTTGTTGGCGAAGCCACATTTCGTATTTAACATATGCACCTTCTCCGGCCACGCTGCCGTCACTGCTGATGAAGCGATCCTCACTGGATACGGCGCCGATGGTTTCATCTGAGAAGTACTGTGTCATTAATGTCAGGGCGTTGTGAGGAATTTCTGTTGCGACATCAGAAAATACAACGATATCACCAGAAGCATGTGTAATAGCGGTTTTTTGGGCATTTTCTTTTCCTAGGCGTTCTTCAGGGCGCACTAGCTTAACGCCTTTGTCGCTGTATTCTTCGGAAATTGAATCGGTTTGATCTGTGGAGCCATCTGAGGCAACAATAATTTCCAGTTTTTCACTTGGGTAGTCAATTTTAAGTGAGTTCTCTAGTTTATTTCGAAGGCGCGCCTGTTCGTTGTGGGCTGTAATAATTAAGCTCACTGAGGGGGGGGGCGATGAGGGGGTGGTTGTAATGGGGGGGCTGCCTACCCGACGGAAAATAAGTAGTAAAACAGGATAGAGGAAGTAGCTAAAAATAGAGCAAAAAAGCAGGCTCCAGAAGAGAAAGAGCAGCATGAAAACTCCTTTTATATGGCGCGGAAAGCATGGTAAAGTACCCGCAAATAAAGGGATTTACAAGTCTATTTATCATGCCTTTAAAAGTTTTACATATTGCTTCCGGTGATCGCTGGGCTGGGGCCGAAGTTCAGCTACTCACACTACTAAAAGCACTTAAGCAACGTGACTGTGTCCCCTCTGCGATCCTCTTAAATGAAGGAGAGCTGGCTGATCGCTTGAGGAATGAAGGGGTTAGCGTTGTTATTCTTTCGGAGTCGGAAAATGGCTTTTTTTCATTGCTTAAGAAAATAAAAGAGCAGCTAATTCAGCTGAGACCAGATGTGGTCCATACTCATCGGCAAAAAGAAAATATTCTTGGGGGGCTTGCGAATAAATTATCGATTAATGTACCTAGCTGTCGAACTTTACATGGTGCTCCAGAATTTAACCCTTCAATTAAGCAAAAAGTACAGTGCTGGTTAGATGATTTTGTAGGTAGATGGTTGCAAAGGCGTATTGTAGCTGTCTCAGATGATATGAAACAGCTTCTAGAAAAAAAGTTTGGCAAGAAAAAAATAGCAACTATTCACAATGGAGTGGATATTGAACTTCTTTCCTTAGAGAGTGCGAAAACGTTATTTATAAAGAATGAATCTGATGAATTTCATGTTGGAATCGTGGGAAGGATAGAGCCGGTGAAGCGAGTAGATCTATTTCTAAATATTGCTCGTACTTTATTGCAAACGGCTAAGCACATTTCGTGGAAGTTCCACATTGTTGGTGATGGAAGCAAAAAAGGTGAGATGGTAGAGCTTGCTAATGAGCTTGGGTTGAACGGAAGTGTTATTTTTCATGGTCATCAATTAGCTGTTGCTCCTATTATCGCCTCATTGGATGTAATTGTTATGTGTTCAGACCATGAAGGCATGCCAATGACTGCGTTGGAAACGATTGCTTTAGGCACAGGTTTGGTTGCTCATGATGTTGGCGGCTTGAAGTCTTTTCGTGAATTCGGAGGCGTATCCCTGGTAGAGAATAATGTGGTTCAAAAGTATTGTTCTACGCTGACTGGCTTGGCAGAGAGCGGTATTCCCAAAAATGACTTTAATGTGTTTCGGCAGCGTTTCTCTAGTGAGGCTATGGCAAGTGAAACGATGACGTTATACAGAGAATTACTGGCATGATTGAGAAAAATGAGAATGCGTTATCTATGGAGGGAAAAAGTGAGAACAAAATCGGTAAGCACTCATTTCATTTTCCAGATTTCCTTGTTGCCATCTTTTTCATTTCTTCTTTATTTCTTTATGGCTCTAGCTATCAAATTCTACACAGTTATTGGATAAAGTTGTCAGAAGCCTATGCTCACGGTTATATGGTTGTGGGTATGGTTGTTTATTTGCTATACCTCAATCGAAATGAAATATTTAGAAATCGCCAGGAGCAGCCTGTTTGGGAGCTTGTTGTCGGGTTAGGCATGGCATTTGGGGGCGCGACTATTTGGTTTTCTGCTAATGCAATTCAAGTCCAAGTTGTCCAATTGCTTTGCGTGGTGTCATTTTCTTGGGTCTGGCTATTCGTAGTGTATGGCCGAGTAGCCGCATATTCAGCATTGGTGCCTTTTTCTTTACTTCTGATGGCGATTCCTCTTTGGGATGGTATAGCCATTTACTTAAGGTATTTAACGGTATTCGTCGTTGAACATCTTTTGGCCGTGTGGGGGATTACCGCGTATATCGATGGTTTTAGGATTGATCTAGCATATGGCATTGTTGAGGTTGCAGGCAGCTGTAGTGGTTTGAAGTATTTTTTGGCAGGAACTTGTTTGTCAATTTTTTATGCTGAACTTAATTTTTACAGTTTAAAGAGGAAGTTAGGCGTCATCGCTTTTGGGGTGCTAGTGGCAATTGCTGCAAACTGGGTCCGAGTATTTATTTTAGTTTTAATTGCTCACTACTCTAAAATGCAGAACTCTCTTGTCTATGATCATGATAAGTTTGGCTGGGCCATTTTTATGGCTTGCTTTGCAATCTTTGTCATTGTAGGTAATAGAGTTTCCCCAGGTGATGAACCGGAAACGACTAGTTTAAGTGAAGCTTGTGATAGGACTGAGAAAAAGAAAGTTATAAAAGCAGGGTTATTGTTAATTATATTTGGAGGGTTTCCGGCTTATAACTGGATTGTGGGTGGTGGTGCGTTAAATGAGAAGGTTACGCATTATTACTCGTCGGTTACGAGTGTTGCCGCAGAAAAATCACCACTGTTAATAAAGTATGGTGGTTATGATGTTACATCAAGCTGGAAGGATGATTTTGATGGTCTGGCATTTAATGTCGATATCTATACGTACTTAGAGCAGTCTCAAGGGAAAGAGCTGATCTATTATAAGAATAGAATTGCCAGTGAAAAAAATTTAAGAAAAGTCGAAGTTGGTAATGTCCAAGAAGGCTTGAAAACGGTGAATTTAATTAGCGTAACCCATGAGCGGAAGCAGTGGTTAGTTGGGTATTGGTATCACATTGGAGATGAAAGCTCGCCAAGCACACTAAAGGCGAAATTGTTGCAAATTCCTGCGAAGTTGAAGGGCGATCTTCCTGCTTCCCTAGTTGTCCTCAGTTACCGTTGTCAGAAAGAAGTTTGTTCGTCGATAGAGACGGCGAGTTTTTTGAATATAAATATCGGAAAAATAAAGGCGAATATTAAGCTGGGAATAAAATAGGTTATGTTAAGGGACTTTACAAAATCTTTACTATTAAATCCTCTTGCGTCAATCCCGTTTTCTGGGTGGCCGAGGTCGGTGCAGGGGAAGTTTATTCCTATTTTTATGATGCATCGATTCGAATGTAAAGATTCAGGTATTGAAGGTCATTCGGTTGAGATGGTGGAAAAGGCCTTTGAGTTTTTGAGAAAATCTAAAGTCGATATTATTTCTGTTGAAGACGCTATTTTTTTAAGTAAGCAGAAACAAACTCTTGAAAGGCCTGTGGTGGCTTTTAGTATTGATGATGGCTATTGGGATCATTATGAAATAGGGTTGGATATTTTTAAGAAGTATGACTGTCCAGCGACATATTTTGTTTCGACAGGGATTGTAGATGGGGGGGGATGGATGTGGGACTCAAAGTTGATGTTTTTAATTGATGAAGCAATCAAGCAAGGGAAGTTGAAAAATATAATTGGTATGTTTCAATTTTCGTTTCTAGATAAAGAGGAAGTTGTTGAAGCGATCGTTAAACAGCTGAAGTCAAAAGAATATAGTTTGATTCAAGAGAAAATCAATGAGATCGCAATATTCCTAGGTATAGAATTGCCTGCGAGTCCTCCTGACAAGTACAGGTTTATGTCATGGGGTGATATAAGAAAAGCTGAAATGGCAGGCATGCGGATTGGTCCGCATTCAAAGAATCACTATATATTATCAAGTTTAAGTGGTGAGCAGGCGAAGTATGAAATACAGAGTTCATGGAGTGATTTGAAAGAGAAGGTGGAAAAACCTTCCCCTGTTTTTTGTTATCCCGTGGGAAAGCCAGAAGATTATGGTGTTAGGGAAAAAGAAATTGTTCAGAGTACTGATATGGTTGGGGCGGTAACTGCGAGCCCAGGTGGGTTGGGAGTAAGTGGGGGGGTAGACTACTATGAGATTCCTCGATATTCGTTTCCAGATAGCCTTGTGGATTTTAAACAGTACACGACGTGGATAGAAGAGTATAAGCATTATTTAAAACCTTCCTGTTAAAGGTTGTAGCAGTAAATGAACTGGAATGAATTTAAAGAAATAATCAAAGCTGATTTAACTCGATATGGCTCGGGGGATAATCAGCGTGCATTTTGGCGGCACTATTTTAAAGATGAAGGCTTCAAATATACATTTTGGTGGCGCTTTGCAGAATATTCTAGTCAAGCTGGCTTGTTGCGATATGTTCTATACCCTATTTTAAAATTAATCCATCGGAACCTTAGCTACAAGTTTGGAATATCAATCCCGATCGGAGTGAAAATTGGCCCAGGATTTTATATCGGGCACTACGGGAATGTTGTTATTAGTGGTGATGCTATTCTTGGGAGAAATTGTAATGTTTCTCAAGGGGTTACAATTGGTCAAGCGAATAGAGGGAAGTATAAAGGCACCCCTGTTATTGGTGATAAAGTTTATATGGCGACAGGCTCGAAAATTATAGGCGGAATTACGGTTGGTGATAATGTTTTGATTTCAGCCAATGCCCTTATTACATCTAACATTGATGATAGCGCTGTTTGTGTCGGCGTTCCTGCTGAGGTGGTTTCGCACAATGGTAATTCTGGCTATATAGAGTTTTTGGCAGGTGAAAATGAGTGATTGTGGCCGTAAAGTACTGCTTATAAGCTACCACTTTTATCCTGATGCCGCAGTGGGGGCGAGAAGGCCTACTGAATTTGCGAAAAGCCTAAGTGATAACGGTTTTGATGTAGATGTTTTAACGGCTAAAAGAGAACTTCTTGATAAACCAGGCTATGTAAACTCTATTTTTAGTGTCCGAGAATACCCTGATCCAGTAAATGTTCTGTGGTGTTTAGTAAAAAAGATTAGAAACGTTTTTAGGCAGGGGGGCGGAGGGCAGGTTTCAGTTAAGAAAACGGTTAATCAGATGACTGAAACGGAAAAATCCACCTTGGCTGTAAAAAATGAAAATTTTTCTAAAAAATTAAAGCGCTATGTTCTCTCCTATCAAGCATTAATGTCAGCTCAAAAGACATGGGTGCTTTCTTGTGTTTTCTACCTTCTGTGGTTAAAGCTTATAGGAAAGCGGTATGATATTGTTTTGAGTAGTAGTCCACCTGCTTCTGTCAATTTTATTGCACTTCTGGCAAAGAAAATCTTCAATGCAAAGTGGATATGTGATCTTAGGGACCCGATTATTCAGTGGGAAGATATTTACCCCGAATGTATCAGTGGGTTTCGGGTGTCAATTGAAGAGTCCTTGGAGATGCAATATCTCAAGTCAAGTAGTAATGTTTTGGTGACTACGCCTAGTTTTTATGCCGAGGTTTCTAAAAAGTTAACTAGACAATCCTTTGATGTAGAGCGTGTTGCTGTCCTTTATAATGGATACGATGTAGAACCATTAGAAAGTAATAATAACTTATGCTCCGATAAAGTGTTTCGCATTGTTCATGCAGGTACTTTATATATGAACAGGGACCCGATTCCATTCTTTTTAGCAATTAAGAAGCTTATAGATCTTTCAATATTCGAAAGGAAAGAATTAG
The DNA here is from genome assembly GCA_045430295.1 of Cellvibrionaceae bacterium. Lineage (GTDB taxonomy): Bacteria > Pseudomonadota > Gammaproteobacteria > Pseudomonadales > JAILXX01 > JAILXX01. The sequence goes on along the minus strand of JAILXX010000001.1, from coordinate 285,698 downwards.
TGGTCGAATTTTATGGAGATTGCCAGTTATGGAATGGTATTGATCTATCCGAATGGTTAAAGAGTGAAAATCTTAATGATGTGATTCAACTTAAAGGTGTTATTAAGGGGGATCTACTACCTAAAATATATTGTTCAGCGGATTTGTTGTTGGCATTCGCTCAGGGACAGCCGAAACAGATTCCTGCAAAGATTTTTGAGTATATCCCTTACTCTGGGAGGATCTTAGCGATTACTGAAAAGGAGTCGGATACGGCAACTTTACTTGGTGAGTATCAGTTAGGCCTGCAGGCTGATAATTTAGAGGAAAGTATCGTAGGTGCCATACGGACCATTATTGATGAGGGTAGGCAGTCAATGTCAGAGCGGAAGAGTCTATTTTCCCGTGAGAAACAAAACTTGAAATTAATAGAGCTTTGCTGTGACTGAATCGGTTAACAATGCTGAGCTGAATCTCTCTGCAGGGAGAAGGCCTAAAAAGGATCGTGCGATGACGATCCTTTTGTTGTATTTGGCTTTTGAATATTTGCGTATTCAGGATTCTATATTGCCCTTTTTGGCTCCACTTAAAATCCCGATGTTTTTGACATTGGCGTTGCTTTGGATAGCAATTAAAAGAAGAAAGTTACTTGGCTTTAATGTATTGGTTGTCTCTGCAGGGTTGTTTGTTCTTGAAATGTTGGCTTGGGTGCCGTTCGCGACAAACAATTTCTTTGCTTTTCAGGCAGTGAAAGCAATGGTTATGATTTATGCGACTGTTCTTGCAATTCTTGTGATTGTTCAAAATAGGCAGCAGCTATATCTGTTATTTAAGGCATGGGTTGTAATTATTTTCTTTGTTGCTCTTTGGGTTATAACTCATGGAGGGACAGGCCCTGGAGGCTTTGTTGCAGATGAAAATGATGTATGTTTGGTAGTGGTAACAGCATTGCCTTTTGCTTGGTATCTATACCAGATAGAAGTCAAGTCGAAGAAGTGGAAACTTTTCTTTTTAGGTGCGTGTTTTATTCTTTTACTCGCTGTTGTGATTTCATCTTCGCGAGGTGGTCTTGTTGGTTTGGTTGCAGCGTGTGCAGTGATGATTTGGCTGAGTAAGAGGAGATGGAGAAATATTACCATTATTCTCTGTTCTGGTGTCTTTATGGGGTCATTACTCCTGCAAGTTCTTCCTGAGAAATATGTGGCAGATATGGGGACGATTTCCAATAAAGATGACGATACTAGAAATTTGAGATTTTTACATTGGACGACGGGCTGGGAGATGTTTAAGAAGAATCTCTTTTTTGGAGTGGGGCCAGGAAATTATCCATGGGAGTCTCATCGATATTTTCATTTGAGCCCGTTTTATATAGAAGGGAAAAGAAATAGAGCTGGTCGCCAATCGCATTCTTTATACTTTACATTGATACCTGAGATGGGGCTTGTAGGGGTTATTTTATATTTTACTCTCATGATTAAAATCACGTTAAAGCTACTACGACATAAAGCTAAAGTAGAATACCCTGATGAAGTGTTATTTTGTGCGCTGCTGGCCTCTTTAGCCGGGGGGTTAGCTGCTGGTGCATTTGTGTCTGTATTGTTTTATCCCATTATTTGGCATCTTTTTGCTTTTTCCATGGTTTCAATGGCGATTGTTGGAAATGTAGATGAATAAAATTTTGTTCTTATCTCCGGGGCCAAAATATGGTCTGGAAAAAACTTATAGTGACTTCTGTGGGCACATGTCTGATGATTTTACCGGTGTGATTCTTACTTCCTCTGAAAGTAGTGAGCGGGGCTCTATATCCGGCTTTGATATCTACTTTGTTAAAGATAAGGGGTTGAATTCGTGGCGATCGACAGTTAAGTTTTTTATTTTCTCATTGTATTTTTTGCTGAAAGATAGGTTACAGGGTAATAAGTTTGATTTGATCGTTACATATGATCCATTAAAAACAGGCCTTTTAGGTGTTGTTTTGTCGCTTCTGACCGGGACTAAGGTGGCTGTGGAAGTAAATGGGGATTACCCTAACCCTGCATTATATTTTACTCTGGGGAGGTTTTGGGGGCGATTTAAGCGCTGGCTCTATGTCGGTGTCGAGAGTTTTGTTCTTTATTTTGCCGACGGGATAAAGATTTTGTATCCAACGCAATTAGATGGATTTAAAAAGATTAGAAAGAAAACGTTAATAAGGTGCTTTTTTAATTTCTCTAATGCCGATGCTTTTAAAAATATCCGAGAAGAAAAAGAGGTTTTATTTATAGGCTTTCCTTTGCATATTAAAGGTGTTGATATTCTTATTGAGGCGTATAAAGGAATTGAGTCAAAGTATCCTGATTGGAAGCTTAAAATTATGGGGTATTATCCGGAAGGTACAGGGCTAGAGGAATTAATTGGTGATAGTGAGTATATATATCACCACCCTCCTGTTGAGAGAGATGTGATTCCATCTCATGTCGGACGCTGTGGTTTTTTAGTGCTTCCATCGAGAACAGAGGCAATGGGAAGAGTATTGCTGGAAGCGATGGCTGCAGGAAAGGCTCGTATTGGTAGTGATGCGGGAGGTATACCTATGGTTGTTAACGATGGTGTGGATGGGCTTATTTTCCAAACAGAAGATGTTGATGCTCTTCGACATTGTTTGAAAACATTAATTTCTAATGAGGATGTCAGGCTTAAGATGGGAGCAGCAGGTAGAGAAAGATTTGAAAAAGACTTCAGTGAGAGAAATTATTTCAAGAAAATAAAAGAATATTATTCAGCGGTTTTACATTCTTAAATAAGCCGCCCAAAGAGCGGCCTATTTAATGCTTAGTCTAAAGTAATAGCTGACGCTTTTGATGGCCTGTCTTTGTGTAGTGCGTCATTCATTGAACTGAGATCAATATTTGCCCCTAGGTCTGAGCCGTCTGGAGCTGACTTTTTTCCAGCACTATTATCATTCAAAATAAAACCAAGTTTGTTTTTCTGGTTGTCAGCAATAAACGAAACCGAATTTTCAGTGGAGCCACTATCTTGGTTTGAAAAGCTTTTCCATGAATCTAATGTATATTCAGTGCCATTGTTAGTGATTGTGCTATTTACATATAGATTATTGCTCAGGGTGCTGTTGTGGTTGAGGCTGGTGTAGGGGTGAATTCGTAGGTTATTAGCAAAGATGTTATTGCTGATAGTGTTACCGACAGAGCCTGGATAAAGATCACCCGCTTGGGTGTCATCGCGCAAGGTTAATCCACATCCCCAAAAGGTATTGTGTGAAATTGTATTGAAATCGCCACCTGGACCGCCATTTGCTTCTGTTACATTTAATCCGGAGCAGTTTTCACCAAAGATATTGTTCGTGACAGTCGCGTAGCGAGCGTTCAGCTGTATCGCATCTCGTGTGGTGTTATGGATGAAATTATCAGAAATCAAAATATCTGTTGTGTTTGCATCAGAGGTGTCATTGACATGTTTAAAGTAAATCCCGATTGGGGCATTGCTGATATTGTTCCCTTCAATAGTGACTGACGGTGTTTTACGAGCATATACCACGGCTGTGTTTTGGTGAATATCTGAAGTGGTTCCGGGGCCTTCTAGTAAGTTGTTTTTGATAAGTACGTTTGTACCGCCGTAACTGTGAACTTTAATGTTTGCTGAGTTATCTCCACCATATTTCGCATAGATTTTAAGATTTTCGAAAACGATATTATCCGCAGGAGCATTTAGGGAAACGACAAAAGCCGAAGCGGAATTAATTAAAGAAAGGTTTTTAATCTGCCAGTAATTTTTGTTTTCAATAAACATAAATGTTCTGGCTGTTTCTAGGTCGATTATAACCTCTTCATTTTCGTAGGCAGTAATTAGAACTGGGGAGTTCACGGTGCCAGACTCTGCATTGACGGTAGCAGTTGGATGGCCTCCATAGTTTTGAGAGTCGTATGTACTGTGGAGCCTCAGGGAGTATTGCGGGCTGTAGGTACCCTCTCTGATATAGAGTGTGTCGCCCGCTTTAAGGTTATAAATAGCATGTATAAGGGTCTTCCAGGGGGCGTTTATATTGTTGTTGTCATAGGAAGTATTGTCACTGCCTGATGACGAAACGAATAGATCTTTGGCCAGACATGTTGTTGATAACAGCGCCATTGCTGTTAACCCGATTAGATGTTTCATATTGCACCTCTACACATAAAGAGTCAGATAAATTAAGTATTGCAGCTTTTCACGCTTCTTGCCTTGGCGTAGTTCACGTAAGGATTAAATTAGGCGCGAAAGTCTACCCATTGTTCATTTTGTTGGAGCCAGTACTGGAAGCAGTAGAGTGACCATATTTGACTGCCTTGTAAGTGCTTACCACTATTATGCTTGCTTATAAGATCTTGAACTGAAGCGCTATCAAATATCTGTTGTTCTGATATAAGTTTGGGGGCTAGTAGGGAATTGATTTCGTTTGCAAGCTCCTCGTTGACCCAGGAGTCAATTGGGACGGTGAATCCCATCTTGGGCCGCTCAAATAGGGCGGAGGGAATATATTTCTCTAATACCTGTCTCAGTAATAGTTTCGACTTTTGTTGATGGGAAAAAAAGTCTGAAGGGATAGCCCTGGAAAATTGGACGATACTTTTGCTCAATAGCGGAACTCGAACTTCAAGTGAGTTAGCCATCGAGGTGCGATCGGTTTTATATAGACAGTCACCAGGAAGATAATTAAGCTGATCCCACAGCATTGCTGAGGCAATGTAATCATGTTCGAAGTTGGAATTCTGAAAGAAGTCATTCACATAATCGATCTTTTCACCCCCAAGTAGAGGGGGTTTATCAATATCAAAATAGCCCGTTAAGTACCGATAAAGTATTTGTTTGTTTGGAATTTTTGACAGTGATGAAAGTTTTCTTAGTTTTATATTGTAGTTAACAGCCGATTTCTTTCCTGATAGCTTCGTAAAGGTATTCATCCATTTGTCTAACGGCAGTATTGAGAGCGAGCTTGCCGCTATTGAAAGTGAAGTTTGTAAGAAACTAGGGAAAGTGTGTAATTTATTGTGTAGCTTGTGTGCGGGAAGGTAGCGGTTGTACCCCATAAATAATTCATCGCCCCCATCTCCAGATAGGCATACAGTGACTTCTTTTTTTGCTTCCTTAGATAAGATGAAAGATGCTACAGCAGAACTGTTGGCAAATGGCTCGTCAAAAGCATTTAATGTTGGGAAAACATTATCTAGTAGGTCGTCGTTATTGATATAGAAAGTATTAGACTTTGCACCTATATGATTTGCGATATCTCTGGCGTGAGGAGACTCATCATATTCTTTTTGCTTAAAACCTATGGTGAAGGTTTCTATGGGAGTATCAGATTGGGACTGTAAAACAGAGGTAACTAAACTTGAGTCTATGCCTCCAGATAGGAATGCTCCTAGCTTAACATCCGATATAGATTGTTGATTAACACTTGATTGAATAAGTTCATCTAAGGTGTTTGTCAGTTTCGCAATATTATCTAGAGGGGGATTTGCTTCCGGTGGTTCAGGGGCTTGAGTAAGATAACTACATTCAGCTAAGTTTTCTTGATAAGAAAGCTTTTTAGTTAATGAGATTTGGATATATGTGCCAGGGGTGAGCTTAAAAATATTTTCAAGAATTGTATATCTACCAGGGATATATCCGAAATGCAGGTAGGATGACAGTCCAATGTCAGATATCAGATGCTTTTTGTTGGCTCCTACGAGTAGTGCGGACAACTCTGAAGAAAATATAAAAAATTCTTGGTTGGAGTAAAAATATAAAGGTTTTTCACCAATTCTATCTCTGCATAGAGTTAAAGTGTTTAGTTCTCGGTCATATAAGGCGAATGCGAACATGCCGTCAAGAAGGGTTAGTGTTTTATCTAATTTATACTGTTCAAGCAGAGCAAGAATAACTTCGGTGTCCGTTTCTGTCCTGAAAGTTGATCCCTTATTCAATAAGCTTTGCTTTAACTTCTTGAAATTATAAATTTCTCCATTGAATACTATCGTGTAACGGCCATTGCCGCTGTTCATAGGTTGATGGCCAGCGGCAGAAAGATCTTGGATAGATAACCTACGATGGCCAAATGCCATATTGGCTTCTTCAAAGGCTAGTTCGCCGAAGTCATCTGGCCCACGATGAGATAAACGATCATTCATTGCTCTGATCGATGATAAAAGCTTATCTTTTCTAGGTTTCTCTGAAAAACTAACTATGCCATTAATTCCGCACATTATCGCTGACCTGTAATATCGGCAATAACCGAATCAAAGTTTTTTGCAATTGTTTTAAAGCTAAAAAGGGTGTGAGCGTGTCGATATGCATTATCGACCAACTTTTTAGCGGTAGTCTCACTTGTTGCAATAGCCTTTATTGCATCAATATACTCTTCTGGTGAGTTTGCTAAAAAGACGTGTTCTTTATCTTGAGTATTTAATCCTTCGCAAGCAGCGGGATGAGCAATAACAGGAATTTTATAGGCAAATGCTTCGATCATTTTTAACTTGGTTCCTCCGCCATCTCTAATGGGGCAGAGGTAGATATTTGCAGAGGTGATATAAGGATTTAGATTATCAACAAAACCATGGATGTGAGCGTTATCAAGATTCTGGCTTAATTCTATGAGCTCATCGGGCGGGTTAGCGCCAATAATGTCGATGCGGAAGTCTAGGTCTTCTTGGATAAGTAGCGGATAAATATCACTTAATATTTGCCTTACAGCGTCAATATTAGGGTACCAGTCCATAGTGCCAATAAATAGAATCCTATAGGGAATAGGTGATCTTTGCATGTTTTCAGATAATGAAAAATCAAACCCATTTGGAATGGTCTTGATTGATTGTTTTATGCCAATATTCTTTAAGGTTTTTTTGTCGTCATCTGAACAGGTTATGTGGCCGCAAATTTTAGAGTCTACATGTTTTTCTAGTTCTTCAAGTTTTTTTCCTTCTGTAGCATAGATCATACTCATGATTTTTGATTGCTCCAGCTTAGAGCGTCTTTTCATCATGGCAGATTCAATATTATGGTGGCCTAATGCTTGTGGTGTTGTTCCCTTTATTGAATTATCAAAATACTCAATAAGCCCAATGCTATCCCAGTAAATTAGATCATATTTTTCTTCAGATAGCGTTTTCTGTAAAATCGATTGAAAATTTCTGGAACGTAGCCATAGAACAGAATATGGGTATTTTGAGAACTGGCTAAGAAGAACCATTGAAATTTTCTTTAACGGGCTTGTGGTAATTGGTTCTTTATGGATGGTTAGGTTTTTACAATACTTTCTTAACGCCTTCTCGCTTTCGGATATACCTTTTTCAAACGATTCGAAATATGGTTCAAGTAGATTTTTTTGATTTAAAGCGATTAGATCAATATCGCAAAACTCGGATAACTCTTTGATTAGATTGAAAGAGCGTATGAGTAATCCGGCTTTAGGAGGGTAGGGTACCATATGGGATACCCATAAGATTTTCTTCTTATGGCTTTGCATGTCCATTAGTGCGAGTCCAGTTGTCTGCTGTGTTTGTCAATAATGTGTAAAATTCTTTCTATACACTTATCCCAGGTATTATCCTTTGCAATCTTTCGCTTGGCTACTACATCCAGGTTTGATACGCCTTTTTGTATGGCGTTACTGATTTTCTCTTGCCATTCGTTGTGTGTGTTGGCTACGTCGATTACGTTTTTGAATTCCGTAATCGAGTCGATATTAGCGCTAATTATAGGCTTTCCGACGGCCAGGTATTCATGTAGTTTTAGGGGGTAGATGCTGTCTGTCCATAATGTATCGTCGAGCCTGTAAGCCATAGTGTTAATATCCATAAAATGCATATAAGAAGCTAGTTCAGAGTGATGTTTCTCAGGGAGAAAATGAACATTCTTTTTTTCTTTTAGGCTTCTTAGTAAATATTGATCATGTTTGTCCAGGTTGTTAATAGGGCCAATACAAATAAATGATACGGCTGTCATCGTTTCTGCTAGTGTGTTCCAAAGCTCAAAATCGAATTTTTTATTGATGCTTCCGATATAGGAAACTCTCGGGGTAGGGATTTTTGATAAGTCGCTTGGTTCTTCTGTGGGGGGCTGTGCAAAGAAATCGTAGTTGACTGCATTGGGAAGGAATATAACGTCTGAACGTCCACTAATATGTGAGAGCCTTTTTTTTATATTCTTCGATGATGCAAAAATAATATCTGCTTCATGGCAGAGTTTTACTTCATAAGACTCAATTTTAGAAGTGTAATAATCTTGCTTTGAATAGTCATCGTAGCAGTGATAAATGGTTAAATTGTTTGTAATATGTTTTTTTAGTGGGTAAAAGTTGGGGTGGAAAATATAAAGTATCTTATTCTGCGGGGCTGAGAAATGTTTGTGAATACTGTGGGTGAATAATTTTCCACTGATATTTTCGTAGATTGAGTTTTCTTTGTCTCGATAGGGTACTAATTTGGGGCTTTTTGATAGAGTAATATTGTCTTTTTTCTCACTTTTCTCAAGCCAGGGGCTGTTTGAAAAGTGTTCTGATTTTCTTTGGTGGAAGTGAAGCGGTCCATTGCTGTAGATAACATTATGTTGTATTCCGATTCGAGAAAATATTTGTTGACGGTTCATCCATTGGCCACCCCATGGGTTAGGGGCGAGCACCAAAAACTCGTATTTATTAGTGTTGTTTTTTGGCATTGGCAATGTTTTGCTCGTTAAGTGCGAATGAGTTTGGATTTACAGCGTAGTATCAATGCTTTTATCTTTTGTTTGTTGTTCCAGTAGTGACTAGATGTTTGATGAAGAAAATATCGTTTTAACTGTTTTAGTTTTTTGCGTTCATCGAGGTTAGATGTTTGTTTGTAGTGATACTCGATAAGTCGCAGTTTGAGCTTATGCCTCTTTAGGTTGTATATCTTGCTGGTCAAATTGTCATCAGTCACTTCACAAAAAGCACCTATCTTATTGATAAACGCAATTTTTTGTTTTTTGAGTACCCGTGAGAAGAATTCAGTGTCGTTAGCTACAGTATAGCTCTCTGAGAAACGATGGTTTCCTATGAAATTCCGGCGCATTACACTTGTGCTAGGGGGGATGATGTTTCCCTCAATTATATGTAGCCATGTGTCTTCACTTAAAATTCCGCCGGGTATATCCTTTTGGTACATACCTAAACCGGGTAGATTTTTACCATCTAGGAAGGATCTTTCTTGCTTTTCTGGGTTTTCCCCACGAATAGTATTGCTAAAGACAAAATCGATGTCTGTATTGCAGAGTAAGTCTAGAGAGTTTTTTAAGTGATGATCGGTAAAGTAATCATCAGCGTCTAAAAAAGCAATATATTCTCCTTTTGCATGTTCTAGTCCTAGATTTCTTGCTGCGGAGGCACCTTGATTGTCTTGGTATATGTAAAGAATACGATCCTTTAAATGACTTAAATGCGCTTCGGTATTGTCCGTTGATCCATCATCGATGACGATGATTTCTGGTGTGTGGGATACTTGTTGGAGAGCCGATTGGACTGCGCGCAAGCACTGCTGCTTGCGGTTGAAAGTAGGGATGATAACCGTAACTAATGGTGATGTGTCACTAGGCATTAGTGGTTTTCCGGGTGGATAATTTATTTAAATTAATTGCTTGCAGAGCAAGTCTTATCTCTTTAATGGAGAAGTGGCTGATTAGGCTAATAGCGCTATGGGTTAGACCTATCATACACGCAGCGATCAGGATTTCGAAATAGCCATTGATCGAAAATTTAGGGGATATGTAATAGTAACCGGCAATGACCAATAGAGTGATTAAAATTTGTTTAAAAATAACCCATAGGTATTGCCAAAGGCTAATATCAATAATCTTACAGATTAGAGGTGGTTGGACAAAAAGCCGGATAATAACTTGAGGGGCGATAAGTGCAACGGCCATTCCTATGAGACCGTGCTCACGGGTCAAGAATATGCCTAAAGTGATTGTCGAAATGGCTTCTGCAGTAGCCATGAATGCATTGAGGTTGTGTTTGTTCGTAGCAAAGAAGGCTTGATGGGCAGTTTGCTGGCAGCTGACAAATGCAGTTCCGGCTATTAATAAAATAGCGATATCTGCGGATTCACTATATTCAGGCCCCATCCATACTGTGATAAAGGGTTTACAAAGTAATACGATGATGGTCATGCCAAGGGTAGATACGATGGCTGATAGTTTTGTGATTAAAATAAAGTCTGAGCGTTGTTTTTCATGGTCATTGAGGCTGGCATTTTTTGTAAGCAACGGGAAGCTAACCGAAAGAATTGCGCTGATTGCTTGAAGGAAGTATTCAACAAATTGAGCGGCGATAGAATAAATAGTTACAATACTTAGATTTAAAATGTTGCTGATAATAAGAGGGGCAGAGCTCGTTCTAGCCTTAATAGCTGTAGTGCCGAGTAGGGCATAGCCGCTGTATGAAAAAAGCTTTTTGATGGTGCTTCGTTTAACGTATCGCTTTCCTAGTTTTGCCCAGGGAGCTAATTTTTTTGCGTAGTAAGTTAATACAAAATTAGCGGCTAAATCCGTGACTGATGTAATGATGGCCATGGCGATAATGGAGTAGCCGTTTTCTAGGGCAATATATACCAAAATCGAACGAATAATAATCTTCAATAAATTGAGATTAGCAGAAATATCGTAACGTAGATTCGCGACTAAGATGCCATTGACTACGAAAAAGGGGAATGAAATGGCAAGAGTTCCTCCCATTATGGCAAAAATCATTTGAAAGGTGGTTAAGTCTTGCGGATCATCAACAAAATATTCGGCAAAAAGCACCAATAGCGTTGTGATTACTAACACTATTACGCTAATACCAATGTAAACGAATAGGCTTGAATTGAAATATTCGTTAATTTTGTCGTTGTCGTCTTTTGGGAGGCTGTAGGAAAGATAACGTTGGGTGGCTGATGATAAGCCAAGATCCATCATACCGTAGAAGCTTAGCAAGCTAGCGATAACTACCCAAAGGCCGTACCAGCGATCACCCACAGTATGGATGATGAATGGCATCATAAAAAAAGCGATTGCAATGCTACAAACGAGCGTTACAAAGCGAACCACAGAGCCTTTAAAAAGAATTTTGTAATCGGACATTTATTTTAGACTCAAGCTCATGTGGTTCCTGGCTTACGCGTTGAAATATTGTTTCAAGCGTTTGAGGATTCTCGGGCAGGCTTTGCCGTCGCCATACGGGTTGATCGCTTTTGACATGCTGTTGTAAGTGTCGCTGTCGGAGAAAAGTGAGTTAACCGTATTGAAAATAAGTTGTTTGTTGGTGCCCACGAGTTTGACAGTACCTGCATCCACTGCCTCTGGGCGTTCTGTGACTTCTCGTGTAACAAGCACTGGCTTGCCTAGAGATGGAGCTTCTTCTTGAATGCCGCCGGAGTCTGTGATGACAAGGTCGCACTGATTTAATAGCCAGGTAAATGGTAGATAGCTGACGGGTTCTGTTAGGACAATGTTGGGAGTGTCTCCCAGGATTTTTTTAACAGGCTTTTGCACATTGGGGTTGAGGTGAACAGGGTAAACAAATAACCAATCAGGGTGTTGAGTGGCAAGAGTATGTAATGCCTCACATAAATCTAGAAAACCTTGACCAAAATTTTCTCGGCGGTGGCCTGTAATTAGGATGAATTTTCCACTTCGATCAAGAATTTTTCCTGCAACGTTATCAGATAAGGCTTCTAGCCAATAATTGTCAGGAAAGCTTTTTAAGCGCTCAGAGATACTTAAAAGCGCATCAATAACCGTGTTTCCGGTTACAACGATATTATTGGGATCGGTATTCTCTCTAAGTAAATTTTGTTCAGACGAGGCTGTTGGCGAAAAGTGTAAGCTCGCTATTCTGCCTACCAGTGCACGGTTGGCCTCTTCAGGAAAAGGGGCTTTCATGTCGCCGCTACGTAATCCTGCTTCAACGTGACCTACAGGTATACCTTCGTAAAACCCTGCAAGTGCTCCTGCGAGACAAGTCGTGGTATCGCCATGAACCAGTAGTGCGTCGGGTTTTGCTTCACGAATGACATCGCGAAGTCCTAGAAGCGCCTTTGACGTAACATCGAATAAGTCCTGATTGGGGCTCATAATGTCTAAGTCATAATCAGGCTTGATTTCGAAGAGTTCTAAAACCTGGTCCAGCATCTCCCTGTGTTGTGCGGTGACAGCAACCAGGCTAGTGAAATCATTGTCCGCTTCCAAGGCTTTCACCAGCGGCGCCATTTTAATAGCTTCGGGACGTGTACCGAATACTGAGAGAATACGTAAAGGCATTAGCGAATGACTCCGCGAGTGTCGATGATGATTTTTTCTTTCAAATCTACGGAGTTGAGTGCTTTGAAAGGCTTGTGGTCAACCAGTAATAAAACGATATCAGCAGTGCTGATGGCGTTCTCCAGTGATACAAGGGGGATGCTCTCGTGCTCTTTAATATTTGGTTCGCAGGCGACAACCTCGCCAATATTTTTCTCTTGAATATGCTTAACAATTTTTAAGGCAGGAGATTCCCGAAGGTCGTCAACGTCAGCTTTAAAGGCAAGGCCTAAGCAGGCGATGCGGGGATTTTTAAAGCGCGAGGCTTTTTCTACAACCTTGTTAATGACCCAATCAGTTTTGTCGTCATTAACTTGTCGTGCAGTGCGAATTAAACGTGATGCTTCGGGTGAGCCAGCAATAATAAACCAGGGGTCAACGGCAATACAGTGTCCACCCACGCCTGGGCCGGGCTGTAGAATGTTAACTCGAGGGTGGCGATTAGCCAGTGAAATCAGTTCCCATGGGTCGATTTGATGTTCGTCGCAAATCACAGAGATTTCATTGGCAAAAGCAATGTTGGTATCGCGGAAGGCATTTTCAGTGAGTTTAGCCATTTCTGCCGTTTTGGAATCGGTTTCCAGTACTTCGCCTTTCACAAATTCGTGGTAGAAATTAGCAGCAATTTTAGTTGATGCTTTATTGATTCCACCAACAATTCGATCATTTTCAACCAGCTCTTGTAGAATGCGGCCGGGTAGTACGCGTTCCGGACAATGAGCTACATGAACATCCTGATCGATATCGTGACCATTTTCTTTAAGGATTCTTGCTACCGTATTCAGGGTAGTGCCAGTTGGGCTGGTTGATTCAAGAATCACCAGGTTATCGGGTTTTACAAAAGGTGAAATTTTTTGAGTAGCTTGTTCGACGTAGCTGAGATCAGGTTGGTAGCCATCTTTGAACGGGGTCGGTACAGCGATGATGAAAATATCGGCTTGCTCAGGCTCCAGTGCAGCTTTTAAGTTGCCGGAATGAACTGCAGATTTCACTAGAATATCGAGGTCGGGCTCAACGATATGAACTTTGCCTGAGTTGATGGTATCAACCACATTGCTAGAAACATCTACACCGAGAACATCGTAGCCTTTGGTGGCGAGTAGAGAGGCGGTTGGCAGACCAATATAGCCAAGGCCGATAACGCAGATTCTTTTATTGGTGATCATGTTCACTTCCGTTTTACATTAATTTCTATGCTTGTTTTGTCATTTTGTGGGTCGGTCTTCAGGCCGACATTCCCTGCATGAAACATCAGGATGACAACAGTTTTTTGTAGAGCGCTATATTACTTTCGTTGCAGGCATCTTTGTCGAATTGTTCGATGGCGTGTTGGCGTGCCTGTAGAGAAAACTGTTGTCGGCGCTCCTGGTTGCTAATCAAGTCTTCAAGTCCTTGGTAGAGGGCATCTATATCGTTATGGGGTACGAGTAGGCCGCTTTGGTTGTGGACCACGATTTCAGGGTTTCCGCCTACATCACTGACAACGCAGGGTAGTCCGCAGCATGCGGCTTCTGCAATGCTTCGCGATAGCCCTTCAGTGGTGGAGTATTGTACAAAGATATCGGTGCGCCATAAATAGTCACGAACTGTATTTTGCTGACCTTCGAAGAGTATATTTTCAGGATACTCAGCGGCTAGCCTTTCAAGTTTTTGACGCTCAGGGCCGTCACCAAGAATCACTAATTTGACATTATATTTTTTCAGTAGCCTTAAGGTGGCCTCGATGATTTGGTCGACTTGCTTTAAGGGAATTAAGCGGCCGGTACAGCTGAGGGTAATGGGTTCATTATGATCCTTGCGTTCCATTGGTCGAAAGGCATCAGTATCGATACCGTTATAAATGACAGGCAGCTGTGGAAGGGGGGCTTGCTGTTGATAGAAGGTTTGCATGTTTTTGGAAACGGCAATTAACTTTGTGCCTAACGTATTGGCTAGTTGAATGAGCTTAATCCGCGAGGGTTTTTCTTGGATCATATACACATCGTGCAGGGTGCCTACATGGGGAATGCGAGCTAGCCAGCAGGCGGGAGCGCTGCCAGTGATGGGGCCGAAGAGGTGGCTGTGAAGTAGTCGAATATTGTTTTTTCGTAGCCAGTAGGCGAAGGCGATGGTAAAAAACGGTAAAAAAACTGATTTCTTGAAGAGCTTTAGATAGGGGATTGTGAGGTGTTCAATGCCGAGTTTTTGGCAGCGCTCCATGGTCCATTGATGACCAAAAGTGAGAACAACAGGTTTTAGATCAGGGTGATTTTGCTGAGTATGCAGGCAGAGATCCAGAAGGACTTGTTCTGCTCCGCCGGGAATATCCGTTTCAATAAAGTGTGCAATTTTGGGTGGGTTGTTGTTTGTCAAAATGCTTATCGCTATAAAATGTAATGAGTCATGTCGGTATTGGTCGCGCAATGATCAGTAGTACACACTTTCTGATTTTCCTAGAAGGGTTGAAAGTAGTCTGATAGAAGAGTCACTGTTGCCATTGTGGAGATTGAAGCGCTTTAGTTTGAATGGATCGCAGTTTGGGGGGTTGATACCCTGAGCGGTAGTGCAGGCAGAGTTGTAGTACTGCTGTATAAGCTTTTCTGCCGCTTTGGAGATATCGCCATTGGGGTAACAAAAGCTAGAGGACTGATAGGGCGTGATTGTCTCTAGGTCTTGTTTTGAATCGATAATTTCTGCGTGTAATCGCTTGGCTTCTAAAGAAGAATGTAGTCGGCAGTGGCTTTGGGTGTGTGAGCCAAAAGTAGTGCCTGCTTTTTGATTTAGGGTTTCAATTTCATTGAAGTTTAAAAGCGCTCTTTCAGTTACTTCTTTCAAACCAGTGTGCTGAGAATAGAATTCATCAAGGAACTCATGGATTTCTGTATCGCTGAGTTTTTTGGCGTTGTTGATTGCGTGATCAATGCTCATGGCTAAAGGGGCTTTCGCATCGATCATGCCGCAAAGGTTCACGAAGGCGGTGTCGGAAAATAAGCTTGGGTTGATTTTGAGGATACTTGCGATTAACTGCCCCAGTCGATTAGGCCAAAAATTGGCATCTGTGCCTATCATTTTCGTTACCAGGAAAATGGTATTAGGAACCTGATGTTTTTCAAGAATGGGCAGTGCGTAAGTAAAATTATCTTGCCAGCCATCGTCAAAGGTAATGGCGAAGTAGCATTTTTTATTGAGTGTTCCCTGCTGTCTTTGAGTTGCCCAGTCGTCAATGGCTATGGGGTGAGCAAGGTTTTTAAGTAGAGAAATATGCTTATCTAAACATCGCGGGGATATCACCATGCCTGGCTGTTCTATTTCTTTGGCAGGGTGCTGATCGGGGAGTACTCGGTGGTAAGTGAGAACAATTAAGCTGCCGTGGCTTTGAATGCGTAAAGTAAATAGGGCAAAAAAGGCGCGCGCTACATGATAGGCTGATTTTAACAATAACTTCATAATGCCGCGTTGTCCTTGATGGTTATTCCCTATTGTCAGCCTCAATCATTGCGGCTGTATGAATACTTTTAAATAGAAATATCTACAGGTTCGGAAAAATCACTGCGTAAGCCGTCGGTATCAATGGTGGCAATGCTGACCTCATAGCTGCCACTGCTGAAATCTTTCAGGGTAACGGAGGAAGTGCCGTCTTCTTCGACATAAATTATTTGTTCATCGTTGGTTCGGTTATTTATTGAGTGGAGGTAGTAACCTGCGATTTCGCCCGGTGATAGAGGGTCGCCATTTTCCCGAGTACTAGGAGGTGTCCAAGTGAGCTTTGGTGCAACTTCTTCAATAATATCTTCGCTACTGCCACTATCACTGGCAGCTTTTGTGCTGCTGCCTCCTCCTCCGCCACAATTAATCAATACTAGGGCGAAACAAAAAACACTAAAAAGGCGAAAAAATTTTTCAATATTCATATTGCTTGTTCTTATTGTTTTTTTAAATAGGCGTTTGGATTTCGTATTTTTTAATGAGGTCGTAAAGAGTTGGGCGAGTGATGCCTAACAGTTTGGCGGTCGCGCTCATATTACCATCGGCGATGGCCAGTGCTTGTTCGATTGCATTGCGCTCAGCTTCTTGGCGAACATGGCGCAAGTTGATATTGAGCTCGCCGTCGGCGGTAATGTCTAAGTCTTCAGGGGTAATGTATTTGTCGTCGCACATAATGGCTGCGCGCTTTACTTTGTTTTTTAGCTCGCGAATATTACCCGGCCATTCGTAGCTTTCGATGGCGTTAATAGCGCTGGGGCTAAAGCCGGCAATTCGCTGGCGACCTTGCTTATTAAATTGCTGTAGGAAGTATTTGGCAATCAGAACCGCATCGCCTTTGCGGGCTTTAAGCGGTGGAATGTCGATGGTCATTTCACAGATTCGGTAAAACAAATCTTCTCGGAAGGTGCCTTCCGCCACCATGGCTTCCAAGTTTTGGTTGGTGGCACAGAGTACTCGCACGTCCACTGGGATAGATTCCCGGCCACCTACACGCTCGATTTCACGTTGCTCTAAAAAGCGCAGCATTTTAGCTTGTAGGTTTAGTGGCATATCGCCGATTTCGTCGAGGAACAGTGTTCCTTTATTGGCGGTTTCTACTTTGCCGATGGTTTGCTTGTTGGCTCCGGTAAAGGCGCCTTTTTCATAGCCAAAGAATTCACTTTCGATCAGGTTTTCCGGAACGGCAGCGCAGTTGATGGCCACAAAGCGCTCTTCTTTGCGGTTACTTGAGCGGTGAATGGCTTGGGCAAGAACCTCTTTGCCGGTGCCGCTTTCCCCGAGTAGGGTGCAAGTTATGTCGCTGGGGGCAATGCGCTCAATGGAACTCAAGATTTTTTGCATCTTGGGGTCGCAAGCAATCACACCTTCCATGGGGGAGGTGTGGCTTTGCAGTTTGCGGTTTTCTTGCTCGAGGCGATACATCTGCTCGGCCCGTTGCACAATCAAGTCTAGCGCGTTGGTGTTAACTGGCTTTTGATAAAAGTCGTACGCCCCTAGTGCCACAGCTTTTACGGCGTTGTCGTAGTCGGCGTTGCCGGTCATTACAATAATTTTGGTGGCCGGGGCCAACTGTAGAATTTGTTCTACGCAGTCCAAGCCTTCTTGCACACCTTCGGCATCAGGAGGTAGCCCAAGATCTTGAAGTACGACGGCGGGCTCGTGCATGCGAATGGCTTCGATAGCGGTTTTTCTGTCGCCGGCGATGACCACATTGTACTGGTCGAAGTGCCAGCGTAACTGGCTCTGCAGGCCTTCATCGTCCTCGACAATCAGTAGAGTTTGATCGGCGTGTTGCTCGGTGGTTGTGTGTTCTACGGCTTCCGACACGTTGGTCATTCCTGGTCCTTAATATGTACAGCCATTGCCATTAGGTGGCTTCTGCTGTGGGTGTATCGCCTTGGTTTTCGCTGTTGTGATTATTGTGGGGCGATTCCTGAGAGTGGTCTCTATTTTCTATGGGTTGTGAGGCTGAGTCCAGTTTTGCGAACAGAATTGTAAAGGTGGTGCCGGCGCCTAATTCACTGATTACGTCCAGGTAGCCGCCCAGATGGCTGATATATTCTTGGGCTTGGAATACGCCGATACCCATGCCTTTACTAGATTTTGTACTTTCAAAAGGCTTGAACAGGCGGGTACGAATAAATTCTTGGTCCATACCACAGCCACTATCTTCAATAGTTACCACAATATTGCTGTGCTGCTGGTGAAGGGATACGTCGATATGCCCATCATCGGGAGTTGCGTCTTGGGCGTTGCGAATAAGGTGGGTGAACACCATGGAGAGACGTTCAAAATCTGCATTGATGGTTGGGCGGGCACTTTTCGGCAAATGAATTTTGGCTTGCGGCTTATTGAGCTTGCAGCGCTCGCCGGCTTCGTTGAGCACTTTGGCCAAGTTCAAAGGCTGAATTTCTTCAGGGGTATTGAACTGTAATTTTTGTACCAGGCTGCTCATGCGTCTTACGGAGTTGTCGATGGTATTGAAGGCGTCTTCCACAAAGGCGGGGTTGGCTTTGTGCTTTTCAGCGTTTTTCACCATCAGCTCCTGTTGGGCGATTAGGTTCTTCAAGTCGTGCATAACGAAGGCTGACAGCTTGTTGAAGGTGTCCATTTGACGGGACTCAGCGAGCTTCTCATGCTGTTCGTGCCGTTCGAGATAACTGGCGATATGGCGACCCACGCTTTTGAGGAGATCTAGATCCTCCCAGGTAAGTGAGTTGTCAGTCTTTGGCTTAGAAAGTGCCATAAAACCGATCAGATTGTTGCCGTTAAGGAGTGGCATGATGAGCCATAAATCCACAATATGGCTTGCCCATAAGGGGAGGTGTTCGTTGTGCTGTCCCAGGCCGCTGTCTGCAGCAGGGGCGGTGGAGAAGACCCAGTCTTCCTGCTGCATGATTTTACAAAAGCGGCTATTGATAAGCTCTAGAGGGAGTTCATCGGTGAGCAGTAAATTGCTTTGATACATGGGTGTAAAGATATTCCCTCGGCGAAGCCATAGAGCGCCCCCGGGGCTTTTAAAAATTTGGCTTACCGCAGTGATGGCTCGTTGGTAGCTATCGATATCCGGTGTTTCTTCCGATAAGTAATCTGTAAGCTTGATCCACTCAGAGCGGTAATCGTACTTGTGGCGGAAAAAGTGTTTATTGATCAGCACATTCAGTTTGTCACGGGCAGATTTTGAGGTGAGGGTGACAATTACGGCCAGTAATGCGCTACAGAGTAGGAGGCTATAAAGGATATTGCCCCATTCACCGCCAAAGGTTCGTAAGTAATAGCCCCCCAGGCCCACTAAAATCAGTATCACGCCCACAGAGGTGAGAGAGGTGGTGTAAAACACAATAGGTCGAGAGATCGTCATCTCTGCGGAGTTACTATTGTTGGTTTGGTTGGTTAAGGATAAATAAGAAATCGACAAGAAGGCGCTGGTGATGGCCGCAACTACAGCTCGGGATTGCCAGAGGTTGCTGTTAAATTCTTGAAACGACAGGGTGTAAGCCATCAGATAAACATCGAAAAAGAAAGTGATGGTTAATGCTAAACATAACAGCTTGATACTACGGTCAGAGCGAACGTTACGGTAAAGCTGCTCGACACAAATGAAACAGGAAATGGAGAGTACGAGTCCTTGCCAGAGGGATGGCTTGGCAATATTGAGTGAATCGGCAGGCCATTGTGTGGCCAAAATGCAGACCAGTACAGCCACAATGGCCACGGCTATTTCTAGCTGTAATAGATTTCGGGGGAGCTGTTGACCAAGGATGTTCGAGAGTGTTGCCAAGAGGGCAAACATCCACACAAGGTATCGCAGGGTTTCTACTATAAGCTGAGCTAAATGATTCGGATTTATAAATCCTCCCGCTTCTAGAGCCCAGAATAGCAACCAGATCCCGTTAGCAGTGAATGCAATGGTCAGTGGTCGGCACAGGCGCTCATAGTTTCGTGAGCTGTAGAGATACACTCCCAGTAGAGCAAAATTTAAAATGCAGGCTGTGAGGTAGGCGCTAAAGGTGACGCTGGTGGTGCCCATGCTGTAGTAGTGCTCCCTGTGCGGAATTGAGTGGGGCAGTATACCCAGTGCCGAAAATCCCCGCATGTGACATTCATGCCATATGGTTTGATGGCTGGCTTTCCAGTGCCGGAAAAGACCATGAAAAGCGTCTCCAATAAATGGCTCTAGGGATTGTGATCGTGACCCCTTAGCTGTGATAGAATCCGCAGCCTTATGTTGCTGATGATCGATAATTACGACTCTTTTACCTACAACGTCGTGCACTACCTTGAAGAGTTGGGGCAGGCGGTGAAGATCGTACGCAATGATGAATTGTTATTGCCTGATATCGAAGACCTGGAGCCAGAGCGAATTGTGATTTCCCCCGGTCCTTGCACGCCCAATAAAGCGGGTTTGTCTATGGCAGTGATTGAACGTTTTGCTGGGCGAGTGCCATTGTTAGGGATCTGCTTGGGGCATCAGTGTATCGGTCAGGTTTTTGGTGGGAATATTATTCAGGCATCTAGCATCATGCATGGCAAGGTGTCTCGAATTCACCATAACGGTAGCGGTGTTTTTAGTGGGATAAAGACGCCTTTTGAGGCAACCCGATATCACTCGCTGGTGGTAGAACAAGACAGCTTACCGGAGTGTTTTGAAATCACGGCGTGGACAGAAACATCAGGCGGCCAGATTGACGAAGTGATGGGCTTGCGACACAAGAAATATGCCCTGGAGGGTGTTCAGTTTCACCCGGAATCAATTTTAAGTGAGGCGGGCCATAAATTGCTGGCCAACTTTTTAGCTTTATAAAATACAGAAGTTTTACAAAGTCACGAGCAAATTAACTAGATGTTGTCGTGGCCAGTAAAGAGCAGTAACACAAGATAAGACAGAGCAGAGTGACAGTTATGGATATTAAGCAGGCGCTTGCGAAGGTATCGGACCGACAAAGCTTAACCACTGATGAAATGGTTGTGGTGATGCGTCAAATTATGACGGGTGAAGCGACACCTGCTCAAATAGGCGGTTTCCTGGTGGCGCTTCGGATGAAAGGTGAGACGGTCGATGAAATCACGGGCGCCGCGACGGTGATGCGCGAACTGGCGACCAAAGTGGATGTGAGTGGCGAATATCTTGTTGATACTTGTGGCACAGGTGGTGATGGCGCTAATTTATTTAATGTCTCTACTGCGGCTGCTTTTGTGGTTGCCGCTGCCGGTGGTCGTGTGGCGAAGCACGGCAACCGTTCTGTTACCAGCTCCACGGGCAGTGCCGATGTATTAGAAGCCGCCGGTGTGCGATTAGATATTTCTCCCGAGCAGGTTGCCAATTGTGTCAACGAGCTGGGGGTGGGGTTTATGTTTGCCCAAGCTCACCATAGTGCCATGAAGCATGCCATTGGCCCGAGAAGAGAAATGGGGCTGCGCACTATTTTTAATATGCTGGGTCCCATGACGAATCCTGCCGGGGTGAAGCGCCAGGTGATTGGTGTGTTTGCCAAAGACGTTTGCCGCCCTATGGCGGAAGTGTTGTCTCGTTTAGGCAGTGAGCATGTGATGATTGTTCACTCGGAAGATGGTCTCGATGAAATCAGTCTCGCCGCAGGAACCCATGTTGCAGAATTTAAAAATGGTGAAATTACGGAATACACCATCAAGCCTGAAGATTTTGGGGTCAATATTCAAAGCCTTGAAGGTTTGGCGGTAGAAACTGCCGAGCAATCTTTGGCGCTGATCAATAGAGCCTTGGGCGGAGACGCTTCTGAACGTGCGCAAAAAGCAGCAGATATTATTGCCTTGAATGCAGGGGCTGCGATCTATGTGAGTGGGCTTGCGGATTCTTTAGGCGAGGGTGTTACCCGTGCTCAAGACACTATTGGTAGTGGTTTGGCAAAAGCAAAAATACAAGAGTTGGCATCGTTTACGGATTGCCAAAAGAACGTAGAGTAACACTAAAAATGCACTTTTTCCGCGAGAGCTGCGTCAGCTCCGTACTCGAATCCTCATGTATTTCATATACACTCCGGTTCTGCGTGCGGTGCTTCCTTGCTCTCACGAAAAAATCACTATTTTTAGAGACGCTTTGTTAGATGAATAACGAAGTAACAATTTTTTTTCTGGAGTACAGGTAGTGACAGATACCCCTACAGTGTTGAAAAAAATTATTGCGCGTAAGCATGAAGAGGTGAGTGAACGCCTTGGAAAAATTAGCGCAGCGGATATTAAAGCCATGGCTGCAGATCAGCCAGAGTGCCGTGGTTTTGTGGCAGCCATGGAGCGTAAAATTCAGGAAGGGCTTGCTGCGGTTATCGCTGAAGTAAAGAAAGCATCACCTTCCAAAGGCGTGATTTGCGAAAACTTTGATCCGGTCGCGGCAGCGAAGAGCTATGAACGCGGGGGGGCGGCTTGTTTGTCGGTGTTGACGGATATTGATTTCTTTCAAGGTGCCGATGAGTATATGCAGGCAGCTCGGAAAGCCGTAAGCCTGCCAGTTATTCGTAAAGATTTTATTGTCGACGAATATCAATTGTATGAGTCTCGCGCTATCGGTGCGGATTGTATTTTATTGATTGTCGCCGCTTTGGAAGCGCAGCAGTTGCGAGATTACAATGCTCTTGCCTTGGAGTTGGGTCTAGATGTTCTGGTGGAAGTACATAATGCAGCGGAGTTAGAGCTAGCGCTGGAATTGCCGAATAAATTAGTGGGTATTAATAACCGCAATTTACACAATTTTGAAACCAGTTTAGAAACTACTTTTAGCTTGTTAGGTACTATTCCGGATGACCGTATTGTGGTGACAGAAAGCGGTATCCACACCATTGATGATGTGGCAGCCATGCGCGGCCATGATGTCAATGCA
This sequence comes from Cellvibrionaceae bacterium, assembly GCA_045430295.1. GTDB lineage: Bacteria > Pseudomonadota > Gammaproteobacteria > Pseudomonadales > JAILXX01 > JAILXX01. Next base: position 263,095 of record JAILXX010000001.1, on the reverse strand, counting down.
TTCTTGGTGGGTGAGGCCTTTATGCGGGCCGATGATCCGGGCATGATGTTGATGGAGATGTTTAATTAACGTGAGATGAAAGATGTCTGGCGAGAGATGTGAAACCCCAAGGGGAACCCTGTCATCCTGAGGCGTAGCCGAAGGATCTCTTGGGGGTTGAGCTGAGCTTTAGAAGGTGGGCGCAAAGTCACACAAAAAAACGGGAGCCAATGGCTCCCGTTTTTTACATCTAACATCTTTCGTCTCTCATCTCTCGCGGCGCCTTTGCGCCTCAATCATCTCGCCCCGTGAACCACCATGGTTTTTCCTGAAACCGCCACCAAGCCTTGTTCTTCCAAATCTTTTAATACGCGGCCAACCATTTCGCGTGAGCAGCCCACAATACGGCCAATTTCTTGCCGGGTGATTTTAATTTGCATGCCGTCAGGGTGGGTCATGGCATCGGGTTCTTTGCTGAGGTCTAGCAAGCAGCGGGCAACACGACCGGTTACATCAAGGAAGGCTAAGTCACCGACTTTGCGGGTGGTGCGGCGTAGGCGTTGTGACATTTGCTCGCCAATGGCCATAAGCCATTCAGGGTGAGCGGAAATCAGCTCATTAAATTTTGAATAGGTGACTTCTGCAACTTCGCATTCGGTTTTTGCGCGAACCCAAGCGCTGCGGCTGTCTTCTTGATCGAAGAGGCCCATTTCGCCAAAGAAGTCGCCATCGTTGAGGTAGGCCACAATCATTTCCCGGCCTTCATCATCCTCAATCAGTACCGTCACGGAACCCTTGATGATGTAGTAGAGGGAGTCGCTCTTGTCACCGGCATAGATCAGGGTGCTTTTAGCGGGGTAGCGACGCCTATGGCAATGGCCTAGGAATTCGTCGACGTTCTGAATGTGGGGGGTAAGTGATACTGCGACCACTGACATCTCCTACTTGTATTATTATCGCCCCAATTATGTAAGTAAACGCAGCGACATACCAGCCTTGTATTGGATTAATGCAAAATACATCTCGTATGTTAACCTACGCGGCTTGAGTTTGGCCTTGGGCCGGTTATTTAGGCCGGTTAATTGAATTGAGAAGAGAGCATGATGAAAGCAACAGTTAAGTGGGTAGATAACGCCATGTTTTTGGGGGAGTCTGGTAGTGGCCATGCGGTCGTTATGGATGGCCCTGCTGATCACGGTGGACGTAATATGGGAATTCGCCCAATGGAAATGCTGTTGTTGGGTATGGGGGGCTGCGCCTCGTTCGACGTCATGAGCATCCTCAAAAAGTCTCGCCAGCAAGTCACTGACTGTCGCGCGGAGTTAGAAGCTGAGCGTGCTGAGGGGGTTCCGTCTCCTTTTACCAAGATTCATATTAAGTTTGTGGTGACGGGGACTAAGCTGAAAGAACCACAGGTAAAGAAGGCTGTGGAGTTGTCGGCTACTAAATATTGCTCAGCCTCCATTATGATGGAGCAGGCCGGTGTTGAAGTGACTCATGGCTATGAAATTGTGGAGCTTGAGGAATAAGCTTTATAGAGAGTAGCTTTATGGGAAGGGGCTTTCATGAGCGCAGCTTTATTCGGTAGGTCGCCCTTCAGGGCGACATGTTTTTACTGACATACGGCTGAAAGTAATTGGTCGGGCTAAAAACCCGGCCTACCTCTCTCGTCTTTCTTCTCACACCTTCCTTGTCTTATTTCCTGTTATATCCGATAACTTGTTTCAGTCATTGCCGTTGAGACCTTGGTCATCAAGGCCTTGATGGGAGTCGGAAAGGCAATGCCTCCGGCTTCCAGTGCAGTGTGAGAGTGCTTCGCTTCATCGATTAGCATCTGCTCTACGACGGCACGACTTTTGTGGTCTTGTTCCGGAAGGCTCTGTAAGTGACTTTCTAGGTGTAAGCACACTTGGTCTTCGGTGGCGGCCACAAACCCCAAGCTGACTTTATCACTAATCAGGCCGGCTCCTGCGCCAATACCAAAAGACAGTCCATACCACACAGGGTTTAGCAGGCTTGGGCGGTAGCCCAAATCCGTTAGGCGCTGCTCACACCAGGCTAAATGGTCAATTTCTTCATCCGCAGCCACTTCCATCTCTTTACGAATCTCAGGTAACTTGGCCGTGAGCGCTTGCCCCATGTAGAGGGCTTGAGCGCAGACTTCGCCACTGTGGTTTACTCGCATTAAGCCCGCTGCGTGGCGCTTTTCCTCTGAATTCATTTCGCCTTCTTGCTCTGCTTGTGCGGGGGAAGGGCGGAGTTTTTCCCGGGTGTCTCGCGTCAGAGTTTGTAAAGCGCGATCGGCTTGTAAAATCAGCTTGTCGGCAAGTGTGAGTTGTCGCATGGAAGAACCTGAAAAGTGTTTGGGCTGTTAAGCCGCAGTGTAATACAGCTATAAGCTATGATACTTTGATAAAAAACAAAATCGAACCACTAGTTTGATCGAAAACAGTTTTATCCAATAGGATGCTTCTATGAATGACGTGCGCGACTTTTCACTGATATTGGATTCCCGGGTACCTTTGATTGTGACGGAAACCTACGAGGAGCGTCGCGCTCAAGAGATGATAACTCGTGTTGTCTTGCCTGCGGGGGTATCTGGGAGATCGCGGCCGCTGTGGCGCTGGTCGGTGACTGATGGTTTAAATCGCATGAACTTTGGCCCTCGATTAGCCGGGCCTCAGGAGTACGCTGAGCCGGAAGCATTATTGGAGCATATTAAGCAGAGCGCTGACGCCAGTGTGTTTTTGCTGTGTGATTTCCACCCTTACTTAGACGATAGCCCGAAAATTGTCCGCTTACTGAAAGACATTGCGTTAAATCATCAGGTGATTCCCCATACTTTGATTTTTCTCAGCCATGCTTTGGACTTACCGCCGGAGCTGGATCGCTATAGTGCCCGTTTTACCTTGTCGCTTCCTAATGATGGTGAAATCAAATCCATCGTGAGAGAGGAGGCAAAGCGTTGGTCGAAAGCCAATAAAGGAGTGAGGGTTCGCAGTGATCAAGAAAGTTTTGAGCGCTTAGTGATTAATCTGAAAGGCTTGCCTCATTCTGATGTTCGTCGTTTAGCGCGGTGTGCTATTGCCGACGATGGCGCCATTACGGAGTCAGATATCCCTGCGGTGAATAAAGCAAAATTTGCTTTGATGGATATGGAGTCTGTGCTGAGTTTTGAATATCAAACGGAGCAGTTTTCTCAGGTGGGAGGATTGGAAAACTTAAAGCACTGGCTGGAGCAGCGCCGTCAAGTGTTTGTTGAGCAAGCGAGCGAAGGCAGCGGGGCAGGCATTAAAAATAAAACTAAGGGGCTTGATGCTCCAAAAGGCATGTTGTTACTCGGTGTGCAAGGTGGAGGAAAAAGCCTTGCGGCAAAAGCCGTGGCAGGTATGTGGGGAGTGCCTTTGTTGCGGCTGGATATGGGAGCCCTATATAACAAGTTTGTGGGTGAAACTGAGCGAAACTTGCGGGAAGCTTTGCAGTTGGCAGAAGTCATGTCTCCCTGTGTGTTGTGGCTAGATGAGTTAGAAAAAGGTATGGGGCCTGATAGTAGTGATAATGGAACCTCTCAGAGAATGTTGGGAACCTTACTCACCTGGATGTCAGAGAAAAAACAGCCGGTGTTTATTGTGGCAACCAGTAATGATATTTCTCGTTTGCCGCCAGAATTGGTTCGAAAGGGGCGCTTTGATGAAATTTTCTTTGTGGATTTGCCAGATGCATGCGCGCGAAAAGTGATTTTTGAAATTCATTTGGCGAAAAGAAATTTAGGTTCTAATGAATTTGCCCTAGAGGGACTGGTGAATCACAGCGAGGGCTTTTCAGGTGCAGAAATCGAGCAGGCTATAGTTTCCGGATTGTATACGGCGGCAGCTCAAGGGCGTGAGTTGGCCACAGGGCATTTGCTAAATGAACTTAATGGTACTCGGCCACTGTCGGTCACTATGGCGGAAAAAATTACTCAGTTGCGCAGCTGGGCTAGTGAAAGAGCCGTGCCTGCTTAAATGAGTTATCGTATTCGGTGCTTCGTTTTTTTATTTGGCTTGGCGGTTTTAATCTGTTTTGGCTGTTCTAATCTATTAGTGCCGAGAAAGCATTTTGTTGAAGCGATTTAGCTCTTCACAGAAAACTAACTTGAGTGTGTTCCCTCCGGTGGGCTTTTCTAACACACGGCAGATACCTGATTTTTTCAAAGTCTCTGCGTCTGGTGCGGTGCTGGCGCCGGTCAGCATAATCAGCACGCTTTTTGAGGCAAGATCAGAATCTGAGCTAATTCTCTCAGCGAGCTCCATGCCATTCATGGTGGGCATGGAGTAATCAAGAATGACTAAGTCAAAATAGCTGCCCAGGTTTGCCATAGTACGCATCATGGCCAAGGCTTCTGTGCCGCTTGGTGTTGTAGAGGGTCGCATACTCCAGCTTTCGGTTTGCTTGTGTAGCAGCTTTCGAGTGGTTGCACTGTCATCTACGATAAGAATACGTTTGCCTTGTAGCATATCCACTTCGAACTTGTGTCGCTGGAAGTACTCGTGACGGGCAATATTGGTGTTAAGTTGATAGGTCACTACACCTTTGCTGTCTCGGCTCATGGATAAGCCGCCCGCCATTAGCTGGCAGAGGTAGTTGGCAATAATTAACTCTCGGTCAGTACTGGAAAGTGTACTGGGTTGTGAATGTTGTCCTTTAAGAAGTTGGCTGGCGTATTCAACATCTAGGTCGCTGCGGGTGACGGTCAGGGTGAACATCCAGTTACAGCTTTCGCCGCCTTGATTGACAACTAATTCCAACTCACTTCCCCAGCAGTGTGCGAGGGCGTGGTCAAATAAACTCTGTAGTAGTTGCTTTAAATGTTCTGGGTCGCCGGCGAGTACTTCGGGCAGGCTTGGTGCTAGCTGAACACTGAAGTTACTTTTACGTTCGGCGGCATCAGAGCGGGCATCGATCACCACTTCATTGATCAGTGATGACAAGTTGAAGGGTAATTTTTGCAATTGTACTTGGTTGCGTTGTAGCTTAGACCAGTCGGTTAGGCGGTTAAGCCATTTAAGTAGCACGTGTCCTGAGCGGCGAATAGATTGAACTTGGTCTTTCTGTTCGGGAGGCAGAGGAGAGTCCAGCAAGAGCTCCGATAGGCCGATCACGCCAGCGATGGGGTTGCGTAATTCATGGCTGAGGATACGTAAGGTGGATGTTTCGGCATTGTGGGCTGCGTCGTTTTGGAAGGTCGCTCGCTGATTTTTGAGTTCGTTGTGTAGTTGTCGCGAATGATCTTTCCAGATAGCGTGGGACAACAAGAAATTAATGATCAGTAATGCCACTAAGAAGGTTTCATAGTAGCTGTCCACGATAGGGATGGTAGCGTAGGCATTGGATAAAAAGATTGCCATTGCCAGGGTGTTAATGGCAGAAGCGATGAGCAGAGTTTGTGCGTTGCGATAGTTGCGATAGGTAGCGCGAATGGAAATAGCCAGGGCGATTAGGTGCGACAGTACCATCATAGGCACTACCACGTAGGAGTTGGTGTGGATGGTGATAAAGAGTGAGGCCGCCATGCCTGCGTAGCAAAGGTAAATTAAAACTCGCAGAGATTGATTCCACTTTGGTGAGCTGTTTTCCAGGTTGAGAAAAGCTTTCACAAATAACATGGTGAAGGCTGCCAGCATGTAGCCAGTCAGTGGTAGCAGATTGTCCATGATCCAGGGGTAGTGGGGGTAGAACTGCTGTCCGTGGCCCGAATGAATGCCAATGGCAATGGCTGGGGATAGAATGTAGCCCGCCAGTAAATACGTAATTTTATGTTTGTGTAGTACACCGAGCATCAGGTTAAAGAAAACCATGAGCAGTAATCCACCGAATAAAATCCCTAGGATCAACTGGTGCGATAGATTGTATTGAGTGATGCCTTTAACGGAGTTGAGGGTGATATTGGCGAACAAGGTTTTGTGAGATTGAAGGCGAATAAAAACTTGCTGTGTATGCTTGTGGGCAGGCAATTTAAATATGTGAAGGTGGTTATTGCTGTTGCTGACTTCAGCAACACGCATGGTGCCTGTATGGGTTTCGCTAACAATACGCTGTGATTTTTTGTCGACGATATAGACATCCACAAAATCCATAGTGGAAGGTCGCATTTCCAAATATAGCTGCTGCTCACTGGGAGCCAAATTGAAACGCAACCAGATCGCGTCGTTGGTGCGGCCAAATTTTGCACCGTGTGGCGGCATTGGGCTGAATTGATTTGCCATATCTGCTTCAAGAAGCTCTTCTAAGAGTAGAAGTTGAGAGGGGTCTCTCAGAAAGTCGATATAGGGTGTCGTGGGCAATCGATCCTGCCCTTCGGGAAGAGAGAGTAAAGGTGCTGCATTCAGGGAAGGTGAAAGCCCTAAGGTTAACCCCAGAACTAAAAGGCACAGTAAAACAAAACGCTGCGGGGCAGTCGCTGACAAAGATGTTGAAAGCATGGTGGCCATATTTTTCCCTCTGCAACTTACAAGGTAGCTAGGGTCTGGTAGCAGTTCCAGTTCCAATTTACATCAGGCCGACTTTAGTCACAGTTTCTGTGTTGGTTTCGGCTCCTAGCTAAGCGTGTATCTTGCGCTATCTCGGGCGGTTGCCCACGTGTTTATTTATGCCGTGGCTGCTGTGCGTATTTATTTTGAGGGCCAGGCAGCTGGCCCTCACTTTTCTGCTTACGGTGTAAAAGTATTTTTACGTTGATTCAGACTGTTCGCGAGCAATGGCGCGATAACCAATGTCTTTGCGGTAAAAGCTACCTTCCCAGTGAATCTTTTCGCACAACTTGTAAGCGCTTTGTTGTGCTTCACTAACGCTGTCACCCAGTGCAGCGGCGCATAGCACACGGCCGCCACTGGTCACGACGTTATCGCCATCTAGTTTCGTGCCAGCGTGGAAAACTTTTTCATTACTGGAGTTCGAGTCTGCATCAAGTCCGGAAATGATATCGCCTTTATTGTAGCTTGCAGGATAGCCCCCGGCTGCGAGAACGATACCGATAGAAGCTCGAGGGTCCCATTGGGCTTCACAATTTTCAAGCTCACCTTTCAGTGCAGATAAACAAAGCTTAGGTAAATCGGACTGCATGCGCATCATGATAGGCTGAGTTTCTGGATCACCGAAGCGGCAGTTGTATTCAATAACTTTTGGCGTGCCGTCTGGGGCAATCATAAGGCCCGCGTATAGGAAACCCACGTAAGGGTTTCCTTCTTCCGCCATGCCGCGTACGGTGGGCATGATCACTTCTTCCATAATGCGTTCGTCTACCACAGGTGTCACGACGGGGGCAGGAGAGTAGGCCCCCATGCCGCCGGTATTAGGGCCGGTGTCACCGTCGCCAACACGTTTATGGTCTTGGCTGGTAGCCATGGGTAAAACACTTTCGCCATCTACCATGACGATAAAGCTTGCTTCTTCACCTTCTAAAAACTCTTCGATTACGACACGGCAGCCAGCATCTCCGAAGGCGTTGCCGGAGAGCATATCTTTTACGGCGTTTTCCGCTTGTTCCAAGGTTTCTGCAACGATTACACCTTTGCCTGCCGCTAGGCCATCGGCTTTAACGACGATGGGAGCGCCCATTTCACGAAGGTAAGTTAATGCCGGCTCTACTTCGGTGAAATTCTGATACGCAGCAGTGGGGATTTCGTGACGTGCTAGAAAGTCTTTGGTAAAGGCTTTGGAGCCCTCCAGTTGTGCTGCGCCCTTGTCTGGGCCAAAAATCGCGAGACCGCGATCTTCGAAGAAATCTACTACGCCATCAACTAGGGGTTGCTCAGGGCCAACGATGGTAAGGCCGACATTGTTTTCTTGGGCGAAGTTGGCAAGCGCTTCGAAGTCGCCAACGCCGATGTCGATATTTTCCAGTTTCGGTTCCAGTGCAGTACCTGCATTGCCAGGGGCAACATAGACAGTTTCGATACCTTCGCCTTGCGCGGCTTTCCAAGCGAGAGCGTGTTCGCGGCCACCGGAGCCAATTACCAATACGTTCATTTTTGATCCTGTTTTATAAAAAAATGCGATCCAGTTGTGTGCTGTCTTGTGGGCGAGATGGAAGAGTGAGATTTCAACGCCCCCATAATACTTGCAGCACCCACTGCAAAAGGACCGCATTTTCTCATAAAACAGGGGATACCGACATACTTAAGGGTAGGCAAAGAGGGCAAAAAAGAGGCTTTTATTGGGGGAATTGGGGGGTAATAGGCTGGCCCTTAGGTGTGATTTTGGCTGGCGGTGAATTCGAGAAATTCAGCCTCAGGGAGTGGCTTGGAGAAGAGGAACCCTTGAAAAATTTGTGCGCCCAAGCTCAGTAGGTAATCCCGCTCTTCTTCAGTCTCGACCCCTTCGATGACGGTGCTGAGAGACAGCGAATTGGCGAGAGCGATAAAACTACTGGTTACCTCTCGGGCAAAGTCGTCGTGGAGCATACCCTGAACGAATGAGCGATCCAGTTTTACTTCTGAAATGGGGAGTAAGCGCAAACGCTCAAGATTTGAAAAGCCGGTTCCGAAATCATCCAGAGAAAAGCTGAAACCCTCTAGTACCAGCCGTCCCAGTGTCTTAACCAGCTGAATATCCCGAGCAAAAATTTCGTCTTCTGTAACTTCAAACAGTATTTGCGAGGGGGCCGCCTCATTGGTTTGCAGCAGGGCCATCACAGATGAGTAGAAATGGGGGTGCCGTAAGCTGCTCAAAGTTAGGTTGATGGCGACCTTTACCCCTTTTAAGGCTTCGCCTTCTCTGTACATGAGGCCCATTGCTTGATTTACAGTGCTTAGCGCGAAGCGCAAGTGGTCTTCGGGGGTTTGTAACAGGTGTAAAAAGCGCGCGGGAGGCAGTAAGCCTTTTTCCGGGTGTTGAACCCGTGCTAAGGCTTCAGCGCCAATCACTTTGCCGGTTTTGGCGTCGAGTTTTGGCTGGAGGTGGAGAATGAGATTTTGTAGCACATCGTCAATAGTGAGGTCATCGTCCTCGGGTAAGGGTTGATGATTACTGTGAACGGGTGTGTTGGAAAATAAGACTTGCTTTAGGTCGTCTTGGGTAAAGGGTTTGTCGAGAATACCCAGTATCTCAATGGGCATGTCGCTGAGAATATGTTGAACGGAGCGCAGTAGAGTGGAGCTGTGCCCGCTCATTAAAATCATATTCGTGTGTGGGTGTTGGTTAACGCAGTGTTCAATGAGCTCGAAACCATCCCTCTGTGGGATGTCCAGGTCAGTTAATACTAGGTCGTAGTTGTTCTCCTGAATAAGCGTTACTGCTTCATTAACGCTCTCACAATGCTCGCTTTTAAGCACTCCTAGCTTATTCAAGAAAAAACTGGTCAGCATGCCGATGTTTGGATCGTCATCGACGATCAACACATTGTTATACACAATAGGCGTGGTGTTGGCGCTGCTGGATGAATGTTGGGGCGATGTCATTTCGTTAGTGCGTCAGTGCATCCCTTTGATGAGGTTGTTCAGGGTTACTCTGAACAAACGTATCCTTAGATTGGTACAGATTGTGTGAAAGTTCAAACTGAAGTGTCAATTAAGACTTTGTGCCTTTTTTTAGATGGGAGGGGTCAGACAGGGGCGCAATAAAAAAAACCGGGCGCAGGGCCCGGTTTTTTGACTGATTACTGTGATTGCTCGCTAGAGCCCTTGTAGCTATCAGTGGCGGAAGTGGCGCATGCCTGTGAATACCATGGCCATGCCGTGCTCGTCCGCAGCGGCGATCACTTCTTCGTCGCGCATGGAGCCGCCAGGTTGGATAACAGCGCTCACGCCTACTGCTGCAGCATTGTCGATGCCATCGCGGAATGGGAAGAAGGCATCACTTGCCATCACTGCGCCTTTTACTTCCAGGCCTGCGTGTTCTGCTTTAATGGCAGCGATACGGGCAGAGTTTACACGGCTCATTTGACCGGCGCCCACGCCGATGGTTTGTCCGTTTTTGCTATAGATAATCGCGTTGGATTTTACCATCTTAGCCACTTTCCAAGCGAACAGTAGGTCGTCCATTTCAGCATCGCTAGGGGCTTTCTTGGTCACCACCTTAAGGTCGGCTTTAGTCACCATACCGTTGTCTTTTTCTTGAATTAGCAAGCCGCCGTTAACACGCTTGTAGTCGTAGGCTGTTGGGCGCTCATTGCCCCACTGGCCGCACTCAAGCAAGCGAACATTTTTCTTGGCAGATACAGCTTCCGCCGCAGCTGAGGAAACGCTTGGAGCGATAATCACTTCAGAAAATTGTTTTTCAACGATGAGTTGAGCAGTTTCTGCATCCAGTTCACGGTTAAAGGCGATGATGCCGCCGAAGGCAGATTCTGGGTCTGTGGCGAAAGCCAATTCGTAAGCGGTTTTGATATCGGTCGCAACAGCGACTCCGCAGGGGTTTGCGTGCTTAACGATGACACAAGCAGGTTCGTCAAATAGTTTTACGGTCTCAAGAGCAGCGTCGGTGTCAGCAACATTGTTGAACGACAGCTCTTTACCCTGCAACTGTTTTGCAGTGGAAACAGAAGCTTCCTGTGCATCATCTTCGACATAGAAAGCCGCTTTTTGGTGTGGGTTTTCACCGTAGCGCATGTCTTGTGTTTTTTGATATTGCACATTGTAGGTGTTTGCAAAATCGCGCTTTTCATTTTCTCCAGGTTTGAAGTCAAAAGCGCGCGCACCGAAGTGGTTGGCGATCATGCCGTCGTATTGCGCTGTGTGCTCGAAGGCTTTAACCATTAACTCGTAACGAGTTTGATAAGAGGTAGCGCCATCGTTTGCCTTCATTTCCGCAAGTACGGTTTCGTAGCTGGAAGCATTGACGACGATGGCGACATCTTTGTGATTTTTTGCGGCAGAACGAACCATGGTCGGGCCGCCGATATCGATATTCTCAATAGCGGTTGGAAGGTCGCAGTTAGGGTCGGCAACGGTCGACTTAAATGGATACAGGTTCACTACCACCATGTCGATAGGCTTAATGTCGTGCTCTTCCATTACGCCATCATCGGTGCCGCGACGGCCAAGAATCCCGCCGTGTACTTTCGGGTGTAGGGTTTTTACGCGGCCGTCCATCATTTCAGGGAAACCGGTGTAGTCGGACACTTCGGTAACTGGAATGCTGTTTTCTTGCAGGAGGCGGAAGGTCCCGCCGGTGGAGAGAATTTCTACTCCATGGCCGGAAAGCGCTTGGGCAAATTCAACAATACCGGTTTTGTCAGATACGCTGATAAGGGCGCGACGAACTTTGATGGCGTCAGTCATTTTGTCTGTCTCTGAAGAAATCGTGGAGATGGAAAAGGGATTAAAGGTGTTTGCAAAAATGTTCGCAGAGAAAAGAGAAGTGAGACGAGAGATGGAGTTGTATTTCCTATCTCTCGTTTAGCGTCTCACTCTTTACAGCATGCCGTACTGCTTAAGCTTTTTGCGAAGTGTGCCGCGGTTTAGGCCTAGTACTTCAGAAGCTTTGGTTTGATTATGACGAGTGTGCTTCATTACTACTTCTAGCAGGGGGGCTTCAACCTCGGCGAGTACCATGTCATACACTTCGCTGACTTGCTGTCCGTCTAGGCTGTTAAAGTAGTTGTTAACGGCTTCTTCTACGTGGTCGCGCAGTGCTTTTGGTTGCGTTGGGGCGCGAAGGCCGTACTGGTCGTCATTGGCTTGAGAGATTAACGTTGTTGTTTCGGCCATAACGGTATCCGTTGGGATCATGCTGCTTCCTCGTTTGTCAAAATCTGTTCGAATAAATGTCGAACGAATGCTCTTTGTTGTTCAGTGGTTTCCAGAACATTAAAACGCTGTTTGAGCGTTTGTACTTTTTCTGTGTTCTTTCTATCGCTACCTTCATCGCTTTCCCTCTGGGGGTCGGCGGTTTGCTGATGGTTTTTGGTCTGCTGATGGCTCAGCGTAGCCAGGTACCAAGCAATGTGCTTGCGGGCAATCCTTACGCCCATGTAGTCACCGTAAAAACGGTGTAATTCGGCGAGGTGAGTGCTCAGTGTGCGCTCGACTTCTTCCCTGCCTGGTTCTGGCAATAATTCCCCGGTTGCCAGGTAGTGGTTGATTGAGCGAAATAGCCAGGGTTTTCCCTGGGCTGCTCGACCAATCATTACACCCGCCGCTTTGGTGTGATCCAGTACGGCGCGTGCTTGTTGTGGTGTTGCAATATCGCCATTGGCATAAACCGGAATGGAAACGGCTTCTACAATGTCGGCAATGGTGTCGTATTCCGCATTGCCTAAAAATTTACAGGCGCGGGTTCTACCGTGAACGGCCAATGCGGCAATACCGGCATCTTCTGCGAGCCGAGCAATGATTTTGCCATTGCGATTTTCTGGGCTCCAACCTGTCCGCATTTTTAGTGTGACAGGGACTTCTACGGCACTGGTAACCGCATTTAAAATGGATGCTACCAGTTCTTCATCTTGCAGTAGGGCAGACCCCGCTGCTTTTTTGCAGACTTTCTTGGCCGGGCACCCCATGTTTATATCGACGATTTGCGCTCCCATTTCCACGGCTTTAGCGGCGGCGTGGGATAGCATGTCGGGATCTCCGCCGGCAATTTGTACCGAGCGAGGGCCTGGCTCATTGGCATGGGTGGTCAGGCGCTGTTTTGATTTGCGGCTGTTCCACAGGCGGGTGTCGCTAGTGAGCATTTCCGAAACCACAAGGCCTGCCCCCAAACGGTGGCACAGTTGCCGAAATGGGAGGTCAGTAACACCGGCCATTGGGGCGAGGGCTGTACGATTTGCTAATTTGTAGGGGCCTATGGTTGGTCCGATATTGCTCAAGGATTAACCACCTTTTGCCAAAAGGGCGCGTATGATACCGCCGTCGAGGTGGCGAATAAAGCACCAAATAGAGGTATTTTTAGGTCGAGGGGAAAGTTTTTTTTGTCAAGCGGCGGTGGTAATTATTTCATATAAATAATGCTTATCACTGGTGCGATTGACAGGGCTTTGCTCGAGCTTGGGGCATGGAAATATGTGGCAAAAGTGAGTGTTAACTCTCACCGGGTCGTTGAGAATGGAGAGGGGGCTATTAGCGGGGTACGGCCCCTAAGTCTCTGGGTAAGTCCCTAGGGGAGAATTTCTAAACGGTAGCTTACGGCCTGTTCTCCAGGGTCAACAATTTCCAGGCCGAGATGGATGGGTTGGTGAGGCGGCATCATGGTGGCGCCAGCCAATTCTCCCGCTAGATACTCATTTGCGCTGAATTGGCGGCTGGCGACGGTTTTATTTTGCAGGTCGCTGAACACTAATTGCAGTTTCGGAAATGGTTGTGGGAAATCGGCAGTGTTGATAACGATGGTGTCCACAAGAAGTGCATTTTCATAATCCGGGTGGCTGCGCACAATTAGGTTGTGGCTGCGCATGCGCTGAATATCGATAAGTGTAGGTAATTTACAGTTCAGCATGTCGCAGGCTTTTTCATAGCTTGGGCGCCATTGCGCCTGGCGGGCTAGGTCGTTCATTTTCCAGTAGCCAAATTGCAGGAAGCCAATAGCGCCAGCAAGGAGGCATAGGCTGCCCCAAAGCAGTTTTTGTTTCAGAGGGCTGCGTGCACGGTGTGTCTGAAACTGAACAGGCTCGGGTTCAATGCGCGATAATAGCTGGTGACGGGAGTTGCGATCGTCTTCGTTAAAGAGATCTTCTTCGTTGTAATTATGATCATCTTCTACACCAATATTGCTGCTCCACTGATCGTCACCCGTGTCTGGTTCGGGGAGGTGGCTGTGTGTCGGTTCCTGGTTTGTTTTTGGTGCGGAATAGGTGTTTGCTGGGGGGATAAGCGATGAGGGGGCGTCATCATTGTCATCCAGAAGTCCGTCAGCCCAGGATTCGTCGGCGAGTTCATTGCTCTCGTAGGCTGAGGCGCTAAAGCCGCTTTTCTTGCTGCTTGATTTGCCGTCGTTGTCGTTGGATGTGCGAAATTCTGCACTTAGTTCGTCGCCAAAGAGTGAGTCGGATGATGAAGGAGGTGCTGGAGTTTCTTCTCCATCCATGTCGTCACTGATTAAAATATCGTCTTCATCAGTCTCGTTGCCTAGGCTGAAGTCTGCCCCTGCTGGTGCTGGGTTGAGTACGGTATCCAGCTCTCTTTCTTGCTCGGGTGTTAATGGCGTTGCCCAGTGCTCGTTGGCTTTAAATACATTCAAGCAGGAGCCACAGCGTACCGCACCTTTTGCGGTTTTAAGGTGATCGATGGTGAGCTTGAATGAGGTGCTGCACTTGGGGCAGCGCGTTACGAAATCGGCCATGACGTCTTTTATGAGTAATTGGGCGTGAGCAATTGGGTATCCATTAACTTGATGGCATTAATCGGTAGCCATAACTTAAAGTAGTTTATTAGTTTAGTTTGCTAAGTACCAGAATTGCAAAGCCTAATCCAGTTTTCCCTCTCGCCAGACGCGGTCAGTGGGTATTCAGGCTCGTAAGCTTGCGCTACGTCACTTGCTTGGTGGCTCAAAATGCCGGATAGGCAGATGGGGGCGTTTTCCTGTAGGTGTTGTTTGAGGGTGGGTGCCAGTGAGATTAACGGCGCCGCAAGAATATTGGCTATAAGAATGTCGGCCACTATTTCAGGGGTTTCTTCCGGTAGGTAGGTTTCGAGCTGGGCTTCGTTGAGTTTGTTGCGGTTCAGGTTGTCCTTGGTGGCAATGAGTGCCTGGGGGTCGTTGTCTACGGCGACAACTTTTTCTGCGCCCAATAGCAGCGCGGCAATTCCTAGAATGCCGGAGCCGCAGCCGTAATCCAGTACAGTTTTCCCCTTGAGGTCTTGCCGCTCTAACCACTGTAAACACAAGAATGTGGTGGGGTGGGTGCCGGTGCCAAACGCAAGGCCGGGGTCTAGCATTAAATTCACGGCTTCCGCTTGTGGGGGCTCCAGCCAGCTGGGGCAGATCCATAGGCGCTCGCCGCATTGGATGGGGTGATAGTTGTCCATCCAGGTTCGTTCCCAGTCTTTGTCTTCGAGCTGCTCCCAGCGTGTGTTGGGTAATTTGCCGCCAAAGCTTTGTTCGGCGAGAGCTGTTGTTTGTTGGGTGTTGATATCCGCATTAAATAGGCCGGTCAATTTCACTTGGTCCCATAGCGGCGTTTCATTTACGCCGGGTTCGAGAATGGGTTGGTCGGCATTGTCTTGCAGGGTAACCGATACCGCTCCTGCCGCTAGGAGGGCGTCTTCTAGTGCTTCGGTGTCGTCTCGAGTTGTTGCGAGTTTTAGTTGCAGCCAAGTCATGGTGGTATTACCGGTGAAAATTTAGCCGGCAGTTTACCGACTTGTAGACATAAAAAAACCTGCTAGTGCAGGTTTTTTTATGTCTGGAAAAGCTTAAGTGCCGCCTGTTGCTAGATTATTCGCAAGGTTACATCTCAAGTTTTTTCTCCAAGTAGTGAATGTTTACGCCACCTTCTTGGAAGGCTTTGTCACGCACTAGTTCTTTTTGGAGTGGAGCGTTGGTGCGAATACCATCGATCATTAGCTCGTCCAAAGCATTACGCATTCTTGCTAGAGCAATATCGCGGTCGTCGCCGTGGGTGATCAATTTGGCAATCATGGAGTCGTAGTTAGGCGGAACCTTGTAGCCACTGTAGATGTGAGAATCTACACGCACACCCAGGCCGCCGGGAGGGTGGTACATCTTGATGGTGCCGGGGCATGGCATAAAGGTTTTTGGGTCTTCCGCGTTAATACGGCACTCGAATGCGTGGCCGTTAATTTTGATGTCCTCTTGTTTTAGGGACAGCTTTTCGCCGGCGCAAACGCGAATTTGCTCGCGGATTAAATCAACGCCGGTAATCATTTCTGTTACCGGGTGCTCAACCTGAATGCGGGTATTCATTTCAATAAAGTAGAAACGGCCGTCTTCGTACAGGAACTCAAAGGTACCGGCGCCGCGATAGCCTATTTCGACACAGGCTTTGGTGCAGGACTTGTAAACTTCTTGGCGAATATCATCGGGGATATGAGGCGCGGGGGCTTCTTCCAATACTTTTTGATGGCGGCGTTGCAAAGAGCAGTCGCGGTCGAATAGATGAACCGCGCTGCCTTGACCGTCAGCCATTACCTGGATTTCAACGTGACGTGGATTTTGCAGGAATTTTTCCATGTACACGGTGCCGTCGCCAAAGGCTGCTGCGGCTTCTGATTGGGTGACGGTAATGGAGTTGATTAAATTGGCTTCGGTGTGAACGACACGCATGCCTCGACCGCCACCACCAGCGGCAGCTTTAATAATCACCGGGTAGCCAATTTCTTTTGCCACTTTTAAGCAGCGCTCGCGATCTTCTACATCTAATGGGCCGTTTGAGCCGGGTACGGTAGGTACTCCCGCTTTTTTCATGGCGTCGATAGCAGAAACTTTGTCGCCCATTAAACGAATTACATCGGCGCTTGGACCGATAAAGGTGAAGCCGCTTTTCTGAACTTGCTCGGCAAAGTCTGCGTTTTCAGCAAGAAAACCGTAGCCAGGGTGAACGGCTTCAGCATCGGTAATTTCCATGGCGGAAATAATTGCTGGGACATTCAAGTAGCTTTCGGTCGATGGGTTTGGGCCAATACAAACGGATTCGTCCGCAAGGCGCACGTGTTTCAGATCGGCATCGATCTGTGAGTGCACTGCCACGGTTTTAATGCCCAGTTCTTTACAGGCGCGCAGCACCCGCAGAGCAATTTCACCGCGGTTGGCAATTAAAACTTTTTTAAACATATAAACATCTCTCGATCAGCGTTTGTCGTTGTGATTTCCGTGTTGCTGAACACAACGCTTAAACGATAGTGATCAGTGGCTGATCGAATTCAACAGGCTGGCCGTTTTCTATTAAAATCGCTTCGATAACACCGGCTTTGTCGGCTTCGATTTGGTTCATCATCTTCATGGCTTCAACGATGCAGATAACATCGCCTGGCTTCACGTGTTGACCAACTTCTGCAAATGCGGGAGAGCTTGGGCTAGGTGCGCGATAGAAGGTGCCGACCATTGGTGAGGTAATCACGTGGCCAGATAAAGCCGGAGCTTCTTCGGCTGCAGGGGCTGCGGGAGCGGGTGCTGCAGGAGCTGGTGCTACGGGAGCTGCAGCGAATGGAGCTGGTGCGGTGACAACAGCGTTACCGTGGCGGCTGATGCGCACAGATTCTTCGCCTTCTTTAATCTCCAGTTCTGCAATTTCGGATTCTTCTAGTAGCTCGATGAGTTTTTTAACTTTACGAATATCCATAGTTAATTCTCTTTCTCTCTCGTTAAAGTGAAAATGATTAAAAGTAAGTTATTGCTTAGGGTGTTGCATCTACAAGCTTCAGTGCAGCGTCGAGGGCGAGCTCGTAGCTGTGTGCACCGAAGCCGGTGATAACACCTTGGGCGATATCTGATAAATAAGAGTGTTGACGAAACTCTTCGCGGGCATGGACGTTGGACAGATGAACTTCAATAAAGGGAATGTCCACTGCTGCGAGAGCATCCCGCAATGCAACGCTTGTGTGAGTGAAGGCGGCGGGGTTTATCAAAATAAAATTCACACCTTCATTTCGAGCGTCGTGAATGCGGTTGATTAATTCGTATTCCGCATTGCTTTGTAAGGCCATAAGGTGGTGGCCTTCGTTGATGCAGCGCTCGGTTAAGCGTTGATTAATATCGTCGAGGGTGTCGGAGCCATAAATTTCTGGCTCGCGTGTGCCGAGAAGATTTAGGTTGGGCCCGTGCAGTACGAGAATTGTCGCCATGGTGCCTGCTCCGTTTGTGTCTTTGTGTCTTTGTGTTCTTTGCTGTTTTTGTCGCTGTGCTCTGTGGCGACAAAATAGGGGAGTAAGTGTGAACGAAAAAAAACGGAGAGTCCAATAAATCTTCTAGTTCTGAGATTTTACCAGCATTTACCAGCATTTTCGCAGCATTTAAATATGACTGGAGGATCTGTTATAGCAAAATGCTATGCAGGAGTGAGTGACTTCGGGGGTATTTAGCTGCATTTGTGCGCCATTTCCCATGGTTTTTACGAAAGTTTTGGGAAAAATCATCTAAAAGTAGTGAATTTCGTAAATATCGCTACTTTTGGGCCGGTATTATGGCAGTGCAGCTCTATCAAGGGCTGCTAGTACTCGTTCTTCCGTGAGTAATTGGGGGAGGACTTCTGGTTTTTCTGCTCGGGAAGGGTAGACCAGGTACAAGGGAACCCCGTTACGATTGAATTGGGCCAGGAGTTTAGTGATTTCCGGATTGTGGTTGGTCCAGTCGCCTTTTAAATAAGTGATCCCTTTTTCTTGTAGGGCGGCTTCGAAGGTGCTGGAAGATAAAGCAACTTTTTCATTGGCTAAGCAGGTAATGCACCAGTCTGCGGTGAGGTTTACAAATACGGGGCGGTTATCGTTTCGCAGCTCATCAAGGCGCTCGGGGGTATAAGCCTCCCAGGTGCTGCTGGATTGTGAGGAGTGGTCTGCCTCCAGTGTTTGGTGGTTGATACCAATAAATAGACCTATGACCACAAACCCCGCTGCCAGAATTTTCAGTAGTGCGTGATGAATCTGCCAGAGCCAGATGGCGAATGCGATGGCCACGGCGCCCAGCAATGTCACAATGACGGCATCACTGCCCGCTTGATGGCCGAGAATCCACAGCAGCCAGACAGCAGTAAGAAGCAGCGGGTAGGCGCAGAACTCTTTAAAACGCACCATCCAGCCTCCCGGCTGAGGGAGTTTGTTAAGGAGTGCGGGGATATGGCATAGCAGGGTGAGTGGTAATGCCATGCCTGCGCCAAGGGCGGCGAACACTGCCAAAGCAATGATGCTGGGTTGGGTGATGGCCCAGCCGAGAGCGGCACCCATAAAGGGGGCGGTACAAGGGCTGGCAACAATGGCTGCGAGTACGCCGGTGGCAAAGGAGCTCTTTAGCCCTTTGTTGTTGGTGTATTTTTCTCCCAAGCCCATCCAGTTACTGCCGATATGAAAAAGCCCCGCCAGGCTTAGGGCCATAATAAAGAATAAATAAGCCAGGGCCGCGACGACGGAAGGCGATTGCAGTTGGAATCCCCAGCCAATGGCTTCCCCTGCCGCGCGAAGGCTCAGGAGCGCAATTGCGATAGCGAGAAAGCAGGCCACGACGCCAGCGAAATAAGCCCAGCCGTGAAGGTGGCGGAGGTGTGGCTGGTGAACGGTTTTTGTGAGGCTGATGGCTTTAATGGAGAGGACGGGAAGTACGCAGGGCATAAGGTTCAAAATCGCCCCGCCCAGCATGGCTAAAATAATAGCGCTAAAAACCCCTACTGCGGGGGTCTCGGCGGTACTGATTTCAGTCTTGGTGTTTTCGGCGATATCAGTGCTGCCAGTGTTCTCACTCGAAGCTGAGGTCGTATTTGAAACCGTAGAGGTGGTTGTTACTACAACAGGAAGCTCTTCTATGAGTTCGGCAAAATTAGTCGTGAAGTCTAATTGAAAATTGCGGGTTTGAGGTGGATAACACAGGCCAGCCTCGGCGCAGCCTTGATACTCTACCTGCAAATAGGTTGGTTGCTCAGTAAAAGATGCAGTAAGGCTAATTTCTTGAAAATGTAACTCGCGAACTTCCTCAAAAATCTCGTCGAATTTTTCAATACCCCGTGGGATTTGTATATCGGCATTGATGGTTTCGCCGTTGCTGTTAAAGAGCTGGCCTTTAAAGGTGTGGTGATAGAGGTAGTACTCTGGGGCAATGGACCAGGTTGCAATGGCTTGTTGCGGGTTTAGTTGAATGTCTAGTTGATAGGCGTCATCTACAGGTAGAAATTCATCATCGTAGTCTTGCCCTGTGGTGGAGAGGGCTATAAGGGGAAGAAGAACTAAAATGCTGAGTCGCAAATAGTGCATGGCGAATGGGCCTGTAATGTTGTGCGCTTTATATTAGAGGGTACTGCTAAAGGTTATTGCATTGTTGCTGCTGAAAAGGGTGTCGTCCAGTGCCTAGCTGCTTTTTTGTCGATGGTCGCACAGAGTTCTTACAGGGCTCTGTCTACACTTGTGGCGGTTGTTGTTGGGTTAGGTCACAATCAACCCTGTAATAAGAAGGTTGTTAGGGCTGTAAGTTCCGTTCTGTGGTTTGGGTGCGACTTAGGTGTATTTGTCGCACGATTTGAGGTGTTTTTTTGAGTTTGTATCGGCAGTTAGTGGCGGTCGTTCTTGGGGTGTTCATTGTGTTGGCCCTTGGGAGTGTGATCACTGGCGTAAAGCAAAGTCGCGATAGCGTGCAGGAGCAGTTACAAGGGCAGGCTAATGACTTGGCATCTTCTTTGGCATTTTCTATTTCTGCGTCGGAGGCTCAAGGTAATCACGCCATGCAGCAGTTGGCCATCGAGCAGGTCTTTGCCAGTGAGTCGCTGCGCTCTATTGCATTTAGAGATGCTGAAGGTGAGCCGATTGTGAGTCGTGTGCGGGTACTTAATGAGGCGGATGTGCCCCGTTGGTTTTTAAGAACGCTTTCTCTGAGTGCGCCTTCCGCCCAGCGGCGAGTGATAGTGGATGGTAAGTTGGTGGGTGTTGTGGATTTGCAATTGGACACCGACGCTGTGGTTTATTCATTATGGAAAATCATTCATGGTCAGTTGCTGCTGTTAAGTTTGATTTGTTGTATCTGCCTGTTGTTGGTGGGGCCCGTGTTGAATAATGCTCTACGGCCGTTAAAGCGTATAGAGCGACAGGTGGATGCCGTATCCCGGCGTGAATTTAATGTGCAGGGGCAGCTGCCCCGTGAGCGTGAGTTGCGAAGCTTGGCGATGACCTTAAATCGTATGGTGTTTAAGGTGCGAGCTATGTTTCAGGAGCAGCTGGAAATTGCCGAAGGTTTGCACCGCCAGGCGCATATTGATGATGTAACGGGGTTGTCGAACCGCAGGGATTTTGATGCTCGTTTTGAGGCCTTTCTAAATTCTGAAAGTGCGGGTGGCGCAGGAGCGCTGTTTTTACTTCAGCTTTCCGATTTTCATAAGTTCAATAAAGCGTTTGGTCGTTCGTCAGGGGATGCCTGCTTACAGCAGGTGGCGGATCACTTTATGGAGTTGTTAGCGGGGTTTGCCGGTATGGCGGTGTCCCGCCGAGCCGGTACGGATTTTGCGGCGTTTTTGCCTGGGTTGAGTGTGAATGAAATTCGTGCGCTGGCTGAGCAGTTGTATCAACGGGTAGCCGCGAGCGGTGATTTACAAAAGTGCCGGGAAGTGGGTGTGCATTTGGGGGTGGCTTATTCTCCGGTGGTGACATTGCAAAGTCGCTTGTTGCCGGAAGCGGATGCTACCTTGGCTAAGGCCCAGCAGATGAGCGCTAACGGCTGGCAAGTGAGAGTGCTGGAAGAGCAAGAGGAACTTGTGGTGAGGGATGCCACTCAGTGGCGTTTGTTTTTGGAGCGGGCATTGAATGAAAAAGATGTGATGATGCATTTTCAGCCTGTTCGAAAGCGTGTAGATAAATCGCTCATGCATTTAGAGGTGTTGTGCCGTATTCAAGATAGCGATCAGTTGTTAAGTGCCGGGGAGTTTTGGCCTTGGATTGAGCGTCATCAGCTGCAAAGTGATTTTGATCGTTTGATGTTGGAGATGATTCGCGAAACTGGATTGCAGTATGCCAATGAGTTGAAGTTCAGTATTAATATTTCGACGTATTCGGTTCAGGATATTGCTTTTATTGATTGGTTAGTGGGTTTTTTGAAAGAGAATCCAAACTTTTCCCGCCGTTTAGTGTTGGAGTTTTCCGAGTTAGTCGTGCAGCGCACGGACCACTCTATCGGTTTGCTGTTTGATCAGTTACGAGAGTTGGGGGTGACTCTGTGTATGAGTGGCTTTGGGGCGGGTGGCGCTTCTTTTAGTTATTTAAATAGTTTGCCAATTAGCTATTTGAAAGTTGCGGCCGAAACCGTGCGCGGTATTGATGACAGTAAGGATAATCAGTTTTTTGTGAAATCTCTGCTGCAGATTAGTCGGGAGTGCGATATCCAGATGCTGGCGGAAGGGGTGGAGACGGAATTAGAGCTGCATCAACTGTCCTTGATTGGAGTGGATGGGGTGCAGGGCTACTGCTTGGAT
Source organism: Cellvibrionaceae bacterium (assembly GCA_045430295.1). GTDB lineage: Bacteria > Pseudomonadota > Gammaproteobacteria > Pseudomonadales > JAILXX01 > JAILXX01. Next base: position 241,086 of record JAILXX010000001.1, on the reverse strand, counting down.
AAACCTTCGCCTGTAGTGCTACAGCAGTAATCTTGCAGATATAACAACAATGTGTTGGGTAAAGGGATGATTTCTAGAAAGCTTGTATTGGCGCTATGCTTGTCAGTGTTATTTCCCCTGTTGGCTTTGCCTGCTTTTGCCTCTGGTGTGAAGATCAACAGTATTCAGATTAATGAGCCTCTTCCAGGGCAGCAGGTCTCTGCGGGTTATTTGTGGCTGTGTAATTTCAGTGATAAAGAGTGGGTGCTGGTGGGGGTGAGTTCATCTCAGGTGGATCGAGTAGAGATCCATGATCATCTACATGAGAATGGGGTGATGAAAATGCGTCAATTGGATCAGTTGGTCATTGGTGCTGGGGAACATAAGCAATTTAAAAGCCATGGTTTGCACTTGATGGTGTTCGGCTTACAGTTAGGTCTGGAAAAAATGGAATTGGTTTTTGAATTTAAAAATGGTGAACGTGTGGTGGCTCAGGCAGAAGTTCGCAGTTTGAAATAGCGTCGCCGATAGTAGGGTAATTAAATGGGTTTTCAGCAGTTTAAAAGCAACTTGTTAGAGCGCTGGCAGCAGCGACGCCAGTGGGTTGTGGATTGGTGGGTGGATTTTCGAGAGGATATTCGGGAGGGCGACTGGTATTTGAAGCTGCTGTTTGTCGTGGTACCTGTGCTCTTGGTGGTTAGTTTAGTGTTTGGCGCTATTTGGAGTCGTGAGCCGGATACGTTATCTGTCGTGCAGCGTACGACCATGTACGCAGAAAAGAATCATCAAAAGGTTGTGGTGGGTAGTCACACCACCGTGATGTTGATTGAAACTATGTCCACTTTACTGGATAAACGTGGGGGATTTATCAGTAATGATTTATTCCCCCCGGGTGTGTGGATGGACAATATTCCTAATTGGGAGTATGGCGTTTTGATTCAATGCCGGGATATGTCGAAGGCGATGCGTGAAGCCTTTAGTCGTTCGCAGTCTCAGTCTGCAGAAGATAAATCATTGGCTCTAGCCGAGTCTCGTTTTAATTTTAATAACGATAGTTGGGCTGTACCTGCTTCTGAATCGGAGTACCAGGAAGGTGTTGGCTACGTGGAAGATTACCTGCAGCGTTTGGGTGATCCGTCCAGTCCGCAGGCACAATTTTATGCCCGTGCGGATAATCTGCGTTATTGGTTGGGAACGGTGGAAACGCGGTTGGGATCATTGTCGCAACGATTAAGTGCCAGTGTGGGGCAGCGCCGTTTAAATACGGATTTAGCTGGGGACCCCGGTGCATCACAATCCACTTATGCCCCTCGTGATCAATTGGTAAAAACCCCTTGGCATAATATTGATGATGTTTTCTATGAGGCCCGAGGGGCTTCCTGGGCGTTGATCAATTTTTTAAAGGCGGTAGATAAGGATTTTGCCCATGTGTTGGAAAAGAAAAATGCCCGTGTAAGTCTTCAGCAGATTATTCGGGAGCTTGAGGCAACTCAACAGGCAATCTACAGCCCGTTAATTTTGAATGGCAGTGGCTTTGGTATGTTAGCAAATCACTCCTTGGTGATGGCTTCTTACATTTCGCGGGCTAATGCAGCCTTGATCGATTTACGTGAGCTATTGTCACGAGGGTGATTCGAGGCGTTGAGTTATGAAGCACTTTGATCGAAATGGAAATCCGTTGCCAGAAAAAAAATGGCATCGTCAAGAGCGTCGGCAAAAAGTAGAAGATTGGCGGCGTTGGGTTTGGGGGTTGGCGACTTTTGGTTGGGTTTTGATTCTGGCCTCCTTGGTGCTATTTCACTACGCGCGTCCTGAGTTTAAGGCGGGTCTCGATTCTCATTGGGGGTTGCAGGCGCGGGAAGCTTGGGACCGGCAAATGGCGGATTGGCTGTTTTACTGTACTGCCGTTACCGGTGTTTTGAGCTTGCTGAGTCTATATATCAACTCTCGTTATCAGCGACGAAAAACCGATCGCTATTGGGCAAACTTGGTGTTTTTACTTTTGTCCTCCGTGGTGGGAGTCGCTTGGTATCTTGTAGTTGGTTCGCAATTGTAGGAGCGGTTTAGCTGAGTAGGGGTGGCTGTTGCTTTAGGTTTATCGGCTGCGTTCCCATTATCTTCTTTATTGGGCAATTTCTTGGGGTTTGTACACCCTCTATATGTTTTGTTCGGCGGTATTGGTCGTTGATCAATACCGCCGAAGCTTACTGGTAAGTTACTTTCAGGTATTCACCTATGGCGTTATTTGGGCCGGTTATGCGTCTTTTTCTCAAGGGATGGCTTGGTTCCCAGGGTATAGTATCGATCTTGCTACATTAATTGCCCTGAGTGACAAGGTTATGTACGAGGCAAAAGCCTCTGGGAAGGCCCGGTTTGGTGGTGGTGGCATAAGGTGAAAATTAGCTGTTGTGAAGGGTTCGACATTGCTGTCAGGCCCTTGTATACTCAAGCCCGCGAGAAAGAAAGTCTTTGTTTGAAAATCTACATTTCGCTGTATTATTTGTAACAACGTCCTGCAGTTTTCTACGTTTCAGTCTAGATTTCGAAGCAAACCCGCCGTAAGGCAAAACTTAATCTATTTCAGGATGTTTTTTATGTCTAATACAGTTAAAGGAACCGTTAAGTGGTTCAATGAATCTAAAGGTTTCGGTTTTATCGAGCAAGAAAATGGCCCAGACGTATTCGCACACTTCAGTGCTATCCAGGGTAATGGTTTCAAAACCCTAGCAGAAGGTCAGGCTGTTGAGTTCACTGTAACTCAAGGTCAAAAAGGCCCTCAGGCTGAGAACATTGTAGCGGTATAATTCGTTACTGTTCGATGGTTTAGAAAAAGGCGAGTCCATTGTGGCTCGCCTTTTTTGTGCCTGTTGCTCTGTCTAAGGGCCGGTGTTCTGCCTTTGGGTAGGTTTTGATTTTAACTGTGGGGGCCTGTTAGCAGGCAGAAAGGTCAGGGTGCAGACCGCAAACCTCGACACTGCCATCTCGTGAGTCGTACTTGATGACGAGTAGGGCACTGTTTCGGTTGCCTGTGTCGCCGTTCTTGCGATAAGCGTAGCTACAGACCTTGCTGCCTGTGTGGCGATAAGAGCGGTAGTCGCTGTTATTGTTGCTGGCGGAAACGGTTGGGGCGGTGGCGAATACTCCAGCCCATACGCCGACGCAGTCGTTGGTTCCTCGGCCAATATTCTCGTTACCATTGCCCTTGTCGATGCCGATAGGGTAGCCGATGTTATTGGTATCAATGGTTCCGTCGCCAAAGTTTGGAAGATTCTGCATGCGGGTGGTATAGCCCTGAATATCAAAAAGCAGTTTTACGGTGTTTACACTCTGCTGTAAAACTGAGGCGTTATGACGTATCTGTGAAATCTCAGCGGCTTCCTTATAAGAGATAAATTTGGTGATGGCTGTAACGGCCAGCAAGCCTAAAACAGCGATCACGGCAATAAGTTCGATCAGGGTGAATCCCGATTGAAGTAAGTGAGATTTCCGCTGTTTAGGTTGCGTGAGTGTCGTTTTTTTGGATCAAGATTACTTCAGTCGAGTAAATACGTTTTTGGCGGCTTCCAGGGTAAACGCAATATCCTTGTCAGTATGGGCGGCAGACATAAACCCGGTTTCGTAGGAAGCTGGAGCTAGATAAACCCCTTCTTCTAACATGCCGTGGAAGAAGGCATTAAAACGGTCGTTATTGCAGGCCATGACTTGCTGATAGTTGGTGACTTTCTCTTCTTCGGTAAAGAAGCAGCCGAACATGGTGCCCACGTGGTTTTCCGTAAAGGGAATGCCGGCTTCTTTCGCTAAACTTAATAAACCCGATGCGAGTTTTTCAGTTTGTGCAAAGATCGGCTCGTAGAAACCAGGTTGGCTGATTTTGTTCAGGGTGGTTAAGCCTGCGGCCATGGCTACTGGATTGCCTGATAGTGTACCGGCTTGGTATACCGGCCCTAGTGGGGCAATTTGTTCCATGACTTCTTTGCGGCCGCCAAAGGCACCTACCGGCATGCCGCCACCCATCACCTTGCCTAGCGTGGTGATATCGGCTTTAACGTCGTAATACCCTTGAGCGCCCTGTAGGCCAATGCGGAAGCCTGTCATCACTTCATCAATAATTAATAACGCGCCGTATTGATCGCACTGTTTTCTCAGTGCTTCTAGAAAACCAGGGATCGGCGGTACGCAATTCATGTTGCCGGCAATGGGTTCCACGATGACGCCGGCTACTTGTTCGCCGATTTCTGAAAAGGCTTTTTCAACCCCGTCGATATCGTTGTAGCTCAGTGTAATCGTGTGATCCGCCAAGGCTGCAGGTACACCGGGTGAACTGGGTACGCCCAGGGTCAGTGCGCCTGAGCCTGCTTTTACAAGGAGGGAATCGGAGTGGCCGTGATAGCAGCCCTCGAACTTGATGATTTTATCACGGCCGGTAAAGCCGCGTGCTAAGCGAATGGCGCTCATGGTTGCTTCGGTGCCGGAATTCACCATGCGTACCATATCCATGCCGGGCATGATGTCACAGACTTTGTCGGCCAGTTGAATTTCCAGTTCTGTGGGGGCGCCGAAGCTTAAGCCTTTTTTTGCCGCTTCTATAACAGCATTTAGTACATCATTGTCATTGTGGCCGAGAATCATGGGGCCCCAGGATTGCACATAGTCCACGTAGCGCTTGCCATCGGCATCGAAAATATAAGCGCCTTTCGTGTGGTCGATAAACAGAGGTGTTCCGCCTACCGCTTTAAATGCCCGTACTGGTGAGTTTACGCCGCCGGGGATATGGGTTTGTGCGGATTGGAAAAGGGATTCGGAACGACTCATGATGATCTCCGGTAAGGCATTATCAAAAAGGGAATTATGCCTGAGGCGCACCTAGTATGACAAAGGGGGCGGGGGTTATGTTGATAACTTTAGAAGGGCTTCAATACGGCCAATAGCACCACGGCAATTAAAAATAAAACCGGGACCTCATTAAACCAGCGGTAAAAAATATGGCTTCGAGTATTTTGATTGTCACGAAAATCCTTTAGCAGCTTGCCACAGTAGCAATGGTAAATAACAAGTATGGCTACCAGTGTGACCTTGATGGGAAACCAAAGGGTAGTGATGTAGTAATCCCAGTTAAAGCTTGCTAACCAGACACCGAGTCCGACGGTGAGAATCAGCGATGGCCAAGCAATGCCGCGGTAAAGTTTACGCTCCATCACTTTGAAACGTTCGTCACCAATGCTGTCGTCATGGCTGCATTGTGCGTGATAAACAAATAGTCGCGGCAGGTAAAACAATGCGGCAAACCAACACACAACAGCAATAATGTGAAACGCTTTAATCCACAGCATGGAGTTCTCTCGGTATCTTTATGAGCAGGGGGGGGTTAGAGGGATAGTAAGCGGAGTATTTATTTTTTTCATCAGGTTTTCATCTGTGGATGTATGCTTAAGAAGCGCTAGGGCGGTAGTAATTCTCAATATCGGTGCGTGTAATAACGCCACTAATGGGTCCCTCTATGCCGACACTATGACGAGGAATAAAAAGGGCTTCTCCGCCTTTATCATCGAGCTCCCTTAGCGCGTCCAATAGACTAGCTTGGCGTGAGATAGGGTAGAGGAGGTGGCGCTCTCCAGGAATGTTCATGAGGTCAATCTCATGATGACCGCTGCACTCGCTTTCAAGGAATTTTTCCTGCTCTAAAAAAGCGTATAGGGCTTTAGGGTCCAGTAAATAACGCTCATCTTCGTGTTCAATCACAATCCACCGTGGTTCTTGCTTTAATAACCCCTGCCCTTGAGGCTGGGTAAGTAAGTAAGGAACCTGAATAAATTGATGCTGCATTAAATGTGTCACGCCAGTTCGGTTTAGATATTGAAGAACAGGGGTGGGGCGGCCAAATTTATTTTGGCTTTCGAGAATGCCTTCAAACAGAGAGCGGTTACCGAAGAAATGGTGATTGGTGATCGATGAAATGGCAATGAGTAGTAAGCCCGGCAAGATGATGTTGGGGTTGTATGTCAATTCCAGTAAAGCGATGAGTGCTGCCAGAGGCGCGTTGAGAATGGCGGCCATCATACCCGCCATGCAAATCAATACGTAAAAGCTTCCGTTGTTGCTGTCGATGTAACCCAGAGCGACGCCGGACAGACTGAGAATCCCGCCTAAGGTTCCACCCATGACCAAGCTTGGGCCGATCAGGCCTGCGGGCATGCCTAAGCCAATGCTTAACGAGGTGAGTAAAATTTTTGCGATGAATATGGCCATAAGCCAGGTGAGAGCAATTTGATTCTGTAAGGTGATTCCGAGCGTGTCGTAACCTAAGCCCATGACCTCGGGAATCCAAATGGCTACAAACCCGGTGGCGATACCTGCGGCAGTCATACGGCTCAAGGGAGACCATTGGTTTTGTCGAGCGGATAACAGGGTGGTCAGCCGCATGTGAATGGTGCCGCAAATGCCTACTACGATGCCGGCAAAAACAATAAATGGAATTTCTTCCAAGCTATTAAAGCTACCCAGTGTTGGAACGGCAAAGGTGGATTCCGTGCCGAAGACTAGGCGGCTGATGGTTGTGCCGGTGACAGCGGCAATAATGACGGGGATAAAGCCGGCGATGGTGTACTCCATCAAGATGACTTCCATGGCGAAAATCACCCCGGCTAACGGGGTGTTGAACGCTGCGGCAATGGCTGCGGCGACGCCGCAACCGATGAGTGTTTGCCTGCTGTTGTTTGGCAGTCTTAGCTTCCCTGACATCAAGCTGCCAGCAGAGCCGCCAAGATAAACTGCGGGACCTTCTCTGCCGATGGACTGCCCGGAAAGTAAGCTGAGGGTGGCGCCAACAAACTGCGTCACCATATTCTGAAAGGGGATATGCCCTTGAAAGCTATTCATGCGCTCAAGTAGATGAGCGGGGCCTGAGCTGCGGTGCTCGGGTTTTCGGCTTGTTAGCCAAAGCCCGATGAGTACACCGCCAATAGTCGGGAGCAAAAAACGCCATAAAGGGGGGAGCTGTTCGAAGTCTGCGCCACCTTTGCCAAACCACCACCAAAGGGGCTCTTCAGAGCACCAGCGAAATAAAACCAGTAGGCCGGAAGTGACAAGTCCACAAAGGAAGCCAAGGAGCGCTAATTGTGGCAAGGCATCAACGGATGCCAGGGAGTGACGGTACTGATCCAGCTGTTGCTGAGATTTTTGCTGTAATAAGTCCTGAATATTTTTGAAAAAATGCATAGAGAGGATTTGTGTTTGTCTCAACAACTCTTATGATAGCCTTTTATTGGTATGAAGACGAAAGAGGTTCGTTGTGATTAAGGTTGGTATTGTCGGTGCTACAGGGTACACCGGGGTTGAGTTGCTGCGTTTGCTATTGCCACATCCCAATGTAGAAGTTGTGTGTATTACTTCTCGTGGCGACGCAGGAACCCCGATTGCTGGCTTGTATCCTAATCTACGCGGTCATACGGATCTTGAATTTGTTGTGCCTGACGTTGAGCAGTTGGCTGCTTGTGATGCGGTGTTTTTTGCAACGCCTCACGGTGTGGCTCAGGCCATGGTACCTAGTCTACTTGATCGCGGCGTACGGGTGATTGATCTTTCCGCAGATTTCCGTTTGAAAGATGTACCTTTATGGGAGCGGTGGTACAACCAGCCTCACGGTTGCCCTGAAAGGGTGGCTGAATCCGTCTATGGCTTGCCGGAGATTAATCGTGAGCAGATAAAAAATGCCCAGCTGATTGCCTGTCCGGGTTGTTATCCCACGTCCATTGAGTTGGGTTTAATTCCGCTGATTGAAGCGGGCGTGGCTAGTCCGAAAATTATTGCAAATGCTGCCAGTGGTGCCACGGGTGCTGGGCGTCAGGCAAAGGTGGATAACTTGTTCATGGAGATTGGTGATAGTTTTAAAGCTTATGCCAGTACAGGGCATCGTCATTTGCCGGAAATTGAGCAAGAGATGCGGGGATTGCAGTCTTCGGGTCAGTCTCCTTTGGAGATTACCTTTGTGCCTCATTTGTTGCCTACGATTCGCGGGATTCATGCAACCCTTTATGTGGATGTCCCGGACCGCAGTGTGGATTTACAAAAGCTTTTTGAGGCGCGTTATGCCGATGAGTCTTTTGTGGATGTGATGCCAGCAGGGAGTCACCCGCAAACCCGTTCTGTAAAAGGTTCGAATGTTTGTCGCTTGTCGGTGTGTCGCCCGCAAGATAGAGACGCTGTTGTGGTGATGTCGGTGATTGATAACCTTACTCGGGGTTCTTCGGGGCAGGCCATTCAGAATCTTAATATTATGTTTGGCTTGGAGGAGTCGGCTGGCCTAACTGGCATTGCATTGCTACCCTAAGCAAACACGTTAAAGCGATAAAATAATAATAATCAGAGAATGGAGGAGCTATGGCAGCTGTTAAAGGCAGCAAGCAGTATCGCATGGTAGTGGTTCCCTATCGTCCGCTGTTGCGGGTTGCGTTCACTCTTATCGGTGGTGCCTTGGTCGCAGCAGCGGTTTATGGCAGTTATTTTTTTGGTTACCACAAGGGTACCTCCTCGGAAGAGCAGGTTATCCAAGAGCGAGATAACCTGCAGCAAGCTTATGGCGAAAGTGTTTCCGAAGTGGAGTCTTTGCGGCAAGAGCTAGCAAATGTGACCTTGGGGGCAGAAGTGGATCGTCAATCCAGCGAAAATGTTCGCCAGGAAGTGATTTCCCTGAAATCTCAGATTACTGAGCTGCAGGAAGATATTTCTTTTTATCGTGGCCTTATGTCGCCCAGTGGTAACAAGCGTGGTTTGACCATTGGTCCTTTGGATTTGGTGTCCACTGGGGCGCCTCGTCGTTACAGTTATAAATTAGTGATGCAGCAGCTTGCTGAAAATCATGTGCTTCTAAATGGCAGATTGACCTTTAAAGTGATTGGCCGTTTGGGAGATATGCGAGTAGCCTATCCGCTCAGTGAGTTGTCGGATCAGGTTTCGAAAGAGTCGATTAAATTGCGCTTTAAGTATTTCCAAAATATTCAGGGCGAATTGGTGTTACCGGAAGGTTTTGAACCTGACAGTATCGAATTGGTAGCAAAATCCAACGGGCAAAATTCAGCAACAGTAGAAAAACGTTTTGGCTGGTTGGTTCAGGAGAGTTAAAAGATGTTTAACAAGAAAAATGCGCCTATGGGACTGATGTCATCTGCAACATTGGTGTCGCGGAATACTCAGGTCAATGGTGATATCTGTTTTAGTGGTGACTTGGTGATTGAAGGTATTGTTCGTGGCAATATCTATGTTGAAGATGGCAATGACGCCAATGTGCGAGTACTTGATAAGGGGTTAGTGGAAGGTGAGATTCGTGTTCCTTCTGTCGTTATCAATGGCAGTGTGGTGGGTGACGTGTACTCAACCAAGCATATTGAGCTGGCAGCCAAAGCAGTTGTAGAGGGGAATGTACACTACCATCTAATCGAAATGGTGAAAGGCGCTCAGGTGAATGGCAATCTGGTTTATAGCGGAGCGGTATCATCTAAATCTAGCAATAAAGATGAGGTTGCCGCTAAGGATGGGAAAGATAAAGGGGCGGAAGCTGTGAATGTCGAGTCGGCAGCTGCAGTTCAGCCATCTTAAGGTATTTTTCTAATACTTGACTCAAATACTCGGTTATTGGGATAATAGAGCTCCTCGCCACTCCGCTGGCGAGGAGTTTTTGTTTTTTAGGTCTACTGTTGGGATTCCAATGACTGTTGCTGAATTTACCCCTCAACTCTTAGTTGTCACTGAAAACGCTAAGAATAAAGTGCGTACTCTGGTGTCTGAAGAGGAAAACCCTGATCTTAAATTACGTGTTTACGTAACCGGCGGTGGCTGCTCAGGTTTTCAGTATGGTTTTAGTTTTGACGAGTCTGTGGCTGATGATGATACCTGTGTGGAATCTGATGGTGTTTCCGTACTTGTGGATAGTATGAGCTATCCATACTTGGTGGGAGCGACTGTTGATTACGAAGAAGGTCTTGGCGGCTCTCGTTTTTTGATCACCAATCCTAATGCTTCTACGACCTGTGGTTGTGGAGCGTCTTTCTCTATTTAGTCCCTGTATATTTCTTGGGGTTGGCGTCAGGCCTGGTAAATTCCGCCAAGAATGCAGGGTTTCGATGCGCCTGTGACTGCGGGTAGATTTCCAGGTAGATGTTCAAGGGTCTGTTTCGCTAGCCAGGCAAATGCTGTGGCTTCAACCCATTGTGGGTCTAGGTCGATTTCTCCTGTGTTGTGAACTTTCTGATTTGGAAGTAGTGCCTGAAGGGTTTCCATTAAATATTTGTTATGAGCTCCGCCGCCACAAATGAAAACTTCCTCGTTATCAATTTGTTGTTCACGAATAGCGTTACAAATGGAGTGGGCGGTTAAAGCTAGCAGTGTGGCCTGTATGCCTTCTGGTTTTGTGGATTCGTCGAATTTTTCCAGCTGTTCCATTAGCCAGTGGTGATTAAAGAGTTCTCTACCCGTACTTTTGGGTGCTGCTTGCTGGAAGTAAGGTTCAGAGAGGAGTTGCGCTAATAATTTCTCGTTAACGCTTCCGTTGCGTGCCCAATCGCCATTTTTGTCGTAAGTGCTGCCGCGGTGTTGGCGGCACCACATATCCATAAGTACGTTTCCTGGGCCGGTATCGAACCCGCTTACAATTTTTTCACTCTGCTGTGAGGGCAGTAGCGTGATATTCCCCATGCCGCCAATATTCACAATGGTGCGATTTAGGCTTGGGTGGCGAAATAGAGCTTCGTGAAAAGCGGGCACTAAGGGGGCGCCTTGTCCGCCTTCGGCCATGTCTCTGCGGCGAAAATCGGCAATAGTGGTGATGCCTGTTTTTGCGGCAATGGTGTTTGGGTCTGCAATCTGTAGGCTAAAGCCCTTTTTATTTTCTATTGGGGGTTGGTGTCGGATGGTTTGGCCGTGGCTGCCTATAGCGGTGATTTGGTTGGCGGAGACATTGCTCGTTTTGAGAAGCTCTTTTACGGTTTGCGCAAAAGCCTCAGCTAAGTGAATGTCTAAGTGGCAGCAGCGATGAATTTCATTTTCACCAGCTAAGGCTAATTCATGAATGTCTTGTTGGAGATCTTCAGAGAGGGGGTGGCTGTGGGTGGCAATCAGTTTTACGCCGTCATTAAAATCTAAAAGTGCGGCATCAATTGCGTCGGCGCTAGTGCCAGACATCAGTCCAATATAGAGTTCTGTCTGTACCATGGTTTTCCCTGCTTGGTATTAGCTCTTTTTAATAATGACTCTAGCTGGCAGTGCGGCCAAGGTTGAGCCTTGTTCTAGTTGGGCTAGTAGTAATTGTGTCTGCTTTTTAAACTCGGCCAGTTGGGCTTTGGGGATCGGCTCGGCTTTGGGCAGCTGAACTGTCATTGGGTTGCGTACTGCGCCGTTAACACGGAATTCGTAATGCAAGTGTGGGCCAGTGGCGAGGCCGGAACTGCCAACGTAGGCAATAGTCTGGCCTTGTTTTACTTTTGCGCCCCGGCGGATTTTTTTGTGGAACTTTTGTACGTGGGCGTAAAGGGTTTTGTATTTTTGTCCGTGCTGAACGATCACGGTACGGCCGAAGCCGCCTTTGCGCCCAGCAAAAATAACTTTGCCGTCGCCGGCCGCGCGAATGGGGGTGCCGTAAGGTGCCGCGTAATCGGTGCCTTTATGGGCGCGAATTCTATTTAAGACGGGGTGTTTCCGTTTTAGATTAAAGTGAGAGCTGATGCGAGTGAAGTCTACAGGGTTACGCAAGAATTCTTTGCGCATGCTGTCACCTTCGGGGGTGTAGTAGTGTGAGAAGCCTTTGCTGTTAGTAAAGCGTACGGCTTTATAGGTGTGGCCGCGGTTGGTGAATGATGCTGCCAGTATGGGGCCATTGCCAATTTTCTCGTTGTCTAGGTAGTGCTCTTCAAACAGCAGGCTGAAACGGTCGCCCTTGCGAATATCTAGCATAAAGTCGATATCCCAGCCAAAAATGTTTGCCAGGTTCATGGCGGTGGCATGAGATAGGCCGGCTTTTCCGCTGGCACCAAACAGAGATCCCTCAATAACCGCTTCGCGGTACACGTAACGCTTTTCCGGTTCGATGGTTTCAGTGCTTCTATCGAAGCCTTTTTCTACGCGAGTGTAGATGATGCTGCTTAGTCGATCTTCTTTGAGGGTGGCTTGTTGGAGTTTGGCTGCTTCATTGACGCTGAGAATCAGTTTGTCGCCTGGTTGAAGGCGGGCCATCTCTTTGGCTTTCTTGTGGCTGTGAACAAAGTTGTAAACATCGCGGGCGTGGAGGCCGGATTTCTCAAATAAGCTAGCGAGAGTATCGCCGGATTTTACCCTGTAGGTGTCGGTGCGTAATGTTGGCTTGGCTTTTATTGGTGCTTCTTCGGTAAGCGCGATACTGTCTTTTTCGATGGGAGCGGTGGTCTTTGTGGTGGCTTTTTCTATTGTCTCTCCCGCTTCATTTGACAAGTCCTGTGAGGGGGCGGTCGCAGGAGCGCTAGCGGTGTGTGTGGCGGTGGCTTCATCGCTTGAAGAGAAGGTCAGGGATAAAATTGCCACGGTGACGGCGCCAGCTGCCGCTAAGTGCAGGCGGGGCAGGCTTTTTAGAATAGGAAGTAGCCGCTGTAGATAATCATCCAGGTGGAGCATGTGAGTGATTTTCTTATTGTGTTTGTGTCGCGCCGCGACTTCTCTTTTAGGAGTACAACATAGTGACGCGCGGCAGTTGCCGAACTCTATCATTTATCCGTAATAAAGGCTACGAGATGCCCATCACAACTTGTATTTCAGAGGGGATCAGGTAAGGTGCGCAGCAGTAAAAGTTAAGGCTTTTTGTATAGAGGTTGGCATGAGTATTGATCAAAATTTATTGAGTGATTTGAAGGCGAGGGGCTTGGTGAGTCAAATGACTGGGGATGAAGCTCTAGTGGACTATCTAAAAGAAGGCTCTCGTACTCTCTATTGTGGTTTTGATCCAACAGCCGATAGTCTCCATATTGGCAGTTTAGTCCCTCTGCTAACGTTGCGTCGTTTTCAGCAGGCTGGGCATAGGCCTCTTGCATTGGTAGGTGGGGCGACTGGTCTTATTGGTGATCCAAGTGGTAAGTCTGAGGAGCGTAACCTCAATACTCCAGATATTGTGGCTGGTTGGGCCGGTAAGTTAAAAGCGCAAGTTTCTCGCTTTATTGATTTTGAGGGTGGGGGTAATGCCGCCGAGGTTGTGAATAACCTAGATTGGACCAAGAATTTTAACGTTCTGGATTTTTTGAGGGATGTCGGTAAGCACTTTGCGGTAAATCAGATGATTCATAAAGAATCTGTAAAGCAGAGAATCGATCGAGAAGGTGCGGGTATCTCTTATACCGAATTTACCTACATGATTTTACAGTCTTTGGATTTTGCGGAGCTCTATAAATCCCATAATTGCACGCTGCAAATTGGCGGTTCTGATCAGTGGGGTAATATCACTGGGGGGGTGGATCTTACTCGTCGTCAGCATGGTGGGCATGTATTTGGTTTAACCTTGCCCTTGGTAACCAAGGCTGATGGCGCTAAGTTTGGCAAGACGGAGGCTGGCACTATTTGGTTGGATCCTGCGAAAACTTCGCCTTATGCTTTTTACC
>JAILXX010000001.1:105000-222500 GCA_045430295.1 Cellvibrionaceae bacterium | reverse complement strand
TAACTATAACGGTCCTAAGGTAGCGAAATTCCTTGTCGGGTAAGTTCCGACCTGCACGAATGGCGTAATGATGGCCACGCTGTCTCCACCCGAGACTCAGTGAAATTGAAATCGCTGTGAAGATGCAGTGTTCCCGCGGCTAGACGGAAAGACCCCGTGAACCTTTACTATAGCTTTGCACTGAACTTTGAACCTATTTGTGTAGGATAGGTGGGAGGCTTTGAAGCGGTGACGCCAGTTATCGTGGAGCCAAACTTGAAATACCACCCTGGTATGTTTGAGGTTCTAACCCAGGTCCGTTATCCGGATCGGGGACAGTGTATGGTGGGTAGTTTGACTGGGGCGGTCTCCTCCCAAAGAGTAACGGAGGAGCACGAAGGTCGGCTAATCCTGGTCGGACATCAGGAGGTTAGTGCAATGGCATAAGCCGGCTTAACTGCGAGACAGACACGTCGAGCAGGTACGAAAGTAGGTCATAGTGATCCGGTGGTTCTGTATGGAAGGGCCATCGCTCAACGGATAAAAGGTACTCCGGGGATAACAGGCTGATACCGCCCAAGAGTTCACATCGACGGCGGTGTTTGGCACCTCGATGTCGGCTCATCACATCCTGGGGCTGAAGCAGGTCCCAAGGGTATGGCTGTTCGCCATTTAAAGTGGTACGCGAGCTGGGTTTAGAACGTCGTGAGACAGTTCGGTCCCTATCTGCCGTGGGCGTTGGAAATTTGAGAAGAGCTGCTCCTAGTACGAGAGGACCGGAGTGGACGAACCTCTGGTGTTCCGGTTGTTTCGCCAGAAGCATTGCCGGGTAGCTACGTTCGGACGGGATAACCGCTGAAAGCATCTAAGCGGGAAGCCTCCTTCAAGATTAGATTTCCCTGACTCCTTGAGAGTCCTAAAGTGCCGTCGAAGACTACGACGTTGATAGGCTGGGTGTGGAAGCGTTGTGAGGCGTTGAGCTAACCAGTACTAATTGCACGTGAGGCTTGACCATATAACGAAAGTTACTGGTCGACGATCAAAAGGAAGGTAACAAGAAAGGATACAAGCACGGACTTGTCATGAGAAAGCATCGCCTTGAATTTAGCTTAAATATTTATCGCCCTATATGCTTTACCAGTAAATACTGGAAGGCAGCCCGAATTTGAAGAGAAGAGGCAGTTTGAGAAGAGATTTTTACTGTGCTCAGGACGGCGTGAATCGCTCCACTCTTCATACCGGTTTGCTTGACGACAATAGAGCTGTGGAACCACCTGACCCCATTCCGAACTCAGAAGTGAAACGCAGCATCGCCGATGGTAGTGTGGGAGTTCCCATGTGAGAGTAGGTCATCGTCAAGCTTCTAATACGACAAAACCCCTAGTAGAAATGCTAGGGGTTTTGTCGTTTTGGGTTTGGTAGCTCTTGCTAGGTGCATGCGCTGCTAAAGGGCGTGCTATGATTCCTGCCTTTGTTTAATACGGTATCTAATGCGTTATGGAGTCCTCTCATAAAATTTTAAAACTTCTAGCGGATGGTGATTTTCATTCTGGTGAGGAATTGGGTGAGTTGCTCGGTGTTAGTCGGGCTGCTGTTTGGAAGCAGCTTAAAAAGCTGGGCGAGATCGGTGTGCATGTAGAGTCAATAAAAGGGCGTGGTTACTGTATCGAGGGAGGTATGGATCTCCTGTCTCAGGACGCAATTACGAAAAGCTTGTCAGATCAAGCCAAGACACTTTGCTCTGTGCTTGAATGTCACTGGTCTATTCCTTCCACTAATGCGCACTTGCTTGATTTTGATAGAGGTCAGCCGGCATCTGGGCGTGTCTGTCTGGCGGAGATGCAAACAGCAGGTCGTGGTCGGCGTGGTCGTTCCTGGGTAAGTCCATTTGCAGCTAATTTGTATCTTTCTGTTCAGTGGGGCTTTTCTGGTGGGGTTGCGCAGGTTGAGGGGTTGAGTCTTGCGGTGGGTTTGGCATTGGTTAAGGCGCTTGAGTGTCACGGAGTTAAAGAGCTGCAATTAAAATGGCCGAACGATGTGTTGTGGGATGATAAAAAATTAGCTGGGGTGTTGCTTGAAGTTGTCGGTGATCCTACGGGGATGTGCTATGTGGTTATTGGTGTTGGTGTGAATGTGGCTATGCGTTTGGATGACGCCGAAGATATTGATCAGGCCTGGGTTAATGCTGAGGCTGCTGCAGGTAAAGTTGTTTCCCGTAATGCTTTGGTGGCTACTTTTCTCAATGAGTTGTTGCCGTTGCTTGAGGGGTTTGGGGAGAGAGGGTTTACCGCGTATGCGGATGAATGGATGCGCTACGATTGTTTTCGTGATCAGCCGGTTTCTGTTGTTGCTGTTGGTAATAAAACGGATGGCGTTGCGCGAGGGGTTAGTGCAACGGGCGCATTGTTGCTGGAAGATTTATCGACAGGAAGTATAAAGCAAGTCCATGGTGGAGAGGTTAGTCTTCGTTTGCGTAGCTAATGGGTGAGTGTGATGTTATTAATTGATGTGGGTAACACACAAATTAAGTTGCGTAATAATGCTGGCTGCATGCAGTCTATTAGGCATGGCGGTGATCCTGAAAGGGTCTTGAGTATTTTGCCGAAAAGTGGAATGGCTGGTGTTGCCGTAGCTAGTGTTGCGGGTAAGAAATTTAATGCTTCACTCAAGCTGATTCTGGAAGCTGAGGGTTATTCAGAAATTTTTTTTGTGGCAGTGTCCAGGGTTGCCTGTGGGGTAAGCTGTGGTTATGAGCGATTCCAGGATCTTGGGGTGGATAGGTGGTTAGTGGCAATCGCAGGGTATAGAAAGACGGCCGGCGCTGTAATTGTTGTAGATGCAGGGAGTGCGATAACTATCGATGTGGTAGATGCGGATGGCAATCATCTGGGCGGCTACATCTTTCAGGGGCTTAATATGCTGGTATCTAATTTATCGAGTCAGACGATGGCTGGTCATATGGATTTGGATTGCATTTCGGGTGATGAGGCGCTGTCAGTGGGTCGAAATACCCAAGATGGTATTGCGAATGGCGCTATGCTAGCCGCCGTTGGTGCGGTGTCGACGGTTGTTAAGAAATACGAGGAGAGAGTTGAGTTGTTATTAACCGGTGGTGATGGAAGGCTGCTGCAGCGTGCTTTGGTTGATAGTCTTGATATTGATTGCGTTTATTGCGATGGGCTTGTGCTGGACGGTTTGTCCTTGGTTGTAGGTGAGGGAGGGAAAAAATGAAAGCTGTGTTGGTGATGCTGGTTGCAGTGAATGTCATTCTGCTGGCTTGGGGAATTGTTGGAGGGGGTGAGAAAGAAATTAACCCTGCTGTAACGAAAAAAACACCCCTCGCGGGAGAACAATTGGTTCTGTTGAGAGAGTTAGGGGCGGAAGAGATGCCTGCGCTACGGAAAATGACTGGGATTGCTGACTCAGGGGAGAGTGAGGACCCATTGTGTATTTTTATAGGTGCCTTTAATAGTGAGGAAAAAAGTAGGCAGGTTGTAGAGCGGCTATCTGCCTGGGATATCAAGTCGACCGCAGAAGATGTGGAGGTGCCTGTAGGGAAAGGGTATTGGGTTTATTTGGCGCCAGAGGTGTCGCGGCCGGCAGCTATGCGGAAGCTGAAAGAATTACAGGCAAGAAATTTAGATAGTTATGTCATACCGCGGGGAAATTTAGAGCATGGAATTTCTTTTGGTGTTTTTTCGAGTGAGGCTAGGGCGGTTGCGTTGCAAGATCGGGTTATAGCGGAGGGTTATGGCGCGTTACTGGCAGAAATTGAGCGAACAGAGAAGCAGCGCTGGGTGGTGGTTCCCGCGGAAATGGCGGCCTTCATTAATGACATGGTATGGGGGAAAGTCCTTGAAATTGAAGGCGCTATCGAAAGAGAAAAAAGGTACTGCTTAGGTGTTGCGCCAGAGGAAAACATCCAATAGAATGCGCGTCCGCTTCGGTAGTGAAGTGTTGGCTATAGAGCTGGTGTAGCTCAGTTGGTAGAGCAGCTGACTTGTAATCAGCAGGTCGTAGGTTCGACTCCTATCACCAGCTCCATTTTCTCGCAGGGGTTCCCGAGTGGCCAAAGGGATCAGACTGTAAATCTGACGCGCAAGCTTCGGTGGTTCGAATCCACCCCCCTGCACCATATTTATCGAGCCAAATGGATGTGGCTTGAGTTTGGCCTATCGGTTGGACGCAAAGTTGGCTTTGGTCGGCGCTAAGGATTTGCGGGCATAGTTTAGTGGTAGAACCTCAGCCTTCCAAGCTGATGATGCGGGTTCGATTCCCGCTGCCCGCTCCAGTATCCGTTTATGGATAAAAATAAGCTCATGTAGCTCAGTTGGTAGAGCACACCCTTGGTAAGGGTGAGGTCGGCGGTTCAAATCCGCCCATGAGCTCCAGTATGCCGCAAGGGTGGTTGCCTTTGTGGGTTTTTTTATGTTCTGAAAATAAATCAGTCAAATAGAGGAGCCTCGCCATGGCGAAGGAAGCATTTGAACGTAACAAGCCCCACGTGAACGTGGGCACCATTGGTCACGTTGACCATGGTAAAACCACTCTGACCGCCGCGCTGACTCGCGTATGTGCAGAAGTATGGGGCGGTGACGCCGTAGCTTTCGATGGTATCGATAACGCACCTGAAGAGCGTGAGCGCGGTATTACGATTGCGACTTCGCACGTAGAGTACGAATCTCCAACTCGTCACTACGCGCACGTAGACTGCCCAGGTCACGCCGACTACGTTAAGAACATGATTACGGGTGCTGCTCAGATGGACGGCGCTATCTTGGTATGTGGTGCGACTGACGGTCCTATGCCTCAGACTCGTGAGCACATCCTGTTGTCTCGTCAGGTAGGTGTACCTTACATCGTAGTATTCCTGAACAAAGCTGACCTACTTGCAGAAGACTGTGGTGGTGTTGACTCTGAAGAATACACTGAGATGCTGGAATTGGTTGAGATGGAGTTGCGTGAGCTGCTGTCTGAATATGAATTCCCTGGTGATGACACCCCAATTATTGCGGGTTCTGCATTGATGGCTCTGAATGGCCAAGACGACAATGGTCTGGGTACCACTGCTGTTAAGACTCTGGTTGAAACTCTAGACGAGTACATCCCTGAGCCAGAGCGTGCTATCGACGGCGCCTTCATTATGCCGATCGAAGACGTATTCTCTATTCAAGGTCGTGGTACGGTTGTTACCGGTCGTGTTGAGCGCGGTATCATCAATACTGGCGATGATGTGGAGATCGTTGGTGTCAAAGAAACGACTACCTCGACTTGTACTGGTGTTGAAATGTTCCGCAAGATCCTGGACGAAGGTCGTGCAGGTGAGAACATTGGTGCCCTGTTGCGTGGTACTAAGCGTGATGAAGTAGAGCGTGGTCAAGTATTGGCTGCTCCTGGTTCAATCACTCCTCATACCAAGTTTGAAGGTGAGGTATACGTACTGTCTAAAGATGAAGGTGGTCGTCACACGCCATTCTTCAAAGGCTACCGCCCTCAGTTCTACTTCCGTACTACTGACGTGACTGGTGCTTGTGAGCTTCCAGAAGGCGTAGAAATGGTAATGCCAGGCGATAACGTGCAGATGACCGTAACTTTGATCTGTCCGATTGCGATGGATGAAGGTCTGCGCTTTGCGATTCGTGAAGGTGGTCGTACTGTAGGTGCTGGTGTTGTAGCTAAAATCATCGAGTAATCCCCTTGATGATTTGGGGGCGGTATGTATAATGCCGCCCCTGTTTGTTTATAGGCCAGTAGTTCAATTGGTAGAGCGTCGGTCTCCAAAACCGAAAGTTGGGGGTTCGAGTCCCTCCTGGCCTGCCAATATCGAGTGTTGTTGCTCGTAATAGGGTTAGATCACAGAATATGAATGCAAAAGCAGAAGAAGTAGCAGGTCGTATGGATGGCTTGAAGTGGCTGGTAGTAGCTGCGCTTGTAGTTGTTGGTGTGGTAGGGAATTCCTGCTTTTCCGATGAGTCTCTGCTTTATCGTGTTCTTGCGCTTGTGGTTTTGGCCGCGGTTGCAGTAGTTGTTGCGTTGAATACCGCCAAAGGAACTGCGTTCTGGGGGCTGTTGCGAAGTGCACAAATCGAAATGCGTAAGGTTGTATGGCCTACGCGCCAAGAGTCAGTGCAGACAACCTTTATTGTGGTTGTTGCTGTGCTGGTAATGGCATTGATCCTTTGGGGGCTGGACACCTTGTTTGGTTACCTGGCTTCTTTGGTAATAGGTTAAAGATACATGGCAATGCGCTGGTACGTAGTACACGCTTACTCGGGTTACGAGAAAAAAGTCGCTAGCTCTTTGATGGAGCGTATTGAGCTGCACAGCATGCAGGATAAATTCGGTGAGGTGTTGGTGCCTACTGAAGAAGTTGTTGAAATGCGTGGCGGTCAAAAGCGTAAGAGTGAGCGCAAGTTCTTTCCCGGTTATGTGCTAGTTCAGATGGATTTGGATGATGATTCCTGGCATTTGGTGAAAGAAACGCCTCGTGTAATGGGCTTTATTGGCGGTAAGGCAGATAAGCCTGCGCCGATTACAGAGAAGGAAGCCGAGGCAATTCTGCAGCGTATGGATGACTCTACAGATAAGCCAAAACCCAAGACCATCTTCGAGCCAGGGGAAATGGTTCGTGTTATCGATGGTCCTTTCAATGACTTTAATGGTGTCGTTGAAGAAGTTAATTATGAGAAGAGCAAGCTGCGTGTGGCAGTGTTGATCTTCGGGCGCTCTACGCCTGTAGAGTTGGAGTTTGGTCAGGTCGAAAAGACCTAGGCAAACATAGAGTGCAGTTTTATGCCTTCTTTCGCCGTTGGGTGGGAGGGGGTTTTTGCGTCTCTGATATTTAATGGCCTCTGGGCTGTTGACTGAAGAGATAGGGAAGCCTGAGAAAGGCGGTAAAGGGTTCTTTATTGTGAGCCTTATTACTTGTTCTGGAGGCGTTAACTACCCATTAATTGGAGAGCTATAAAATGGCTAAAAAAGTAGAAGCTTATATCAAGCTGCAAGTGGCGGCCGGTCAGGCCAATCCAAGTCCCCCTGTTGGTCCTGCTCTGGGTCAGCACGGTGTGAATATTATGGAATTCTGTAAGGCGTTTAATGCCCAGACTCAAAGTTTGGAGCCGGGTGCGCCAGTTCCTGTTGTGATCAGTGTTTATAACGATCGCAGTTTTACCTTCACCATGAAAACTCCACCTGCTTCTTACCTGCTGAAAAAAGCTGCGGGTATCAAGAAAGGCAGCGGTCGTCCTAATACTGAAAAGGTAGGCAAGTTGCAGCGTGAACAGTTGGAAGAAATTGTAAAAATGAAAGAGCCAGATTTGACTGCTGCTGATATGGATGCCGCGGTTCGCACTATTGCGGGTTCTGCCCGTGCTATGGGTCTGGAAACGGAGGGTGTTGTGTAATGGCTAAGTTAACTAAGCGTCAGCGTATTGTTAAAGAGAAAGTAGACGTTACTAAGCAGTACGACATCAGTGAAGCGGTTGCTCTGTTGAAAGAACTTTCTACTGTTAAGTTTCCAGAAACGGTTGATGTTGCTGTAAACCTAGGTATCGATCCTCGTAAATCTGACCAGGCTGTTCGTGGTGCAACTACTCTGCCTCACGGTACTGGTAAAACTGTTCGTGTAGCGGTATTCACCCAAGGTGAAAATGCAGATAAGGCGAAAGAAGCGGGTGCAGACCTGGTGGGTATGGATGAGCTTGCGGCTGAGATTAAAGGCGGCATGATGGACTTTGATGTTGTGATTGCAACGCCAGACGCCATGCGTGTTGTTGGTCAGTTGGGTCAGGTTCTGGGTCCTCGCGGTCTGATGCCTAACCCAAAAACAGGCACTGTAACCCCTGATGTTGTTACAGCTGTAAATAATGCAAAAGCAGGCCAAGTTCGTTTCCGTGCTGATAAAGCCGGTATTGTTCACGGTGGTATCGGTGGTGTTTCTTTTGAGCCGAACGCACTGAAAGAAAACTTGGAAGCTTTGATTAATGACCTGAAAAAAGCCAAGCCAGCCTCTGCGAAAGGTATTTACCTGAAGAAGGTAACACTGAGTACTACTATGGGCCCAGGTTTGCTGATTGATCAGGCCAGTTTAGAAGTCTAATCAACGATTAGATTTGCAAAAGAACTTTGGGGTCTGTGTACGCTGGTTATAAAACTAGGCAAGCACAGACCGTCAAAGACCGTAGGTGATTGTGTTAAGGCTTGGCCAAGGCAGAATCTTAATGACCTGTAAATTTACAGTGGCCTGCGCAGACGGTGGACCCGATTCGCGCTTTTAAAAGTTGTGAATTTTTCACCGAAATAACGTTTCCAGTAGTTTGTCTCTGAATTTATTGTTCGAAGCAAACGCTGGAGGCAAAAGTCAAAATTAGCGTAATGCTAATTAACACCAGGAGAAATCTTGTGGCATTAGGACTTGAAGGCAAAAAAGCGATTGTCGCTGAAGTCCAGGAAGCTGCTAAGGGCGCTCTGTCTGCTGTGGTTGCGGATTCCCGTGGCGTAACAGTAGGCGATATGACAGCGCTGCGTAAGCAAGCTCGTGAGAACGGCGTTTGGATGAAAGTCGTTCGTAACACACTGGCTCGCCGCGCAGTACAAGGCACTGAATACGAATGTCTGGTAGACAGTTTCGTAGGTCCAACTCTGATCGCATTCTCTAACGAACATCCTGGCGCCGGTGCGCGTATCTTTAAGGATTTCGCTAAAGAGAATGATTTGTTCGAGTTGAAGACAGCAGCCTTTGAAGGTGAAGTTGTAGATGTTGCTATGCTGGCAAGTTTGCCGACATACGACGAAGCAATCGCCAAGCTGATGAGCGTTATGAAAGAAGCAGCGGCTGGGAAACTGGTTCGCACTATTGCGGCCGTTCGCGACCAAAAAGAACAAGAAGCTGCATAAGTTTTCGCGGTCTTTACCCGAAATTTGTAGCTTTACATGTTTAACGAGCCCGGTGTGATTAACTGCATCGTAAGTGCTCCAAAAAATCAGGAATAGAGAAATGTCTCTGACTAAAGAAGATATCATCAATGCGGTAGCTGAAATGTCTGTTAAAGACGTTGTTGAGCTGATCGAAGCAATGGAAGAGAAGTTCGGTGTAACTGCAGCTGCAGCTGTTGTTGCTGGTGCAGCTGGTGGCGACGCTGGCGGTGCTGCTGAAGAGAAGACTGAGTTCGACGTAATTCTTTCTTCTCCTGGCGACAAAAAAGTGAATGCAATTAAAGCTGTTCGTGCAATCACTGGCTTGGGTCTGAAAGAAGCGAAAGGTCTTGTTGAAGGTGCTCCGTGTGCCGTTAAAGAAGGCTTGTCGAAAGAAGACGCTGAAGAAGCTAAGAAGCAGCTTGAAGAAGCTGGCGCAATTGTCGAACTTAAATAAGTTCACAGTGCGTAATTTGCTTCCTATATAGGAAGTGGCAGGCTGGCGAGATTTCTCGCCGGCCTTTTGCCGTTTTATTTAAGTGAGTTAATACTTAGTGAATCAGGCAATAAATTGGAGCTATAAACAGAGCGTAATTAACGTGATTGGTTTCTGCGCTCGCAGCCATTGCGCAAATTGAGCATACCAGCTGGGGAATATCGATGGCCTACTCGTACACAGAGAAAAAACGCATCCGTAAAGACTTTGGAACATTGTCACCTGCGATGGATGTACCTTATCTCCTGGCGATCCAACTCGACTCGTACCGGAATTTTACGCAAGCGGATCTAGAACCTGCAGAAAGGTTAGATGTCGGCTTGCATGCTGCTTTTAAATCCGTATTTCCAATTGTCAGCTATTCTGGCAACGCAGCATTGGAATATGTTAGCTATACCTTAGGCAAACCTGCTTTTGATGTAACCGAGTGTGTTTCTCGTGGCGTTACTTATGCAGTGCCTCTGCGCGTGAAAGTGCGCTTGATTATTTACGATAAAGAGTCCGCCAATAAGTCTATTAAAGACATTAAAGAGCAAGAAGTGTACATGGGTGAAATTCCACTCATGACCAACAATGGTACCTTTGTAATTAATGGTACTGAGCGTGTTATCGTATCCCAGCTCCATCGTTCACCTGGTGTGTTCTTCGATCACGATAAAGGTAAGACTCACTCTTCGGGTAAGTTGCTCTACTCTGCTCGTGTGATCCCTTACCGCGGCTCATGGTTGGATTTTGAATTCGATCCAAAAGACTTGGTATACGTGCGTATTGACCGTCGCCGTAAATTGCCAGCCAGTATCCTGCTTCGTGCTTTGGGCTACAGCTCAGAAGAAATGCTGGATATGTTCTTTGACACCAGTACCTTCCACTTCAATGGTGAGCAAGTTAGCCTTGAGCTAGTGCCTAGCCGTTTACGTGGTGATATTGCCAGTTTCGATATCAAAGATGGCAAAGGTAAAGTGCTGGTTGAAGAAGGCCGTCGTATTACCGCTCGTCATATTCGTCAGTTAGAAAAAGCAGGCGTGGAGCAGTTGGATGTTCCTGCTGAATACTTACTGGGTCGCGCATTAGCGAAAGACTTGGTAGATACAAAGTCTGGCGAACTACTGTGTGAGTGTAATACTGAAATTACCCCAGAGGTTCTAGAACAGATTCAAGGCACGGGGCTGGAAACCTTAGAGACACTTTATACCAATGACTTGGATTGCGGTCCTTTCATCTCAGATACGCTGCGCACCGATGCTGCGCGCTCCGAGCTGGAAGCGCTGGTAGAAATCTATCGCATGATGCGTCCTGGTGAGCCACCGACAAAAGAGTCTGCGGAAAATTTATTTAACAACTTGTTCTTTACGCTTGAGCGTTACGATTTGTCTGGCGTTGGCCGCATGAAGTTCAACCGTCGCCTGGGTCGCGAAGAGCTGACGGGCGAGGGTACTCTGAGCCGTGAGGACATTGTTGAGGTATTGAAAACCCTGATTAATATCCGTAACGGTAAAGGTGTTGTGGATGATATTGATCACTTGGGTAACCGTCGTGTTCGTTCCGTGGGTGAAATGGCCGAAAACCAATTCCGCGTAGGTCTGGTTCGTGTTGAACGAGCAGTAAAAGAACGTTTGTCTATGGCCGAAAGCGAAGGCTTGATGCCACAAGATTTGATTAATGCCAAGCCTGTGGCTGCAGCGGTGAAAGAATTTTTCGGCTCTAGCCAGTTGTCCCAGTTTATGGATCAGAACAACCCGCTGTCTGAAGTAACGCACAAGCGTCGTGTATCGGCTCTTGGTCCAGGCGGTTTGACTCGTGAGCGTGCCGGCTTTGAGGTGCGCGACGTGCATCCAACTCATTACGGTCGTGTATGTCCAATTGAGACTCCGGAAGGTCCAAACATTGGTCTGATTAACTCACTGGCAACTTATGCTCGCACTAATGACTACGGCTTTCTGGAAAGCCCGTATCGTAAAGTGATCAATGATGTTGTTACTGATGAGATCGAATTTCTGTCTGCCATCGATGAAGCTAACTATGTTGTGGCTCAGGCGTCGGCATCGTTAGACAAGAACAATAAGTTTGTTGATGACTTGGTTTCTGTGCGTCACCTGAATGATTTTACCCTGAAACCGAAAGCTGACATTCAATATATGGATGTATCGCCGAAGCAGGTTGTATCTGTGGCAGCGTCCTTGATTCCATTCCTCGAGCACGATGATGCGAACCGTGCATTGATGGGGTCGAACATGCAACGTCAGGCGGTACCGACACTGAAATCCCAGAAGCCTCTGGTAGGTACTGGTATTGAACGTGCGGTTGCTACTGACTCCGGTGTGTGTGTGGTTGCCAAGCGTGGCGGTGTTATCGATTCTGTAGACGCGGGCAAAATTGTTGTTCGTGTTCGCGATGAAGAAGTGGATGCCGGTGATGCTGGTGTGGATATTTACAATCTCACCAAGTACACCCGCTCTAATCAGAACACCTGTATCAATCAGCGCCCGTTGGTACACCAAGGCGATGTAATTGCCCGTGGCGATGTTTTGGCTGACGGTCCTTCTGTAGATATGGGTGAATTGGCCTTGGGTCAAAACATGCGTATCGCCTTTATGCCGTGGAATGGTTATAACTTCGAAGACTCCATCTTGGTGTCTGAGCGTGTGGTACAAGAAGATCGCTTCACTACTATTCATATCCAAGAGCTGACTTGTGTTGCTCGTGATACCAAGCTGGGCTCCGAAGAAATTTCTGCGGATATTCCAAATGTTGGTGAGTCTGCTCTGAGTAAGCTGGATGAGTCCGGTATTGTTTACATCGGTGCGGAAGTTGGCCCTGGTGATATTCTGGTGGGTAAGGTTACGCCGAAAGGTGAAACCCAATTAACTCCAGAAGAAAAGCTATTACGTGCGATCTTCGGTGAGAAAGCCAGCGATGTAAAAGATACTTCTCTGCGCGTTCCTACCAGCACCAAAGGTACCGTAATCGATGTGCAAGTATTTACTCGCGATGGTTTGGAAAAAGACCAGCGTGCGAAAGATATCGAGAATGCTCAGCTAGACGAATTCCGTAAAGACTTGAAAGAAGAATATCGCATTGCAGAAGCTGCAACCTTTGGTCGTTTGGTCGGTACTTTCGACGGTAAGAAAGTGGTTAGCGGCGCAGGCTTTAAGAAAGGCGACAAGTTCTCTGCTGAAGCTATTGCCGATTATGATCAGGCGGCTTGGTTTAAGCTTCGCATGGAAGATGAAGCGCTGAATGAGCTATTAGAGCGTGCAGAAGAGCAATTGACTGAGCGTAGCAAAGAGCAGGAAGATCGTTTCGAAGACAAGAAACGCAAGCTGCAAACTGGCGATGATTTGGCCCCAGGTGTACTGAAGATTGTAAAAGTTTACCTGGCAATCAAGCGTCGTATTCAGCCTGGTGACAAAATGGCTGGTCGTCACGGTAACAAGGGTGTGATCTCTGTGATCAAACCTGTTGAAGATATGCCTTACGATGCAAACGGTCGTCCGGTTGATATTGTACTTAACCCTCTGGGTGTGCCGTCGCGGATGAACGTGGGTCAGATCTTGGAAACTCACCTTGGTATGGCTGCCAAAGGCCTGGGCGAAAAGATTGACAACATGATTCGCGAGCAGAAGAAAGTTGCTGAAATTCGCAGCTTCCTCGAAGAGGTATACAACAAGATTGGTTGTTCAGAAGGTCGTGAAGAAGATTTGACTTCACTGACTGATGCCGAGTTATTAGAGCTTGCCGGTAATCTGCGTGCAGGTGTACCGATGGCGACCCCGGTATTCGACGGTGCTGCAGAAGCGGATATTAAAGCACTACTGAAGTTGGCAGATATTCCAGATTCTGGTCAGATGAAATTGTTCGACGGTCGTACCGGCGACAACTTCTCTCGCCCGGTTACTGTTGGCTACATGTACATGCTGAAACTGAACCACTTGGTAGACGACAAAATGCATGCCCGTTCTACCGGTTCTTACAGTCTGGTTACTCAGCAGCCGCTGGGTGGTAAGGCTCAGTTCGGTGGTCAGCGTTTCGGTGAGATGGAAGTGTGGGCCCTTGAAGCATATGGTGCCGCTTACACCTTGCAGGAAATGTTGACGGTGAAATCTGATGACGTAAATGGTCGTACCAAGATGTATAAGAACATCGTTGACGGCGACCATCGCATGGAGCCAGGCATGCCTGAATCCTTTAACGTATTGGTTAAAGAAATTCGAGCGCTTGGTATCAACATCGAATTGGAAACCGACGACTAAGCACCGCGTGTACGCGCGATCATTTAGGTCGCGCCGCGTAAGTTGTAGAACGAATTAAACAACGAATGCAGGAGTAGGCCTCAATAAATCGGGGCCTGCGGAGCAAAATCTTCCAGCGGAGGAAGGACCTTTGAAAGACCTACTCAATTTGCTCAAAACCCAGGGTAAGAACGAAGAATTCGATGCGATCCGCATCGGTTTGGCATCGCCAGACATGATTCGCTCCTGGTCTTATGGTGAGGTGAAAAAACCTGAAACCATTAACTACCGTACGTTTAAGCCTGAGCGCGACGGTCTGTTCTGTGCCAAAATTTTTGGTCCAGTAAAAGATTACGAGTGTCTCTGTGGCAAGTACAAGCGCATGAAGCACCGCGGTATTATTTGTGAAAAGTGTGGTGTTGAAGTAACGCTAACTAAAGTTCGCCGCGACCGTATGGGTCACGTTGAGCTGGCAAGCCCAGTTGCGCACATTTGGTTCTTGAAATCGCTGCCGTCTCGCATCGGTTTGATGCTGGATATGACTCTGCGCGATATTGAACGTGTATTGTATTTTGAATCCTATGTTGTTACCGATCCTGGTATGACAACGTTGGAGAAGTACCAGCTGTTGAATGATGAACAGTACTTCGAATCCATGGAAGAGTTTGGTGATGAATTCGAAGCCCTTATGGGTGCCGAAGCTGTTATGGCGCTGTTGAAAGATATCGATATGGAAGCGGATATTTCTCAGTTACGTGAAGAGATTCCTGCGACGAATTCCGAAACCAAAATCAAAAAATTGTCCAAGCGATTGAAACTGTTGGAAGCTTTCCAGCAGTCTGGCAACTTACCAGAGTGGATGGTGATGGAAGCATTACCAGTTCTACCACCTGATTTGCGTCCATTGGTACCGCTGGACGGTGGTCGCTTTGCGACTTCTGATTTGAACGACTTGTATCGTCGTGTCATTAACCGTAACAACCGTTTGAAGCGTCTGTTGGATCTTAATGCTCCGGACATTATCGTGCGCAACGAAAAGCGTATGTTGCAAGAAGCGGTTGATGCCTTATTGGATAATGGCCGTCGCGGCCGTGCCATTACCGGCTCTAATAAACGCCCGCTGAAATCTTTGGCAGACATGATCAAAGGTAAGCAGGGCCGTTTCCGTCAGAACTTGTTAGGTAAGCGTGTAGACTACTCTGGTCGTTCCGTAATTGTTGTTGGTCCTGGCTTGCGTTTGCATCAGTGTGGCCTGCCTAAGAAAATGGCTTTGGAGTTGTTTAAGCCGTTTATCTTCAGCAAATTAGAGTTACGCGGTTTGGCCACTACCATTAAAGCTGCGAAGAAAATGGTAGAGCGCGAAGAGCCAATCGTTTGGGATATTCTCGACGAAGTGATTCGTGAGCACCCAGTTATGCTTAACCGTGCACCAACACTTCACCGTTTGGGTATCCAGGCATTTGAACCTACCCTGATCGAAGGTAAAGCGATTCAGCTTCACCCGCTTGTGTGTGCGGCTTATAACGCCGACTTCGACGGTGACCAGATGGCGGTACACGTACCGTTAACGCTGGAAGCGCAGTTAGAAGCTCGCGCCTTGATGATGTCTACCAACAACATCCTATCGCCAGCGAACGGTGAACCGATCATCGTACCGTCTCAGGACGTTGTATTGGGTCTCTACTGGATGACCCGTGAGCGTATCAATGCATTGGGCGAGGGTATGGTGTTTGCCAACATCGCCGAAGTGAGCCGTGCTTACTATGCGCAGAAAGTTGATCTGCAAGCTCGTGTAAAAGTACGTATTAGCGAATTCTCCATCCGTGAAGATGGCGAGTTGGAAGAAACTGTTTCTATCCAAGATACCACTGTTGGTCGTGCCCTGTTATGGGAGCTGGTACCAGACGGTCTTGAGTTTACGCTTGTGAACCAAAATATGGGTAAGAAGCAGATTTCCAAGCTGTTGAACGTGTCTTACCGTATTGTTGGATTGAAGCCTACGGTTATCTTGGCTGACCAGCTGATGTACACCGGTTTTGAGTATTCAACCCGTTCCGGTTCTTCTATTGGTGTGAATGACTTCGCGATTCCTGATAGCAAAGAAACCATTGTTGGTGCAGCGGAAGAAGAAGTTGCAGAAATCGAATCTCAGTTTGCTTCTGGCCTGGTAACTCAGGGTGAAAAGTACAACAAAGTGATCGATATCTGGTCTCGTGCCAATGACTTGGTTGCGAAGTCCATGATGGAAGGTATTTCGAAAGAGACTGTAACTAATCGCGATGGCGAAGACGAAGATCAAGATTCTTTCAACTCAGTATTTATGTACGCCGACTCTGGTGCTCGTGGTTCCCCCGCGCAGATTCGTCAGTTGGCCGGTATGCGTGGCCTGATGGCGAAGCCGGACGGCTCCATTATTGAAACCCCAATTACGGCAAACTTCCGTGAAGGTCTGAACGTTGGTCAGTACTTTATTTCTACTCACGGTGCTCGTAAGGGTCTTGCGGATACCGCACTGAAAACCGCTAACTCGGGTTACCTGACTCGTCGTTTGGTAGACGTTGCGCAAGACATGGTAATCACCATGGATGATTGTGCTACAGACGGCGGCCTGTTGATGGCGCCGGTAATTGAAGGCGGTGACATCATTGAGTCTCTGGGTGATCGTATTCTGGGTCGTATGGTGGCTCGCGATGTGATGCGTCCTGACTCTGATGAAATCCTGGTTCCTGCGGGTACCATGATCGATGAGAAGTGGGTTGAGCGTATCGAAGCCATGAACATCGACGAAGTGACAGTACGCTCGCCAATTTCTTGTGAGGCGCCTCGCGGTATTTGTGCTCAGTGTTACGGTCGTGACCTGGCTCGTGGCCACCGTGTGAACCCAGGTGAAGCCGTGGGTGTTATCGCTGCTCAATCTATTGGTGAACCAGGTACCCAGCTAACCATGCGTACCTTCCACATCGGTGGTGCAGCGAGTCGTGCTTCTGCGGCTGACAGTATTCAGGTCAAAAACGGCGGTAGTATTCGCCTGTTGAACTTGAAAACAGTGCAGCGCGAAAGTGGTGAGCTGGTTGCAGTTTCTCGTTCAGGTGAATTGGCGGTGGCTGATGAAAATGGCAGTGAGCGTGAGCGCTATAAGTTGCCATACGGTGCGGTAATCTCTGTGGCTGACGGCTCAGTTGTTGAGGCTGGTGCAATCGTAGCTAAATGGGATCCACATACGCACCCAATTATTACTGAAGCGGCTGGTCGCGTAACCTTCTCCGGCATGGAAGAGAGCCTGTCTATTCGCAAGCAGACCGACGAATTAACCGGTTTGAGTTCTATTGAAGTGATCGACCCCAACGAGCGTCCTTCTGCTGGTAAAGACCTTCGTCCGGCCATTACGCTAGTTGACGAAGCCGGTAATGAAGTTAAGTTGAGCGTCGGTAACGCTCCTGCTCACTACCTGTTGCCAGCGAAAGCGATTCTGAGCCTGAACGATGGCGATGAAATCGGTGTTGGTGATGTTATTGCTCGTATCCCTCAGGAATCTGGCGGTACTAAAGATATTACCGGTGGTCTGCCTCGTGTTGCTGACTTGTTTGAAGCCCGTAAGCCGAAAGAACCCGCTATTCTGGCGGAGATCTCCGGTCTGGTGTCCTTCGGTAAAGAGACCAAAGGCAAGCGTCGTCTGCAGATTACCCCTGTGGATGGTCAGCCTCTGGAAGACGGTAGCACCCATTGGGAGCAGTTGATTCCTAAGCATCGTCAGTTGTCTGTATTCGAAGGTGAGCAGGTAGCTAAGGGCGAAGTGATCTGTGATGGTCCTGAGAATCCGCATGATATTTTGCGTCTGCAAGGCGTGGCTGCTTTGGCTCGCTATATTACTTCTGAGATTCAGGAAGTTTACCGTCTGCAGGGTGTAGGCATTAACGATAAGCACATCGAGGTGATTATTCGTCAGATGCTGCGTAAAGTTGAGATCACCGAAATGGGCGACTCTTCGTTCATTAAAGGTGAGCAGGTGGAGTACACCCGCGTGCTGCAAGAGAACGAGCGCTTGTTGGAAGAGAGCAAGTTCCCAGCCCGTTTCGAGCGTCAGTTACTGGGTATCACCAAGGCCTCTCTGGCGACGGAATCCTTCATTTCTGCAGCGTCCTTCCAGGAAACGACTCGTGTTCTTACCGAAGCGGCGGTTACTGGCAAACGTGATGATCTGCGCGGCCTGAAAGAGAATGTGGTTGTAGGTCGCCTGATCCCTGCTGGTACTGGCTTGGCTTACCACAGCGAGCGTCGAGAGAAGCGTGCTAAAGTGGTTGAGCAGTTGCAAGACACGGGGCCAAGTGCGGCGGATGTTGAAGCGGCTTTAACCGAAGCCTTGAAAGGGTCTGCCTCTTAATCGGCATGGCCTTCAGATCGGCCTGTTTAACAGGTTAAACGTTATGCAAAGCCCCTGGGAGTAGGGGCTTTGCTATTGACTGGGGTGGTAAGTCTCTATAGAATTCGCCACCCCGAATTGTCGGGATATCACTTTTTAGTGTGATTTCAAGGTTTTGCCTTGGGGAAATACTGAAAAGCTGTCTGTAAGGTGTCTTTGGCACTGCCTGAAAGGGCTGAAACCAAAGGCTTATTTATTTTTGGAGAATGAGTTTTTATGGCAACGATCAACCAGTTGGTTCGTAAGCCTCGTAAACGCAAAGCTGCTAAAAGCGACGTACCTGCACTGCAGGCCAATCCGCAGAAGCGTGGCGTATGTACCCGTGTTTACACGACTACTCCGAAGAAACCAAACTCTGCTCTGCGTAAGGTTTGTCGTGTTCGTCTGACAAATGGTTACGAAGTGTCTTCCTACATTGGTGGTGAAGGTCACAACTTGCAAGAGCACAGTGTTGTGTTGATTCGCGGCGGCCGTGTTAAAGATTTGCCGGGTGTTCGCTACCACACTGTTCGCGGTTCTTTGGATTGCGCCGGTGTGAGCGACCGTAAGCAAGGTCGCTCTAAATATGGCGCAAAGCGTCCTAAGTAAGCGAATTACGAAGCGTACATGTCTCCTAGTGAGACAGAACCAAGTAAGGCTAAGCGCGCACGAAGAGTTTGATCACGTTATTCGTTTTTCATTTCCTACGTGATGCGTTGTCTTAGATAAAACCTGAAAGAGAGGCTAAACGATGCCTAGAAGAAGAGTTGTCGCCAAGCGCGAAGTATTGCCAGATCCTAAATTTGGTGATCAGACCTTGGCGAAATTTATGAACCACGTGATGGTTAGCGGTAAAAAAGCCGTTGCTGAGCGCATTGTATACGGTGCTCTGGAAATCATCGAAAACAAATCCAAAGACAAAACGCCTTTGGAAGTGTTTGGAGAGGCTCTGGAGAATGTTGCACCTATGGTTGAGGTTAAGTCTCGCCGTGTTGGTGGTGCTACTTACCAGGTGCCTGTAGAAGTACGTCCTGCTCGTCGCGCTGCATTGGCGATGCGTTGGGTTGTAGAATTTGCCCGTAAGCGCGGTGAAAAGTCTATGCCTCAGCGTTTGGCTGGTGAGCTGATCGATGCTGCTCAAAACAAAGGTGCTGCGGTGAAAAAGCGTGAAGACGTTCACCGTATGGCTGAGGCGAATAAAGCGTTCTCTCACTTCCGTTTCTAAGTTTTGCTTAGGAAAGTCTGAGGAGCTTTTAAAGCTTGTCAAAACCTTAAAAGGCGACTGTGAAAACAGTCGCCTTTTTGCTATTTTACGCCTCTATTTTGTATCCCACATTTCAGTGGGATTTTTACGTTTTTCAGGACGCTATTGCGTTTTTAGGACACTATTATGGCTCGCAAGACTCCTATTGCCCGTTATCGCAACATTGGTATTTGTGCTCACGTGGATGCCGGTAAAACCACTACCACAGAGCGTGTGCTTTTTTACACGGGGTTGTCTCATAAAATCGGTGAGGTTCATGATGGTGCTGCCACCATGGACTGGATGGAGCAGGAGCAGGAGCGGGGTATTACTATTACTTCTGCGGCAACGACTTGCTTCTGGCGTGGTATGGATGCCCAGTTCGACGAACACCGCATTAATATTATCGATACTCCGGGTCACGTTGATTTCACCATTGAGGTAGAGCGTTCTCTGCGTGTACTTGATGGCGCAGTGGTTGTGCTTTGTGGTTCTTCTGGTGTGCAGCCGCAGACGGAAACTGTATGGCGTCAGGCTAATAAGTATGAAGTGCCGCGTATGGTGTTCGTGAATAAGATGGATCGTACTGGTGCTGACTTTATGATGGTGGTCGATCAGTTAAAAGAGCGCCTTGGTGCTAATCCGGTACCGCTACAGATGACTATTGGTGCGGAAGATAACTTTAAAGGTGTTGTCGATCTGGTGAAGATGAAAGCCATCATGTGGAATGAGTCTGACCAGGGAATGACATTCGAGTACACGGATGTTCCTTCTGATCTGCAAGATCAGTGTGAGGAGATGCGTGAGTACTTGGTGGAGAGTGCCGCGGAGGCTTCTGAGGAGTTGATGGATAAATACCTGGAAGACGGTGAGCTCTCTGAAGAAGAAATTAAGCAGGCTATTCGTCAGCGTACGCTGGCTAACGAGATTATCCCTGTGTTGGGTGGTTCAGCCTTTAAGAATAAAGGCGTTCAAGCTGTTTTGGATGCGGTGGTCGAATACCTGCCGTCGCCAAAAGAAGTGAAGGCTATCGAAGGTACCCTGGTTAAAGATGAGAGTATGGATACCCGTGCGGCGGATGACGAGGCGCCTTTCGCGGCGTTGGCCTTCAAGATTGCGACAGACCCATTTGTGGGAACCCTTACCTTTTTCCGTGTGTATTCCGGTAAGTTGGAAAGCGGTACAGCCGTTTGGAACTCGGTAAAAGGCAAGCGTGAGCGTGTTGGTCGTATGGTGCAAATGCACTCAAACAGTCGAGAAGAAATTAAAGAAGTATTGGCGGGGGATATCGCTGCGGCTATTGGTCTGAAAGATGTGACCACTGGCGATACCTTGTGTAGTGAGCACGGCAAGATTGTGCTGGAGCGGATGGAGTTTCCAGAGCCGGTAATTTCTGTTGCGGTGGAGCCAAGAACCCAGGCTGACCAGGAAAAAATGTCAGTAGCTTTAGGTAAGCTTGCGCAGGAAGATCCCTCATTTCGTGTGCAAACGGATGAGGAGACAGGTCAAACAATTATCTCCGGTATGGGTGAGCTCCACTTGGATATTATTGTTGATCGTATGCGTCGTGAATTTAGTGTCGAGGCAAATATCGGTAAGCCTCAGGTGGCCTATCGTGAGCGAATCAAAGCAACGTCAGAGATTGACAGTAAATTTGTTCGCCAGTCTGGTGGTCGTGGTCAGTATGGTCACGTTTGTGTTCGTTTTGAGCCTGCTGAAGATGAAAATGCAGAGGGCTTGGAGTTTGTTAATGAAATTGCAGGGGGCGTTGTTCCTAAAGAATATATTCCTGCAGTTGAGAAAGGTATTGCTGAACAAATGCAAAACGGTGTCTTGGCGGGCTATCCGTTATTGGGCCTGAAGGCTACCTTGTATGATGGCTCTTTCCACGATGTGGACTCTAATGAGATGGCCTTTAAAATTGCCGCGTCCATGGCCACGAAAAAATTGGCAGAGGAAGGTAGTGCGGTATTGCTTGAGCCGATGATGAAGGTTGAGGTGGTAACGCCGGAAGAGAATATGGGTGATGTGGTGGGTGATCTTAATCGTCGTCGCGGCATGATCCAAGGTATGGATGAAAATGTTTCCGGTAAGGTGGTGCGCGCAGAAGTGCCTTTGTCAGAGATGTTTGGCTATGCCACGGACTTGCGTTCGGCTACCCAGGGGCGTGCAACCTTTACTATGGAGTTTGAGCGTTATGCTGAGGCGCCAAGTAATATTGCAGATGAAATTCTTACGCGTCGTTAAGTGGTTCCGCATTTAAGTTAAAAATTTATTTAGTTTTCCACACTATTATTTAGAGGATTAATGCAGTGGCTAAAGAAGCATTTGAACGTAACAAGCCCCACGTGAACGTGGGCACCATTGGTCACGTTGACCATGGTAAAACCACTCTGACCGCCGCGCTGACTCGCGTATGTGCAGAAGTATGGGGCGGTGATGCCGTAGCTTTCGATGGTATCGATAACGCACCTGAAGAGCGTGAGCGCGGTATTACGATTGCGACTTCGCACGTAGAGTACGAATCTCCAACTCGTCACTACGCGCACGTAGACTGCCCAGGTCACGCCGACTACGTTAAGAACATGATTACGGGTGCTGCTCAGATGGACGGCGCTATCTTGGTATGTGGTGCGACTGACGGTCCTATGCCTCAGACTCGTGAGCACATCCTGTTGTCTCGTCAGGTAGGTGTACCTTACATCGTAGTATTCCTGAACAAAGCTGACCTACTTGCAGAAGACTGTGGTGGTGTTGACTCTGAAGAATACACTGAGATGCTGGAATTGGTTGAGATGGAGTTGCGTGAGCTGCTGTCTGAATATGAATTCCCTGGTGATGACACCCCAATTATTGCGGGTTCTGCATTGATGGCTCTGAATGGCCAAGACGACAATG
The DNA here is from genome assembly GCA_045430295.1 of Cellvibrionaceae bacterium. Lineage (GTDB taxonomy): Bacteria > Pseudomonadota > Gammaproteobacteria > Pseudomonadales > JAILXX01 > JAILXX01. The sequence goes on along the minus strand of JAILXX010000001.1, from coordinate 200,343 downwards.
GTCTGGGTACCACTGCTGTTAAGACTCTGGTTGAAACTCTAGACGAGTACATCCCTGAGCCAGAGCGTGCTATCGACGGCGCCTTCATTATGCCGATCGAAGACGTATTCTCTATTCAAGGTCGTGGTACGGTTGTTACCGGTCGTGTTGAGCGCGGTATCATCAATACTGGCGATGATGTGGAGATCGTTGGTGTCAAAGAAACGACTACCTCGACTTGTACTGGTGTTGAAATGTTCCGCAAGATCCTGGACGAAGGTCGTGCAGGTGAGAACATTGGTGCCCTGTTGCGTGGTACTAAGCGTGATGAAGTAGAGCGTGGTCAAGTATTGGCTGCTCCTGGTTCAATCACTCCTCATACCAAGTTTGAAGGTGAGGTATACGTACTGTCTAAAGATGAAGGTGGTCGTCACACGCCATTCTTCAAAGGCTACCGCCCTCAGTTCTACTTCCGTACTACTGACGTGACTGGTGCTTGTGAGCTTCCAGAAGGCGTAGAAATGGTAATGCCAGGCGATAACGTGCAGATGACCGTAACCTTGATCTGTCCGATTGCGATGGATGAAGGTCTGCGCTTTGCGATTCGTGAAGGTGGTCGTACTGTAGGTGCTGGTGTTGTAGCTAAAATTATTGAGTAATCGATGATTTGTTCGTGCTAAGCGAGAAAGCCACCTTCGGGTGGCTTTTTTGTGTCTGGCTGTTGCACTTTCGACTCAGGATGACAGTATTCGTTCAGTATCCCTTGACTCAGGTCATTATTACAAACGCCATCCTGAGACATACTGCCCCCAATAACTAATAAACAATACAGACCTATTGGGGGCTTCCTATGTTGGAAAAACACGACCTAATCAGTGAATTACCTGAGTATCGAGATCAAATTCGCGACCTGAAAATGAACAATAACCATTTCGCTCGCTTGTTTGATGAATACCATGAAGTGGATCACGAAGTGCATCGTATTGAGATGGGTGCGGAGAATACTTCTGATGAGTATTTGGAGGAGCGTAAGAAGGTTCGTCTGAATTTAAAGGATGAGCTGTTTAAGATGCTTAAGGCGGCTGAAGTGACTGCCTAGGAAGCGAATCGTGATTTAAAAAATGCCCGCCTTGTTGTAGTGCGGGTATTTTTTTGCCTGGGTTTTGTGGGTTTGAAAACGAAAAAGCCCTCGCCGAGGGGCGAGGGCTTTTTCTAAGCGGGTAAAGTAGCTAAGGATTACTTAGCGTTACGCTCCTTCTCTTTTGCAATCACTTCGTCGGCAACCTGCTGTGGGCACGGTAGGTAGTGTGAAAACTCCATAGAGAACTGACCGCGACCAGAAGTGATGGTACGCAGGTGGCCAATGTAGCCGAACATTTCAGCTAAAGGTACGTCGGCTTTAATGCGAACGCCAGTGGTGCCAGCTTCTTGGTCCTTGATCATGCCGCGACGACGATTCAAGTCACCGATCACGTCACCCACGTTGTCTTCAGGGGTGAATACGTCAACCTTCATGATAGGCTCGATCAGTTGAGGGCCAGCTTTAGGCATGGATTGACGGTAAGCGCCTTTTGCTGCGATTTCGAAGGCTACTGCAGAGGAGTCAACTGCGTGGAAGGCGCCGTCATACAGCTCAACGTGTACATCCAGCATTGGGAAGGCAGCTAAAGGGCCTTCATCCATCATTACTCTGAAGCCCTTCTCAATAGCGGGGAAGAATTCCTTCGGTACGTTACCGCCCACAACTGTGGATTCGAAGGTGAAGCCTTCGCCTGGCTCGTTCGGGCTGATGCGGTAGTCGATCTTACCAAACTGACCAGAACCACCAGACTGCTTTTTGTGGGTGTAGCTGTCTTCGATCTTCTGGGTGATGGTTTCACGGTAAGCTACCTGAGGCTGACCTACTTCCAGCTCAACGCCGTAAGTACGCTTCAGGATGTCTACTTTAATGTCTAGGTGAAGTTCACCCATGCCTTTCAGGATGGTCTCGCCGGAGTCTTCATCAGTTTCAACAATGAAAGATGGATCTTCTGCAACCATCTTGCCGATGGCGATACCCATTTTTTCAGTAGAGCCTTTGTCTTTTGGAGATACTGCAATAGAGATTACAGGCTCAGGGAAGATCATGGGCTCTAGCGTACATTCGTTGTTTGGATCACATAGGGTGTGGCCCGTTTGAACGTTTTTCATACCAACAACGGCAATAATGTCGCCAGCTTGAGCTGAATCCAGCTCGCTGCGCTCGTCGGCGTGCATTTCAACCATGCGGCCGATGCGCTCAGTTTTACCGGTGTAGGAGTTAAGAATGGTGTCGCCTTTCTTCAAAACGCCTGAGTAGATACGAATAAAGGTTAGGGCGCCGAAGCGGTCGTCCATAATCTTAAATGCTAGGGCCCGTAGAGGCTCTTCGGTTGATACGGTCGCAACTTCACCTGTTGGCTCGCCGGTTTCTTTGTCGGTCAAAGGCTGAGCGTCAACCTCTGTCGGGGACGGTAAATAGTCAACAACAGCGTCCAGAACCAGTTGGATGCCTTTGTTTTTAAAGGCAGAACCACAGTAAGTTGGGAAGAAGTGCATGGTGCGCGTACCTTCACGGATGCAGCGCTTAATGTCTTCCAAAGAAGGCTCTTCGCCTTCCATGTAGGCTTCCATTAGATCGTCGTCTAGCTCTACTGCGGACTCGATCAGTTCTTCACGGTACTGGGCGGCATCGTCAACCATGTCGGCAGGGATGTCGGTCACTTCATAGTTTTCAGGCAGGCCTGTGTCGTCCCAGATGTAAGCTTTCTGGCTTAGTACGTCAACAACGCCTACGAAGTCATCTTCTGTGCCGATTGGTAGAGTCATAACCAGAGGGTTAGCGCCCAATACTTTCTTAACCTGCTCAACAACGCGATAGAAGTCAGCACCAAGACGGTCAAGTTTGTTTACGAAGATCAAGCGGGCTACTTCGGATTCGTTGGCATAGCGCCAGTTGGTTTCAGATTGAGGTTCAACACCTCCTGAGCCGCAGAATACACCTACGCCGCCATCAAGTACTTTTAGGGAGCGGTAAACTTCAACGGTGAAGTCAACGTGGCCTGGAGTATCGATGATGTTTAAGCGGTGGTCGTTCCAGAAACAGGTCGTAGCAGCGGACTGAATGGTGATACCGCGTTCAGCTTCCTGGTCCATAAAATCGGTGGTGGCGGCGCCATCGTGTACTTCACCGGTTTTGTGAATCTTACCGGTCAGTTTAAGGATGCGCTCGGTGGAGGTTGTCTTGCCCGCGTCAACGTGGGCGAAGATTCCAATGTTTCTGTATTTGTTTAGATCTGTCATCTTGATTCTCGATAGGCAGGGTGAAAATTTGCGCGGATTATACTCGAAACTTGGCGGCAATTTGAACTATAAAATCATGTTTATCTGTAAATAGCTGGTGGGGCTTGGTGGGTGGTGAGGGGAGGGTGTGGGGAACTCTTATCGTTTCATTTATATAAGAATTTCAAGGGTGGGCTGTGCGGCGTTTGTGTGCGTGTAAATTAAACGCAAATAAGAGTTGACAGCATGCTGTCTCGGACTTAACATTCGCCCTCCATTTTTCGGGGTCTCCGAAGGGTGGCTAAGTAATTGTTCTTTAATATTGTTGGAGCTTGGTTCATATGCAGAATCAACGTATTCGCATTCGCCTGAAGGCGTTTGATCATCGTCTGATTGACGCGTCCGCTCAGGAGATTGTCGACACAGCTAAGCGCACTGGCGCTCAGGTACGTGGCCCGATTCCGCTGCCGACCCGCAAAGAGCGTTTCACCGTGCTGATTTCCCCGCATGTTAATAAAGATGCTCGTGATCAGTACGAAATCCGCACGCATAAGCGCATGCTGGATATTGTAGAGCCGACAGAAAAAACTGTTGATGCTCTGATGAAGTTGGATTTGGCTGCGGGCGTAGACGTACAAATTAGTTTGGGCTAAGCGAAGAATCCTCACCTTTTTCTTTTTCCAGAAAGAAAAGGGTGGTGTAACGCTCTGGAATGGGCGGCCGTAGTGGGTGATAGTCCCGTACGCTGATGAGGTTAAAAAATGAATATTGGTATCGTAGGCCGAAAGGCTGGCATGACCCGTGTTTTTACTGAAGACGGTGTTTCCATACCAGTAACTGTGGTTGAGGTTGAACCTAACCGCATTACTCAAATCAAAACAGATGAAACAGATGGTTATTCTGCTGTGCAGGTAACTATTGGTTCTCGCCGCGCGTCTCGCGTGGTGAAGTCTGCTGCAGGTCACTTTGCAAAAGCTGGTGTAGAAGCTGGTAGTAGCGTTGTTGAATTGCGTGCAGAAGCAACTGAAGGTTTCGAAGTTGGCGGTCAAGTGACTGTTGGCGCTTTTGAGGTTGGTCAGAAAGTAGATGTTACTGGCTCTTCAAAAGGTAAGGGTTTTCAGGGTGGTGTAAAGCGTTGGAATTTCCATATGCAAGACGCTACTCACGGTAACTCTATTTCTCACCGAGCTCCTGGTTCTATTGGTCAGTGTCAGACTCCGGGTCGCGTTTTCAAGAATAAGAAAATGGCGGGTCATATGGGGGCTGAGCAGGTGACTACTCAGAATCTAGAAGTTGTTCGTGTCGATGCTGAACGTAACTTGCTATTGATTAAGGGTGCTGTTCCTGGTGCTCCTGGTGGTGATGTTGTCGTTCGTCCGGCTGTGAAAGTTCGCAGCAACGGTTAATTTGGGGAATCGACCATGGAATTGAATATTACGACTCCGCAAGGCCCTAAAGGTACAGTGTCTGTATCCGATGAGGCTTTCGGTAAAGAATTTAATCAAGATTTGGTTCATCAGGCTGTTGTAGCTTTTCAGGCTGGCGGTCGTCAGGGGACCAAAGCTCAAAAGAACCGTGCAGCGGTTTCTGGCGGTGGTGCTAAGCCGTGGCGTCAGAAGGGTACTGGTCGCGCTCGCGCCGGTACAACTCGTAGCCCAATCTGGCGTACAGGTGGTGTTACTTTTGCTGCTCAGCCTCGTAATCACGAGCAAAAGCTAAATAAGAAAATGTATCGCGCAGCCTTGCGTAGCATTTTCTCCGAGTTGGCTCGCTCTGAACGCTTGGTGGTTGTTGAGGATTTTGCTGTTGAGGTGCCGAAGACTAAAGGTCTGGTAACTCAGTTGGCGCAATACGATCTTTCTGATGTGTTGATCGTGACTGAAGAAGTAACAGAAAATTTGTATCTGGCTTCTCGCAACTTGCATAAAGTTGATGCTCGCGACGTGAGTGCGATTGATCCGGTAAGCCTAATTGGATTCGACAAGGTGCTGGTAACTGTACCTGCGCTGAAAAAAGTTGAGGAGATGTTGGCATGAACCAGGAACGCATCTACAAAGTGATTCTGGGCCCGCATGTATCTGAAAAAACTGCGGTTGCTGCAGAAGAAAGCAATCAAGCGGTTTTTAAAGTTGCAAGTGATGCGACTAAGGCCGAGATCAAGGCTGCTGTTGAGCAGTTGTTTGAAGTGAAGGTTGAAGCTGTTCGCGTGAATAACGTGAAAGGCAAAACTAAGCGCTCCCGTCATGGTATGGGTAAGCGTAGTGATTGGAAAAAGGCGTATGTACGCCTTGAGCAAGGTCAAGATATTGACTTTGCAGTAGCTGAGTAAGGGGTGTTGATATGGCTATTGTAAAACGTAAACCAACATCTCCTGGTCGTCGTCACGTTGTAAGTGTCGTTAATCCGGATCTACATAAGGGTGCTCCTTACGCGCCGCTGTTAGAGAAGCAATCTCGTAACGGTGGTCGTAACAATGCTGGTCGTATTACTACCCGTCACGTGGGTGGTGGTCACAAGCAGCACTACCGTAATATCGATTTTAAACGCAATAAAGACGGTATCCCTGCGAAGGTTGAACGTCTTGAGTACGATCCGAATCGTACTGCTTTTATTGCGCTGGTTTGTTATGCAGATGGTGAGCGCCGTTACATCTTGGCGCCGAAAGGTCTTAAAGCGGGCGACTCTATTCAGTCTGGTATCGATGCGGCAATTAAAGCGGGTAACGCTTTGCCATTGCGCAATATTCCAGTGGGTAGTGTTGTTCACAACATCGAAATGAAGCCTGGTAAAGGTGGCCAAATGGCTCGCTCTGCTGGTACTTCGGTTCAGTTGGTTGCTCGTGAAGGTCAGTACGCAACCTTGCGTCTTCGCTCCGGTGAAATGCGCAAAGTTCCTGTGGATTGCCGCGCTACTTTGGGTGAGGTATCCAACAGTGAGCACAATCTGCGCTCTTTGGGTAAAGCAGGTGCTAGCCGTTGGCGCGGTAAGCGTCCAACTGTTCGCGGTGTTGCTATGAACCCAGTTGACCACCCGCATGGTGGTGGTGAAGGTCGTACGTCTGGTGGTCGTCACCCTGTAACACCTTGGGGTGTTCCAACTAAGGGTTACAAGACTCGCAAGAATAAGCGTACTGATAAGTTAATCGTTCGTCGCCGCAACGCTAAGTAAGCGGTTGAGACTAAGTAGCTGAGAAGAGGAAACAGCTGTGCCACGTTCACTGATTAAAGGTCCATTTATCGATGAGCATCTACTGAAAAAAGTAGAAACTGCTGCCGAGAATAACGACCGTCGTCCGATCAAGACTTGGTCTCGCCGGTCAATGATTCTGCCTAATATGGTAGGTCTGACTATTGCGGTCCATAACGGTCGTCAGCATGTCCCCGTTCTAGTTAACGAGGAAATGGTAGGTCATAAGTTGGGTGAGTTTGCTGCTACCCGTACCTATCGCGGTCATGCTGCCGATAAAAAAGCTAAGCGTTAAGTTGAGGTAGAGAGAGATGGAAACAGCAGCGAAATTACGCGGCGCCCGAATTTCTGCCCAAAAGGCGCGCTTGGTTGCAGACCAGATTCGCGGCAAAGCCGTTGAAGATGCGTTAGATATTCTGGCGTTCAGCACAAAGAAAGGTGCTGATCTAGTTAAGAAAGTGCTCGAGTCTGCTATTGCAAATGCAGAGCACAATGAAGGTGCGGATATCGATGAGCTTCGTGTGTCGACTATCTTCGTTGACGAAGGTATGACCATGAAGCGCATCAAGCCTCGCGCAAAAGGCCGCGCTGATCGTATTCTGAAGCGCACTTGTCACATCACTGTGAAAGTTGCAGATCAGTAAGAGATAGGAGACGACTCGATGGGTCAGAAAGTACACCCAAATGGTATTCGTCTGGGTATCGTTAAAAAGCATACTTCTACTTGGTATGCCGAAAAAACCGATTACTCCGACAAGCTTTATACCGATTTAAAAGTACGCGAGTTCTTGGAAAAGAAACTTGCTCACGCTTCGGTAAGCCGTATTGATATCGAACGTCCGGCTCAAACTGCTCGTGTGACTATTCATACAGCTCGCCCCGGTATCGTTATCGGTAAAAAAGGCGAAGATGTTGAGAGGCTGCGTGCTGAATTGAATAAGATGATGGATGTGCCTGTTCACATCAACATCGAAGAAATTCGTAAGCCTGATATTGATGCAACCTTGGTTGCACAGAGCGTTGCTCAGCAGTTGGAGCGTCGTGTTATGTTTCGTCGCGCTATGAAGCGCGCTGTACAAAACGCTATGCGTCAAGGTGCTGAAGGTATCAAAATTCAAGTTGGTGGTCGTCTTGGTGGTGCTGAGATTGCTCGTACTGAATGGTACCGTGAGGGTCGAGTGCCTTTGCATACACTGCGTGCTGATATCGATTACGGTACTGCAGAAGGCTTAACCACTTACGGCATCATCGGTGTCAAAGTATGGATCTTTAAAGGTGAGATCCTGGGTGGTATGGAGCAGGTGGAGCAGCAGAAAAAAGCTCCGACCAAGAAGAAAAGCTCGAAGTAAGGGTGCCTGACGATGTTACAACCGAAACGTACAAAATTCCGCAAAATGCAAAAAGGTCGCAACCGTGGCCTGGCTCATCGCGGAAGTAAAGTTAGCTTCGGCGAGTTTGCACTTAAAGCAACTGGCCGTGGTCGCATCACTGCCCGTCAAATTGAGGCGGCTCGTCGTGCGATGACTCGTCACATTAAGCGTGGCGGTAAAATTTGGATTCGGGTTTTCCCGGACAAGCCGATTACCGAAAAACCTCTTGAAGTTCGTCAAGGTAAAGGTAAGGGTAATGTGGAATATTGGGTGGCAAACATTCGCCCAGGCAAGGTGCTCTATGAAATGGAAGGTGTTTCCGAAGAGTTGGCTCGTGAAGCCTTTGACCTAGCCGCGCGAAAGTTGCCGGTAAGTACAACTTTTGCTAAGCGAGTGGTGATGTAATGAACGCAGCAGAACTTCGCGAGAAATCAGTTGAAGAGCTGAAGCAGGAATTGCTGGCTCAACTGAAAGAGCAGTTTGAACTTCGCATGAAGCAAACTACTGGTCAGTTGAATCAAACTCACCTGCTACGTCAAGTGCGTCGCAACATCGCGCGCATTAAAACCGTGCTGAATCAGAAGGCGGGTGAATAATCATGACTGAAGCTCAAACACAAGCGCGTACCCTAACCGGTACTGTTGTCAGCGACAAAATGGATAAAACCATTACAGTCCTGATTGAACGCCGAGTGAAGCACCCGATCTACGGTAAGTACGTAGTGAAGTCTTCTAAAGTTAAGGCGCACGATGAAAACAATGAGTGCAAAGCTGGCGACGTGGTAACTGTTGCTGAAAGCCGCCCTCTGTCGAAGACTAAAACTTGGTCACTGGTTAAAGTTGAGGAGCGCGCTTCAGAGATCTGAAGTGAGCCTTCACGCAGCGGACTAGTTTCGGAGAAATAAAATGATTCAGACGGAAAGCTATCTGAACGTGGCAGACAACAGTGGTGCGCGTCGTGTGATGTGTATCAAAGTGTTGGGCGGTTCTCACCGTCGTTATGCCAGCGTAGGTGATGTAATCAAGGTTACAGTTAAAGAGGCCATTCCTCGCGGTAAAGTGAAGAAAGGTCAGGTTATGAACGCTGTTGTTGTTCGTACTAAGAAAGGTGTGCGTCGCCCAGACGGTTCCCTGATTAAATTTGATGAAAACGCTGCTGTTCTGTTGAACGCGAGCGAAGCGCCAATTGGTACTCGTATCTTTGGCCCTGTGACTCGTGAGCTGCGCAGTGAGAAATTCATGAAGATCGTATCTCTGGCTCCAGAAGTACTGTAAGTCAGAAGATTGAGAGGAAAGATTCATGGCAATGCTTAAGATCAAAAGTGATGACGAAGTAATCGTTGTTGCTGGTCGCGACAAAGGCAAGCGCGGCAAAGTAATGAAGGTTCTAGCTGACGGCCGTCTTTTGGTGTCCGGTATTCAGATGGTGAAAAAGCATCAGAAGCCGAACCCTATGTCGGGTGTTGCTGGTGGCATCGTTGAAAAAGAAGCTCCAATTCAAGCCTCTAACGTGGCTATCTTTAATCCGGAAACGGGTAAAGCTGATCGCGTAGGCTTTAAAGTAGAAGACGGCAAGAAAACTCGCGTCTTCAAATCTAACGGCGCAGCCGTAGACGCATAAGCGATTAGGTAGTGAACAATGGCTAGGCTTAAAGAAGTTTACTCAAAAGAAATTGCTCCAAAACTGAAAGATGAGTTGGAGTTGGCAAATGTGATGGAAACTCCTCGCATTACCAAAATCACCTTAAATATGGGTGTTGGTGAGGCGTTGGCAGATAAGAAAGTTTTAGAGCACGCTGTTGCTGATATGACCAAAATTGCTGGTCAGAAGCCTATCGTGACTAAAGCTCGCAAATCTATTGCAGGTTTTAAAGTTCGTGAGGCATGGCCGATTGGCTGTAAGGTGACTCTGCGCGGTGAGCGCATGTATGAGTTCTTGGATCGTCTGATCTCTGTAGCCATTCCTCGTATCCGGGACTTCCGTGGCGTTAGCCCGAAGCAGTTTGATGGTCGTGGTAACTTCTCTATGGGTGTTACTGAGCAAATCATCTTCCCGGAAATTGATTACGATAAAGTAGATAAGTTGCGCGGTCTTGATATTGTTGTAACTACATCTGCTCGTAATAACGACGAAGGTCGTGCGCTGCTAAGAGCGTTCGGCTTCCCGTTCCGTAACTAATTATTCAGGGTAGAGACGATGGCAAAACTCTCAATGATTGCTCGTGAAGCAAAGCGTACCAAAGCAGTAAATAAGTACGCCGCTAAACGTGCAGAGCTGAAAGCGATTATTAAAAATCCAAACACATCTGATGATGATCGTTGGGACGCCCAGCTCAAATTGCAAAAGTTGCCACGCGACGCCAGTCCTGTACGTCAACAACGTCGTTGTCGTATCACTGGTCGCCCGCACGCGGTATATCGCAAATTCGGCCTTAGCCGGATTAAGCTCCGTGAAGCGGCAATGCGTGGTGATGTTCCCGGCCTAGTTAAGGCCAGTTGGTAATCACAGCTGCTGAACAGGAGTAATTCCAAATGAGCATGCAAGATCCGTTGGCAGATATGCTGACTCGTATCCGCAACGCACAACAAGCGGAAAAAGCGTCGGTAACAATGCCTTCATCAAAGTTGAAAGTATCAGTAGCTAACGTTTTGAAAAGCGAAGGTTACGTAGGCGATTTAGAAGTTTCAGGTGATGCAAAACCTGAGCTGACTATCGAACTGAAGTACTTCCAAGGTCAAGGTGTAATTCAAAACCTGCAGCGCGTTAGCCGCCCAGGTCTGCGTCGTTACGCCGGTAAAACTGAACTTCCTTCTGTATCTGGTGGATTGGGCGTAGCCATTATCTCTACCAGTCAGGGTCTTATGAGCGACCGCGCTGCGCGTAAAGCAGGTGTCGGTGGCGAAGTTCTTTGTACAGTATTCTAACGGGATAGGTAATATGTCACGAGTTGCTAATAGTCCGGTAGAGATCCCGGCAGGTGTTCAGGTTACCCTGACTACATCTGACATCTCTGTTAAAGGTGGCAACGGTACCTTGTCTCAAGCTATCCATGCGTCTGTGGAAGTTAAGCAGGAAGACAATGTACTAAAGTTTGCCGCCCGTGATGGAGCAAAAGCCTCTCGCGCGCAAGCGGGCACCATTCGTGCACTGGTCAACAATATGGTTGAAGGTGTGAGCAAAGGTTTCGAAAAGAAACTGACGCTAGTTGGTGTTGGTTATCGTGCGAAAGCGTCAGGTAAGTCTCTTGATCTGAGTTTAGGTTTTTCTCATCCGGTAGTTTATGAATTGCCTGAAGGTGTAACTGCAGAAACGCCAAGCGTTACTGAAATTGTACTTAAGAGTGCAAATAAGCAGTTATTAGGGCAGGTTGCTTCTGAAATCCGTGCGTACCGCGAGCCAGAGCCTTATAAAGGTAAAGGTGTTCGCTACTCTGATGAGTATGTACGTCGTAAAGAAGCTAAGAAGAAGTAACGGGAGAAGACCATGAGCATCAAAAAAACAGCTCGCTTACGTCGCGCTCGTCGTACTCGCATCAAAATGCGTACCGACGGTGTAGTACGTCTGTGTGTCAACCGTACCCCTCGCCACATCTATGCACAGATTATTTCTGGCGAAGGAAACCAAGTACTGGTAAGTGCCTCTACTTTGGACAAGTCTCTGCGTGGTGGTACTACAGGTAATGCTGAAGCCGCTAAAGCAGTGGGTACATTGGTAGCCGAGCGTGCTAAAGCCGCAGGCATTACTAAGGTTGCTTTCGATCGCGCCGGTTTTAAATACCACGGTCGCGTTAAAGCGTTGGCTGATGCCGCGCGCGAAGGCGGATTAGAATTCTAAGGGTACGAACATGGCACAGAGCGAAAAGAAACAAGGCGGTCAGCAGCAAGACGACGGCCTTCAGGAAAAGCTGGTAGGCGTTAATCGTGTTGCCAAAACTGTTAAAGGTGGCCGTATTTTCGGTTTCACCGCGCTGACAGTTGTTGGTGATGGTAACGGTCGTGTTGGCTTCGGTCGCGGAAAATCTCGCGAAGTACCTGTAGCGATTCAGAAAGCTATGGAGTCTGCGCGTCGCAATATGATCAACGTTGAGTTGAGCGGCGACACTTTGCAGTACCCTACGACTGGTCGTCACAGTGGTTCCAAGGTTTACATGCAGCCTGCATCTCAAGGTACTGGTGTTATTGCCGGTGGTGCGATGCGAGCGGTGTTGGAAATGGCCGGCGTTCAAAACGTACTGGCTAAGTGCTACGGCTCTACCAACCCTGTAAACGTTGTACGCGCTACTTTTGAAGCGCTGAAAAACATGCAGTCGCCAGAGCAAGTTGCTGCTCGTCGCGGTAAAACTGTTGAGGAAATCCTGGACTAATCGCTCGCGCGATTAGTTGGAGTAAAAGGCAGAACCATGGCTAAGAAAACCATTAAAGTTACCCAGGTGAAAAGCACCGCTGGTCGTATGGCAGCCCATAAGGCCTGTGTTGCAGGTTTGGGTTTGCGCCGTATTAATCACACCGTTGAAGTAGAAGATACTCCTTCTGTTCGCGGTATGATCAACAAGGTTAGCTATCTGATTAAAGTTGAAGGGGAATAATCATGCGTCTGAATACGCTGAGTCCAGCCCCCGGTCGCATTCACACGAAAAAACGTGTGGGTCGCGGTATCGGTAGTGGTTTGGGTAAAACCGGTGGCCGTGGCCACAAGGGTTTGAAATCCCGTTCCGGTGGCAGTGTGAAACCGGGTTTTGAAGGCGGTCAAATGCCTTTGCAAAAACGTTTACCAAAGTATGGCTTTACGTCTCGAATCTCTCGCGTTACTGCGGAAGTTCGTTTGGCTGAGTTGGCCTTGGTAGAAGGTGATGTAGTAGATATCGCAGCGCTACAAGCGGCCAATATTATTGGTAAGCATATCTCTCGCGCTAAAGTATTCTTGTCTGGTGAACTGACTAAGGCTGTGACTGTTAAAGGTCTACGCGTTACAAAGGGCGCTAAAGCAGCTATCGAAGCAGCTGGCGGCAAGATCGAAGAATAATACTTCTGAGGTTGGGAGCACTTGAATGGCTAAGCCAGGACAGTTGCCACTGAATCAGAAAGGCTTAGGCGAGCTTTGGGCTCGCCTTCGTTTTCTGTTCTTGGCGATTGTGGTGTATCGAATTGGTACCCACATTCCGGTTCCGGGAATTAACCCGGACCGTGTAGCAGATTTGTTTACACAGAACCAGGGAACTATTCTCGGGCTGTTCAATATGTTTTCCGGTGGTGCCCTAGAGCGGATGAGTATCCTTGCTCTGGGTATCATGCCGTATATCTCTGCCTCGATTATTATGCAGCTTTTGACAGCGGTAACGCCGTCACTAGAGCAGCTTAAGAAAGAAGGCGAAGCTGGGCGCCGTAAGATTACTCAGTACACCCGATATGGGACTGTAGCGCTGGCGACCTTGCAAGGCATTGGTATGTCTGTGGGTATGGTTGGGCAGGGCTTGGCCTATATGCCAGATATGATGTTTTACGTTGTATCTGTTACGTCTCTTGTAACGGGTGCCGTATTCATGATGTGGCTGGGTGAGCAAATTACAGAGCGAGGTATTGGTAACGGTATCTCCATGTTGATTTTTGCCGGTATTGTAGCAGGTCTACCAAGTGCGATTGGGCAGTCTTTCGAGCAGGCTCGCCAGGGTGAACTCAATATCTTATTGCTGTTGGGGATCACCGTACTGGCTATTGCTATTGTGTTCTTCGTTGTATTTGTTGAGCGTGGTCAGCGTCGTATTACGGTGAATTACGCTAAGCGTCAGCAGGGGCGTAAAGTTTTTGCTGGTCAGAGCACTCACTTGCCGTTGAAAGTGAACACCGCTGGTGTGATTCCAGCGATTTTTGCTAGCTCTTTGCTACTGTTCCCTGCCTCTATTGCGCAGTGGTTTGGTCAGGGCGCAGACAGCGCCGACTGGTTGCAAGAGTTTGCATTGGCTATTGGTCCAGGTCAGCCGCTTAACATTATATTGTTCAGCGCGTTGATTATCTTCTTCTGTTTCTTCTATACCTCGTTGATGTTCAATCCAACAGAGGTCGCAGATAACTTGAAGAAGAACGGCGCCTATATTCCAGGTATTCGCCCTGGTGAGCAGTCTGCCCGTTACATTGATACGGTATTGACTCGCTTAACTTTAGTTGGCGCTGTGTACATAACTCTGGTATGTTTGCTGCCCCAATTTTTGGTGGTGTGGGCAAAGGTGCCATTTTACCTCGGCGGTACTTCTCTTTTGATTGCTGTGGTGGTGGTTATGGACTTTATGGCTCAGGTTCAAAGCCACCTGATGTCGCATCAGTATGAATCACTGATGAAGAAATCGAATTTGAAAGGTCATGGTGCTGGCCGTTAAGCCAGTTCCACAGTATTTGAGGATTTAATGATGAAAGTACGTGCATCTGTAAAGAAAATCTGCCGTAGCTGTAAGGTAATTAAGCGCAAAGGCGTTACTCGCGTTATTTGCAACTCTGAGCCTCGTCATAAGCAGCGTCAAGGCTAACAACCTCTTCGGGGCCTTCGGGTCCCTCTGCTGGTTTGGCTCTCCCCGAGTCAATAACAACTGGCAGTAAAAGGGGGCGTTGACTGTCGCCCGGGTAGAAATACCCGGGCTATTGATTTTTGGGGTTTAGGTCGGTATCCTAGCGCGCCTTTTTGGATGCGTGGACGCCTAAATGCTGTCAACGCCGAATTTGAAACTGAGCGTGGAGTAAGTTCAATGGCTCGTATTGCTGGTGTAAACATACCAGATAACAAACACGCGGTGATCTCCCTAACCTATGTTTACGGTGTTGGTAAGACCACTGCTAAGCAGATTTTGTCTGCAACAGGTATTACGGAAAGCACGAAGATTGGTGATTTGTCTGAAGATCAGATGGATAACATTCGTGCTGAAGTAGCTAAGTTAACCGTTGAGGGTGACTTACGTCGTGAAGTTTCCATGAACATTAAGCGTCTCATGGACTTGGGTTGCTACCGTGGCTTGCGCCATCGTCGTAGCTTGCCGCTGCGTGGTCAGCGCACCAAAACGAATGCACGTACGCGTAAAGGCCCTCGTAAGCCGATTAAGCGTTAATCGCATCGTAAACGACTTAGATAGGAATTTCCGTTATGGCAAAGCCTGGTAAATCAACGGCCCGTAAAAAGGTCAAAAAGACTGTTGTAGACGGTGTGGCTCATATTCACGCGTCTTTTAATAACACAATCGTAACTATTACGGATCGTCAGGGTAATGCTCTGTCGTGGGCAACTGCAGGTGGCTCTGGCTTCCGCGGTTCTCGTAAAAGTACTCCTTTCGCTGCTCAGGTTGCTGCTGAGCGTGCTGGTGAAGCTGCGAAAGATTACGGTCTCAAAAACCTAGATGTTGAAGTGAAGGGCCCTGGCCCTGGTCGTGAGTCGGCTGTTCGCGCACTTAACAACTGCGGTTATAAAATTACTAATATCACTGACGTGACGCCGATACCTCATAATGGTTGTCGTCCGCCGAAAAAGCGTCGTGTGTAAGGGGGATTGAGACATGGCTAGATATATTGGTCCCAAGTGTAAGCTCGCTCGTCGTGAAGGCACGGATCTATTTTTGAAGAGTGGTGTTCGTCCACTTGATTCAAAGTGTCGCGCAGAAACTATTCCTGGTCAGCATGGCGCCCGTCGCGGTCGTTTGTCTGATTATGGTGTTCAGCTGCGTGAGAAACAGAAAGTTCGTCGTATTTACGGTGTTCTTGAAAAACAATTCCGCAACTACTACAAAGATGCTGCGCGCATTAAAGGTGCAACAGGTGAAAACTTGCTGCAACTATTGGAGCAGCGTTTAGACAATGTAGTTTTCCGTATGGGTTTTGGTTCTACGCGTTCTGAAGCTCGCCAGTTGGTATCTCATAAAGGTATCACTGTGAACGGTCAGGTTGTAAATATTGCTTCCTACAAGGTTCGCGCTGGTGATGTTGTGGCTGTTCGTGAAAAAGCGAAGAAGCAACTGCGTGTTCAGTCTGCGTTGGCATTAGCTGCTCAGCGCGGTGAAGTTGAGTGGTTGACTGTAGATTCAAGCAAGATGGAAGGTACTTTTACTCGTCTTCCAGATCGTATTGATCTCCCAGCTGAAATCAACGAAAACCTAATCGTAGAGCTTTACTCTAAGTAAGGCATAAGTGAGAGCAGGTAAGCCAATGCAAACCGCACTAAATGATTTTTTGACACCTCGTCATATCGAAGTACAGGAACTGTCCGCAGGTCGTGCCAAGGTTGTTCTGGAGCCACTTGAGCGTGGTTTTGGTCATACTTTAGGTAATGCGCTGCGTCGTATCCTTCTTTCTTCTATGCCTGGTTGTGCCATCACCGAAGTTGAGATTGATGGTGTTCAGCACGAATACAGCACGATGGAAGGTGTACGTGAAGACGTTCTTGAAATCCTGTTGAATTTGAAAGATGTAGCGATTGTGCTTCACGAAAAAGATCAGGTTGTTCTGACGCTGAGCAAAGAGGGTGAAGGCCCTGTAACTGCTGGTGACATTCAAGCTGATCAGAGTGTAGAAATTAAAAACCCAGAGCACATTATTGCTCACTTGGGTAAAGGCACTTCTTTCAATGCGCAACTAACTGTGGCCAGTGGTCGTGGTTATGAGCCAGCAGATGCTCGTGTAAGCGACGAAGACGAAACTCGTTCTATTGGTCGTTTGAGTATCGATGCAACTTACAGCCCGATTAAGCGTGTTGCTTATCAGGTTGAGAGTGCTCGTGTTGAGCAGCGTACAGACTTGGATAAGCTGGTTTTGGATCTAGAGACCAACGGTACTATCGATCCCGAAGAAGCTATCCGTCGTGCGGCAACAATCCTGCAGCATCAGCTGGCGGTGTTTGTTGACCTGGAAAGCGAGGGTGTTACCGAGCCTGAAGAGAAGGAAGAAGAAGTTGATCCAATGCTGCTACGTCCAGTAGATGATTTGGAATTGACGGTTCGTTCTGCCAACTGTTTGAAGGCCGAAAACATTTACTACATTGGTGACCTGATCCAGCGTACCGAGGTTGAATTGTTGAAGACCCCGAACCTGGGTAAGAAATCACTTACCGAAATTAAAGACGTGCTGGCATCTCGCGGCTTGTCTCTGGGTATGCGCCTAGAGAACTGGCCACCTGCGAGCTTGAAAGGCGAGTAATTATTAACATTTATTGCTCAGCCGGTCAGCATTAAGTTTGACTTGCTGTGATAGCAACTCAGTGAAGGATTTTAGTCATGCGTCATCGTAAAAGTGGTCGTAAACTGAATCGTAATAGCTCACACCGTAAAGCCATGTTTCAAAACATGACTAACTCTTTGGTGGAGCACGAGCTCATTAAAACAACTCTGCCTAAGGCGAAAGAGCTGCGTCGCGTTGCCGAGCCTCTGATCACCTTGGCGAAGAACGATACTGTTGCCAACCGTCGTTTAGCTTTCGATCGTCTGCGTTCGAAAGAAGCTGTTGGTAAGCTGTTTAGCGAGCTTGGTCCTCGCTACGAAGGTCGCCCTGGTGGTTACCTACGTATCCTCAAGTGCGGTTTCCGTGCTGGCGATAAGGCTCCTATGGCCTACGTTGAACTGGTAGATCGTCCGGCGCCAGTTGTAGAGGAAGCAGATGTTGTGGAGGCTGGTGAAGAGTAAGCTCTTCCCGCTAACGCGATTCAAAAAAACCGAGCCTTTGTGCTCGGTTTTTTTATGCCTGTTGTATCGTTTATACGCAAGAACTGGGCTTATTCTAGTAGTGGCGGCTTTGTGGCGGGCGTTTGGCGTAAACTAGGTGTTCATCCTCGGTTAGATTTGCGCTTTAACTATTTGTGAGGATGATTGAGATGGATATAAAGCTTCGGGTAAACCGCATTAAAACGTTGAGAGCTGAAAAAATGTGGTCGCAGGAAGAGCTAGCTCGTGCCAGCGGGCTGGGTCTAAGAACTATTCAGCGCGTCGAAAAGGAAGGTAAGGGCTCTAATGAGACTTTGAAGGCCCTGGCTTCGGTATTTGAGGTTGAGGCTGCTAGGTTGGCGATACAAGATCATGAAGAGGTTTCGTCCGTGCACAGGCAGCCAGGTTATACCGTAATGATTATTTCTGTTTTAGCCGCTGGTATTGTGTGGGGTGTAATATCAGGGCAGGGTGTGGTGAACTCATGGTATGGACTATTTGCTGTACTTCCTGTCGTTGTTCTTGGTGTTTTATTTTGTACGCTTAATGTATCGGTCACTAGGGATGGTATCGCTTGGAGTTTTGGTTCGGGCGTCCTTAAAAAGCGGCTCGATTATTCGGGAATTCAGGCTTGTCGAGTGTTTTCTGTTTCCTGGTTTGCCGGTGGTGGTTTCGGAATTCGTAGGCTTGGGAGTGGCTGGTTGTATCGAGTGTGTGGTACTCAAGCGGTTGAGATTGAGTTGAAGGCTGGGTCGGTGGTATTGCTGGGTTCTGACGAACCTAAATTTTTACAGGCATCTATAGAGCGCTACTTGGATTGGTGCTCAATCGATCGGTAGATACTCTGAGAGAAGCTTTGTTGGATTTAAACTGGGGGGGCTTCGGTTTAGTGGTCATAATGCTTAGTGTTCTTATAAGTGCTGGGGTTGTATTCTGGGTAAGCCGCGCTGCGCATGACATCCGCTACCACCTTGTAGAGATCAATCCAGGCCTGTTTTAACTCAGGCGTAAATTGACCCCCTAGGCCTGTTTTGAGGGTGTAGATCAAGGCATTGCCCACAGGAGTATAGTCATCGGCTTTTACCTTGTAGGCAATATGGCGTTTTGCCAGGTCTTGAAGTACGGGGACCAGTGCGTCTAGGTCATCCAGCCCCTTAATGGCGACCTTGAGGGTGCTCATTAATTTTTTGCCTTGAGATTTTAGGTCGGACTTAAATAGCGGCTTTAAAGATGGGTCGTATTCGAACAGTTTGGCGTAGAAAATCTCCGCGGCCTGTTCAGCAATAGGCTCGACTTTAGTGAAACTGTCTTGAATTAGAGCTTTCTGGTGTGCGGTTATGGCCATTGTGGGCTTGCCTGGTCGGGGTAGTTATCTCTCTATATCGGCAGTATAGTGCATTCTCTTGAGGCTGGAGAGGCGTTTGTCAGTGGGGAGGGTCTTGGGGCTAAGTCTTTGGGAATGCCAAGGTGACTTCTAGCCCCGCCTCAGGGTAGTTTGTCATCAAAAGCTTGCCTTTGTGTTTGTTCATGATGCGCTGTGTGATACTTAACCCAAGTCCAAACCCGTCAGTGTGCATGGTATTGTCTGCACGATAAAAAGTCTGTGTGAGGCGGTCTTTCTCTTGCTCGTTAATGCCTGAGCCGTAATCTCTGATACTGAGTTCAATTGTATTTTGTGTGTCTTTAAAGCTGATGTCGATGGGCTTTTCTATAGGGCTGTATTTATGGGCATTCCGAAGAATATTCTCAATTGCACATTCGGCGAGTTCCTTGTAGCCATTTAATGTGTGGGGCGAGTTTGGGCGGCTAAAAATAACTTGTCGACGGCTACATTCAAGTTTGAGCTTCTCTGTTTG
Organism: Cellvibrionaceae bacterium; assembly: GCA_045430295.1. Lineage (GTDB taxonomy): Bacteria > Pseudomonadota > Gammaproteobacteria > Pseudomonadales > JAILXX01 > JAILXX01. The sequence continues at coordinate 180,988 of JAILXX010000001.1, read as the reverse complement.
TTCCTCTACTAGTTGAGTGAAATCAAAAGCGGTAGGTGAAAGAGCAATATGATCAACGCGAGAGAAATCCAAAATACGTTGAAGGAGCTTGTCGATACGGTCACATTCTTCATGAAGGTGCTTGCCGTGTGTTTCGATTTTACTTGGCTGTTGTTCCATAAGGGCCGTAACGGCTTGGAGTCGGGCCAGTGGGGCGCGGATTTCGTGAGAAACATCGTGTAATAGATTTTGTTGTTCTTGAATTTTCTGTTCGATAGTTTCCAGCATCATCTTGATATGGTTGGCTAAATCGCCTATTTCATCGCGGCGCGCTAATAGTTTCGATGGAAGCTGTGGGTCATTTTCATTGTGAGTGACTTGCTGGCTGAAGTGGCTGAGCTGTTTTAATGGTCGGGAGATAGTCCAGCTTAAGATGAAGCTTACTAGCCCTGAGGTTATTAGTATGAGTATCAGTTGCAGGGTGGTGAGTATTTTTAATGCGCCCATTACAAAGCGTTGTATTTGGGGTTTAGAGGCGAATATGCGATAGGTTTTGCCGCTTTCACTGGTAAAAGAGTTGAAGGGGTGGAGTTTTTTGGGGTCAACGAAGGGCTTGTTTTGATAAATAAGCGAGTCGCCATCGAAAATTTGCATGGCAAAGAAATGTCGTGACTTTGGGTGTGGTGGTTGTGCTGTAGGGTTAGGGTGCTGCCCTTGTTTGACTGCCGGGTTAGGTCGAGGATGCTGCCGGGCGTCATGCTTTGATAAGAATGGTAGGCCAAGTTCATACTGCTGAATAATAAACTGGCAAATATCATCAACGACTTTTTTTTGTCGCTCCTCTGCTTGGCTAGAACTTGCCATGTATGCCACTAGGGAGCTAGTCGCGAGTATGACTAGCAAGCTACATCCCCAAAAAGCAAAAAATATTTTCCAGAATAAACGAATCCTAATCATCACTTTTTACCAATTGATAGCCGGCACCTCTTACGGTTTTGATGATGTTAGTTAGGTTGCCCTGGGAGGCTAACTTTTGACGAATTCGACTGACATGTACATCTATACTGCGATCATAGGCAGTAAGTGGGCGATGCAGAACTTGTTCAGTGAGGTTTTCTTTACTGAGTGTTTCGCCGGCTGAGAGCATTAATAATCGAAGTACATGGAATTCTGCTGCTGTGAATTTTAACTGCTCTCCATTAATACTGGCTTCGAGTTTTTCTGGAAGTAGGGTAATGCCGTGAAGGTAGAGTTGATTGGTTGGAGTGCTCTCAGGAGTGTTGTCTGTTCGCCTAAGAATTGCTTTGATTCGAGCTGAGAGCTCTCTTGGATTGCAAGGTTTACAAAGGTAATCATCGGCCCCATTTCTAACCCTAAGATACGATCAATATCATCTCCACGGCCTGTGAGCATAATTACAGGGACGCTGCTGAAGTGTCGTAGCTGCTTCAGCGTTTCTAGGCCTGATATGCCAGGCATCATAATATCTAACACCAGGCAGCTTGGTTGGTTGTTGGCGTCGTTGAGGTAATCTAACGCAGCTTCACCACTGTTGATCGAGTGAACATTAAACCCTTCGCCTGAAAGAAACTCTGAGAGTAATTGGCATAGGCTGGTGTCATCATCCACCAATAGTATGGAGTGTGGTACTTTCATGCTTGGGGTATTCATAAAAGGTACTGTAGTGGATATGGAAGAGGTTGAATAGCTTGTGGCGGGGAATCCCCGTTACCTTTACCAAACTTTACGCTGGCTTAACCCTACTTTGCATTGCCTTATTACATACTGAATTGGCATTAAGACATTGATTTATCTTCAGGAGATAATTTATGACAAATGAAAAGCGATTCGGTAGTACAAAAAAAGCGATTTTACTGGTAGTAGCCTCCCTTGCTTTAGGTGGTTCTGGGTTAGCCATTGCCTGTGGGGGCGGTGGGCATGGTAAGGGTATGCATGGTGCTGAGGTTCCGCATTTTGTTTTGGAGGAAATGTTAGAGCTAACGGATTCTCAGAGTGAGCAGATTAAAGCTATTCGTGAAGAGGTAAGGGGAGAGCGTCGCAGTTTCACAATCGATAGTAAGGGAAAGCAAGGAATGATGGATGTGAGCCCAAGTGATCCGGAGTATATTGAAAAAATGGAGGCGATAGCGAAAGAAAAGAGCGAAATGCTGGCAGACCGGATGCTGGCAAGGGCAAGGGTCCATTCTCAAATTTATGCGCTATTAACGCCTGAGCAGCAGGAAAAGATGGATAATTTACGAGAAAAGATAAAGGGAAAAATTCGCGAGAAAATGAAGCTGCGAGTGAGTGAGGAATAGTGGGCTGACAAAATGAGCTCTCTCATTTTGTCAGCGTAGCCATCTAGCACGGGACTCCAGCGTTCGCTGGAGTGACGATACTTTTGTCAAACGTCACAACATCGGCTTCAAAAAACGTCCAGTATGAGAGTGTTCCATCTCGGCGACCTCTTCAGGTGTGCCTGTGGCAAGAATCTCACCGCCGCCACTACCACCCTCTGGGCCCAGGTCCACAATCCAGTCTGCGGTTTTAATGACATCGAGGTTGTGTTCGATCACTACGATGGTATTACCGTGATCTCTCAATCGATGTAATACGTTGAGTAATTGCTGAATATCGTGGAAGTGCAAACCCGTCGTGGGTTCGTCGAGAATGTAGAGTGTTTTTCCTGTGTCTCGTTTCGATAGTTCTTTTGCGAGTTTTACCCGTTGGGCTTCACCTCCAGAGAGAGTGTTTGCTGCTTGGCCTAGGCGAATGTAGGTTAAGCCTACGTCGATGAGGGTTTGTAAGCGCTTGGCGATTGCGGGAACGGCATCGAAAAATTCCCGTGCGTCTTCCACGGTCATTTCCAGTACTTCGTGAATACTTTTACCTTTGTAGCGAATCTCTAAGGTTTCTCGGTTGTAGCGTTTGCCTTGGCAAACATCACAGGGCACGTAGACGTCTGGTAGGAAGTGCATTTCAACCTTAGTAACCCCGTCGCCTTGGCAAGCTTCACAGCGACCGCCTTTCACATTGAAACTAAAACGCCCTGGCTTGTAGCCGCGAGAGCGAGCCTCTTGGGTGCCGGCAAACAGCTCGCGTACGGGAGTGAAAATGCCAGTGTAGGTGGCGGGGTTGGATCGCGGTGTGCGGCCAATGGGGCTTTGATCGATGTCGATGCACTTATCTACGTGGTCCAAGCCTTTTATCTTTTTAAAGGGCGCCGGTTTGAGAGTGGTTGCACCGTTTAATTCTGTAGCGGCAATGGGGTAGAGGGTGCCGTTAATAAGGGTAGATTTCCCTGAGCCGGACACCCCGGTAATACAGGTGAATAAGCCTACAGGGAGTGATAAATCTACTTTTTGTAAGTTGTTACCGGTGGCGCCTTTAAGCTCAATAAAATTGTCGCTGGCTTGGTGGCGTTTGTCGGGAATTGCAATTTGCTTGCGCCCAGATAAGTAGTCTCCCGTGAGGGAGTTGGCGCTCTTTTTGATATCTTCCAGGGTGCCTTCCCCGGTGACTTCGCCGCCGTGAACCCCGGCGCCGGGGCCGATGTCGATGACGTGGTCTGCTAGGCGAATGGCATCTTCGTCGTGCTCCACTACGATCACGGTATTGCCCAGGTCGCGAAGGCGGGTGAGGGTTTTCAATAGGCGATCGTTGTCCCGTTGGTGGAGGCCGATGGAGGGTTCATCCAGCACGTACATCACGCCCACCAAGCCTGCGCCGATCTGGCTGGCCAGTCGAATACGCTGGGCTTCACCGCCAGAGAGGGTTTCGGCGCTGCGATTTAGGGTGAGGTAATTCAGGCCAACATCTACTAAGAAGGTGAGTCGGTCGTTAATTTCTTTGAGAATCTTCTCGGCAATTTCTACCTTGCGGCCTTCGAATTTCAAGCTATTGAAGTAGTCTCTACCGTCAGCAATGGGTAGGGTACAGATGTCGGCAATATTTTTCTCATCGATGAAGACGTTACGGGCGGCTTCTCGCAGGCGGGTGCCGTTACATTCAGGGCAGGCTTGATTGCTGAGGTATTTGGCCAGTTCGTCGCGAACGGCTTGAGATTCAGTGTCGCGATAGCGGCGCTCCATATTGGGCAGAATGCCCTCGAAGCTGTGGTGGCGTTGGTGAATATCGCCGCGGTCATTCACGTAGCGGAAGGCGATTTCTTCCTCGCCTGAGCCGTAGAGGATCACTTCGCGAATGTCTTCATCAAGCTCTTCCCAGGGGGAGTCGATATCGAAGTCGTAATGTTCAGCCAGAGAGGTGAGCATGTGGAAGTAATACACATTGCGCTTATCCCAGCCGCGAATAGCGCCGGCTGCCAGGGTGGCTTCCGGGTGCTGGATGACTTTGCTGTCGTCGATAAATTGTTTGGCTCCCAGGCCGTCGCAGGTAGGGCAGGCACCGGCGGGATTGTTGAAGGAGAATAGTCGTGGCTCCAACTCAGGTAGTGAGTAGTCACATACAGGGCAGGCGTGTTTTGCGGAGAAGAGACGGTCCGGTGCGTCGCCATCCATAAAGCTGAGAATGGCTAAGCCTTCTGCTAAAGCTAAGGTGGTCTCGAAGGATTCAGCTACCCGTAGTTGCAGGTCTTCTCGCACCTTAAAGCGGTCTACTACCACTTCGATGGTGTGCTTGCGGCGCTTATCTAGTGTGGGGGTGTCGTCCAGATCGGTGACGATACCGTTGATGCGGGCGCGGACAAAGCCTTCACTACGCAGCTTATCAAAGATATGTAAGTGTTCACCTTTTCGTTCTCGCACAACGGGTGCCAGCAGCATTACCTTACTGCCTTCTGGGAGGGCGAGCACGTGGTCCACCATCTCGCTCACGGTTTGCGCGGCCAAGGGTTCATTGTGTTTGGGGCAGCGAGGTTCACCCACGCGGGCGTACAGTAAGCGTAAGTAATCGTAGATTTCGGTAATGGTGCCCACGGTAGAGCGGGGGTTGTGAGAGGTGGATTTCTGTTCAATGGAGATAGCAGGAGACAGGCCTTCCACATGATCCACATCGGGTTTTTCCATCATGGACAAAAACTGACGTGCATAGGTGGAGAGCGACTCCACATAGCGCCGCTGGCCTTCTGCATAGAGGGTGTCGAAAGCCAGTGAGGATTTTCCTGAGCCAGACAAGCCGGTGATCACGATGAGCTTGTCGCGAGGAATATCCAGGTCGATGTTTTTCAGGTTGTGGGTGCGGGCACCCCGTACTTGTATGTTGTCCACAGAAAAAGTCCGATTGCATTACGGGAGAACGAACCGGACATTATAGGGGACTGGGATTGCAAACTTAAGCTGGCCGAGCAGTTTTTAGGCTGTTGTTTTTGGTGGCTCTCTTTAAAGATGCTTTTTTCAGGCTATTTCATAGCGCTTATACAGCATGCTTATGCAACCAGAGCCAGATATTTGCGGGCCCAGTTAGCGGCTTCTTGGCGATTGCGTACCTGAATCTTTTTATAGAGGTTGTAGAGGTGGCTCTTCACGGTGTTCTCTTGGATGCGAAGTGAAAATGCAATCTCGGCATTTTTCGCCCCTGAAACTAAGAGAGAGAGAATTTGTTGCTCTTTCTCGGTGATATGGGTGTTTTGGATTTCGAGGGGCAGTTCGGTAATAGTTTCATCACTCTTCTGCTCTAAGAAATATTGCTCAAGGATGCTGCGTGGCATCCACACTTGGTTGTTGAGGAGTTTATCGATGGCTTTTGTAAGTAGTTGCGCCGAAACATCAGAATTGAGAACCCCTTTCACTTGGGCCCATTGAGTAAGGAAGCTCCCCTGCATTTTTGCGGGGCAATTCAGAAGAGCGATAGGGCACTGAGGGTGAGACTGATTGAGTTGGTGTAGTAGGGGAGAGAGCTCTATCTCACTGATAAGCTTACTGCAGTCGATCGCTAGAATGTTGGCGGTGAGGGCGTTACTGCGTAGGTCTCGGGCGGTGGTGGCGATAAATTCAACGCCGTCATGATCGTCGTAATGTGCAAAAAGTGTTTGTTTAAATTTGGAGGCCTGCTGTTGTGCTTGTGCCTTAAAGACGGAGATAACCAGAATGCGAGTTCTGACTTTTGCGTCAGGTGCGTGGGGGTATGCTGTCATTGTGTCGTCCTTGAGTTGAGTTAATGCTTTCCTTATCAGCCCGTAGGTGTCGGCTGTTCTTAGCCCGGTAATGGTAGCCTAAGTGTAAAAGTTCTCGCAACACTAAAAATCACAACTGAGGCCCCGATTTGTGACGCGATGGTGTAGAATGCGCCTGATTTTTCTCCCTCCCTTTAAGTTCGGTCAATCTAAGAGGATAGCTAGTGAATAGTCTAGAGCGTCGCGCTGTCGCAGGTCTTTCCCTGTTGTATGTGTTTCGCATGCTGGGGCTATTTATGTTGCTGCCTGTATTATCCCTTGAGGTTTCTGCCTATACCGGCGCCACCCCCGCATTGATGGGTTTGGCGCTGGGGATTTACGGGCTTACACAGGCAGGCCTGCAAATTCCGCTAGGTATGTCTTCTGACCGCCTTGGCCGCAAGCCGGTAATTGTGGCGGGCTTGTTGGTGTTTACTGCGGGTTGCGTGGTGGCTGCTGAAGCAGAAACCATTACCGAAGTGATTATCGGTCGAGCATTGCAAGGTTGCGGTGCTATTGCCAGTACAGTGATGGCCATGGCGGCTGACCTGACTCGTGAAGAAAACCGCAGCAAGGCCATGGCTTCCATTGGTGGCTCTATTGCTCTGTCCTTTATGTTGGCGATGGTGTTGGGGCCCATTGTGGTGAGCTACTGGGAGCTGGCGGGTGTTTTCTGGCTCACCGCAGTGTTGTCGCTAACGGGGATTGTGATTTGCCTTTGGGCTATTCCTACCCCGGAGCGTAGTGGTGGCGGCATGCGTGAAACTCTCACTGTGCCAGATTTACTGGGGCATACCTTGCGCCAGCGGGAATTGTTACGTCACGACTTTGGGGTGTTCGCCCTGCATTGTATTTTGATGGCGGTGTTCACGGTTGCGCCTGTGCTCTTGGCGGGTAGTGGTTTGCCCTTGAAAGAACACTGGTTGTTGTATTTGTTGTTGCTGGTGCTGTCGTTTGTGGCGGCGGTGCCATTGATTATTCTGGCGGAGCGCCGCCGGAAGATGAAGTTTGCCTTCCTGGTAACCCTTAGCATCTTGTTGGCGGCTTTGTTGCTGCTAGTGGTTGCCCGCTCTATTACCTTGCTGTGTATTGGTCTGTTTTTGTTCTTCCTGGCGTTTAATTGGCTGGAGGCGACCCTGCCTTCCTTGGTGAGCAAGCTGTCCCCTGCTGGGGCCAAAGGTACTGCCATGGGGGTGTATTCTACCTCGCAGTTTTTAGGAGCCTTTGCGGGTGGTTCCTTGGGTGGCTTGCTAGTGACTTGGAGTGGAGCGGGGGCCGTGTTTGCCATGTGCGCGCTACTGGCGGTGGTTTGGTTGCTAGTGGTGGGGCGAATGCCCCAGCCGCGGCATTTGAAGCGCCTGATTGTGAAGTTGTCTCCGGCTGCCGTTACTACGGCAGCGGAAGAGTTGAAAGCGGTCAACGGGGTGGAAGATATTGTGGTGGTTGAAGCTGAGGGAATCGCCTATTTGAGGGTGGATGATGTTGAACTCGACCAGGAAATGCTGGCTCGATTTAAGAGTTAGTAGGTCGAGGGTTTTACCGTAGCTCTCACTGGTTAATGGGGTTATGATAGCCCGCTACCGTTCCAAAAATTACTATGAGAATGCACGTTAAGTGTGACCAGCCAAGGGGGAAGTCATGGCATCTAGAGGCATTAATAAAGTTATCATTGTGGGAAATCTCGGCAATGATCCAGAAGTGAAGTACATGCCATCTGGTGGTGCTGTTACCAATATCAGCGTAGCGACTTCAGATTCCTGGAAGGATAAAAATACCGGTCAGCAGCAAGAGCGTACCGAGTGGCACCGCATCGTATTTTTCAATCGTTTGGCAGAGATTGCCGGCGAGTACTTGCGCAAGGGCAGCAAGGTCTACATTGAGGGCCGACTGCAAACCCGTAAGTGGCAAGATCAGCAGGGGCAAGATCGCTACAGTACTGAAATTGTGGCCAGTGAGATGCAAATGTTGGACAGCCGTGGTGGTGACGGTATGAACGCTGGGGGTGGTTACCAGCAGCCGCAAAACAATTTCCAGAATAATCAGCAGTCTATGCAGCAGGCGGCGCCTCAGCAAGGCTTCCAGCAGCAACCGCAACAGGCTCCGCAGCAAGCGCCACAACAAGCTGCGCCCCAGCAGGCACCACAACAAACGCCACCGCCAAGTTTTGATAATTTCGACGACGATATTCCGTTCTAGGGCTAGCTGGCGAGAGTTGTTCTATCATTTAAGTATGTAAAAGTCCCCGCGATAGCGGGGATTTTTTTCACTGAATTTTGTTTGGCGCTACCTAATAAACACTGGCAAAGAAGTATGAAATCTAAAGTAAGACTCTACGGTTTTCCGGGGCCATTTCTTTCTCGCCTGGAAAAGGATTTAAAGGATCAGGGTTTTATTGTGTCTCCTTCCGAGTCGCGGGCGACGCTGCTGAATGATGCTATTGCGGTGAATGCCTACCCGTTACAGGCGTGTTTAGGAGAAAATATTGAGGCCGCGTTGGAAGGGTCTCGCTTATTGGCGGAAAGTGAAATTGCTCAAGGTTTACCTGTGATTTACTTGAGTAATTACCGGGTGTTTGGCGGTGGTGATTCTCTTACTTGGGAGGAGCAGTCGGAGCCTGAACCGGATTGTGAACTTTCTCAAGCGCTCAACGCAATGGAGAGGCAAGTTTTGGCGCTCCCTCAGGGAATGGTGTTGCGTATCAGTTGGCTGCTGGACGGCCACTACGGTTTGTTGCCGTCACTGTTAGGCTGGTTGAAGCAGAAAAAGAAACTTTCCTATTCCCCTGTGGCTCGTGGTTGCCCAACCTCGCAAGAAGATATGGTGCGTGTGCTTTCCGCTATGTTGCGACAGATACGTTGTGGGATTGAGTCCTACGGTATTTTTCATTATTGCAGTGGTGATGTTTGCTCTATGCTGGAGTTTGCTCAAGCAGTTCGTGAACATGTGTCTGATCGCGTCTCGGTGCCTTTGGCAGAAATTCATGAGGCGGAAGAGGCTGAAAGTGTATTGTCGGCAGTACTTTCGAGTGGGCGAATTCGTGATACCTTTGGTATTCAGCAGCGCAGCTGGCGGCAGGGGTTGCCAGAATTATTAGAAGACTGGGTTGTACAGGAAGCTTCGTGCTCTTAAATTTTCAATAAGTCTTTTCGTTTGTTGTCTTGATGTAGTTGATGTAACTATTTGTGTTTCATATCGCTTTACACTTCCTTGTGCCTGCTATTGTTGTGGGTGTTTCTTTTCGAATGCCATGGTTTAAGAAAGCCTGGGCAGGAGAGTCGTTTTTTCAAAATCTAGGTGCATTCAGTCATTGGCTGCGTGGATATTTGATCTTGATCGTCACCATGTTGGTGGATCTCGATCATTTGATAGCTAATCCAATCTACGATCCCGGTCGCTGCAGTATTGGTTTTCACCCGCTGCATCAGCCCTTAGTGATCGCGCTCTATTTTCTATTGTGTTTTTTTCCAAAAACGCGATTGATCGGATTGGGCTTAATGATTCACATGGCCTTGGATTCTATGGATTGCCAAGTGACTAGCGGTGTGTGGGTATATTAATTTAGTCGCCAGAAAATTAAAAACTGATGTAAATGGCTGCTGCAATCATCAGTGAAACCATCACGCTCAGTACGGCACCTTCTCTTACCATTTCTTGAATGCGAATTTTACCGGTGCCATAGGCAATGGCGTTGGGTGCTGTTGCCACGGGCAGCATAAAAGCGCAGCTTGCGCACATGGCTGCGGGGATCATCAGTAACTCAGGAGGTAGTCCTGCCGACGTGGCGGCTACAGCTAGGATAGGCATTAAAAGCGTTGCGGTTGCTGTATTACTGGTAATCTCTGTTAAGAAGGTGACGGAAATACAGAGTAATACCATCATCAGCCAGGTGGGCATTGCGGTTAAAAAGGTTAAGCCGCTAGCCATCATGTCGCTTAGCCCTGATGCAGAAAATCCTTTTGCGATGGCAATGCCGCCGGCGAATAGTAGCAACATCCCCCAGGGGATTTCTTTGGCGCTGTCCCAGTCCAAAAGTCTACCGCCTTTGCCGTTGGGAATCATAAACATTAAGGCGGCGGCTCCCAGGGCTACGGTGCTATCCCCTGCAGTTTTAATATCTAATAATCCACTCCAGCCGCCAAAAGGTTCTTTGCGAGTAATCCAAAGTAGGATGGCTATGGCAAACACTGCCAAGGTTCTTACTTCTTCTTTGCGCCATGCGCCTACGGAGGGTAGTTCAATGGGGCTGTGGAGTTTTACTCCTCGGGTGAGCCACAGGGCCATCAGTGGCAGTATCACTAAAATAATGGGCAGGCCTAATTTCAGCCAACTAAAAAAGCTGAATTCTTTTCCTGTGTGTTCTTCATAAATCCCCATAAAAATAACATTTGGAGGGGTGCCAAGAGGACTGCCAATACCTCCCAAACTTGCGGCATAGGCGATGCCGAGTATCAGGGCGACGGTCAATTTGTGGTTATCGACTCGAGATAAAATTGCCAGAGCAATAGGTAGCATGACAAGGGTTGTAGCAGTATTTGAAATCCACGAGCTTAATAATCCCGCTGCCAGCATAAATCCCAGTACTAATCTTTTTCCGCTTGAAACGCCAATCACGCTAACCATGTAGAGCGCTAGCCGTTCATGGGCACCGCTTTTTTCCAGCGCTTTTGAGAGCATAAAAGCGCCCATCAATAACAGGATTACATGACTGCCCAAAGAGGACGAGATGAGTTTGTGATCGGTAATGCCAAAAAAAGGCAACAGCACAAAAGGCACAAGAGAGGTTGCAGGAATGGGGAGTGCTTCCGTAACCCACCAAATTACCGTTAATAGCGTAATGCTGGCGGTAATAGCCGCAGGTGAAGCCATACCGAAGGAATCCAGCAAGAAATAAAAGGCCAGTGTTATGAGGGGGCCTAAGACGATAAAGTGTTGCCTTGAAAGTGCCATTAATGACTCACCTTTAATTGTTCTGAGTCTTTCCCCCGTGTAGAGGTTCTTCAGTCGGTTACTTGATTAACGCAATGTTTAATGATTTTATGGGCCGTTTTACTTACCAAAATCATGAATTAACAAGGAGCGTGGTATGGAAACGAGCCAAATTCTAATCAATATACTTCTCTATGTCTTCTTGCCCTTATGGGGTTTGGCGGGTTTTGTCGATTGGCTATGTCACCGGGCGACAAACATTGAAACCACCTCTGGGCTATTTGAGTCTTTTTTGCATTCTCTGATGGGAATTCAAGTGGCTATTCCGATTGTTCTGTGTCTTCTTTTTCAGGTGAATGTGCTGATTCTTTTGATCTGTATTCTCGTTTGGATTTCACACGAAGTTGTGGCTCATATGGATGTACGGTATGCCTCCCCTAAACGCCATATTTCTATTTGGGAAATGCATGCTCACAGTTATCTTGCGTCATTACCGCTCTATATGTTGCTCATGATTTTTGTCATTAACTGGGGCGTGGTTGAAAAACTGTTTCGTCTGGAATGGGCGGGGCAATTTGCTCTAGAAAAGGTGCAGCATAGTCACGGTTTTGATGGTTATTTATTTTATTACTTAGTATTTATGCTGGTGTTGTGTGTGTTTCCGTACGCGGAAGAAAATTTACGATGCTTGAAGGTGTATTTTAAGGAGAGATCATAAGTGGCGGTTTATATCACAAGCTCAGGGCATTATTTACCTGGGCCTGCAATCAGTAATGATGAGATCGAGGAGGTGTTAGGCTATGTCCATGGTCGCCCGAGTCGACTTAAGGATAAAATATTAAAGGCGAACGGCATTAAAACCCGTCATTACGCAATTGATCGAGAGCATGAAACAAAAATCTCTAATAGTGAAATGGCTGCGCTCGCTGCAGAAAACTGTCTCGAATCTGCAAGTGTTAATCGGAATCAGATAGGAATGCTCGCTGCTGCGACAAGTCAAGGTGATCTGGTTTTGCCTGGCTTTGGAAGTATGGTGCAAGCCGAATTGAAGCTTCCTGATGTTGAATTGCTGACGGCGCACGGGATTTGTTCCAGTGGCATGATGGCCTTGAAAAGTGCATATACGAGTATGCTCAGTGGAGAGCACTCTGCATCACTTGTTGTGGCTAGCGAACTGTCTTCTCGGCTGTTTAAAGCGAGTCGCTACGAAGCGGTTGGGGAAAAAATAGATTTCAATGCGGAGTTTTTACGCTGGATGCTGTCCGATGGGGCGGGGTCTTTTTTGTTGGAAGATAAGCCTAGGGGAATCTGTGGCAAGATTGATTGGATTAAGTCATTTTCTCATGCGGATGCCTACCAGGTGTGCATGTCGGTAGGGGCGGTGAGCTCACAAGAAAAGACTTGGCAAGATTACCCAACCTATACAGATGCAGAGCGGGCGGGTGCCTTGTTGATTCGGCAGGATGTTAGGTTGCTAGATAATATTGTTAAGTTAGGGGTTGATGGTTATCTCCGCTTAATTGATAAAGGCTTCGTCGATCCAGATTCGATTGATCATGTCTTGTGTCACTACTCGTCACACCACTTTAAGGGGAGAATATTTGAAATGATGGAAAGGGCGGGTGTCGCAATTCCAGAAAATAAGTGGTTTAGTAATTTGTACACGCGAGGGAATACGGGGTGTGCCTCTATTTTTATCATGATTGATGAATTCCTAAAAACTCAGGAATATAGCGTGGGTGATAAGATTCTTTGTATGGTTCCGGAGAGTGGTAGATTTAATACGGCGTATATGCAGATAACCATTAAGGACGGTAACGATGAACGATAAAGTATTGAATCCTTGTGCTCAGAAATGCCTGCAGAAACTCATGCAGGTTTGGTTCGATTTTGAAAGGCAATTAGAGCGGGTTCCGGTTGTTGAGCGAATTCAGCGTGGTACTTTCACAAAAGACGATTATCTTAATCTTTTGTTGAATTTAAGGCAGCAAGTCATTGAGGGTAGTCGCTGGATCGCGAGAACAGCATCTAGCTTTGATCGCGATCACTCGGATGTTCGATCAATTGTTTTAAAGCATGCAAAAGATGAGCATAAGGATTATGAGATTCTCGAAAAAGATTTTTGTGCTGTTGGTGGAGAGAGAGAAAAGATTGAAAGCCAGAATAAAAATATCGGCAGTGAAGCTTTACATAGCTTTATGATGTTTAAAGCAGGAAGTCCTAACCCTGTGGGAATGCTTGGCGCTATGTGGATTATCGAAGGTTTAGGCCAAAAGATGGCTTCAGAGTGGGCTTTGCAGATTGATGAGATGCTAGGTCTAAACGGCATGGGGACGGATTTCATGAAATACCATGGGGCTAATGATGAAGCTCATATGGATACCTTTTATCTAATGTTGGATCGACTTTGCCAAGGGGATAAAAACTTAAGTGAAATTGTAAAAGTTTCTCGTGTTACTGCGAAGCTTTATGCGCTGCAATTGGAGGAGGTAGATAATGAGGGCTGAGAATAGTTCGTATCTAAGGGCAATTTCTGCGGATAATTCATTACCTATTGAAAAAGCCGCTGTTGAACTATGGGTGGATGATGTAAAGAATCCATTTAGGTGGGCCTTGAGGCCTCTGCTTCAATTTATTTTTGCTATTCTGCTTCATGTGGTTTGGTTTATAAAGCGTCTTCCATTTCCTCAATTTCGAGCTCATGATTTTTTGCAGAAAACGATTTGTTGGTTCTGTAAGAATTTTGTTTCCTATGAGGCGAATATGCTGATTCTTCGACATTATGCGGCAGAGTCTAATATTATTAATTTTATTATTAATAATGGCATAGATAAAAACATATCGGCTGTGGAGTTATACCCTACAGAAATTGATCATATGCGAGATAATTCCTTTGTCGATCATGATCAAGAGTTGTTTCGTGCTTTTGAAGAAATGGCTGAGTGGGAGTCGAACGTTAATAGTAGTGAGAGGCCTGCCCTATGCTGGGATAATTGGCGTTCTATTGATATGGATAGCTTTCATATTGAGAAAAAGAAGACTCAAATTATGGATTTCGAAAGCTCTCATGCGCTCTTTATGTGCTTATTCTGCTTGTTGTTGACTCGGGACGAATATAGAGACGCTATTAATGGGTTTAATCTTGATCAGTCTATGGCTATAAGGATAGGTAAGATTGTTGGGGAGGATAATCTTACGGAAATGGCGTACAACAAATACCCTCATTATATGGTTGGCCCCTGGAATTTGGGGCAAAGGTTCCTTATGCATGGTTTCTTTGTTGAGTATATGTACGCTCATTTAGAAACAATTAGGCAGTCAGGGGTAGATATAGGGATAGATAAATGAAGTGGATGTCGACCTCTCTTGCGAGAAAAATTTTATATTTGTGTTGTTGCGGTCTGAGCTTTTCTGTTGAGGCGGGCCCTGCTCAGATGCCAGCTTGGCTTTCGGGTGTATGTTCGGAGTGTGCGAGAGGCGGTAAAACGGGTGTTTTTATTCTGGAGCAAGGGGAAGAAGCTCTTTTGGCGCGCGCCTGGCTATCCCGAAGAACCGAGAAAACTATCGATGTTCAGTACTTTATTTGGAGTGTAGATAACGTCGGCACATTGGCGGCTAGTGAATTGTATAAGGCCGCTGAGCGGGGAGTGATGGTGCGGGTGATTGTGGATGATTTCATGTTGTCCATTTCTGAAGACACTTTGTTGCTCTTGGCTGCACATCCCAATATTAATATTAAAATCTATAACCCCAATATCAATATTGGGCAGAATGTTTTTTCCAAATTTTTTAATGGTTTGAAAGATTTTCGAGGTGTCAATCAACGTATGCATGACAAGGCCGCTATTTTTGATGGGGCTGTAGGCATTACCGGTGGGCGAAATATGGCGGATGAGTATTTCGATTTTGATCATCAATACAATTTTCGTGATCGAGATGTGCTATTAGTGGGGAATGTTGTTACTGAAATGCAGGCACACTTTGAAGTTTTCTGGGGAAGCGAATTAGCCAAAAGTATTTCGACGCTGTTTCCTCGGGAAGATGTTTCAGAAAATAAAGTGAGCCAATATTTTCAATTTTTAAAAGCGTACAGTGAATCTGCAGATAACTTTGCGCCAGAAGTTCAGCGGGCCATCTCGGAATTAGACTCTTCTTTACCTTTGTTGTCCCAGTCGTTGGTGTGGGCGGATGCTCGTTATATTGGTGATGTTCCAGGGAAGAATCAGTCAGATTCTCTCGGCGGTAGCGGGGTCACCACAAAGAAACTGGTGAATCTGATAGAAAATGCCAGGGAGTCAGTGCTTATTCAGTCGCCGTATTTGGTATTTCCGGAAGAGGGGTTGGGTTTGTTAAAGCGTGCTGCAGAGAGAGGTGTGGTCATAAAGATTTCCACGAATTCTCTTCAGTCTACGGATAATGTTATGGCCTATAGCGGCTATTACAATCAAAAGCAGAAGCTATTAGATATTGGGGTTGAGTTGTTTGAATTTAAGCCAGATGCAAAAAACCGGCGGGCGCTGAGTCAACGGGCAGAGAGAAATGATACGGTTTTTTCTCTTCATGCTAAAAGTATGGTGGTTGATGGGAAAACAGCCTTTATCGGCTCTTTCAATCTAGATCCGCGGTCGGCGAATTTGAATACAGAAGTGGGTGTGGTTATTCATAATCCAGCGTTGGCTGCAGAGCTGGCAGAAAGCATTTTGAAGGATATGGCAACGGAAAATAGCTGGGCAGTGACCAATGTATTTGATCCGCATGATGAAGCATCTTTTGGGCAGCGAGTGAAAACCTGGTCCTTTTCTTTATTACCGATAGCGCCTGTTTTATAAGAATGTTTCTGCGAATGAGGTTGTAGGGGAATACATTGATGAGGAAGAGGTAGTGAACCAAACAGGGTTGTATTTGTTGTTACTCGCGAGTTTGGCTATTGGATTTTCCTTGGTTTCTCAGGCGGGAGTGAATGCGCAGCTGCGATTAGCGCTGCATTCTCCCGTTCAGGCTGCATTCATTTCGTTTTTACTGGGTACGCTTATTTTGGGTGTTGTGGCTTTGGCAGAAGGGAAACCCTGGTTTAGGGAGGGCGGGCTGTCGACTATTCCTTGGTGGGCATGGCTGGGTGGTGCTTTCGGGGCTTTCAATATTGCCGTGTCGGTTTACTTGGCGCCTAAGCTTGGGGCTTTGGTGTTGGCGGTGTCAGTGGTTTGCGGTCAGGTGATGGCTTCCTTGCTATACGATCAGCAAGGGTGGGTGGGTTATCCGAAAATTGAGTTAAACTCACAGCGATTATTGGGTGCTTTGTTGATTGTTGCTGGGGTGTTGCTGGTGTCGAAGAAATAAAGCGATAGCTTTATGTGAGGCAAGTAAGAGGTAAATAAAAAGGCCGCTCACCCAAAGTGAAGCGGCCTTTTTTAAGATTGGTAGGAAGGAAATATTACCCCTCGTACTTCTCCATAATCAGTGTGGCGTTGGTGCCGCCGAAACCGAAGCTGTTAGACATTACGCGCTTCAGACCTGCGTTGTCGCGACGCTCGGTCACAATGTCCAAACCTTCTGCTTTTTCGTCTAGGGTATCAACGTTGGCAGACGCGCAGATGAAATCTTCTTCCATCATCAACAAGCAGTAGATGGCTTCTTGTACGCCAGCAGCACCCAAAGAATGACCAGACAGTGACTTGGTTGAGCTAATGGCTGGAGAGTTATCGCCGAATACTTCGCGAACCGCGCCTAGCTCAGCTACATCACCTACAGGCGTGGAGGTGCCGTGGGCGTTAATGTAATCGATTGGGCCACCATCAGTGGTTGCCATGGCTTGCTGCATACAGCGGATGGCGCCTTCACCGGAAGGGGCAACCATGTCGTAGCCATCGGAAGTCGCACCGTAACCAGTGATCTCAGCATAGATTTTGGCGCCGCGAGCTTTTGCGTGCTCCAGTTCTTCAACAACTAAACAGCCGCCGCCACCCGCAATAACGAAACCATCGCGGTCTGCGTCGTAGGCGCGAGAGGCTTTTTCAGGGGTGTCGTTGTACTTGGTAGACAGTGCGCCCATAGCGTCAAACAGGCCAGTCAGAGACCAGTGTTGCTCTTCTCCGCCGCCGGCGAAAACAACGTCTTGCTTACCCATTTGAATCAGCTCCACCGCGTTGCCAATACAGTGAGCACTGGTGGCACAAGCAGAAGAGATGGAATAGTTAACACCTTTGATTTTGAACGGCGTAGCCAAGCAAGCAGAGGCGGTGCTGCCCATGGTTTGTGGTACGCGGTAAGGGCCTACGCGCTTAACGCCTTTCTCGCGAATGGTATCTGCAGCAAGAACGATATTCGCGGCAGATGCGCCGCCAGAGCCCATTACTAAGCCGGTGCGAAAATTAGATACCTGATCTTCTTTCAGGCCTGAATCGGCAATGGCGTCTTCCATTGAAATGTAGGCGTGAGCAGCAGCATCACCCATAAAGCGATAGATTTTGCGGTCGATACGCTCTTTAAAGTCGATGTCGATTTTGCCGCTTACTTGGCTGCGAAAGCCCATCTCAGCATATTCTTCATTGAAGGCAATGCCTGAACGGCCCAGCTTTAGGGATTCGGCTACGGTTGCTTTGTCGGTGCCTAGGCAAGAAGAAATACCCAGGCCAGTAATTACTACACGTTTCATTTATCAGCTCTCACGGATCGGGCGGTCAGACCGCAGAATTCGCAATTATGCCATAACTTATGCTTCGGCTACATTCTACCGAAGCAGTATGGCGTGAATGCATTACATTTGTTGGTCGGCGGTGAATAGGCCTACACGTAGGTCTTTCGCGTCATAAATAATCTTACCGTCTACGGCTACAGTACCGTCGGCAATAGCCATAACCAGCTTGCGCTCAATAAGGCGCTTGATATGAAGGTGGTAAGTCACCTTGCTGTTTTCTGGCAGCACTTGGCCGGTGAACTTTAAGTCACCACAGCCTAGGGCACGGCCGCGGCCCTTGTTGCCACGCCAAGCAGCGTAGAAGCCAATCAATTGCCACATGGCGTCTAGGCCCAAGCAGCCAGGCATTACCGGGTCACCTTCAAAGTGACAGTCGAAGAACCACAGGTCGGGTTTGATATCCAGTTCAGCGATAAGTTCGCCTTTGCCATAATTACCGCCGTCTGAGTTGATGTCGGTGATGCGATCCAGCATCAGCATGTTGGGCAGCGGTAGGCGGGCATTGCCCTCGCCAAACAGCTCACCGTGACCACAGGCGATCAGCTCGTCGTAGTTGTAGGAGGATTGTTGCTTGAATTCGCTCATAAAAATTTCAGCCCTTTCATGCGGGCCTTATACCCGGCGGTTATAGAGGGGTGTCCATTCTAGCGGCGGTTTTGGGGATGTCCAGTGTCTCTCATCGGCTCAGTAAAGGCTGATTGGAAGAATAGACACCGCTGATAAATGCTTATTTGGCTTTCTTGGCGCGGGCGATCAGCTGCTGGGTTGAGCTGTCTAGTTCGTTTATGTCGGCGCCCTCCAGGCTTTTGTGGATGCGTTTGCCAAGTTGCTTGCCTAGTTCAACGCCCCATTGGTCGAAGGCGTTGATGTTCCAGATAACACTCTGTACGTATACCTTGTGCTCGTAGAGCGCGAGAAGGGCGCCCAGGGTTTCCGGGGTGATTTCCTCTACCAGTAGCGTGTTAGAGGGGCGATTCCCAGGGATCACCTTATGGGGCAATAGTGCTTGGATCTCGGGAAGCGTTTTGCCTCCTGCGCTCAGTTCAGCTTCCACTTCCTCGGTTGTCTTTCCTTGCATTAATGCTTGGCTTTGGCTGAAACAGCAGGCTAGCAATTGACTGTGATGTTGATTGAGGCGTCGGTGGCTTTTCAGTGGTGCGATAAAATCCACCGGTAGGAAGCGATTGCCCTGTAGGAGCAGCTGATGGAAAGAGTGTTGGCCATTGGTGCCGACGGACCCCCAAATAATGCTACCGGTTTGGAAGTCTAGAGTTTCCCCTTCTTTTGATACGCTCTTGCCGTTGCTTTCCATATCCAGTTGCTGGAGGTAGCTGGGAAAGTGCTGCATATCGTGATCGTAAGGAAGTACACAGTGAGATTTGGCTTGCCAGAAGTGCTGGTACCAGATGCCCAGGAGGGCCATTAAGGTGGGCATGTTTCGGTGGGTAGGTGTTTTTCGGAAGTGCTCGTCCATGGCGTAAGCGCCTTTGCGTAGGCGGTTGTAATTGTCGATGCCTAAGGCGATGGCGATGGGTAGGCCGATAGCCGACCACAACGAGTAGCGGCCTCCCACCCAGTCCCACATGGGAAAAATGTTCTCTCGTTTGATGCCGAACTCTTCGGCTAATTGCGCGCTGGAAGAAACCGCAACAAAATGTTTCGCCATGTCGCTTTCATTGGCACCGGCTTCCATTAGCCATTGCTTAGACGTTTGCGCGTTGGTGAGGGTTTCCAGGGTGGTGAATGACTTGGAGGCGATAATAAAGAGTGTTGTAGCGGGATTTAGGGTGTCCAGGGTGTTGAATAGATCTGCTTCGTCGATGTTGGAGACGAAGTGCACTTTCACCGGGCCATGATGGTAGTGTTTGAGTGCGTTCACCACGAAGCGAGGTCCCAAGTCTGAACCGCCAATGCCGATATTCACTACGTCGGTAATGGCTTCATCATTAAAGCCTTGCCACTGTTGATTGTGAAGTTTGTTTACGAACTGGTCCATTTTGGCTAGCACTTCCGGGATTTCATATTCCTCGGAGCAGCGGTGTGGGCCAAAATTACGGAGTGCTGTGTGTAGTGCAGGGCGATTCTCCGTGTTGTTGATTGCTTGCCCGGAGAACATGGCGTGGATGGCGTCTTCCAGTTTTGCTTCGCGACAAAGCTGGCTGAAAATATCTAACGTCTCATCCGTAATCAGATTTTTTGAAAAATCCAGAAATAAGCCAGCGGCTTCTAGAGAAAATCGTTCCGCCCGTTTTGGGTCTTCGGCGAATAAGGCGCGAAGGTCTCGATCTTGCCACTGTTCAAAGTGACTGCGCAGGGCTTGCCAGGATGGATAACGCTGGGTGAGTTGTTCGCTGTGTGCCGATGGGTTATCCATGGTGCTTCCTTAGAGTGTTCCTTTCTTGGGTGGTTTTAAACAGATCTGGGTAGGCAGTATTACGGCTAAGAAAATACTACTGCTAGTAAGTGCGCGCGACGGAAAATTCTGCCAGCTCTTTTAAAACCTGTGTAAATTTTGATTCGGGCAATACCGAGAGGCAGTCGCAGGCTTGCTTGGCCTTGGCTTGGGCTTGGCTCAAGGTGTAGTCCAAACCGCCGCTGGACTGCACGGCTTCGATGATGTCATTGAGTTTGTCTAGGCCTCCCTTTTCGATAGCGGTTTTGATCATATCCGCTTGCTCGGTAGAGCCATTCTTCATGGCGTAAATCAGTGGCAGGGTGGGCTTGCCTTCTGCAAGATCGTCTCCCACGTTTTTTCCCAGTTCTTCAGCGTTGCCTTTGTAGTCCAAAGCGTCGTCTACCAGTTGGAAAGCCTGGCCCAGTAATAAGCCGTAATCTTTCAGTGCGTTTTTTTGCGGCTCGCTGGCGCCGGCGATAATGGCTCCAACTTCGGCTGCAGAGGCAAATAAGATGGCAGTTTTCTTGTTGATAACCTCGTAGTAGCTGTCTTCGCTGGTGGTTGGGTCGCCGGCGTTAATTAGTTGTTGGACTTCACCTTCGGCGATCACGTTGGTGGTGTTGGCCATGACCCCCATGATGTCCATATTGCCGATGGCTACCAGCATTTGGAATGCGCGTGAGTAGAGGAAATCCCCTACCAGAACGCTGGGGGCGTTGCCGAATTTGGCGTTGGCGGTGGCTTTGCCGCGGCGCATATCCGAGGTGTCCACCACGTCGTCGTGAAGCAGGGTGGCGGTGTGGATAAATTCGATAATGGCTGCCAGATCGATATGTTGTGCGCCCTTGTAGCCGCAAGCCTTGGCGGCCAGAAGAACCAGTACTGGTCGCAGGCGTTTGCCGCCGCTATCCACAATGTAGTGGCCAATGTTTTCAACAAGCCCTACGTCGGAATGGAGCTGATGAATAATAAGGTCATTAACAGCAGAGAAGTCTTGCTCAACGGCGCGGTGAAAAGACAGCATAGAAAGTTCTTCTTGTAATCGATTGTGGCTCGGAGCGCATGGTAGGTGGGGGTGGCTGGGCTGTCAACGCGTGGGAGGTTAGGTAAGAAGGTTGGGGCGTGAGAGAGGGTGGGGAATTAGGCGCTCATGCTCCGAAGTAGCCCTTTGAAAGCGGCTTTGTGATCGATGATAAATTGAAGTTGCCCTGAGGGGCTGACGGCATTGAGCTTGTTAGGTATTTTTTTGTAGGCGGCGATTTCTTGTAGAGGGATGCGCTTACCTGAGGGGTTAATCTGTTGGTCGGTGTGGTAGTGGGCTAAATTGACGATGTCCAGCAGGCTTAGTTTGTTTTTAGGGTTGTTGCTATTTGCCGTTTTGTCCCACTGCCCGCAAAGTTGGGTTATCTCTATGTAATCTTTATCCATGCCCCAGTTGTGAAGCATGATGCGGCCTACAGACTGGCTGTAGCTGTTATAAAGTTGCTCAAAATCTTCTGGTGAAGGGATTTTAGTGGAGGCTTTAAAGGTAGAAAGAATACCCATTCGGCCAATTTCGCTGAGAAGCGCGGCAATAAAGGCTTCATCCTTGGGGCGGTAATACAGGTGAGTCGCAATAAATTGGCTCATGCAGGCCTTGAAAGCCATGCGTTTCCAGGCTGCCGCGAAGGATTTCCTCAGGGATTGGCTGCGGGTGGTGAATAAGCTGCGCACGCAGTGGAGGACCACCAGGTTAGTGATGGTGTCGAAACCCAGGTGGGCCATGGCGTTTTCCAGTGATCTGGACTCCCCGTTTTCCCCTTTTGGACTTTTCTCATGACTATAGCTGTGCTGGGCATGCTTCATCAGTAATGCGCACAAGCTCGGGTCGCGTTTAACGAGTCTTGTTAGCTCTGGGTAGGTGGTGTTGGGGTTGTTGGCCGCTTGGCGAACTTCAAGGGTTAAGGCTGGGAGGCTAGGCAGCTGCTCCTGCTGTTGCATGATTTGCGAGACGGTATCTCGGTACACGGAGTAGGTGCCGGCTGTAAAGGTTCCTGCCTGTTCCACGAGTTCCAATCCCTTTGTGGGTGAGCCAAAAGAGGTATTCTTTATGAGTTATCTCTCTATGTATAGACCTTTTTTAGTCGTCTGAGTAGTTTTGGTGGTCAGGGGTTGCGTAGGTCGGATAAAATCCGTAAAATTCGCGCCCCTTAAGTTGAACCTGTGCACGCTGTAGGCGCATAAAGACTGCCCGTCGTAAGGCTTTAGCCTTGGACAGATTGCCCGGTAGTTGCCTGACAACGGCTAATTTGGAGAGTACTGCAATGTACGCAGTTATTGTAGCGGGTGGTAAACAGCACCGCGTTGAAGAGGGTGAAACCCTTCGCATTGAAAAAATTGAAACAGCAACTGGTGAGAAAGTTGATTTCGACCAGGTTTTGTTGGTAGCTAACGGCGACGACGTAAAAGTAGGTGCTCCTACTGTGAAAGGCGCCAAGGTTAGTGCTGAGGTTGTGGCTCACGGTCGTGGCGAGAAGGTGAGAATCATCAAATTCCGTCGTCGTAAGCACAGCATGACGCGTCAAGGTCATCGCCAGTGGTACACTGAAATTAAAATCACTGGAATCAAAGGTTAAGAGAGGAATTAAGTCATGGCTCACAAAAAAGCTGGTGGTAGTACTCGAAATGGTCGAGATTCCGAATCCAAGCGTTTGGGTGTAAAGCGTTTCGGCGGCCAACAAGTATTGGCGGGCAATATTCTTGTTCGTCAGCGCGGAACCAAGTTCCACGCGGGTACCAATGTTGGTATGGGTAAAGATCATACTTTGTTCGCAACTGTTGATGGTGCGGTAAAGTTTGATGTTAAAGGCCCTAAAAACCGCAAGTACGTAAGTGTTGTTTCTGCTTAATTAGCCGCGACCTTCGTACTCAAAAGCCCCGCCTAGTAGCGGGGCTTTTTGTTTCTCCTAAAGAGTTCTTTTGCCTTGTGCTGGTTGCCTCGGCTACGCTCTCATATATGTTAATGACGATTTAACTCGGAAGCTCACTATGAAATTTGTCGATGAAGCCCCAATATTTGTCGCAGCTGGCCGTGGTGGTAACGGCACGGTGAGTTTTCGCCGAGAAAAATATATCCCCAAAGGTGGACCGGACGGCGGCGACGGTGGTGATGGTGGTAGTGTCTTTTTAGAGGCGGATGAGAATCTCAATACTTTGGTGGATTACCGTTATCAGCCAAAGTACCGCGCGGAAAGCGGCATGACGGGCGCTGGTGGGAATTGTCGAGGCAAGTCAGGTAAAGACCTCACCTTAAAAGTGCCGGTGGGAACCACTATCTTGGATATGGATACCGGTGAGACCCTTGGGGATTTAACCGAGGTGGGGCAGCGCTTAAAAGTGGCTCAGGGTGGTTTTCATGGGTTGGGCAATGCGCGATTTAAGTCTTCAGTAAACCGTGCGCCTCGTGAGTTTTCTCCGGGTTCAGAGGGTGAAGAGCGCCAGTTGAAATTAGAGTTGAAAGTGCTGGCGGATGTGGGTTTGTTGGGTTTGCCTAATGCGGGTAAGTCTACTTTTATTCGTGCGGTATCTGCAGCCAGGCCGAAAGTGGCGAATTATCCGTTTACGACACTGGTGCCGAATCTTGGTGTTGTAAAAGTTCAAGACCACCGCTCCTTTGTGGTGGCTGATATTCCTGGTTTGATTGAGGGGGCCTCCGAAGGTGCGGGTTTAGGTATTCGTTTTCTCAAGCATTTAACCCGCTGCCGTATGATGCTGCACTTGGTGGATATGTGTCCTTACGATGGCTCATCGCCTGCTGACAATGTAAAAGCTATTGCTGAAGAATTAGGAAAATTTTCACCGACCTTGGCGTCTCGTGAGCGTTGGTTGGTGTTAAATAAGTTGGATTTATTGCCTACGGAAGACGTTGATCAGCGTTGCCAAGAATTAATTGATGAACTCAATTGGCAAGGGCCTGTGTTTAAAGTGTCTGCTATCAGCAAGCAGGGTACGGGTGATCTTTCTGGTGAAATTATGCAGTGGCTGGAAGAGCGCTGGGATGCTGAAGAAAATGATTCCGATGTGGCTGAGCAAGAAAAAGGCTTCCAGTCACAAATGCAGGAAGAGGCTCGGGAGCGTATCGAAGAATTACGTGAGCGATATCGTGCGGAGAAAGCTGCGAGAAAAGCCGGTCACGATGATGACGACTTCGGCGATGATGATTACGACGTTGAAGTGGAATACGTCCCGTAAAACGTTTGACGTTAGATGTTGGAGGTTGGAATATTCCGACTTCTTGTTTACGTCTAGCATCAAACCTCGAACATCCAACAAATTATGTCTCGACAACAATTACAAAAAGCTCGCCGCTGGGTGATTAAAATTGGTAGTGCACTGCTGACGAATAATGGTCAGGGGTTGCACACAGAAGCGCTAGCGGCTTGGGTTTCTCAAATAGCTAAGCTGCGGAAAGCGGGTATTGAAGTGGTGCTGGTTTCTTCCGGTGCTGTGGCTGCGGGCATGACTCGCTTGGGATGGACGGAGCGACCTTCTGCGCTGCATGAATTGCAAGCTGCCGCTGCTGTTGGGCAAATGGGTTTAGTACAAGCTTGGGAAGCAGAATTTAAAAAGTTTGACCTGCAAACTGCGCAAGTCTTAGTGGATCACGATGATCTTCGTTCCCGTGAGCGTTATTTGAATGCCCGTTCAACCCTGAAAACCTTGATGTCTTTCGAGGTGATTCCCGTTGTAAATGAGAACGATACCGTGGTGACGGAAGAAATTCGCTTCGGTGATAACGATACCTTGGCGGCGTTGGTGGCAAACCTTGTTGAGGCGGATGTTTTGATTCTGATGACGGATCAAGACGGTATGTACGACGCCGATCCTCGCTCAAACCCAGAAGCGAAATTAATTTCTGAAACCTTGGCTTCCGATAGTAGTTTAGATGGTAAAGCCGGAGGCGGTGGTAGCCTCGGTCGCGGTGGGATGGTGACAAAGGTGAGGGCTGCGCGATTGGCGGCTCGTTCCGGTGCCAACACGGTCATTGTTGGGGGTAAAATTGATTCGGTTATCGAGCGTTTATCTCAAGGCGAAGAGCTTGGTACTTTATTGAAGGCAGAGCAGCAGCCTCTTGCCGCACGAAAACAGTGGTTGGCAGGGCAACTGCAAACCCGTGGTACTCTGGTGTTGGATGATGGGGCTGTGTCGGTGTTAACGCAAAAAGGCCGCAGCTTATTACCTGTTGGGGTTACCGAAGTAAAAGGCCATTTTGTGCGCGGTGACTTAGTGATCTGCTGCGATAAAAGCGGTCGAGAATTGGCCCGAGGCTTGGTGAATTACAATGCTCAGGAAGCTAGGCAAATTGCCGGTAAGAGCAGTGGTCAAATTGAAACAGTTTTGGGCTATAACGATGGGGATGAATTAATCCATCGGGATAATTTGGTATTAGTGTAAATGTGTTGGATGTTTGAAGTTCGACGTTCGAAGAGCGGCCGTTCGACATCTAACACTCAACCTCAAACGTCAAACCTATTATGACTATCTTCAAAAAACATATTGCCGCTATGAGTGCGTATTCGCCGCCGTTGGAAGGGCGGGACTCGTCGCAGCACCTGTTGTTAGATTTTAATGAGCGTACCTTGCCGGTGAGTGCGCCTATTCGCGAAGCGTTAATCGATTTTATTAATGGTGACCGTTTGCAGATGTATCCGTCTTATGGGGATATATGTGGGGTGTTGGCAGATTATTGCGGTGTAAATCCTGGTGAGGTAATGATCACCAATGGGTCTGACCAGGGGATTGAATTAATTTTTCGCAGTATTTGCCGTGAAGGCGATGAAGTTATTATTCCGGCTCCCAGCTTTGCCATGTATAAGCAGTGTGCAGGTGTTGAGAATCTGAAAGTGGTTGAGCCGCAATATCGTCGCGATAGTGGCTACCCTTTGCAGGAAGTATTGGATGCAATAACGGATAAGACTCGTTTGGTTGTCGTATCTAATCCGAATAATCCCTGTGGCACCTTGGTTGATTCTGCAGATATTTTAAAAATTGCCAAAGCTGCACCGCGGGCGGGTATTTTGGTGGATGAGTGTTATTTTGAATACACCCAAACCACGGTGTGTGAGTACTTAGAGCAGTATCCCAATTTGTTAATTACCCGCACTTTCTCCAAGACTTGGGGTATGCCGTCGTTGCGTTTCGGTTATTTATTGTCGGCCGCTGAGAATATTCGTTGCTTGATGAATGTACGCGGCCCTTACGATGTGAATCAGCTTGCGGTGATTGCCGCTCGGGCGGCGTTAGCAAATCCTCAATATACGGAGCACTATGTTCGTGAGGTGATGGAGGAGGCGAAGCCTCTTTTGGAGCGATTCTTGGGTGAACAAGATATCCCCTACTGGAAGAGTGCTGCGAACTATCTGTGGATTTTCCCGGAGAGTGTTGAGTCTTTTCGTGAGGCGTTAATGGAGGCTTGTATTCTGGTGCGGCCCAAGGCTGATGCGGATGGCAAGATGGGTTTACGCATTACTATTGGTACTTTAGAGCAAACCGCAAAACTGATTTCGGTGTTGCGAAAAGCTCTATAATTGTCATCCTGAACGCAGTGAAGGATCTTCTGAAGGTTTGTACTGCTTTCGAAAGATCGTGAGCTTCGCTGCTCTTACGAGTCACTGCGTTCAGGATGACAAGCTACGAGCTGTGGCTAGGTGGTTGGTGAGAAACACAAAAAGGGCGCTATTTTTCAATAGCGCCCTTTTTATTTGGACGATCCTGCAAGAACTGTCGCTAAGCGTTTAAGCCGGGCTTATGCAGCCAGAGCTTTAACTTGAGCGTTTAGGCGGCTCTTGTGGCGAGCGGCTTTGTTCTTGTGGATGATACCTTTGTCGGCCATGCGGTCGATTACCGGTACAGCAGCTGCGTAAGCGGTTTTAGCTTCTTCCGCATTGCCAGACTCGATCGCTGCAATAACTTTCTTGATGTAAGTACGCACCATAGAACGCAGGCTGGCGTTGTGGATGCGACGCTTGTCGTTCTGACGAGCGCGTTTTTTGGCTTGCGGAGAGTTTGCCACCGTAAAGCTCCTATCTATTCGTTTCGTTACTAGTTTAAAAAATCGGTTTTAAATCCGTTCAATCCAGTGGGTCCAATGTGCGTAGGCGAGAGAGAAACATGAAACACGCCGCTGCCGCAGGCTCTGGGCCGACCCCAAGGGGGCGCAACTATGCCCACCTGCTGTGTATTTGTCAACCACTAGCGTTAACTCTAGGCCCTGTTTTCGGGGTTTGTAGAGGTATTTGTAGCGGGCTTGGTGGTAGCCCCTTTTGTGGTGCTGCGGTAAGCTGTGCGCCATCGACGAGAAGCTCAATATAAGGACGCCGCCGTGACAGAGGCTTCTGCCCAGCCACAATCCTCCGAATCTGCCTCAAAGTCCCCGCGATTACTGCGCTCCAGTGCTGTTGTGGGTTCTATGACCATGCTGTCTCGTGTGTTGGGGTTGGTGCGGGATATTGTTTTTGCCCGTTTTCTGGGGGCTGAAGCCAATGCTGACGCCTTCTTTGTTGCCTTTAAGATTCCTAATTTCTTGCGTCGCCTATTTGCCGAGGGTGCTTTTGCTCAGGCATTTGTACCTGTGTTGTCGGAATACCGAGAGCGGGGGAGCGAGGCTGCTGTTCGTGAGTTAATCAATCGAGTGGCCGGCGCCTTGGGCTTTGTGGTCTTGATGGTGTCCTTGCTGGCGGTGGTGGTCGCTCCGTGGTTAGCGGCTGTGTTTGCCCCAGGGTGGGCACTGAATGACCCGGTGAAGCTGGCGTTAACTGGGGATATGATTCGGGTGACCTTCCCCTATCTTTTCTTTATCTCTATGACCGGCTTTGCCGCTGGTATCCTCAATAGTTATGACCGCTTTGCGGTGCCGGCTTTTACACCGGTATTGCTGAATGTTTGCCTTATTGCAGCGGCTATAGTGGCTTCTCCGCTGTTTGAAGATCCGGCTTTCGCCCTCGCTTGGGGGGTGTTTGCAGCGGGGGTGGTTCAGTTCTTATTCCAGCTGCCGTTTCTTGCGCGAATTCATATGCTGCCGAAGCCTGTGTGGGATTGGCAGCACGAGGGAGTGCGGCGCATTCTCAAGTTAATGGCACCGGCTATTTTTGGGGTGTCAGTGAGTCAGATTAATTTGTTGCTGGATACCGTGCTGGCATCTTTCCTGCCCACGGGGTCTGTGTCTTGGCTCTATTATTCTGATCGTTTGGTGGAGTTGCCTTTGGGGGTATTTGCCATTGCAGTGGCAACGGTGATTCTGCCCAATTTGTCTCGCCAATACAGTTCGGAGGATGGGGAGCAGTTCACGAAGACTCTGGACTGGGCTTTGCGCATGATTTTCCTTATCGCCCTGCCTGCGGCAGTGGCGCTGATTCTGCTGGCTGAGCCTATTCTCTTTACCTTGTTTCAATACGGTGAGCTACAGAGCCGAGATGTCACCATGGCTGCTTTTAGCTTGCGGGCTTATGCTCTTGGTTTGCTGGCTTTTATGCTGATTAAAGTCTTGGCTCCCGGCTATTTTGCACGGCAGGATACGAAAACGCCGGTAAAGATCGGTATTGTCGCCATGGCTGCCAATATGGTGCTGAATGTGGTTTTGGTGGTGCCTTTGTATGTCTACTTCAATCTTGGCCATGCAGGCTTGGCTTTGGCGACGGCCTTATCCGCGTTTCTGAATGCGGGGCTCCTGTATCGAGGGTTGCGACGAGAAAATGTTTTCCGCTGGCAGTCGGGATGGGGGGTGTTTAGCGCTAGATTGGTTGTTGCTGTGATCTCTATGTCGGCGGTGGTTTTGCTGCTGTTGCCGGAGGCTCAGGCCTGGTTGGGCTGGGGATGGCAGGAGCGCTCTCTTCGCTTGGCTCTTGTCTGTGTAGCAGGTGCTGCTGTCTATGGGGTGGTTCTTCTGCTTGGGGGCTTGCGCCCTCGTCACCTACACCCTTGATTTTATAAGGCTTTCCAGGAGTCTTTCTCTGGGCGGTATGGCTCAAAAACCATGGTTCAAAAACGTGTATTCACCGGTGGTTACCGGTATACTTGCCGGCTTTTTGAGCAGCGCCTTTTTTTGCCTGACTACCAGTTAGAGAGCACCTAATCCCTGTGGCAGAGTTAATTCGCGGTTTACACAATTTGCGCCCTGAGCATGGGGGTTGTGTGGCCACCATTGGCTCGTTCGATGGTGTGCACCGAGGGCATCAGGCCATTATTCAACAGGTGATGCAGCAAGCGCAGATATTGGGTTTGCCATCACTGGTGATGTTTTTTGAGCCGCAACCCCACGAGTTTTTCTCTCGTGAGCAGGCTCCAGCTAGGTTAATGCGCTTGCGAGAAAAGGTTGAGGCCCTATCGGCGTTGGGTGTGGATCGCATTCTTGTGGTTCCTTTCAATGAGGGTTTGCGAAAGCTTTCGGCCAGCGAGTTTGTGGAGCAGGTGTTAGTCGCCGGTTTAGGTATACGCTTTCTTGTGGTGGGGGATGATTTTCGCTTTGGCTGTGATCGTCAAGGTGATTTTGAATTCCTAACGCACTCGGGTAAGCAGCATGACTTTCAGGTGCAGGATACGGCGACGCTTTTAGAAAGTGGCGAGCGCGTGAGTAGTACTCGTATTCGCGAGAAGCTGGAGGTTGGTGATCTGGCCGCTGCTGAAAAATTGTTGTCTCGCCCCTACGGCATTAGTGGTCGAGTGATGCGCGGCAATCAGTTGGGCAGGCAGTTGGGTTTTCCCACGGCTAATGTGCATTTGCAGCGTTACCGTTCACCTCTGGCAGGCGTGTTTGCGGTAGAGGTTGATGTGCAGGGCGAAAAGGCGAAAGGTGTTGCGAATGTCGGTGTTCGGCCAACGGTGGATGGAATACCAAAACCGATTTTAGAAGTGCACTTGTTTGATTTTGCCGGCGATATTTACGGCGAGCATATTCAGGTGGCATTTTGTAAAAAATTGCGGGATGAGAAAAAATTTTCGTCTCTAGATGAGCTAAAAGAAAATATTGCCAAAGATATTGTTGCGGCGAAAGAATTTTTTAATTTAAACAAATAATTGTCATCCTGAGCGAAGCGAAGGATCTTTTAGGGCTTGTGTTTTAGTCAAAAGATTCCTCCTCCCTTTGGTTGTCGGAATGACAGCAATTTAATGCTAGTAAACGAAACGAAAAATGACTGATTATAAAGATACCTTAAATCTTCCTGAAACAGATTTTCCAATGCGCGGTAATTTACCGCAGCGCGAGCCAAAAATGCTTAAAGCATGGCAGGAAAAAAATCTGTATCAAACCATTCGTGAAGCCCGTGCTGGCCGTGATCAATTTATTTTGCACGATGGCCCTCCTTACGCCAATGGCAATATTCACATTGGTCATTCCGTTAACAAGATTCTGAAAGATATTATTATCAAGTCGAAAACCTTGAGTGGCTTCGATGCACCCTATATCCCTGGTTGGGACTGTCACGGCTTGCCCATTGAGCACAATGTTGAGAAGAAAGTGGGCAAGGCTGGGGTGAAGGTGGATCACAAAACCTTCCGCCAAAAATGCCGCGACTATGCTGCCAAACAGGTAGAGGGGCAGAAGAAAGATTTTATTCGCTTGGGTGTGCAAGGTGATTGGGATAATCCTTACCTTACTATGGCGCCTGAGTTTGAAGCGGATATCATTCGCTCCCTGGGCAAGATTGTAAAAAATGGCCACTTGGCTCGCGGTTTTAAGCCGGTCTATTGGTCGGTAGTGGGCGGTTCTGCGTTAGCCGAAGCAGAAGTGGAATACCAAGATAAGGTTTCATTTTCTATCGACGTGAAATTTGCCGCAGTTGATCAAGCTGCCGTTGCAGAAGCTACGGGTGCTACTGGCGAAGGTGACATCAAGGTTGTTATCTGGACAACAACCCCGTGGACTCTGCCTGCTAACCAAGCAGTGAGTCTACACGCAGAGCTGGATTATGCAGTGGTGCAGGTTGCCGGAGAGCGTTTGCTACTTGCGGAAGCGTTGCATGAAGATGTGATGAAGCGCTCGGGTATCGAGGAGTTTTCTGTTGTGGGTCGCTGTAAAGGCGCTGCGTTAGAAAAGCAGTTATTACAGCACCCATTCTACGATCGCCAAGTGCCGGTGATTCTCGGTGATCACGTAACCACTGAAGCCGGTACCGGTTGTGTTCATACCGCGCCGGATCACGGCGCGGACGACTTCAGTGTCGGTCGTAAATACGATATAGGCACGCTGAACTATGTAGACGAACATGGCGTCTATCGTGATAGCGTTGAGATATTTGCCGGTGAACACGTTTATAAAGTCGATGAAAAAGTTGTCGAGCTATTAAAAGAGCGTGAAGCCTTGTTGTGCGAAGGGAAAATCACTCACAGTTTTCCACACTGCTGGCGGACTAAAACGCCACTGATTTTCCGTGCTACACCACAGTGGTTTGTGTCTATGACGCAAAATAATCTGTTGGGTGATGTGAAAGAAGAAGTGGAAAAAGTAGAGTGGTTACCGAGCTGGGGTAAGGCTCGCATCGATAGCATGTTGGAATCCAGCCCGGATTGGTGTGTGTCTCGTCAGCGTACTTGGGGTGCGCCTATTGCCTTGTTCGTACACAAGGAAACCCAAGAGCTACATCTCGAAACTGAGCGTTTAATCGAAGAAGTTGCTCAGTTAGTTGAGAAGGTGGGAATGGATGCTTGGTTCGATTTAGATGCGAAAGATTTACTGGGTGATGAAGCTGAGCAGTATTCCAAAGTTACCGACACCTTAGATGTTTGGTTTGACTCCGGGGTGACTCACGAGGCGGTTATGCGTCGCCGAGGCGAGCTGGCTTACCCGGCGGATTTGTATCTGGAAGGTTCTGATCAACATCGCGGTTGGTTTCAGTCTTCATTGAAAACCGCTATGGCCATGAATGGCGAAGCACCTTACAAAACCGTACTCACCCACGGCTTTACGGTAGATGCGGATGGCAAGAAAATGTCCAAGTCTTTGGGTAATACGGTTTCCCCGCAAGATGTGATGAACTCTCTTGGTGCTGATGTTTTACGTTTGTGGATTGCTTCAGCGGATTACTCTGGCGAAATGCGGGTTTCAGATGAGATTTTAAAGCGCACTGCAGATTCCTATCGCCGTATTCGTAACACCGCCCGTTTTATGCTGTCGAACCTCAATGGTTTTGACCCAGAGAAAGATGCTGTTGCCTTTGATGATATGGTGGCCCTGGATCGCTGGGTGGTTGATGCTGCAGCGCGGTTGCAGGATGAAATTTTAGAGGCTTATAACAGCTACAACTTCCATGTGATCTACCAGAAATTGCACAATTTCTGTGTAGTTGAATTGGGCGGTTTTTATCTGGATATTATTAAGGATCGCCAGTACACGGCGAAAGCTGACGGTCTTCCCCGCCGTTCTTGTCAGACAGCGTTGCACTATATCGTTGAGGCCTTTACCCGCTGGATCGCGCCAATCTTGAGCTTTACCGCTGAGGAAATTTGGGAAGCTATTCCAGGCGAACGCACGGATACGGTATTTATTGCGGAATGGACTGAATTGCCACGATTGGCAGAAAGTGAAGCCTTAGGCGAGTCTTACTGGCAGCAAATCGCAGCAGTCAAAAATGCGGTAAATAAAGTTCTGGAAACGAAAAAGAGTGAAGGTGTTCAGAAGTCTCTCGAAGCGGGTATCACGCTTTATGCCGATGGCAACTTGTTAGCGAATTTACAGCAGTTGGGTGATGAGCTGCGCTTTGTTCTGATTTGCTCCGGCGCAGAAGTAAAACCATTATCCGAAGCTGGTGAAGCGGAAGCTACAGAACTGGATGGTCTGAAGATGTCTGTGGCAAAAATTGAAGCAGAAAAGTGTGAGCGCTGTTGGCACCATCGTGATGATGTTGGCTCTCACGCTGGCCATGAAACCATTTGTGGCCGCTGTGTGGACAATGTTGCAGGTGAAGGCGAATCTCGCCAGTACGCGTAATACATAACCTGTCATCCAGAGCGAAGCGAAGAATCTTTTGCCATTTGCACGATGGACTGAAAGATCTTTCCTCTCTTTGTTCGTCAGGATGACAACCTCTGAAACTATTATTTCCTCGAATGCTTCCAAGGATGGAGGTAGTAGGGCGACGCAGGACGCCAAAGCTGAGACGGGAGGCTAACTTAGAAAAAATGAGTAATAAAATTATCCAAGCAATGATCGATCGCCGTATCCGCTCCTACTACATGTTAGCGCTGGGTGTGGTGCTGTTGGATCAAATGACGAAAAATTGGGCGTCTACCGAATTGAGTTACGGTATCGCCGAGCCGATTACGTCATTTTTTAATTTTACCCTGCTGCATAACCATGGCGCCGCGTTTAGTTTTTTGAGTGATGCTGGTGGTTGGCAGCGTTGGTTCTTCGGTGTAATCGCTATTGTGGTGAGCTTTGTCTTAGTGGTTTGGATTGCAAAGCTTCCCTCAGAAAAGCGTTTTGAAGCCTTAGCGTTGTCACTTATTCTCGGTGGTGCCATTGGCAATTTGTACGACCGCATGGTGTTAGGCTATGTGGTGGATTTTGTTGTGTTGCACTATGAACAACATGCTTGGCCCGCATTTAATATTGCGGATATGGGTATTAGCTGCGGTGCGGCTATGTTGATTTACGATATGTTTTTCAATAAGGACGTTGAGGCTGAAACGGGAACGGATGCTGAAAGTAAAGAAAGTAGTGATTTAAAAAGTAATGACTGATTTAGCAATTGGCCCAGGTACGCGGGTAACCTTACATTTTTCTCTTAAATTGGAAAGCGGTGAAACCGTAGATTCTAATTTTGATGCGGACCCTGCCCAATTTACAGTGGGTGATGGTAGCTTGTTGGAGGGCTTTGAAGAATCTTTGTTTGGCTTAAATGCCGGTGATGAGAAAACCGTTAACGTTGGCCCAGAAAAGGGTTTTGGTCAGCGTAATCCAAACAATATTCAAGAAGTTCCTCGTGAGCACTTTGCAGAAGATATGGAGTTGGCTAAAGGCTTGATTGTGTCTTTTGCCGACGCTCAGCAAACAGAATTGCCTGGTGTGATTGCTGAGTTTGATGAGAAAGTGGTAACGGTAGATTTCAATCACCCGCTAGCGGGCGAAACCATTGCCTTTCAAGTAAAAATTGTTGCGGTTGAGCCAGCGCAGGTTCATTAATATGACGTTGGACGTTTCCCTTACCTTGTCATTCTGAGCGAAGCGAAGAATCTAGTGCAGAATATTACCGTTACTAGATTGTGAGCTTCGCTGCTCTGATGAGTCACTTTGTTCAGAATGACAGCGAGTAGTTAGTTATGACAAATACAGCCTTCGATGTAAAACTTGCCAATCCCCGCGGCTTTTGTGCCGGGGTTGATCGCGCTATTGATATCGTAAACCGTGCCTTAGATGTTTTCGGAGCGCCCATCTATGTGCGTCACGAGGTTGTGCACAATAAATTTGTGGTGGATGGTTTACGCCAGCGCGGCGCAGTGTTCGTTGAAGAGCTAAATGAAGTGCCGGATGATGTGATTGTTATTTTCAGTGCTCACGGTGTTTCAAAAGCGGTTCAAAAAGAAGCTGCAGATCGCCAGCTAAAAGTATTTGACGCTACTTGCCCTCTGGTAACCAAAGTCCATATGGAAGTGACCCGCTATAGTCGGGACGGTTTTGAATGTATTCTGATTGGCCACGAAGGTCATCCGGAAGTTGAAGGTACTATGGGGCAGTTTGATGGCTCCGGTGGCGGCAAGATTTATCTGGTGGAAGACGAGGCAGATGTCGCTAAGTTAGAAGTCGATAATCCGGACAAGTTAGCTTTCGTTACTCAAACGACCTTATCCGTAGATGACACTGCGCTTGTCATTGAAGCGCTGCGGGAGAAATTCCCAAATATTCACGGGCCTCGCAAAGAGGATATTTGCTACGCCACGACGAACCGCCAAGATGCGGTGCGTCAGTTGGCTTTGGAGTGTGATCTCGTATTGGTTGTCGGTTCCGTGAACTCTTCCAATTCGAACCGCCTGCGTGAGCTGGCTGAGCGCTGTGGTGCAGAAGCCTACTTAATTGACGATGCTGCGCATATCCAATCGCAATGGTTGGATGCGAAAGGCGCTGTGGGTATCACCGCTGGAGCCTCGGCTCCAGAGGTGCTTGTGCAGAATGTAATAGCTCGGCTTAAATCCCTTGGGGGGCAAGCGCCTGAGGAAGTTTTGGGGCGGGAGGAGAATATTAGCTTTAGCTTACCTAAGGCGCTTCGTTAATCGGCTGGTTGTGCGCGGTGTGAGCTGGTTCTCGCCTTTTTTTGAGGCTCCATGCCTTTTATCCATCTATATTCCCTCTAATCTCTAATATCTTTACCTAGTATGGTGTCTGGGTGATGATCTTCCCATATAAAAAGGCTTTTTCTATGAATAATGTAACTGTACGACATAGCGCTGGTTTTACTGTTGTGGAACTTATGGTTGTAGTGGTTCTAGTCGGTATTCTGTCGGCGTTGGCGTTGCCTGCCTTTAACGATATGGGCCAAAACAACCGTTTAACGGCAGTATTCAATACCATGGTTGGCGAGTTGGGGTATGCCCGTTCTGAGGCAATTGCAAGAAACGCCCCGGTTAGTATATGTGGCTCTTCGGATGATGAGTCTTGTGACTCGGATGACTGGCACGATGGGCGATTAGTTTTTATTGATGATGGCGCTGGTACTGACGCAAATGCAGGAAATGGTGAGCTGGATGCCGGTGAGACGATATTGAAAATTTTTTCGAATACTGAGCACGGTGTTTTTATCTCATTAAAAGTTTTTGCTGATGGGGGGGCGATTACCTTTTCCGAGGAGGGAACCCTGGAGGAAGTGGGCAGCATGTCTATTTGTGATGAGCGTGGAGTGAGCTTTGCGAAAGTGATTAATTTTTCTATTATCGGCCAGTCTCAAAAAGGTGTTGATATCAATGCTGATGAAATCGTCAATATGGTTGACGGGGAGAATGTGACATGCCCTTAACAGTAAATAAGCAAAAAGGTTTTACCTTGGTTGAAGTGTTGGTAGCTGTTTTTATTTTGGCTATTGGCTTGATGGGATTGGCTTCTTTACAGGTGATGAGTGTAAAGACAAATCAAAGTGCATATTACCGCTCTCAGGCATCTATCTTGGCCTACGACATTCTTGACCGGATGAGGGCTAATCGAAATGCCTTTTTAACCGGAGCTTATGACAATGTGGACACTGATAATGACCCCGAAAGTGATCAAGGGTGCTATGACAATGATGGTTGCTCTGCAGACCAATTAGCGGATCAAGATGTTCGGGAGTGGACGGGGTATTTCCGGGATGTAGCAAATGCTGGGGCCAATTTTGTGCCGCTGATTCCCGGAGGCAAAGGAACGATTGCGAGAGAAGGTGGTGATGCAACGGTGACTGTTATTTGGGAGCAAGATGAATGGCAAGGTGGAGACAAGGTTACGGCAGAACGGCAAGTTCAAATTGTGGTGCGGATATAGGTATCAATATGCGTAAGGAAAAAGGCTTCACGATAATCGAAGTTTTGGTGGCATTAGCACTAGGGGTGCTGATGTCATTAGGCTTGATAAAAGTTTTTGATAACAGCCGTAACTTAGCGAATACCGAAACGTCTCTTTCGCGAATTCAAGAAATCGGGCGTTATGTTATTAATATTCTCGCTGAAGATATCAGAATGGTTGGTTATGTGGGTTGCAGTGACCCCTCAGTTATGCAAGTTACGGTAATGGCTGATGAAGGTGCCGATAAAGATTTCCGTAATACGTATTTACGAGGCTTTGAAGTGGCCTCTGGAGGCACTTTTTCTCCAGCGTTACCGTCTGGAGATAGCTTGGAGGATATTCAGGGAGCTGGAGCGGGTAATGCCCGAGGTGGAAGTGATGTTTTTCAAGTTAAATTTGCAGGCCGTACCGGAGCCAAACTGGTAGAAAATAGTGATGCGGTTAATGCAAATATTAAAGTTGATTCGAACCCTACTGAGTTAGATCAGGGGGATTTGGCAATGGTATCTGACTGTAAGTCGGCACATATTTTTGAAATCACAAATGTAGTTAATTCTGGGGGAGCAAATCCGAG
This sequence comes from Cellvibrionaceae bacterium, assembly GCA_045430295.1. Lineage (GTDB taxonomy): Bacteria > Pseudomonadota > Gammaproteobacteria > Pseudomonadales > JAILXX01 > JAILXX01. The sequence goes on along the minus strand of JAILXX010000001.1, from coordinate 143,810 downwards.
GATTACTATGACCCATGGGGGGAATGCCAATACGCCACACAAAATGCTCCCCGGTTATACCGATAAGGCAGAATTATTAACTTATCAAGAGATGACTTATTTTGTAGGGGATACAGGGCGGGATACCCCAAGTGGTCAAGATATCTATGCGCTTTATAAAAAAGAAGGCACTGATGCAGCTCAAGAGCTTTTGGAAGGAATTGAATTTCTACAGGTGAGTTATGGTGAAACCTTGGATGATGGGAATGTGCGGTTTTTAGATGCGGACACAGCCGGGCTTGATTTCACAAAGGTGGATGTAATGCGTATTGCAATTCTAGTTCAGGGATTTGATTTGGCGGCGGTAAGAGAAGACGAAAAAACCTATTCATTGCTGGGTGAAGAAATTGCTCACGATTCGACAGTTGCTCATGCCGGTGGGCGGACGATTCGAAAACCTTTTACCGCAACAATTAAATTACGCAATGTGGGGAACTGATCAATGAAAACACCAATGTCATCGCAGAATGGTGCGGTTCTGGCAATCGCGTTGATGTTATTGCTTGTGATAACCATCGTAGGTCTTTCTTCGATCGGTTCTACAGCGCTGGAAGAGAAAATGGCTGCTAACGCACAATTTAAGCAAGTTATTTTTCAAACGAGTGAAGACGCTATCGAGCAAACTATTGACGATTTAACATTTTTGAATGACGCATTAACAGCGAATATTCTTGAAGAAGAAAACCCAGTGAAAGATGTTGTACCTAGTGGTCGCAGTGAGACGGACACTTCGGTGACGGCATCTTCTGAAGCAAGTTTTAGACAGTATTCCAGTGTGCCTGCTGGCGAAGGTGCTTCTAGCGCCACAGTAGGTGGTGCAGGGTTGGGATATTATTTTTATGAAGTAAAAGGGGCTGCGAAGCTGGTAAATGTTGGTACAAAGAATACCAATGTTAGAGGGTTGTATTTACCTGGCCCGAAATGGGATGTCGGAATCGACTAAGAGGCATTAATTATGTTTAAAGTTAAAGGTTTTTTACTAGGGTTCACCTATGCGGCTTTTGGTTTGTTCCCCGCAGCTTATGCAGATGATACAGAGATTTATTTTGGTGGTGGTGAGGTAGGTACACCGGTTGAAACTCGGCCAAATATTTTGTTTATGGTAGATACCTCAGGGTCTATGAATGCTAGCTTGGGAACCAAAACTCGCATGGAAGTTTTGCAAGAAGCATTATCTACGGTTGTTGCTGAGTTAAACAATGTGAACATTGGCTTGGGGCGTTACAACACTCCCGGTGGCTCTATTTTGCATGGCGTGAAATATATTGATGATGTGGTCGCAGGAGAGGCGTCTACGATTGCGTCTGTTGATGCTTCAGACGATGACGGCATTAATTTGGTATCAACGGGAGCCGTGATTACAGATGGAACCGAGTTTTCTTTAGGCGAGGGACCTTACCCTATTACCAGTAGTGTTTTTGGTGTGGCCGATGTAGATCATGACTTGGCTGAGGAGTTTGTTGCGTCTGGCAATATGGTGAAGATGATTGGGACCACGCCGACAAGTAACGACTTAGAGTTGATGTATGACGAGGGCAACGCGGAGCAGCAAATTATCGGCTTGCGCTATCAAAATGTTGCCATCGACCCCGGTGCTTTAATACGAACGGCCACTCTTCGTTTTACAGACAATACTGCGGCAAGTGGTACTTATCCAATTACACCTTTGACCATGAATATTTATGGTGAAGAGTATGACTACTCTATGGGGGCTGGACCAAATGCTTATGGGGTGGCTCCGTTTGATATTTCCACTCGGGCTAAAACGCCAGAAGTGGTTGCTTGGACTCATCCTGCAAGGGTGCCTGGAGATACTCAATTTGATTCGGCGGATATTTCTTCGGTTGTGCAGAGTGCTATTGATGACCCAGGTTGGGCTAGTGGCAAAAAAGTTGCCTTCATTATGGAAGAGCATGTGGATAGTGAAGGAGGGCGTCGTAATGCCTACAAAACAGGCGGGCGGGACCCAAAACTTGTGGTTGAGTGGGGGCACCCTGCCTACCAGGCCGCGGGTATTCGTTTTTCCGAAGTGAATATTCCCAGCGAAGCGCAGATAACCAGTGCAAAAATAGTTTTTACCGCTGCTGCTTCCCATGATGATGATGCAAGTTTTACCGTTAAGGGGGTCAAAGATAGCAATCCAGCGGCTTTTGATGCTTTAACTAGTGACGATATTCGATCTAGGGCTGAAACAGTTTCAGCAGTGACTTGGGATGATGTTGAGCCCTGGGAAGAAGACAGTACTTACGATTCCGCAGACTTGTCGGAGATTGTTCAAGAGTTGGTGAGCGATCCCGGTTGGTGTGGTGGTAATGCAATGGCCTTTAAATTCACAGGTACTGGTATGCGGATGGCAAAAGCCTATGACGCGGGAACCGGTGTGGCAAAACTGCATGTTAGCTACGATATTTCAGGGCTGTCGTCTGGGCAGGGGTGTGCGAGAACACAGGTGAGTGCCCAGATTACGGCAAATAGCGATGACGCTGAACAAAGAAGCACATCCAATAAAGATAATACTGCAGGTAGCACGCTAGATATTGATTCTGGTAATGACTATATCGGTGTTCGTTTCCGCGGTGTCAATGTTCCTCAGGGGGCAACCATTAGCAGTGCTTTCTTGGAGTTTACAGGAAAGTCTAGTGGCGATAGCGACCCCCTAACACTAGAGGTATATGGCCATAAGGTTGGGGATGCTGATCGTTTCAAGCACAACAATACTCGTATGAGTAATCGCACACCGGTTACGACTAAAACCGATTGGGTTACTTCTGCTTGGGACAATAATCAGACTGTTCGTAGTCCCGATATTGCAACGGCGGTTCAAGAAATTGTCGGTCTGGGAGCTTGGGCTCCAGGTAATGACATGGTTTATATTTTGAAATATAAATCGGGCTCTGGTGAGCGTAATGCTCACTCTCGCGATGATGAGGCGATTAGGGCTCCCCGTTTGATTATTAATTACCAAGATACTGTCGGAGATTCGGGCACGATTGTGACAGTGCGCAATGATATTTTGAATCAAATTGAAGACTTGCCCACCGCAGGTTGGACTCCATTGATTGAAGCTTACTATGAGGGGGCTCGTTATTATCGCGGGGAAGGTGTTGATTTTGGTAAAACTCGGGGCACTTCTTCTTCTTATAGGAAAACTAATCGAGTTTCTCACCCGAACTCTTGGACTGGCGGTGTTCTCGAGCGAGATGCCGCTTGTACTGATTCAAATTTAAATTCTACTAACTGTGCGTCGGAGCAAATTACAGGGGCGCCCACCTATACCACACCTATTGAGTATTCCTGTCAGGAAAACCACATTGTAATGCTGACCGACGGTGAACCCACTGGTGGTAATAGCCGTATTTCGCAAATTCAATCAATGACTGGCGAGACTTGTAGCTCGATTCATGACAATGATGGCAAGTGCGGTGAGGAAATGGCGGAGTTCTTGGCGACACATGACCAGAGTGATGATATCGAAACCTCACAAACGCTTAAAACCCATACCATTGCGTTTGGTAACGATCTGTCGACGGCTACGGTGAACTGGTTGGCGAGTATGGCAGCCAAAGGGCAAGGCACAACCCATCACGTAGATAGTACGTCTTCAGAAGATGCGGTTGCTGAGCTGGCGAGTGCGTTTAGAGCCATTGCTGGCGAGGTGATGGATACTGATACGAGCTTTGCTGCTCCGGCTATTTCGGTAAACCAGTTCAACCGCCTGATTCACCGTAGTGAAATTTACTATGCCATGTTTAAGCCTAAGAGTACTGCGTTCTGGCGAGGCAATGTTAAAAAATTTGGTTTGAAAGTGGTCGATGGCGCGGTTGAGATTGTAGATGCTTCTGGTGCGCCTGCGGTTGATACTGACACCGGTGGTTTTAAAACCAGCTCGCAGAGCTATTGGTCGCCGACTATTGATGGTAATTCTGTACCGGAAGGTGGTGTGGCTTCAAAACTACCGTCCTACGATTCTCCTCGTAAAGTTTATGTTTATCACTCGAGTTCAGATAGTAAAAATCTTACTAGCAACGACAACAAGCTTGTGAGTGTGAACTCTGAAATTACCAAAGAGATGTTAGGCATTCCATCGGAATCAGCTGACTATAGGCAGCGTTTATTGGATTGGGTGAATGGTAAAGATATTTGGGATGTCGATGGGGATAATGATAATACCGATACTCGTTATGAAATCGCCGATCCATTGCATTCTAAGCCTGTGGTTGTGACTTACGATGCTGACCCGAATAACGATAACGATGGCTCTGATGCTCTCTACTATTTGTTCTTCGGTACAAACGATGGCTTGTTCCATGCGGTAAATGGGCAGACCGGTGAAGAGAAATTTGCCATTGCAATGGAAAATATGTTGCCAAACTTGAATACCTACTTCTTGGATGGCGCTGCATTAGGGCACACCTACGGATTGGATGGTGAGCCAACCATGTGGATCAGAGATGTAGATTATGATGGCAAGATTGAGCCTACCACGGACCCTGTAACAGATGACGACAGTGATCGCGTTTTTGCTTATATCGGTCAGCGTCGAGGAGGGCGAAATTATTACGCCTTTGATTTATCCAAAATCAATGAGCCTAAAGTGATGTGGCAAATTGAAGGTGGCACAGGAGATTTTGCTGAGTTGGGTCAAACTTGGTCGAAGCCGTTGTTGATGAAAATACGCTACAAAAACGGTAGTGATGTAGAAGTTAAGAGAGCTCTCTTGATTGGTGGAGGTTATGATCCTGCGCAGGACGGTGTGAATGCGCGAACTCCTGATGGAATGGGCCGAGCAGTTTATCTTGTGGACGCTTTGACTGGTGAGCGCTTATGGCATGCGGCCATTGGTGGCGATACCGATATTGCAGAGATGAAATATTCGATCCCTTCTGATATTTCAGCTACGGACACTAACGAAGACGGCTTCGTTGATGCGTTCTTTGTTGGAGATATGGGTGGCCAAGTGTTGCGCTTCGATATTGATACAACGGGCTCTAAGAGGTTGACGGATAGTGATTATGTTCGCGGTGGTGTCATTGCTGACTTAGCCGAGGATGGTACTGCTACAGGCAACCGCCGCTTTTACCATCCTTTAGATGTTGGTTTTATCCGTAAAGATGGTATTCAACACTGGTCGTTAATGATTGGCTCTGGGTATCGGGCGCATCCTTTAGATGAAACTATTGAAGATCGCTTCTATTCTATTAAGCAGGAGCTTGATGCGCCTGAGTCTTCTTATGAGGTTATTACTGAGGCTGATTTGTTTGATACCACAGATAACCTCATTGCTGAGGGGACAGATGCTCAGCAGCAGGCGGCTCAGGAATCGTTAAGTGACAGCAGCGGGTGGTATATTCGCCTTACTAATTTAGGTGAAAAAGTGCTATCGAAGCCTTTAACGATTAATAACAGTGTTATTTTTACAACTTACGAACCAGAAAGTGCTGTTATTGGTTGTGAGCCTGTTCCTGGTATTTCTCGTCAATATACAGTGAGTGCATTTGATGGGCGGCCTACTGCGGTGGGTGATGATGACTCGGATACCAATGGTGATGGTGATGTGGATATTGATGATTTACGAGTTGCAGATAGATCAACAATTATTGAAACACCGGGTATCATTGACGATGTAACCATCGTACAGGTAGAGCCGGAAGATAGTGATGGTGGAGAGGAAAGTGGCTCTAATGAAGGGGCGGTAACCGGTTGCTTCTTAGGTACTCAGCGCTGTGAACTGGACTTCCCAGCCGACTCGATTTCCAGGACTTACTGGTACACCGAAAGATAAACTATTTGGAAAAAAGTTATGAGACGTAATCAAAAAGGTTTTACTTTAACGGAGCTTGTGGTCGTTATCGGAATCTTAGGGCTGCTGGCGTCTATTGCCATGCCTGCCTATGTTGGCCATACCGTAAAGACCCGAAGAGCTACCTGTATGGGCGAGCTCCAGGGGTTGGCGCAGCAAATGGAACGACATTTTAGTAGTAATAGCTCCTATGAATCGGCGATTGATGGTAGTGCGCCTGCGGAACCAGAAATTTATCCTGCGCAGTGCCCCTCAGATGGATCCACCCCCTTTTATAATTTGTTGGTTCAAGAGGTGGATGTAACAACATATACGTTACGAGCAGATCCGATTTCTGATACTTCTCAAGATGCTGATGGTTACTTCGAGCTACTCTCTACGGGCATAAAGCGCTGGGATAGAGATAATAGTGGAGGTATCGCCGATCCTGGTGAAATGTGCTGGAGTGATGACTGTGAGTGATCGTTAATCTATTCGCAAGTAATAGGGGTTTCTCCGTCGGGCGAATCAATATAGCCATCGAAATTGTTATCGGTAAGGCTGTAGGTTCGCCCTAATTTATTGGTAATCATTTTTCTAATAAGCTTACTATTTTCCTCGCTAGGGCAAAAATAAAGGCTGCTATTGTTTTCAGTCGTCCCGTCATTTTTAAATTGTATTCTTGCTCCTCCAAATGCGCGTAATTCTATGTGCCCATGATGGGTAGATATATTGTGTTGCTGAAGCACGGTTTCGTCTTCGTCTATTCTTTTATTTAAATTGCTGTCGATAAATACAACAACAGTATTTTTCCAGCTTCTAATGCATTTGCCATCGCTGTCTATGCCGCACAAAGTGGTTGGTCGGTTGTAGCTAACGGCATCCTCACGTGCGAGGCTGATGAGAGCTCTAAGTTGAAGCATTAGATTCGTAACCTGTTGTTTGGCAATAAATGAGCTAAAGGCGGGGCCGGAAAAGAACGTAAGAGCCATAACAATAGCGAGAACGATTGCAAGTTCTAGCAGTGTAAACCCATGATGTTTTGAAGGGCTTGATTTTTTTTTGGTTGAATAGTGGTGCATGGTCGCGTCCTTGCGTTATGTTTTGTTAGCTGAAGAGAAATTCGTAAATCATCCTTGAGGCTGTTTGAAAGAGTATGGAGAGATGTATGGTTTATAGCAATCGGTCAAAAGTGTTAAATAGTTAGATATCTACCGTTAAAAGGACGTTAAGAATCCTCTAGTCCAAGTTTTTTCAATCGATACCGCATCTGTCGAAAAGAAATCCCTAATTTTTCAGCTGTTTTTGTTTTATTCCAACGGTTTTTCTCTAGAGCTTTGTGGATGATGTCGCGTTCGATGACTTCTAGGTAATCATCGATGCTGGTAATTTCATTAATGTCGAGATTTGTTTGAGTGCTAGAGAACAAGCTACTGTCTGTGCTGCGAATACTTTTAGGTAAGTTTAGGTCCTCGGCTTCAATTTCATCGTCTTCGCACATGGTGAAGGCGCGCTCGAGAATATTTTCCAATTCGCGAACATTGCCGGGAAAGCTGTAGGCTTTTAGATCGTTTTGGGCGTCTTTGCTAAGGCTTGGACAGGGAAGGCCACTTTCTTTGGCGAACTGTAATAGAAAACGTTCGCTGAGTAGTGTGATGTCTGAGATGCGATCTCGTAGTGGAGGTACGTTTAGCTGAATAACATTGATGCGGTAAAATAAATCACTTCGGAAGCGGTTTTGTTGAATTTCTTGTTCTAGGTTTTTATGAGTTGCGCTGAGTATGCGAATGTCAACTTGAATTTCTTGTTGTCCGCCAACAGGGCGGATCGCTTTTTCTTGTATCGCGCGGAGTAGCTTTACTTGCATATCTAAAGGAAGATCCGCTACTTCATCTAAAAATAAAGTACCGCCATCAGCGGCTTGGAATAAACCCTGTTTGTCTTGGTGTGCGCCCGTAAAGCTACCTTTGGCGTGACCAAAAAATTCACTCTCCATTAATTCTTTAGGAATTGCACCGCAATTGACGGGAATGAACGGGCCGCTCGCCCGGGGTCCGTGATAGTGGATGGCACGAGAAACCAGCTCTTTACCAACACCAGATTCTCCGTTGATAAAGACAGGGGCCTGGCTGCGAGCAAGCTTCTTTGTTTGCTTTCTCAACTTTTCCATCACATCACTATCGCCTAGCAAAACTACTTCGCTGGTGTCTTTTGATTCAGCTTTAGATAGCTTGATAGCTGTAGTGACGAGCTTATTAAGTCGCTCTAACTCGACAGGCTTTGATACAAAATCGAAGGCGCCAGCTTGCATGGCTTCGATGGCGAGGTCCATGTTGCCATGGGCGGTAATCACTGCCACCGGTAAGTCGGGGTTATGCTTTTGAAGGAAATTTACAACTTCCATGCCGTCCCCATCAGGCAAGCGCATATCGGTTAGACATACCTGGAAATCGTTATCTTTAATCGCTGTTTTCGCATCAGTGACAGTGTGGACACTCTGGCTGCTAATACCTAGCTGTGAAAGGGAAATGCTTAAAAGTTCGCAAATGTCTGGTTCGTCATCAATGATAAGTGCGTGAGGGGTGGCTGTCATAGTTGTCTTTCCGGGTGGGCAAAGCTTAATGTGAAGCAGCTTTTATTGTGGCGTACTTGGTAGTATAGATTAGCTTGGTTGGCTAGACAGAGCTCTTTGGCAAGGTAGAGTCCTAGCCCTGTGCCGCTCGAGTCTGTAGTGAAAAAAGGTTCAAATAGTTTGTCTAGATTTTTCGAAGAAACTCCTTGGCCATCATCTAGAATGTGGAGGTAAGGAAGCTCAGAACTGCTGCCTTGCTCAATTTCCAGTGAAATTATTCTTTTGTTTGTTTGTGCTTCACTATGGCGAACAGCATTGTCGAAAAGGTTTGTGAGTACCTGCTGTAAATGAGAGGGGTCTATGCTTACAAAAACAGAGGTGTTGGGGTGAGTGAAAGAAATTTCACAATTTTCACTGTGAGATTCTTGATAATCATTGATGAATTGAGTTAACCATTGTTGAAGGTTTAGTGTTTCTGGCTCAGATGTTTTTCGGCGAGATAGTTGTAGAACATTTTCAATGATGCCATTTACTCGTTGAGTATGCTTGTGAATAATTTCAGCTAAACGTTTTTCACTATCGCGAGTGTTCGCAGTTTCTTGTTTTAAAAGCTGGGCAGCGTGACTTATAGCTCCGACTGGATTTCGGATTTCATGAGCAATGCTCGCGGTTAATCGGCCAAGTGAAGCTAATTTCATTTGTTGGGCGCGCTGAGATATACGGCGAGTTTCCTCTAAAAAAATCAGCACGTCAGATTGATTGTGGCTTTCAAGCTGTGCGAAATTTACATGTAGTTCGTGACCATACTGGTCTGCGCTGAGGTCTGGGCGCTTTTCTTGAGGAGTTTTTAGCCAGGTGTGGAGTTGGTTGTTAATGGGGGGGAGAGCTGAGATTTGAAATGGGGTCGCTGGAAGTTCTTGCTGATTAAATAAGAGGTTTTCTGCTGCGTTATTCATCAAAATAACTTGAAACTCTTTGTTGACCACAATTACACCCGTTTGCATGCGCTCGAGAATCGACTGAGATAGTTGTTGTAGGTGCTTGGTTTCTTCCGCTTGAACGCGAGTTTCTTCTTGGCTAAGAGCAAGGCGCTGAGAAATATGGCTAAAGAGCAATGCGGAGCCGAATAGAAGAATGCCCAGAGTGCCTGAGGTAAATAGCAAACCGGACTTAAAGCCCGCGCTGTTCATGAGGCTAAGGCTTTCCCCTAGTACGGCAAGTGTCGCTAGGGCTGCGATAAGTAGGCTGAGTTGTGTCCTTAATAGCAGGCTGCTCATGGCTACGACAAACATGAGCAAGTAGCCAATGCCGCTGCCAATACCGCCGCTTGTGTGCATTAACGTGGTGAGAATAGCGATATCACAAAATTGAAAAACAAAAATACGGCCTTCGTCTAACCAAAAGCGACGGAACGAGAGGTAAATAGTTGTAGCGCTTGCTAAGCCGGCATAGAGCAAGCTGATGAGGGAGAAAAGCTCTGGATTCGAACTACCTAAAACCTCCCGAGAAAAGCCAGAATAAAACAAGCTAACTAGAATGAGAGATAATACCAGACGAAAATAGGCATTTATTCCTAGCAGTTTTCGACCCTGGCTATCTGCGGGTGAGGATTGACTAGTGTTCAAGGGAGGCTTACTCGCTGCTCTTGTATTCGTTCACGTTGTTATTACAGTTCAAATAAAGACACTTAGTCATAAACCGTTGGAATAGGTAAGCGCTTGTGTTGAGTTTTTTTATAAATTTCAACCAAGCGATTATTCACTGTATCTGAAACAGGTTTACCTTCCAGAAAATCATCGATCTCATCGTAGGTTAATCCCAGAGCATGCTCGTCAGCTTTTTGTGGGTCGTTGCATTCAAGGTCTGCTGTGGGTGTTTTGTGTACCAGTATTTCTGGAGCACCAAGATGGGCGGCGACTTGGCGAACTTGGCGTTTGCTTAAGCCGAATAATGGAATGAGATCACAAGCGCCGTCGCCCCACTTAGTGAAAAAGCCAGTAATGTTTTCGGCAGAGTGATCAGTGCCCAATACAAGGCCACCTAATACGCCTGCGACTTCATATTGAATGGCCATACGGGTGCGTGCTTTTACGTTGCCCTTTACGAAGTCGATATGGCTTTCGCTAGCGGTTAATAGGTTTTCTTCTTGTAGGGCAGCTAAGGTTTCTTCGTGGATGCCTTCAGTTCCCAGTTTTACATTGATATGCAGGCTTCGGCTTGGGCGTATAAATTCCAAGGCCTGTTGGGCTTCATGTTCGTCGGCTTGTACACCGTACGGCAGGCGGATGGCGACAAATTGATAGTCATTGCTATTGGTGTCTTGATTGAGTTCTTCTACCGCTAGCTGCGCAAGGCGACCGCACGTTGAAGAGTCGATACCACCACTAATGCCCAATACTAGCGTTTTTAAGCCTGAGGCGGTGAGCGTGTGCTTAATAAAATTGACGCGACGACTGACTTCGCTTGCGGGGTCAATGCTTGGCTGGACACGCATTTCTTCGATGATGGAGGCAGTATCTGAGGTGCTCATGGGGGTGTCCTATGCGGATATGGTAAAAGGTTGATTCTACTGGGGTTCAAGAAGTTATACCAAGGCCGATATAAACAGAAAATTATTCTAATAACACTTAGGATTGAATAATAGTGGCTGTGTTATTCTCCGGTGTTCAATTTTTTATCCTTTTTTCTATCCGTAGGAGATATCGGTGATTCGTCGACAAAAGCTTTCGTCAGTATTGAGTGGTTTGTTTTCGGGTGCCTTAGTGATTGCCTCGGCTACGGCTCTAGGGGCTTTGGCAGATGAAGATATTTCCCGCTGCGATTGTTCGGTGGTTATGGCGAAATGTTCGGCCAATATTGGGTTGTCTGGCGATAACGTGGTGATTCGCAGCGATGTGCCTCAGTGCTCTCAGGTGATGTGGTATGCGGGAAGCCTGCCTCACGTAACCACTGTATTGGGTGGTTTGATTCAGCAAAAGTGGCCGGGAGAATGGGTACCGGAGTTAAACGTACAGAGCTGCCAAGTGTGTAAAGACACGATGGCAGCAAAGGCCGAGTTTAAAGACGGGGCGGAGAATCGCTTCTATCGCTATACGGACCCAAGGACAGGGAGGTTGCGTTATTTGGAGTTACCTCCAGGCGAAGGAGGGGGGAACCGCAAAATTATTGTTCCCTGATTATTCTGTTAGCTCGTGGGCTAAAGCTGGCTTGCCTGGTAAGGCCTAGTGCTAGTCGTCTTCTTCCAGCTTGTACTGCGGGTTGTATAGCTCGCGGGTATCAAACCCAACCAGTGTGGATTTTCCAAACAGCCCAAAACTTGCGCGGTTTAACCAGGTGCGGTTTTCGTTGGTGGATTGCAGCACGAAGTTGCCGTTTTTATCCAGGTAAGGGTAGTCTGGGAAATTGAGTTTTAGGGTTGCTAGTGCGTCTTTGGCTAGGGTTTCGGAGCCCAAGAGGGTGTAAGCCTGGATTATTACCGCAAGCCCATCGGCAACAGCTGGGGTTTTTGCAAAGTTTTCTACTACATATTTACCGCGATTAGCTGCTGCCAGCCATGCGCCGCGCTTAAAGTAATAGTTAGCCGCGTGGATTTCGTTACGGGCTAGTAAGTTGCGGAGGTGGACCATGCGTTTGCGTGCATCTGCTGCATAACGGCTGTCAGGGTATAGCTCCAGAAGTTGGGCAAAATAGCTAAAGGCTTCTCGGGCACCGGCAGGATCTCGCTGGGAATTGTCTACGGGAATCAAGTCGCCGAGTGCATCTCCACCAACCCGCGAAGCCGCAAGACCTTTCATGTAGTAAGCGTAATCCACATTGCTGTGGTGTGGGTGCAGGCGAATAAAGCGGTCTGCAGCAGAATCTGCCGCTTCGTAATCGAAGTCTTTGTAATAGGCATAGATAAGCTCGAGTTGAGCCTGTTCGGCGTAGCGGCTGAAGGGGAATTCAGCTTCTAGCCCTTGGAAGTTCAAAATAGCCCCTTCGTAATCATGATACTTAAGCTGCTTCACACCTTGTTTATAGAACTCTTCAGCGGTGTAGCTGCGAGGCTCCTTTTTTTCGTCGGTAGAGCTACAGCCTGTTAGGCTTAAAAGGCTGGAGAGTAGGGCGATAAAAAGGAATCTTGAGGTGCTGCGCATGATTTTTCTTTATTGAGCTTTCGGTTGTTGTAAAAGGGGGTAAATACGTTGTAGACCGAGTCCAAAACGGTGGGCTATTTAACCATAGCTGGCCTATACATGACACCTGTAGTCTTTAGGTGCCTTTTCCAGTAGGTAATCAGGCGTACTTTACGGTTACAATGACGGCCATGAATGAAGATGACCACAGTATTCACCTGCAAGGCATGGTTCCTGCCGAGTTAGGTGGCGAGCGTTGTGACGCTATCGCCAGCCATTTGTTCCCCGATTATTCCCGTTCTCGCCTGCAAGGTTGGCTGAAAGATGGTCGTCTGACGGTGGATGGGGAGCCTTGTAAGCCGAAAACTAAGCTGGTGCCGGGGCAATTGTTGGTTCTAGAGGCGGAATTAGAGCCTCAGGGGGAGTGGTTGCCAGAGGATATTCCCTTAGATATCGTCTATGAGGATCACGAGATTCTGGTGGTCAATAAGCCTGCGGGTATGGTGGTTCATCCAGGCGCGGGCAATTGGTCGGGTACTTTACTCAATGGCTTGCTCCATCATTACCCGGATATCGATAAGGTGCCGCGAGCAGGTATTGTTCATCGCTTGGATAAAGACACCACAGGCCTGATGGTGGTGGCAAAAACCTTACAAGCACAGACAGACTTGGTCATGCAGTTACAAGATCGTACTGTGAGTCGAGAGTATGCGGCAGTGGTAACAGGCACCTTTACTGGCGGAGGAACGGTGGATGCGCCTATCGGTCGCCATCCTCAGCAGCGAACTAAGATGGCGGTGTTGCGCCCGACGGCCAATGGCGCCAAAGAGGCTATTACTCATTACTGGATTGAGCAGCGATTTCCTCAGCACACTCTCGTACGTGTAAAGCTTGAAACGGGCCGTACTCACCAGATTCGAGTGCATATGACGCACTTAGGGCACTCCCTTGTGGGGGATGGCACCTATAGCCGGTTTAAAATTCCCAAGGGCGCATCTCCTGAGTTAGTTGAGGCTTTACGCAGTTTTCCTCGGCAGGCTCTGCACGCTCGTAAGTTGGGGTTGGAACACCCAGAAACGGGTGACTATATGGAGTGGGAAGTACCTCTACCAGAAGACATTCAAGCCCTAATTAACGCCTTGGAGGAAGGTTAGAAAATGCTATTGCCCAACTGGCCTGCGCCGAAAAATATTAAATCGGCTGTAACCTTTCGAAATCTTACAGGGGGCGTTAGCCAACCTCCTTTCGATCGTTTTAATACCGCCTTGCATGTGGGTGATAACCCCGAGGCGGTGACTGAAAATCGTTCCCAGTTGCAGCAGTTGTTACAGCTGAAGGCAGAGCCTCAATGGCTTGACCAGATTCACGGTACAGAGGTTCTTGAATTGACTCAGGGCTTCAGCTCTCAGCCCCCTGTCGCGGATGCCAGCTATACTAAAGACGCCGATGTGGTTTGTGTGATTCAAACCGCAGATTGCCTGCCGGTACTGTTTTGCAATGAAGCCGGAACTCAGGTGGCCGCAGCCCATGCGGGCTGGCGGGGGTTAGCCGCCGGTGTGTTGGAAAATACCTTGGCTAAGTTTACGGGCGACTCTCCAGTGATGGCTTGGTTAGGGCCTGCTATTTCTCAGGTGGCTTTTGAGGTTGGTCCCGAAGTAAAAGAGGCATTTCTTGATGCGGGCAATGTGCCTCAAGCAGCGGTTGAAGCGGCTTTTATACCGTCGGAAACGCCGGGGAAGTTAAAGGCAAACCTCTATGCGTTGGCCCGTCAACGCCTGCAAGCTGCGGGTGTGTCTCAGGTGTATGGGGCGGGTTTCTGTACCTTTCTCGACCATAAGCGCTTTTACTCCTATCGGCGGGATGGCGAGACAGGGCGTATGGCTTCTCTGATCTGGATCAACGCCTAATTCTTCTGTCGGTATTTTCCCCTTGAATCTGCCTGCAAAGTCCCCATTTATTTCTTAAGCTTTGAAGTAGGCGTCATTCCCGCGAAGGCGGGAATCTATTATCGGCAAGGTAAGGTTCGAGTTATTTCCCTGAGTAGATCCCCGCCTTCGCGGGGATGACGCAAGTGTTAAAAATTTACAGCTACTTGGTGAATAGTATGCGAATAGATCGCCTGACCAATCAATTACAAACCGCTTTGTCGGATGCCCAGTCTGTAGCGGTAGGTAAAGATCACAATTATCTCGAGCCTGTACACCTGATCGTGGCCATGCTGGACCAGCAGGGTTCCACCATTAAGCCACTTTTAGGAAAAGCCGGTTTTGATATTCACGGCTTGAGGGCTGATCTTGGCAATCAATTAGAGCGTTTGCCAACCCTGGATCACTCAACCGGCGACATCAATATGTCCAATGATATGGGACGCCTATTAAACCTTGCAGATAAAGTTGCCCAGCAAAAAGGCGATAAATTTATTTCCAGCGAAACGGTTTTTTTGGCTGCGATGGACAACGCAGTGAGCGTTGGCTCAACCCTAAAAAATTATGGCGATAAAGCTCGCTTAGAAAGTGCTATTGAATCTGTTCGTGGGGGTGAAAACGTGAATGATGCTGATGCAGAAGGCAAGCGGGAAGCGTTGGAAAAATACACCATCGATCTTACTGCGCGAGCAGAAGCGGGTAAGCTTGACCCTGTAATTGGTCGGGATGATGAAATTCGTCGCACGATTCAGGTGTTGCAGCGTCGCACCAAAAATAATCCTGTGCTTATTGGTGAGCCGGGAGTGGGTAAAACGGCTATCGTTGAGGGTTTGGCGCAGCGTATCGTGAATGGCGAAGTGCCCGAAGGCTTAAAAGATAAACGCCTCTTGTCCTTAGATTTAGGTTCTCTTTTAGCCGGTGCAAAATTCCGTGGTGAATTTGAGGAGCGTTTAAAGTCTGTTCTTAATGAGCTTTCTAAGCAGGAAGGGCGCATTATTTTATTTGTCGATGAACTCCATACCATGGTGGGTGCCGGTAAGGCCGAAGGAGCCATGGATGCCGGTAATATGTTAAAGCCTGCTCTTGCCCGTGGTGAGCTTCACTGTGTTGGCGCGACAACGTTAGATGAATATCGTCAGTACATTGAAAAAGACGCCGCCCTTGAACGCCGCTTTCAAAAAGTATTGGTGGATGAGCCCACCGAAGAAGATACCATTGCGATTCTGCGGGGCTTAAAAGAACGTTACGAAGTCCATCACGGTGTGGATATTACGGACTCTGCTATTATTTCTGCGGCAAAATTATCTCAGCGTTATATCACTGATCGCCAGTTGCCAGATAAGGCCATTGATTTGATTGATGAAGCGGCGTCTCGTATTCGTATGGAAATTGATTCCAAGCCGGAATCTATGGATAAGTTGGAACGCCGTCTTATTCAATTAAAAATGGAGCGTGAAGCGGTTAAGAAGGATTCTGACCCTGCTGCATTAAAGCAATTGGATCGACTGCATGAAGAGATTGAAAAAGTAGAGCGTGAATACGCCAGCCTCGATGAAGTGTGGAAAGCAGAGAAAGCTTCGCTGCAAGATTCCAAAGAAGTCAAAGCCCATTTAGAGCAAGCGCGGATTGACTTGGAAGCCGCTCGCCGTAATGGCGACCTAGGTAAAATGTCTGAACTGCAATATGGCATTATTCCGGATTTAGAAAAAAATCTGGAAATGGCCAATCACGTTGAACCTGCGGAAACCCAATTGCTTCGCAATAAAGTCACCGATGAAGAAATTGCAGAAGTGGTTTCTAAATGGACAGGCATTCCTGTAGCAAAAATGCTGGAAGGCGAGCGAGAAAAATTATTGAAGATGGAAGGCAATCTTCATCAGCGTGTTATCGGTCAAAGTGAAGCCGTGGTTGCGGTATCTAATGCTGTGCGCCGCTCTCGAGCAGGGTTGGCTGATCCGAATCGCCCTAATGGTTCGTTTCTATTCTTGGGGCCAACCGGTGTGGGTAAAACCGAACTGTGTAAAGCGTTGGCAGAATTTTTATTCGACAGTGAAGATGCCATGGTGCGTATCGATATGTCGGAATTTATGGAAAAGCATTCCGTGGCTCGCTTGATTGGTGCGCCTCCCGGTTATGTGGGTTACGAAGAAGGGGGGTATTTAACAGAAGCGGTTCGCCGTCGCCCCTATGCGGTTTTATTATTAGATGAAGTGGAGAAGGCCCATCCAGATGTCTTTAATATTTTGTTGCAGGTTCTGGAAGACGGCCGCCTAACAGACGGCCAGGGTCGCACCGTTGATTTCCGCAACACAGTAATAGTGATGACCTCAAACTTGGGTTCTGATGTGATTCAGGATTTGAGTAAAGAAGAAGATTACGAGCGTATGAAATCTTCAGTGATGGATGTGGTGGGCAATCATTTCCGTCCGGAGTTTATTAACCGTATCGATGAGGTGGTGGTATTTCATCCACTGGGTAAAGCGCAAATTTCAGGTATTGCTGATATTCAATTGGCCCGTTTGCGTCAGCGTTTGGCGGAGCGCGAATTATCGCTGGATTTGGATGGCAGTATTTTGGAAAAACTGGTGGATGTGGGTTTTGATCCGGTTTACGGTGCGCGTCCCTTGAAGCGTGCAATTCAGCAGTGGATTGAAAATCCGCTGGCAGAAGCGGTACTGGAAGGGCGCTTTGAACCAGGAGCAACCATTAAAGGGCAGTTAGAGGGAGATAAAGCGATTTTTAATTGATGCTGTTTTTTTGCAAGTATTCATTAATATCTCTATGGATAGATTAATTGCCAGGATGAATTTATTTCTCCTTCCTCGCCTTAGGCCTTAGTCTAGTTCCATCTTTTTTAAAACTACGGTTATCTTTACGGAGTAAATAAAAAAGCCCCGATAGAACTATCGGGGCTAAAGCTTTGACAGAAGAACTGTCAAGAGGGTGAGATAACCTTTGGCTACTTATTCGGCAGAGTAGCTTGCAACGATCGATTGGCCGCGGCGTAAGTCGCTGAAGTTGTTGGCATTGTCTAATCCACTAACACGTGCATGTTCATGAAATTTAACTTTAACCACCTTGTTAGATTTCACTTCGCGGATTTTTGCAGTGTGTTGCTTGTGGTTAACAGCAACGATTTTGCCTTCAATCTTTCTTTTGGTTGGCGATACTTTGCGGGTTTTAACTACTACGTTTTGACCGCTTTCCAGTAAAGAAAGGTTGGTTGATACGCTGCCGTCGATAATTACTTTACTGCTATTGGAGAAAGGCAGTACTTCAGTGGTGCCGGTTTCTTTGTTAATGATGGCAATTGTATTTTCGGCGGTATTAATGCTGTCGATGATGCCGCGAGACTTCTCCGTGGAGATAATGGAGTAAGCGTTAGCGAATGAAGACATTAGTGCGGTAATTAGCAGAGTGGCAGTAGTTTTCTTGTTCAACATAGTGATATTCCTCGTAGTGAATGTGTAGTTTGTTTTGCCTCGAAGCGATGAGGTAATTCTACACACTTTTAGTTGCTCCGTTACCCAAAGTAACGCCGTTTTTAGATGGATTTTACATAGAAGTACCATTTATGCTGTTTTTATGACATAAGTGCAGTGATTGCGGTCTATTTTTCAGTATCTTGCTTGAGTTTGGTTATATAGGGGGGGTGATTGTTACCTTTTGTATCGGGCTAGTGTGGAGATCATTAGGCGGGGATTGGGAAGAGAACTGTTCTTCGTGCTGGTCACGATTGTTTGAAAAGGGCGGCTACACTAAAAGCAGGTACCAGTGGAGATATGAGTGGTGAGCGACCAATTACTACTGCTAATTTGTGGCTACGGCGTGTTGCTATTTTCAGTGGCATGGCTTTCTGAGCGCTATAGTCAGCATTTGCAGCAGTCTTGGTGGCGTTCATTGGTGTATACCCTGTCCATAGGGGTGTATTGCAGCTCTTGGACGTTTCTCGGGGCTGTGGGTCAAACCGTTAAAAACGGTTGGCATTTTCTTCCTATTTATCTTGGTCCCATTCTTCTCATTATTTTTGGCTGGCGTTTTCTCCGCCGCTTACTGCTGGTTAGCTCTAAAAATAAAGTTACCTCCATTGCCGACTTTATTGGTTCTCGCTATGGCAAAAACCAAAAGCTAGCGGCCATTGTCACCCTGGTTTTGGTGGTGGGGACACTGCCTTATATTGCCTTGCAGCTGCGTGCGGTGGGTTTGACCTGGGAAACAATCCATGGCGACAGTGCCTTTGCCGCGACAGGGAATTCTGCCTTTGGGTTAATGACTGCCATGGTCATGGCGTGCTTTGCCATTTTGTTTGGTACCCGTGTGATCGATGGGCCTGATCGTTTGCGAGGCATGGTAACGGCCGTTGCCACAGAGTCCCTTGTGAAGTTGTTGGCGTTTGTTGTAGTGGGTGGTTTGGCTGTTTATTTGATACTGCAGCAACCAGATCCCGCTAGCGTATTAGTACTGCCCAGTTTTTCTACGGCACAAATTACCAGTCCACTCTTTGTCACTGAAATGTTATTGGCCGCTATCGCCATTGTGTGCTTGCCAAGACAGTTTCATTTGATGGTGGTGGAATATCATCATCGCAGTGACCTTCGCTTTACTCGTTGGATGTTGCCATTGTATTTGGCCATTTTTGCTTTGCTGGCTATTCCGTTGGCGGGTATTGGTGTGGAGTTGTTTGGTAATTCCAGCGTTACACCTGATGGATATGTGCTTAACCTTCCTGTGTGGGCGGGGCAAAACTGGATTTTGGTGCTGACGTTTCTGGGTGCTCTTTCTGCGGCCACAGGGATGGTGATTGTTGCTACCGTTGCTCTGTCTATCATGATTTCCAATGAGCTGGTTGTTCCGCTGTGGTTAAAAAGAAAGTCACCGCAAGAAGTGGATGCGACGGCTTTGGGTGTTTCCCTTCGTTATATTCGACGCTTTTCGATTGTGCTCTTATTGGGTTTGGGGTGGGTGTTAGAACGGCTCATTAGCAGTGCAGAAGGCTTGGCGGCAATGGGGTTAATTTCTTTTGCTGCAACGGCACAGTTGGTGCCTGCTGTGATTGGTGCTCTGTACTGGCATAAAGGCAAAGGTCGGGGCGTTATTTATGGCTTACTCGTGGGGATGACACTGTGGTTTTACTGCTTGTTACTTCCGGTGATTTTGACAGTGGATCATCAGTTGGTGAAAGACGGCTTGTTCGGTTTTGGTTGGTTGTCGCCTTACAATCTATTGGGAATGGGTTGGCTTGATCCGTTGAGTCACGGTGTTTTTTGGAGTCTGTTGTGTAATTTTCTGGTGTTCGTTTTATTTTCTCGTAAGGCAGATCTCACAAAGCTGGAAATACGACAAGCGGGAAAATTTATCGAGATTCGCCCTGCCTTGTTACAACAAGCCAATATGGGGCTGTCGAAAATTGATGTGCAGCAGTTGCAGCATTTGATGGCGCCCTTATTTGGTAATGAGCGCACATCACTGGTTTGGCAAGAATTTGAACAACGTGTAGGGCACCGTTTATTGCCTCACGATAGCGCGCCGAAATTCGCCGTTCAAGAAATTGAAAGTGATTTGGCGGCCATTATTGGTGCCGCGTCGGCGCATCGAGCTATGGAGTTGTTAGCGGCGCAGAAGCCATTGCAGCTGCAAGACTTCGTCTCCTTAGTGGGTGGGACATCTCGGCAAATTCAATTTAGCCAAACCTTGCTTCAAACCACTTTGGAAACGATTCCGCAGGGCATTAGTGTGGTGGATAAAGATCTCAAGCTGGTGGCTTGGAATCAGCATTATCAAACCCTTTTCAATTTTCCTCAGCGCTTGCTGTATATCGGCTGCGATATCGAAAAAATTTATCGCCACAACGCAGAGCGAGGATATTTGGAATACGCAAATTGCTCTATTGAAGAGGCCGTACAAAAGCGTATTGGCCAGTTAACATCCGGTAATCCTCACCGAATGGAACGAGTGATGCCCGATGGGAAAGTCATCGAAATTCGCGGCACGCCATTAGCTAATGGTGGTTATGTGACCACCTATACGGATGTGTCGGAATACCACGGAATGGTTGAGCAGCTGGAAGAAGCTAAAGAAACTCTTGAAGAGCGTGTGGATTCTAGAACCATTGAGTTGCGAAATCTGAATAAAACTTTAAAACGAGAAAATGAAATTCGAGCAAAGGTTGAGCAGGAATTAAAAGAAGTCTATGCCAGTAAGAATCGCTTCCTTGCCGCAGCTAGCCACGATTTGCTCCAGCCAATTAATGCTGCCCGTTTGTTTGTGTCTGCCTTGAGCAGTAAAACAAAAGACGAAGGAAATTTATCAGTATCCTCTGATGTGAATCATTTGGATCATGCCTTGGCATCCGCTGAGCAGTTGATTAGCTCTCTGCGCGAAATTTCCCGCTTGGAGTCTGGCAAAGAGCAGGCTGAGCGAGAGCATGTTTCTCTCGAAAGCATTCTTCAGCCGTTGGCAGGGGAAGCGCAGGTTTTGGCAGAAAAGCAGAATCTAAAATTTGATTGGGTTTATTCTTCGGCTTGGGTACATACTGATCCTCACCTTCTTCGTAGAGTTATTCAAAATTTTATTTCTAATGCTTTGCGTTATACCCAGAGTGGGCGGGTGTTATTAGGTTGCCGTAGGCAGAAAAACAATATTGTGATTGAAGTGTGGGATACAGGGCCGGGGATTTCCCCGGAAAACTGTTTGCGCATTTTTGAAGAGTTCGAGCGCTTACCGGGGGCGCATAGTGGCTCTCAGGGGTTGGGCTTAGGCTTGTCGATTGCTCAGAGAATTTCGGTGTTGTTGAACCATCCAATTTCAGTCCGGTCTTTGGTGGGGCAGGGGTCTGTGTTTAGTATTAGTGTGCCCATGGGGGAGGAGCAAGAAAAAGAAGTGCCCAAGCCTGTGGCCGATCCGCATCTTAATGACCTTCAAGTACTCTGTATTGATAACGACCAAGAAATTTTGGCTGGTATGCAGTCATTACTGGAGCAGTGGGGCTGTAAAGTCACTACGGTTTCGGATCTAAAACAGGCTTTGTCCCATTGGCCAGAATCTACGTTGCCCAAGTTGATTTTGGCAGATTATCACTTGGATACAGAAACGGGGTTGGATGTGTTAGAAGCGCTGTGTTATCACTGGCAGCGAAAAATCCCGGCGATTATTATCAGTGCGGATAATAGCGATGAATTGCGTAAGCGTATTCAAGAAGAAAACTATTTGTATTTGAGTAAACCTGTTCAGCCCATTGCTCTGCGTACGTTAATGCGTCGGGCACTTAGGATGGGGGTGAGCGATGATTGCTTGAAATGATTATTTTTTAAAACTGTCAGTGTTGCTGGGGGTATTGATGTTTAGTCGATCCAGTACAAGTGCAACTTGAGTGCGAGATTGAACCCCTAACTTTTTAAAGATCTCGGTCATGTGAGCTTTAATAGTAGCTTCTGTGACATTGAGTTCGTAGGCGATCTGTTTGTTGAGTAAGCCTTGGTTTACCATGGTGGCCACACGAAACTGTTGTGGGGTTAGATTTGCTAATGCCTCGGCAACGGTTAACTCTTCTTTTTCCACATAAGGCTTTTGCGGCAGATTAGCAGGCACCCAGATATTCCCTTCTAGAACTGTTTGCAAAGCGGTCTCCATATCTTGCATAGGCGCGCTTTTAGGGAGAAAACCACTGGCGCCGTGATCGATAGCTCGGCGAATAATGTCCGGCTCCTCGTGAGCGGAAACAATCATCACAGGGATTTGTGGGTAGTGTGCGGTGGTGAATACCAGAGTGCTAAAACCTTCTGCTCCCGGCATCTGTAAATCCAGTAGCAGCAAGTTAGCGTTGCTGTTTTCTTCGAGGGATTTCTGTAGGGAGTCGAAGTCGCTGGCTTCTAAAAGCGACGCGCCTTGAAGCTTGCTTTCTAGAGTGCCTCGAAGAGCGGTTCTAAAAAGCGGGTGATCATCAGCAATTATGATAGTGGGTGCTGCGATCATAGTTGTCTCCCTTATCGATTTTTTCCGCTTGTGGGTATTTATTAACTATAAGCATGGGGTGGAGGTTTGGCAATTTCTATCCCGGACGTCATGCCAGCGAGCGCTGGTATCCAGCCTAAAGTATTCGTGCGTGCTTTGGGCTGGACTCCAGCGTTCGCTGGAGTGACGTTTCTTTCGAGAGCTGTCTTTCAGAGTACTAAGCTGCTTGTAGGGTTTCGTGATCTTTGATCAGTGCATCCACAATGCTTGGGTCTGCCAGTGTTGACGTATCTCCCAGGGAGTCAATTTCATCCGCGGCAATCTTGCGCAAGATACGGCGCATGATTTTTCCTGAGCGGGTTTTCGGTAGGCCCGGCGCCCACTGAATAATATCTGGAGTAGCGATTGGTCCGATTTCTTTGCGCACCCAAGATACCAGTTCTTTACGCAATTCGTCTGATTCAGTGATGTCACTATTCAGTGTGACGTAAACATAAATGCCTTGTCCTTTTAGGTCGTGTGGGTAACCAACAACAGCGGCTTCCGCTACGGTTTCGTGGGCCACTAAGGCGCTTTCAATTTCAGCTGTGCCCATGCGGTGGCCAGAAACATTCAGCACGTCGTCGACACGGCCGGTAATCCAGTAGTAGCCATCTTCGTCACGGCGAGCGCCGTCACCCGTGAAGTAGGCACCTTCAAAGGTCGAAAAATAAGTATCGATAAAGCGCTGGTGATCTCCGTATACGGTGCGCATTTGTCCTGGCCAGCTGTCTTTAATAATTAAATTGCCATTGGTTGCGCCTTCTAATTCGTGGCCGTGTTCATCAACCAAGGCAGGCTGAATGCCGAAGAAAGGCAAGGTGGCAGAACCGGGTTTTAAATCCGTTGCGCCGGGAAGAGGGGTTAACATGGCGCCGCCGGTTTCGGTTTGCCACCAGGTATCGACGATTGGGCATTGGCTGCGGCCAAAGGTGCGGTAGTACCAGCGCCAGGCTTCTGGATTAATGGGCTCGCCCACCGTGCCCAGTAAGCGGAGTGACTCCAATGTGCAGCCTTCTACGGCTTTATCGCCTTCTGCCATCAGTGAACGAATGGCGGTTGGGGCGATATATAAAATATTCACATTGTGTTCATCGATGATGCGCGCAACGCGGCCAACGTCTGGTGAATTGGGGACGCCTTCGTACATGATGCTGGTTGCACCGTTACACAATGGGGAGTAAACAATATAGGAATGCCCTGTTACCCAGCCCACGTCGGCTGCGCACCAGTAAATATCGCCGGGGCGATAGTCAAAAATAGTTTCGTGGGTTAAAGAACCATATACCAAGTACCCGCCGCAAGAATGTAAAACCCCTTTGGGTTTTCCTGTAGAGCCAGATGTGTAAAGAATGAAAAGCGGGTCTTCGGCATTCATTTCTTCGGGGTCGCACGTTGTACTTTGTGCAGTTGTTAGCGTTTTGTAATCAATATCCCGGTCTTCAGTGGATGGAATTTCTGAACCGGTATGTTTAAAAACAATCACATTTTTTACGGTGGATTCCTGGCAGTGTGCCATGGCTTTGTCCACATTGGTTTTCAGGGGGACTTTTTTCCCTGCCCGTAGACCTTCGTCTGCGGTGATAACGTATTCTGATTTTCCATCGTCGATGCGGCTTGCTAATGCTTCAGGGGAAAAACCGCCAAACACGATAGAGTGGATGGCTCCGATGCGCGCACAAGCCAGCATGGCAAAGGCTGCTTCTGGAATCATAGGCATATAAATCGTGACCACATCGCCTTTGCTAACGCCCAATGACTTTAAACCGTTTGCCAGTTGGTTTACTTCTTTTGATAGCTCGTTGTAACTGATATGGCGAGCAGGTTTACCTTCTTCATCTGGCACCCAGATGTAAGCGGTTTCGTGACCGCGAGTTTTTAAATGTCGATCGATGCAACTTTCTGTGACGTTGAGTGTGCCGTCTTCATACCAGCGAATATGCAAATCTGACTTATCGTAAGACACATCTTTTACTTTGCTATAAGGCTTCATCCAAAGAACGCGCTTTCCTTGTTCTCCCCAGAACGTTTCTGGGTCGCTTACCGATTGCTCATACATCTCTGTGTATTGGGTTCTCGTCATTAAACTTTGTGCTTTTACACTTTCAGGTACTGGATAAATGTCGTGATTTGTCATGATGAAATCTCTCTGTGGTTATCGTTAAAGGCCAATACTGCGAATAGTGGAATTTTTTGATGCTTGCAGTTTTACTAATTTGAGAATGTTTCACCATTAGACTTTTGTCGTGAATAGGTATCCCCGCGTGCCGCTGCGCTCTACGCAGGCTGCGCATTAACCCGAACTTATTTGTAGCCTGCGTAGAGCGCAGCGGCACGCAGGGATAGTAAAACTCATAAGGCTGCGTTCGCGGATATAACGCTACAGGGGTATTAGACTTTGGTCGATATTAGACCTTTGCTTAATACCTTTATCACTTCTCTCTCGCTATTAATGGTCTGTCGTTAATTAAAAATAAAACAACAACTGAGCCAGTGAGATAGTGAGGTAATGCAAATGAACAGCGGCAGTGTGCAATTAAAAGTAGAGCAGTTGAATGTGATGAAAGTAGGGAGGTTTAGAAAGCAGGCTTTAGGATTGGCCTTAACCAGTTGTATGGCAGCGTCAGCTGGTTTTGTATCGACAGGAGCTGCAGCGGCTTCTATCGCGGGCACAGATGTGTCCATCGGTGGTTTTATTAAGGCCGATGCCATGTGGAGTGATTTCTCTGATGGCGATCGTGCGGCAGCAACGGTAGGCGATGATTTGATCGTGCCGTCGGTAATCCCTGTCGGTGCAGGTGGCAATGATGCCAATCAATTCGACACTCATGTAAAACACAGTCGATTCAATATTAAAACCATTACCAATACGGATGCGGGTAAAGTAAAAGGTTTTTTTGAAATGGATTTCAATGGCGGCGCCGACGAGCGCTTAACCAACCAGGCTTCTAACGGATTGCGTCACGCTTTCCTGGCTTGGGATTATTCCGATAAAGGCAATCTTCTGGTAGGGCAGACTTGGAGTACCTTTTTTAATGTGGGTGCGCTTCCAGAGGCTGTAGACTTTGTTGGACCAACGTCAGGGACGGTGTTCGTCCGTCAATCTCAATTACGTTGGACCAAGAAGCTTTCCAGTGGCTCCTTTATGCTGGCTGCCGAAAACCCTTCCACTAGTTTAAATGATGGTGGTGCGGGTTTGAGTAATAACCAGTACGACAACAACACGATTCCCGATGTGGTACTCCGTTATAACGGCAAGGCAGGAGGTTTGAGCTATACCGCAGCGATGATTGCTCGTCAGATTGCCTACCGTGATGGGGGTAACGATGAAACAAATAACGGTGTTGGTTTTAGTCTATCTGGCAAGTGGGCCTTCAAGAACGGTGATGACCTGAAATTTATGGTGAATCACGGCGTCTTGGGTCGCTATGTGGCGCTTAATGCATTTCGTGATGGTGTGATAGAAGCTGATGGTAGTATCGCCACCGTCGATGTCACCGGAGGCTTTATTGCTTATAAGCATAAGTGGTCGAGAAAGTTGAGATCCACAATCAGCTACGCAACAACGTCAGTGGATAATGCAACGACATCGGTGGGTGATCTCACTGAAACGGTGAGCAATGCGAGCATCAACCTGCTGTATTCACCCACGAAGAAACTCACGTTTGGTGGGGAATATATCGTGGCAGACCGTGAAACCGAAGCCGGTGTCGACGGTGATTTAACCCGTGTTCAGTTGATGGCTAAGTGGGCCTTCTGAGGAAGGCCTCAACGTCGTCTACTAACGTCTAATACTGTTTTGGCCTGGGTTGGCGAATACTGTAACTGTGAAATATTAGTGATAGTTACAAACGAGCCCCCAGGCGGAGGAAATAATCATGTCATTTGAATCTGAACAGGCTGCAAAAGCCTACTGGAAAGAAAACTTAAGCTTGATGATTAAGCTAATGGTGATTTGGTTTGCTGTGTCTTTCGGTTGCGGCATTTTATTGGTGGATACACTTAACGCCATCCAAATTGGCGGCTACAAGTTGGGTTTTTGGTTTGCTCAGCAAGGAGCCATTTACACATTTGTAGTTTTGATTTTTGTGTATGCCAAGAAGATGGGTGATCTAGATAAAAAATACGGCGTTCATGAAGATTGAAGCTACCTGTACTCAATAGCGCGTCATTCTCGCCTTCGCGGGAATGACGAAAATTTTCAGATTTCTGAAAGCACACAGCAAACAAATTAAGAGGAGAACCATCATGGATCTCAAAACATTAACTTACATTGTGGTAGGTGTAACCTTTGCACTCTACTTAGGTATCGCCATTTGGGCTCGTGCAGGATCAACTAAAGAATTCTACGTGGCTGGTGGTGGTGTTAACCCTGTTGCTAACGGTATGGCAACAGCGGCTGACTGGATGTCGGCAGCTTCATTTATTTCTATGGCTGGCTTGATTGCCTTTATGGGTTACGGCGGTTCCGTATTCCTCATGGGTTGGACTGGCGGCTATGTAATTTTGGCCATGCTGCTTGCACCTTACCTGCGTAAGTACGGTAAGTTTACGGTGCCAGAATTTATTGGCGATCGCTTCTATTCCCGCGGTGCACGCATCGTTGCGGTACTCTGCTTGATTATCTGTTCCGTCACCTATGTTATCGGTCAAATGAAAGGTGTAGGGGTTGCTTTCTCTCGCTTTCTCGAAGTGAGCTACGAAGTGGGTCTACTTGTGGGGATGTTTATCGTTTTCTTCTACGCCGTTCTTGGTGGAATGAAGGGGATTACTTACACTCAGATCGCGCAGTACTGTGTGCTGATTTTTGCTTACACTATTCCGGCAATCTTTATTTCTTTGCAGCTAACCGGTAATCCAATTCCGCAGTTGGGCTTGGGTAGTACCATGGCGGGTGGAGAAATGTATTTGTTGGATCGGCTCGATCAAGTGGTCACTGAATTAGGCTTTGCGGAATACACAACCAGTGTGCGGCTAAATACCACCAATATGTTTGTGTACACCCTGTCATTGATGATTGGTACTGCGGGCCTACCTCACGTAATCATTCGTTTCTTTACGGTGCCTAAAGTAAAAGATGCCCGTACCTCTGCGGGTTGGGCTTTGGTGTTTATTGCCATTCTTTATACCACTGCTCCTGCGGTTGCCGGTATGGCTCGCCTGAATCTGATTAACACTATGGAGCCTGTAAAGGGTGAGCACCTAGTTTATGAAGAGCGTCCACAGTGGTTTAAAAACTGGGAAAAAACTGGTCTGTTGAAGTTTGAAGATAAAAATAGTGATGGTCGTATTCAGTACACCTCAGATAAAGCCACCAATGAAATGGTAAAAGTTGACCGGGATATTATGGTGTTGGCGAATCCAGAAATTGCAAAATTACCAAACTGGGTGATTGCGCTGGTGGCTGCCGGTGGTCTAGCGGCGGCACTCTCAACCGCGGCCGGTCTCTTGTTAGCGATTTCGTCGGCTATTTCCCATGATTTACTCAAGGGGGTTTTGTTGCCGGACATTGACGAGAAACAGGAATTGCTCGCCAGTCGGATTGCCATGGCCGTTGCTATCGCGGGGGCAGGTTATCTTGGCTTTAATCCTCCAGACTTTGCTGCAGGGACAGTGGCCCTAGCCTTTGGTTTGGCCGCTTCTTCTATCTTTCCTGCGCTAATGATGGGTATCTTCAGTAAGCGTATCAACAAGGAAGGAGCCGTTGCGGGTATGGTTGCAGGTATCACAGTAACCTTACTGTACGTGTTCCAACACAAAGGCATTATGTTTGTGTCGAGTACGGCATTCCTGGGGGATATGAGCCCTAACTGGTTCTTTGGTATTGAGCCAAACGCCTTTGGTGCAATCGGTGCAGCGGTGAACTTTGCTGTTGCCTTTACAGTGTCCCGTTTGACGCAAGAGCCTCCAGAAGATATTCAAGAGCTTGTGGAGCATATCCGTGTGCCTTCTGGAGTTGAAGCGGCTCACGATCACTAAGACTTAAATGAAAGTATGAAGAAAGGCATTCTTGAGAAAACTTGAGATTTCATCTCTCCCCCTTGTCTGATATCTACTGATGTTGAGTTCAAGGTTTTAAGGCCCCATCCCAGGGGCCTCTTTTTCTCGGGATAGTTTTCATAAACCTAAGGAGCTGAAAATGTTTAAGAATAAGCATGTAATTGCTGCTCTGATTATTACACCGTTATTAGCAATACTCGGATATTTTGCGGTGGATTTGGCGGTGAGCGAGAAACCCCACGCTGCAGTAAAAGGTTCAGCCTATCAATTGGTAGAAAAACCCAACTGCCGTTATAGCAGTGGTATTTGCGGTTTGAAAAATGGTGAGTTTGAGGTGAACTTATCGGCAGAAACCACTGAAGATGGATTTTCAATTCTAAAGCTTGATGCTACACACACGTTGGATATGGTGATGGTGGCAACTTACGATAAAAGTGTCAGTAACCAGTTAGAAACAGAGCCTGTTGCCATGAGCGCCGGTGATGAAAAAAAACAACATTGGGAATTAAAATTGCCACAAATCAAACAAGGCCAAGAAAGAATCCAATTGGCTATTGTGGCTGACGAGGTGATGTACTACGGTGATGTGGATACCTTGTTCTATCACTACGAAACGGCCTTTGAAAAGGATTTTCGTTAACCGCTAAACTTTATATGATTAAGTGCGTCAGGAAACCCTAATGAATGACGTTCCCCCTATCAATTCGATCAATCCTGAATTGGCGGCGATTTCTGATTTTTTACGGGATTGCCTTCCATTTGATGAATTACCCCTAGCGTTATTCCGGCAGGCTACCGCAAAAATTCATGTAGTGTATTTTTGCAAAGGCCATGTTTTTCAGGGTGAGTCAGACGAAGCTGGATTACGTTTGATTCGAAGTGGTGCTATAGAGCTGCGCGGTGAAGATGGTCAGCTTGTTGATCGGTTGGGAGAAGGCGAAAGCTTCAACTTGAAGGGCTTAAGGCGAGAGCAGCCTAATCTCTCCGCAGTATTAATCGAAGATTCTTTAATTTACCTCCTCAAAGAAGAAGACTATCAAACGCTTCGTGGCGGTAATCGAGATTTCGATCGCTTCTTTCACAGTCAGCGAGATCGTCGTATTCGCCGAGCGGCAAGAAACCATCAAAATCCTAGCCCATTGCTACGCTCAGTAAGCGATGTCATGACTCGGGATGTGCTTACCCTTAAGCCTCAAGACAGTATTCAGTTAGCCGCACAAAAAATGTCAGATAGGCGAGTCTCTTCCGCGTTGATTGCGGACGGTGGCGAATTAAAGGGCATACTCACTGATCGAGACCTGCGATCCCGCGCTGTGGCAAAGGGGGTAGACTTGCAGTTGCCTGTGAGCGACGTGATGACACTGCAGCCAAAAACAATTAGCCCAGACGATACCTTGTTTGATACCACCTTGTTTATGAGTCGTAGTGGCTTTCATCATATGCCGGTGAGAGAAGCTTCTGGTGAGGTTGTGGGTATTGTCACCTCATCGGATTTAATGCTGGCTCGCCAGGATGATCCTGTGTTTATGGTTCAGCATATTTCCCGGCAACAAACGCTGGAAGGGCTGCAAAAAATTGCCCAGTCCTTACCAAACTTGTTGGTGCAGTGGGTCAATATGGGAATTCGTGCTCAGCAAATTAGCCATTTACTGACGGCTGTCAGTGATGCCATAACCTGCAATTTAATTACCCAGTTTTTACATAAAAATGGCGATCCGCCTGTGGGTTTTTGTTGGCTGGGGTTTGGTTCTCAGGGGCGAGGAGAGCAATTGCTTGGGGCTGATCAAGATAATGGTTTGTTGATTGCTGATGATGTTACGCCAAAGCAATTAGATTGGTTTAAAGCGCTTTCTCATTTTGTATGCGATGGACTTAATGCCTGTGGCTATGTGTATTGCCCAGGGGAAGTCATGGCCACTACCGATAGTTGGCGTCAGCCTTTAAAGCAGTGGAAGAAGACCATTGATGCGTGGACCAGCGAACCTACCAGTGATGCACTGATGCATGTGAGTATTTTCTTTGATCTTCGGTCCATTTATGGTGATGAATCTCTTGCGAACAAATTACAGGCTTATATGCTCGAAAAAGCTTCTGCAAGCAGTATTTTCCTTGCGAGGCTTGCAGAGAATGTATTGGAGTCAAAGCCGCCCTTAGGAATCTTTCGCCAGTTTGTGGTTGATCACAACGGAGAGCACAAAGACGAGCTTAATCTGAAAAAGGCAGGTGTAATGCCCATTGTGGATATTGCGAGAATATTTGCCTTGGCCAACAAGCGCTCTGCAGTGAATACCACTGAGCGTTTTGCCGCGTTGAAAAATGTAAAAGCCTTGTCTATAGGGAGTTTGCGAAATCTGCAAGATGCATTGAGTTTTATTATGCAGGTTCGAATTGAGCAGCAAGCCAAACAAATTTCTGAAGGGCAATCTCCCAGTAACTGGCTGAACCCTGATGATTTAACCAGAGTGGTTCGCCGTCAATTGAAAGATGCTTTTACCGTTGTGGATGATGGTCTATTGGCAGTGAAGATGGGCTTTCGCTCAGGTGTAGGGTAATCCATGTGGGCTTTAACGTTTAGGCGTTATTTTACGCTATTGGTCGCAAGGTTGCGTGGCCGCACCGTTTCTCACGTTCTGAAATCAGTTTGGAATAGCGACAAGGTTCGAGCTGATAGTTTAGCTGGTGCTTGTCGATTTCTTGTGGTGGATACCGAAACGTCAAGTCTTAATCCAAGTGATGGCGATTTGCTCAGTGTCGGCTGGGTGGAAATTGTTGCTGGTGAAATTCAGCTTGAAACCGCTCAGCATTTTCTCATAAAGAACAAAAATTCTGTGGGGCAGAGCGCGACGATTCATCACCTTCGTGATTGCGAGTTGGAGGAAGGGTTAACTAAACAAGAAGTGATGGTAAAACTGCTAACAGCTGCGCAGAATGCCATGTTGGTTTTCCATCATGCCCCATTAGATTTGGCTTATTTGAATAATCTTTGCTGTAGTCTTTGTGGTGCGCCCTTGTGCTTGCCTGTCGCGGATACGCTGGCCATAGAAAAGAAGAAACTGGAGCGTCGAGAGATGAGTTTAGGAAATGGCGCTTTACGACTTGCTAATTGCCGGTCTCGTTACCATCTGCCGGATTATCCTGCACATAATGCTTTGATGGATGCCTTGGCTACGGCTGAGTTGCTCTTGGCGCAATTGGCTTATATGGGGAAGGGGGTGCGAGTGAGAGACTTGGTGTAATTGTCTTCTGATGCTAGCTATGCTGTTGAATACGAGCACGAGCCGGTACATGTAAAAAGCTGGAGTCATGACTCCAGCTTTTGTTTGCTCTGTAGGCGAGAGGTTTGATTAACAGCTTTCCTTAATGGCTTTTTGCATTTCCTTTTTCTTCTTCTGCAGTTCATCTGGAGATAGGTAGCGTTTCTCTCCTTCGGGGGTCGTTATACGTACTCGTGCGGCATTGCTTAGTGTCTTCAAGTTTTTATGAGCTTGCTCACAGCGAGCTGGATTTTTGGTGGATTCAGCAGTAACTGTTGTGGTGCCGGTGGAGGCTTTTTCGCTCTCACTTTGAGGTTTGTTGTAGTTGACCGGCTTGCTAGTCTTTGTCTGGGTATTGATCTTTTGCGCGTCGCGTCCTTTAGGGGGCGTGCGGGTATAGTGAATAGTTCCCTCGTCATCTGTCCACTTGTAAAAACTTTCCGCTTCAACGGTCTGGCTGGTACTCAGAGAGCCAACAAGCACGGTAGATAACAGAGTGATAAGCAGGCGAGACATAGGCTAATCCTTAAAGAATGAAACTGATTTTTCTGACTTATTGGCTAACTATAATAGCCCTTCCCCCGAATCTGCCAGGAAAAAAGCAACTTTTTACTGCTGAATAGCGATTTCTGTGGCTTCTTAGGCAGTTATTGTTGACTTTGGTTCACGGCATGCGAAAATTGCGGGCTGTTAGATGGACTATGGGCTGCCGCACACTGCGCCCCATAGCTAAAGGCTGCCACTTGCGGCCTTTCACTTCCTCCGCTGGCGCCAACCGCCGGTGAGGCCATCTGCAAGTCAGGCGCGCCACCCCGCGTAGCCATGCCCTGTTTCGGTTACCAAGAGAACTGATACCACATCGGGCCAAACCAACAACAATCGAAGGCGTAAGGCGGCTGTCTAGCGGCTGCTTATTGTTATTTGGTTACACATAAAGCATATAGTTTTGAGGAAAGAATAGTGGAACTGCTATCAGGTGGTGAAATGCTGATGCGCTCTCTGCAGGAAGAGGGTGTTGATTACATCTTCGGGTATCCCGGCGGTAGTGCATTGCATATTTACGATGCTCTGTTTCAACAGAAAAAAATTAAACATATTTTGGTTCGCCATGAGCAGGCGGCTACTCACGCGGCCGACGGTTATGCTCGTGCCACGGGTAAGCCCGGCGTGGTCTTGGTGACCTCTGGCCCTGGCGCAACTAATGCCATTACCGGTATTGCGACGGCTTACATGGATTCTATCCCCATGGTGGTGGTTTCCGGTCAGGTACCGCTGGATAAGATTGGTGAAGACGCCTTTCAGGAAACCGATATGATCGGTTGCTCACGCCCTATCGTGAAGCACAGCTTTATGGTGAAAGATCCCCGTGATATCCCAGAAATGGTGAAGCGTGCTTTCCATATTGCGACTACCGGTCGTCCTGGCCCAGTGGTTATCGATGTGCCTAAGAGCTGTACCGCACCGAGCGAGCGTTTTGAGTTCGATTATCCGAAGAAAGCCAAGATTCGTTCTTATGTGGTACCTCAGCGTGGCCATTCAGGGCAAATCAAGAAAGCTGTAAAAATGATGCTCGACGCAAAACGCCCTGTGGTTTACGCCGGTGGTGGTGTTGTATTGGGTGGAGCCTCTGAGCAGCTTACTAAATTAGTTAAGCAGTTAAATATGCCAATTACTACCACGTTGATGGGCTTGGGTTGTTACCCGTCTAGCGATAAGCAATGGGTAGGTATGTTGGGTATGCACGGTACTTTCGAAGCCAATACCGCTATGCATCACGCCGATGTGATTCTGGCGGTCGGTGCGCGTTTTGATGACCGCGTAACGAATGCGCCTACTAAGTTCTGTCCGAACGCCAAGATTATCCATATCGACATTGATCCAGCATCGATTTCGAAAACGGTAACTGCAGATGTACCTATTGTTGGCCCGGTTGATTCTGTATTGAGCGATATGCAGGAGCAAGTAGATGCAGAAGGCGGCAAAGTTGAAGATCAATCTGCTCTAACTAATTGGTGGGATCAGATTAATGAGTGGCGTGCTAAGCACGGCATTTACACCGCTAATCGCTTTGATGACAAGAGCGAGAAAATTAAACCTCAGGAAGTTATTCAAGCGCTTCATAAGGTTACAGGCGGTGATGCTTACGTGTGTTCTGACGTAGGTCAGCACCAGATGTTTGCGGCGCAGTACTACCTGTTCGACAAGCCAAACCGTTGGATCAATTCTGGCGGCTTGGGCACCATGGGCTTCGGTTTACCATCGGCCATGGGTGTGCAGTTGGCTGAGCGCGATGCAACGGTTGCTGTTGTAACCGGTGAAGGCTCTATTCAGATGTGTATTCAAGAGCTGTCGACTTGTTCTCAGTACCACTTGCCAGTAAAAATCATCAACCTCAATAACCAAGCCTTGGGTATGGTTAAGCAGTGGCAAGATATGCAATACGACAGTCGCTACTCAGAGAGTTTGTATGAAGAGTCTCTACCAGACTTTATTAAGTTGGCAGAGTCTTATGGCCACGTAGGTATGAAGGTGACTAAGCGCGAAGAGCTGGAAGCCAAATTGAAAGAGTGTTTCGAAATGAAAGACCGCGTAGTGTTTATGGACATCTACGTTGATCCAACCGAACACGTATACCCAATGCAAATTGCCACCGAAACCATGCGTGATATGTGGCTGAGTAAAACGGAGCGAACCTGATGCGTAGAATTATTTCAGTGCTGATGGAAAACGCCCCTGGCGCTTTGTCTCGCGTAGTGGGTTTGTTTTCTCAGCGTGGCTATAACATTGAAACTTTAACGGTTGCGCCTACCGATGATCCAACCCTGTCTCGCCTGACGGTCACCACTGTGGGCGATGATACTGTGATCGAGCAAATCACCAAGCAGCTGAACAAGTTGATTGATGTTGTGAAATTGGTAGACCTAACAGAAGGCGGTCACATCGAGCGTGAAATCATGCTCATTAAAGTGAAAGCCACTGGTGCGCAGCGTGCAGAAGTAAAGCGCTGTGTGGATATTTTCCGCGCACAAATCGTGGATGTAACCAGTTCAGTATTTACTGTACAAGTTGTGGGTACCGGCGATAAGCTCGATGCTTTCGTTGCGGCTATGACCGAAGGCACTATTCTTGAAGTGGTGCGTTCCGGTATCTCCGGCATTTCCCGTGGGGATAAAGTGTTAGCTTTATAAGCTGCACTTTATTTCGCCATAAAAAAATCCCCGCATGTTTTCATGTGGGGATTTTTTTGTTTCTATAACTCTAAAATATCTGTCATTCTGACGACAAAAGGGAGGAAGAATCTTCTCTTGTTTTATTCGACCTCAAAAAGATCCTTCCTCTCTGCGGTCGTCAGGATGGCAAGTGCTGTCGTTACACCTCTGCGTTGTGCCAAACACGCTGAACATCATCCACATCGTTTGCCATTTCCATAAACTTATCAAACATTTCACGAGCATCGTCGGCAATGGGTGTTGTGTTTTGTGGTACGAATTGAATCTCGTCTGCTTCGAAATCAATATCGCCTAAAGATTCAACTAGCGCAGCTCGCGCTTTTGCATATTCGGTGTGAGGTGCGAAAACCGTGATCATGCCATCGTCACCTTCAACATCAGTCACATCCACATCCGCTTCCATCAATGCTTCCAAAACGGCATCTTCGTCGTCGCCTTTGAATGCAAAAATCGCGCAGTGCTCGAACATGTGGCTTACGCAGCCTTCCGTACCAATTTTACATTTGGTTTTGGTGAAACACTGGCGAACATCACCAAAGGTGCGGTTAGGATTGTCTGTCAGGCAGTCCACAATAATCATGCAGCCGCCTGGGCCGTAGCCTTCGTAACGGGCGGGGGAGAAATCCTCACCGCCACCACCTTTTGCTTTTTCGATAGCTTTCTCAATGACGTGAGTCGGTACCTGGTCTTTCTTGGCTCGATCAATCAGGCCTCGGAGGGCAAGGTTGCCGTCTGGCTCTACACCGCCTGACTTTGCGCAAACATAAATTTCACGCCCGTATTTACTGTATACCTTGGCCTTGGCATTGGAGGTTTTTGCCATTGACTCTTTACGGTTCTGGTAGGCTCTTCCCATGTCTGAATACCTTGTCTCTTTTCTTAAGAATGGGGGGATTTTACTGAGATCAGTGAGTACTGCAAATCTTCAGTGATTGATGGCTGCTATTTACTTGGGGATTGATAAATATCAAGTGTATTTATTGCTAGAACTCTATACTGCACACCATGGGAATTTTTTTCGTCTCTGCTACCCTAAGTAGATCCTCTATGGGGTTTCTGGCGTAGGTATTAGTAGGGCTAATAATCACTCTGTTTGGAGAGCAATATGAAGAAGTTACTTATTCTCGCGGCAGGCGCACTTTTGTCTGTAAATGTAATAGCTGCGGGTGACCCTGTTGCTGGGCAGGCGAAGGCGGGAATGTGTGCCGGTTGTCACGGTGCTAAAGGGGTGGCGGCAATCCCTACCTATCCGAATTTGGCAGGGCAGAATGCGGCATATCTAGAGTTGGCTATGAAAGCCTATAAAGCCAAACAGCGCACTGGTGGCCAGGCAAATATTATGATGGGTATGGTAGCCACCCTAACAGACCAAGATATTGCTAACTTGGCGGCTTACTACAGTTCTTTAAAGTAGCCCCCAATCCTTTTAATCAGGGTCGGGTCATTGGCCCTGCTTTAATTGCTCCCAAAAAGCTCGCACTAGCGGGCTTTTTAGTCTCTTTTTTAAAGCGCACAACCCAACATCATAGTCTTCCAACTTAGGGTGATCAGGTAGTTGTTGCACCTGGTTCGCCAGTGGACTGTTGTCGATAACGATTTTGGGTACTACGCCGACACCAAAGCCCAAACTCACCATGCTTACGATGGCTTCGTGGCCTGCCACTTGAGCGTAGATGTTGGGTTTGATGTGCTTTTGGCGAAACCACTGATCTAGCCTATCTCGAATCAAGCCTTCTTCTGACAGGATCATAGGTACTTTACGCCAGGATTGGTTTTCCAGAGCCTGAAGTAGCGCGGGTTCCTGATTTTCTGGCCGTGGGGCGATAAATACCAGAGGGGTAATCGCAATGCGATTGAAATCTAGGTTGCTCGGCGGTTTGGGTGGGCGAGGGGCGATTGCTAAATCTTCCTGGCCGCTTAATACACGCTGGGTCGCTTGGGCTGGGTCGCCGGTATGCAGCTTAATTTCAATGCCGGGGTGAGCCTGTCGAAACTGGCTGAGAATTTGGTAGAGAAAGCTGTAGCTGGCGGTGACCGAGCAGTAGATGCTGATTTCTCCTTTTAGCTCGCCGCTTTCTCGCTGTAAGGTATCGCGAAAAATTTCCCAGTGCTGTAATGATTCTCGGGCATATTCCTGAAAGAGTTTGCCCTCATGAGTGAGAAGTACGCTGCGGTTATCGCGAATAAAGAGCGTAGTATCCAGCTTCTCTTCTAGTTGCTTGATGCTGCGGCTAAGGGCGGACGGGCTGATATGGCAGATTTGACTGGTGCGGCCAAAGTGCAGGGTGTCTGCCAGGGTAAGAAAAATTTCCAGCTCGCGGTTATCCATTACGGTATCCCGATATTTGAAATGTAATATTGCAAATATATCATTTTACGCAACATGGATACAGGCGTAGAATGCCCGCCGAATTTAGATTCAATAGTCTGTTTTTTGGCCGTTGTGGCCCTTATATAGGAGTTTTTCCATGCAAGTTTATTACGATAAAGATTGTGATCTTTCTATTATCCAAGGCAAGAAAGTAGCGGTTATTGGTTACGGTTCTCAGGGCCACGCTCACGCCTGTAACTTGAAAGATTCTGGTGTAGACGTAACCGTTGGTCTGCGTCCTAACTCATCTTCTGTAGCGAAAGCAGAAGCTCACGGTTTAAAAGTAAGCGATGTTCCTTCTGCGGTTGCTGCTGCCGACGTTGTGATGATCCTGACTCCAGACGAGTTCCAAGGTCAGTTGTACCGTGAAGAAATTGAGCCAAACATCAAAGAAGGCGCTACCTTGGCTTTCGCTCACGGCTTCTCAATTTTTTACAACCAGGTAACGCCTCGCAAAGATTTGGATGTTGTGATGATTGCGCCTAAAGCACCTGGCCACACCGTGCGCTCTGAGTTTGTTCGTGGTGGTGGTATCCCTGACTTGATCGCTATCTGGCAAGACGCCAGCGGTAGTGCAAAAGAGTTGGCGCTATCTTATGCGTCAGGTGTTGGTGGTGGTCGTTCCGGCATTATCGAAACTACTTTCAAAGACGAAACTGAAACTGACTTGTTCGGTGAGCAGGCGGTATTGTGTGGTGGTGCAGTTGAGTTGGTTAAGATGGGCTTCGAAACCCTGACTGAAGCGGGCTACGCTCCAGAAATGGCTTACTTCGAATGTCTGCACGAGCTGAAGCTGATTGTAGACTTGATGTTCGAAGGTGGTATCGCCAACATGAACTACTCCATCTCTAATAACGCTGAGTACGGCGAGTACGTAACTGGCCCGGAAGTTATTAATGAGCAGTCTCGTGAAGCCATGCGTAACGCACTGAAGCGTATTCAGGATGGTGAGTACGCTAAGATGTTCATTTCTGAAGGTCAGACTAACTACCCATCCATGACTGCTCGTCGTCGCAATAATGCGGCTCACCCAATCGAACAAGTTGGTGAGCAATTGCGTGGAATGATGCCTTGGATCGAGGCAAACAAAATCATCGATAAGGACAAAAACTAAGTTAGTTTAATCTTTGTTGGTTAAGAAAGGGCGCGGCACTGGTTGTCGCGCCTTTTTTTGTTGAATCCCTTTTTGTTTGGGCCGCCGTGGGTGAAGTGATATCCTAGCGCCCATAACAACTGTATGGCCGATTTATGACGGACGATAAAACTGGAAATAATACTGATGATAAAAACACCTTAGATACGGTGGTGGAAACAGCTGAGCGCATCTTGCCGATCGAAGAACATGTGGAAGAAGTCGCCGAAGGCGGTAAGAAAGTGCATCGTCGAGGTATTTACCTGCTTCCGAATCTGGTGACCACGGGGGCACTATTTGGTGGCTTCTACGCCATTGTGGCGGCTTTCAGTGGCCATTTTGAAGCGGCGGCGCTGGCAATATTCGCGGCTATGGTTATGGATGGGCTCGATGGGCGTGTAGCC
>JAILXX010000001.1:0-100000 GCA_045430295.1 Cellvibrionaceae bacterium | reverse complement strand
CTTGTGCGAAGCTCTTGATCGAAGCCCCGGTAAACGGCGGCCGTAACTATAACGGTCCTAAGGTAGCGAAATTCCTTGTCGGGTAAGTTCCGACCTGCACGAATGGCGTAATGATGGCCACGCTGTCTCCACCCGAGACTCAGTGAAATTGAAATCGCTGTGAAGATGCAGTGTTCCCGCGGCTAGACGGAAAGACCCCGTGAACCTTTACTATAGCTTTGCACTGAACTTTGAACCTATTTGTGTAGGATAGGTGGGAGGCTTTGAAGCGGTGACGCCAGTTATCGTGGAGCCAAACTTGAAATACCACCCTGGTATGTTTGAGGTTCTAACCCAGGTCCGTTATCCGGATCGGGGACAGTGTATGGTGGGTAGTTTGACTGGGGCGGTCTCCTCCCAAAGAGTAACGGAGGAGCACGAAGGTCGGCTAATCCTGGTCGGACATCAGGAGGTTAGTGCAATGGCATAAGCCGGCTTAACTGCGAGACAGACACGTCGAGCAGGTACGAAAGTAGGTCATAGTGATCCGGTGGTTCTGTATGGAAGGGCCATCGCTCAACGGATAAAAGGTACTCCGGGGATAACAGGCTGATACCGCCCAAGAGTTCACATCGACGGCGGTGTTTGGCACCTCGATGTCGGCTCATCACATCCTGGGGCTGAAGCAGGTCCCAAGGGTATGGCTGTTCGCCATTTAAAGTGGTACGCGAGCTGGGTTTAGAACGTCGTGAGACAGTTCGGTCCCTATCTGCCGTGGGCGTTGGAAATTTGAGAAGAGCTGCTCCTAGTACGAGAGGACCGGAGTGGACGAACCTCTGGTGTTCCGGTTGTTTCGCCAGAAGCATTGCCGGGTAGCTACGTTCGGACGGGATAACCGCTGAAAGCATCTAAGCGGGAAGCCTCCTTCAAGATTAGATTTCCCTGACTCCTTGAGAGTCCTAAAGTGCCGTCGAAGACTACGACGTTGATAGGCTGGGTGTGGAAGCGTTGTGAGGCGTTGAGCTAACCAGTACTAATTGCACGTGAGGCTTGACCATATAACGAAAGTTACTGGTCGACGATCAAAAGGAAGGTAACAAGAAAGGATACAAGCACGGACTTGTCATGAGAAAGCATCGCCTTGAATTTAGCTTAAATATTTATCGCCCTATATGCTTTACCAGTAAATACTGGAAGGCAGCCCGAATTTGAAGAGAAGAGGCAGTTTGAGAAGAGATTTTTACTGTGCTCAGGACGGCGTGAATCGCTCCACTCTTCATACCGGTTTGCTTGACGACAATAGAGCTGTGGAACCACCTGACCCCATTCCGAACTCAGAAGTGAAACGCAGCATCGCCGATGGTAGTGTGGGAGTTCCCATGTGAGAGTAGGTCATCGTCAAGCTTCTAATACGACAAAACCCCTAGTAGAAATGCTA
The DNA here is from genome assembly GCA_045430295.1 of Cellvibrionaceae bacterium. GTDB lineage: Bacteria > Pseudomonadota > Gammaproteobacteria > Pseudomonadales > JAILXX01 > JAILXX01. The sequence continues at coordinate 98,583 of JAILXX010000001.1, read as the reverse complement.
GGGGTTTTGTCGTTTTGGGTTTGGTAGCTCTTGCTAGGTGCATGCGCTGCTAAAGGGCATGAAAACCATGCCTGTACCGAAGGTACGACAATGGGGCGATCAACGGGATTTGCGAAGATCAAAAGCCGCTCCTGTGTTTTTGACGTGCCCTCCATTCATGGAAGGTGAATGATGAGTAACGCTCGGCACCTTGCAGTGTAGGTGATCCTCCTCGACCTAGATTAAGGTTTGAGCAGTCGTCAGATGGATGCTTGCTACCTCGGTTTTGGCTTCCTGTGTTTGCAGATATAGCGCTGTAAATTAAATCCCCAACCGCTAAAGAAGTCGGGCTTGTAGTATTACTTTACCCCTCCCCCCCCATCTACGGGGTTATCACGTTTTCGCGAGATGTTGTGATATTGATTGCTGGATACCTGCGTTCGCAGGAATGACGACGTTTTTTCGAGTATCGTCCGTAATCCAGGTTGCGCTCGTGAAATAACGCTCTGTGTAGATAAGGATGCACATCCTAATTATTCCGTATGTGAGATTATACGCTATGCTATATATCCAATTTAGCTGGCTTTCTTAGGATATTTATTGCTTCTCTTCTGTCGTTTACCTATATTCCCCCTAACCCAACCCAATATCCAAAGTAACTAGGCCCAAAAGGCCGAATGAATAAGGCTAAAAACCATGACTAGCAAAGACCGTTTGATCATTTTTGATACCACTTTGCGCGACGGGGAGCAGAGCCCCGGTGCGTCCATGACCAAAGAGGAAAAAATCCGTATCGCTAAGATGCTAGAAAAGCTACGGGTGGATGTGATTGAAGCGGGTTTTGCAATTGCTAGCCCAGGTGATTTCGAAGCTGTAAAAGCCGTTGCTGAAACGGTTAAAGATTCCACTGTATGTAGTTTAGCTCGTGCAGTACCTGCGGATATCGAACGCGCTGGTGAGGCACTGAAGAATGCTAACTCAGGTCGTATTCATACGTTTATCGCTACCTCGCCAATCCATATGCAGTACAAGTTGCAGATGGAGCCTGATCAGGTGTTGGAGCGCGCTGTTGCTATGGTGAGGCTCGCTCGTAACTTGTGTGACGATGTGGAGTTTTCTTTGGAAGACGGCAGTCGTTCCGAGTTTGATTTCCAGAGCCGTATTATCGAAGCGGTGATTGATGCAGGAGCTTCAACCATCAATATTCCCGACACTGTAGGTTACGGTGAGCCTGGGGAATATGGCGCTATGTTTAAGCGTTTGATGGAGAATGTGCCTAATTCCGACAAAGCCATTTTCTCTACCCATTGTCACAACGACTTGGGCTTGGCTGTAGCTAATTCTTTGTCTGCAGTGATGAACGGTGTACGCCAGGTGGAATGTACCATCAACGGCTTGGGTGAGCGTGCAGGTAATGCTTCCCTTGAAGAGATAGTGATGGCCGTTCGTACTCGCAAGGATGTATTCCCCGTAGAGACTCGAATCGATCCTTCACATATTGTTTCTACGTCGCGCTTGGTTTCTTCTATTACAGGATTTCCTGTTCAGCCTAACAAGGCAATTGTTGGTGCCAATGCTTTCGCTCATGAATCGGGAATTCACCAAGACGGCGTATTGAAGCATCGTGAGACCTACGAAATTATGAGTGCAGAGTCCGTGGGTTGGAATGCCAATAAGTTGGTTTTGGGTAAACTTTCTGGTCGTGCTGCAGTGAAGGCTCGTTTTGAAGAGTTAGGGATTACCTTCGAGTCGCAAGATGAATTGAATGCTGCTTTTGCTCGTTTTAAAGATTTGGCAGATAAGAAGCATGAAATCTTCGATGAAGACTTACAGGCCTTGGTTACAGGGGTTGATGCAGATGAGGAGGTAAAAACCTATGAGTTTGAATCCCTGTCAGCATCCAGTAAAACTGGGGAGCAGCCTGCAGCGGAAGTGACCTTCAACATTAATGGTGAATCCAAAACAGGAATAGCCAAAGGTGCTGGCCCTGTAGATGCCGCCTTTCGTGCCATTGAGTCTGTAGTGAATAGTGGTACTGAGCTGAAGCTGTATTCTGTGAATGCTATTACAGAAGGAACTGACTCGCTGGGTGATGTGGTTGTTCGCTTGGAGAAAGCGGGTCATCTAGTGAATGGGGTTGGAGCAGATACTGATATTGTCATGGCTTCAACAAAGGCGTATTTGGATGCCTTGAACCTGATGGAGAGTGCGACTAATCGAGGACATCCCCAGAGAAAAGACGGTATCTAGTCTTCTTAACGATGGCATACCTTCAGTAAGGCTGGGCGTGTACAATACACGCTCAGCCTTTTTATTTTCGGATAATGACCGTGTTTGAAACGCAGCGTTTGGCATATTTAAAAGAGTTGGGAGTGGCCAGTTATTGGGCTAGATATCCCTTGGTCGGTGCTGCTGTGTCTCCTGAAATAGTGCCAGATCAATTGGTTCCTCTCATTGAGGAAGAAGCTTCTAGCCAGGTGCCAGCGCTAGTAACTCCGCAGTCTCTGGTTGAAGAGGTGCTTCCTTCAGCGCCTGTTGATAGTGGTGTTGTTCAGGATGTCGCGGAAGGTGCCTCTCCAAATGTGGTGACTTCTGTATCCAGTGGCGAGCAGGTTAAGCCTTTCAGCTTACGTTATTGGGTTGCCGGTAAATTATTATTTCTTGAAGGCTATGAAGAGCATTTTCTTCAAGGCTCAGAAGCATTGGTTTTTAATCTGGCAAAGGCCTTAGGTTGTTCAATTGAGCAAGCGGCAGAGTTTTTTCAGTGGCCCATGGGGGCAGTACAAAGTCGCCGTCAGATGGATTTTGATCATGCTTCAGGGGCGGCAATTGCATCGTTGTCAGCAAAGCTTAGTCGCTACAAGTGTGGGCACGTTGTTCTGTTGGGGGAAGTCTCTGCTCGCATGATTTTAACTCGAACGGATGTGAGCGAGTTATTAGGGCAGAGCCCTTCCGGGCATAATTTTCCAGCAGCGCTTTGGTGTACTCACTCGGTGAATGACCTTTTGTCTAACCCTGCCCTTAAGCGTGAGACCTGGCAGCATTTATTATCGCTGCGCTCTGGTGATCCGTCCTAGGGCCTGTTAACACTAATTGAATCACTTCTGCTGGGAGCTATTTTTTTGTCCCAGCAAGATTGAAGACGCGTGGTGTAGCGGGCTACATGAGCGGCTGAATAACGCAGCTGGGGCAAAAAATAGACCCCGCCCTTCGGGTTGCGTCTGAAAAGCGCTATTTGGCGTTACTCGGACCCAAAGCACTCGCTTTGCTCGCGGGGTCAGCTTTCGTTTATTTGGAATGACCACTAAAACGCCAGGAGCGTTTTTGCGCTTTAGCCCCGAAGGGGTGAGGCATAGGGATATGCTGAGCAAACTTCTCTTCTCGTGCCTTGTATAGCACTTTTCAGGCACAACAGAAGTGATTCAATTAGTGTTAACAGGCCCTAGTTCTATGGATGTTGTCTTACAGCCAATGGCAGCTGCAGATATTCCTTATATTCTTTCCATCGAAAATATTGTTAACCCTAGTCCTTGTAAAGAAGGAATGTTGAAGCGTTTGTTAGAAAAAGAGCAGATGGCTTTCGTGTTAAAGGACGTAACACAGGAACAGCTTGTGGGTTATGTTTGTTTCTCCAGTGTTTGTGATGAAGCCGAGCTACTAATTATTGGTATAGATCCTAGTTTTCAAAAGAAAGGTTTTGGGATGGGCCTGTTAAATTCGGCATTAGAGGAAGTAAAGTTGTCCGGTGTACTGAGCGTTTTTTTGGAGGTGCGTGGATCTAATCTTCCTGCGATTGCTCTCTATGAACGTTCTGGGTTTGTGAAAACAGGGAGGCGGAAAGGATATTACCCCTCAGCAATTGCAGGGGCTGACCGTGAGGATGCTTTACTTTTTCAATTAACTTTTCCGGGCTCGAAATAGTCGCCTTATTGCTTAACAGGCCTTTTTTGCAGTTTGCGCTGCAAGGTTCGACGATGCATACCTAGTGCTCTTGCTGTTGCAGAAATATTGCCTTCATTTTCTGCAAGTACCCGTTGAATGTGCTCCCACTCTAATCTCTCTACAGAATGAGGTTGGTCATTAACCTTGGTTGGCGATGCCTCATTTTCCTGATGATTAAAAGCACCAAGAATGTCTTCGAGGCTAGAGGGTTTACAGAGGTAATTTATTGCACCAAGTTTTATGGCGTCTACGGCTGTGGCAATACTCGAATACCCGGTAAGCAGTACGATTTTTAGTTGTGGACTCTTAGCGAGGAGTTTTTGTAATAATTCTAGCCCGCTTTCTTGATCAATTTTTAAATCGACAACGCAGTGTGTGATGGGGTTGTCATCGAGTAACTTGAGGGCTGTCGATATGTTGTGGGCTGAGTGCGCTTCATAACCGCGTTTAATCAAGTTGCGGCACAGTAAGAGATTGAAAGTTTCGTCGTCATCCACAATTAGAAAGTTCACAGGCTTAATATTCCTTCATTAAACAGAATTTCTGTTTTGGTGATCCCGTCTTGATGGAAAAGTTTTATATGGCCTCCACAGCGCTCAATGGTGGCATGAGTAAGATAGAGTCCTAATCCTAGGCCTTGAGGTTTTGTGGATGTGAAAGGTTGCTCAATCCGCTCTAGCATGTCTTTCGAAGGCGCTTCGCCTTGGTTAATGATTTCAATAAGCAGATTATTGTTTCTCCGTTTTATTGAGAGAGAGAGCTTATTATTTCCTGCGTCGGCTGCATTGTTGAGTAGGTTGAGTATGGCTTGATTGAGTGTTGCTGGTAGCTTTATCGAAATGCCTTTTAATGAGTCGTCCACTAAGAATTCTGTAGAAGCCTGGGGGCGTAATAATTGCCAATGGTCTAAGAGTTTACGAGAAAACTGACTGACGGTGAGTTGCTGTTCACCCAAAGCTTGTTGTTGGCTGTTATTTTTCAGTTGCTCTAGCGCGTGCTGGCAGGCATTGATTTGCTGCTGTAAGAGTTGAATATCTGCTTCTTGTGGAGTGTCTTTTAGTTCTAGCTGTAATTCGTCACCAAGTAACTGGAGGCTATTGAGTGGTGTTGCCAATTCATGAGCGGTTTGAGCGGCGATCATGGCTATTCCCAATAGTTGCTCATCCCGTAAATCTTGTTCCCTTCTTTTAGCCAGAGCTTTGTCTCTGAGTTTTACGCTTTCAGCCATACGGCTGATAAAGAAGGTAAGAAGAATTGCGGTTGCCACAAAGGTGACCCACATACCGAACAGGTGCCAGTTATGCCCAGCGCCGTGATGATTGTGAGGAGAGAGAATGGCGAGAGGGTGGTACCAGTTAAGGAGAATGGTATAGAGGCCTGTGGCGATAATAGTGATGGCCCAGGCGAGTTGTTTGTTGAGACTGGCTGCGGCAATGGCCACTGGCACCACAAAATAGGAAACCAGAGGGTTGCCTGCACCGCCGGTATAAAAGAGTAGCCCTGCCACGCAGAGCATTTCGAAGGTGAGATGGAGAGTGAATTCAAAACGGTTGATAAGGCTGTGAAGGTTTTGATGGTAGCGAAGAGCCAGTACGACAGCACTTAGGGTGAGGGCAGCCAGTATTAGGTTGATTTTGGCGTAAGCTAGAGGCAGCTTTAATTGCAAGCTAGCGGCGGCAAGGGCTGCGCAAAGGGCGAGAAGCAGTACCGCCCGAATGGTCAGTAAATGTGATAGGCTCTTAGAAGGAATGTGGTTATCCATGCCGGGCACTATAGCACAAACCGTTTTTTGTCGTGGGGTGCTCGGTTGTTATTCTTTCTCTAACATATTGATAATAAAAGCTATTTTATGTGTGTTACTTTGGGGCGTTCTGGTTCTCAGCTGATTTTAGCACTAATTTTTGTGACTCCTTCTCTGTGGGCAGAGCCGGTCTCGGATGATGGAGCTTTAGAGGCATCTGGCCTTTCAAGTATTGAGGTCTCCCAAGCAGCGTCTGGCAAGCGTGCTAAAGGTAAGCCAGTGGATGATCAGGTCACAGTTGTGGCTCATGATCGCACTGGGGCAGTGGATTGGCTGGTAGACAAGCGCAACAGCTGGGCAAAAGGCTGGGTGAAGATGGCTTCGAATATCGATGGCTTCCTGGCGGGGACCGAGGCTGAAAGTCAGGCTGACAACAGCTATATGCGTTTAACTATCGAGGAAGCTTGGCGCGAATCAGAGGGCTTTGAGAGTGATATCGATCTCAAACTGAAAATGGCTTTGCCAAGGGCAAAAAAGCGCTGGAATCTGTTTGTTGAAAACCGCTTGGAGTCAAAAGAACCCCTGGATGAACGTGAGAGTCCGACTATTACAGATAATGACGATAATTCAGATTCATCAGGTTTTTATGCGGGAGTGGAGAGTAAGCGAAAATTAAGAGGTTGGGAGTTTGCTCCCCGTGCCGGTGTGCGTTTTCGTTTTCCTATGCAGCCCTTTGTGAGCTTCTCATTAAAGCGAACGTTTGATCTGAATGAACACTGGAATGCGCGTTCGGATAATAGGGTGTTTTATTACAACAACGGTGACCGCGGTTCCCGCCATGCTTTGTATTTTGAGCGGCCTCTCAGTGGTGATTCCTTTTTTCGGTTTAGTAACAAGGTACGCTTTATTGAGAACGACAACCGTTGGGAATACGGTCAGGTAGCTTCTTTGCAGCATCGTATCGACGAAAAGCGGGCTACAGAGGCTTCTGTGGGTTGGAATGGTGAACAGGAGTACGGTATTTCCGATAATCGCTACTATTTCAATTGGCGTTATCGTCAGGCGCTGTATGAAGATTGGTTATTTTGGGAGGTGACACCAGAGTTGGGCTTTGAGCGAGAAGATGAATACGAACCTCGCTGGGCTGTGTTTACTCGCCTAGAAGTGCTATTTGCTCAATAGGTCCCAGGCCACTTTTGGAGTAAGTTTCGCTATAATGCCCGGCTATTTTCCAAGCTTTATTTGTACAGCCAATAGAGCGATGATTTATCTGGGTATACACATATGGCCGATGCCACACTGAACGACGAAATCAACCTGCGCAGAACCTTTGCGATTATCTCTCACCCCGATGCGGGTAAAACCACTATCACTGAAAAACTACTGCTGTTAGGACAGGCTATTCAGCAGGCAGGCTCGGTTAAAGGTAAGCGTGGCCCTCACGCTAAGTCTGACTGGATGACCATGGAGCAAGAGCGGGGGATTTCTGTGACCTCGTCGGTGATGCAATTTCCCTATAGCGGTCGAACAGTCAATTTATTGGATACCCCGGGCCACGAGGATTTCTCAGAAGATACCTACCGGGTACTGACAGCGGTGGATTCCGCCCTGATGGTCATCGATGGGGCAAAGGGTGTGGAAGATCGCACCATCAAGTTGATGAACGTCTGTCGCCTCCGCACCACGCCGATTCTCTCTTTTATCAATAAGCTCGACCGAGATATTCGCGATCCCATTGAAGTGATGGATGAAATCGAGGAGGTGCTGGATATTCAAGCGGCTCCTATTAATTGGCCTATTGGCAGCGGTAAAGAATTTAAAGGGGTGTATAACCTCTACACCGATACTATTCATGTATATCAGCAAGGGCAGGGTCACACCCTTCACGATGATGTGCGTATTGAAGGCTTAGATAGTGATGAAGCCTCTGAGCTTTTAGGAGCTTATGCCGAAGATATTCGTGAAGAAATCGAGCTGGTGCGTGGGGCGACCCATGAGTTTGACCAAGAAGCCTATTTAGCCGGTAAATTAACTCCGGTATTTTTTGGGACTGCCTTGGGTAACTTTGGTGTGCGTGAAATGCTGGATGATTTTGTACAGTGGGCACCCAAGCCGCAAGATCGTGAGACGGATGTACGTATCGTGGATGCCAACGACGAAGCCTTCTCTGGTTTTGTATTTAAAATTCAAGCCAATATGGACCCCAAACACCGCGACCGTATTGCATTTATGCGGGTATGCTCTGGCAAGTACACTCAGGGCATGAAAATGAAGCATGTACGTTTGGGTAAAGATATAAAAGTTGCCGATGCGGTAACCTTTTTGGCTGGAGACCGGAGTGCAGTAGCCGAGGCTGTGTCTGGGGATATTATTGGTTTACACAACCATGGCACTATTCAGATTGGTGATACTTTTACCAGTGGCGAGGCTCTGAAGTTCACGGGGATTCCAAACTTTGCGCCGGAGTTGTTTAAGCGGATTCGCTTAAAAGATCCCCTCAAGATCAAGCAATTGCAGAAGGGGTTACAGCAGTTGTCAGAAGAAGGCTCTACCCAAGTGTTCTTCCCAATGAATAATAACGATATTGTCGTTGGTGCTGTGGGTGTACTACAGTTTGATGTGGTTGCCTATCGCTTAAAAGATGAATACAAGGTAGAAGCCATTTACGAGCCGGTACAAGTACAAACGGCACGTTGGGTAACTTGTGATGACCCGAAGAAACTGGAAGAGTTTAAGCGTAAGTGTGCGGATAATTTATCTGTTGACGGCGGTGGCCACTTAACCTATTTGGCCCCAAATCGCGTGAATTTGAACTTGTCGCAAGAGCGTCACCCTGACGTTGAGTTCCTCAGTACACGGGAACATTAACGGTGGCAGAAATCACTGGTTTGATACTGGAATACTGAGAGTGCCCAAATGACAGAACCTCATTTAATTTCCGTCCCTGAAAATGTACCGCGCACCAGTAGTGGTTTCGGTAGCTGGTTAGGGAATCGAGTGTTGAAATTACTGGGGTGGCGTGTCCGAGGTGAAGTTCCTAATTGTAAGAAATTGGTGATTATCGCGGCTCCTCATACCTCGAATTGGGATTTTATTATTGCCATGTCAGTAAAGTTGGCGCTTCGCTTGTATGCCAACTGGATGATGAAAAAAGAAGCTTTTGTTTGGCCTCTCGGTGGGATTTGGAAAAATATGGGGGGGATCCCCATTGATCGCCAGTCGCCCAAAGGTATTTCGGATCAGATTGTTGAGTGGTATCAAACTCATGACCAAGTTTGGGTGGGTATTACACCGGAAGGCACTCGTAAGAAAGTCGAAAAATGGAAAACCGGTTTTTTACGTATTGCGGAAGCTGCTCAGGTGCCCGTGTTAATTGTCGCTTGGGATTACCCCAGTAAGTCAGTGGTGTTTGATTCTTTATATGAAGTGACCGGTGATATGGATGCTGATCTTAAAGAAATTCAGCAGCGCTTTAGCCAGTACAGTGGTCGTAATCCAGAAAACCAGTAAAAGCCCGGAATGTCCGTGATAGCTACACTGATTTTTACCTTTATTATTTTTGCTCTGGTTCTCTGGGTTCTATTGAAAGTTAGAACGCCTATTTATCGTTTACAAAAAGATAACGTTATTGCTTTTTTAAAGCTGGTGGTGAGTGGTGAGGCCACGGAAAGTGACTGGAGTGTTTTTACCAGTGTTCCCATCCGCAATAGTGAGAAGCTGGAGGTGATTCGTTTACGCTGTTTAGAGCTTGAGGAAACAGAGTATATCGGCCATACCGGAAAAGAACGTGCGAATTTTTTGCTTACCCGGGAGGCTATTTCAGAACTTGAGATACTATTGCAGCAATTACAGGCTGAATCAGAGCAAGAGCACGAAGAGCAATAACAAGAAAAAGAGCAATATTAAAAAGCAACACTTTCAAGGAATAGGATTATGTCCCCTTTGCATCAGCAAAATGTAACCTCGCCCATTAGCCGGTTTTTAATCGTATCGGCAGCATTTGTTATCGTGATTGCAGGAATGAAAGCGTCACTGCCGCTATTAATTCCATTTTTACTTTCCGTCTTTATTGCGGTGATCTGTTCGCCACCTTTGGTGTGGCTTAAAACCAAGGGGTTGCCTTCAGGGTTAGCTGTTCTTGTGGTGATTTTAGTGATTGTGATATTAGGTATTACAGTGGGGGCTATTGTCAGCTCTTCTATTAATAGCTTTTCTCGCGATTTACCGGAATACCAGGCTCGTTTAAAAGAGTTAAGTACTGGTGCGTTAGGCCAGTTGGGTGCCTGGGGTATTGATGTATCGAGCTCGAATTTAAAAGACAGCTTTGATCCTGGTGCTGCTTTGGGGATGGCGGGGAAAACCTTGAAGTCCCTCGGTAACCTCATGACTAATGCCTTGCTGATTTTGTTGACGGTTATTTTTATCCTTACCGAAGAAATGCATTTTTCCGATAAACTAAAATTAGCCATTAAAGATCACACCAAAACCACAGCGGCTATCGCGAACTTCACTGCTAGTGTGAATAGTTATATCGCATTGAAAACCTTGATGAGTTTAATTACCGGGATTGTGATCTTTGTATGGCTCACAGTACAGGGAGTGGACTATCCCGTATTGTGGAGCTTGTTAGCTTTTCTACTGAATTTTATTCCTACGTTGGGTTCTATTTTGGCGGCAGTGCCAGCGGTGTTGCTAGCGTTGGTACAGCTGGGGCCTGGGGATGCGGTTATTACCGCATTGGGGTTCTTGTTGGTTAATTTTATTGTCGGGAATGTATTAGAACCGAAATTGATGGGCCGTGGATTAAATCTGTCGACTCTGGTGGTGTTTTTGTCTTTAGTGTTCTGGGGTTGGGTGTTAGGCCCTGTAGGAATGTTGCTTTCGATTCCGTTGACGGTAACGGTGAAAATTGCCCTTGAGAGTTTTGATGATACTCGTTGGCTGGGGGTGATGCTAGGTGGTGGTAATGGCCCTCGAAGTGGCGGAGGTAATGAGGAAGCGGAAGCAGCTGAATTGCCGCCTCCTGTAAAGGAAAGTTAAAGCCTTACTCGGGTTTTTGGTTCGGGTTAAGATTTAAAGAATCCCATAAATCGAGAAACCCATTAAAACTTTTCAATAGTTGTTCTTCTGGATCCCAGTTGGGTTCCAGCTGCTGTAGGCACTGATAAACGGCTTCAAAAGTCGATAGCGATTTTTCGTTAGGGGCTTTGCGAATACGGTATTGGCTGGTTTCTGGAAAACTCACGGTTAATCGGGGTAGCCTCTGTAACGCAGGGCTCAGGTGTAACATCTTTCGTGTTTTTCGCCAGGTGCCATCCAGCGCAATGAGCTGAGTGGTTTCGCCTTCTAAGGTTTTTATATCAATGGAAGGGTGGCCTTCTTCCCCAGATGATGGATAGAGTAGAACAGGGGTTCTACCGCTTTTTACTGGAATGGTTTCCCAATGCTCGCTGTCTAATAATTCGCTTCCAGACAGGCAGAGATGAAGTAATCGAGCAGTATTTTTCGCGTTTTTCACTTCCAGTGGATGCTGCAAAATAGTCACTGCCGTTTTGGGTGTTGCGGAGTGTACTAGGTGGCAGTAGCAGGCACTTTGTGGGCGCAAGCATTGTAGGCAGTAGGCGCGAGTCATAGCCGTGATGTTTTCTCGGTGTTGTACTGATGATACTGCAGTGTATGTTAACAGGCTCTCAGGACGAACTGAGGATTTTGTGCAATACTCATTGCGTTGCTTCTTTGAGTGACTTACTCACTAAATCGACACCTTCAAATCGATACATTCTGTAAGGATGTTTATGACCCAAGACAATCACATTGATACCAGCAATGCCACTGAGTTGTTGATGTGCCCAGTGGGAGAAAGTGAGTGTGTATTTCTTGGCGAAGTGCAGGAGCTGAGACAGCGTACAGAAGAGTTGTCGGAGTTAGTGCATACGGACCCGCTAACGGAGTTGTCGAACCGTCGCTATCTGATGCAGTCTTTAGAAAGAGAGATTGAGAGGACTCGCCGCAGCCGTCAGGCAACTTGTGTGGTGATGTTGGACTTGGATCATTTCAAGAGCATCAATGATAACCACGGCCATGATATTGGCGATCAAGCGTTACAGCAAACAGCACGAATCCTTAAGCAGGCGGTTCGCCAACTGGATATTCCTTGCCGTTATGGTGGTGAAGAGTTTGTGGTGATTTTGCCAGCCACTGATCTACTTACCGGGGTTAAAGTGGCAGAGCGTATTCGTGCCATGATTGAAGCTACGCCTCTGCCTTTACAGAGCGATAACAGCATCAACGACGGCTTAACGATGACCGCAAGCCTCGGTGTAGATGTGGTGACCTTTCTTAGCGATGACACGCCAGAAACTGTTATGAAACGTGCGGATGAGCTTTTGTATCAGGCCAAGGAAGAAGGACGAAACCGTGTATGTCACGGACGCTCGCCACTGACTCGTGAAGAAGATCATGTCAGTCAGGACGAAAAAGACGCGTTGTTTGGATTATTTGGCGACGCCGACGGCAGTTGAATTCAGCGGGTTTGTCACCACAACACGATTGCGGCCACCTTCTTTTGCGTCATAAAGTGCCTTGTCTGCTCTTGCCAAGGTTTCATCAATGGTTGAATCACCCTCCGCCATTTGTGTGAGCCCGGCACTGATGGTGAGGCTGAAGCTGTGTTTGTCGAATTCGATGGTTAGTGCTTCGATTTGTTCACGCAGTCTCTCTACTGATTGCCTAGCGCTTTCCAGGCTCGACTCAGGAAAGAGAATGGCAAATTCTTCACCGCCAATTCTGGCGACGATGTCTTCTTCACGACAATGCGCTTTTAGAAGCTTTGCGACTTGCCTGAGGGTGATGTCGCCAGCTTTATGGCCGTAGGTGTCGTTAATGCTCTTGAAGTGATCCAGGTCCAATGCTGCCAGGCTGAGGGGGCGGTTATGGCGCTTGCTTTTGCGCATTTCTACCCTGGCCAGAGAGAAAAAATTTCGCCGATTATTGAGTTCGGTGAGATCATCGGTGTAAGCCAGGTGCTCCATGAGTTTGCGCAATTGTTTCTCTGAATGCATGGCCTTGAAATGAGTTCGTCGAAAACGATGAATTTGTAGGGATTGTGCTATACCCACGATATTGGCAAGAAATAATGCCACGAGTGCGGTCATAAAGACTTCTGGTTTTTCTACGGGCTTAAAAAAAACCAGCATTACCATCACACTGATACTGAGGGCTGCGGCCACGAGCCATTGGAACTGAAAACGGAACGAGGTAGTGGTATAGATGGCAATGACTGCCAAAGTGTCGAGCAGTAAATGCATTAAATAGGAAGGCGGACGACTGCTTTCTATATAGATAATCATGGCGGAAATTGCAGCCCACCACAGAAAGAGTAGTCGATCAAAAACTTTTACCGAGCGCGTTGTTTTTAAAATGTAAGCGATTATCAATGCAAAGAGTAGAAGTGCAAATCGCAAACTCAATAAAGCGAAAAGATTATTCTCATCTTCTCCAGAAAAACGAAAATCATTAATGGTAAATAGACAGTTGACCACAATAAAAGCCAAGATGATTTTGGTGGCTTGTTTTGCGTCTTGGCGTAAATAAAATAGCCTGTAGCTCAGCTCTAGCTTATGGGCATTTAAAGAGGGGCTTTGGAAAATAGTTGCCAGCATACTTTGGATAGAGGTTGGATTGGAGAGGGTTTGAATTTACAGGCGGCAAGTATGGCACGAATTCAGAAAGCTGGACAATTTTTATGCAGCGAAGTTAGTGATGTATTTCGCAAATCAAGAGAGGGGGCAAGAAGGGAGGAAGAGAAGAATAAATGAAAGTTGATAGAGAAGGTTGATGGGGCTTGTCGAAGACAAGCCCCATGGGAAGGTCGCTGTAGGTTAGCCTTGCTGTAGTGCGTTTGCGACAGCATCACCCATTGCAGAGGTTGATACTTTTTCTGTGCCTTCGGTGTAGATGTCGGCGGTACGAATATTTTGATCGAGAACGTCGCTGACTGCTTGCTCAATGGCGGAGGCAGCATCGGCTCGGTCAAAGCTATAGCGCAACATCATGGCGGCAGAAAGGATAGTCGCTAGAGGGTTGGCAATACCTTGGCCGGCGATGTCCGGTGCAGAACCATGGCATGGTTCGTACAGGCCTTTGTTGTTCTCATCTAGAGAGGCGGAAGGCAGCATACCGATAGAGCCCGTTAACATGGCTGCTTCGTCAGACATGATATCGCCGAACAAGTTGCCGCAAGCGATTACATCAAACTGTTTGGGTGCACGCACCAGTTGCATGGCGGCGTTATCGATATACATGTGCGACAGCTCGACATCTGGATATTCTTTTGCCAGCTCGTCCATCACTTCACGCCAGAGTACGGTTACTTCCATCACGTTGGCTTTGTCGATAGAGCACACACGGCCGCCACGTTTTTGCGCGGCTTCAAAGGCAACGCGACCAATGCGCTTGATTTCAGATTCACTGTAGATGTCGGTGTTGTAGCCTTGGCGCTCACCATTTTCTAGTGTGCGAATACCCCGTGGCTCACCGAAGTAAATGCCACCGGTAAGCTCGCGCACAATCAGAATATCCAAGCCTGCAACAATCTCTGGTTTTAAGCTGGAGGCATCTGCCAGTTGTGGATACAAGATTGCCGGACGTAGGTTGGCGAACAAATTTAAATCGGTGCGAATATCCAGTAGGCCTTGTTCGGGGCGTAGATTACGTTCGACACCGTCCCACTTTGGGCCACCAATAGAGCCAAACAAGATGGCGTCAGCCGCGCGGGCTTTGGTTTGGGTGTCTTCCGGGTATGGCTTGCCGTGAAGATCGTAGGCAGAACCGCCCAGGGTTGCGTGATCGAAAGCTAGATCTAGATTGAATTTTTCGTTAGCAACATTCAGCACTTTTTCAGCTTCTGCCACAATTTCTGGGCCAATGCCGTCGCCAGGGATAATCAGTACGTTGTTAGTCATGGTGTTCTCTAATAATTTTTTCGTCATCCCCGCGGAGGCGGGGATCTATTAATGGGGTAGATGAGCTTCGCTGTCTTACGGCTCCCGCTTCCGCGGGAATGACAGTGTGATTTAGTTAAATAGCCAAGGGGCTTCTGCTTTGCGCTTGGTTTCGTACTCGCGAATGGCATCCGCATCTTGCAGAGTCAAACCGATATCGTCGAAGCCGTTCAGTAGGCAGTACTTGCGGAACTCATCCACCTCAAAGGCGATAGTGTCGCCGTTAGGTTTAATCACCTGTTGTTTTTCCAGGTCGATAGTTAATTCGTAGCCTTCCGTTTCGTACATTTCAGTAAACAACTGATCAACAATGGCTTCACCCAACACGATGGGCAGCAAACCATTTTTAAAGCAGTTATTGAAGAAAATATCTGCAAAGCTTGGCGCGATTACAGCACGGAAACCGTAATCATCTAGCGCCCATGGTGCGTGCTCGCGAGAGGAGCCGCAGCCGAAGTTTTTACGAGCCAGTAATACACTAGCGCCTTGATAGCGGCCTTGGTTCAGCGGAAACTCAGGGTTCAGTGGGCGCTTGCTGCAGTCCTGGCCAGGAAAGCCTTCGTCCATATAGCGAAGGTCGTCGAATAGGTTTACGCCGAAACCTGAACGCTTGATGGATTTCAAAAACTGTTTCGGAATAATCAAGTCGGTATCCACGTTCGCACGATCCATTGGTGCGGTGATACCTTTTATAGTGGTAAATGATTTCATGTGTTTATCCGTTGGATGTTTGATGTTGGAAGTTCGACGACTTCCTACATCAGGTTGTTTGCAGTTGCCGGGTTTATGGTGGGGTTGGATTTGCGTCGAGCGTTAAATATCCAACCTAAAACTTTATTTAAGTTCGCGGACATCAATAAAGTGGCCAGTCACTGCTGCCGCGGCAGCCATTGCTGGGCTTACCAGGTGGGTACGACCACCGTAACCCTGGCGACTTTCAAAGTTACGGTTTGAAGTGGACGCACAGTGCTCACCGTCACCTAACTTGTCAGAGTTCATGGCCAAGCACATAGAGCAGCTTGGGTCGCGCCACTTCATACCGGCTTCCAAAAAGATTTTGTCCAAGCCTTCTGCTTCCGCTTGAGCTTTTACTTGGCCGGAACCGGGTACCACCAAAACTTCTTTGACATTGCTGGCAACGGTGCGGCCTTTAGCAACGGCGGCGGCCTCACGCAAATCTTCGATGCGGGAGTTGGTGCAAGAACCGATAAACACTTTGTCGACGTTAATGTCGGTAATATTTTGGTCTGCTTCTAAGCCCATGTATTGAAGCGCACGGGTGATGCCTTCTTTTTTCACCGGGTCGCTTTCGTTAGATGGATTAGGTACCGAGCCACTTACAGGCAATACCATTTCTGGGGACGTGCCCCAGGTGACCTGCGGTTGGATATCTGCACCGTTCATTTCAATCACTGAATCGAAGTGAGCACCATCGTCGGATTTTAAATCTTTCCAATCGGCAAGTGCTTGATCCCAAGCGTTGCCTTTCGGTGCGTATTCGCGACCTTTTACGTAATCTTCAGTAATGTTGTCGAACGCAACCATGCCGACACGGGCACCGCCTTCAATGGCCATGTTGCACACCGTCATGCGGCCTTCCATGGACATAGCGCGGAACACATCGCCGCCGAATTCAATGGCGTAACCGGTACCACCTGCAGTGCCGATCTTGCCAATAATGGCCAGTACCACATCTTTAGGGGTTACACCGGCAGCCAGTTCGCCGTCTACTTTCACCAGCATGTTTTTCATCTTCTTCTGAATCAAACATTGGGTGGCCATGACGTGCTCAACTTCTGAGGTGCCGATGCCGTGGGCAAGGGCAGCCAAGGCGCCGTGGGTTGCTGTGTGGGAATCGCCACACACAATGGTCATACCGGGTAAAGACGTACCTGTTTCTGGGCCTACGACATGAACGATACCTTGGTGGTTATGGTTAATGGGGAAGTAGGTTAGGTCGTGGGCGCGAGCGTTTTCGTCCAAGGTTTTTACCTGGATACGGGAGGTTTCGTCGGCAATACCGTCGATGCCGCCTTTGCGCTCGACCGGGTCAGACGCCACATTGTGATCAGGGGTAGCGATGATGGATTCTTTGCGCCACAGGTCACGACCGGCTAAACGCAGGCCTTCAAAAGCCTGAGGCGAGGTTACTTCATGTACCAAGTGACGGTCGATGTAGAGCAATGAGGTACCGTCATTACGGGTTTTTACCACATGGGTATCCCAAAGTTTGTCGTAGAGGGTTTTGGCGGACATGGTTTGTATCCTATTGGAAGTTTGAGGTTGGATGTTGGACGAAGCGGGTTCGTCGATGGGTAGGAGTTTAGGGGGATAAATGGATAACAACAATTCATGTTTTTCATGTAAGCTATTCCTTTGAGGAATGCTTGTCATCCCGAGTGACGCGAGGAATCTCCTGCAGCCGGTGCTAAATCCGAAAAGATCCCTCGCGTCACTCGGGATGACAGGGCGCTCCTCACGTCAAACATCCAACGTCTAATATCAAACCCTTATATGGAAACCGAAAGCCTAAAAGCCTTTGTGGCCGTCGCCGAAGAAAACTCCTTTTCTGAGGCTGCGGAAGTGTTACATCTAACACAACCTGCCGTGAGTAAGCGCATTGCTGCCTTAGAGAATCTGCTGGATGCAAAATTGTTTGATCGCATTGGTCGCCAGGTGTCGTTAACGGAGGCTGGACGAGCGTTATTACCCCGTGCACGGCAAATCCTGCGAGAAGTCGGAGATGCTCGCCGCGCTATCGATGATTTGTCTGGCGATGTATCTGGGCGTTTGAGCTTGGTTACGAGTCACCATGTTGGCTTACACCGCTTACCGCCGGTACTGCGACAGTTTACCTCTCAGTATAAAAACGTGAGTTTAGATATCGACTTTTTAGATTCTGAACAAGCTTATGAAGCAGTACTGCACGGTCAATTTGATTTAGCTGTGGTGACCTTGTCGCCCCAACCCCATGAGAAATTACATAGCGAATCACTATGGGGAGATCCGCTGTACTGTGTGGTGGGGTATGGACATGAATTGGCGTCGAGAAAGAAAATCACTTTAGCGGACCTCAGCGAGCACCCTGCGATTTTGCCTAAGCGAAATACCTATACCACGGCATTGGTGAGTCAGTTGTTTGATCAGCAATCATTGCCTTTAACGATTTCGCTGAATACAAACTATTTGGAAACTATCAAGATGATGGTGTCTATTGGCTTAGGTTGGAGTTGGCTGCCTGAGACCTTGTTGGATGATCAGTTGCAAACGGTATCAGTGGAAGGGGTAACGATTTCACGTCATTTGGGGGTGATTTATCACAAGGAACGCACGCTTTCCAATGCGGCGAAGGCCTTTATGACGTGTGTAAAAGAAAATTGAAACGGCAGTTGTAGCCCGCGTAGAGCGATAGCAACACGCGGGAACCAGGTCTGTTAAAATTCAAAAATCCCTCATGCCGCTTCGCTCTACGCGGGCTACACTAACAATTAGAGTTGGTAGAAATCTTTAATTATTTTCCACGCCTCATCCGCCGTATCCACATACTGAAACAGCTGTAGATCCTTTTCGTCGATAGTGCCTTCATCTACAAGAAACTCAAAGTTCACCGTTTTTTGCCAGAACTCTTTGTTGAATAGCAAAATTGGGACACGACGAGCTTTTCGAGTTTGGATTAGTGTAAGTGTTTCGAAAAGTTCATCCAGTGTTCCGAAACCACCTGGAAAAGCAATTAATGCTTTAGAGCGCATGAGGAAATGCATTTTTCGCAGTGCGAAATAGTGGAATTGGAAACATAGCTCTGGGGTGATATAGGGATTAGGGTCAGTTTCGAAGGGCAGTACGATGGAAAGGCCAATACTCTTTCCGCCGGCCTCGTAAGCGCCACGGTTGGCAGCTTCCATAATGCCGGGGCCGCCGCCAGTAATAATCACCAGTTGGTCAGTCATATTTTCTACGGTGTATTCCGTAATCACCCGAGCTAGCTCTTGTGCCTGATGGTAGTACCTGGCACTGCGTTGTAATCGGTGCGCTTTTTTGAGTTGTTTGGGTAGAGATGGGTCATCAGGGTTTTCAAGAATCGCGTTGCGAATTTCTTCGACGTGAGCGTCTGCTTTATCCTGTGGTAAAAAACGTGCGCTACCAAACATCACGATGGTGGAGTTGATATCCTGCTCTTGCAGAATTAAATCCGGCTTCATCAGTTCTAGCTGAAAGCGAACCGGGCGAAGTTCGCGGCGGTCTGCTAAGAATTCTAAATCTTGAAATGCCAATTTGTAGGATGAGTCAGGATAAATATCGCTGGTGTAATTTGCGGTACGCAGCTCTTCAGCGGCTGAGGGGAAATTACGTTCGCCAAGTTTTTTTCTTCCCATATAAACACCTCAATGAATCATTATTTATTTTACAATCTGGGCGCTAGTCATGATCGTGATCATGACCGCAAGGGTGGTTACTACCTGTGCACGGTTTTCCAGTGCTGGGAGGGTAGTGCTCATTTTTGATGGCTTCATGACAGCCCTCGTGAATAAAAATATTGACCAGGTCACTATTGAGTTTGTTGTCTTTAGCTTCAAATTCCAGGATAGCAAAAGCTTTATCTCTTGGGACTGCAGATTTGTAGGGGCGGTCGTTAGCCGTCAGGGCGTCGTAAATATCGCAGATGGCCATAATTTGCGATGCATAAGGAATCCCACCAGATTTTTCGCCATGAGGGTAGCCGCTGCCATCCAGCTTTTCGTGATGGGCTCCGGCAATTTCAGGAATAGCACTTAATTCCGGCGTCCAAGGTATGCGCTGTAAAAAGTTCATTGTGTGAGTGACATGAGACTCAATTTCGAGACGCTCTACGTCAGTGAGGCTGCCCTTAGGGATTGTGAGTGACGTAAACTCGGTTTCACTGAGTAGAGAGCAGATATTGCCATCGTTATCTTGTACGAGATAGTCGCGAATTTCGTGAAGCTTTTCACTGTGCTCCTTGGCAAGAATGCTGGGTTGATTGGACTCAAGAATGACGTCTTGGTAGGTATCCAGTAATTGCATTTCCTGCTGAAAATTTACTTCAAGCTGGTGTCGATAATCGTCATTATCGAGAGGTAGTTTTAGTAATTGCTCGTAGTGCTTTCGTTGGCAGTGTTCTTTGGCGAGTGCTAAACGATAGCGAAGTACATCTAACTCCCAAGGGTAAAGCTTATTGGCTTTGACTAGGACAGCTTCCCGTACGCCAACCTTGCCAAAGTCATGAAGCAGAGCCGCGTAGCGAAGCTGGGTGATGTCTTGCTCGGTCATTATTTTGTCGTTGAAGATTCTACAGGGAGCCTTCGGAGCAGCGTCAGCCAGCGCCAAACATAAGTCGGCCACTCGGAATGAGTGACCGCTAGTGGTTGGATCTCGCTGTTCAATGGCAAATACAGACGCTTCCACAAAGTTATCGAACAGATTGCGAATGTTTTCCATTAGTTGTTGATTTTCGATGGCCACTGCTGCCAGGCTCGCAAGCGCTCGTAGTAGTGCGATTCGGCGTTCGTTGAAGGGTTGGGTAAGCTCTGGTGTTGTCAGTGGGTTGTCCAGCACAATATTGGGTTGTAATTTACGGTTAATAAATTCCAATACCCCTAAGCACTCGCCGCGATGGTTGAGCATGGGCAGGGCAATGAGAGAGCAAGTACGATAACCAATAGTACGATCAAAAGAATTGTTAAAACTGTAAGGCTCTTGATCCGAAATGTCGTAGCAATCCTCAATGTTAACTTCTTTTTTTGTAGTGGCTACGTAACCCACAATGGAATGTGTTGTGAGTGCTATTCGTTGTTCTTTAAAGGGAACCTTGATGGAGTTATTGCGTGTGAGCTTAAATACTAACTCTTTTTTATTTTCCTCTACTAGAAACAGTGAGGCTGCGTCACAGTAACCGAGGCTAATGCCTTGTTCGAGAATGCGCAGTAGCAACTTATCGAGATCACGTTCCGAGCTGAGAGCAACACCCAGACCTGTAAGTTGTGCTAGGTGACCATGTTTTTCAGCGAGCTCTCGATATAGTGCACTTTCTCGTTGTTTGAGTAGTTCGTGCTCACAGGCATGGCGAATGACAGATAGGGATACATCATCAGGGCAGCCGTGGGGTATGAGTAAGCCGCTCAGGCCTTGAGTCTTGCCAGGGGATATTTCATAAATCATGCTGCCTTTACATACGGTTTGCCATTGTTCACTGGTATATGAATCTTGAGCTTGGCAGCTCAGCACCAATACATCAACTGGTTTGCTGCTATCCGGTGCGGAAATTTCTAAAATAGGAAAGCCAGCATTTTTGATTTCATGGGCAAATGCTTTCGAAATAAGAGTTTGGCAGATCCCAATGGTGGGTTTTATGGGTGCAGGCATAAGAAGGAAAATCTATTATATGTCTCAGACGCAATGATTAAATTAACTATAGCCCATGAACCCAAAAGCGCTCCTAGAGAATTTGTGGCGAATCCTGCCGGATGCGGATTTGGCACTCATTGAAATGCCTCAAACCCCGGGCATCAAGCTATGGTTGGTTGATGATGCCATTATGGATCGTCCGTTAAGTGAGCAAGAAATAAATGCGCTTTGGGAAACCCCTGCTTATTGGAGTTTTGCCTGGGCCAGTGGTCAAGTGCTGGCCAAAAAAATCCTGGGAAACCCACATTGGGTGAAAGGAAAGCGCGTGCTAGATTTTGGTTGCGGCTCTGGCTTGGTGGCCATTGCGGCGGCTATGGCTGGAGCCGAAGAGGTGATTGCCTGCGATATTGACTCGGATGCGCGAGATGCCACCATAGCGAATGCTGCTCAAAATGGCGTTGCTATCTCTCTACTGGACGATTTTTTTCAGCTGTCATCGCCTGTGGATATTTTATTTGCTGCAGACGTGCTTTATGACTGGGAGAATAAACCGCTGTTGCCAGAGTTTTTATCGAAGGCTAAAACGGTTGTGGTGGCGGATTCTCGCGTGCGAGAATTTGATGAGCCGGGTTATGAATTTAAAGGGATATTTGAAGCAGTGACTCTTCCAGATATGAGAGAGCTGGAAGAGTTTAAGCAGGTGAAAGTTTTTTGGGGTGGAAATAGTATTTAATACACCTGATTATTTTTATTCCTCTGGCCTATCACTGCAAGTGCCGCTACGCGATAAGCTTCAGCCAATGTGGGAAAGTTAAAAATACTTTCCACGAAAATATCCACATCTGATTCCGAGAGCAGAGCCATTTGTCCAATATGTACTAGCTCTGTTGCGCCTTCCCCAACGATTTGAATTCCCAATAGTTTTTTGCCTTCGTTATCGCATACCAGTTTCAGCATGCCGTCGCGAATGCCATTGATTTGTCCGCGGGCAATTTCTTCGAACATGGCGCGGCCTACGATCACGTCGCCGTGTTTTTCACGAGCTTCTTGTTCACTCATGCCAACGGAAGAAAGTTCAGGAATGCCGTAAATACCTGCAGGGATCATTTTTGTCATGGAGCCCAATTCTAAACCGAGAGCATTACAGCTGGCTCGGCGACCTTGTTCCATGGAGGCTGACGCGAGAGAAGGGGGGCCAATAACATCGCCGGCTGCGTAGATGTTGTCGATAGCAGTTTTTAAGTTGTTATCAACACTGATAAGTCCACGCTCATTTAAGGCTAAGCCCGCATTTTCAATGTTTAAATCTTTCACATTGGCAATGCGGCCTGCGGCACAGAGTAGTTTTTCAGCTTTAACAACGTCTCCGTTTTCACATTCAACCACCACGTTTGAGACGCCGTCCCAATAGATATTTTCAATGGGGGTTTTGCCCATCCATTTTCCGCCGTTACTTTCGAAGGCATGGACAAATTTATCCGTAAGGTCGGAATCGAGAAAGCCTAGGGGCCTCGGGTATTTGTCGATCATGGTTACTTCGACCCCCAGTGCTGCAAAAATAGAGGCGTATTCACTGGCTATCACGCCGCCGCCTAGCACGATGAGGGATTTGGGTAGGTAGAGCATGGAGAGTATGGAGTCGCTGTCCAATAAGTGCTCATGATCAATGGGTACATTGGGTGGGGTACGGGGAAATGAACCACTGGCAATAATAATATTTTTACAGTGAAGTATTTGTGCTTCACCGCGAACTTTTTTGACTTCTAATGTGTTGTTGTCGAGAAAAGAGGCTCGCCCTTGAATCACTTCAATATTGTTGCGAGTGATCTGCCGGCTCATGTACTCGTCGTGCTTTGTGAGTACCTTACTCAAGCGATTGATGAGAACCGTCATTTCCACTTCTTCAGGAAGTGTGTAGTTTGCAAGTTCGGCATTAGAGCGCATGAAATTTACCCGCAGGGCATTTTCACGCAGAGTTTTACTGGGGATGGTGCCTCGATGCACGCAGGCGCCGCCTAGAACGCGGTCGCGCTCAATCAAGACAACAGTTTGTCCTGCTTTTGCCGCTTGCACAGCAGCCTTCTGGCCTGCGGGGCCTGAACCGATAACGGCAACGTCGCACTGGCAGTGATTATTTTCAGGAGTACTGCTTTTGGTGGAATGGCTTTCGCTCATGAGCCCATGGCCTCTACGGTGGTTTTAAGTGTATCGAGTTTTTCCAGTAACTCATCCACTTCATCTTGGTAGAGATTAAGGTCTTCAATAATCTGAAGTTCACGAAGCTGCTCTTCATCTAAGGTT
The DNA here is from genome assembly GCA_045430295.1 of Cellvibrionaceae bacterium. Taxonomy (GTDB): domain Bacteria; phylum Pseudomonadota; class Gammaproteobacteria; order Pseudomonadales; family JAILXX01; genus JAILXX01. The sequence continues at coordinate 75,258 of JAILXX010000001.1, read as the reverse complement.
TCAGGGGTGAGCATATGTTGGCTAAAGCAGCTGGCGCCATTCACCATCGCTGCTTGCTCTCGGGCATTGGGGGCGTCATCGTACTCATCTAAGTATTCGATGGTTTCTTGAACCAGAATGGGCATATCCCATTCTTGACATACGATTGAGCCAATCTTTTTCTGGTAGAGCTTTTCTATTTCTGTGACGTCGTCTTGGCTCAGTGTCACTCCCTGAGTTTGAGCAATTTCTAGGGCTGCTTGCAAAGCAACAGGGCGGCCGATGGCATGGAGTAAGCCGCATAAAAACGTGGCGTCTACATTACGGCGAGTCACTCGAGCGATTTCTTTGGCCCAGAGCGCGGTTGCCAGAGAAAATTTCCATATGTTGGATACATGCTTTTCAAATCCAGGGGCGCTGAACATTTTGTCATTCAGTGTGGCGGCGAGGGATATCTCTGCAATCATGTTCATTCCCAGCCGGGTGATTGCTTGCTGAAGTGACACTAGCTGAGAGTTTGGTGAGTAGGCCGCAGAGTTGGCGATACGCATCACATGACTGGCTAGGGCCTGATCGCTTTGAATTAGCTGTGCCAGCTGGCTGGCCGTGGCATCAGGGTTCTGTGTGAGTTGAATCACTTGATTGGCCACCTCTGGCAGTAGCGGCAGTTCCAAGGATTTTTCAGCGATGCGAGCTTCCAGGGCTTGATGTAGGCTGGACATGAAAGAGATTCCAAAAGTTATTGTTATCCTTTTGAATATAGTCGGGTTGTGGCAAATTGCTAACAGTGCACCAGGGGGAGCAAGGTGACGCAGCTTAGCTTGTGAAGGGTTGAGAATCACCAATAGCGATTGCACTGTGATGATTTTCATAGAGAAATCTTTCCGGATACTGCTACACTTGCAACGGGCATGCCTAGAAAGCCACTGCTGAGCCAAATTGTAGGGCCAAATAGTGTGCCTGTAGTTTGATTCGTATTACCCGGGGGGAAGGGTGGATAATAAAGACTTAATTTGGGATCTTGGAGACTTTGGTGAGCGTGATCGAGCCACTCAGTTTGTGATGCAATTTGAGAACAAATTGTGCGTGTTTTCAGGCATTGTAGGTCAGCTTTATACTAATTACAGTATCCATTTTCCTCAGGATGAAAATCACAAGTTGGTGATTTTGCCTAACCCCTATGCCCATCACGATACTCTATTTGGTCTTCCAGAAGATGCGGCCATTGATACAGGCTTGAATGTCATTCCGGGAGAGATGGTGGGAAAGAAGGGTTTGTACATTACCATCCCCTTTAAAAAAGGCGGTAAGGTTCAGCCTGTTCCACTGCAAGTAGGGATTAAAGCCATTAATGCCCGTCGCGCTCCAGATAATCCTTTTTTACCGGTGTTAATGAAGGGCGATTTACGAGAGTTAAATCAGAACACCCCTTGTTTGCATCTCCATGCCATTGAAGTGAAGAAGTTAAAGGATATGTCGAAAATGGAGGTGTCGGATTTACAGCGAGTGATTACTGAGCGTTTGCCTGATATTCGATAGTTAAGTTTCGGAATTAGCATTCAGTGCGTATTTTGAGCTAGCTGTTTCAAGGTAAATAAAAAGGCGAGATTTTTATGATCTCGCCTTTTTTGTGGTCTGTAAGCTTTTGGCTGCTATTGCAGTCGGAATGCAATAGGAAGTACAAACTCGAAAGTGTCGCCTGCAATATCAGCAGGGATATTCGGGTAAGGAGAAGCTTTACCTACCGCTTTCACTGCAGCTCCGTTAAGCACGTCATGCTTCGATGCTTCTAAGGTTTCCAGTTTGGTTACCTTGCCTTTGCGGTCAATAGTTACCCGTAAGCGAACACTGCCTTCAAGCTCTTTTCGTTGAGCAGCTTTTGGATAGCGGATTTTCTGATAAGTTTTCTTAACCAGTTCAGTCATATAACGCTGACGGCTCAAGATAGATTCGGCAGTAAGTACCGGTGCATCGGCTTCGTCATCGTCGAAGACACTGTCGTCTTCCTCTTCTGCAACAGGTTCAGGCTTTGGCTTTGGCGCTGCAGGTTTGGGAGCCGCTTTTGGTGGTTTCGCTTCCACTTTCGGAGCGGCTGGAAGGCTTGGCTTCTCGATAGGGGTTGCAGCGGCTACCGTCGGTGCGCCTGGCTTTTCGAGAGTCGGGGCGGCAATAGATGGGGCAGAAAGCTGTGGTTTAGGCGCTGTTGGTTTTGGAGGTTTAGGTGTGGCACTAGGTTTGCCGCTAACTGCAGCAATACGCTCTTCGGTAGGTTGGATCATCTCAAAGCTGGCGTAGTCAGAGTCTGATACAGCGCCGGCAGCCAAAAGAGCGGCTTTAAATTCAGTAGAAGGTGGAACAGAGCCAATCCAGGTGTTTAACAGTAAATCGAAGAAGTCGCTGCTGGGTACGCTGCCCAGAGTAACGCTGTTAAGTACGATGCGGGTTTCTGTGCCGGGAACTCGTTCGAAGCTCAGAATATCACCACGCAATAGCTTGCCTTTAATGAGTGAGGTAAAGGTCACCATGTTGTCGGCGTTCTCACTCAAGGAGTCTGGACTGTTGTTAATCGCCATGTTCTGGAGGAATAGGTTGATGAGGCGGCGTGCAGATACGCGTTTAGCCGAGAAGCGTAGCTCCATGCGCTGGGGCTCGTTCATGCCTCGAACCACAGTAACATCTCCTGTGGTGTTTGGCAGGTAAAGGCCTGCCATGAACATCTCTCTGTTAAGCTCTTGGTAGCTGGCTAAACCGTTTAGCTGAAGATCTTGTGCCTTGGTGAAGCTGCAGGCCAAGAGGCTAAGGCAGATGATAAGAAAATTGAAGACGGCGGTGCGGTTTGCGGACGGGCTTAAGCGCATTGCTGATCCTTTACTTCGATTGGTCTTGAATTTTTATGGTGTACTTTATTAGCTTTATATCAGTACTTAATAAAGTACTGATTGTGTGCTGCTTATGACACTGTTTTTCTCTTTTCTTTCCAACTTTAGTACGGGTTCAAAAAAAGAGACAGTTTGTTTTTTCGAGCAGCATCTATAATAGAGGCGATAGTTTAGACTGGCGTGAAATAAAAAGGTAGTATTTTACGAAACTGGTCCATTTTTTATGGTTTTTTATTAGGAATTTTTGCAGTAGTTATTCCTTTTGGTTAGTGCTCAATATGAAGATTACGCCTGCACAAGATTTTAATCGCAGTACACTGGAGGCATTGTTATCCGCTATCCCTTTTTATAAGGCAGTTAAGGCGGCAGATGAGGCTCAATTCGAGTTGCTGCTGCGCCACTCAAAGGTTATTTACTGCGATCCTGGCAGTGTTTTATTGAGTAAAGGGGATATTGCTAGAAGCTTATATTTTTTAATTAAGGGCCAATTGTCAGTATATTCAGGTAGTGAGACTTCTGATGAGTATTTCCTGAATCACATTACCCCGGGAGAAGTGTTTGGTGATGTGGCTATGCTGCTCAATCAATCCCGTAATGCCACTATTTTAGCTGGGGGAGGCTCCCGGGGTGTGGTTGTTTTTAGTACGGAGTTTTCCGCTTTTGGTCCGCTAGAGGACTGCTCGCTCTTATCCCTCGAAAGTAAGTTATTGTTTTATCGTAACACCGTGCTAAGCCTGCGTTGGAAGTTGGAGGTTTACAGTACAAGCCATCCAGAGTCTCCTGCAGCAGGCCAACAGCGAAAGGTGAAACTCTATACCGGTGAAAAAAATACCCTGGAGGAGCTTAAGGCGCTTCATGTCGAAGGTGTTGCTCTGGCGAAGCTACTTCAAGCTTGGAATGAAGAGGCGTCTTCCAGTGAGCTGCCTGCCTTAGATAAGGGAGGAGTTGATATCGCCCCTGGTGTTGCAGCTCAGTTCTGAGTTTTCGCAGTAAAACCAGGGTTTCTATTTTGAGCTCGTCATTAGCCTAAATGGTTAACCGCCCCCTCTGTTTTACCCTGCAGCATTAGAGAAAGTCGACTACGCTTCTTGGGTGTTTAAAGAAACTATTGCCCTGTAGTCAACGCCTTATGCCCCAAAGTCTGAGCCTTGCCAATTTACCCTTTGCTGCAGCGATCCTTTCCTCTTCGGGGAAGGCTGTTGAGACCAATTTACTCTACGACGAGCAAGCTGATTGCTGTAATGATCAAGCCTGTAGCTTGGCACTTGAAAACCTTTTGAAAGCGGGTGGGGGGCAGCAGGAATTTATTTCCTGGGAAGGCCTGTGGCGGATAGAGGTGAGTGAGTTGGATTCGGGCAATTACTTGCTGACACTCATTCCCCAGAAAACCCTTAGCAGCCGGCACCAGCGGGTACATGACCTGATTGATCAATTTAACCTCCAGGAAAGTCAGGCGGGGAATTTAGAGCCTGCGCTGCAGGGGCTTCTTCGGGAGTTGCTGGATTTATTTGGCAGCGAGTACGGCCTGATTGGTCAAGTAGAACACCCCGGTAATCCTGAGCTCAGGGCATTTAATTCTTATGTGATGGTGGCCCATTCCATCGATAGTGCAGCTCAGCATTGGATCGATAGGAGTGGCTCGTATTTAGGCACCCGAAATCTCGACAATATGTTGGGCGCGCCAGTCGAGCAAAAAGATGTGGTGGTCTTTAATGATTTACATATTACTGATCCCAGTCGTGGTGATGTAGCGGACCATCCCCCTATTACTTCCTATATAGGCATTCCTTTTAAATGGTCCGGTAAAGTGATCGGCTTGTTGGCCATGTGCAATAAACAAGACGGTTACACGGACAAAGATGTTGAGCTTGGTCGCTTTGTGGCGGTGCACTTATCCAGCCTTATTGAGTTGCTCAATGTGGATAAAGCCATTGGTGGTGGCTTGAATCGTACACGTACCACCACAGAGCTTTATGAAATATTACAAGTGTGTACCAGTGAAGGATTATGGCGTTGGGAGGTGGCTACAAATAGCCTTTGGTGTTCTGACAAGGTATTGAAGCTTATTGGCCGTGCGAGTGACTCTCAGTACGGGCAGAAGCTTATCGACTGGGTAAATTATATTCATGCGCAGGATCTAGGCCGTTTTCAGCAGGAAGTGGTGGCTTATATTAAGTCGAGAAGTGACGATCTTTTTAATTTTCGTTTTCGCATTAAAACAGGCCAAGGGTATCAATGGTTTTTACTGCGGGGGCGATCGATTTTTGATTTTAATGGCGACGTGGAATCTATGTTTGGTAGCGTGGCCAATATTCACTCTGAGTTTGAATCCCAATTAGAGTTTGAGAAAGAAGCGGAGTTGCTAAAGCTTGGCGCTGAGGCCTCTGGTGTGGGGCACTGGACCATTGCATTACCGTCTGGTGAAACCACTTGGTCTGAGCAAATGTATTCGATTTATGGAGTGCCCTCAGAAGCAATCAATTTGGCTGTTGATGATATGTTGGATTATGTGGTGGCTCGTGATCGTGCCTCTGTTTCCAATATGTTGATGCGAGCAGTGACCAGTGGCGAAGATTTTTCGGTAGCCACTCAAATTGAAACCGGCTATGGAGATACTCGTGAAGTATTTATTAAGGCCATTGCTCAAATGGACGAAGAAGGGAATCCTGTCTTATTGCTGGGGGCGGTGCAGGATCTTACTGAAGAACGGGAGCATCTTCGAGAGATCACTCGCCTCTACCACGTATTGGAAAATACCAATGTGGGGGTGGTGGTGTCAGATTTGGCAAAAGGTATTGAGTGGATAAATCCTGCTTTTACTGAGATGACAGGCTTCAACTGGGGTGATATGGAAGGCACAGATCTGTTCGATATGCTCCGTGGTCCACTCACTGATCCTGCCGCAGAAGAGTTTTTCCGTTATAAGTTACAACTTATGCAAAGCGGTCAGGAAGAGTTTTGTTTTCAAAATAAGAGCGGCGAAAATTTTTGGGTGAATATTTCTATTGCGCCATTAAATTACGACGGCGTAGTCAGCGGTTATACCTATATTTTACAAGATATTACCGATCGTAAAGAGAAAGAGGGCCGCTTATTACAGCTGGAAACTCTGGTGCTGAAATCAGAGCAATTAGCGATGTTCTTAGATACAGAAGAACCTCCGAATATTATTTACACCAATCGTATAGTAGAGCAGATGACAGGTTTCTCTCGCGATGAACTGCTCGGGAAGCCATTTTCAATTCTAGAGGCAGATGCAGATGCTAGCTCTGAAGGGCTAGATAGACGTTATCTTTCAGTTTGTCGTTTGCGGCAAATGGATTTTCGGGGCGTGGTCCAGATTAAGCGTAAAGATGATAGCCTCTCTTGGATTTTCATGCACATGATGCCAATTCACGATAAAAAAGGTGAGCTGGCTTATTTTGGCGTGTTGTTGAAAGATATTAATCGTGAGCGCTTGGCGGAAAAACGTTTGGAGAGAACCCAGAAAATGGAAGCTGTGGGGCAGCTGGTGGGGGGAATTGCCCACGACTTTAATAATATTTTAGGGATTTTATCTGGCCATGCAGAGCTTATAGAGTTGTATGCCGATGGCCAGGATAAAGTGAAAAAGCATGTGGATGGTATTGTGAATACCGTTGATCGCGCAATTGTCTTAACCAAAAAACTTTTGCAGTTTTCACGGGCAGATGCCACTTGTTCTGAACGTTTTGATGCCGGTGAGATGCTGTTAAGTTTCGAAGACTTTTTGGAGCGTACGCTGACATCTTCGGTAGCGTTAACTATCGATATTGATAGCACCGAGCCTGCTTGGATAAATGTAGATAAAAGCGATTTTGAAAATGTGATTGTTAATCTTGCTATTAATGGTCGTGATGCCATGGATGGGCGGGGCGCCTTGCGGATATCGTGCTCGGTCCTGTTCGCTAAAGATTTGATAGCCCAGCGTTCCGATGACTTTGAACTTATTGAAAACCGATATGTAGTTATTTCCGTAATAGATAACGGTTATGGTATTTCCGCTCAAAATCAAGCCAGAATTTTCGACCCGTTTTTTACCACTAAAGAAAAAGAGAGTGGTACTGGGTTAGGGTTAAGTTTGGCCTATGGCTTTGTGAAGCGTTCTCATGGATTTATTAGCTGCCACTCGGTGTTGGGGAAAGGAACTCGATTTGATTTGATTATTCCTGTATCTGAAATTGCACCAACGAGGCAGCTAGTTGTCGATAACGCCGAGGAGGATGAAGTTTCCCTTGACGGTAAAAGAGTGCTTGTAGCTGATGATGAGATTGAGCTAAGAGAAGTTATCTCAAGTTGGCTTGAGTTGTGGGGCGCTCAAGTGATATCCGTATCTAATGTTGAACAAGCTAAGAGAAAACTGGAGTCTGAGGGTGGTTTTGACTTATTGCTAACCGATATTATTATGTCAGGCGCGGAAAGTGGTTTAGATTTGGCTTTTTATACAGAAGAGAATTTTTCAGATATTAATGTTGTTGTGATGACGGGATTTCATGGGTTTGAAAATAATGAAAAGTTGGCTCGTTTCGATGGTAATGTTTTAAATAAGCCCTTTGGGCGAAAGCAGCTTCAACGTGTGATCAGTAAATTAACGGTATAAGATTCAAAAATGGAAAAGTTAAAATTATTAATTATTGAAGATGAAATGGATTTCGTGGAGAACATCATTGATTTTTTTGGTGAAGATTACGAAATTCAATCTTCCGGAAATGGAGAGAATGGAAAGCAAAAAATTGATCAGTGGCGGCCAGATATTATTTTACAGGATTTGTATCTGCCTGATATCAAGGGCTACGATGTATGTCGTTATGCTAGAGATTTAGATTTCAACTACCGGCCTGTCGTCGTGTTTATTTCTGGAGCTGATTCTGTAGAGGAGCAGTTAGCCACCTATGATGCAGGCGGCGATGATTTCTTGCAGAAGCCGGTAAAGCTTAAAGCCCTAGCTCTTAAACTAGAAATCTTCTCTAAACTCTATCAAGAGCGTATGGATCTCATGCAGAGAGAAGCCAATAGTCGAGATATGGCGTTTAGTTCCATGACGGAGGCTTCTCAGTATGGGCAGTTGCTACAGTATTTTAAGAGCCTCAACACGGCTTCGAGCTTCAATGAGGTGGGTGAAGAAACGGTGAGTTATCTCAGCAGCCTCGATTTAGAATCGGTAGTTGAATTAAATCATTTGGATATGGGGGGCGAATTTGAGCATTTTAGTAGTCACCCTATCAGCCCAATGGAGTACAATGTGCTCAATGTTACCCGTACTGGGGAACGTTTAATTCATTTTGGTACACGTACAGTTGTGAATGGTCAGAATTGCTCCATTCTTGTGAAGAATATGCCTGTGGGTGATGAAGTACTTTACGGCCGGTTGGCGGATATTTTGGCTGCCCTGATTGAAGCCTTAGACGCTTGTGTATGGGGGCTGGTGAGAATGGGGCGCCTTGATCAAGTAGTGAGTACCTTTAAAAGCTTTATCTCGGGTCCTTACCGTGAGATGAAGAGTAACGAAAATTTGATGTTCGATACGGTGGATAAAATCTGCTCGGAGATTCAGGGTAGTTTTCACTACTTAGGTTTGGAACAAGAGCAAGAAGAGTTTCTCAGCAATCTTGCTGCCAGTACTCGCGAAACCACCGATAATATTCGAGATCAAATGAATGAGAATGATGATTATTTTGAGCAGCTATTACGAGATTTAGTGCGCTTAAAATAACCGCTGTTTTTCATCGGTGCCTTAGATAGGCGCAGGGAAAAGCAATTTTGGAGAACGTTTCTTAAAAGGACTCTGAATATATTTATGTTGAAGTTATCCAAAGATAATTTATTTTACCGGTTGTCAAAAAATCTGCGTATCGCAATTATTATTTTTGCCCTGGCCTTGGTATGGCTGCTCTCCGGTGTGATCGCCGGAGGTGGCGGCAATGGTGAGGGGCAATCAGAAACCACAGGCGTTCAGCGCAGTGACAAAGCCTTTACCGTGCGCGCGCGCCATTCTCAAGCGGTCTCTGTACCAGAAATTATTTCCCTGCGGGGAAAAACTTTGGCAAATCGAGATGTGATGCTGCGAGCAGAGCTGTCTGGCCGTGTGGCGGAAACGCCAGTTGTTCGTGGTCAGCAGGTAAAGGCGGGGGATGTCGTTTGTAGATTGAACCCTGAAGATCGTTTGTTGCGCTTGCGAGAAGCCCAAGCGTCTTTAACCCAAGCGAAGCTGGAGTACGAAGGCGCTAAGCGCTTAAAACGTGGGGGCTATCAGTCTGATACTGCTATTGCTTCGGCGAAAGCCAAGCAGGAAAAAGCACAAGCTGAGTTGGAACGCCGTAAGCTTGATGTTGAAAATCTCGCAATTAGTGCGCCCTTTGATGGCGTGGTAGATGAGCTGCCCGCAGAAGCGGGTGATTGGTTGCGCGGCGGTGATGTGTGTGCCCGCTTATTGGAATTAACGCCTCTGTTAGTGACCGCTCAAGCCAGTGAGAGTCAGGCTCTAAAGCTAGCGGTTGGTCAGCCTGCAAGGATTCAGCTTAGTGATGGCAGCGAGAGTGTGGGGCAGGTTAGCTTTGTGGGGCAGGGAGCAGATTCTGTTACCCGTACTTTTACCATTGAAGTGACCTTGGCAAATATTAATCAGTGGCGTTCGGGGCTTTCCGCAAGACTCTTTGTACCTGTTGAGCAGCATCAGGGGCATTTACTTTCTCCCGCACTGTTGGCGCTAGATGACCAAGGCGGATTGGGATTGCGTACCCTTGATGGTGATCGTCGGGTGCAGTGGCAATCTATTCAATTGCTGTCTGATACAGGTGCGGGTGTGTGGGTTACTGGCTTGCCTGAAAAAGTGGATTTAATCACCGTGGGTCAGGAGTATGTGGCCAGGGGCCAACAAGTGGATGTGGTTTGGGAGCAAGAGGCCATTGCTGATTCATCTCAAGAGGTAGCGCCAGGTGTTGATCCGGGTTCAGTGTTAAATTCTTCTTCTGCTCCCGAGTCCGTTGAAGTAACGGTCGACGTTTCTGCCGCTAGCGATGAAATAATTTCTGACTCGAATTCAAATTCGGAAAAAACGGCTGAGGCGCTCTAATGTCTCCACTCTCTATTGCCATTAGTCGTTTCCGTACCACTATCTGTGTGATGGTGTTTATTTTCTTGGCGGGCATTATGGCGCGCTCCATCATGCCTATTGAGTCCTCGCCGAAAGTCAACGTGCCCATGGTCTATGTGGGTTTGTTTCAAGAGGGTATTTCTCCTGAAGATGCCGTTCGATTATTGGTGCGTCCACTGGAGCAAGAGCTGCGAAGTATTGATGGTGTCGAAGAAATAATTGCCACTTCTCGAGAAAATTCGGCGACGGTTTTAATTGAATTCGATATGAACAATGATATCGATAAAGCGGTTAACGATGTGCGTGAGGCTGTGGATAGAGCTCGCTCTCGTTTTCCTGCGGATGCAGAAGAACCTGTGGTTTCAGAGGTTTCGGCGCAGCCCTTTCCCACTATTGTAGTGACCCTCTCCGGTGATGATGTTCAAGAGCGTTTGTTGTTTAACACGGCTCAGCGAATCAAGCGCGATATCGAAAATGTTTCCGATGTGCTCGATGTCAATATGGCTGGTCACCGAGAAGAAGTGGCGGAAGCGGTTATTGATCCCGATAAGTTAGAGTTTCACGGTATTACCAGTGGTGACTTGGTTGCGGCCTTAAGAGGCAATAACTTGTTGGTACCTGCGGGTGAAATCGATACTGGCAAAGGACGCTTCTCCGTGAAGGTGCCGGGCTTAATTGAGACCGTGAAGGACGTGTATCAATTGCCTTTAAAGTCTTCTGCTGATGGTGTTGTAACCCTTGGGCAGGTTGCTGAAATTCGCCGCACCTTTAAAGACAGAAAAAGTTTTACCAGTATCGATGGAAAATCGGCTATTGCTCTGGAAGTGGTGAAGCGAACGGAGGCTAATGAAATTGCTGTTGCCGAAGCCGTAAGAGGCCTTGTGGAAAGTGAAATTGATACGATTCCGGAAGGCATTGCGATTAAGTACGTCTTCGATCAGTCGAAGTTTTCCCGTCAATTGGTGAGTGAATTACAGGGGAATATTATCACCGCCATGATGTTGGTGATGGTGGTTGTGGTTGCCGCCCTAGGGGTGCGCTCTGGTTTACTGGTGGGTTTAGGTATTCCATTTTCTCTACTGATTGGCACTATGGTGTGTTACTACCTGGGTTATTCCTTTAACTTTATGGTGCTGTTTGGCATGTTGTTGGCGCTGGGTATGTTGATTGATGGCTGCTTGGTGGTGACTGAATTTGCCGATCGCAAAATGGCCGAAGGAGAAGACAGTCGCACGGCCTATCAGACCGCAGTGAAACGTATGTTTTGGCCGGTGCTTTCATCCACGGGGACAACTCTAGCAGCATTTACGCCGATCCTTTTTTGGCCAGGGGTACCTGGTGACTTTATGGGGTATTTACCGGTTACCGTGTTTGCGGTGCTTATCGGCTCTCTGTTTTACGCCCTATTATTTGCCCCTGCTCTAGGCGCCTATGTTGGCGGTTCTTCAAAGCAACAGCATCAAGTTGTTAATGAAGATGATATTCCTGATATGGCGCACCTGGATAAGGGGGCACAAACCTATGCTCGGGTATTGGAATTTGTGACTCAGCGCCCAATTAAAACCGCAGCCACCAGTGTCGCGGTTTTATTTTTAATTTTTGAAATTTATGGTCGTTTCAATGCCGGTGTTGAATTTTTTACCGAGACAGAAGAGGCTTATGGTTCGGTGATTGTTCGTGCTCAGGGTAACTACAGTATCGATGAGATCGAACCCTTAGTGAAGGAAGTGGAAGAGCGTGTTCTATCTGTGCCTGGTGTATTGCGGGTTTATACCCGCAGTGGTGGCGGTGGCATTTCCGGCAACCGGGAAACCAGTAAAGATGAAATTGCCACCATGATGGTGGAGCTTACAGAAGTTCGTGATCGAGAGTTGGGCAGTAAAGAAACCTTTGCTTTGATACGTGCAGCCACTGCCGACTTGCCGGGCATCTATGTGTCTGCAGATCAGTTAGAGTCTGGCCCGCCAGTGGGTAAGCCGGTACAGGTGCAGTTAGCGTCCCGAGATCCTGAGAGGTTGCGCGCGGTTACAGCCCAAGTGAAAGAGCATTTTATGGGCGTCTCCGGCTTGCGTGACGTGGAAGATACCTTGCCTCTGCCTGGAATCGAATGGGAGCTAGAGGTTGATCGCGCAGAAGCAGCACTCTACGGCTTGGATGTGTTGCAAGTGGGTTACAGCGTGCAGCTGGTTACGAACGGTATGTTGTTGGGTGAGTACCGCCCTGATGATGCCGATGAAGAGGTAGACATTCGCGTGCGTTTTACCGAAAAAGAGCGAGGCCTCGATGGTTTAAAAACCCTGCGTATTAACACGCCCCACGGCCCTGTACCTATTTCACAATTTGTCCGTCAGGTGCCGAAGCCGAAAGTGGATTCCATCCAGCGTATCGATGGTGTGGAAGTGAAATTTGTGAAAGCCAATGTGGAAGACGGTGTTCTCGCTGATGATAAGGTAAAAGAAATCCAGCAATGGTTGGATGTGGCTAACCTGGATCCCAATGTTGATGTTAGTTTCCGTGGTGCAAATGAAGAGCAGGCGGAATCTGCAGCGTTCTTAGGAGTGGCCTTTTTGCTGGCGCTCTTCTTAATGTTTATCCTGTTGGTGGCGCAGTTTAATAGTTTCTATCAGGCTTTCTTGGTGTTGTCGGCGGTGATTATGTCTACTGCGGGTGTATTGCTAGGGTTAACTCTGACTCAAGAGACCTTCTCCGTGATTATGACTGGCGTGGGCATTGTGGCCCTTGCCGGTATCGTGGTGAATAACAATATTGTTCTCATCGATACCTATAACCACTTGCGTGATGTTTTGCCGGAATACTCTCCTCCCAAATTGGTGGTAATGGCCGGAGCACAGCGTTTGCGCCCCGTACTGTTAACCACAGTTACTACGGTGTTGGGTTTGTTGCCGATTGCCATGCATACCAGTATCGACCTGGTTGGGCGTAATGTGGAAGTGGGTGGTGTTGTGGCCAGTATGTGGGTGCCCTTAGCTAGCGCTATCGTTTACGGGCTAGTGTTTTCTACGGTGCTTACCTTGATTGTGACGCCTGCGTTGCTATTACTGCCATACCAGTTGAAGAAATATCTCGGTCGTCGCAAGGTCTCGGAGGTTGGGCTAGAGGGAGCTTAAAACTAGAAGGGGCTTAAAAGCAGCCAATGCTGGAATCTAGTGAGGCCCCGGCTTGAAAAAGCATTGAAATAAAAGCAAAACTGGCCGATAACTTCCCTATAGCTAGCAGAATAGATTTTTTATGAAGTTTGAAGATCTTCATGTACTTCCGGGAACTGCACTACAGTTGCAGATTTCCACAGAGTCATCAACCGGGGCTAAATGCCAGAGCCGGGTGATGGGCTATGTGCCGGGGCGCAGCGTGCTGATCACAGTACCTGTGGTAGGCGGGAAACCTGTGCGTTTACGCCCAGGGCAAAAAGTCACCGTGAAAACCATGGTGGCTAATGGTGTGGGGATTTTTGCGGCCACCGTGCAGGGAATTGCCACTTCTCCCTATCCTTATTTTCATTTGAGTTACCCCAAATCTGTTAGCTTTAAAGAAATTCGCGGTGCCACTCGTGTGGATACTCGCCTGCCGGTGCGTGTAAAGAGTTTGGCAAGTTTGACCGAAGAGGCGGAAACCGAAGGCATTGCTACGGATATGAGTGTCTCAGGTGCTCGCCTTGAATTGCGAGAGGCCATTGCTGCCGTGGGTGATGAAGTGGAAATCTATGGTGATGTGCACATTGGACCAGTGCGACGCACTATGAAAATCCAGGCCATTATCCGCTCTCGCACAGAACGAAGTACCAAGGAGATGGTAGAAGACTTACCTGCCGTTTACGGTGTGCAGTTCCTCGAAGAAGAAGAGGAAAATATTTTGGTGTTACACAGCTATGTTTTTTCTCAAATGGCGACCAGTCTCGAACCTGAGCTGTAGTTGAAACTAAAGTTACAGGCAAAGTTATAAGCAAAGCTAAAAGCGTCGTTGAAATTTCAGTTAATACCTTAAGTCACGACTTCAGTGTGATTCCCTAGGAGTACCTGTGAGAATATTTCTTTTTTCGTTGTTGTCTCTTTACTCCGTTGCCGGATTGGCAATAGACGAATCTAAATTGTGGCTGCCTCTTAGTTATATGGATTTCATGCCGAAACTAAAAGAGGCTGCTGAGCTGGAAAAAAACACGGGTTTTTGTGAAAAACTTGTGGAAGGTACCTTACGGCAGGGAAAGGGCACAAAAGACAACCCTGTGCTCAGTGTGCATTGTCGAACTGCTGATAACTCCACTTACTTCACGTTGTATGAAGCAAAAACCTTAAAGGAAATTTTTACCCAGAGACCTGGTGCGGGCAGCCGGGGTCCATCGCAAAAAGAGTTAGCTTCCTATTGGGCTGTGTGTAAGGCTGATGTACAGAAAAAAACCAGCGTGCTGAATGATCGTAAATTAATTAAAGAGCACAGTGATCCCGAGTTAATTGAAACAGATGGTGAGCAGACGATTTATCGTTTCTGTATTGATTTTGACGCCGTGGGTCAGGTGGGAAACCCCCTGAAATACCGCGCTATCTGTGATTTTAAAAGCCGAACGGAATACACGGTTAAAGTGGGTGCTCGGAGAGAAAACGCGCAGATGTAATACTTGTGAAACTCTTCAGTGTTTAGAAGGCTGTGAGGTCTGAGTGTTTTCAGCGATGGCTCATAGCCAGGCTGAGTGTCAGTTGCTCTAGTAAGTCCCAGGTGTTGTTTTTTTGGATACCTTTGATGGACTGGTCGATGGTGTTGGCTTTATGCAGTAACTTGTAAAGTCTATTTAAGGGAAGTCGGTGTAAGGCTTGTTTGAACATAGGCTTACGTTTGTCCCAAACCCCTGCATTTTTTAAGGCCCAATCTTCATTTTGTCCTTTGCCTACGGCTTCTGCTGCGGTGGCTAAGGTACGAATTTCTCGGGTTAAGGCCCAGAGTACTACCGTCGCCTCTGTGCCTTCGCCTTTTAAGCCTGAAAGGGTTTTCAATGCGCTGCGGCTATCGCCCCCCAGGGCGCGATCCACAAGCGTGAAAACATCGTATCGGGCGCTGTCTGCCACCACTTGATTGATCAGTTCTGGTGTAACTTCTTTCTCGCTGGTGAGCAGTTTTAACTTTTCAATTTCTTGCACGCCGGCCAGTAAATTACCTTCCGCGCGCTCGGCTAACATTCTAAGGGCGTCTTGGTTTGCGTGAAGTCCTGCTTTTTTTAGTCGCTGTGCAATCCAGCCTGTCATGCGATTAGCATCAATAGGCCAGGCTTCAACCACAACACCCGCTTTATCCAAGCTCTTGTACCATTTACTGCGCTTTTGGTTGCCATCAAGCTTAGGGCAGGTGATCAGAAGGATATTGTCGGGGCTGGCATTGGCCGCATATTCGGTGAGTGCTTTGCCGCCGGCGTCGCCAGGCTTACCGTTGGGAATACGCAAATCAATGAGTTTGCGATCTGCAAATAAAGACAAACTGTTGGCAGACATCAAAATCTGTTGCCAATCAAAACCACTTTCGGCGTGGTGTACTTCTCGCTCACTACAGCCCGCTTCCCGTGCCGCCAAGCGAATGGTGTCGCAAGCTTCTTGTACTAAAAGAGGCTCGTCACCGGTGACCAAATAAATTGGCATGAGCTGGTCACCCAGTTGGCGGTCAAGTTTGTCGGGGTAGATTTTCATTTCTGTTTTGTATTTATTCTCTACTGGTGTCTGTCATTCTGACGACCGGAGGGAGGAAGAATCTTCTTGGGGCGGTGTATGCCTGGAAAAGATCCTTCGCTGCGCTCAGGATGACAGAGTTAGTTAACGTCGTCACTCCAGCGTTCGCAGGTATGACGTAGCTATTTTATTTATTTTCTACAGACGCATTCCTATGCGCCGCCTGTAATTGTCTAACAATCTGCAATGCAGCCATCTTCTGCATTTCTTCTTTTAATTGTCTTTCTTCCTGATTTTTACTCAACACATCGTCAGGGTTAAAGGCGTAACTACGTTCGATGCTAATAGGGTTTGAGGCCAGGGTCTTATCATCACTCCCTAGAATCATCACTAACATTTCCAGTCTCAGCTCGTATTCTGCCGCACTGCCGTTGCTGTTGTAGGCAACGGTGCGGCGCTCTTCACGAATATTACTTACCAGGATTTTAAACGCTGCATTGCTTTTGTTGGCAGACAATTGAGCGCGACTGTTGGTTAGGGTTTTCTTTAGCTGTTGCTCTAATAGAGGGTTGGTTGCAACTTGTAAGTACACATCGCCAATGGTTTCTAAACTGTCAACGGAGCCTCGCAGGCGCCAGCCGCAGCCGGAGGCAATAGTGGTGATGAGCAGGAACGCGAGTATTTTTTTCATAATACGTTGGATGTTAGAAGTTCGATGTTTGACGAGAAGTTGGCCGCGGTTTTTCGTCCAACTTCTAACGTCAAACCTCAAACGTTTATTTCACCGCAAAGGTCACCAGTTTGCCTGGAATCACTTTGCACATTTTAATTTCTTTGCCTTCCATAAACTTCATGACGCTTTCTTGCGCTTTGGCTTCGGCAATCACGCTGTCTTCATTGGCGTCGGCGGCCACGGTAATTTTGCCGCGTACCTTACCGTTCACTTGTACCACCATTTGAATAGATGATTGCACTAATGCGCCTTCATCCACTTGTGGCCAGGCTGCGTCGATCACACTGTCGTTGCCAAACAGGCTCCACAGCTTGTGGCTGATATGAGGCACGATTGGAGCCAGCAGCAGTGTTGCCGCTTCCAGTGCTTCACGCTCAACGGCTAAACCTTCAGGGGTTGCGCGGTCAGCCAGCTTATTGGTTTCATTTAACAATTCCATCACGGCGGCAACGGCGGTGTTAAAGGTTTGGCGGCGGCCGTAATCATCGCTCACTTTTTGAATGGTTTCGTGAGTCTTACGGCGCAAGTCTTTTTGCTTGTCGTTTAGTTTGTCTGAGTTCAATTCACCTGCTTTTAAGGTGCAGGCACCGGCTTGAACATGGCCGTAGGCCGTGCGCCACAGCTTCTTCAAGAAGCGGAAAGCGCCTTCTACGCCAGCGTCGTGCCACTCCAAGGTTTGCTCTGGTGGCGCTGCGAACATAGTGAACAGGCGAACAGTATCAGCACCGTATTGATCCACTGCGGTTTGTGGGTCCACGCCGTTGTTTTTCGATTTTGACATCTTGGTGGTGCCACCCATTTGCAGTTCTTCACCGCTTTCATGAAGGGCTTTGATCAGCTTGCCTTTGTCATCGCGTTCAACGGTGACTTCCGCGGGGTTGTAC
The DNA here is from genome assembly GCA_045430295.1 of Cellvibrionaceae bacterium. Classification (GTDB taxonomy): domain Bacteria; phylum Pseudomonadota; class Gammaproteobacteria; order Pseudomonadales; family JAILXX01; genus JAILXX01. The sequence goes on along the minus strand of JAILXX010000001.1, from coordinate 58,006 downwards.
CAGGTTTTGCTGCCGTCAGCGTTTTCTTTGTAGAAAGAGTCGGCTAACACCATGCCCTGACACAGTAAACGCTTGAAGGGCTCGTCGCTGTTTACCAGGCCTTCGTCGCGTAATAGCTTGTGATAGAAACGGGCGTACAGTAGATGAAGAATGGCGTGTTCGATACCGCCCACATATTGATCCACCGGCAGCCAGTAGTTGGCAGCGTCTGGGTTCAACATGCCTTCTTCAAAGTTTGGGCAGGTGTAGCGGGCGTAGTACCAGCTGGATTCCATAAAGGTATCGAAGGTATCGGTCTCGTGCTCAACGGCTTGACCGTTGAACTCGGCTTTGCGCCATTCGGTATCGGCCTTAATGGGGGAGTGAACGCCGTCCATCTCCACGTCTTCTGGGAGTAGTACAGGGAGCTTTTCCAGGGGGACTGGAATCTCGCCGCCGTCTGGCAGGTTAAACATAGGGATGGGTGATCCCCAGTAACGCTGGCGACTTACGCCCCAGTCACGCAAACGATAGTTAGTGGTTACTTTTCCTTTGCCTAAGGACTCAAGCTTAGCGGCGATAGCATCGAAGGCTTTATCGAAATTCAATCCGTCAAATTCATCAGAATTAACCAGTACGCCTTTCTCGGTATAGGCGGCTTCCGCAATACTCACTTCGCTGTCATCAGCACTAGTGATTACTTGTTCGATGGCCAAACCAAACTGGGTGGCGAATTCAAAATCACGCTGATCGTGAGCAGGAACGGCCATCACTGCGCCAGAGCCGTAATCCATCAGTACGTAGTTGGCGACCCACACAGGCACTTCACGGCCAGAAATAGGGTGGATGGCCTTCAGGCCAGTATCCATGCCTTTCTTTTCCATGGTGGCCATATCGGCTTCGGCGACTGACTGGGTTTTGCACGCTTTGATAAAGGCAGCTAACTCAGGGTTGTCTTTGGCAAGCTCCAAGCTAATAGGGTGTTCGGCCGCCAGGCTCACATAGGTCACACCCATTAAGGTATCTGGACGGGTGGTGTAGATATCGAAATCCTTGATATCGGCTACAGGGTTGGCCAAGTCAAAGGTCATTTCTACACCTTTCGACTTGCCAATCCAGTTGGCTTGCATGGTTTTTACCTGCTCAGGCCAGTCCGGCAGCTTGTCGAGGTCGTTTAGCAGCTCTTCGGCGTAGTCGGTGATCTTAATAAACCACTGGGGGATTTCTTTACGCTCAACCAGGGCGCCAGAGCGCCAGCCGCGGCCATCGATCACCTGCTCGTTGGCGAGAACGGTTTGGTCTACGGGGTCCCAATTCACGGTCGCCATCTTTTTGTACACCAAACCTTTCTCGTAAAGGCGGGTGAAGAACCACTGTTCCCACTTGTAGTAGTTAGGCTTACAGGTGGCCAGTTCGCGGTCCCAGTCAAAACCAAAGCCCAAACTGTTGAGCTGGCCTTTCATGTATTCAATGTTTTTATAGGTCCAGGCAGCGGGTGCGGTCTTGTTTTGGATGGCAGCATTTTCAGCGGGTAGGCCGAAGGCGTCCCAACCCATAGGGTGGAGTACGTTTTTACCCTGCATACGCTGGAAGCGTGAGATCACATCGGTGATGGTGTAGTTACGCACATGGCCCATGTGTAGCTTGCCGCTGGGGTAAGGGAACATGGCCAGGCAGTAAAATTTCTCTTTGCTGGCATCTTCGGTTACGGCAAAGGCATTGGTTTCTTGCCAGTGATTTTGGGCTTCCGCTTCAACGGCGGATGGCTGATATTGCTCTTCCATCGTGGGGGCTGTATCTCGTATCTGTTTGGGTAAATTAAAGAAAGCGAGATTATAGGGCTTGCGGGGGTTCTTTGCATTGCCTGTGAGCAGGCGGGGTGGCAATGAGCAATTTTTAAACAAAAAGGAGAGGGTTCACAAAATATGACGAGCCTGGCGCAGTAATCCTCCACGCGGTATGAAAATGAAACGAATGTCAGGGTTTACTGTGGCGGGAGTGCCGTCCATGGCGTAGTATTTCCTTGCTTATGGACCGATGCACTCTTCTGGAAAAGCCGTGTATCAGCCGAGAGACACTCTATGGGATTAGCGGATTACCCGCATGATCTAAATGGATTAAGGATTAAAAATAATTTATGTCTTTAGGCGATAGCTTGTTGTCGAATCATATCGATTCGATTTATGAATGCGTTTTAAATGAAAATTACTGGCCGGTAGCTTTGGAAAAGCTAGCGGAAGATTTTAATGCTCAAGGGGTGGCAGTTGCGTTAAAGCAGCGGGACCACAGTTCTTTGCACTACAGCTATAATTTTGGCTGGAGTCATGATCATATTGAGCAGTACCAGCATGAATTTATTCAAAAAGATGTGCTGGGCCAGGCTTTAAACAGTAGTGAAAATGGTATTTTCTTTCGGGATGAGCAATTGCTACCCAGGGAGAATTACCTCGCATCGGACTATTATCAGGAGTTTGACCGTCCTCGAGGGGTAGAATATCAACTTCGAGCGGTCTTGAATGCCCCTTCCGCCAGTGAGCAGTTGGTGGATATTGCCTTTGAGCGCAATGGGCGCTCTGGCAACTTTTCCAATGACACTCAGGGCGCGTTAAATTTCTTGTGCCCGCATTTTCGCCGCGCCCTTAAGTTAAGTGAGTTTGTACGCCAGCATACGCAAGTGGCTGTGGGGTCAATCGATGCCTTAACCTCCGCCTTGTTTGTGGTGAATGAATCTGGCCGGGTACTTCTGGCAAATCAGGCCGCTCATTCCCTGTTGAGTACCACAGGATTTATCGCAGAGCGAGACGGCTGCTTGAATTTCCGTTCGCCATCGAGTCAGCAGCATTTTCGTAACCTTTTGCAAATTGCAGCTAAGAGGCATCATGGCTCTAAAAACCACCAGAGCTTTTGTTCTGCTTGGCATGCTATGGATAACGTTGTGGGTGACAGTGGCTACGAGGTGATGGTGACTCGGCTGAGAAGCCAAACCTTACAGTCCTTGGTGCCCAGCAACGACGGCAATGTGGTGGTGTTTGTGAAGCCGCTGACGTCCTTGCCGTTGGATAAAATGCCGTTGTTAGAGATGCTCTACAAATTTACCCCGAAAGAATCGGCCGTGGTCTTTGCCTTGTGTAACGGAGAAACCATTGAATCGATTTCGGAGAACCGAGAGGTTTCACCGCATACGGTCCGTAATCAGGTTAAGTCTGCCATGCGAAAAGCCGGAGTTTCTTCCCAGCATCAGCTGGTGAGTTTGATATTGCGTGGTGCTTTGGGAGTTTAGCGGTGGCTGTGTTTCAGGAGGCACGGCCTGCGCTTAATTCTTGATAGGCGGCATAAGCAAAACAAATAGTACAGGTGTCCCTAAAGACGAAGTGACCTCTTACCTAGGGGCCCTTGAACCTTCTAGCCTTCAGGAGAGTAGTGTCTTAACTGTCAGTAAGTCTTGTCGCTTAATTGCTCTTTTTACTGTTTTGATAACCAAATAGTCTAAAAAACATCCGTTGTTATGGTAATATGCGCGCCGAATTGAGGAGGTACGCATAACCATGCTCGCAAGATTGTTCGCTAAAGGTTTTTCTAACAAGGGCTTTTCACTGCCCCCTTTCTTAAAGCCAGAGTTAGTGGCGGATCTACTGTCTAACTCGTTAGTGTTTTGGTTGCGTTACCGTATTCTTCTTCAGTCTTTGACTCTTTCTGTTCTATTCAGTCTTTGGGTCCTTGCCACTCCAGCTTTGGCTTCTGCTCTCAGTGGTAATGAGTCTAGCTACTCTGTTGTACCGAGTGTTTCAGCGTTTGAGCAATCTCAAGTAGCTTTGCAACAGCTTCAAGGACAATTCCTTTCTAATCATATGGGCCTCAAGCGTTAAGTTCGCGCTGTTTTTCAGGGAGGGGCCTTAGTTAGCCTTAGCCTCACTGAGATTATCTCGCTAGAATAGCCTCTTTTTTTACGCGGGTGTTTTGCCTGCGAATAGGTGGAGATGGCTAGATGTCGAAAGGCAGTGTGACCCTGGTAGGTATGCCGGGGGCGGGGAAAAGTACAATCGGAGTTCAGTTGGCAAAAGAGCTAGCGAAAGACTTTGTGGACACGGATGTATTGATTCAAGTGCGAGAGGGCAAGCCTCTGCAGCAAATCATGGATGAAACGGATTATCTCAACTTGCGCCGTATTGAGGCGGAAGTGCTTCAAGAAACCGATCTCCCTAATCATGTTATTGCCACTGGCGGTAGTGCGGTTTATAGCCATGAAGGCATGGCTCACTTGCAAACTTACGGCCCGGTAGTTTTTCTCGATGCCTCCCTTGATGAGTTGCGTCGCCGTATTCATAACTATGAAGATCGGGGTATCGCCCGTCGCCCGGATCAAACCTTTGAAGAGCTTTTCGATGAGCGTCGCGCGCTCTATTTAAAGTACGCGGATATTACAGTGGATTGTAATAATAAGTCCGAAGCGATAATTTTGGATGAGTTGAAAGTGCAGTTGGGATAATCCTAATGCTGTCACCCTGAACGCAGTGAAGGATCTTTCTCAGTATGGCACTTTCCTTAAGAGATCCTTCACTGCGTTCAGGATGACGGGATTAGTGGGAATTGTCAGGATGACAAACACGCCCATCGCTCAGGATTCTCCCTTAATAATAGCGCCTTTTTATTTTCTATCCCCCCTGAAAAACCTCCCAGCCCGCCATCGGCTCGAATGATCCGGTGGCAGGGTATCGCGATACAAATTGGATTTTTCCCTACGGCGCTGCCTACTGCGCGGCTGGCCTTGGGGTTGCCTGCTTTTGTCGCAAGTTCACTGTAGCTTAGGGTTTTCCCCGGTTTTATTTTTAGCAGCTGTCGCCAAACCTTATATTGAAAATCGGTGCCTTTTAACAGTAAAGGAATTTCGCCATGGGCCTCGTTGCCTGTGTTTGCAATAATTTGATTTACCCAGGCTTTTAATTGCGGGGATTTTTTTTCTTGGTGTGTGTGTTTGGGAAAGCAGCTTTGTAAGCTGGTTAGTTCATCTCGGCCACTGTTGATAAAGCTCAGCCAGCAGAGATGGTTGTCTAAATGAGCGGCTAGAATTTTTCCTAAGTCTGTATTGATAATCGTGTAATCAATTAAGAACTTTAGGTGGGTGTCTTTGTTGTATCGGTGATATGTGAAATTCATGACGCTGGATTCCAGATCTGCGCTTCGCTACGTCTGGAATGACGCAGCAGTTTTAGACGTAACAAAGCATTAGACTCAGAAAGCTATTAACTACCGGCTCTCTCGTCGCCAGCCCACAATTAAAACAATCAAGGCAAGTATAACCACAGGCCAGCTACCCCACAGCATAAAGGGGGTGGCTCCTTCACGTGGAGTGATGGAGCCTTTAATGACTGCTGTCTCAAATTGAGGGCCAATACTCTGCAGCGTTCCATCGGGGTTTACGATGGCACTCACTCCGTTATTGGTTCCGCGAATAAGATAGCGCTGTGTTTCCAGTGCGCGCATCTGTGCCAGCTGTAAATGTTGTTGAGGAGCGATGCTGTCATTAAACCAGGCATCGTTACTGACCGTCATTAAATAGGCGCTATTTCTTGAGGTGCGTGCGGTTAAATCTGGATAGGCGATTTCATAGCAGATTAAGCTGGCGAGATTATGCTTGTGTGACTTCAGCAAAGTTTGCTCGCTGGGACCGGGAATAATAATAGAGAGCGGTAGGTCGAAAAAGTTGATTAGCCCACGGAGGATATCTTCTAAAGGCATGTATTCACCAAAGGGTACCAGGCGGCGTTTATAGTATTGCCCTTCGCCTTTGCCTAGAGAAATCATGGTGTTGTAGTAGCGGCCTTTGTCAAAATCGTAAGTGAGTATGCCCATTAAAAAGTTGGTGTGGGTTTCCTTGGCGTGCTGATCGATTTCTTCCAGTAACCAATCCGCTTCGTGATGAATTAAGGGAATAGCATTTTCAGGCCAGAGAATAATATCGCTGTCTTCCCAGAGTGGTTGGGTGAGTGAAATATAGCGCTCAATAATGGCGGGATGATTGCGGTAATCCCACTTTTCAAATAGTCCCACATTTCCCTGTACCAAATTGACTTTTAAAGGTGAGTTGGAGTCTTCAGTCCATTGGAGTTGCTGAAAGAAAAACCCCGCTAGCCAAAAGGCAGCGATAATGGGTAGGGAAAATTTGATGGCAGAAAAGTGCTTCTCAGAAAAGCATTTCACAGTGGTAACGGTAATCGCGCCGGTGAAAGCGATAAGAGCGCCTAACCCGAGTACGCCAACAATGGGCGCCCAGCCGGCGAGAGGCGTGTGCAGTTGGCTGTATCCTGCAAATAACCAGGGGAATCCGGTGAGGAGCCAGGTGCGCAACCATTCCACTAATAGCCAGAGTGCGGTAAATAAAATGGCCCAATAGCCACCGCTATAGGGGATTTTTTTTCGTATGAGCCACCAAGGGAGGGCGAATACTATTGCAAGAAAACTCACAAACAATAGCGTCATGAAAACCGCCAGTGGCAGTGCGGTTTGGCCGTAGGTGTAGATGCTGACAAATACCCAGGAAACCCCTACGCCAAATAATCCAAGGCCATAAAAAAAACTGCGGATAAAAACGGTTTTTGCAGGTTGGTTTTGTAGTAGAGAAAATAAAGCGCCGCAGCTGATAATGGCCAGGGGCCAGACATCGAAAGGGGCTAGAGATAGAGGGAGTAGGGCTCCGCTGATCAGTGCTGGGAGCCAGTGAGAATAGTGTGTGAGTTTTGCCATTCTGAGTGCAAACGAAGAATCTCTTTACCGTGTTTTGGTTTTGGGATTTTAAAAAGAGATTCTTCCTCCCTTCTGTCGTCAGAATGACGGAGTTGATGAGGGCCGTCAGGGTAATAAAGCACGTTGAGTGCTTGCGGTAGCTAGGTTAGCCTTCCGAAGGCAAGGTTAACCTGAGCAGCTGCATCTTACGGCCATCGGATTTTAGCACCGTAAAGTGCATGCCATTGATTTCGGTGACTTCATTGCGCTTGGGTAGATGGCCAAAGCTTTGCAATAGAATACCGCCGATGGTATCGAACTCTTCGTCGCTAAAGCTTGTATCGAAGTGTTCGTTAAAATCTTCAATGGGCGTAAGTGCTTGTACTAGATATTGGCGACTAGTGAGCTTGCGAATATTACCCGCTTCGTCTTGGTCGGTTTCGTCTTCGATTTCGCCGACAATTTCTTCCAGTACATCCTCAATGGTCACAATGCCTGCAGTATTGCCGTATTCATCAATGACGACCGCCATGTGATAACGCTGTTCGCGGAATTCTTTTAGCAAGGTGTTGAGGCGCTTACTTTCCGGGATAACGTTAGCGGTGCGCAGTACGTCTTCCAGATTAAACTCGTGCTTGTCTTTCAGTAGCAGTGGCAGCAAGTCTTTCGCGAGGAGGATACCGCGTATGTCATCCAGGTCTTCACCAATAACGGGGAAGCGGGAGTGGGCGGAGTCGATTACCTTGGGGAGAAACTCTTCCAATGGGTCGTTGAGATTGACCACCACCATCTGGGAACGAGGCACCATAATGTCTTCAACACGGCCCTCGGATACTTCCAAGGCGCCCTGCATAATCTCAAAGGCTTCGTCGTTGAGGAGCTGGTTAGCGTGTGCTTCTTGAAGGATGGATTCCAGTTCGTCGCGGGTTTTTGGTTCGCCGCTGAATGCTTGTGCCAGGCGGTCTAACCATGACCGGTCCTGGCTGCTACTCGTGGGGTCGTCGTTCATTGGGGGTTAATTTCTATCCTGCAGTCAGTAATCAAATGTGTTGATCAGTTTTCGTAGGGGGGAGCATATCCCATTGTGGTGAGAATGTCTGTTTCCAGTTGCTCCATGACTTCGGCTTCGGCATCTTCAATATGGTCGTAGCCTTGAAGGTGCAAAGTACCGTGCACCACCATGTGGGCCCAGTGGGCTTCCAAAGTTTTATTTTGTTCTTTCGCTTCCTGTTGTACCACGGGAGCGCAGATCACCAAATCGCCCAGAAGAGGTAGTTCCACTTCTGGGGGGATGTCTGCAGGAAAGGAAAGCACATTGGTGGGTTTGTCCTTATCTCGATATTGATGATTGAGTTGCCGGCTCTCTTCGTCGTCCACTATTCGGATGGAAAGCTCTGTGCCTTCTTGTTGTTTTTGGAGTGCCGCAGTGCTCCAGCGTTGAAAGTCTTCTGGCGTAGGGATATCCGTGGCTTCTGTGGCCACTTGTAGGTCCAGTGTCAGCATGAGGTTTTCTTATGGTGTGATTAATCGTTTTGGAGGGTGTCCCAATCGTCATAGGCATCGACGATTTTTTGGACCAGCGGGTGGCGGACCACATCCTTCGAGGTAAAGCGGGTGAAGCTAATCCCGTTTACATCCTGCAGCACTTCACAGGAATGGCGTAAGCCAGAGCGTTGCCCGCGAGGTAGATCGACCTGGGAGGGATCGCCGGTAATCACGGCTGTGGAACCAAAGCCAATACGGGTGAGGAACATTTTCATCTGTTCCGGTGTGGTGTTTTGGCTTTCATCGAGAATGATAAAGGCATTGTTCAGAGTGCGGCCTCGCATATAGGCCAGTGGCGCGATTTCGATGACGGTTCGCTCGATGAGCTTTTCAACGGTTTCGAACCCCAGCATTTCGTAGAGGGCGTCGTAGAGTGGGCGCAGGTAGGGATCTACTTTTTGGTTGAGGTCTCCCGGTAGAAAACCCAATTTTTCTCCTGCTTCTACCGCAGGGCGAACCAGTAAAATACGTTCAACTTCGTCTTTAAGGAGTGACTCTACCGCACAGGCAACTGCCAAGTAGGTTTTGCCGGTGCCCGCAGGGCCTATGCCAAAGTTAATGTCGTTTTCTTGTACCCGTTTGATGTAGCGGGTTTGGTTACCGCCTCGGGCTTTGATGGAGCACTTCTTGGTGCGAATCAGGGTAATGCTGTCGGACTTTTCTACGTCGCCGTCGGTCATGATGTCTTCGATACCGGATTGTTGCAGGTACAGATGGATAGCCTCTGGAGAGAGTTCTGTACCGTTCTGAGTTTCTTGATAAAGGTGGTTGAGCAGCTGTTCAGCCGCTTTGGTTTTGCGCTTTGGTCCCACTAGAGAAAAGTTGTTGCCACGATTTCGGATTTCGATATGTAAGCGCTCTTCGATTTGGCGAAGGTGCTCGTCGAACTGACCGCAGAGATTGGCAAGGCAGCGGGAATCGTTGGGCTCTAGAGTAAGGCTTTGGCTGGGGTGTGCTTGTGATTTTGTGCTTGCAGTCGCAGGGGAGCGAGCTGATGCACGGGCAGAGGTGTTAGAAGAGATACTAGGGCTACTCAAGTTGTGTAAGGGCCTTTTGTGATGGCTATAAAGGGAATTTTAGCGTTAATCCACGAGAGGTAAAAGCTGAAAGGGAAGCAAGCAGCAGATTTTATATGCCTGGTAATGCATAAGTTGGGTAGGGCGAGGCCCTAAAGTGATGCAAAGCGAGCAGGGGTTCACTTTGTTGCTGCGTCTTCTTGGTGCGTTCGCGGGGAGTTATTGACAGTGATCTGCCTCCATTGTTGTGGTTTTGCGTCAGTTTTTGGTTTGTGGGGTGTTGTTATCTTCTCTAAATAGCTTGCAGTACGGTCGTTTTAGAAATATCACAGGTGATGAGGCGAGATTAGCTAAAAATTTTCATATTTCTGGCTCAGATATTGCTCATGAGAGAGTGACTTTTATGAATTGTGTGGCCTATATATCAGCCTCTTATGATGTGAGGGACTGGTTGTGAGGAGCTAAGCGTGAGGAATAACCGGCTATGAAGACACTTCAAAAATTAAGCTTCCGAGGCAAATTATTATTGATTGTGGTGCCTATTGTGTTGGCACTACTGGTATTTGCCAGCTTGGTATTGCGAGATAACTATCAGCGTATGTCCACTGCGGAAGTGATCTCTCAGTTGGTGCAAATCTCTGCAGCCAATAGCGCTCTGGTACATGAGCTACAGAAAGAGCGTGGCGCTAGTGCGGGTTTTATTGGTTCCGGAGGGGCCAAGTTTCGCGAAACACTTTCCCAGCAGCGCTTGCTGACCAATAAAGCGTTAAGTAAACGCCGTGAATTGTTGGAAAGTGTACAAGGAGAGCTTGATAATGCCGTAGTGCAATCGGCGCTTAATGACATTTCTACCCAGCTCTCTCGCATTGATGATATGCGTCGCGGTATCACTGCCTTGGAGGTTCCACTAAAGCAGGCCTTATCTTATTACACCAATATGAATAAAGACTTACTGGGAGTTGCGCCGATTATTGCGGATGAATCTCATTATGCCGACATTACCCAGATGGTGACCGCCTACTACTTATTTTTACAGGGTAAAGAACGCGCAGGTATTGAGCGTGCGGTATTGAGTAATACTTTTGGTGCGGACCAATTTAAGCCGGGCATGTTCGAAAAATTTGTGCAGTTGGTGACACTTCAAACGATCTATCTACAAGACTTCGAAGCGTTCGCCGGGGATGTGCAAGTACAGTTTTATCGTCGAGCCATGGAGGATGATTCGGTTTCAAAGGTGATGGAGTATCGAGCATTGGCACAAAATAATTGGCAGCAGGGAAATTTCGGAGCTAATGCGGAATCTTGGTTTAAAGCGTCAACCGGAAGAATTAACCAGTTGAAAAAAGTTGAAGATAAGATCACTAGCGATATTCTTGGTTTGGCAGGAAGCCTCAGTGAGGCTGCTAAGAGTACCTACTACGGTTCTGTTTTTTCTATTGGTCTATTGCTCTCCGTGATTCTCTTTCTATTGATTTATATTCAGAGAAATATTTCCAAACAGCTTGAGTCTATTACAAAAACCATGGCCAAGGTGGCAGATGATCAGGATTTGTCGGTTCGCACACAAGTTATTTTTGATGATGATCTTGGTCAATTGGCAGGGGCTGTGAATTATATGTTGGATCGTTTTTCTGCCACCATGGAGGAGATTAGTTCATCAAGTCAGCAGTTGGCGACGGCCTCGGAAGAAACCGTGTCTACCATTACCGCTAATCGCAAAGGTTTAGATTCCACTCGATTTGAATCCGAGCAGGTAGCTGCAGCTAGTGAACAAATGTCTGCCACTATTCGAGAGGTTGCGACCCGAACCAATCAGGTGGCAGATTCATCTGATCGCATCAATGAGCGTGCAAGAGATGGTGCCAAGGTGGTGTCGAATAATACCAATAGTGTTCGCACCTTGGCAGATGAAATCAAAGGTGTGGGTGATGTGATGGAAGAGCTGCACGCAAGCAGTGGCAATATCACCAGTGTGGTGGAAGTGATTAAGTCTGTTGCAGAGCAGACGAATTTACTAGCGCTAAATGCGGCTATTGAAGCGGCCCGCGCCGGTGAGCAAGGTCGTGGTTTTGCAGTGGTTGCCGATGAAGTTCGAACTTTGGCGCAGCGGACCCAAGACTCCACCTCTGAAATTGAAAGCATTATTTCTGACTTTGGTTCTCAAACAGAAAAAACGTTTACTCGTGTGAAGAGAGGGTGTGAGCAGGCCGTTACAGTAGCGGATGATGCTGTGAAAGTTGAACAAATTTTGAGAGAAATTGAGACGGAGGTCTCGTCGGTAACGGGGATGATACAAAACATCGCCACGGCATCTGATGAGCAGGTTTCGACCATTAATGAAATTACCCTATCTATTGAGAAGATTAACGGCAGCAGTCAAGAGTCTGCAGCAGGGGCCCAGCAGATTGAAGTGGTGGCTGATGAGCAGGCGCAGCTTGCTTCCAGGTTGCAGTATATGGCGACAATGTTTAGGGTTGCCTAAGTCCTTGTAATAAATAGGTTTTCTTATTTGTAAGTAGCTAATATTGACTAATTAATCGTTGATTAAATTGTAGTTTCGCTTATTCTTAGGAGATGCTTGGGTTATTTGAGCCAGGGCGTCTGGGATTAAGTTTGCAGGAATGCAGTTTAGGAGACGGTCACCATGAAGGCGTTAGCGAATACCATTCCGTTTCTCATGGCAGTGCCTCTATCATTGTCGTTCTCAGCCAAAGCTGCTGCGGATCAGCTGGCTTTTTTAGACCTGTTTGAGATGTCACTACAGGATCTGAGCAAGGTTCGAGTCAGTACTGTCTCAAAACGTTCAGAGTCAGCCTTGGAGTCTCCGGGTATCACCACGGTGATTACAGCAGCTGAAATCAAGACCTTTGGGGCAACCAATATTAAAGACGTTCTATTACGTATTCCTAATCTCTATATTTTCGATTCCAGCACTTTTAGTTCTTCCGGTGTCAGTCTTAGGGCTGGTGCAACTCAGCATCTTAATAACCACGTACTGTATTTGATTGATGGTCGGCCCCTGCGGGAATCGCAAAATGGTGGTTTGCACACGGATATTAATTTGTTATTGCCGGTGGATTCTATTGACTGTATTGAAGTCGTACGCGGGCCGGGGTCGGTGTTATATGGCACCAATGCTTTTAGCGGCACCATTAACTTTATTACTCGCGGCACTCCGAATAAGAAAGAAGCCACCGTTCGCTTGTTGGCTGGATCAGATGGTTACCAGCGGGGTGGGTTATCTCTGCAAATGCCACTGGGAAATGAAGGCGGTGTACGCCTTCAGTTAAATGATTTAAGTAGTGATGGTGAAACAATTCGTGCTTTTGATGAGTCAGCAACTACGGGGAGTCTTGATCTTGAACGTGATGGGCAGTCTTTCTCGCTAGATGCGGGCTATGGTGGTTTTTCTTTTATGTCCATGGTTAACGAAATCACCACGCCTTTTGTCAGTGGCGCTTTTCGCTGGAGCAACATGGCAGAGCTGGAACTTAAACGTGAGTTTTATGATTTGGGTTATCAGCACAAGTTTAATGATCAGTGGCGGCTTGATGTTAACTACACCTATAACCAATTAGATCGATTTATTACCGGGCCGGGTACCGGTGCTTCTGAATTTAAATCCAGCGGCTACCTGTATGAAGTGACCTTTAATGGAGAATTTGATAGCGGCACCTCTGTGTTAATTGGCGGAGTGGTGGATCAACTAAAAGGTGACTTAGGTAGTCGAGGTGGTTCCTATGACAATCAGCGCACAGGTTTGTACGGCCAGGTAAATTATTTGCTCAACAGCAAATCCAAATTATTGTTGGGTGCCCAGTGGAAGGACTCTGAAGATGGTGAAGATCAATTATCACCTCGATTAGGTTATACCCATCGCTGGAATAGCAATTGGTCTGGGAAGTTCCTTTATAGTGAAGCTTATCGATCTCCCTATGGTTCGGAATTGTATTTCGATGCGGTTTTCTTACAGGGGGCCCCCAGTTTAAAGCCTGAAATTATTTCAACTTTAGAAGGCCAGCTTTCTTATACCGTTGCGGATTATTACATAGCGTTAACCTATTACCGCAGCGAAACGGAAGATTCTATTGGTCGCGCCATTGTTAATGGTCGCAACACCTTTGTGAATGAAGATTCCAAAATTACCTTTGATGGTTTGGAAGTGGAAGGGAAGTGGAGTGTGACGGATTCGCTGCAGGTGCAAGGCTCTTACCACTACCAAGTCAATGAGGACGATAACGGGCAAGATGATTTTATGCCTGCAGCGAGAACCATGACCAAGTTAGGGTTAGCCTATAAATTTTCCAGAACCTTTGAGTTTGGTTTGTGGGCCAGCTATTTTGGCAAAGCCAGTAAGCTAGAAAACTTAGACGGAAATAGCACCGTGGTGGTCAATCCAGATGCTGATGCCTTTACCTTGTTAAGTTTGAATGTGCGAGCCAACGCAGGAAAATTATTTAACAATGACAGCTTTAAAAATGTTGAACTATCGGTATACGGTAATAATTTGTTAAATGAAGATGTTTACTTCCCTGAGTTGGGGCGACGTGTGGTCAATACCTACCCTCAATCTCATGGTCAGGGTATCTTCGCCCAGGTAGATGTTTCGTTTTAATTTTTGTATAAAAAAACGCCCCCATCCTTGGAGGCGTTTTAGAGGACGTTAACGCTAGGGTCTTAACGTTAGATTCTTAACTCTGAGGTATTAAGACCCGTACCGTTAACTTAAGGGCAATTGCCTACGTGCCATACGCTACCATCTGTGGAATGTAAAACTGTGGTTCCCCAGGTGGAGCCGTTCATGGATTCATCACTGCCTTCAGCGAAGTAGTCAGGGCTAAAGGTGCTACCTGTGCTGTACGCGCGGCCAGCAGTTTTGTGGTAGTAGTTGTAAGTGCTGAACTCTTCACAGCTTGTGCTAGTGACTGGGCAGCCAGTGGTATCAACGGTAGTGCCAGCAGGTGTGTTCGGACACTGATCTTGGCTGTCCACAACACCGTCGTTGTCGCTGTCTGGGTCTGTGGTTACTTCGCAGCCTGTACTATCTACAGTCGTGCCTGCAGGAGTATTCGGACATTGGTCTTGGCCGTCTAGTACACCGTCGCCATCACTGTCGCTATTACCGCCACCGGTGGAGCACCCTTGCTCAGGGCCTGCGCAGTTGTTCGCGCCGGCTTCGTCAACCCAGCGGCACTGACCACCTGTGGTTTCTTCTTCAATCATGGTGAACTCAGCGCTGCTGTATGCGGTGTAGCACCAGCTATAACCTTCACCGTAAGTGATAGTGCCTTCGTTTAGGTGATAGTTGACGTCGCCAGTTTTACCCAGGTCTATAGTAGTGAAGCCAACCGCAGGAGATGCGCTGCTAGCGGAGTTACTGTCAGTGGCATTGATCACAACGGTGTGACTGCCATAAGCCAGCGAACAGTTTTCAACACTGAAGCTCATGTTGCTTGGGCTGGTGATAGCAATGTTTAGGCTAGCGCTACCGTCGAAGGTGGCGTTTGCTGAGCTCAAGTTGCCATCTACATCTTGGATGTTACCAGTTACCGTGACACAGGCACCGTTTACGGCTGCATTAACATTGCTAATGCTTGGGGCGCTGTTTGGCGGAATTGGACCAACCCAGATTGAGTCAACGCTTGGGCTGCTGGTACTGCCTTCGTTATCTGTGGCGGTTACCGTCACAGTGTAGTTGGCATCCGCTAGGGCAGAAGTGCTGCCTGAGTAGTTGCCGCTACCGTTCACGCTTAAGGTGAAACTGTCTACGGTGGCGCCAGAGCTGGTGTTAGCAACAACAACGCTTACGCTATCCACAGTGCCATCGCTATCGGTTGCAGAACCACTCACAGTGATTACACCGTTACTTTCGCTAAGGTTCAGGCTGTTTACCGTTGGTGCTTGGTTGGTGATCACACGACGGTTGTTGTCGAAGAAGAACTTGGTTACGTACTGTGGGTAGTTCACATTACTGTGGTCGATATAGCTACCACCGCCAGAGCTGCCTGGGCCTGCGGGCCAAGCGTGGCCCATACCTTGAACAATAATGTTTGAGTTACGTGGGCCTTCAGAGTCGCAGAAGGTATTCACCGTGCCGTTACCCGTAATGCTGGTTGGGTTACTGCCGCCGCTACAGTCGTTTACATCGGTATCTTCGTCATAGGTGGCTGCCATGATGTCGGAGACACGGTCACACCATGCAGGAGATACCGTACCATCGTTGGAACCACAGATGGTGCTGTGAACTTGGGTGTAGAGGTAAGGCTGGCTGTTAGCGCCGTCTTTGTTGGATAGTGTTTTACAGTTACTTACACCTTGAGTTACTGAAATGTCTGTACTTGTGAGTGACTGGCCGTTGGAGCCAGGCCCTGGGCCTGCGTTTACACCGGCACCGGCAAATACATCAGGTGCTAAACAGCCGATGCTAGCGGTCATGCCGCCACCGGAAGACAGGCCAGTGATATACACCTGATTAGGGTCGATATTTAGGCTGCTGTCGTTTAGCAGAGCATCAACCAAGTTCAGTAGGTATTTGGCATCGCTGCTGTTGCGACTCATGCTCATGCCTACGTGGAAGTTCCAGCAACCAAGACCGCCGTAGGTGCCTTCGCGAGAGGCGTCAGGCAGGGCTACAACCATACCGTATTGGTCGGCAGTGGCGGGCCAGTTGGCGCCAGTTTGGAATTCTTCATTGGTTTGGCCACAGCCGTGCATGCTGATCATCAGCGCGCGCTTGCCTGCCAGGGCAGGTGCAGTGGTGGGAACGTAGAGAATCGTTTTGAGTTTACCGCCGATCACGGTTTCAGGTTGCCAGTTGGCGCTGGTGGTTGCTGAAAGACAAGCACTGCTTAGTGCTAGTGCGCATAAATATGCGGATTTTGAAGTTATTTTCATCATTATTATCCGAGTGTTGCTTAGTGTAGTTATTGTTATGGGTTTCATTATTGTTATTGAGCAGTCACTGCAATGGACAGCTGGAGCCCCGGTGAAGAGCTCGACACATGACGTGCTACTCGGGACATTCATCTTAGGTAAGTGTGTTGTGAGGCGACAATCACAAATTCGCTCACGAAGCTGGGGTAAGCAGTAAATCAGAGGATTCCTTTCTTTGACTGATATTGGCTAGAGCTTTCCTTGGTTTATGGTTCGCGGGATAGAAGAATCCGAGGATAAAAGGAATAAATTAATGCTTATTAGGAATAGCGATATATAAATTTCGCGATAATCCACTGAATCTAAGGTAATTTTTGGGGTAATAATCTAGAAATTAAGGAGTTTCTTTGTGTATTCGCAGGACAAATTCTCACTATATTTAAAAAAAATGACTGAATAATCAGTTTGTTTAGGAGGTAATTATTATCTGAGAGGTCAAAAGAGCCCCCTCATTGCGCGCTGAAGAGCACACTGCCGGAGAGTGTTGAGACTGTAGAGGTTAGGTGAGGAGGTCGCCCTTAAAGGCGAGAGAAAGCGCAGGGCATGAGCTAATTTTACTGGGCTCGATTTTTCCGTAGTCCGCATAGAGCGCTAGCGGCATGCGGGAAACCGTTTCAGATTTAAGCCCCGCGTGCCGTTTCACTCTACGCGGGCTACTCAATATTTGAGAAATTTAGGAAAATGCTGTCCAGCGTCATCACCTATCAATCTAGTTCAGAGCCCACCAGCGTTCCACGGAGAGAGTTCGGGAGAGCTTCATCAATATGAATATCGGCGAACTTACCGATCAGCTCTGGGGTGTCGCAGGTGAAATTCACCACACGATTGTTTTCGGTGCGGCCAGAAAGCTGCCCCGGGTCTTTTTTCGAATAACCGGTAACCAGAACTCGCTCGGTATTGCCCACCATCTTGCGGCTAATTTCAAAAGCCTGTTGGTTAATACGCTGTTGTAGTAATTGCAGGCGCTGCTTTTTCACTTCTTCTGGGGTGTCGTCGGGCAGGTCTGCGGCAGGGGTACCTGGGCGGGCGCTGTAGATAAAGCTGAAGCTGTGATCGAAGCCGATGTCGGCAATCAGTTTCATGGTGTCTTCAAAGTCTTTTTCGGTTTCCCCTGGGAAGCCAATAATAAAGTCGGAAGACAGGCTGATATCTGGGCGAATCTTACGCAGGCGGCGCAGTTTGGATTTGTATTCCAAAGCCGTGTGGCCGCGCTTCATGGCAGTGAGAATGCGATCGGAGCCACTTTGTACCGGCAGGTGCAGGTGACTTACCAGCTCAGGCACTTCGGCGTATACGTCGATCAGAGCATCGGAGAACTCCACCGGATGAGAGGTGGTGTAACGAATGCGGTCGATGCCGTCGATGGCTGCTACATAAGTGATCAGCTCAGCCAGGTCTACAACAGTGCCGTCTGGGCCATCGCCGCGATAGGCATTCACGTTCTGCCCCAAAAGGTTAATTTCCCGTACCCCTTGTTCTGCAAGGTGGGCCACCTCGGTGAGGACATCGCCTACTGGGCGGCTCACTTCTTCGCCTCGGGTGTAGGGCACAACGCAGAAAGTGCAGTACTTTGAGCAACCTTCCATAATGGAAACAAAGGCGCTTACGCCATCCGCTTCGGGTTCTGGCAGGCGGTCGAACTTTTCAATTTCTGGGAAGGAGATATCTACCACCACGGCGCCGTTGTCTTGCTCGTGGCTTTCGATCATCTCTGGCAGACGGTGCAGGGTCTGGGGGCCAAAGATCAGGTCAATGTAAGGTGCACGCTTAGCAATGTTCTCACCTTCCTGAGAGGCCACACAGCCGCCAACGCCAATGACCAGCTCTGGGTTCTTCTCTTTAAGGTGCTTCCAGCGACCCAGCTGGTGGAATAGCTTTTCTTGGGCTTTTTCGCGGATAGAGCAGGTATTTACGAGCAATACGTCTGCTTCTTCAGGGTCTTCGGTGGTGACCATGTCGTGGCTCTCCCCCAGCAAGTCTTTCATGCGGGCGGAGTCGTATTCGTTCATTTGGCAGCCGTGGGTTTGGATATACAGCTTTTTCACCGGGGCTTCAGACATGGTGTACCTGGTTAAATAGTGATCATTTCTATCGGGCGCGCATTATAGCGGTTGGTGCTCCTCCTGGAAATGCCTGTTACCTAGGCACGAAGCTAAACAATCTCTTTGAGGCTAGTGGTTGGCAGAGTAAGATCCCTCACTGCGTGTCGGGATGACAGGGGTAAGTGCTTTCGTCTCTCATTTCCCTGCATGCAGACAGTCTGTCATTCTGAAGTGAAGCTGAAGAATCTCTTTGGGGCTAGTGGTTAGCTGAACAAGATCCCTCACTGCATATAGGGATGACAGGGGTAAGTGCTTTCGTCTCTTATTTACCTGCATGCAAACAGTCTGTCATTCTGAAGTGAAGCTGAAGAATCTCTTTGGGGCTAGTGGTTAGCTGAACAAGATCCCTCACTGCATATAGGGATGACAGGGATAGATGCATTCGTCTCTTATCAGCCATCTTGCGTCTCCCGTCCATCATCTCTCGTCTCCCAGCCCATAAGGGCTTATAATCCGCCCCCCTTTGATTAATGTGTAACTGAGCCCGTTTTCATGTCTGATCCTATTTACCGAGTGATTTTCGCCAACCAAGACAAGGTGTATGAAGTCTACGCCAAGGCGATATATCAGAGTGAAATGTACGGTTTTATCGAAGTGGAAGAGTTTATCTTCGGCGAGCGCTCGCAGATGATTGTCGATCCCGGTGAGGAAAAGCTAAAAACCGAGTTTGCGTCAGTAAAGCGCAGCTATGTACCCATGCACAGCGTGATTCGTATCGACGAAGTCGAGAAAGAAGGCGTGGCGAAAATCTCTGAAGCGGGCAAAGGCAATGTGTCTTCGTTACCGTTTCAAAAAATGCCGCCGCCTCCTGCGGAAGGGTGATTTGACGTTGGATGTTTGAAGTTCGACGGTCATTCGTCTCCCAGCCCACGAGAGCCCTGTCATTCTGAAGCGAAGCTGAAGAATCTCTTTGGGGCTTGTGGCTTACTGAGCAAGATCCCTCACTGCGTGTCGGGATGACAGGGTTGGGTGTTTTCGTCCAACGTCCAACATTTATTCTGGCGTCGCTCCCATAGGCGCCGTAAAGTTACCTTTCAAATCCAGCATAAACTTCGCCGCTTCCAGGCGAGTTTCTTCATCTAAATAATTTTGCGGTGGCATTGCCGGGTAGCCGTCGCGGCGTTTTACCGGTGCTTTGATGTAATCGGCAATGCCCTGAGGATTATTGTGATACAAGGCTTGTAGCTCCATTACCGGTGGGCCGATCATGCGAATGTTATAAGCGTGGCATCCGGCACATACGCCGTAGTAGGTGGTTTCACCCAGGCCGTAAATTTCTCGATTGCGATTTTCCACTGGCGTTGCCGATAAATATTTTGAGTAATCCAAATCAGCAGTGCTATTTTTTTCACACTGTTTGTAGACAGTGGTTTTCAAAATATTCACAGCGCCCGGGTTAGACATACAGCTGTCTTTACTGCCGTTGTCCATAATGTCTGGACCTTTTTCCATAAAGGTCGCTTTCATGACCACTTGAATATCTTCAATAGGTTCTGTGCCGTTATTGGCCATCAGGTTGTCGTAGATTTGTACTCGATCCGGAGTGGGTTCGGAGTCGGGGTCGGTGGCAACGTCAGAAATATAATCCAGAGACGTAATGATGACGCCGGCGTTTTTATTATCACGAATAATATTGTTCTCGATAATCACATCATCAGCGGCCATGACAATAATGCCGGTGCCGGGAGGAATCATGGAAACAATTGAGCCGGGGGCGGCGAAGTTTTCGTGATTGTTGTCTGCTACGAAGTTGTTACGGATCACTACGTCGTAAGCGGTTTTAATGGGGAGGCCTGGAGTGATAAAGGCAAGAATGCCGCCGGTGTTGTTGTACACCATATTGTTTTCAACAATAGAGTGTCGGGTATTTTCAATTTCAATGCCGGCTACATTTGCGTAAACATCGTTAAAACGAACCACCACGTTATCGCACATACCTACATAAATGGCAGCATCCTCAATGCCGGTCAGTACGTTATATTCAATAAGGCCGTTTTTACCCAGCTGTGGAAAAATGCCGTATACACCGGTATCGATAACCCAGTTGTTGCGGATAACAAAATTGTTCCCCGCTTGGCCCATAATGGCGTTGCCTTTGTAGTGGGTGATTTTTAAATTCTCTACCGTAATGCCATTGCCGGAATATAGAACCGCATCGTTGCGTTTGTGCTCGCCTTCCATGGTTGGCCACT
Source organism: Cellvibrionaceae bacterium (assembly GCA_045430295.1). Taxonomy (GTDB): domain Bacteria; phylum Pseudomonadota; class Gammaproteobacteria; order Pseudomonadales; family JAILXX01; genus JAILXX01. The sequence continues at coordinate 37,519 of JAILXX010000001.1, read as the reverse complement.
TGCCTTCTACGATAACGCCTGTCAGGCGAATACGGTCTTTATCGATATAAACGGTTTCTTTATAAGTGCCGGGATAAACCAGGATGGTATCGCCGGGAGAGGCTTTTTTTACAGCATCTTGAATCAACTGGCCGTCTTTTACTTCAATAATTTTTCCATCGTAAACCAGATCGATTGTTCCGACGATATCGCCACTGGAAACTTTTGCTCCGGAACTGATAACAACGGCGGTGTCGCCGCTCATCATCTTTCCAACGCCAAAACCAATGGCAATCAATACGGCTATTCCAATGAGTTTAAATACTTTCATGACGCTATCCTATTCATCCAAGTCACCCTGGTCATCCAAGTGCACAAGCGGCAGGCCCGATGGAAGCTGCTCTGGTGTTTGTGGTTTAAAGGTTTCATCGGTGAGAGTTTTCATAAATGCCACCAATAAATCCAATTCGTTCTCACTGAGTTTGGGTTCCCAAATATGCCAGTGAAGTTTGAGTTTTTCCCCTTCGGGTACAGCATGGCCGCGGCCTTTGGTATAAAACTCTGCGGTATCTTTTAAAGTTAAAAATCTCCCTGAATGCATATAGGGTGCAGTGAGATCGATATTGCGTAAGCTTGGCACTTTAAAACCTGCTCGCAGTGAGGGGTCGCCTGTGGGTTTTTCTGCCCCAATATCAAAGGGCATACCTTCGGGTTCTGGCGTGCCGATTACGGCAATTTGTTGATTGGAAAAAAGGGGTGGTGTATGGCATTCCGCACAGCGGGCAACAAAAGAACGAAAAACATTGAGGCCTGCAATTTCTGTTTCGTTGAGGGCTTTGTCGTAGCCGTGAGCATACTGATCGTAACGACTATTGAGAGAAATTAATGACGCTTCGAAGGCGGTGAGTGCGCGATAGATGTTATCCAACGTAATGTCTGTGGAGCCCGGAAAGGCTTGAGAAAATAATTTTTGGTAGTTTTCGCTATTGTTTAAATTCGACAGCAATTGCTGCGGGTTGTTGTTCATTTCCTTTACGTCGTACAAGGGGCCAAGCATTTGCTCTTCTAAAGAGCTCGCGCGCCCATCCCAAAATAAACGTTTAAGAAAAGCCACATTCCATAAGCTAGGGGCGGAACGAGGGAGCGCTTTTTGGTTTGCACCTATGCTACGGCCTTTCCCATCGGCAAGACCTTTGTCTGGGTGGTGGCAACTGGCGCAGGACATATCTTTGTTGCCAGAAAGCAGCGGGTCAAAAAACAAATATCGACCAAGGTCGATTTCCTGCGGCGTAAAGCCATCGCGGTATTCGGGAAGACCAGTTTTTAAACCGCCAACACCGCCATCTTGGAGTGACTTGTATTGCTGATAGAAACTACGCAGCTTGCACCGTGTTTGCTTGCCTTCTGTCTTTTCTGAAAGCACAGGCTGAAAGCCAGGGGGACAGAAAGTTCGTAGGGTAAAATCTGAAGGTGAGTCGGTGACATCTTTCGAGTAAGAAAGAGGCGTCGTAAGGCTAAAGACGAGCGCGGTAATCGCAGGCAATAGTAATCCTAGCCATCTCCAATAGCCGCTTTGGGTGAGTAAAAGCGTGTTGGGAGAGCCTTTTATTTTTGCTGTTTTATTTCTCTCTAGGACTTGCAACATAGTATTAGGTTTAAGTTGCACTAGTGTTCAATGTAGGTCGTTGTTTAGCTTCTGTCAATGTGGCGCGCAGATTTAGGGTTGATAGTGTAGTCTGTTTAGGCTAACTAAAAAGCCCCTCTAGTGAGGGGCTTTTTAGGTTTGCTGAGAGTATGGGTTAGAAGCTGTAGATAACGTCTACACCCCAGGTTCTTCCCGGTGCACGCTGTACTGGTGCTGAGCCGATGGAGCCGCCGGTTCCGCCAATGTCGTAAACATATTCTTCATCGAATAGGTTGTTGGACCATGCAGCGACTTTCCAAGTGGCATTCATTGGAATGTATGAGACTCGTAGGTTTGCTACATCGTAACCATCGACCGTTTGATTGGCATCGGTACCACTACGTTCGTCGGTGTGGTTGTAGCTGAGGTTAGTAATAACTTTACGGTCCTTACTAACTTCCCAAGTGTGTTCAACAAAGAGGTTGTATTTGTCTTCTGGCACACTGGTGGATGGTTGGCCGACTTTACTATCGCCAGTGGTTTCACCAGAAAGTAAGCCATACTTGGTGTACTCGGTTTCGGTGTGGCTGTAGTTGGCAGATAGTAGCCAGTTATCCGTTGCCAGGAAGTGAACATCGAATTCAAAACCTTCTGCGTCTAGGTCGGAGTTGCGTACCTCATAAAGTGGAATAGCAGAGCTATTCTGTTCAAGTTGCTGCAGGTTTTCATATTCCATGCTGTAGAAGGAAATATTGAACTGTAGGCGATCGCCCATCCAGCTGGATTTCATACCCAACTCGTAGTTCACCACTTCTTCTTCTTCAAAGGGCACGACTTCTGCGGACGGTACGCCATTCACTAAGCCCATAAAGCTATTGAAGCCCCCTGCGGTAAAGCCTTCTGCCGCAGAAAGGTAAAACATCACATCTTCATTTGGCTTGAAGTTAACCCCTAAGCGAGAGGTGAGAGAGCTCCAGCTGTCACTGTTGGTGTCAGTGCCCGGCACAAAGAAAGCCAAGCCCGCAGGCACGCCCAAGAAGTTATTTTGGTAAGCCGTCGAGACGGTAAAACTGCGCTCATCGCGGTTATAGCGAGTACCGGCAAACACTTCCCATTGGTCGTTAAAGCTATAGGTGAAATCTCCGTAGATGGCGAGAGTTTCACTGTTGCCTTTGTTGTCGGTAATTTCTTCCCAAACGGTGTCACTGATATCAAGTACTGTGCCGAGAGCGCCAGTACCGATAGCGGGAGCAATCCCAGCCACAAAGGGCCCAATAACCGCTAGGTCGTCTGTACCCAAAAGGGTTGAGGCGTTTTGAGCAAGGAAAAGACCAATACCATCACCAGCCATATAGGGCACTAGTGGGCCGCTGGGTGGGAATCCGGCGGCTGCTAGGGCTCCGGCAACTCCAGCTCCCCAAGCTCCAGCAAGTTGCGGTGATGCTGTGCCGGTCATGATTTCGTAGCCACTGCTTTGAGTGAGGTTATCTGTAGATAGGCCAAACGCTGCAAGTGCTGGCGCAAAGGCGTCATTATTTAATATTCGGCTGATAGCGAACTGCTCAAGAGTCTGACGATTCAAACCAATGACATGGCTCTGCTCGATATTTTCTTCGAAGTAATTAAAGCCAGCGCTCCATTTTAATTTTTCATCGGCGTAAGTGAGGATAAATTCCTGGCTGATTTGATCTTGTTCTTCGATGTTATCGGAGTAGGCAAAGAAGAAGGGGTTATCGCCACCGTCTTCGTCTTCCAGATTGTTGGTTTCAAACTCGCGATAGCTGGTGATGGATTTCAGTGAAAGATTGCCAGAGAAATCATGGTCAACAATCAAGGTGGTTCCGAATAATTCGCGATTCTCTACCGGCTTAACATCGGTTCGACGATCAGCAAAGGCACCTTGTTGTGGGTTGTCAGTCGTTGCTTCCGGATTCACGGTTGGGTTGCTAGAGATATCCGATGAGTTACGAATAGATAACTCGTTGTAATCCAGCTTCCAAAGAATTTCGGTATTTTCGATGCCGTTGTAAAGAAAGCTTAAGTTATAGGTTTGGCTGTCGTCCTGCTCAAGATCAGGGCCGGTGGCGTTGTCATAAATGCCGTCGTCTCGCTGAATGCTCACTCCTGCGCGCATATATAAATTGTTACTCAATGCAGTATTAAAAATACCCGAGAAGTCTTTGCGACCGTGAGAACCTGCTGTCAGTTTTACTTCGCCTTCGGTTTCTGCTGTTGGCCGTTTATTGTAAATACTGATTGCACCAGCAGTTGCGTTACGACCGAAGAGTGTTCCTTGTGGGCCTTTTAACACTTCGACGCGTTCGATGTCGGCAAAGTTAACCAGTGCACTGCCAGAGCGAGAAACATAAACACCGTCCACATAAACACCCACAGAAGAATCTTGGCCAGAACCAAAACTTGCCGAAGGAATACCGCGAATGGTGTAACCGGGCTGGGTTTCATTGGTTACGTTGGTTTCAAGACCGGGTGTGAACTTACCCATGTCATCAACATTTTGTGCGCCCATATTTAAAATGGATTCAGCTGAAAAAGCTTGAATAGCGATAGGAACTTCTTGAACGCTCTCCGCGCGTTTCTGTGCCGTTACGGTAATCTCTTCGATGACTCGAGCCGCGTTAGCATTAAGTGATAGGGCTGCGCCGGATAGCGCTACAACAGAAGATACTGCAAAAGATAGAGTCTTGAACTGAGGTTTAGCAGCCATGACTTCCTCCCATGTTGTTTAGTAATTGTTGCTTTTCTGGAGGTTCTGTTGGCACTCAAAGTGCCCACAGAAATACTATGGTGTTACAGCACGATTATCCAGATAGTATTAATAGTCAGGCTAGTTCAATTGGGGATAAAAGCAAATTCCTTAGAACGAAACAGACGGTGACTTCTGTGGCTTAGAGTGTTATTTGCAAGAGGTTGCTGTGAGGGTTGGGGGAGAGAAGACTGATGGCTTTAGATAGCCATCAGTACACGAGCCATTAGATGCTCCATGGTTTTGTGAATGTCTTCATCCGAGACATCTTCAGGAGAAATACAAATTTTGTATTCCAGGGCTTGGATTGCGGTAACGGTGATCAGGGCGTCAGCTTTTGGGTTGTTACTGCCAAGGAGCTCAAGAATTTTTTCCGCGCTGGAGGCTACTTCGTTTTGCATGGCCAGTACTGCCGGTGCTAGCGAGGCATCTTGCGTAGCGGCTTGGCGGAATGCCCACTCAATAAGACGCGCCTCCGTTTGAGAGGATTGACGCTTAATATGATCCACTAAAAAAGAAGTCAGCTTAGAAACAACCAGTTGCTTGGTTTCGCTAGAAACCTTGTTCAATGGCTGCCCAAGGCTTGCCAGTAGTGATGTTGCGGCTTGCTCTAAAGGTTGGTTTTCCTGCAGGCTGTTTTCTGCATATAGGGTAAAGGCGTCGGCAATCAGTTCGTGGATATCTTTGAAATAGTAGGTGGTGGAAGAGAGGGAAACATCTGCTTCTTTAGCCACAGCGCGGTGGCGAACGCCACGTATTCCCTCGCGGGCGATAATACGTAAAGCGGCATTGAGAATTTCTTTGCGCTTGCGAGAGCCGTCGGAGCGAAGAGTGCTTCGACCGCGGTAATTTAAACTTTCTTCTGTTGCTTTGGTTTTTGAGAGTGTGGTTTCTGGGTCATCATTGAAATCAACGGTTTCGGTCATTTACAGATTCTCGCCTCTGAATTTCTATCTGCATTTTCAACTTTCAGCTTCACCGAAATGAAGGTGTTAAAAACCTTCAAACCGTCCTTAGTTTTGATCTGTTTAGAAAGTTATTAGTTGATACGTTCGTTCCGTAAGCTGCAGTATAAAAAAAGCAATAGTTGCAAAAACTGCTCTACATCATATTCCCAGACAAAAATGAGAAAAAAGCAGTGCTTTCATAACTGGTTGGAGTTAGCGATACAGACTGTTATTGAGTTAGGTAATAACACCTGTGGTGCGAACCCGGCGGGGGGTGGTTTCGCTTTTTTCGCTCGTTGCAGCAATCCTTGCAGCTTGTTTCTTTTGAAAATGATTGTCAATGATATTTTTCATCGCAATCAACAGGCCTGTGGCAATAAATGCCCCGGGAGGTAAAACGGCGACGAGAAATCCTGGGTAGTCGCTAAAGAGGGTTATGGTCCAATTTTTTGCCATTGGCCCCAGCAGCAAATGCATATCTGCGAACAGGGTGCCGTTGCCGAGAATTTCGCGCATTGCGCCAATTAATACCAGTACAACACCAAAGCCTAATCCCATCATAAAGCCATCGAGGGCCGAAGGCAGGATACGATTTTTACAGGCAAAGGCATCGGCGCGACCGAGAATCGCACAGTTCGTTACGATGAGTGGAATAAAAATGCCCAGCACTTGATAAAGCTCATAGGTAAAAGCTTTCATCAGTAATTCCGTGCAAGTTACGAAGGCAGCAATGATCATCACAAAGGCGGGAAGCTTTACGGCTTCGGAAACGGCGTGACGAATCATTGAAACTGCGATGTTGGAACCCGTTAATACTAAAATGGTTGCCAAACTTAAGCCGAGAGCGTTCACTACGGAACCACTCACAGCCAGTAATGGGCATAAGCCTAGTAACTGAACCAGTGCGGGGTTGTTATCCCATAGGCCATTTTTTGTAATTTCGGAGTAGTTTGCAGTTGCCATGGTTTACTCCTTGGGCTCACTTTGTGAAATTGTGTCTGTGCCAGCGGCTTTTAAAAGTTGAGCTTTATCTTGCTCAAAATATTTCAGAACTCGATACACCTGGTTAACGACGGCGCGCGGTGTAATGGTAGCGCCGGTAAATTGATCAAATTCGCCTTTGTCTTTTTTCACTGCCCAATTTTCTTCACTGGGGTTTGAAAGTGACTTGTCATTGAAGCTGAGAATCCAGTTAGATTTTTTCAGCTCAACCTTATCTCCAAGGCCTGGTGTTTCTGCGTGGGTCAGTACGCGAACTCCAGCCAAGGTGCCATCCATATTAATACCTGCGATCAGTTTGATATCGCCGCTGTAACCATCTGGCGCGACAGCGGGGACGATCACAGCGATAGGGGTGTTGTTTTTATCCCGGGCGATGTGAATATTCCCCCCTTGTTTTAAACCTAAAGACGGCCAGTAGGCTTCGGGTGCGGGCAATACATCAACCAGCAGGTCGTTGCTGTGGCGTTCAAGGGGAATAATTTCCAGTAACGCGCGAGTGGCCGCTGCTTTTTCGGCGGCGGCAATTTTGTCTTTAGTGGATTCTGCGGTAATACCCAGAACACCGGCCATGGCTAAAGCAAATAGCCCTAGAATAATACTGTTGCGACTGATGGCACTTCCGATTGTCACACTCATGGCTGTTTCTCCGTGGCGCGGCGGCTTTGGACGTGGCCGTAAGTGCGAGGTACGGTATAAAAATCAATAAAGGGCGCAGCGAAGTTCATCAGTAGCACGGCGAAGGCAACCGCATCAGGGTAGTTACCCCAAATGCGAATGATATAAATGGTAATGCCTATTAACGCTCCGTAAATTAAACGCCCTTTTGTGCTGGATGCGGATGTCACCGGGTCGGTCACAATAAAGAAAGCACCCAGCATGGTTGCGCCAGACAGTAAATGGAACAGTGGTGAACCATTGTTAGCGGCACTTTGCGGGTCCCAAAACAAAAAGCTCATAACCGTCAGGGCCGCTAACATGCCCACAGGCGCATGCCAGGTAAATACTTTGCGGAATAACAAGAATGCACCGCCGCACAAGTAGGCAATGCCAACCCATTCCCAACCTGCGCCAGCCCACTGACCATTGAGAGCTGGCTCTTTTACAGTGAGTTGCTCAAGCAGTAGCGACGAATTTTGCTTCACAATATCTAGTGGGGTTGCTCCAGTGACGCCATCGATAAGAGGAGCAATACCAAAGCTGGCTTTAAGGGCATCTACAAAACTTGGCAGTTGTAGACCTTCTGCCAACGCATTTTGTGGCAGCGTCCAGTTGGTCATTTGCACAGGAAATGAAATCAGCAGAACAACATAGGCCACCATAGCAGGATTAAAAGGATTAAAACCTAAGCCGCCGTAAAGGTGTTTGCCGATAATAATGGCGAATAGACAGCCCGTAAGAATTAACCACCAAGGGCTTGAGGGTGGGATTGCCAAAGCCAGTAGCGCTGCAGTCACTAGCGCACTGCAATCTTTTAGGTAAAAGCTCACTGGGCGATTACGCAATTTGATAACCGCCGCTTCCAGGGTTAATGAAAAACTGGCAGCCAGTAACACATTAATCAAAACCCCCCAGCCGAAAAACCAGCTCTGTACCGCAAAGCCCGGTAATAGAGCAAGCAGCACCAAGCGCATAACATCGCCAGAATTACCTGGGCGGTGTGCGTGGGGAGATGTTATGCGCATAAAGGCCATGGTTGTTCTCGCTTTCAAATCGCAGCTAGGTTGTCATTCTGACGACTAAGGGAAGGACTCGTCAGAGTAGCGAAGCTCACAATTTTTTTAAAGTATGCAGGGTTTATAAAGATTCTTCGCTTCACTCAGAATGACAGGCGTATTTATTCGTAAGTGCAAAGGTAAGCTGTTTCTACTTCAACCTTTACACCGAAAGACGTGTTGGCATCCACCTGAAAGCTGTCGCCATCATTAAAATCATGCCACTCATCAGAACCTGGAAGCTTGATGGTTAAGCAGCCTGCAACAACGGTCATGGTTTCTTTTTGAGAGGTGCCGAACTCATATTCGCCAGGGGCCATAACGCCCACAGTGGCAGGAAGAGATTCGGTTTGAAAACCAATGGATTTAACTTTGCCGTCGAAGTATTCGTTTACGTTGAACATAGTTTTTCCTGTTTGTAATCAATTGTCATTCTGAACGTAGTGAAGAATCTTTAAAAGTTATGCTTTCTTTTCAAAAGATCCTTCGCTGCACTCAGGATGACAGGGTTAGTTTTCTAGCTCGGCTTTTGCTGTCGCTAATTTTTGTTCTAGTTTCTCTACGCCTGTGCGAAGGGCATCCACATGATCTGCGCCTTCCGCTTCGGCTTTCGCTAATTTCTCGCGGTTTTTCTCCAGGCGCTGCTCTAAGGATTCCACCTGTGAGCGCAATTTTTCTTCTGGCGACATGGCTGCCATGGCTTCGGCTTTGGCCTTTGCTCGCTCAATGGCTGCGGAGGCAGCGTCTTTAGGCTGTTCAGGTTTAGATTCTGGCTCTGGTTTAGATTCAGGTTTGGATTCGGCTTCTGCTACAGGCGCGAGCGCTGCTAATTCTTTCTCGGTTTCCGCAATCTTAGTTTTCAGTTTTTCTGTGTTAGCGGCAAAGGCCTCGGCGTGTTCATTGCCTTCGGCTTTTGCGTCGGCCGCTTTTTTCTCCGCTTTCTCTAAACGTTTTTGTAAAGATTCCAAGCTGCTGCGGAGTTTTTCTTCCGGGCTCATGGAGGCCTTGGCTTTGGCTCGCTCAATAGCGGCCGCTGCGGCGTCCATGGGTTTTGACGCAGCTTCTGGCACTGGAGCCAATTCCGCTAACTCTTTTTCTGTATCCGCGATCTTGGTTTTTAACTTTTCTGCATTGGCGGCAAAGGCTTCAGCGTGTTCGCTGCCTTCAGCTTTTGCGTCTGCCGCTTTCTTTTCGGCTTTTTCTAAACGCTTCTGTAGAGATTCCAGGCTACTGCGCAGCTTCTCTTCAGGGTTCATGCTGGCTTTCGCCATAGCCCGTTCGATAGCGGCGGTTGCCGCATCTTTGGGTTTGTCGTCTTTCGCTTGCGGTGCAGACGTGTTGTGCTGTTCTAGCTTTTGTTGGGCATCTTGCAGGCGAACTTCCGCATTTTTAATTTGCGCTTGAATCTTTTCTGCCTGGTCAGGCGTCTCTGCTTCAACTTCCGCTAATTTTGTTTTGAGTTTGGCGATGCGGTCTTCTGCGGCGGTCACCGCTCGTTCCAGTTTCGCCTGTTGCTGAGCTGGGTCTGTCTGCTTTGCCTGAGTGCGGGCGAGGGCGGCGGCCACCAAATCGGCTTTGCCATCTTTCTCTGCGTTGTCAGTCGTTTCACCTGAGGCTGCTTTTTCGGCGGCCAAGCGTTTGGCTTCCTCCGCAGCTTTTTTACGAGCTTCCCGCTTGGCAATTTTTTCCGCTTCCGCTTTCGCGAGGCGCTCTTGGCGTGCTTCGAAGCGCTTGCGAGCGAGGTCAGATTTAATTTTTTCTTCTTGCTGCAGGCGAATCTTACCCTTCGCTGCGCGGTAGTATTGCACTAGCGGAATTGTAGACGGGCACACAAATGAACAGGCACCGCATTCAATGCAGTCCATTAGGTTGTGGGCCATCAGCTTGTCGGTGTCTTCTGCCTGGGCGTACCAGTAAAGCTGCTGCGGTAATAAATTTGCCGGACAGGCTTCTGCACACATGCCGCAGCGAATACACGCTTGTGCCGGCGGAGGAGCAGGCAGCTCGTCGTGGCTGGGCACCAAAATACAATTCGTGGTTTTCACCACGGGAATGTCGGGGCTGTCTAATGAGAAGCCCATCATGGGGCCGCCCATAATTAAGCGCGCGGCTTTTGCACTTTCAAAACCGTGCTCTGCAAGAATGTGGAAAATGGGGGTGCCCATAAGGACTTCCACATTGCGTTGGGTTTGCAGGGCTTCACCCACCACAGTGGTAATACGAGAAATAAGAGGTTTGCCTTCGATTACCGCATCGCGTACAGCCGCAGCGGTGCCTACGTTTTGCACCACAATACCAAGGTCGGCTGGTAGGCCACCACTGGGTACTTCTTTGCCCGTGAGAATTTGAATCAGCTGTTTTTCGCCACCGCTGGGATACTTGGTGGGGAATACCACAATCTCAATATTGGTATCGGTAGCCGCTTGCTGCATCCGCTCGATAGCTTTGGGCTTGTTGTCTTCAATACCCACTAAAACGGTATCGGGATTACCCAATAAATGGCTGAGAATTTTAACCCCTTCGATAATATTTTCTGCTTGTTGTTGCATCAACATATCGTCGGCAGTGATGTAAGGCTCACACTCGGTGCCGTTTAAAATCAGCGTGTCGATAGGCTTGCGGCTATCCAGTTTTACTGCCGCAGGAAAGCCAGCACCGCCCATACCACTGATACCGGCATTGCGAATTTTTGCTAATAAACCTTCGCGGCTGGTTTGTAAATAATCGTCGCAAGGAAAAAGTTCAGTCCACTGCTCACGGCCATCGCTTTCTAAAACCACACACAAGCCACTTAGCCCTGAAGGGTGTGGCAAGGGGCGTTCTTCAATGGCCGTAATAGTGCCGGAAGTGGGGGCGTGTAACGGAGCGCTCACAAAACCTGCCGCTTCAGCAATCACTTGGCCTTTTAATACGGAATCGCCAACGTTAACGACAGGCTTGGAAGGCGCGCCGATGTGCTGGCTCACAGGCAGAATTAACTGCTTGGGCAATGACACTGTGTGGGTGTCTAGTTGCAACGATTGGATTTTATTTTCCGGTGGATGAACGCCGCCGGGAATATCCCAAATTTTTCTCACGCCGCATCCTCCGTGTCAGTATCTGAACGGGGGGAGCGATCGCTAACGATTAGGTCGCCTGCTTTTTCCTGGGCGGCCACTTGTTCGTTGTTGGATTGAGGTAATTCCCAAGCCCAATTTTGTACCGTGGTAGGCAATGGAATCATATCAATGCAATCCACAGGGCAAGGTTCTACACATAAATCACAGCCGGTACATTCGTCGGCAATAACCGTGTGCATTTGCTTTGCAGCCCCCAAGATGGCGTCCATAGGGCAGGCCTGAATACACTTGGTACAGCCGATGCACTCGTCTTCGCGAATGTAAGCTACTTGTTTTACTTCGGCTTCAACACCTTCTTCTACGTCGAGGGTGGGCGCTTCTACGTCCAGCAAATCGGCAATAGTGTTGACTGTAGTTTGGCCGCCAGGAGGGCACTTGTTGATGGCATCGCCATCGGCAATGGCTTGAGCGTAAGGGCGACAACCCGGATAGCCACATTGCCCACATTGGGTTTGAGGCAGCAGGGTATCGATTTGCTCAACAATGGGATCGCCTTCAACTTTAAAGCGCACAGAGGCGTAGCCGAGAATACCCCCGAAAATAATGGAAAGGCCGCCGAGAACAATCAGCGATGCCAGTATGGGATGGGCGAGGAACAGCTCGATCATTACACCAGCCCCGCAAAACCCATAAAGGCCAGAGACATAAGACCGGCGGTAATCATACCAATGGCAGCGCCTTTAAATGGGGCTGGCACATCAGCCACAGCCAATCGCTCACGCATGGCTGCGAATAATACTAGAACCAGGGAAAAGCCTACTGCTGCCCCAAAACCATAGAGGGTAGATTGGAGTAGGTTATGTGCTTTGGTGGTGTTCTGTAGAGCAACACCCAGTACCGCGCAATTCGTCGTAATGAGCGGGAGAAACACACCCAGCACTCGGTAGAGCAGGGGGCTGGTTTTTTCGATAAACATTTTGGCGAACTGTACCACTACAGCGATCACCAAAATAAAGGAGATGGTTTTTAGGTATTCCAGCCCGAAGGGAATCAACAGATAGGTATTTACCAGATAGCTACAGATGGCGGCTAGGGTCAGAACAAAGGTGGTGGCGCCGCCCATGCCGATGGCAGTTTCCAGTTTGTTGGACACGCCCATAAAGGGGCAGAGGCCCAAAAACTGAACCAGTACGAAGTTGTTTACCAGGATGGTACTCAACAGTATGACGGCAAAATCTGACATATCTCTATTCTTATATCCTGTCATTCTGACGACCGCTAGGGAGGAAGAATCTCTTTGCGGTAGGAAACTCTTCGCTATCACTCAGAATGACAGCGGTTTTTCATTTTCCCGCGTGCCGCTGGGCTCTACGCGGGCTACGCATTTCGGTTTGTTTTCCCAGACTTGCCCTCCACGGATGGAGGGTATTTCAAAAATGCAGGAGCAATTTTTGATCGCTTCGCTACCTCCGGGCTACAGGGGGTTAGCTATAGCGACTGCTGGGTGGCGTCATTCCCGCGCAGGCGGGAATCTGCTTATAAGTTTAGCAGGTTAATTTTTCATTTCTTAACGGTTTTGCCGATGAAGGTTAGAGGTTATCTCTCCAGATTTGTCATTCTGAGCGAAGCGAAGAATCTTGTTGAGTTGGCAGTTAGCCAGCCAGAGATCGTGAGCTTCGCTGCTCTTACGAGTCACTGCGTTCAGGATGACCGCTTCACCGTCACATCACTCGCTGGCCAGGCTTGGCGCCGGAGTGCGGCTCCAGCAAGTAGATTTCTTTCTTACCTGGGCCTGCGGCCAGTACCATGCCTTCGGAAACCCCAAACTTCATCTTGCGAGGGGCTAGGTTGGCGACCATTACGGTTAACTTACCTTCTAGGTCTTCTGGTTGGTAGGCGCTCTTAATGCCAGAGAACACATTGCGGGTTTCACCGCCCAGGTCCAGGGTGAGGCGCAGTAGCTTATCTGCCCCTTCCACGTGTTCGGCCTTGGCAATGAGGGCGATACGCAGATCCACTTTGGCGAAGTCATCGAAGGTGATTTCGTCGGCCAGTGGGTCTTTGCCTAATTCGCTGTCGGTGTCCACACTACTTGCTGCAGGGGCTGCTTTAGCAGGAGCCGCGGCTTCAGCTTTTGCTTTTTCCGCTTCGATCATGGCGTCCACCTTGTCTTTTTCAATGCGCTGCATCAGGGGCTTGAACTTGTGAATGCTTTGGCCCAATAGAGGCTGAGTGGCCTGCTCCCAAGTAAGGGTATCGTTTAGGAACTCTTCTACATTGGCGGCCATTTCTGGCAACACAGGCTTAAGCCAGGTAATCAGGGCGCGGAACATGTTGATTCCCAAAGAGCAGATATCCAGTACCGCTTGCTCATTGCCTTCTTCTTTGGAAAGCGACCATGGAGCCTTCTCGGCAATGTACTCATTGGCGGCATCAGCCAGAGCCATGATCTCTCGAGTGGCTTTACCGTATTCGCGGTCTTCGTAGTGCTGAGCTATTTGCTCGTTGGCATCTACAAATTTTTGCCACAGGTCTTGGTCTGCAATATGAGTAGACAAGGTACCACCAGACTTCTGAATAAACTTAGCGGTGCGGCTGGCGATGTTGACCACCTTGCCCACTAGGTCTGAGTTTACTCGCTGAATAAAGTCATCCAGGTTTAAGTCGAGGTCATCTACACCGCTGGAAAGTTTTGCAGCGAAGTAATAACGCAGGTACTCAGGGTGCAAGTGATCCAGGTAGGTACGAGCATTCACAAAGGTACCGCGAGACTTCGACATCTTCTTGCCGTTTACGGTTAAGAAACCGTGTACACACACTTGTGAGGGGGTGCGGTACTGGGCCGAGTGCAGCATGGCTGGCCAAAACAGGGCATGGAAATTCACGATGTCTTTGCCGATAAAGTGATATAGCTCGGTATCAGAATCTTTTTTCCAGTACTCATCGAAATCTAAACCTTCTGTACGATCGCAGAGGTTTTTAAAGCTAGCCATATAGCCGATAGGTGCATCCAGCCACACATAGAAGAACTTGTCTTTTTCCCCTGGGATTTCAAAACCGAAGTAGGGGGCATCGCGAGAGATGTCCCATTCCTGTAGGCCGCCGTCAATCCACTCTTGCAACTTGTTGGAGACCTCCGGCTTAACATGGCCTGCAGTGGTCCACTCTTTGAGGAAGCTTTCAAAGGCGGGCAGGGTGAAGAAGAAGTGTTCTGAGTCTTTTTCTACTGGCGTTGCTCCAGAAAGAGCTGATTTAGGGTTGATCAGATCTGTTGGGCTATAGGTAGCGCCACAGGCTTCACAGTTATCACCGTATTGGTCTTCCGCTTTACACTTAGGACAGGTGCCCTTGATATAGCGATCGGCCAGGAATAGCTGTTTCTCTGGGTCGAAAGCCTGGGTAATGGTGCGGCTGGCAATATGGCCGTTGGCTTTCAGGCGTTGGTAAATCTCACTGGAGAGTTCACGGTTTTCATCTGAATGGGTCGAGTGAAAGTTATCGAATTCAATTAAGAAATCGGCAAAGTCCTTCTCGTGCTCAGCCTTCACGTTGGCGATCTGCTGCTCAGGGGTTAAGCCCAGTTGTTCGGCCTTGAGCATAATGGCTGTGCCATGAGCATCGTCCGCACACACGTAGGTGCAGGTGTTACCGCGAAGCTTTTGGAAACGTACCCAAATATCAGTTTGGATGTACTCCACAAGGTGGCCTAAATGGATGGAACCATTGGCGTAAGGCAAGGCACTGGTAACCAGAATTTTGCGCGCTTGAGTCATTGCTGCGAGACCCTATAGTTAGATCAAAGTCAGATCAAAGTTAGATCGAGATAGGTAAGTTCGTAAAAGACGCGGGACTATAGCAAATCTGGGGGTGAAATTGGAGCTGTAGTGGGGGCTTTAGGCTTTCAAAATACGGGTTAGGGGGTGTTTGTTTAGTTTAAGAAGAATAGGGGCGGCCTCAATCTGCAGGGCTGGGCAGTAGTGGCCGTGTTAGGAGTTGTTCGACGTCCTCAGCCGTAATGGGTTTACTGAAGATAAAGCCCTGGATTTGCTGACAGCCCATTTCTTTCATGCAGTCCAGCTCCTCTAGGGTTTCCACACCTTCCGCTAGCACAGCCATTTCGAATTTTTTTCCAAGCTCGAGAATGGCAGACACAATGGACTGTTTACCCGGCTCTTTGTGAATGTCGATAATAAAGCTGCGGTCGATTTTTAATTTATCCAAGGAGAGCTTGGGGAGGTAACCCAGGTTGGAGTAACCGGTGCCGAAATCATCTAGGCTAACTTTGATATTTTGCGCGCGAAGTCGTTGTAGATGGTTTTCGATATTATCAGCAAACAGTGATTCAGTGATTTCCAGTTCTAGGCTACCGGGGTTGAGCTGCATTTCACGGATATTATCTTTCACCAGCTGCATGGTGCTTTCATCGTGGAATTGCTTCGGGGATAGGTTGATCGCCATGGAGAGGTCGATGTCTCTATCCTTCCAGCGTTTTAACTGTAAGCATGCTTCATGAACAACCCATTTTCCCAGTGGAACAATGAGCCCTGTTTCTTCTGCGAGAGGGATGAACTCTGCTGGTGGAATCATGCTACCTGAGGGAGCTCTCCATCTTAGTAAGGCTTCTACGCCGATTATTTTTTTCTTTTCGATATCTATTTGAGGTTGATAGAGTAGGTAAAACTGTTGGCTGTTTAATGCCTGACGCATCTCGTGAATCAGAGATTCTTGTCTGCGAAGATGACACTCCACCCCCTCGCTATAAACTTGATGGCAATTACTGGTGGTTTTAATGGCAAAGTGCAACGCGATATCGGCACCCTTTAATAAGTTGACGGGCTTGTTGCCGTCTTTGGGGTATTCGCTGATGCCGATATTTACTTTCAGGATGTGAGTGTAATCATCAATAACGATGGGTTTAGTGAGTACTCTGATAATACGATCACAGTAGCTGTCTAGGTTGCAATCGTTGCTGAGTCCATAAAGGATAATAATAAATTCATCATCCCTGACTCGGCTTAAAAAGCTATTGGGCAGTATCAATTCTTGAAGCTTTGAGGAGACTTCCGTAATCAGTTTGTTACTTAAATCGTAGCCGTGGGAATTACTGGTGCTTTTAAAGTTAGTAATACTGATATGTAACAGATAAAAAGGCTGGAAACGGGTTTTCCGATTTTTAATATGTGTATTAAGTGTATCGTCTAATTGGCTGCGGTTAGGCAGTCCTGTGGAAGAATCATGGAGGGATAACCACTGTACGCGATCGCTGGCTCGGTGCTGTTTTTTGATAGTGCGATAAGCTTGCACGTATCCCATGGAGATAATTGTGATTCCCGCGCCACTCATGACTAATAATCCCAATACCATAAGCCTTAAGGATAATGCGCGATTTGAAGTGGATTTTTTCAGTGTTCGCTCTCGAATATTGTTGGAGAGTACTTCTAAAATAGCGGACGGTGTTTTGTCTAAATATTCAGTGATTTCGATGGCTGCGTCGGTATTAAACTCAGAATGTTTTAAGGTTTGCTTGGCTTCAGTGTAAGCACTGTTTAAAACCTCTAAAGAGTAAATAAAGGTTTCGATGTTGATTTTAAAATCACCATCACTCATTGCCAATAAGGTTTTGCTGTGTTCTTCAGTGGCGAATAATTGTTTTTCGAATGTGTGCCAGCGTTCTTCCAATTGTTCTGGGTTTTTACTGAGCATCACCTGATGCCAGTCGTTCATTTGTTGCTTAAAACTTAAGTGCAGCTCCTGAGTTTGTAATTCAAGTTTTACATCTTGGTGAAGGATCTTTTCTTCTTTCGAAAAAATAAAAAAGCCGATGGCAAGGCCAATAAGGGCCAACAGCAGAATCAGTGCTGGACCGATGGTGATAATTTGCAGTAAGCGATGTTCGCGGATTGTGAGGTTGGGCTGTGTGCTTGGCATCTTGTTTTCCCAATTGGCCCCCTAAGGATAGGAGACCCACTGGGGGTATGCCACATGATTTTTGGCCCAAGATAGATCAAAGGGAGAAGTTAACAGTGCCCTGCCAGCGGTTGTCGTCTTGTTTAAGACCGAAGAAGGGTAGGGAGCCAATTAGGGTGCTGGAAGTTTGTTGATTGGTCTCAAAATCCAGGGCTAATTCACAGCGCCGGGTGTTGCGATCACAGCGAGTTTGATTGTTTTTAATGAGTAAGCTTGGGAGGCCGTTATTGAGCCTGCCCAAAATTTGATTGCCTTCACTACTGAGCGCCAGTGTGGGGGTGCCGAATATCAGCTCTTCCGCAGGTGTGTTGATGATAGCGCCTTCCCATTTTACGGCCCCGTTGATTGCTGTGGGGATTGGTAGTGTGTTCGGTGAAAGGGATGACGCTCCTTCAATGGTGAGCTGCTTAAAAGAAAGGGCAAGCACCCCTTGAGGCTTTACACCCATCTGCACGGCCATTGTAGGGAGTAGCGGTTGTAAGATTTGAACCGGCAGCTCCCAGAAAGCATTGCTCACTTCCAGAGTATCACTGGTGAGACTGTAGCGGATGGAGGCTTGGTGGGCGGGTGTATTGAGTTCTTCAATTTCCAACGAAATATTGCCGGTGAGTAATGCTAGGGCGGATAGGTTCCACTGCAGTTGCTGTACCGGCAGCGCCTGATTATTCTGGCTTATTTGAGCGACAGAACCCTGCCAAAGGGTACCCTGAATACCGTGTAGATTTAGCCCTTGCAGTTTTTTAGGGATAATCACGTTTGCGGGTATGTTCACCAGTAGGCTGATAATAAATACCAGTACCCCAAGTAGAGAGAGCCCCAATTTCGATTTGGTAATCTTTTCCATTTTGACAGTGCAGCTTAATTAGCGTGCGAGAAGCAGTTGGGCTTTTAAGCGTTTGGTTTTGCTATCCAGTTGGATATCCGCTCGCTGAGGGTGAATGCCCTTTGCTCTCAAGGTGTCGAGCCAGCGCATCAATGGCACATAGCCAGCGCCTTCCAAGGTGATTTGAATTTGCTCTTTGCCTGAAGGCTGCAAGCGCTTGAGATATTGGCGGAGTCCTTGCTGTTGTGCACTGGTTTCAATAAGGGGCAACAAAGAGCCGGTGGATACCGCTGCGCCCATACCTGAGGCTTTTATTTCCGCAGCTTTTTTTGTCATGGTCTCGTAAGACTCACGGGCGCTGTCACGTTGTGCGAGAGCGGTATCGCGGCTTTTGTGGACAGGTTCAATCAGTAGCATGTAAATAAGCAGAGGTGTCAGAACGATTGCCCCAATGGTTAATATCTGCTGATCTTTTTCGGGTAACGCTTGCCATTTTTCCAGCAGAGCATCTCTCAAGTTTAATAGCGCTTCCATTAGCGAGATCTCCCTGCTGATACAGTGGCAATCACAAGATCACTACGGGCGCGGTCAGCGCCGGTGGTGGCATTTTCCAGTGATGCGTTCAGCTGTTTACTTTTAACTTTTGCTTGTACTTTTTCTCTTAAACCATCCAGTTGCTGAAGGCTTTTTCCTTCCAGAGTGATGGCGAGTTTTTTATCTTGATAGCGAATGCCTTGAACCTGAAGTTTTTGTTCTCTGATCAAGGGCGAGAGTGTATCCAGCAGCATCAAAAAATTATCGCTGTTGCTACCACCACTTTGGCTGCGCACTTGTCGCCAGGCAATTTCCAGTTGGGCTTGTGGATCTGTCACACGCTTTAAATGAGGTAAAGCATCTTTTACTAGCATGCCCATGTTTTGGCGAATCTGGTTGGCCTCACCGGCGTAAACATCGCTTTCTAATTTCGTATTGATGAGGTGCACCATCACAGAGACTACCGCGATCACCGCTGCGGCAATCCAAGAACGCCACTGGATGTCGGACTTTGGTTTCCGTGGTAGGTAAGCCCCTTGCAGTAAATTCAATTGAGGCGCGGTAGTTTTAGGGGCGACATCTTGAAACCAATTGACTACGGCATGAGTGGCATTGATCTGCCAGTTTTCAGGCAGTTCAGGAGGTTGTTTATCGGCTTCTGTGGTAACGGTAGCCTCAGCTTCTTCGCCTTTAGCATACAGATTTAGCAGCGTGTTGAATTGATTGAGTGGTGCAGAAAAACCGGCGCCGTCGTTATTGCGGGCAATGGCGCGCTCTTCACAGAACACAATATTCCAATGTTGGTGCTCGCTCAGTTTTTCATCTGTGCCTTCGCTGTCAGCGTCGTCGTTTTCTGTGAGCGCTTGAGCGGCATCTGCCATTGAGTCTTCTTCAGCTTGAAAACCGGGTTCAGCTTGTAGTGGGTCCACTAATAAGTAATCCGGTATCAGTGCACGAAGATCCAGTGAAGCTTGAACAAAAGGTTCACGCCATTTTTCGATTTGCTCTTTGCTGCAAATGGCAATTTGAGTAAGGCCTGCGTCGTTATCGGAGCCGGCGGCAAAGTGCTCCAGTTGAATGTCGCTGGCGATTTGGTCTTCCAGCATAAAAGGCAGTGCTTGAAGGGCTTGGCTGCGACGCTTTTTCGGTAGGGCGACATGGGTCGTGCGTACGGATTCGCCGGGTACGATAGCAATCCACTGGCAGTCTTCGGGAGCATCTGCCAAAAGTGATTCTAGCGATTGGGCAATCACACTACCCGTGATGCCGTTGTCATCCACCCGTGTCCAGAGGCATGGAGATGCTTCATTGGTTGGCAATTGTACGATGATGGTGTCTGTCATGGTGTGTCCATGTCTGTTTCGTTTCTTCTTGTTATAACTGTAGCTACAATGCGGCTTTCAGTATCATTTCACGGCTGGGGCCTTGAAGGCGGTGGAGTGTGGTTAATACTCCAGTATTAGAGCGATGTATTAGTGTTCGCGATACCGTGTAAGCGCTACCTAACTCTACTTCGGTTGTCAGTAGAAAGTATTCACTCTGAGTTGTCAGCAGCTGAGGGTTCAATGTTCGGCCTTGCATTAGAGGTTCCTGGGCCAAATCATTAACTGCCTGATAAGGGGAGTTTACCCGATTCGCGGCGATTTGTTCTGCCTCTGGAAAGGTAAAATTTGGTACCAGAGACTGAATTACCCGTGGTGGTGCGGTATTGATATTAATGGCAGCTGTTGCAGGCAAAGCGGTGATATAGGGCAGAAGTTTTTCGTAGTCCTCAGTATTCATATGCTGTACCAGCAGTAATTCACTGGGGTGGGCCATAGATGTGTTCGCAGCTCGGTATGGCGGGTTCATACTCATGTAGGTGAGGTCTTCCGCACCATTTGGACGTTGGGTGAGGTCGGTGTCAATCCAGTCTTGCAGGGCAGGGATAAATCTAGTGCTGATACCCAATTCAATGCAAAGGCGCTCAAGGCGTTTTTGTTGTTCAGGGTCGATGATGTTATTGAGATTGATGCGGCCTTGTAGGTCTTCAATTCGGCCATAGATATAGCCCCCCTCTATGGGGAGAGGCGGTAGCTGGGCGGCCCAATTTTCTCCCAAGTGGTCATAATTGTTTTTCTTTCTATCATCTTTCAGCTCGGTGCCAATCCAGTTTTCAGCACCTTGAGCGTAGATGCGGGCTTGATCACTGTGAATAATATTAGATGTGCGCAGGGTATCGAAATTCTGCCGGCTCATCAGAGAGGTAGCAATAACGCTGGCTATAGCGACAATCATCACTGCTGTAATCAAGGCTACGCCACGCTGTTTTCGTTGGTGGCTTTGCAGTGGCCTATTAAAGCTGGATAAGTCTGCGGATTTCACCCCACCCCTCCATTTCTAACAGTATTTCAACGGCTCTAGCCTGTAAGGTATTGGGAGAGGCTGTAGCAGCTGGCCAGCTGTCGTTCCAGTTGTTTTGGGAGTCGAGAATTTTAATCTCTAATTTTTTTACATTCTTTAAAAGAGGGGTAGGAATAGGTTCATCACCTTGAACACGATCGAGATTTTTCCAAAAATTACGACCGAGAACATCTCCTTCGAGCTGACTGAATAAGCCAAATTGTACGCGAGTTAGTTCCGCGCGATGCATTTGTAGGGAAGAGAGGTTGCCGCCTCGAGTGAAAGTAAGTAGGCGGCCACCTTCAAGAATTAATGCTTCTTCTATACCGCCGAGCTCATCTCGGATGGGGCGGTTTACCCGTTGTGCAATTTCTTTTTCTAATAGCACAAAGGTCATTTGAAGGGCTTCAACGTCTTTCATTGCGCGGCGGAAGTTTTCATCTGCTTTGATGCTGTTATGTAATCCACTGTAAGCTGCGGCGCTCATAAAGGCGAAAACGGCGATAGCAATCATTAATTCCAGTAAGGTAAAGCCGTGTTGTTTATTTTTTAAGTGCTGCATCAGGGCTTACCTAAAAAAGTGACAATGTGGGTGACTTCGTTGCCTTCATCTATTTCGTCGTCGGGGGCGAACACGCGAATGTCAACACGGCGCAGTGAGCTGACATCGGTCTTGCTAACTTTTTGCTCCCAGCCCCACTCCATATCTCCCATGGTAGTTTTTCCGGTTTTTTCACCAGGAGATGGCCAAGCTTTTTGTATTTGCATTTCGGTGGCGTGATTGGTAGCTACCCAGTGCGCTATGGTTTTTTGCTTTAGGTGGCTACCAGCAAAGCCTGCTTGAGAACTTGCGTGTAGAGAGGCGGCCATACCGATAGCAACGACTGCCAGTGCAGCCATAACTTCGATTAAAGTGAAACCATTCTGATGTTTTTTCAGATTGTGTTTATGGCGAATCATTTAAAATTCTTCCACTTCTTTTAATTCGAATTGGCCAAGAATGGTACCGGTGACTTCCCATGGGTCGGTTTCGTTGAACTGATCTTTTTCAACTCGCCACTGAAAAGGTGTGATTTCCCCTGTGGCGAAAAAGAGTAAATGCGGTTTGGGGTTTTCGTCTTCATCTTCATCGGCAAAAGCGGGGTCTTCAAGTGCTGAATCGGCCCCATCTTCGCGCCAAAGAGAAAACCGCAAATGGGGAGGGATGTCGTGGCGTTTGAATTGGCCGCCTTCCATGGGCTCCCAGCGAAGGGCTTTCCATTCCAGTACTTCGTAGTGTTTTGTGCTGATCAAAATACCGATATCTTTGTTGAATAGTACGGATTGCTGACGGACAGATTCTAGAACAGAGATAATGCGCTTGCCTTCGGTTTTGGTTTGCGAGTCGCCGGGTGTGAATGATAAGGCGGCAAGGCTCACCATTACACTGATGATCAGTACAACGACGAGTACTTCTATAAGACTGAAACCCGCCTGTTGGGCGGGTTTCAGTGAAGTGTTGAGAGAGTGGTGAGAATTACTCTTCAAGGTTCCAGTTGCCGATATCTTTGTTTTGGCCTTCGCCACCTTGCTGCTTGTCGGCACCTAAGGTGTAAATATCAATATCGCCATGTAGGCCTGGACTCAGGTACAAGTAGGGATTGCCCCATGGGTCTTTGGGGGCGCGATCCATGTATTTGGGAAGTAGTGCTTGTAGGCCTTCGTCACTGGTGGGGTAGTTAAACTTGTCCAGCTTGTACAAGTTGAGGGCGCCTTCAATTGCACGGATATCACTTTTGGCTTTTACCAGGCGTGCTTTTTCTGGATTGTCCATCACTTTAGGGGCGATGAACGAGGCCAGTACGCCGAGGATGACGATAACCACCATCAGCTCGATCAAGGAGAAGCCCTTGTTTGTATGTTTCATTGTTGTCCTCTCTAATATTTTTCTAACAAGTATTTTATTTTTAAAATTTGTCGTTATTAGTTGCTGGTTTATTGCTTAAAGGGGTTAGAGCATTAACCGGCCAATTGATTCATTTCGAAAATCGGCATTAGGATCGCTAAAACGATGAGCATGACCATGCCACCCATTACTAGAATGATCAATGGTTCGAATAAGCCCAGGGCGGTCGCTGTTGTGGTTTCCAATTCTTGTTCTTGACTCATGGCTGCTCGCTCCATCATTTCTGGAAGGCGGCCACTGGATTCGCCATTGTTAATCAGCTCTAACGTCATGGGCGGAAAGAGTTCGGTTTCTGCCAATGCCTGGCCAATGCCGCTACCTTCACGAACCCGCTGACTGGTGCTGTCGATAGCTTTGGACATAATGGTGTTGTTCACCACCTGTTGAGCAATTTTCAGCGCTTCTAATGCGGCTACACCGCTGCCTAACAAAATGCTCATAGTGCGGGTGAAGCGGGCAGTTTCCATGCCCTGAACCAAGCCTTTTACTACAGGAATGTTGAGTTGCAGGCGATGCCAGCGCTGCAGCCACTGAGGTTTTGTGAGTAGCCATTTAAAGCCAATACCTGCGGCGATTAGCAGGATTAACACCAGTAAACCGTAGTCTTGGAGAAAATCACTGGCGGCGATCATGGCGATAGTAAGCCCGGGGAGCTCTTGGCCGGTACTTTCAAAAACTTGAACTACTTTCGGTACCACAAAGGTGAGTAGGGCAGCCAGTACACCGATGGCTACAAAGCTAAGTACTAGCGGATAAATCAGCGCTAGGCCTGTTTTTTGTTGAATAGCTTGGCGAGCTTCTAAGTAGTCGGCCAAGCGAATTAAAACTTGGTCTAGCTTACCGGCTTGCTCTCCCGCAGCCACAGTAGCCCGATAAAGTTGAGAGAAGGTATTGGGAAATTCCCCCAAGCCTGCCGCTAAACTGTGGCCTTCCAGCACTTTGGAGCGAACCGCTAACAGAATGCGGCTTTGTAATTTTTGCTTGCCCTGGCGAGCCACCGATTGCAGGGCGGCTTCAAGAGGCGTGCCTGCCGAAAGCAGTGTCGACAACTGCCGGGTGATAAGTGCCAGTGCACTGGTTTTTAATTTTTGACTGCCTTTCAGTAGGTCTTGAAAGATGCCTGCGAGAGAGGGTTTTGCACCAGAGTTACCGGACTCAGAAACAGCCACTACCTCGGTCGGGAGCAGCCCTTGGTCTCGCAGCTTTTGGCGAATCTGGCGCTCGGAATCGCCTTCCATTAAGCCTTTTTGCTGATTTCCGGCGGTATTGAGAGCTTTGTATTCAAATGCAGGCATTGGGGATTAACCTTTCCATTGAGCCATCTTAAGGCTTTAGCTTTCGCGGGTTACGCGAATGACTTCCTGAACGGTGGTGCGGCCTTCCAGTACCTGGTTCCAGCCATCTTGACGCAAGCTGGGGTAGTTCACGTAGGCATGCTGCTGCAGTTGGTGCTCGGCGTAGTTGTCGTGAATCATATTGCGCAGGGTTTCATCCACGGCGATCACTTCGTAGATACCTCGGCGGCCTACATAACCTTGACTCTGGCAGTGCTCACAACCCACGTCTTCATAAATAGTGGGAGGATTATTGGGGTCCAGCCCCATAAGTTCGCACTCTTCACGGCTGGCGGTGTAGGGGCGCTTACATTCACTACACAGCACGCGCACTAAGCGCTGAGCCATTACCGCTAATAAACTGGACGACAGTAGGAAGCTCTCTACACCCATATCGCGTAAGCGTGTAATGGCGCCAATGGCACTGTTGGTGTGTAGGGTGGAAAGCACCAAGTGACCCGTCAAACTGGCTTGGACAGAAATTTGTGCGGTTTCTAAGTCACGAATTTCACCCACCATTACCACGTCCGGGTCCTGACGCAGGATAGCCCTAAGGCCGCGGGCGAAGCTCATATCGATTTTGGCGTTCACCTGAGTTTGGCCGATGCCGTCCAGATCGTATTCCACCGGGTCTTCTACGGTGAGGATATTGCGGTTAGGGCTTTTCAGTTGGTTCAGTGCTGCGTACAGAGAGGTGGACTTACCAGAACCCGTAGGGCCAGTAACCAAAATAATACCGTGAGGTTTGTGAATCAGCTCGTTTAGTAGTTCTTGTACCTTATCGGGCATACCCATATCGCTAAGGTTCAAGTTACCGGCTTTTTTGTCTAGTAGACGCAGTACCACTCGCTCGCCATGACCAGAGGGCAGGGTCGATACCCGGACATCCACTGGGCGGTTGGCAATTTTCAGTGAGATACGGCCGTCTTGAGGCAGGCGCTTTTCGGCAATATCCAGCTTGGCCATTACCTTGATACGAGAAGCCAGTAGTGGCGCCACTTGGGCTGGTGGCTGGAGAATTTCTCGCAGGGTGCCGTCTACGCGAAAGCGAACCGACAAACGTGTTTCAAAGGGTTCAATGTGCACATCCGAGGCGCCTTCTTTGATGGCCTCGGTGAGCAGTGCGTTAATCAAACGAATAATAGGCGCGTCGTCTTGGCTTTCTAGCAGGTCTTCTGGCTCGTTGAGGGCCTCTGCCAGGTTGGCCAGGTTGGACTCATCCATATCCTCCATCATCTGGGCGGCTTGGTCTGAGCGTTGCTCGTATTGCTTGGCCAGAATTTGCTGGAAGTCTTCGGTACTGTGTTGCTCGAATTGCAGTTCACTGCCCAGCAGGCGCTGTAGCTCCAGTAAACCTTCAGGAGTGGTTTCTGGGTGGCAGGCGATGGTTAGGGGCTCTTCGCTGGTGACGGCAACTCCGTAACGGCGAGCAAAAGCGTAGGGGATGGCTTGTTCCATATTGCTTCTCTACTGACTCGCCTTAGATGTCGTCTTCCGTTGCCCAGGTGTCTTCTTCGGCCTCGGGTTCTTCAGTTTCCACTTTGATTGGTTCTGGAAAATCACCCAGCTTAGGTAAAATGTCCAACTGCTTCTTCTTCATAACACGCTCTTGCTGCTGCTGAAGCAGGGTATATTTTGACTGGCTGATTTGGCGACCATGGCTTGGGTCGCGAATAATTACAGGACGCAGAAATACCATGAGGTTGCGTTTAAACTTCACGGTTTTTTCATAGCTGAACAAGCGGCCTAGTAGAGGAATACTGCCTAGAAGGGGTACTTTAGATTTAGAGGTGGTGAAGTCATCAGTCACGAGGCCACCCAGTACAATCATTTCGCCATTGCCGACTAATACATTGGTTTTAATGGTTCGCTTGTTGGTGATTAAGTCCGAAGCACCAGATACGTTTTTGGAGCTTACGCTGGAAGTGTCTTGCTCGATCGATAAGGTGATCGCGTCACCTTCGTTAATCTGAGGCTTCACTTTTAGGCTGATCCCCACGTCTTTTCGCTCGATAGTGCGGAATGGGTTGCTGGCGCCACTGGTGCCGGTCGTGAACTCACCGGATACGAAAGGTACGTTTTCACCCACAGAAATTTCTGCTTCCTGGTTATCTAGAGTGGTAAGAGAAGGAGTGGACAATACGTTTACCAGGTCATCGCTGGCCATGGCTTTTAGCAAGGCGCCGAAGCTTGTGAGATCGTTTACGCGGCCCACTGCAACGTTAAGCCCAGAACCAATAGCATTCAATGCACCTTCCGCTGTGCCGCCTAGCGTGCCGACGATACCTTGATTAAAGTTGGTGCCTGCAATTGGCAGGTCTAGGCCGTCGATAGAGCGGGAGGAGTCTCGAGCGAACCATTCAACACCCAGCTCCAGAGAATCATCAAAACGTACTTCTGCAATAATGGCTTCAATATGCACTTGTGCACGCGGCGCATCTAATTTTTGGATCACGCTGCGCAGGGATTTGAATTTCGCTTGAGGTGCTGTAATCACCAAAGCGTTGGATTCTTTATCTGCTTGGATATGAATATCTTTTTGTGGGTTGGCGCCTTTCTTGGGGCCGGTGGCCATGGAGTTGCTCACACCTTCCAGAATCTTGGCCACGTTTTCGGCGTTGGCATAGCGTAAGTAAACCACCTGGGTATTGCCGCCGCTTTCTACTGGGGTGTCTAGGTGAGAAATCAGTGCGCGAAGCTCTAAGCGCTTGCCCTTACTGCCACTGATTAAAACGCTGTTACTGCGCTCGTCCACGCCAATAGAAAGTTTACCTGCAGGATCTTTCGGGTTGTTTGGTATCAAGCGTTCGACTAAGCGAACCACTTCGGAACCCAGAGCGTGCTGAAGGGGGATAATTTCAATTTCCTGCTCAGTGTTTTTATCGACGCGCTTTACGATTTCTAATAAGCGGTGAATATTACTGGCGTAGTCGGCGATGATCAGACTGTTACTGGCGGTGTAGGCTGCCAGGTGGCCGCTTTTATCCAGGATAGGTCGTAGGATAGGCACCAGCTCTTGTGCGCTTACATATTGCAGGGCAAGTACATGAGTAACCAGTTCGTCGCCATCTCGGTTGAGGTCGGATAATACGGGCTGAGGACTGCTTTTGCTGTTGGCAGAAGGAATGATCTTAATAGCCTGGCCCACTTTTACGGTGATAAAGCCATGTACTTCTAAAATAGACAGAAAAGCGCCGTATACATCTTTTCGAGACAGCGGCTGCTTGGAGATCACATTCACCTTGCCCTTCACTCGAGGGTCGATGATGAAGGTCTTTCCGGTGAGGTCAGCAACGGTGTTGATAACCGCTTTGATGTCGGCATCCTGAAAATTCAGGGTAATGGTATCTTCGGCACTGGCGTGTGGTACGTGAATGGCTGGAGCAATCACGGCAGCGCTGAGTACGGCTGAAAGTAGGAGGTGTGGCAAAATACGCATAAATCTTGTCGTCTTTTCCGTGTTGTTCTTCTTTAATCTAGCCTTTGTTCTACAAAGGCTGCTAGTTAAGGCTGATATTCAGCTCTCGTCGCTGGCCATTGTTGATAATCGACAGCTGAAGCTCATTGGAGTGCTTCAGCTCTTCATACATTTCCATCATTTTTTTCGGGTCGGTAAGTGTAGTGCCATTTATGGCCGCGATCACGTCATCTGGTTTCAACCCCAATTCTTTCATTAGCTGAGGTTTACGCAGTGCTTTTAACTTGTAGCCCAGTAGGTGGCCACTGTAGTGGGCAGGGGTAATGGTGAACTGCCTCATGAAGTCTTGTGGGCTTCGGGTGGCACTGCGTAAATAGCGGGTGGTGCTGCGAGAAACCTGTACCTGGCTATCGACGCCGTTAATACCAGACTCTACGCGGGTAACTTTTATTTCGGTGGTTTTCACTTCCAGAGGGAGAGTTTCAAAGCGGCCACTGCGCTTCAAAATAACCTTGTCGGGGTGGATCGCATGGACTTCCGCAAGACCACCAATCTTTGCACCGATGCCATAGCTCTTTCCGCCGTCGCGCTTGTTTTCAATAATGGCGCGGGCCTGTTTCTTATCGGCAGAATAAAGTAATCCAACCAACTTGAGGTTGAGTGAGGTTTTTGGTGCGGAAGTGATTTCTGGCGATGCGCCTTTTTCTGAGGCTGCATTCATTAGGGGGTGGGAAATCAGAAATTTTAGAGCGGATTGTTGATTCGCTTTTGGTGCTGCTGCGGTCACGTTAGAGGGGGGTGGAGGTGTTTCTGCCCCTTTGACAAATTTCCAAACCAGCGCACCCATTTGCCAGGCGAGGAGAAGGGCGAGAAAAATCGTGATGCCCTTGATAACCCAAGGTTTTTGCGCCTGCCGTTTAATCTGCTCTAGAGGCAGTTGGTAGAAGGTTTGGCTGGCGGACATCTTAATTATTATTCTCTTGGTGGATCTTGGTTAAAGACTGAGCATGATACCAGTATAGCGGGTACGAGTCATTTTAGAGTGTTTCAAGAGAAAAAGTTCCTAACTATCTGATTTTGTTTTGTTTTGTCTGTTTTGATTTAAATTGATAGCCTACCACTGGAAGGTGAGCCCACAGCGCCACTGCTGACTGTCCCAGCTGGCCTGGTTGAATAGAGCTTCAAAAGTGCTCCCTGAAGAGAAATAGGTGTAGTCCACGCCAGGGTCCGTTTCCAGAGCGGAGTCTTCATAAGTGAGATTGAAAGAGAGTTGCTCCGAATAATGCCAGGTAAGAGAGGCTTGAAACTGCCAGCCTGTCATATCCGCTTGGTGTAGAAAACTCACCGGCTGAGCAAAATCAGTGCGCAAATTCCAGCGGCCGGTACCGCGATAGGTTCCCCAGAGTCTTAATAGCTCCAGATCCAGTTGCCAGCGATCTAAAGTCAGTTGCCAGCCCCCGGCTCCCCAGCCACCACTCCAGCTGGCTCGGTACTCACTGTCTAATCCATTGATTGGGCCTAGAGAAACATTGATGGGCGGGTTTGAGACCACTTGAACACCATTGCGGAAATTAATGTCCTGTCGGTTATGAATGGCACCACCCCAGCCTAATAGGGCTTGGTTGGGAGTGATTTGATAGCGAAGGCCAAAGCCTAATTGAAATTGGTCGAGGTCTGTGCCGGTTACATCGCCCACAGAGCGGGAAAACTCCGCGGTTCGGTTATTGCCGGTAAAGTCTGAGTCTTGATAATTACCGTTGCTGATGGAGGTACTATTAAGGTCTGCTCTCACCAATATTCGCCAGTGGTCTGCCGCGAGAAACGGGTGTGACCATTGTCCTTTTAATCCAACAGTGGTTCCGCTTACGTCGGTGTAATCGAGCTCGGAGAGGACATTGACCCCATTGCCTGCAATATGCCAGTTGAGATCCCCTTGGGTATGGCCCAGGTAGGGTTGAAGGGCAAATAGGCCGCCGGCCAGGGTGAGTAATGGCATAAGAAGCTCTTTTTATTGTTTTTTGTAATTGCTTTATGGATGGGTGTATCAACACCGCTGCACGGATAACAGTGAGCTTGGTCAGAGATAGTGGACTTTGCAAGCCAGACGGCGCTCTATTTTCAGGCTGGACGGCACTGTATTTGGCGGCGTTACTGATTCCGGATCGATAACCGAGGCTCAGACACCGCCGTAAATTTGCCTTTTGCATTCAAGCTAATGGCTTGGGTGGAGCCATAGCCAGAAAACGGCTTTAACTTATGCCCCAGTGCTTGAAGCTTTTCTCTATGCGGTTGGGCAATGGAAAACTGAGAATCTGAGTTTTCCACATAGAGTTGGTCAGGCTTCCATTGGTGGTGGATGCGCGGTGCGGCAATGGCGTGTTCTAGGGGTAAACCTAAGTCCAAATGATTCACGACCCCTTGTACCACTTGAGTGATGATGGTGGGGCCGCCTGCGGCTCCGAGGGTCAGCACGGGTTGGTTATCTTTTAAGATCAAGGTTGGGCTCATGCTGGAAAGAGGGCGCTTTCCGGGTTGAATACTATTGGCTTCATTACCGACGAGACCATAGGCGTTGGGCACCCCCGGCTGTGCGGAAAAGTCATCCATCTGGTTGTTCATGAGTACGCCAGAATTGGGAATAATCACCTTCGAGCCAAAACTGGTATTCAGGGTTGAGGTGATGGCCACCCAGTTACCCTGGGCGTCTGCCGTGGTGAGGTGGGTGGTGTGTTTGCCAAATAAATCGGTGTCCGCCAGTGGAGGGGTACTGTGGCTTGATACAGCCATGGCCTTATTGAGTTGAATCCTCTTCGCCAGGGCTTGGGCGTAAGACTTATTGGTGAGCCCTTTTGGAACCTTCACAAAATCTGAATCTCCCAGCCAGTGAGCACGATCTGCAAAGGCCAGCTTCATGGCTTCGCCAATTACATGGAGGCGGCTGGCTTCGGGTAAGTCCTTTAAGTTAAAGCCTTCAAGCATATTCAGGATTTGCGCAACGTGAACACCGCCGGAACTTGGGGGTGGGAATCCGTAGAGGGAGTAGCCCCTGTAGTTCGTTTTAACCGGCTCTCGAATTTTTAGCTGGTAATTCGCAAAATCGTCTCGGGTAATGATGCCGTTATTTTTCTGCATCCATTGTTGGGTTTGCTTGGCAAATTCACCCCCGTAAAAGTAGCTAATGCCATGTTTTGCGATGGCTCGGTAGGTGTTGGCTAGGTCTTGCTGTTTTAGTGTGTGCCCTGTGGGCCAAGGGTTACCTTTCGGTGAGAGGAGTATGTTAGCGGTGGCAGGAAAGCGCTGGATATCCTGCTGCTTTCTTTTTATCCGTTTGGCGTAAATGCCGTCGATAGGAAAACCGTTTTCGGCGATGCTGGCCGCTGACTGTAAGGCTGATGGTAGCGTTTTTTCTCCACCTTTGGTGGCTAGATAATCGAAAGCAGCGAGGGAGCCGGGAATGCCAATGGCCAAAGAGCCAGTACGGCTTAGGTTGCTATCAGCCTTGCCATTTCGAATATACATATCTCGATGTGCCTTGGCTGGTGCCATTTCACGGCCATCGATAGCTTCAATGGAGCCGTCTGCCCAGCGAATGAGTACAAAACAACCACCGCCAATACCAGAATTGTGGCTATCCACTACACCCAGGGTGAGGGCTGCGGTAATTGCGGCATCAACCGCATTGCCGCCACTTTGTAAGACTCTCATGGCCTCAGACGATGCAATAGGGTGTACCGTGGCAACAGCGCCTGCTTTGCTGGTTTGGCTGTATAGGTCAGAGGCTGAACTCGAGAAAGATGTCGCTATCAGGCCTAGAGTGCAAATGGTGGAGAAGGACCTAATAGCGTTGAGGAATGATTGGCGGAATTGTCCCATGAGAGTCGTTAAATATGGTTAAAAAGTGGACGAAAAAAGCAGCTGCTATTGTAGACGGAACAAGGGCCTGTTAACACTAATTGAATCACTTCTGCTGGGAGCTATTTTTTGTCCTAGTAAGGTTGAAGACGCGTAGTGTAGCGAGCTACATGAGCGGCTGAATAACGCAGCTGGGGCAAAAAATAGACCCAGCCCTTCGGGTTGCGCCTGAAAAGCGCTATACGGCGTTACTCGGACCCAAAGCACTCGCTTTGCTCGCGGGGTCAGCTTTCGTTCATTTGGAATGACCACTAAAACGCCGGGAGCGTTTTTGCGCTTTAGCCCCGAAGGGGTGAAGCATAGGGATATGCTGAACAAACTTTTCTTCTCGTGCCTTGTATAGCACTTTTCAGGCTCAACAGAAGTGGTTCAATTAGTGTTAACAGGCCCTAGGGGTGAAAAGAAATATCGGCGGATGCTTGCGCGACTGCACAATCTACTGCTAATTTTATCTATAACTAATGGCTGGAAACTGCATAAATCAATAATAACAGCCATTGATTCATAAATGCGGTACTGTGACTGACTATGGCCGCCCACTAGAATTCGTTTTTTATACAGAGTGTGATATGACAACTCCGGTAATAATTTGCGATGACTCCAGCCTAGCGCGTAAGCAAATGGCTAGGGCACTGCCGGAAAACTGGGATGTAGAAGTAACCTTTGCTGCCCACGGCCAAGAAGCGCTAGATGCGATTCGTGAAGGCAAGGGTGAGATCATGTTTATCGACTTAAACATGCCGGTGATGGATGGCTATGAAACCCTGGAAGTTATTCAAAAGGAAGAGCTTCCCGTGGTTTCCATCGTGGTGTCTGGGGATATTCAGCCAGAAGCCCGCGAGCGAGTTATGCAGTTTGGTGCGTTAGATTTCATTAAAAAGCCCACCAATAAAGAAGCGCTAGAAGGGTTGCTGCAAACTTATGGTCTGTATTCCAGCGGAGCGCCAGTACCCGTAGAAGAAAGTTCAGGAGGCGCTGCTCCAGTGGCCGCACCTGCAGCGGCGCCAGAGATTCCCGAAGATAAAAAAGTTACTTTTTACGATGCCTGCCAAGAGGTGAGCAACGTGGCTATGGGGCAGGCGGCGAATTTGTTATCGCAACTGCTTCATTGCTTTATTGAAATGCCTATCCCCAAAGTGCGGGAATTGGAATTCAACGAATTACAGATGGCTTTGCAATTTGCAGAGCAAGAGCAAGCCATTTCGGCCCTGTGCCAGGGCTTTATTGGTGCCGGCATTTCCGGTGAGGCGCTATTGATCTTCAATGACGCCAGTATCCAAGATATTGCCAAACTGATGAAGTACGAAGGCGAGATCGATGATTCCGTAGAACTCGAACTCCTCATGGATATTGCCAATGTGCTGTTAGGTGCAGCGTTGAAAGGTTTGGCAGATCAGATGGATGTGAAGTTCAGCCAGGGTCACCCAGTTGTATTGGGTCGGCATTGTAGTATTTCGGAGTTGTTACAAGATAATAAGCGTTGGGAAAAACTACTCACCATTGAGTTGGACGCTGCGGTACAA
Source organism: Cellvibrionaceae bacterium (assembly GCA_045430295.1). GTDB lineage: Bacteria > Pseudomonadota > Gammaproteobacteria > Pseudomonadales > JAILXX01 > JAILXX01. The sequence continues at coordinate 4,594 of JAILXX010000001.1, read as the reverse complement.
AATCACGATATCCATTGCGACTTGTTGCTGCTGTTTACAGAAGACTCACTCCCTGCTTTAAGAATGCGTATGTGGGAAGTTATGGATCTATGACGAACGGCGTAAATGATTTTCAAGAATTCCACTGGATAATGGATATTATCCAATCCATTGATGTTGGATTGGTGGTAATTAATCGCGAGTATGAAATCCAGCTGTGGAATAGTTTTATGGAAAACCACAGTGTGTTGGATGCTCATTCAGCAAAAGGTAAAAACTTGCTGGAGACTTTTCCAAATATTCCTCGTCAGTGGTTTAAGCATAAGGTAGAGAGTGTTTTCTTGCTGAAAAACAGTGCTTTTAGCGTTTGGGAGCAGCGAGATCACTTGTTTAGGTTTAAAAATTACCGCCCCATCACTGGTACTGAAGAATACATGTATCAGAACATCTCTATGATTCCGCTGATTTCTGCCACGGGTGAAGTCAATCAGGTGTGTATCATCATTTACGATGTGACGGATATCGCCTCTAACCGTAAACAGTTGCAAGCGGCCAACGAAGAGTTGGCCCATTTAAGCCGCACGGATCGACTCACTCAGTTGAATAACCGGGGTTTCTGGGAAGAAGCATTAGAAAAAGATTTCAAACGCTTTAAGCGTTACAACCAGCCTTCCTCTTTGGTGATGTTTGATATCGACCACTTTAAAAAAGTGAACGATACTTATGGTCACCAAGCGGGTGATGAAGTAATTCGTCAAGTGGCTCAAGCACTTCGTGAAAATTTGCGGGATGTGGATGTTGCAGGCCGTTACGGTGGTGAAGAATTTGGTGTGATCCTACCCGGTACCGATGCTGATGGGGCCATGAATTTCTGCGAGCGTTTGCGCAAGCATGTTGAAAGTTTGGTGGTTGAGCATGACGAGCATAAGATTCGTTTTACCATCAGCTTGGGCATCTCTCAGTTAAGCGACAGCTTGGATGCTCATACGGAATGGTTGGAACAATCTGACCAGGCGCTTTATAAATCAAAAGAAAGCGGCCGTAACTGCACCAATATTTTTGGGAAGTAACAGCTCCGTGAAAAAACTATTTCTTATTCTTTTTACCTTTCCTTTATTTGCTTGCTCGCCAGAAGTGGGCAGTGAGCGTTGGTGCAATAATCTAGAAGAAAAATCCAAAGGTGATTGGACTGTGAATGAAGCAAAAGACTATGCAAAGCATTGTGTGTTTCGTTAGTTGGTAACTCTTTTAAAAGCTCAATTCCTAGAGAAAATGCATTTAAAGCCCACAGAAGCGTGGGCTTTTTTTATGTCTGCTGATTATGAAATAAGGCTGGGCTCGGATTTAGGTTAAATGGGCTATTTAGATATCTTATTGCCAAAATACAGTTTTGTTTGTAATTGCCAATTGTACGGGGCGCGTAAAATTCCTCATAGCTGGAGGGTGATTATGGAGGGGTGTGAACTCTGTAATCAATAAAGAGCTTTCCTGCTGTTTTCTCTGGAACGCGGCCTAATTCTTTGGTCGTAATGAAATGGACTGAGGTTAATAATGAATAATACTTTCTCGTCACTTACCGCTGGAGCTCTACTGTGCGCTTCAGTGGCAACACAGGCTTTGGAATTTGAAGATCAGTGGCCTGCGTCAAACCCTAATCCAAACCCAACACGTTACACGGACCTAAACCCTGAAAATAGACTTCAGGCTTTCCGTTCTTTCAGTGGTAAAAATTATGGGATCAAAATCATTGGTACTAACTTGGATAAAGATATCAATGGTGATTACAACCCAAATGTATTGGAGTTAAAAGGCCCGCAGCAATTGGCTCTACCACAAGCTGCTGTTATTGAAAAAGCGTATTTTTACTACGCTGGTTCTATATATTACAACGTGCCTGGCGACTCTACTCGCAAGGATGACACACCTGATACGGAGCATGGGGGTACAGCCTCGCTAGATTCGAAAGAGGATGCGGCTAATAACCAAATTGATATCAAAATTGACGGTGTGAGCTACACAAACTTAACCCCTGCATCTGTTGGTGGAGATAGTGAAGCCCAAGTTTCTTGGTGGAATGTGCACGGCTCGGAAGGAACCTTAAAAGACAGCTTATTTGGTTATTACCAAAATCGCTTGGATGTCACGTCTCTTGTTTCTGCGGACATCAACGAAATTGAAGTGACTCGCCTAGAGCGTATCGATTTTGCGGGTAATGCTGACAATGGCAACGATGGCTTATGGTTCCACCCACCTGCGGCTCCTAATGGCAATGGCCAGAAAGCTAATGATTGTCACAGTGGAGCTTCTTACTCTTTGGTTGTTGTTTATTCCTTGCCATCTGGTCCATCGAAGACAGTGAGTATTTACGATGGATTGTCTTGGGTGTGGGATAACGACTTTGCCACTAACCCGTCGAAAACCCACAGTCCCATCGCTGGCCCGGTAACGCCAGATCTGTTTATTGATCATGGGGCTATCGAGGCATCGCAACCGGTTTCTGTCACCCTTGGAGTGCTTGATGGTGATGCGGTATGGCGCCCATCGTCAACTATGCCAGAGTGTGGTTCAGCATCCCTAACTCATGGCTCTGGTCAAGACTACACCTGGGTTCAAAGCGGAAACGGTCCAGAGAAGTTGTATTTCAATTTGTATGAAGGTGTTTCAGCTCCTGAGCCAGGTTTGCCATTAACCGACCGCCCGTACGATAACTACCCTAACGTGACTTCGGTGATGAAGGGCATGAACTACAACGTAGTTAAGTTAGAGATTGAAGGTGCAACTCAGGGTGCAACCCAAACTAAGATGCACTTCCAGGCTGACTCTTCAGATTCTACTGAGAAATGGCAGGAAGGTTTGACACTTAACTTCGTGATTTTCGAGGCGACTGAAGAAGGTTCGGGAACCGATTTGCCTAGCATTACTTTGACTGGTTCTGCCGACGTAACGCTTGATTTGAATGATGACTGGAGTGATCCCGGGGCAACTGCGCAGGATGAGCAGGACGGCAATCTCACTGATTTAATTGTTGTAGGTGGTGATGTTGTTGATACCACCAAAGCTGGAACATACGTCATTACTTATAACGTCACTGACAGTGATGGCAATCCTGCGCTTGAGCGTACTCGTACTGTAACAGTGGAAGCGCCATTCCAGTGTGTAGAGCACACAGCATCGGCTTCATCCCACGTAACAGCCGGTCGAGCGACCAGTGAAGTGACAGGTCAAACCTGTTGGGGCACTTGGTGCTGGGGTGGTACCACTTCCTATAGTGCCATTGGCTCTGGTGATGCCATGGGTTCCTCTGGTGCCGCCTCAATTACGCTAGCAGAAACAGTGGAAGGTTACTTCGAAGTTGGAGACTGCGGCCCTGTGATTGATATTGAAGCACCAGTATTAACCTTGAATGGATCGGCTCAGGTAACGGTTAACTTAAATGGTAGTTACGAAGAGCTAGGGGCTACTGCTATTGATAATGTTGATGGCGATATTTCTAACCAAGTGGCAATTACAGGTTCTGTTGATACTTCAAGTGAGGGTAACTATCAGCTTACCTATAATGTGTCGGATGCTGCAGGGAATCCTGCCAATGCGGTAACCCGTACCGTTGTGGTGGTGTATAGCGAAGATACTACGGCACCTACGCTAACGCTTCGCGGCGATAGCTATATGGAGGTTGCTCAGAACAGCACGTTCACTGACCCAGGAGCTGACGCCTATGATGAGACTGATGGTGATATCGATCATCGTATTCAGGTAACCGGCAGTGTTAATACAGCGTCTCCGAGTACCTATACTTTGACTTACACTGTATCTGATGTTGCTGGTAACCCCGCGTCTCCGGCTACTCGTACGGTGAAGGTGCTAGAGCAGGTGCAATGCATACCCTATACCGCTTCTACTTATACTCATGAGCAGGAAGGCCGCGCCTATAAGTGTGGTTACAACGCTTGTGCGGTCGGTAGTGATGATGACTTGGGCTTATGGAATACGTTCAATACAGTAACCATTATTGAAACAGGACCTAATTATTATCAGTTAGGAACCTGTGACTAGTAAGTTAATTACTGAAAGTACTCAACAGCACTTTGATTGTGCTTCTTGTTGAGACCTCAAAACCCCAGCCAATGAATTGGTTGGGGTTTTGCTTTATGAGGGGTGCCGCCAGGTGTTGGGCTATTACAAAAGAGTTAGGTGGGGTTAAACAAATGTAGAGAAATAAAAAAGCCCCGCCGAATGGCGAGGCTTTTGTTGTAATGGTATAGGTGCAGACTAGGAAAGCTGAATTTTTTTCAGTAATTACCTTATTTCTGGGTTGGTTGTTCTACATGTATTTTGAAAAAAGTCACCCTAAAAGGGTTTATATTGGATGGTATTGGACAAGGTATAAAACAAAAAGCCCGCATAATGCGGGCTCTAGGACGATATTGGACAATATCGGATTTTGTAATGGTATAGGGGCAGACTGGGAGAGGGTGTTCAAAACTCTGTGTCAGCTAAAATTCACAGCGCTATATGCCCGTCCAGTCTGCCCTCAAAGTGAATTGCCAATTGCGATAATGTGAGGTTCCAATTTTGAACCGGGTGCGTCCAGCGCTCTGACGCTTTTAGTATGCCA